>NZ_JAATOD010000001.1 GCF_014229645.1 Listeria swaminathanii | reverse complement strand
GAGTGGAAGTGTAGCGATACATGGAGCGGACAAATACTAATCGATCGAGGACTTAACCAAAAAATGAAACGAAGTTACCTAACTGAACACTTTCTTCTCTAGTTTTGAGAGAGCAATCTTTCAACAATTCAATATTGTCTGGTAGTTATGGCGAGAAGGTCACACCCGTTCCCATCCCGAACACGGTAGTTAAGCTTCTCCGCGCCAATGGTAGTTGGGGGTTTCCCCCTGCGAGAGTAGGTCGCTGCCGGGCAGTATTTCTGGAGGTTTAGCTCAGCTGGGAGAGCATCTGCCTTACAAGCAGAGGGTCAGCGGTTCGATCCCGTTAACCTCCATTTATTATGCCGGCTTAGCTCAGTTGGTAGAGCAACTGATTTGTAATCAGTAGGTCGCGAGTTCGACTCTTGCAGCCGGCACCATTAATATTATCTTTATAATAATACATATTTTTATTGTAGAGAGCCGTTAGCTCAGTTGGTAGAGCATCTGACTTTTAATCAGAGGGTCGCTGGTTCGAACCCAGCACGGCTCACTTTTGCGGGTGTGGCGGAATTGGCAGACGCACCAGATTTAGGATCTGGCGCCGCGAGGCGTGGGGGTTCAAGTCCCTTCACCCGCACTTATTATGGAGTATGCGGAAGTAGTTCAGTGGTAGAACATCACCTTGCCAAGGTGGGGGTCGCGGGTTCGAACCCCGTCTTCCGCTCCATATTTTATAGCAACGCCGGGGTGGCGGAACTGGCAGACGCACAGGACTTAAAATCCTGCGGATAGTGATATCCGTACCGGTTCGATTCCGGTCCTCGGCACTTATATTTGCGCCCATAGCTCAACTGGATAGAGTACTTGACTACGAATCAAGCGGTTAGAGGTTCGACTCCTCTTGGGCGCACTTTATTAAACGGGAAGTAGCTCAGCTTGGTAGAGCACTTGGTTTGGGACCAAGGGGTCGCAGGTTCGAATCCTGTCTTCCCGATAGTTTAATCCCTTATTATTATGGGGCCTTAGCTCAGCTGGGAGAGCGCCTGCTTTGCACGCAGGAGGTCAGCGGTTCGATCCCGCTAGGCTCCACTTGCTTCACATTTAAGCATATAAGTAGAAAATAGTTGCCTTATTATTATGGCGGTGTAGCTCAGCTGGCTAGAGCATTCGGTTCATACCCGAAAGGTCGTGGGTTCGACTCCCTCCGCCGCTATTTTCAATCTTGGACCTTTAGCTCAGTTGGTTAGAGCAGACGGCTCATAACCGTCCGGTCGCAGGTTCGAGTCCTGCAAGGTCCACTTGTCACTTTATTATTATCATGGAGGAATACCCAAGTCTGGCTGAAGGGATCGGTCTTGAAAACCGACAGGCGGGTAATACCGCGCGGGGGTTCGAATCCCTCTTCCTCCGTTTTTTCACTTGTGATATGTGGACTAAAATTTAATATTATTGTCGCGGGGTGGAGCAGTCTGGTAGCTCGTCGGGCTCATAACCCGAAGGTCGTAGGTTCAAATCCTGCCCCCGCAATAGTGGTTCCGTGGTGTAGGGGTTAACATGCCTGCCTGTCACGCAGGAGATCGCGGGTTCAAATCCCGTCGGGACCGCCATTATGGCTTGGTAGCTCAGTTGGTAGAGCACTTGATTGAAGCTCAAGGTGTCGGCAGTTCGATTCTGTCCCAAGCCATTCTTTTTTTAAACATTTTTGCCTTATGGCGGATATGGCGAAGTGGTTAACGCACCTGATTGTGGTTCAGGCATTCGTGGGTTCGATTCCCATTATCCGCCCTTTGTTTTTAAAAATTATATTATGCGGGTGTAGTTTAGTGGTAAAACTACAGCCTTCCAAGCTGTTGTCGTGGGTTCGATTCCCATCACCCGCTTTTTACCATGTATATAGTTTTACTGAGGGCCTATAGCTCAGCTGGTTAGAGCGCACGCCTGATAAGCGTGAGGTCGATGGTTCGAGTCCATTTAGGCCCATTTTATTCCACAGTAGCTCAGTTGGTAGAGCAATCGGCTGTTAACCGATCGGTCGCAGGTTCGAGTCCTGCCTGTGGAGTTATTCTTTAAATGAGAATAGAATTTTTATATCTGGGGAAGTACTCAAGTGGCTGAAGAGGCGCCCCTGCTAAGGGTGTAGGTCGCTCGCGCGGCGCGAGGGTTCAAATCCCTCCTTCTCCGCCAGATATGGCCCGTTGGTCAAGCGGTTAAGACACCGCCCTTTCACGGCGGTAACACGGGTTCGAATCCCGTACGGGTCATCCTAAGAAACAATGTCAATTTATGACATTGTTTTTTTATTTAGTATGTTTTTTGGAGGTAGCTAATGGGGTCAAAAGGGAAGTTTTGGATTTTAACGATGGTTGTAGCGATATCGGGATTGTCACAAGGAGTGCTATTACCGCTTATTGCGATAATATTAGAGGGAAAAGGCATAAGTGCAGGGATTAATGGATTTCATGCTACGGGAATCTATTTAGGGGTTTTACTTATTTCTCCATTTATTGAAGCGCCACTTCATAAATATGGTTACAAGCCAATTATTTTAGTTGGGGGAGGGCTAGTTGCGGTTGCAATTTTGGCTTTTCCTATTTGGTTTAATTTATATTTTTGGTTTATATTGCGGTTGCTAATTGGTGTTGGGGATCATATGTTGCACTTTTCGTCGCAGACTTGGATTGGAGCTATGAGTGATGCGAGTAAACGTGGGCGAAATATGGCAATCTATGGTTTGTTTTTCTCATTGGGATTCGCGATTGGACCTCAACTCGTTAATTTGGCGGAAATAAATGCAAACTTGCCGTTCTTTTTATCTGGAATATTAGTGCTTATTGCGTGGGGGCTAGTTTGGTTTATTCGGAATGATTTTGTTGGAGAAAAGGCGGTTATTCGAAAAATTTCTTTTTGGGGAAGTTTGAAACGCTTTTCAGAAGTATTTAAATTGGCTTGGGTTGCGATGATTCCGCCATTTTTGTATGGGATTTTGGAGACTGGACTTAATGCGACGTTTCCGGTTGTTGGGCTGCGTGATGGGCTTGATACAATGATGATTGCGATGATTATTTCTTCTTTTTCGGTGGGGACGATTATTTTTCAAGTGCCGATTGGGATTGTTAGTGATAAATTTGGGCGTGGAAAGGTGTTACCACTTTTGACTGGGGCAGGGGCTGTGGTTTTTGTGTTGACTGCTTTTGTTAGGATACCGTTTTTATATGTGATTTTCTTTTTTGTTTTGGGGATATTACTGGGCTCACTGTATTCGCTGGGGTTATCTTATATGACTGATTTGACGCCGCTTGAATTGCTTCCTGCTGGGAATATTTTGGTTGGAATGTGCTTTAGCTTGGGGAGCATTATTGGCCCGAGTGCAACTGGAATGATGATTGGGATTTTTGGAAATCAAATATTTTATTTTGTGGTGGCAGGAATCCTTGTGCTAGGCTGTTTGTTGTTAGCTTTTGGAGCACGGAAGGATGCTCTAGAAAAGAAAATTGGAATTTAATGATTGACAGTTTTTAGGTGCAAGTGGTATGATGATTTCAATCCAATTTAAGTGATTAAAAAAACTAAATAATTGCTCTTATAATGAGTGGTAGAGGGACTGGCCCGTTGAAACCCGGCAACCTTTCAATACGTTGAAAAGGTGCTAAATCCTGCGAAGTGTGATGCTTCGAGAGATAAGAGAGACTTAAAAAGTTTCACTGTATTTGTGTATCGAAACTTCCAAACCTCTCTAGTTCTCTAGGGAGGTTTTTTATTGGCAAAAAATCGAGAGGATAAGGTGATAAGTATGGTAAAGGCGATTAGTTCAAACTTGGGGTATCCGAGACTTGGGGAGAAACGTGAATGGAAGCGTGCGTTAGAAAAATTCTGGAACGGTACGATTTCGGAAGATGAATTGTTAGCAGAAACGAAGGCTTTAAGACTACATGCTCTGAAAAAGCAACAAGATAAAGGAATTGATTTGATTCCGGTGGGTGATTTTAGTTTTTATGATCAAGTGCTTGATACGAGTGTGACATTTGGAATTATTCCAAAACGTTTTCAGCACGATGGTGGGAAAGTTTCGCTAAATACATATTTTGATATTGCACGTGGTAAAAGTGACGCGGTTGCCTCTGAAATGACTAAATGGTTTAATACTAACTATCACTATATTGTGCCAGAACTTGCTGATGCAGATCCGAAAGTGTTGGATAATCGGGCGCTTTATTATTACGAAGAAGCGAAAAAGGAGCTTGGTATTGAAGGTAAGCCAGTGCTTGTTGGGCCGGTTACTTACTTAAAACTTGGAAAAGGGAACGATGCGGAAAATTTTGAAGCGTTATTAGATAAATTTATTCCGGCGTATGTAGAAATTTTGAAAGAGCTTGAGGCAGCTGGTGCTAAGTGGGTACAAATTGATGAGCCTTATCTTGCAACTAGCTTTGATAAATCAGAAATTGCGTTATTTGAAAAAGTGTATCAAGCGTTTAAAGCTGCGGTACCAAATTTGAAAATCGAATTACAAACTTATTTTGAAAGTTTGGATTATTATGAAGAGGTTGTCAATTTACCGGTAGCTGCGGTTGGGATTGATTTTGTTCATGACCATGGCGATTCGCTGAAAGCACTTAAAGCTCATGGGTTCCCGGAAGATAAATATTTAGCGGCTGGTGTGATTGATGGTCGAAATGTTTGGCGGAGCGACTTGGATGCAAAACTTGTGCTACTTACTGAGATTGCGGATTATGTGGCAGATGGAAATTTGATTGTACAACCGTCCAACTCATTATTACATGTGCCGGTGACGAAGCTGAGTGAGCCAGATTTAGATGAAGTTATTCTTGGTGGTTTGTCATTTGCGGATCAAAAATTAGATGAAATTGCCATTTTAACGAAGGCATTGACGGATGGTGCGGAAAGTGTGGCGGCTGAACTAGAAGAAGCTCGTGCGGCGGTAACGGCGCTCAACGAATCAAGTCACCGAAACAATTTAGAAGTGCAAGAAGCGATTGCTAATTTGGAAAATGTGCGGGTTGACCGGGAGTTGCCATTTGCGGAACGGATTAAATTGCAGCACGCTTGGTTGAATTTACCGCTATTTCCAACAACGACAATCGGAAGTTTCCCACAATCACCGGAAGTTCGGAAGACTCGGGCTGATTGGTTAAAAGGAAATATTACGGATGCCGAATATAATGCTTTTATCGAGAAAGAAACGGCGCGCTGGATTAAAATTCAAGAGGATTTAGATATTGATGTATTAGTCCACGGGGAATTTGAGCGAACTGACATGGTGGAATATTTTGGGCAAAAATTAGCTGGGTTCCAAGCAACTAAATTGGGTTGGGTGCAATCATATGGTTCGAGAGCTGTTCGTCCGCCACTAATTTACGGGGATGTAGCTTTTACAGAGGAAATTACCGTGAAAGAAAGTGTTTATGCCCAGTCGTTAACGAAGCGTCCGGTGAAGGGAATGTTGACAGCGCCAGTGACGATTATCAATTGGAGTTTTGTCCGTGATGATGTTCCTGAAAGTGTGGTGGCAAATCAAGTTGGACTTGCACTTCGCAAAGAGGTGGAAGCACTTGAGCGTAACGGGATTAAAGTTATCCAAGTGGATGAGCCGGCTTTACGTGAAGGTTTGCCGCTGAAACAAGCTAGATGGGAAAAATATTTAAATGATGCGGTTTATTCGTTTAAATTAACGACTGCTTCGGTTCAAAATGATACGCAAATTCATACGCATATGTGTTATTCGGATTTTGACGATATTATTGATACGATTAGTGCTTTAGATGCGGATGTTATTTCGATTGAAACGTCAAGAAGCCACGGGGAGATTATTTCGACATTTGAAGAAGTGACGTATGATAAGGAAATTGGGCTTGGGGTTTATGATATTCATAGTCCACGTGTTCCAACTGTGACAGAAATTCAAGATAATATTCGCCGGGCGTTACGGGCAATTGATGCGAAACAATTTTGGATTAACCCGGATTGTGGGTTGAAAACGCGGAAAGAACCTGAAACGATTGCGGCGCTGCAAGATATGATTAAGGCGACTAAAGAAGTTCGTGCGGAATATCAAGTATTAGAGAAATAAAGGAATGGAGGAGAGGTAATTATGGCAAAGCTGAAACAAGAGACGATAGCAGCGCAAATTGGAAATAGAAAATGTGAAAGAACGGGTGCTGTCAATATGCCAGTCTACTTCTCTACAGCTTACCAGCATGCCGATCTTGGAGTATCAACGGGGTATGATTATACTAGAACTGGAAATCCAACGCGAGATGCTTTGCAAGAAGCGCTCGCGGAACTAGAAAACGGGACGCATGCTTTTGCGACAAGTTCGGGAATGAGTGCGATTCAACTAGTTTTCCAGCTTTTTAAAACCGGCGAACATATTATTAGCTCGCAGGATTTGTACGGGGGGACTTTTAGATATTTTGAACAGTTTGGAGCACAGTATCAGATTGGATTTTCTTATTGGGACGGGGCGGATGTTACTGATTTGGAAAAATTGGTTCGTCCGGAAACGAAGGCAATTTTCATTGAAACGCCTACTAATCCATTGATGCAGGAAACGGATATTGCGGCTGTTGCGGAATGGGCCCATGCGCATGATTTGCTTGTGATAGTGGATAATACATTTTATACGCCGGTTTTACAGCAACCGTTAACTTTGGGTGCGGATATTGTGATCCATAGTGCGACGAAGTATCTTGGTGGGCATAATGATGTGCTAGCCGGGGCGGTTATTGTGAAAGAGGAACAGCTGGGGAAATTCTTTTTTGATCAATTGAATGCGACAGGAACGGTGCTATCGCCATTTGATAGTTGGTTATTGATTCGTGGACTGAAGACGCTGGTTTTACGTGTGAGACAGCATCAAGCGAATGCGCAGAAAATCGCGGCGTTTTTGGAAGAGCATGAGCTGGTGGAGGAAGTGCGCTATCCGGGACGCGGTGGGATGATTAGTTTCTTTATTCAAGATGCCGCGCTCGTATCGCCACTTTTGAAAGAGCTGGAATTGTTTACTTTTGCGGAAAGTTTAGGCGGGGTGGAGAGTTTGATTACTTATCCAACAACGCAGACGCATGCGGATATTCCGGTGGAGTTGCGAAATTCGTATGGGCTCACGGATAAATTGTTACGAATTTCGGTGGGGATTGAAGCGAGTGAGGATTTGATTGCTGACTTATCTAAGGCACTTGATAAAGTAGCGGAAGGGGTGGCCGCTCGTGGTTAAAGAATATGCGCAAGATACTGCGGTGATTAAAGCGAGTTTAGGGATTGATAAAGAGACCGGTGCGCTGAATACACCCATTCATTTATCGTCTACTTTTCATCAACATGACTTTGATAACTATCATGCTTACGATTATGCGAGAAGTGGCAATCCGACTAGAGAAAAAGTGGAACAAGCCATTGCGGAACTAGAAGGTGGAACGGACGGCTTTGCCTTTGCTAGTGGGATGGCTGCTGTTTCTGCGGCACTTTTTACACTTTCAAAAGGGGATCATTTTATTATTGCGAAAGATGTGTATGGCGGGACGTTTCGTTTGGTGGAGCAAGTGTTGCCACGATTTGGGATTACGCACACGTTTGTTGATACGACGAATATCGATGAGGTTGCGAAGGCTTTTCAAGAGAATACAAAGTTGGTTTATTTGGAAACGCCGTCTAATCCGCTGTTACATGTGACGGATATTCGGACAGTTGCCAAGTTGGCGAAAGCGAATGGTTGTTATACGTTTGTTGATAATACATTTTTAACGCCGCTGCTTCAAAAACCGTTAGAGCTAGGTGCGGACTTGGTTATCCATAGTGCGACGAAGTTTCTTGGCGGACATAGTGATATCTTGGCAGGGCTTGTTGTTACAAATAATCCTAGTTTAGCGAAAGCAGTTTACTTTTTACAAAATTCGACTGGTGGGGTTCTGGGGGTACAGGATTCGTGGTTGTTGCTGCGCGGGCTTAAAACACTGTCGGTAAGGATGAAAGCTGGGACGGAAACGGCGGAAAAAATTGCGTTATTTTTAAATGCGGAACCAGATGTGGTTGCGGTGCATTATCCGGGGTTGCCATCTCATGCGGGCTATGACATTCAAGTGGAACAGGCGACAAGTGGCGGAGCTGTTTTATCGTTTGATTTAGGTAGTGAAGAAGCGGTGCGGGAACTTGTAACACATTTGGATTTGCCGGTATTTTCTGTGAGTTTAGGGGCGGTAGAGAGTATTTTATCCTACCCAGCTAAAATGTCTCATGCGGCTGTTCCAGAAGAGGAGCGCTTGGCACAAGGAATTACACCAGGATTATTACGTTTTTCAGCTGGTTTAGAAGATGCCGATGATTTGATTGCTGATTTAAAACAAGCACTTTCGTTCATTAAGAAAGGAAGTGTCGTCAAGTGAATTTAAGAAAAGATTTAAGTGAAAAAGTATTAATTGCTGACGGTGCGATGGGCACTTTACTTTATTCTTATGGGGTGGATCGTTCGTTTGAGGAACTGAATTTGTCTCATCCGGAAGATATCGTTGCGATTCATAAAGCATATATTGGTGCTGGGGCGGATATTATCCAAACGAATACATATGGCGCCAATTATATTAAATTAGCGCGATATGGTTTAGAGGATGAAGTGAAGCGGATTAATCAAGCGGCGATTCGGTTAGCGAAGGAAGCAGCAAGAGGAACTGGAACGTATATTTTTGGCACGATTGGTGGGATAAACGGGGCCGTGGATGCAAGACTTCCGGCGGCTCCACTTGAAGAAATTAAGCGTAGTTTTAGGGAGCAGCTATACTGTTTTTTGTTAGACGGTGTGGATGCGATTTTGCTGGAAACGTATTATGATTTAGATGAGCTTAAAACAGTACTAAAAATTCTACGTGAAACGACCGATTTGCCAGTGGTTGCGAATGTTTCGATGCATGAACCGGGCATACTGCAAAATGGGCAAAAATTACCGGATGCGCTGGAGGAATTGATTGCGCTTGGTGCGGATGTTGTTGGTATCAATTGTCGACTAGGTCCATATCATATGGCACGCGCGCTAGAAACAGTGCCGCTGTATGACAATGCGTATTTGGCTGTTTATCCGAATGCCAGTTTGCCAGAAATGCAAGAAGGTAAAGTCATTTATCAATCGGATACGGATTATTTTGCGCAATATGGTGAGGTTTTTCGTCAAGAAGGCGCTCGGATTATTGGTGGTTGTTGTGGGACGACGCCAGATCATATTCGTGCTTTAAGAGCGGGGTTGCAGTCAACAAAGCCAATTTTGGAAAAAGAAGTTCGGCCGATTTTGGAGCTTGTTCCGGAAGAGGTGGAGGACGCGGAGTCAGGTGAGCGATTGCTTGATAAAGTGAAGGAACGTTTGACGATTTTAGTTGAATTAGATCCACCGCGGACTTTTGATACGACGAAATTTTTTGAAGGGGCTAAGGCGCTTGATGCGGCGGGAGTTGATGCGATTACGATTTCGGATAACTCGCTTGCCACGCCGCGGATTAGTAATATGGCACTAGCTTCGATTTTGAAGCATGAGTACGGGATTAAGCCGCTCATTCACTTGACGACTCGAGATCATAATCTGGTCGGGATGCACTCGCATGTTATGGGATTTCATAAATTAGGGCTGCATGATGTGCTGGCGATTACTGGTGATCCAACGAAAGTAGGGGATTTTCCCGGAGCTTCGTCGGTATTTGATTTAAGGTCGGTGGAGTTAGTTCAGCTGATTAAAAAGTTTAATGACGGGATTTCTTATACTGGGAAGTCGCTGAAAGAAAAGGCGCGATTCCATGTTGGCGCAGCGTTTAATCCGAATGTGCTGAACTTAGAGAAAGCGGTTCGGTTAATTGAGCGAAAAGTGGAATATGGCGCCGATTATATTATTACCCAGCCAATTTATGACGTGAATAAAGCTGTTTTATTGAAAGAAGCCTTGCAAAAAGCAAAGATTAATGTGCCACTTTTCATTGGAGTTATGCCACTTTTGTCGAGTCGGAATGCGGAGTTTCTTCATAATGAAGTTCCTGGAATTCGTTTGACCGATGAGGTACGTGAGCGAATGAGAGAAGCGGAAGAGCATGGCCATGCTAATGAAGAAGGTATGGCGATTGCGCGCGAGTTAGTGGATGCGATTTGTGCGCATTTTCAAGGGATTTATATTATTACGCCATTTTTGCGGTATGATTTATCGATTGAACTGGCGAAATATGTTCAAAACAAACAGCAAGTCCAAATTGTTTCCAAATAAAAAACTGGTTGTCGTTATGACAACCAGTTTTTTTTACATGAATAAGTTTCGAGATAAAAGGCTTAAAAGGTAAGCAAGCGCTAGTGTGATTCCAAAGATAGTTAATGCTTTGGAAGTGGATTTCATCGCTGGAACCATTGTGATTGGCGATGTTTTACCAATGAAGCGGCGAACGGCACGAACGGCTTCTGGCAAACTTAGTAAAATTAACAGTGTCCACCACGGAGCATCTTGCGTAAAAATAAGAGAGATTTCAAATACATAACTGAAAAGAAAGGCTGCTGCGAACAATACGGTTGCCCATTTACGGCCAAGCAAGATAGCTAAAGTCAAACGACCATTTTTCTTATCAGGTACTAAATCACGAATACTATTGGCCAGTAGCAAGTTACCGACAAGCACCATAACTGGAATGGATACATATACGATAAACATACTAATAAATTCGGCTTGGATGTAGAAGGAAATGAAAGTAATAATTCCTCCCATGAAGAAGCCTGCCATGATTTCACCAAATGGCGTATAAGCGATTGGATATGGCCCACCTGTATAAAGGAAACCAACAAGCATACAAATTGCGCCAAGTAAGCCAACATACCAATTTAACTCGAAGGATAAATAGACACCGCCGAGAATCGATAAAATGTATAACAAGATTGCGAGGAACAAAATGAATCCGGGACGCATACCGTTACGAACGATAGCACCACCATTGCCGACCGAGTGCTCATCATCTTGCCCTTTTTTATAATCAAAATATTCATTGAATAAATTGGCGGATGTTTGTATGAAGAAACAAGCAATTAGCATGACGATAAAACGTGTAAAATGAAAACTGGTATAACTCATTGCGACCGATGTTCCAAGAAATACTGGAACAAAAGAGGCTACAAGTGTATGGGGGCGAAGTAATGTCCACCATTTTTGAAATCCAGTTTGTTTCGTAAGTGCAGATTTAGAGGCATTAGCCATGTTTTTCTCTCCTTTTTCACTTCCATATGTTTCAGATGTCTACCCTTCATTTTAGGGAAATATTGCAACGGCGTCAATAATTAATGACGAAATGAAAGAAAAAACGCAAACCAAGCAGTTTAGCTCCATTTTTGGTATAATAGAAGATGTGAATGTAAAAGGAGAGATAAGCATATGAATACTAAATTGCCTCTTGATTTATTTAATCAAGCGAAACGTAGCGCAAGCCAAGATCAACCGGCTCTATTTAGCTGGGTAACTGAGTTAGATGAATTAGTGTCTCCAGTCAAATTATTTAAAAAAGCTGGTACTGCTTTTAAAGGTGAACGTTTTTTCTGGCAAAATCCAGAAATGACGCTGACGATGACCGGTTTTGGCGTAACGAAACAATTTTTGGCGGAGAAGAAAAAAGATGCTTTTCTTGGACTGCAAGAGAAAATTGAAAAAAGACTGCGCACTAGTGTAACGAATGCTACAGTAGATGCGACTGGGCCAGTGTACTTTGGTGGTTTTGCCTTTGATCCTGAGCGAGATACAGAGAAAGAATGGCAAAGTTTCAAAGATGGCTTGTTTTACTTACCGTTATTTATGTTGACAAATAAAGACGGTAAAAGCTACTTAACGGTCAACTTGTCCATCTATTCAGACGATACGGAAAGCAAATTAGAAGCCGTTTTTAATCAATGGCAAAAAATCATTCATCAAGAGGTTAATGAAGCTGAAATGGCGTTACTAACAGATTTTAAGGAAATCGGCAAAGAGCATTTCCTTGAAACTGCGAGTGAAATTATCGATATGATTAATCATTCGGAAGACGTGAAAAAAGTTGTTCTAGCTAGACGCATGGGGCTACGGTTCCAGCGCCAAGTAGATAGCGCAATTATTTTAGAAAATATGCTAGCAACACAAGAAAATAGTTATTTCTTCCTTATTGAAAAGGGAACAGGGGTCTTTTTCGGAGCAACTCCAGAAAGATTACTTGCTGTAAATGGGGATACGATTCACTCATCATGCGTGGCTGGTTCTACGGAGCGTGGGGCTACTGAAGAGGCGGATGATGCTTTAGGAAACGCGCTATTACAAGATGCGAAAAACTTACGAGAGCATTCTTATGTTGTACAAATGATGGAAGAAACGTTAAAACCATTTACAACAGGGCTGTCGTTATCTAGCCAACCTGTACTTTTGAAAAATCGTGATATTCAACATTTATACATGAATATTTCCGCGAAGAAAAAGCCAGAAGTTTCGATGCTTGAAATGGTGAAAGCTTTACATCCAACACCAGCACTTGGCGGCTTACCTCAAAAAATGGGGCTAGCTATTATTCGGATGAAGGAAGAAATGGACCGTGGATTTTACGGTGCCCCAATTGGTTGGATAGATTTAAAAGGTTCTGGTGAGTTCGCCGTTGCCATTCGTTCTGGTTTAATTGTTGATTCACAAGGGTTAATCTATGCTGGTTGCGGGATTGTTGGTGATTCTGTACCACAAGAAGAATTAAAAGAAACGGCGGTTAAATTCCAACCGATGTTACGCGTATTAGGAGGCATAAAGAAATGACAAACCACGAACAAGTGCTGACAGATTATCTAGCTGCATTTATTGAGGAGCTTGTGCAAGCCGGTGTGAAAGAAGCAATTATTAGCCCGGGTTCACGTTCTACTCCACTTGCACTGATGATGGCAGAACATCCGATTTTGAAAATTTATGTGGATGTTGACGAACGCTCGGCTGGCTTTTTTGCACTAGGTCTGGCGAAAGCTTCGAAACGTCCGGTTGTTCTGCTTTGTACTTCTGGAACTGCGGCGGCAAACTATTTCCCTGCAGTTGTTGAAGCGAATTTGTCACAGATTCCACTGATTGTTTTAACTGCTGATCGTCCGCATGAGCTTCGAAATGTCGGGGCCCCACAAGCGATGGATCAGCTGCATTTATACGGTTCGCATGTCAAAGATTTTACCGATATGGCGCTTCCTGAAAATAGCGAGGAAATGCTTCGTTATGCAAAATGGCATGGTAGTCGCGCGGTAGATATTGCAATGAAAACACCACGTGGCCCAGTCCATCTGAATTTTCCATTGCGGGAACCACTTGTACCAATTTTAGAGCCTTCACCATTTACCGCAACCGGGAAAAAACACCATCACGTACATATTTATTATACGCATGAAGTGTTAGACGATCATTCGATTCAAAAAATGGTGACGGAATGCACTGGTAAAAAAGGGGTATTCGTTGTAGGCCCAATTGATAAAAAAGAATTGGAACAGCCGATGGTTGATTTAGCGAAAAAACTAGGTTGGCCAATTTTAGCGGATCCACTTTCTGGGTTGCGATCTTACGGGGCAGTGGATGAAGTCGTGATTGACCAATATGATGCGTTTTTAAAAGAAGCGGAGATTTTGGCTAATTTAACACCGGAAGTCGTGATTCGTTTTGGAAGTATGCCTGTTTCTAAACCACTTAAAAACTGGTTAGAGCAGCTTTCAGATGTTCGTTTTTACGTTGTGGATCCTGGGGCTGCTTGGAAAGATCCGATTAAAGCAGTAACGGACATGATTCACTGTGATGAGCGATTTTTAGTCGATATTATGCTACAAAATATGCCAGACGATGCGAAAAATGCCGCATGGCTCACTAGATGGACTTCTTATAACAAAGTGGCACGCGAAATCGTTCTGTCAGAAATGGCGAATACGACGACTTTAGAAGAGGGCAAGATTGTTGCGGAATTACGCCGCTTGTTGCCTGATAAAGCTGGACTTTTTATTGGTAACAGTATGCCAATTCGCGATGTTGACACGTATTTCCCACAAATTGATAAAAAAATAAAAATGCTCGCAAACCGCGGGGCTAATGGTATTGACGGAGTTGTTTCTTCGGCGCTAGGTGCTAGTGTTGTGTTCCAACCGATGTTTTTACTAATTGGTGATTTATCGTTTTATCATGATATGAATGGTTTGCTCATGGCTAAAAAATATAAGATGAATCTGACAATTATTATTGTGAACAATGATGGCGGGGGAATCTTCTCCTTTTTACCGCAAGCGAATGAACCGAAGTATTTCGAATCACTTTTTGGTACGTCAACTGAACTGGATTTTCGCTTTGCTGCTGCGTTTTATGATGCGGATTATCATGAGGCGAAATCTGTCGATGAGCTAGAAGAAGCAATTGATAAAGCTGGCTATCACAAAGGTTTAGATATTATTGAAGTGAAAACCAATCGTCACGAAAATAAAGCAAATCACCAAGCACTTTGGGCTAAAATTGCGGACGCATTAAAGGCATTAGATTAATATGTTAGTAAATGGTCAACATTACTATCTGACAAATGCTTTAAGTGGCGATAAACCCGTTTTACTAATGTTGCATGGTTTTACAGGATCAAGCGAAACGTTTCAAGATAGCATTTCCCATTTAAAAGAATGGTATAATATTGTCGCGCCAGATCTACTTGGGCACGGAAAAACAGCAAGCCCAGAAGAAGTGGCGCGCTATTCGATACAAGAAATATGCGCTGATTTGGCCGAGATGTTACATCAATTAAAAATCGCCAAATGTTTTGTGCTTGGTTATTCGATGGGCGGGCGAGTGGCAACTGCTTTTGCCGCCGCGTATCCAGAAATGGTGCGCGGACTTGTATTAGTTAGTAGCTCACCGGGACTTAGGCAAGCGGATGTTCGTGCGAGTCGAGTTCAAGCCGATAACCATTTAGCAGATCAGATTGAAACAGATGGCATCAAGCCTTTTGTCGACTACTGGGAAAATTTAGCCCTTTTTGCGTCACAGTCTGTTTTGCCAGATGAGCGGAAAAAGCGAATTAGATTAGAACGATTAGCGCAAAACCCACTCGGCTTGGCGATGAGTTTACGCGGAATGGGCACTGGGAAGCAACCCTCTTATTGGAGCAAGCTAGCGCACTTTCATTTTCCGGCGCTACTCATTACCGGTGCTTTAGATGCCAAATTCGAAACAATCGCCCAGGAAATGCAACAACTTTTACCAAATAGCACTCATGTCACGGTGCAAGATGCGGGGCATGCTGTTTATTTAGAACAACCAATGATCTTTTTAAGTCAGCTTTCTAACTGGCTGGAAGTTATTTTAAAGGAGGAAGAAAAATGAGTTTTAATTGGCAAACAGAAAAAGTATACGAGGAAATCAAATATGAAAGTTACGAAGGAATCGCGAAAATTACGATTAATCGCCCTGAAGTACATAATGCTTTTACACCAAAAACAGTAACAGAAATGATTGATGCATTTAACTTAGCGCGTGATAATTCGAATCTTGGCGTTATTATTTTAACAGGGGAAGGCGAAAAAGCTTTCTGTTCTGGCGGAGACCAAAAAGTTCGAGGCCACGGTGGTTATGTTGGTGATGACCAAATTCCACGCTTGAATGTTCTTGACTTACAACGTTTAATTCGTGTTATTCCAAAACCGGTTATCGCGATGGTTGCAGGCTGGTCAATTGGTGGAGGAAACGTTCTTCAATTAGTATGTGACTTAACAATTGCTGCAGATAACGCGAAGTTTGGTCAAACTGGACCGAATGTTGGTAGCTTTGATGCGGGTTATGGTTCTGGCTATTTAGCACGTGTTATCGGACATAAGAAAGCGAAAGAAGTTTGGTTCATGTGCCGCCAATATTCAGCGGACGAAGCACTTGAAATGGGCTGGATTAACACTGTTGTTCCAGTAGCAGATTTAGAAAAAGAAACAGTAGCTTGGGCGAAAGAAATGTTACAAAAAAGTCCGACTGCGCTTCGTTTCATCAAAGCTGCGTTCAATGCAGATACAGATGGTTTAGCGGGTATTCAGCAATTAGCTGGTGACGCAACACTTCTATACTATACAACGGACGAAGCAAAAGAAGGTCGCGATGCCTTTAAAGAAAAACGCGATCCAGACTTTGACCAATTTCCAAAATTCCCTTGATTTGAAGGTGTAAAAATGGACATGACAAACTGGCTTCAAAAACGAGTGCGGCTTTCTCCTAACGAGACCGCGCTCGTTTTTGAAGGAAAAGAAGAAACATTTGCGGAAATAAGTGAAGCGGTAGAGCTAATTGCAGGGAAATTGTTTGCGCGTGGTATTAGAAAAGACGAGATGGTCGCCTTGCTAGGAAAAAACGACCGAATGACGTTTTTGCTTATTCATGCCTTGCAACAACTTGGTGCTGTCACGCTATTCCTAAATAACCGTTTGACGAAAAAAGAAATTGCTTTTCAGCTTGCCAATGCGGAAGTACAACAAGTGATTATGGCCGATTCCTTTGCGGATAAAGTGGCAACTGGAATTAGC
Source organism: Listeria swaminathanii (assembly GCF_014229645.1). GTDB lineage: Bacteria > Bacillota > Bacilli > Lactobacillales > Listeriaceae > Listeria > Listeria swaminathanii. The sequence continues at coordinate 1,411,580 of NZ_JAATOD010000001.1, read as the reverse complement.
TACACCGAATTGCAACAAACAGACTATATAGCGCCGGAACTGGTAGAAACATGGGACTTATCGCGTGTGGCTTCGGTTATGTATACGTCAGGGACAACAGGGCAGCCAAAAGGTGTTATGCAAACCTATGAAAATCATTGGTGGAGTGCGGTTTCTTCCGTTTTGAATTTAGGTTTGACCGAAAAAGATAGCTGGCTTTGTGCTGTGCCGATTTTCCATATTAGCGGTTTATCGATTATGATGCGGTCGCTGATTTACGGAATTCCTGTGTATTTGGAAGAACATTTTGATGAAGAAAAAATCACTCAATTGCTAGAAAGTGGTAAAATTTCTACGATTTCGGTGGTGACTTCGATGCTCGAACGGTTGCTTAAAATTCATGGTGGTAGTTATCATCCGAATTTGCGGACTGTTTTACTTGGAGGTGGGCCAGCGAGTAAGGCGGTTTTAGAAATTTGTAAGCAGCGGGCTATTCCGCTCGTTCAGTCGTTTGGTATGACCGAAACTGCCTCACAAATCGTCACATTGCCACCTAAAGACGCTTTAAACAAAATCGGTTCTTCTGGTAAAGCGTTATTTCCGGCAGAAGTTACCATTGCGGAAGACGGGGAAATTTTACTAAAAGGTCCATCGATTACACCAGGATATTTGCATAACGAGTTAGCGACAGAAGCTGCATTTGTAGATGGCTGGTTTAAAACAGGGGATATCGGTTATTTGGATGAGGAAGGTTTCCTCTTTGTGTTAGAGCGCCGTTCTGATTTGATTATTTCGGGAGGAGAGAACATTTATCCAACCGAAATAGAGCATGTCATTGGTGCCTACGCCGCGGTGAAAGAAGTTGCTGTAGTAGGAAAGCCTGATGATAAATGGGGCAGTGTACCAGTCGCTTTTATCGTTGCGGAACAAACTTTTGACGAAGCAGAATTACGGGATATTTGCCAAACGAATTTGGCTAGCTTTAAAATTCCAAAACAAATCACGCTTGTTGAAAACTTGCCAAAAACTGCTTCTGGTAAAATTCAGCGCAATAAATTAAAAGAAAGGCACTCTAAGTAAATAGGGCGCCTTTCTTTTTTTTAGTAATTAAGTCCTTCTTTTAAAGCATTTAAGTTGTCGTTCATAATGGAAAGATAATCACGGTTTTTATCAATATCTTTTTGTGTTAGTGTTTCTAAGTTATGAAGTGTCAGTGTTTTTGTGTTCGTTTCTTGTTGAATAACATCCGCTATTTTTGAATTGGTATTTTGTTCTAGCATGATATACGGGATTTTTTCTGCTTCGATTTTTTCGACAATCGATTTTAATTTCTTTTGAGATGGTTCGTCGCTTGTTGAAACGCCAGCGATTGGGATTTGGTGTAACTTGTATTCTGTTTCCCAGTAACTATAGGCAGCATGGGCGGTTACAAAATCTTTTTGTTTTGCTTCACTTGTAACTGTGCGGAAATCTTGGTCCAAGGTTTTCAATTTTTCTTCGACAGCTTGATAATTTTTTTCAAATGTTTCTTTTTGATCGGGCATTTCTTTGATTAATTTATCTTTGACGACTGTGGCCATTTGTTCCATATACACAGGGTTCAACCAGACGTGGGGGTTGATATCGCCATGCTCATGCTCTTCTTCGCTTTCGTGATCATGCTCCTCGGCTGCGTCCGGATCTTTTGGTAAATCTAACTTTTCAGCGGTAGGGACGAAAGTGACATGTTCGTTTGCTAATGTTTTTTCTGCTTTATCAACAAATCCTTCCATGCCAAGCCCGATGTAGAAAAATAAATCACTATCGGCAATTTTCATCATATCTTTTTGTGTCGGTTCAAAACTATGCGCGTCAGAACCAGGCGGATAAATACTGTTAACGTCAACATATTTGCCACCAATTTGTTCTGTTAAATACTGCAAAGGATATACCGTCGTATAAACAGTTAATTTATCACTGTTCGTTTTTGTAGCGCTGCTGTCCGAACAGCCAGTCAATATTAATAAAGCGGATAATAGTGCGGTTAATACGATAAGATAGCTTTTTTTCAATCCATTCACTCCTCTAAATCGAAATAGTTCTTGTTTAAATAATATACGAATCGTAGTAATTACGATTTATAGTCCGAATTTGATAATACCTTATTCTTTCCTAAAAAGCAAGAAAAAAATGAACCGGCGCTAACCGATTCATGCTATTATTAATGGTGATGATGGGCTTTACAGCGATGCTCTGTCTCATCATTTTTTTCTTTTTTAGGTGGCACGAAATCCAGCCCGCCTTTATGAAATGGGTGGCATTTAGAAATACGTCTAATCGCGAGGTAGCTTCCTTTTAAAGCACCGTGCGTCTGTATCGCTTCAATCCCGTAAGCAGAACAGGTTGGATAAAAACGACAAGTCGCCGGGGTGAACCGCGAAATATATTTTTGATAAAGTCGGATTCCTCCGATAAGAATTTTTTTCATTAGTATTCATCCTCTAAATTTCATCTTACATACAGCTTACCATATTTTTGAAAAAAGAAAAGGAAGTGAGTTCTTGTTTACTTATAAAGATACATTAGGAAATAAAGTGACGATTTATTTTGAAGCACAGGAAATAAATCCGGATGATGTGCTGATTATTCCTAAAACTATAGATGGCTGGCTTTTTACGGAACATAAAATCCGCGGGTTAGAATTTCCCGGCGGCAAAGGTGAACTTGGCGAAACCAATTTGGAGGCAGCGAAGCGAGAATTAATGGAAGAAACGGGCGCAACAAGTGAGGTATTCCATTTTGTAGCTGACTATTTGGTTGAATCTGAGGAGCGAACATTTACGAAACGAGTGTATACGGCAAAAGTTGCTTCCATAGAGACGCAAGCCGATTACTTAGAAACAAAGGGGCCTGTGATTTTGCGAGGAGAGCTAAGTCAATTTATTTTACAGCCGGCGTTTAGTTTTTTTATGCGTGATGCTGGAATGGTCCAAATTGTGAAAAGGGCTGAGCGGATATTACGCGACAAAAACTAGTCAAAGAGGGGTCAACTCTGCTATGATAAAAGAAAATGGAGGTGAGAAAATTGGGTATGCCACTAGAGGTAAACACAATGATCGTAACAAAAGGAAACGAAAAACGAATTTCTGATAATTTCTTTGAACTTGAAAAACTAGGATATCGGATTTATCCAATTGATGTGCCAATCGCGGTTCGTAAAACAAAAGAAGGCGAAACGCTGGGAGAAGCAATTCCAAGAAAACTCGTATGGGAAAATAATAAAACCATCATTAAATATGAATTAATCGCATTAAATTCAAGTAATTAATTTTGGAGGGGATTTTGTGAAACGCAAAGTAGGAATAATTGGTACAGGTCATGTTGGAAGCGACGTGGCTTTTTCCCTTGTTACCCAAGGGATTTGTGATGAAATTGTTTTGCTTGATAAAATCGAAACAAAGGCAGAAAGTGAAGCGCTAGAACTTCGGGACATGGCATCAATGACGAATTCTTATACAACGATTACTTCGAATAATTGGGATGCTTTGAGCGATGCAGATGTAATTGTTATGGCTATTGGACCGGAAACGTTGCTACGTGAAGACCGTATGGAAGAACTTGTTGAGACAAGCCGGTCGGTAGCGGAGATTGTACCGAAAGTGCTGGCAACAGGGTTTCAAGGGGTTTTTGTGAATATTACTAATCCATGTGATGTAATTACGATGCTTATTCAAAAATTATCTGGTTTTGATCGTTCAAGGGTATTTGGAACAGGGACATCGCTTGATACAGCGCGAATGAGACGAGTAGTTGGGGAAGCGTTACATATTAATCCAAAGAGCGTTGAGGGATACGTTCTTGGCGAGCACGGCGAATCTCAATTTGTTGCTTGGTCAACGGTGAAAATTGGCGGCGTTAATATCGCGGATTACAAAACAACAACACCACTTGATTTACCAGCTTTAAAAGATGCTGTTCGCGGTGGTGGCTGGAATATTTTAACTGGAAAAGGCTGGACGAGTTTTGGGATAGCAACGGCCACAGCGGGAATTGTCGATGCGATTTTAACGGATGCCAAACAAGTTTTTCCGTTAGCCGTATTTTCCCAAAAAACAGCTACCTACATCGGACAACCGGCATTAATTGGTGCAAATGGTGTGATGGACATATTAGAACCGAAACTAACTGCAGAAGAAGAGGCGAATTTTATAGCGTCAGCTGAAATCATAAAAAAAGCTTTTCATTTAATTTAGTAAATAGTTTGCCACATATAAAATAAGGGAATAAAAGTGGCAATAGCTTTTACGAATGGAGACAGGTATTTGGGGTTGTCTCAAAGGGAGATGGGGATAAATGAAAAGGAAGATTTTTGCTGCTACGACGATTTTTTTACTGTCTTTATTTTGTTTTATTGGAATAAAGGCAGAGGCAAAATCGGTGGGGGATATTTCGCCAGATGACATCTCACCAGAAATATCGGATAATCGTTTTCAATCTACAGAAGGAAAAGTGCTACCTAATTTTGAGGTAGATATGTCTATTAGCGATCAAAATAACGGGAAATTATCGATTGACGAGGACTTTGAATTAACCTCGGATGGCGATATTATTTTGATTGGAACCGTGCAAGGGCAATACATACAAGGAACCCCCATTTTAAATGAAAATGGGCAATTAAATAATATTCCAAATCGTGATCAAGGAATTATCATGCGTGTCGATCGAACCACTAAGAAAGTGGAGTGGGCACGTGTTGTTAACTATGAAGACAAAAACTTCAATTCAAAATATGCTGCTGATAAATGGACAAGTTCCTATAAGTCAATTACAACTAACTCGAGTAAATCGACCTTTTATGTCGGTGGAGAGGTAGTCAATTACTACGGAGATTCAGGTGGTAGTACATTAATTGTAAAATCAATTGATGCGAACGGTAATTTCCAAATCGCGCATAAATCCTATGTTAGTTATGCAGTTCCATCCACTTCAGATTTAACATATGTCTATTTTATGGATATTCAAATGGAAGGGAACACACTAACCATGTCTGCTTCGGCTAGATATGCAGCGCAAGGGAAACAATTCATTCGTTATACGATTGATCCTTCGTCATTATCAATTACTAAAAATGAATTTAATCCCTTAGATTCGACTTTCTGGGCCAAATATCAACGCACTGATGTACTTAAAGTAGATAATAAAGGGCTGATGGTATACAACGCGGACGTAAATGGCGCCAATCAACTTAAAATGTCTATTCGCGAATCAGAAAATAATTATAATGAAATTACTTTGTTTGATTCGGTTCCTGAAATTTTAGCGAATTCTTCCCCATATGTATTTATGGAAGATCGTGGCGACGGAAATGTATATGTTGTCATGTCCACACCGACCACGTGGTATATCGCGTTAGTTAATATCGCGACAGAACAAGTAGTTCAAACGAAAAAAATGGCAATGAATTCTTCTTCGACGCTCAACAGTGTGATTTATAGTGACGGAAAAGGCTTGCTTCTCGGTGGTAGCACACATGCGGAAGAAAGTATTTTTGGTAGTGAACCACTAAGCAAAAATAACGGCTATTATTTAGCACTTGGTAGTGATTTAAGTGTCACGGATAGCCAAATCTTAAGAACAGATCAACATAATTCGCTGACAACTATTATTAATGGCGTTGGAAATAAAGTAGATGGATTCTTTAGTTATGACGGTTTAAATAATGATGGTTATATCCAAAATTTAGAATATCCTAATACGTATGATGTCAACCCGAAAGGCGCGATGATTTTTGCGGAATTTAATTTGCAACCAGCTCCAGTGCTCGATACCGGCAATCCAATTTTAGCCTTTTATCAAGGGGAGCGTCGTGCTGATTTTGATGAACTAGAAGGGGTGCGAGCTTACTCTGGAATTGATTCATCAGATGTCACGGATTTAATTACTAAAAACACATTTGATTTATATACGGTGGGAGTGCAGCAGCAACTATATCAAGTTGAATATTTACCAGAAAGTGGAAATAAAACAACTGGTACGCGGAATATTCAATTGGTTCACCCACTTCAAACGCCAAAACTGGAGAAAAGTTATGCCGATAGTCACGGGGCATTTCAAGTGGGAGATGTAATTCCTGCTAGCTTTGTCCATGCTTTTAATGGCTTAGATAGTGCCAACGCGGTGACGTATGTTGTTACGGCGGTAGAAGATGGTAAAATAACTGTTGATGCGGCAATTAAACGAACAGAAGGCACAAAGACCGCAGTGATTGATAAAGAGATTACACTTGCTACTTCCACAGCTGATGAAACGGCTGTCATTGATGTGACGAGCGTAGCGCTAGCGGCAGGGAAATATACCTCCATAACTGACGTGCGAAATGAAGGACATTTTCATATTTATGCAGAAACAATGGATAGCGTGTCGATTGATCCGAAATATGTAAAACTAACAGAAGACCCTGAAAATCCAATTGACTGGAACGCACCAGGTGTTTACTATGTGACAGCATCACTTGATCCAGCAAGTGGCTACACAGCTAAAAGTGTACAAGTGAGTGTCGCTGTTGTTGACGTTGGCAATCCAAAAGTACTTTCTGTCAATATGAAACAATACAACCCAACTGCCGCACTTGTCATTGCAGAAGACGATATTAACGGTGCGGGAGTGTATAAAATCAATTGGGCTATTAAAGACGAAAATGGCCTCATTATAAAACAAGGTGCGGAAGAAAGTGGCGCGACCATTCGCGTACAAACCCCAGTACCAATTGACCTAACCACGTTGAATGACGGCAATTATACATTATCAGTAACAGCGGCTGACAGAATTGGACATACATCAGAAGCCTCTGAAAAAGCATTTACCGTTGATAGACAAGCGCCAGTCGTGACAGCGGATGACAAAATAACGTATGAACTGAATACGAAGAAAACCGCAGATGACTTTTTAAAAGATGTGAATGTGGCAAGTGAAGCCGGCGCAATCATTAAAACCAATTTTAATACAATGGTGCAAATGGATTCACCGGGCGATTATACGGTTTTAGTGGAAGCTACCGATGCAGCTGGCAACCAGTCTAATCCGGTGTATGTCGTCGTAACAGTGGAAGATACGATAGCACCGATTTTAAGTGCGGATGAAGCAATAAGTTATAACCAAGGAAATACGCGATCAGAAACGCAATTTTTAGCTGATATTCATGCAACGACAGATGAGCCGGCCACAATAACAAGCGATTTTGCGGATAAAGTGAAATTTGATACACCAGGGGTTTACTCAGTCACATTAAATGCGAATGATATTAGCGGAAATACAGCAATTCCAAGAACAGTAAACGTCACCATAAAAGATGTCACTGCACCGGTAATCACAGCAGATGACGCAATCGTCTATGAAAAAGGGATAACCAAATTGGCTGCTGATTTCTTAACGGACGTCCATGCTACAACAAATGACGGCTCGACAATCACCTCTAATTTTGCAACAGCAGTAGATTTAAATACGCCGGGTGATTATGATGTGACGCTTACTTCTACAGATACAGGTGGAAATATATCCGATCCAGTGACAGTCACAGTTACCGTACGCGACACAACACCACCAGTAATCACGGCTAACGCAACCATCACTTATGAGAAAGGAACGACGAAGACTGCGAGTGCCTTTTTAGCTGATGTAAACGCAACAACAAATGACGGTTCAGCAGTAACTTCCAATTTCAACCCAAATAGTTTGAAACAAGTAGGGACATATCAAGTAACGTTAAGTTCCGTTGATGAAAATGGTAACTACGCTTTGCCAGTAAAAGTAACTGTCGTTGTTCAAGATACACAAAAACCAGTAATCTCATCTAGCGCAACAAGCATCACCTATGAACGCGGGGAAAAGAAACAAGAAACAGGCTTCTTCCTTGATTTAGCAATTAAAACAGATGATGGCACACCGGTTACGAGTGATTTCGCAACTGCCGTAAATCTGGATAAAGCGGGAACTTATACAGTAACGCTAAATTCAGTAGACCCAAGTGGCAACAAAGCGGACCCCGTCACGATTACAGTTACCGTTGCCGATACAGAAAAACCAGTAATCACAGCCGACACAACTATAACGTATGCAAAAGGAACCAGCAAAACCGCGACACAATTTTTAAGCGATATTCATGCAATAACAAACGATGGCTCCACCATCACGAGCAATTTTGACCCAGCCGTTCTTGCGCAAGAAGGGACGTACACCGTTGAATTAAATGCCAAAGACGAAAGCAATAATGAAGCGGATCCTGTGACAGTTACGATTACAGTAGTAGATACAAAAGGCCCAATCATCAACGCGCTAAATACAATCACCTATGAAAGAACGATAAATAAAAATGAAGCTGATTTCTTAGCTGATATTGAAGCTACAACGGATGATGGCTCTATGATTACAACTGATTTTGATAGCAAAAATCTTGATACAGTTGGAACGTACACCGTCACATTAAATGCAGAAGACGCAAGTGGAAATAAAGCAACTCCGGTTAAAGTGACGATGAAAGTAGAAGATACCATACCGCCAATCATTACAGCCGACCAATCAATCACTTACGAAAGAGGTATTACAAAAGCAGAGCAAGCTTTCTACACAGATATAAACGCGGCAACAAGTGATAATAGCCCGATAACTTCTGATTTTTCGAAAATTGATTTAACGAAAACAGGGAATTACGAAGTCTTGCTCCATGCGACCGACCAAAGTGGTAACAATGCATTACCGCTCAGAGTAAACGTATTAGTCCAAGATACTATCGCTCCTGTTATAAAAACAACTAGTCAAGAAATAACTGCCGAGCGCGGCGCACCAATGACAGAGCAACAACTTCTTGCCAAAGTAGGCGCAAATACAGATGACGGCTCAAAAATCACAACAGACTACAATCCCGCTATCGTAAATACATCAGGCGATTATCTTGTCCATCTTTACTCGGTTGATGCAGCAGGAAACCAAGCAACTCCTGTAGAAATAACGATTCACGTAAAAGATACAATAGCACCAGTAATTTCAGCGGATAAGAAAATCAGCTATCCGGTGGGAACAGTAAAAACTGTAGCCGAATTTTTACAAGACATTCATGCTACAACAGATGATGGCTCAAAAATCACGACAGACTTTGATCCGAGCGTGCTAGAAAAACCAGGAACATACACCATTCATTTAAATGCAGTAGATGCAGATGGGAATAAAGCTAAAACCTTAGATGTAACTATTACGGTAGAGAAAAAAGTAGTTCCACCAACTCCGCCAACCCCAGATAATGGTGGCGATAATACGAATAACGGCAATAACGGGGCAAACGGTGGAAATACCAATGTTACAGTAAATCCTAACGATTCGAATACAACTACAACAAATGTAAGTATCCCGGCATTAGGGGATAAAACAACTAATCTTCCAGTGATAGTCGGCATGTTACTTTTAGCCACTTCATTCATTCTCATTAGACGCAAATAAAAAAAGCTAGCGACGTGAAAGATTTTCATCTTTACATGTCGCTAGCTTTTTAGGCTGTTTTAGCTTTTTTCTTTTGTTTAGGTTTTTTTGATTTTTTGGAAATAAAGCGAACAAGACTAATGATAAGTGATACAACATATTCACCAAATGAGCCGATAAAAATGGCAATTGCTATTTCTGTTTGTGACATCCCACCGCCGTAAAAGCTGATGAAAAATACGACACCACTTGCAATTAATCCCATTGTTGCTAGAAAATATTTAAACCAATATAAACGAAAAACAAAATCAAATAGACATACAACTGCTAAAAACCCAAGAAAAATAATCAAGGATAGCGGAATTAAACTCATAGATACAATCTCCTTTAGTTAAGTAAAACATCTTTTTTATCCATCTATCATACCACAGGTTGGAAATAATGATAAGTGAAAAATAATTGAACGTCATTTTCAACGGGTGGAAATGAATTCAAAATCGAATTATTATTGCATCTGGCCTCAGTTTATGGTATTCTATCTTAGAATTAAAATTTATCTCTTATCCAGAGCGGTAGAGGGACTGACCCTTTGAAGCCCAGCAACCTACACATATATGTGAAAGGTGCTAATCTGTTGCAGGAGTAATATCTCCTGAACGATGAGAGCAAAGGTATAATTATAGCCTTTCTCTATTCGTGCGCGTTTTGTGCAAAATAGGGAGAGGCTTTTTATATGAGACGTATTTGGAGAGAACTAAAGGAGGAAATTAAAATTGGCTAAAAACCGTCATCTATTTACATCAGAATCGGTTTCTGATGGACATCCAGATAAAATTGCAGATCAAATATCTGATGCAATTTTAGATGCAATTATTTCAAAAGATCCGGACGCGCGTGTAGCTTGTGAAACCACGGTGACGACTGGTTTAGTATTAGTAGCGGGAGAGATTACGACGTCTGTTTATGTAGACATCCCTAAAATCGTTCGCGATACTATTAAAGAAATCGGCTATACCCGTGCAAAATATGGCTTTGATGCAGAAACATGTGCTGTTTTAACGGCAATTGATGAGCAGTCACCAGATATCGCACAAGGCGTAGACGAAGCGTTAGAATCCAGAAGTGGCAACGAAATTGACGCTGCTATTGAAGCAATCGGAGCAGGAGACCAAGGTTTAATGTTCGGTTTTGCAACAGACGAAACAGAAGAATTAATGCCATTACCGATTTTCTTAGCGCATGGTTTAGCTCGCAAATTAACCGAGTTACGCAAAACAAATAAATTAGATTACTTGCGTCCAGATGCGAAAACACAAGTAACTGTCGAATATGATGAATTTAATCAACCAGTTCGAATTGATACGATTGTTGTTTCAACTCAACATCATCCTGATATCACACAAGAACAAATTGCGAAAGACTTGCACACGCATCTTTTCCCAGAAGTGATTGATGCTTCTTTCTTAGATGAAGATACGAAATACTTTATCAACCCAACTGGCCGCTTTGTTATCGGTGGCCCACTTGGCGATGCTGGTTTAACTGGCCGTAAAATCATCGTGGATACATACGGTGGTTATGCCCGTCATGGCGGGGGAGCGTTCTCTGGTAAAGATCCGACCAAAGTAGACCGTTCTGGCGCTTATGCTGCAAGATATGTTGCGAAAAATATCGTAGCTGCTGGACTTGCTAAAAAAGTAGAAGTACAAGTAGCCTATGCTATCGGCGTTGCGCGTCCGGTTTCGATTTCGATTGATACGTATGGAACAAGTGACTATTCCGAACAAGAATTAATCGATGGCGTAAATGCATTATTCGACTTACGACCAGCTGGCATTATCCATATGCTAGACCTGCGCCGCCCAATTTATCGTCAAACAGCCGCCTTTGGTCATTTTGGCCGTAGCGATCTTGATTTACCTTGGGAAAGAACCGATAAAGCAGAAGCATTGAAAAAATTAATTGTAAAATAAGTCTAACCGAGCATTTCCTCTCAGAAATGTTCGGTTTTTTTCTTTCGTAAACAGTGCAAAGAGCGTCTAGTTATGATATGATAGACGTTGTGAAAAAAAGATAAAATGATTATCTATATAGAGGAGAAATGTTACCATGTGTGGATTTGTAGGATGCGTACATGACCGCATTACAGAAATTACTGGCGCTGATAAAGAAACCTTTAGACAAATGAATAGTATGATTACGCACCGTGGGCCAGATGATGAAGGATACTTCACAGATGATCACGTGCAGTTTGGTTTCCGCCGTTTAAGTATTATTGATGTAGAAAACGGTCATCAACCGTTAACGTATGAAAATGAACGTTACTGGATTATTTTTAATGGAGAAGTGTATAACTATGTGGAACTCCGCGAGCAATTAGTTGCTGAAGGAATGACATTTGAAACCGAAAGTGATACCGAAGTAATTATCGCTACATATGCGAAATACAAAGAAAAAACAGCAGAACGCCTTCGCGGGATGTTTGGTTTTGTTATTTGGGACAAACAAGAAGAACTTGTTTACGGCGCACGCGATCCATTCGGAATTAAACCATTTTTCTACGCAGAAGAAGACGGCAAACTGTTCATGGGTTCTGAAAAGAAATCCATTTTACATGCGTTAAAAGAAAAAGAATTAGATGAAGTATCATTACAAAATTATATGACGTACCAATTTGTTCCAGAACCAGATTCCTTAACTAAAAATGTAAAACGTATAGAGCCAGGACATCAGTTCACGAAAAAAATTGGACAACCAATGGAAATTACGACTTATTGGAAAGCATCTTTTGCACCAGTAACTAAATCAGAAGACGCATGGATTAAAGAAGTCCGTGACGTAATGTATGATTCTGTTAAAATGCATATGCGTTCTGACGTACCAGTCGGATCGTTCCTATCTGGTGGCATTGATTCATCAATTATTGCAGCAATTGCCAAAGAATACCACCCAGCAATCAAAACATTCTCAGTTGGTTTTGAACGCGATGGTTTCAGTGAAATCGATGTAGCAAAAGAAACAGCAGACAAACTTGGCGTAGAAAACATTAGTTATGTTATCTCACCAGAAGAATATATGAAAGAACTACCGAAAATTGTTTGGCACATGGATGATCCACTAGCTGACCCGGCTGCTATTCCGCTTTACTTCTTATCAAGAGAAGCGCGTAAACAAGTAACCGTAGCATTATCCGGTGAGGGCGCAGATGAACTTTTCGGCGGTTATAATATTTATAACGAACCAAATTCCCTTGCGATGTTTAACAAAATGCCAGGCGTATTTAAATCCTTGTTAAATAACGTAGCGCGTGTTATGCCAGAAGGAATGCGTGGTAAAAGTTTCTTAGAACGTGGAACAACGCCGATGGAAGAACGCTACATCGGAAACGCCAAAATGTTCACCGAAAAAGAAAAACAAATTTTACTTCCAAAATATCAAGCTGGTCATGACTATACGAACATTACAGATCCATTTTATGCGGAAACAAAAAATTATCATCCTGTAGAAAGAATGCAGTATATTGATATTCATACGTGGCTTCGCGGAGATATTCTTCTCAAAGCTGACCGCATGACGATGGCTAATTCGCTGGAAGTCCGTGTACCTTTCCTTGATAAAGAAGTGTACAACGTGGCAAGAAATATTCCAGATACAATGAAAACAACCAATGGAACAACCAAATATATCTTACGTAAAGCGGCAGCAACATTTGTACCAGAACACGTACTTAACCGCCGTAAACTAGGATTCCCAGTACCAATTCGTCACTGGTTAAAAGACGAAATGAACGCTTGGGTTAAAAACATCATTAAAGAATCACCAACCGATCATTTAATTAACAAACAATATGTACTAGACTTACTAGACGACCACTGTGCCGGTAAATTCGATTACAGTCGTAAAATCTGGACAGTCGTTATTTTCATGATTTGGTATGATGTATACGTAGCAGACAAATACGATTTTAAAAAATAAAAAGAAAACCTAGACAAAGCGATTAATTAGCCTGTCTAGGTTTTCTTTTTTCAATAATAATGACAAATGGAGCATCATTTTTTTGATTAATAAAGTTGTAAGATAATACATGGAAATCTTGTTGGGGGATAGCTTCGCAAAAAGTCACGACAGCATCTTTTTCTTGTTTTCCAGCAGGGTGGCCGTGATAAATAACGAGAATAATGACGCCACCAACTTCAAGCAGCTCCATTAAATGGCCAATGCTTTCTAACGTAGAATCAGCAGTTGTAGTAATTTCTTTGTCGCCACCAGGTAAATAACCAAGATTAAAAATAGCGACACGAACCGGTTTTGATGTATATTCCGGAATGCGCGCATGGCTAGCACATACGAGTTCTACTTGCGAACTGGCACCCGCATTTTCTAACCGAGTGTTCGTCGCATCAATCGCCAGTTGTTGAATATCAAATCCAAGCACATGTCCATTGATGCCGACTAGTTCTGCTAGCAGAAGCGTATCATGCCCATTACCACAAGTCGCATCCACCACGTAATCTCCAGAACGAACTACTTTTCGGAGCGTATCATGGGCGAAGGGGAGAATGCCGCGCAAATTCATTTTGCATTCACTTCCACAGGTTGATACAATTTCCCTTGCCAGCTATCTCTGCGTACCAATTCCGCATCAATCGCATTCAGAACTTCAAATTTGTTCAAACTCCAAACTGGTCCAATCAAATCATCCACGCCACCATCACCAGTAATCCGGTGAATAACCATTTCTGGCGGTAAGATTTCGAGTTGATCAGCTACTAAGTTCACATAACCATCACGCGTTAAAAATTCTAAGTCACCTTTTTTATAATCTTCTACCATCGGCGTTCCTTTTAATAAATGAAGCAAATGGATTTTAATACCATCAACGCCACTTTCTACTACTTTCCGTGTTGTTTCCATCATCATTTCTGGTGTTTCTTTTGGAAGCCCGTTGATAATGTGGGTACAAATGCGGATATTATGTTTTTGGAGTTTGCGCACGCCTTCCACATAACAATCATAATCATGTGCTCGGTTAATTAAGCGCCCAGTTTCATCATGGGCGGATTGTAAACCAAGCTCCAACCATAGATAAGTACGTTCATTCAACTCAGCTAAATATTCCACCACATCATCTGGCAAACAATCCGGTCTTGTCGCAATCGAAAGCCCAACTACACCTGGCTCATTCAAAACAGTTTCAAATTTCTCACGTAACTCGGCAACGGGGGCGTGTGTATTCGTGAAAGCTTGGAAATAAGCGATACATTTCCCATCTTTCCATTTCGTTTGCATTTTGTCGCGAACTTGCTGGAATTGCACTTTTAAATCAAGTGCGCGGTTGCCGGCAAAATCCCCAGAACCTGCCGCACTACAAAATGTACAACCGCCGTGCGCGACCGTGCCATCACGATTCGGACAATCAAAGCCGCCATCAAGCGCCACTTTATACGTCTTTTGACCAAATTCTTCCCGCAAGCAGTAGTTCCACGTATGATATCTTTTATTATCATTACTATATACAAATGGATTCGTTTGTTTCACTAGTTTTAGACTCCTTCAAATGAAATTCTCCATTCATTTTAGCACATTTTAGTAGGAAAGTTAGATAAATCTTCCGAGCGCTTGCTAAAAAAATGAAATTCAGCTACAATAAAGCTAATGAATTTTGCGAAATAGCGATGAATTGGAGTAGTAATCTGCATATTTTGATGTTAAGAGAGCTGACGGTTGGTGCAAGTCAGTCACAAAATCTGGATGAACTTACCATGGAGCTTGGGTGTATCCCCGTTTTCCGCGTTAAGGAATTGATAAGTTGAGTGGTCAAACACTAATGTGGGTGGTACCGCGGGAGAAGCATCTCTCGTCCCATGGCGATAAGCCGTTGGGATGTAGGGGTTTTTTTGTAGCCAAAATTCGATATTTTAAGGAAAAGAGGATGAGTAAAGTGACATTTAATCATAAAAAAATGGAACCGAAATGGCAACAATATTGGAGTGAACATAACACTTTCAAAACAACCGAAGATAAAAATAAAGAAAACTTCTATGCACTTGATATGTTTCCTTACCCGTCTGGAGCAGGTCTTCACGTAGGACATCCAGAAGGTTATACAGCAACTGATATTTTGTCTCGAATGAAACGGATGCAAGGGAAGAATGTACTTCACCCGATTGGCTGGGATGCATTTGGTCTTCCTGCTGAACAATATGCGATTGATACTGGTAATGATCCAGAAGAATTCACCGCACTTAATATTGCGAACTTTACTCGCCAAATTAAATCATTAGGTTTTTCCTACGACTGGGACCGCGAAATCAATACAACAGATCCTGAATATTATAAATGGACTCAATGGATTTTCGAAAAACTATATGAAAACGGCCTAGCTTATGAAGCAGAAATCGCTGTAAACTGGTGCCCAGCGCTTGGAACCGTACTAGCTAACGAAGAAGTTATCGATGGCAAAAGTGAACGCGGAGGCTTCCCAGTTTTCCGTAAACCAATGCGCCAATGGATGCTTAAAATTACCGCGTACGCGGATCGTTTGCTAGATGATCTTGATCTAGTGGATTGGCCTGAAAATATCAAAGACATGCAACGTAACTGGATTGGCCGTTCAGAAGGCGCAGAAGTTACTTTTAAAATCAAAGGTAGTGATGCAACGTTTAACGTCTTCACAACACGCCCAGATACCCTTTTTGGCGCAACATATACGGTGTTTGCACCTGAGCATGAACTTATTGAAAAAATCACTACACCGGAGCAAAAAGAAGCAGTAGAAGCATATAAAAAACAAGTAGAACTAAAAAGCGAACTAGAAAGAACCGACCTTGCAAAAGATAAAACAGGTGTCTTCACAGGAGCTTATGCAATTAATCCAATCAACGGCGAAGAAGTGCCAATCTGGATTGCTGACTACGTATTGATCCAATACGGAACGGGCGCAATTATGGCCGTACCAGCACATGACGAACGCGACTTTGAATTCGCACAACAATTCGGCTTGAATATTCGCCCAGTACTTGAAGGTGGCGGCGTAACAAAAGAAGCTTTCACTGGCGACGGTCCACACATTAACTCAGAATTCTTGAATGGACTAGCTAAAGCTGAAGCCATCACTGCTGCAATTGATTGGCTAGAAAAAGAAGGCATCGGTAGCCGCAAAATCACCTACCGTTTGCGCGACTGGTTGTTCAGCAGACAACGCTACTGGGGCGAACCAATTCCAGTTATCCACTGGGAAGACGGCGAATCGACACTTGTTCCAGAAGAAGAACTACCACTACTTTTGCCAAAAGCAACGGAAATCAAACCATCGGGAACAGGCGAATCTCCACTTGCCAACCTGCATGACTGGGTAAATGTAACAGACGAAAATGGCCGTAAAGGGCGACGTGAAACAAATACCATGCCACAATGGGCTGGCTCAAGTTGGTATTTCTTACGCTACATCGATCCAAAAAATACCGAAGCAATTGCGGATAAAGAAAAACTAGCAGAATGGCTTCCAGTTGACGTTTACATCGGCGGGGCAGAGCATGCTGTACTTCACTTGCTTTACGCTCGTTTCTGGCATAAATTCTTGTATGATATCGGCGTAGTTCCAACCAAAGAACCGTTCCAAAAACTATTTAACCAAGGCATGATTCTTGGCGAAAATAATGAAAAAATGTCCAAATCAAGAGGCAATGTCGTTAACCCTGATGAAGTAGTAGAAAAATACGGCGCAGATACGCTTCGTTTATACGAAATGTTCATGGGCCCACTAGAAGCTTCTATCGCTTGGAATGAAAACGGCCTAGAAGGAGCACGTAAATTCCTAGACCGCATTTGGCGCTTGCTAGTAACAGAAGAAGGCGCACTTGCCGAAAAAGTTACAACAACAGCGAATACTGATTTGGAAAAAGCCTATCATCACATGGTGAAAACCGTAACAAATCATTACGAAAATCTACGTTTCAATACCGGCATTTCCCAACTAATGATTTTCATCAATGAAGCATACAAACAAGACACGATTCCAAAAGAATATGTCGAAGGTTTCGTTCAATTACTATCACCAATCGCACCACATCTAGCAGAAGAACTATGGGAAATCCTAGGTCATACTGAAACAATCAGCTACGTAGCTTGGCCAACGTACGACGAAGCCAAACTAGTAGAAGATGAAGTAGAAATCGTTCTCCAAGTCAACGGCAAAGTAAAAAGCAAAATCACCGTTGCCAAATCTCTTGGAAAAGAAGAACTAGAAAAAATCGCACAAGAAGACGACAAAATGAAAGAAAACCTAGAAGGCAAAACAATCCGTAAAGTGATTGTCGTTCCAGGGAAACTTGTAAATATTGTTGCGAATTGATTGAGAAAGCTTTGAAATTAGTATAACTGCTAATTTCAAAGCTTTTTTCTTACGCAACGTGCATAACAAATAAAGCGCTCATTTTGCTAGTATTAATGTAAAACGGGGTGTCTGCAACGAAAAACAATATAGACTACATTAAAACTGTCCAAAATGTAAAAAGTTTTTTTGAGGAGTTTCAATATTTGGTTTTTCTTTTAGGAAGTAAAAATGAACTAAAACTGCGAGTTGATGGTATTTTAGAAGTAACTAATAATCAACGCCAAGTCGAATTAACAGCGATAGGTAGTTTAGTAAAGCTATATATAGAAATACTAAACACCATGAATCCGCTTCATCGTTATGTTTTAGTTAAATGTTATGTTGACAAGCAAAAGGATGATACAACTTTAATAGAATTACCTTATAAAAGTGCACAATATAAAAAAATAAAAAAACAAGCTGTACTAGCTTTAGCCGAGGAACTCGAAATTATTGTAGAAAAAAAGTAGTTGTAGACGAAAGAAGATACGTATTACAGGTTGCATATTATACGTTTTTATGGTATATTAGGAAACAGTGTTAAATCACACACGCACGGTGACAGACTGAGAAGGTGCTTAACGACTTGTTCGCTTAAGTTTTTCAGCTGGTTGATCCATGCGGAGGGCGGTTATCCGCAAAAAATAAACCAATAGGAGGGAATAACACATGCCTGTTATTTCAATGAAACAATTACTCGAAGCAGGAGTTCACTTCGGCCACCAAACTCGTCGTTGGAACCCAAAAATGAAGAAATATATCTTCACAGAAAGAAATGGTATTTATATCATTGACCTACAAAAAACAGTGAAAAAAGTAGACGAAGCTTTCAACTTCATGCGTGAAGTAGCTAGCGACAACGGAACTATCCTGTTTGTAGGAACTAAAAAACAAGCTCAAGAATCCGTTCGCGACGAAGCTATCCGTTCTGGACAATATTTCGTGAATCATCGTTGGTTAGGTGGTACTTTAACTAACTTTGAAACTATTCAAAAACGTATTCAACACCTTAAAAAAATCGAAAGAATGGAAGCAGATGGAACTTTTGAAGTCCTTCCTAAAAAAGAAGTTGTCCTTCTTAAAAAAGAACAAGAAAAATTAGAACGCTTCTTAGGCGGAATCAAAGACATGAAAGGTCTTCCTGATGCATTATTCATCGTTGACCCACGCAAAGAACGTATTGCGGTTGCAGAAGCTCGTAAACTTCATATTCCTATCATCGGTATTGTTGATACAAACTGTGATCCGGATGAAATCGACTACGTAATCCCTGCAAATGATGACGCTATCCGCGCGGTTAAATTATTAACTGCTAAAATGGCTGACGCTATCATTGAAGTGAACCAAGGGGAAGAGTTAACGGAAGCGGAAGTTGCTCCTGTAGAAGAAAAAGCTACAGAAGAAACTACTGAAGCATAAGATTTTATTTGAAACTTTCAAGGTGATAAGGCACTATTCTTATCACCTTTTTTAAAGAGAAAAATTGGAGGGAAAATAAATGGCTAACATTACAGCTCAAATGGTAAAAGAATTACGTGAAAAAACTGGTGCTGGTATGATGGATTGTAAAAAAGCACTTGTAGAAACAGAAGGAGATATGGAAAAAGCAATTGACTATCTTCGTGAAAAAGGAATCGCTAAAGCTGCGAAAAAATCTGATCGTGTAGCTTCTGAAGGTATGACTCATGTAATCAGCAATGAAAAACATGCAGTAGTACTTGAAGTAAATGCTGAAACAGATTTCGTTGCTAAAAACGATAACTTCCAACAATTAGTTGACGCTTTAGCTAAACAAATTCTTGCAGTACGTCCAGATAGCTTAGAAGACGCACTTAAAACAGAAATGCCTAATGGCCAAACTGTTCAAGATTACATCACTGAAGCAATTACAAAAATCGGTGAAAACATTTCCCTTCGTCGTTTTGAAGTAAAAGAAAAAGCGGACAACTCTGCTTTTGGCGAATACATCCACATGAACGGACGTATTGGTGTTCTTACACTTCTTGAAGGAACTACTGATGCTACAGTTGCAAAAGATGTTGCTATGCATATCGCTGCAATCAACCCTAAATACATTTCTCGTGAAGATGTTTCTTCTGAAGAAGTTGCACACGAAAAAGAAGTATTAACTCAACAAGCATTAAACGAAGGCAAACCAGCTAATATCGTTGAAAAAATGGTAGAAGGCCGTTTGAAAAAATATCTAAGCGAAATTTCCTTAGAAGACCAACCTTTCGTTAAAAACCCAGACATCACTGTAGGCGACTACGTGAAACAAAGCGGTGGTAAAGTTGTATCATTCGTACGTTTCGAAGTAGGCGAAGGAATCGAGAAAAAAGAAGATAACTTTGTTGAAGAAGTAATGAGCCAAGTGAAAAAATAAGTCAATTTTAAATTGATTACTAAAACCCCGCATTTTCTTAGGAAATGCGGGGTTTTTTATTTTCTTCTTTGGTTATACATTCATTTTATTTGATATAATTAAATAGTACCGACACGAACTTCACCAATTACGAAGGAGAAATAGCAGATGGGAAAATCTAAAGTAATAGAATACGCCTTATTAATTATGATGTTATTATTGGCATTTGTATCTTCTATCACCAACGAGAGGTTATTTTGGCCAATTTTGATATTAGGAAGCTTGATCCATGCTTTTTGTATGGCAGATAAGAAAGATGTTTTGCGCGTGGATCTAGTTATTATCGCTATTTTAGTATTGCTTAATAACTTTGATCCATACTAATAGTAAATTTTAGCTATGTAGCTTTTCCTCACTAAAATGGTTTAACATCCATCATTTTTTTGCTATACTTGAAAAAGAGAATATTAACTGCAAAGGGAGAGCAACATGAAAAAAATCATCAAGATTGTTTTAATTGGTTTATTTATGCTATTTTTACTAAATAGTTTGTGGACGATGATACAGACGAAAGAAGGATTAGATTCACCGTTCTGGCTACAATTGTTTTATTTGCTTGTCTATGTAGTTTCAGCGATTGCCACCTATAGAGAGAAATGGTATGGTTTTGCTGTGGCATTTTTACTCGGAATAGTAGTTATGTTAGTGAGTATAATTATTAGTATATAGCTGAAAACCTCGACACGTCATCGAGGTTTTTTTATTTATCAAAGTTTAATATACTAGTTATGAATATTTATGCGATGAAAATATAAGATTTTATATGTTTAAGTAGTTAACGGTATTAAATATTTAAGTGATAAACGAGCTTTATGAACATTTAGTGAAGTATTACAAACGAAATGTATAAAAAGGAAATAATCAACCTAAAATGAGTGGAAATATCTTTTTTTCTAAAGTTTTAGCTCAAAAAGAGTAATAATCA
Source organism: Listeria swaminathanii (assembly GCF_014229645.1). Taxonomy (GTDB): domain Bacteria; phylum Bacillota; class Bacilli; order Lactobacillales; family Listeriaceae; genus Listeria; species Listeria swaminathanii. The sequence continues at coordinate 1,390,433 of NZ_JAATOD010000001.1, read as the reverse complement.
TACTAATTAAGACCTATTTTTAGTCATTCGCGACATGAAAAGGGCATTTCATTACATTTTTGGTTATACATGAGTATTTCATGGTACAATTTTTTTGTACAAGAAAAGTTTAAAGAAATCTAGGGGCATCTGTTTTCAGCATAATGATTTAAATAGGATAGTTAATCATCAGCCTATTTTTATAATCTATTCTAAAAAAAGTGAGGTGAATAAAAAGGGGGGAGCATTTTAGTACGGTTTTGTTATTTAACAGACTAACTGGCGACGAATTGCTGATGGGGATTTTGATGCTAAATATGCGGTATCAAGACGGCAGGTTGGTAAATCGGTTAGAGGTAACGACCTTAAAAAATGCAAAACAGGTGAAAGAAACGGTATTTAAAGGGAGACATGGTATAAATCTTTTTATTTTTATCATCGTATGTTTATAGTTTCACTTAATTCAACTATTACTAACAAAGAGGAGCGACAGGAATGAAGAAAATTGTAGCATTGTTACTAGCGTTTGTATGTTTATGGACGGTTTTACTTCCAGGGCAAGAGGCGAGTGCGGCAGCAAAAATCAATGGCTGGGACTTAGTAGATTCAAGTAAGCACATGGATTACTCTGGAAATTCGAAATATATGTCTTTTATTAGATCAGGGGCAAATACATGGAATGCGTATAAAAAAGGTGTAATTAGACCTGCATCTGCAACGAATAAATCGGATGTATATTGTAGTGATATTTCAGCAAATAATAATATAAATGCAACAACGTATAGTAATGGGAAAATCACTTTTAACAAAAAGAATATGGATAAGAAAAATAATGCTGGCAAGCAAAACGTTGCTACTCATGAACTGGGACATGGTTTGCGCTTGGCTCATAATGCTTCTACAGATGTTATGTATCAATATAGTACATCCAAAACAAATTTATCCACGAATGATAAAATTTCGTATGACGCAGCATATAAAAAATATTAAAAGGGGCACTCAAATTGAAAAAAACAACTATGGGAATCATCGCTTCAGTAATTAGTATTATAGGCGTCGGCTGTTTCTTAACAGTAAATACGTATGCCGAGAAAGCGGAACCACAGAAAAAGGAAATACCGACATATGCTATTTATTCCGATTATACACTTGATGTAGATAATCCGAATGAAGTTGTTGGCGATGCGGATTACGTTTTTGTAGGGAAGGTAACAGAAGAAACAGGAACCATTTATAAAAATAAAACACCAATGGAACAAGAAGATGGCTCGACTGTTTATATTGGTGACGCATACACGAATTATAAAGTTGAAGTAATTACTAATTTAAAAAATGAATTAACGATTAATAAAGAAGTTTCACTTGAAAAACAAGGTGGCATTCGTGAAGACGGATCTGCTTATGATGTATTTGAAGATGACCAACTACCAGAATTAGGCAAAGTATACATCTTTACTGCATATATTCAAGACGATGGATCCTTGCTTGTAGCAGGCGGGAACTCGACTATTTCCTTCGATGAGAAAACAAAAAACATTGATACAGAAAAAGAAGTTGTCAAAACCGAAGAATTTGAGCTTTATGAAGAAGCGGTTGAAAATCAAGTAGTTTCAGAAGAAAAATAAGTAGAAAGCATAACGATATGTATGATAATCGTTATGCTTTTCTTTTGCGTAATAAAAATAATTTTTAAACAATTTGCAATTATTTGTTGCGCTTTCAAAAAAAATCGGTTAAACTAATAACGTTGCATAATAAAACAAAGGAGGAATGGACGATGAATAATTATATGAAGACTTCAAACAAGGCATTATTGCGCTTAAAAATAGAATTTATTTCACCGGACCATTTCAGGGACAAGGGAGCTCTCCTTTAATTTGGTTTTATTTTATACAAAGTGGTGACAAATAAATATATTTTTTCGGGTAATAATGGGCAGAAATAGGTCCATTATTTTTATTTGTCCAATTTTAAGGAAAAAAGGGAGGGATTGTTGTTTGAAAATATATAAAGCATTAGGCTGGTTTTTTAAAGAAAATTGGAAATCTTATGCATTTGGAGTAACAATTTTGTTTACGATTGCGCTTTTGCAGTTAGTTCCGCCGCAGATTATTGGCTATACGGTCGATGCCGTGACGAACGACTCGCTGACAAAAGACAAATTAATTAAATGGATGGTTATTCTCATTGTGGCAGCGATTCTTGCATATGGAGGTCGCTACGTTTGGCGGATGTTGATTTTCGGTTCTGATAATAAATTACAACGAACATTGCGCTTACGATTATTTGAACATTTTACGAAGATGTCGCCGTTTTTCTTCCAGCGTTATCGTACGGGAGATTTAATGGCACATGCGACAAATGATATTACCGCGATTCAACAAGTGGCGGGAATTGGTGTGTTGACTTTATCTGATTCTGTTTTAACAGGAGGAACGGTTATTGCAACGATGGCGATCACGATTGACTGGCGCCTAACCTTGATTGCATTACTTCCAATGCCGTTTATGGTACTCGGAAGTTCGATTCTAGGTAAAAAGTTACACGACCGCTTCCACGGGGCGCAAGCAGCTTTTTCGATGTTAAATGATAAAACACAAGAAAGTATTTCCGGAATTAAAGTCACAAGGACATTTGGGCAAGAGAAAGAGGATATTCAAGATTTTGCGAAACAAACAAAAGAAGTCGTTCAAAAAAATATTTCTGTCGCGAAAGTGGATGCGATGTTCGATCCGATGATTTCGATTATTGTTGGGATTTCGTTTGTGCTTTCCCTCGGATTTGGCGCGAAATTTGTTGTAGACGGGGAGCTGACTATTGGGCAAGTGATTGCGTTTTCGAATTACTTATTCTTGTTAATTTGGCCGATGTTGGCATTTGGATTCTTATACAATATTATTCAGCGCGGGAATGCGTCTTATGACCGGGTGCAACATTTACTTGCAGAAAAAGAAGATGTGCTTGACCAAGATGGTGCGCTTGATACGGTTCCAGTTGGAGACTTACAAGTAGAAATGGACGCATTTACGTATCCGGATGAAAGTGAACCAGTTTTGTCAGATATTCATTTTGAATTAAAGGCTGGGGAAACACTGGGCATTGTTGGTCGGACGGGTGCTGGTAAAACATCCTTATTAAAACTTTTAATGCGTGAATATGATACGTATGAGGGCAAAATTGCTTTCGCTGGTGTGAAAATTCAAGATTACACGGTTCGAGCGTTAAGAGAAGCGATTGGCTATGTGCCACAAGATCAATTTTTATTTTCGACAACAGTTCGAGATAATATTCGTTTTGGGAAACCAGACGCACCACAAGAAGAAGTGAGCAATATCGCGCAACTTGTGTCAGTTGATGAAGATATTCTTGGTTTTGAAAATGGCTATGATACGGTTGTTGGAGAGCGTGGTGTTTCACTTTCGGGTGGACAGAAGCAACGACTTGCGATTGCACGTGCCTTAATAATGAACCCGGAATTGCTCATTTTGGATGATGCACTTTCGGCGGTTGATGCGAAAACAGAAGAACAAATTTTAGCTAATTTAAAAGAGAATCGTTCTGATAAAACGACGATCATTAGCGCACACAGACTTAGCTCTGTTGAACATGCGAATTTAATTATCGTGATTGATAAAGGGCGAATTGTGGAACGGGGAACGCATATGGAACTTATGGCTTTAGATGGCTGGTATGCGGAAATGTTCCATGAGCAACAGCTGGAAGAGGCGTTGGAAGAAGGGGGTGCGGCAGATGGAAGCGATGAATGAGCAAGATGAAATGTTAGTGATGTCCGGTAAAGAACATCGCGAAGTATTAAAACGAATGCTTAGTTATACGAAATATCATATTCCAAGTTTAATTTGGACTGGGGTACTTGTTCTCCTCGTAACGCTTGCGGATGTATTCGCGCCGATTTTGATTAAAATATTTTTGGATGATTATTTAACACCAATGAATTTAGAGATGCAAGCTTTGCTCATTCTTGGAGCGGGGTATTTAGGACTGACAATAGGGAAATCGGTTGTTTGGTATTTTCAGTTGCTATTCTTCCAAAAAATTGCGCTTGAAATTGTTCAACAAATGCGGATTGATATTTTTACGAAACTGCATTCGCTCGGTATGCGTTATTTTGATAAAACGCCTGCTGGGAGTATCGTTTCGCGTGTGACAAATGATACCGAAGCGGTGAAAGATATGTTTATTAACGTACTTTCTACAGCGATTCAAAGTTTATTTATGCTTGTTGGGATTTATGCGGCGATGTTTGCGCTCAATGTGCAATTAGCGCTGTATAGCTTGCTTTTATTCCCACTGATTGTCTTTATTATCTTCGTTTACCGGAAATATAGTTCGCAGTTTTACCGGGCACGAAGAGAAAAATTAAGCCAATTAAACGCAAAAATTGCTGAGTCGATTTCGGGAATGTCGATTGTGCAACAATTTAATCAAGAGCGTCGGTTAGTAAAAGAATTTGAGGAAATCAACAAAGATTACTATGACGTTGGTATGAAGAATATTAAATTTAATGCGTTACTACTGGGACCGGCAATTGATTTGATTTATGCACTGGCGGTTGTGATTATTCTTAGTTTCTTCGGGGCTGAGTCTTTAATCGGGCCAGTAGCAATTGGGACAATTTATGCGTTTATTAGTTATTTTGACCGTTTTTTAGAAGCGATTTATAACGTAATGGAGCGGCTTGCAATGTATCAAGAAGCAATTACTGCTGCATCTAGGGTATTTCGCATTATGGATGAAACTGAAGAAGTGCCAGCCCAATTAAATGATCCAGAAGCGAAAATTACGCGCGCAAAAATTGAGTTTAAAGATGTTTCGTTTGCTTATGAAGGCGGACGTGATGTGCTGAAAAACATTAGCTTTACGGCGGAACCTGGCCAAACGGTTGCGCTTGTTGGTCATACGGGGAGTGGGAAAAGTTCGATTATCAATTTAATGATGCGTTTTTATGAATTTGAACGTGGTGATATTTTGATTGATGGTAAATCGATTAAGTCGCACGAAATTGCTGAATTGCGCAAGAAAACGGGTCTAGTATTGCAAGATAGTTTTATGTTTTATGGGGATATTAATACCAATATTCGGTTGTATAATAAAAATATTACCGATGAACAAATTGTGGATGCCGCGAAATTTGTTCAAGCAGATGGCTTTATTCAAACGTTATCAGATCAATACAAACATAAAGTGATTGAGCGTGGGGCATCATTTTCAAGTGGACAGAGACAACTGATTTCGTTTGCTAGAACGGTTGTAACGAATCCGCAAATTCTCGTGTTAGACGAAGCAACGGCGAATATTGATACAGAAACAGAAAGCTTAATTCAAACTGGATTAAAACGAATGAGAGAAGGACGTACGACGATTGCGATTGCGCATCGACTTTCGACAATTAAGGATGCCGATTTAATTTTAGTTTTATCCAAAGGAAGAATTATTGAGCGTGGTACACATGACAGTTTGATTGCAGAACAAGGGGTGTATCATTCGATGTATCAATTACAAAATAGCGGAATGGATTTAGACGAAGCGCTTTAAGCAGAGAAGTTTATTTCAAACGGTAAAAGGAATATAATGAGGAGCGAAGTGTTACAGCAGATTAGTAGGGGGAATTAAAAGTGTCATTAATCATTTCAATTATCATTACACTTGTTTTTGGAGCCGGAATTATCATGATTCGAATGAAAGCATCGAAACGACCAGCAAGTGTGAAAGGGATTATCATACCACCAATTATGATGTCGACAGGTGCGCTCATGTTTGTTGTTCCTTTTTTCCGTGTTTCAGGGGTAGATATTTTAGAAGCTATTGCAATGGGGCTTGTGTTTTCGCTTATTTTAATTTGGACAACCAAATTCGAAATTCGTCATAAGTACGTATTTATTAAGCGAACAAAAGCTTTTCCTGTTATTTTAATGGGACTATTACTGATTCGGATTTTTATTAAGTACTGGATTAGTGGTAGTTTAGAAGTGGGCGAGTTATCTGGAATGTTCTGGATAATGGCATTTGCAATGATTGTACCGTGGCGAATTGTGATGTATTTCCAATATAAAAATACCGAAAAAGAGCTTGGTAAAGTAGAGGTAAGCGGAGAGTATGAATAATAGTGAAAGCATTTTCTAAAACAGCTTGAATTATTCCATATGAATAGCTTATAATGAATAATGTTACATCGTGAGTAATGTTAACTTGCCGGATGGGTGAAGCATATCCGAGACTGACGCGGCCAGTTACAAAAGGGCTTCCGAGTTTGGCTTGAAAAAAAGGAGGACATCATCTTGAAAAAATGGTTATTAGTTGTTTTAACTTTAGCATTAGGATTGTCACTTGCGGCATGTTCTGGTTCTAGTAGTTCAGACAAAAAAGAAGACACAAGCAAAGAAACAACCAGCGATAAAGACAACGTATTAAATTATTACATGGACTTAGTAAACGTTATTAATGAAAACAATGGCGATTACAACGCTTATGTAGGAGCAGTTGGCGCAGATCCTAAACCAGCTGAAGCGGACCTTGCAGCTCTTGCAAAACCAGCTAGTGAATCAGCACTTAAAGTATCTGAAGCACTTGCTAGCGAAAAAACACCTGACCTTGGTAAATACACAGATGATTTCAAAGCAGCTGTGAAACAATTAAGTGATGCTTACAAATTAGAAGCAGACGCACTTAAAGCTAGTGGTCGTGATACAACTAAAGCAGACGAAGCAATGGCAAAAGCGGACGAAGCAATTGCTGGCGTATTAAAAGATGCAGGACTTAATCCTTCAAGCATCACAACTGATACAGCTTCCTGATAATAAAGAAACCGAAATAAAAGACTATCAATTGAAAAGATAAAAGTAAAACATAATGTGTATTGCCATAAAAATGCAATATAACATTTGCTTGCTATTTTTCAGTTAAAAGCCCTTTTATTTCGGTTTTTTTGTTTAAGAAATGCTACTTAATAGGTGAAATAAAGTAATATAGAGGTGAATTGCAATGGGCGCTTGGGGTTCTGAGCCTTGGGATAGTGATGAAGCGGCAGATTGGTTTGGGGAGTTTATGAAACATGTGGATATCGATTTTATAATCCAGACTGTAGAAGAAGTTGAAAATAATGAATATGATTATGATCGAATTAGAGCGGTTTCGTATATAGTAGAAACACTTGGGAAATCGTATATTTGGCCAGTTGACTACTATGCTGATTTAGATAAAATAGTCGAGAAACTAATTAATTTATTAACGTTAATGATTGAACCAGATTCTGATTTTTTAGATATGTGGGGAAATAATCCTGAAATTATAATAGCTGTGCAAAAACAAATAGATGCCCTAAAAAAAAGACTGTAAAGAAAATAAATTTTACTTTCCTTACAGTCTGAGACAGTTTCTAAAAAGAAACTGTCTTTTTTTATTTGTTTTTTGTTTGATTAATTTCGTTTTGAAGCTGTTCGAAAGTGTTCATTAGTTCTTGAGATTTAACTTCTAGTAGCTCTTTTTGGTCAAGTTCGGTATCATTGAATAGTACTGGATCGCCAAAACGAATAATAATCTTTTTACGTTTTAAAATTTCTCCAAATGTTTTTGGTCCATCATAAACAGCGGGTAGCATAGGAACTTTTGCTTTATGAGCGATTGTTACAGCACCGCGTTTTAAATGAAGGTTGGTTGTTTTTCGTGTACCACTCGGGAAAATCCCAACTACTTTGCCAGCTTTTAGCATCCGGATTGGCGCTTTAATGGCGCTTGGTCCCGGGTTATCACGGTTGACTGGAAAGGCGTTAAGGTGTGTCATTAGCCAGTTAAGGAATTTACCTTTGAATAGCTCTTGTTTGGCCATATAATGCACTGGTGTTGGCGATAGGGCGAAACCGAGGTATAGAATTTCAATCCATGACGTATGCGTGGAAACAACCACATAAGGTGCTTCAATGATTTTGTCTTTGTTTTGTACTTGAAATCGTCCACCAATAATAATTAAAATAAAATGAACGAGGTTTTTTGCGAAATGATAAAACAACTTCTTCACTCCCAGTATTGCTAGTTATTTTTTTAAACTATATCTAGTATACTTAAAATTGACGAGTTTTGCATTAAAAATAAATAATCTCCGGGAAAAAGAAAAGAGGAAACCAATGAAATTTTTACATACAGCCGATTTGCATTTAGGGAAAATTGTATCTGGCATGTCGATGCTTGCGGAACAAAAGTACATTTTGGCGCAAATAACGAAGATTGCCGAGGAAGAGCAAGTAGATGCACTTATTTTGGCAGGGGACTTATATGACCGCGCTGTGCCGCCTGCTGATGCGGTGAAAGTATTAAATGATATTTTAGTGAAATGGAATGTCGAACTTGGTATTCCGATTTTTGCGATTAGCGGGAACCATGATAGTGCTGAGCGACTGGCGTTTGGTAGCCAGTGGTATGAAAGTAGCAAGTTATATATGAAAGGGAAATGTACTTCGGAGTTTGAAGGAATTCCTTTTATGGATGCGGAAGTATGGCTTGTACCATATCATGAACCAGCGATTATTCGGGAGGTTTTTGCGGATAATTCCATTCGTAGTTTTGAAGACGCTATGCAAGCCGTGACGAAACAAATTCGTTCTAAATGGGATCCAAGTAAGGCGCAGATTTTGGTTGGACATGCGTTCGTTTCTGGCGGAATTCCGAGTGATTCCGAGCGCCAACTGGCGATTGGGAATGTCGATCGAGTTTCGACAAATTGTTTTGACGGTTTTACTTATACCGCGCTTGGTCATTTGCACCACCCGCATGCGATTCGCCATCCATCTATTTTTTACAGTGGTTCGCCTTTGAAATATTCTTTTTCAGAAGCAAATGATCATAAAAGCGTCCGGATTGTGGAAATGGAAGGCAAAGAGCTAGTTAGTGTGACAGAACGCTTTCTAACACCAAAACATGATATGCGGATTATTTCTGGAACCCTCGCGGAACTGACGGAAAACTTAGTAGAAAATCCCAATGATTTCTTCCAAGTTAATTTAATGGATGAAGGTGCTTTGATTGATCCAATGGGGAAACTGCGCCAATTTTATCCAAACATTTTACATTTAGAACGTAAAAAACAGACCTTAAAAGAAACGCAAGATAGCTTTGAAGAAATTATGAAAAAAGATGATTTGGAGCTATTTGGGCAATTTTTTGAACATGTAAATGGAACAGAATTAACGGAAACCCAAAAACAAAAGTTAGCGGATGTTTTCGAACAAGCAAGGAAGGAGGATGCTGAATGAGACCGATTAAATTAACGATGCAAGCTTTTGGAGCCTATGCAAAAAAAGAAGTAATCGACTTTGAAAAACTGGGAACGGAACAAATTTTTGTGATTTCTGGTAAAACAGGCGCGGGAAAATCAACTATTTTTGATGCGATTAGTTTTGCGATTTTTGGAAAAGCGAATACGTTTGATCGGGAAAGTTTTTCGATGCGTAGTCATTTTGCGACCGATAAAGAGGTAACCGAAGTAACGCTAGTTTTTAGATTGAAAGAAAAAATTTATCAAATTAGCCGGATTCCGCAACAAGAAATTGCGAAACAACGCGGGAATGGAACGACCACTTCGCCGCAAAAAGCGGAATTGTATGAGTTGATTGGCGACGAAATGAAGCTACTTGCGAGTTCGGTTCGCGATGTGAATACAAAAATGGAAGAATTAATTCAACTTAATGTGGATCAATTTAGACAGATTTTGATGATTCCACAAGGTGAATTTAGAGAATTACTCGTATCGGATAGTAAAGAAAAAGAAGTGATTTTGCAACGATTAGCGCATACCGTTTACTATGAAAAAGTCGAAAATTTACTATGGGAAAAACAAAAAGAAGCAGAGGTTTTAGTTGTAGAAGCGCGCAAAAAAGTGGCAGAGCTTGCGGAACTTAGTTTACCGGGAGTTGAGGTGGCTGGGAAAACGACTAGTGAAATCAGTGTTTTGCAGGCGGAAGCAATACAGCAAGAACAAGCGACGTTAGTGGAATTAGAGACGGAACTAAGCGTTATTCGCAAACAAACAAGTGAGGCTGTCGAAAAAGTCACACTTGCAAAAGAACAACTGCTTGATTGGCAAAATCTAGATGTTTATACAAAAGAAGTAGCCAAACTAGAAGCGGAAAAAGATTTTTATCAAGCGATAGAAGTGCGCATGGAAGCTGCTAAAAGAGCGAGCAATTTACGTTCTCAAGATGCACTTTGTATTCGTTTGAAAGAACAATTGGAATCAGCAGAAACAGCGGAAAAACAATTGGCAATCGAGGTAGAACGGGTATCGGGCCAATTTATACATGCGAAACAACAAAAGGAAATACTGGCAGAAAAAGAAGCTGAACTAGAAACAAATAAACGCACACTGTTTCAACTGGAAGAAATGGAACCGAAAATTATTGAATTAGAAGCGGTGACTATCCAAAAAAGACGCGCCGAATTGGACTGGAAAGAAGCAACTAGTCATTTAGAAAAAGTAGTGAAAAGTGAGCAAGAAATCATTGCAGAAATGCAGGTGATGGAAGCGAAGTTAGCAGAAGTAAATCAAGCAGAAATCGCCAATTTAGAAGCAATTAATGAGCGAACAACTATCGAAACAAGCATCGAAAAAAATCAAGAATTGGTTAATAAGCGTATGAAAATGGCTGCCTGGGATAAGCAGAAGCAAGTAGAAGAACAAACGCTAGCCCAGCTGTTAACGGAAAAGGACGCAATAGAAGCAACGATCAAACAAGAAGAAACAAAACGACAACAAGAACAAGCTGCCTTACTTGCGACCCATTTGCATGATGGCGATGCTTGTCCTGTCTGTGGTTCCGTATCACACCCAGAGCTCGCGGAATTTGGAGAAGCCGCAAATCTTGAAACACTCGAAGCAGCTAGCGCAAAGCTACGTGAAAAACAATTAGCGATTGATTCAACCGAAAAATCCATCAGCCAGCTCGAATGGCAACTAAATGAATGGGCAGATATTGCAGAAATAAGCTTAGCTGAAGTCGAACAAACATTAGCTGAAAACACCCAATTAGCAAAAAATCTAACAGAACAAATAGAAATGCTACAAACCAAGATAGCACAAAAAGAAACCATCCAAACAACACTGGAAACATTAAAAAACAACCAAAATAAAGCAGAAACAGAAAAAAATAATATTGCTGTGCAAGTAGAAAACTTACATCAGCAAGTCCAACTAGCTGCCGGGAAATTAAGTTATTTAGAACAATCTATCCCAGCTGAGTTGCGGGATAAAGCCATTTTTGAACGTAAGAAAAACGAACTAAACAGCAGCATTCAAACACATATTGAACAAGCTGAGCGTGTCGATGCAGCATTCAGACAAGCTGAAAAAGCTACAACTCAACTAGAATCAACGCTGCAATCCGCACAAAAAACCACTTTAGGTGCGCGAGAAGCATTACAAGAACAGCGCGAAATCTTTAAAGCTGCGATGAAGCAAAATGATTTTCTGTCATATGATGCCTATAAACAAGCATTAATGTCCGCCGAAGAACTAAAAAGCCAAGAAGAACAACTGGCAGATTTTGAGCGAAAACGCCATTTAGCCATGTCGCGTCAAGCAGATTTAACGAAGAAACTTAAAGATAAACAAAAACCAAATATCGAACAACTCGAATTTATCATGCAAGAAAAACAACAACAACTCAGCCAATCAGAAGAAAACACCATCAAACAACGCGAATTGGTGACAAAACGCCAAGAACTCGTCGAAAACTACCAAAACAGTATCCAGGCAGTTGAAAAAGCGGAAGAAAACTATGCGGATATTGGCTTACTTGCAGATGCAGCACGCGGGAAAAACGCCCGCCGTCTAACCTTTGAACGATACATTTTAGCGATGTTCCTAGACACCATCATCCACCGAGCGAACCACCGTTTAGCGAAAATGACAAGTGGCCGTTTCGAACTCCAACGAAAAATGGAAAAAGCAAAAGGTAACGTCCAAAGTGGCTTAGAGCTTGAAGTTTTTGACGAATACACCGGATTGACGCGCCACGTAAAAACACTTTCTGGTGGAGAAAGCTTTAAAACGTCCCTAGCGCTTGCTTTATCGCTCGCCGAAGTTGTCCAAGAAATGGCGGGTGGGATTTCTCTGGAGACGATGTTTATTGATGAAGGTTTCGGCACACTAGACCCAGAATCACTCGAAGCCGCAGTAGAATGTTTACTCGAAACACAAGAGAATGGTCGCCTAGTTGGGATTATTTCCCATGTGCCAGAACTAAAAGAACGAATTTCAGCAAGGCTTGAAGTAACGGCGACAAATCACGGAAGTACCACTAAATTTATCACTGCTAGTAGCTAAAAGACCGCATGCGTTGCCGTCCCTCGTCTTTTCCTATATAATAGTAGTTTAGAGTAATGGACGGTTTTTGGGAGGAAGAAAGTAATGGAGCACTTTACAGCAATTCAAAATAAAATGATTCCATATAGTGTGAAGCAGGCTGGAAAGAAACTGATGGAAGACGGAGAAATTATTCAGTTTCGTGAAAAGGATGCCTCAGACCATTTTTCAACGTATTTTATTGATCAAAATGTCGTGGAAGATGCTGGCAATGAAAATTATGCGTGTAGTTGCGCCGATTTTCAATTGAATGCTATTTGTAAACATATCTACGCAACTCATTTGAAAATGGAAAAAGAAAAGCAGAAAGCGGCCAAACAAGATTTTAAAAATCGCATTCTCACGCAAGAATCAAATACACTTCTTTCCCTTTTTCAACAAAATATGGCGCAACAATTTGAAGTGGAAGACGACAATACGAATAAAACGCCACTTCAAACTCAATATATTATTCGCTTAAAACCAGATGATGCGAGTTATATTATGACGATTGAAGTGAAAGTAGGGACTGACCGGACCTATGTTGTCAAAAACATGAATACATTTTTAGCCGCAATTCGCGATCGCCAGTGGCTCGTATTTACCAAGAATTTCGCTTATGATCCAAATGAGCATTTCTTTGCCGAAGAAGACAAACAAATTCTTGATAAACTGCTGCAAATCAGTGAAATTGCCAAAATGTATGATACAGATTCTTTCTATTGGTCCAAATCTTACGCGGAAGAGAAAAACCTCACCATTCCACCGAGCATGGCGAGCGAGTTATTAGAACTTCTCACTGAACGCGATACGACTTGCATTATTATGAAAGAACGCGTGGAAGATATTAAATACCGCGGTATCAACGTCCGTCATGACAACCTTGATTTCATTTTTGAACTCAAAAAAAGCGCCGATGACAAATACCAACTAGAATTGGATGACTTGCAACAAGCAATCTTTTTTGAAGCTTATCAATTACTGTTTTTTGACGGAACTTTTTTCATTCCTGCAAAAGAAGTGTGGGAATCGTTAAAACCGTTAATCGAATTTCATAAAGTGACGAAAAATGAAGTGGTGCAATTTACAGAATCTCAATTAAGTGAAGTTATTTCCTACGTTTTACCAGCTTTACAGAAAAGCGGGAAATTAAAACTGGATGACTCGATTGAGGACCGGATTACGCAGCAACCACTTGATTGCAAATTATTTATTGCACTCGAATACGGCGAGCATACGTTGCGCCTAGAATATCACTATGGCAATCAATTATTTGATCCGTTTGCGACAACCGAAGAAGAAAACGAAAAAATCATGATTCGCGATGTCGAAAAAGAAGCCCGGGTGATGAACATTATCGAAAGCGCAGCCGTTCATTTTTCCGGAACAAAAATGGTAGTCAATAAACAAGAAAAAGATCTCTATCAATTTTACTATCGCACCATTCCAAAACTTGCCGAGTACGCAGAGATTTATATGGAAGACGGCCTAGAAGAAATGGTAGAAGAGAACGTCCGCCCAGTGACAACACTTGATGTTTCAAGCGATAACGATTATCTTTCTGTATCATTTGATTTCAAAGGCATTCCAGAAGAAGAGGTCCAAAGTGTCCTTGAATCCTTGCGAGAAAAACGGAGCTATCATCGCCTTAAAAGTGGTCGGTTCCTATCACTCGAATCAGAAAACTATAAGCAAATGGAAGACGTACTACAAATGCTCGAAGTACGTAAAAAAGATGTCCAAGCGAATATGCAAGTGCCGCTTTATCGTGGTATGCAAATTTATGATATTTTAGGAGCGGGGACTCAAGACGAGCATCATAAATTCAGCCGCTCTTTCCGGGAATTGCTAACAGATATCACAACTCAATCAGAAGACAATTTTACTTTGCCAAAAAATTTAAATGCAGAGTTGCGTGATTATCAACTAACTGGTTTTGAATGGATGAAATCACTCGCGAAATATAATCTAGGTGGCATTTTGGCGGATGATATGGGGCTTGGGAAAACCGTGCAAACGATTAGTTTCCTGGCATCGGAATTAGAAGATAATCCGAACTTAAAACCTGTCTTAATTATTACGCCAGCTTCACTGCTTTATAACTGGCAAAGCGAACTAGAGAAATTTGCGCCAGCGATTCCAGTGACCGTTTTACATGGAACGAAACAATCCCGTATGGCGGAAATGGAAGAGATGAAGCGAGGCCACGTTTATTTAATATCGTATCCATCATTACGCCAAGATATCGTGAATTTTGCAGATGTCGCTTTTTCGAGCGTTATCATCGACGAATCGCAAGCCATTAAGAACTACCACACGAAAGCATCACAGGCAGTGCGCGCCCTGAAACGCAACCATGTTTTTGCACTCAGTGGAACGCCACTTGAAAATAGCATCGATGAACTATGGGCAATTTTCCAAACATTAATGCCAGGATTTTTCCCATCGTTACGTAAATTCAAAGAAATTCCTTACGACAATATCGCCAAAATGATTCGTCCGTTCTTGTTACGCAGACTAAAACAAGACGTAGTAAAAGAACTACCAGACAAAATCGAAACAAACCTGTATTCTGAATTGACCGATGAACAAAAAACAATTTACCTAGCTTATTTAGAAAAAATTCAAGCTGATTTGGAAGCGAGTAATGGTAATGCCGGGGAAGAACGAATCAAATTACTGGCGGGATTAACCCGTTTACGCCAAATTTGTTGTGACCCGAGCTTATTTGTGGAAAATTATCAAGGTGAATCTGGTAAATTACTACAGTTATTTGATACAATACAGACAGCAAGAGAAAACGGTAAACGGATTCTGATTTTCTCCCAATTCACGGGTATGCTTGCGATTATTCGCCGGAAATTAGAAGAAGAAGGGCAAACGCTTTTCTATATGGACGGCAAAACACCTGCGAAAACAAGACTAGATATGGTTAACGCTTTTAACGAAGGAGAGAACGACATTTTCTTAATCTCTCTAAAAGCTGGCGGAACTGGACTCAATCTTGTTGGGGCAGATACCGTGATTTTATATGACTTATGGTGGAATCCGGCTGTTGAAGAACAAGCTACCGGACGTGCCCACCGAATCGGTCAAAAACGTGTCGTCCAAGTGTTTCGGATGATTACGAAGGGAACGATTGAAGAACGAATTTTTGATTTACAAAAGAAAAAACAAGCGCTAGTGGATGAACTTATCCAGCCAGGGGAACAAATGCTAGGAAAATTAAGCACAGAAGAAATTAAACAAATATTACAATTGGATAATGGAAGGGATGACAAATAATGAAAAAGTGGGAAGTATTCGCAGTTCAAAATGTCGCGGCAGCAGAGGAAATCATCGATAAATTAGTAAGTGAGGGCTATGAAAAAGAAGATATTTCCGTTCTAGCTAAATCTAAACACAACAAAAACCTAGAAACATTAGCAGAACAAGAAAACATCGAAATCGAACGTCCGGTTAACGAAGAAGCATTCGGTATTATTTCTGGAATTCTGCAATCCCTAAGTGGCGCTATTGTTATTCCACAAGCCTACAATCCTAAATACGGCGCTTTATACGCAGCTGGTCCTTTTGCCAAATGGTTCTCCAAAACAGACGATAAATCTGTCAAAAAATTACTAGAAGACTTTGACTTAACAGACGAACAAGTAAATAAAATGATTGAAAATCTACATGCAGAAAACATCTTAATTTTTGCGAGATAATATCGGTGAAAAAGGAGAAGTTTATGCAGATTAAGCAATTTTTAATAGAGCGTCGTTCGATGTTAGTTAATATGTTTTATGAAAATTATTATATTAAAACGGACGAATATAAATTAAGACTTAGTGGTGGCGAGGATGAAGCATCTATTCGTTCACTAAGTACTGCGTCATGCGGCATGATTATTGATGTCATTACTGATGTAAAAGAACGCGATTTCGAAACCATTGGCAAAAGACGCTTCAATGATAAAACAGATATTAGAAAAATTCATCAACATATGAGCGAAATTGATAAATTTATCATCACGAGCTTACTCAAATGGAAAGAAACAGAAGACGTTTTTTATACAGATGCAGATATTATCCATTTTATGTTAGAGATAAAAGATATTCTTGCATCGATTCAACAACAGCTGTTAGAAGGTTTTATGCAAGAAAATAGAAATCAAGTTGCCGCTCAGCGAAAGGAAATCATTCAATTATCAACGCGAATTATTCCAATCACTGATTCTATCGGTGTCTTGCCAATTGTCGGCAGTTTGGATGATGATAGAGGCTACTTTATGAAAGAAAAAGCTGTCGAGTCTGCGGATAAGTTGAATTTAGACACGATTGTTATCGATTTTTCTAGCGCGGTGTTAAAAGATGATTTTGCAACGAAGCACATGGAAGATATGATTCAATCTTTTAAACTAATCGGCTTAGTACCAATACTTTCCGGCATGCAACCAAGCTTTGCGCAGCGCACGATTCAAGTTGGATCAAACATTTCTAAACTCGAATCATATGGCTCGCTAGAACAAGCATTAACCAATTTAGTTTAATATTGCACAGATGAATGGCACCCGTTGTCGTTCATCTTTTTTGTTATAAGAAAAAGTTATTGAATTATAGCAGATTCTCTTTGTTTACTTATCGCTTGTTTTTAAGTACAATAGATGAGAGAGACCAATCGTTTCAAGAATTGAAGGAGGAAACGTGGATGACTAATTGGAAAGAAAAATCAAAAGCATCATTTCAACTGAACGACAAAACGTATCATTACTACAAACTTAAAACCTTAGAAGAGGACAAGCTTACAAACATCGAGAAACTACCTTATTCTGTACGTGTTTTACTGGAATCTGTATTAAGACAAGCAGATGGTCGCGTCATTAAGGATTCACACGTGGAAGACTTAGCCCACTGGTCAAAAGATGGCAATGAAGGCGAAGTACCATTCAAACCAGCGCGCGTTATTCTACAAGATTTCACAGGAGTTCCAGCAGTCGTTGATTTAGCTTCTTTACGTAAAGCAATGGCGGACCTTGGCGGCGATCCAGAAAAAATCAATCCAGAAATTCCGGTTGATTTGGTTGTCGATCACTCGGTACAAGTTGATAGCTATGCGAATCCAGAGGCACTTAAAATCAATATGGACCTTGAATTCAAACGCAACATGGAACGTTATCAGTTTTTAAATTGGGCACAAAAAGCATTTGATAACTATCGTGCCGTTCCACCTGCAACAGGTATCGTTCACCAAGTTAACTTAGAGTATTTAGCAAACGTCGTAATTGCGAATGAAGTAGCAGACGGCGAATTTGTAGCGTTCCCGGATTCCCTTGTTGGAACAGATAGCCATACAACGATGATTAACGGTATTGGCGTTTTAGGTTGGGGCGTTGGCGGTATCGAAGCAGAAGCTGGCATGCTCGGTCAACCTTCTTACTTCCCAATTCCAGAAGTTATCGGCGTAAAATTAATCGGCGCTTTGCCAAACGGAGCTACAGCAACCGATTTTGCACTAAAAGTAACTCAAGTTTTACGGGAACAAAAAGTAGTAGGGAAATTTGTTGAATTCTTCGGCCCAGGTGTTGCGACATTGCCACTTGCTGACCGCGCAACCGTTGCGAACATGGCTCCAGAATACGGCGCAACTTGCGGATTTTTCCCAGTCGACAAAGAAGCGCTTAACTACTTAAAACTTACTGGCCGTGACAAAGAACAAATCGAATTAGTAGAAGCTTATCTAGAAGCGAACGATTTATTCTTCACACCAGAAAAAGTAGAACCAAACTACACGCAAACAGTGGAAATCGATCTTTCTGCGATTGAACCAAATTTAGCGGGACCAAAACGTCCACAAGATTTGATTCCACTTTCGAAAATGAAAGAAACATTCCGTGAATCCATTACTGCAAAAGCCGGGAACCAAGGATTCGGACTAGATAAATCAGCCTTAGACAAAGAAGTAACCGTTACATTTGGCAATGGCGATCAATCCACTATGAAAACTGGTTCGGTTGCAATCGCGGCTATCACTAGTTGTACCAATACATCTAACCCATATGTCATGCTAAGCGCCGGTTTAGTCGCTAAAAAAGCAGTCGAAAAAGACTTAGAAGTACCAAAATTCGTAAAAACCTCCTTAGCTCCCGGTTCCAAAGTTGTAACAGGCTACTTGGAAAAAGCTGGCTTACTTCCATATTTAGAAAAACTAGGATTTGACTTAGTTGGTTATGGTTGTACGACATGTATCGGTAACTCAGGTCCATTAAAAGAAGAAATTGAAGAAGCTATTCAAGATAGCGATTTGCTCGTTTCCGCCGTATTAAGTGGTAACCGTAACTTTGAAGGCCGTATTCATGCACTTGTGAAAGCAAACTTCTTAGCTTCACCACCGCTTGTCGTAGCCTATGCGCTTGCTGGAACAACAAATGTTGATATGCTAACGGAACCAATCGGACGCGGGAATAACGGCGAAGAAGTCTTCTTAGACGATATTTGGCCAAGTTCAGAAGAAGTGAAGGCGCTTGTTGAAGAAACCGTAACGCCAGAACTTTTCCGCGAACAATATGCCCACGTTTTTGATGAAAATGAAGCTTGGAACGCGATTGAAACAACCGAGGATGCTCTATACAAATGGGATGAAAATTCGACGTATATCGCTAATCCGCCATTCTTTGACAATTTAGCAAAAGAAGCTGGCAAAGTAGAAGCATTATCCGGACTTCGCGTTATCGGTAAATTTGGTGACTCCGTTACAACCGACCATATTTCACCAGCTGGAGCAATCGGCAAAGATACGCCAGCCGGGAAATTCCTTCAAGAAGAAGGCGTAGCAATTCGTGATTTCAACTCATACGGCTCTCGTCGTGGTCATCACGATGTTATGATGCGCGGAACATTTGCGAATATCCGTATTAAAAACCAAATCGCACCAGGAACAGAAGGCGGCTATACGACTTACTGGCCAACTGGCGAAGTAATGTCGATTTACGATGCTTCTAGAAAATATATCGAAAATAACACTGGCTTAGTCATTCTTGCTGGCGACGATTACGGAATGGGTTCCTCACGTGACTGGGCTGCCAAAGGAACGAACTTACTAGGAATTAAAACAGTTATCGCAAAAAGCTACGAACGGATTCATCGTTCTAACCTTGTAATGATGGGTGTTTTACCACTTCAATTCCAACCAGGCGAAGATGCCGAAACATTAGGCCTAACTGGTTCAGAAAGCTTACAAGTCGAAATCGGTGAAGATGTAGCGCCAAGAGACCTCGTAAAAGTAACCGCTGTTCGTGAAGACGGCTCAAGCATTACTTTCGATGCACTTGCACGCTTTGACTCAGAAGTAGAAATTGATTATTACCGTCATGGCGGGATTTTACCAATGGTCCTACGTGGCAAATTGAAATAACTTGTAAAAAAGAGGCGAGCCAAAAAAAGTTCGTCTCTTTTTTATTTTCACTTGCAAAAACAGAACGTATGTTTTATTATTGGTTAATAGGAGGCTTGAGCGAATGCGGTATCAAAAGATAAGTTTCATTACGACAGGAATAATTGCGGTGGTAGTAGGGTATCTTATTTTCACAAGTGACTATCAACCGGATGTTCCGAACTGGCTGCTCTTTTTATTTTTAGCATTAAGTATTGCTGTAGCAGTTAGTCAGTGGAAAGAAAAACGACTAATTTGGAGTTGTATTGGCCTGTTTGTGGCTGTTTTAATTAGCGTGCATTATATTTTAACTATATAGGAGGAACTCACTTGCCTGAAGAATTACGTTGCCCATGGTCGATTAATGATCCGTTTGAACTAGAATATCATGATAAAGAATGGTGTGTCCCGAGTAAAGACGACACATATTTATTTGAGATGCTTAATTTAGAAGGAGCGCAAGCCGGGCTCTCATGGAGATTGATTTTACATAAAAGAAAAGCCTATCAAGAAGCTTTTTTTCACTTTGATATTGATAAATGCGCATTGCTGACGGATGATGAGTTAGCGACAATTGTTGAGGAAGCGGCAATTGTGAAGAACCGTCTAAAAGTAAAAGCAGTTCGTACCAACGCGCTAGCTACACAAAGAGTCCAAGCTGAATTTGGATCATTTGCTAACTACATTTGGGGTTTTACAAATGGAGAGCGAATTATTAACGAATGGCATGGAATGGGAGAAGTCCCAGCTAGCACAGAGTTATCCGAAAAAGTCAGTAAAGATTTAAAGAAACGCGGTTTTAAATTTGTTGGACCCGTAATCATTTATTCTTATTTACAAGCGATTGGTATTCTTGATGATCATTTGCGCTCGTGCCCATTCCATACGCTTAATAGGGAGGGGACGAAATGATTCCAGCAAAGTTAAAACAAGGCGATGAAATCCGTATTATTGCACCAAGTCGTTCTATCGGCATCATGGCTGAGAATCAAGTCGAGATTGCAGTTAAGCGCCTAACTGACATGGGTTTTAAAGTCACTTTTGGCGAACACGTAGCAGAAATGGATTGTATGATGAGCTCTAGCATTCGCTCGCGAGTAGCTGATATCCACGAAGCCTTCAATGATTCCAATGTAAAAGCGATTTTAACCGTTATCGGCGGTTTTAATAGCAATCAATTGTTACCATATTTAGATTATGATTTAATTTCGGAAAACCCTAAAATTTTATGCGGTTTTTCAGATATTACGGCACTCGCAACAGCCATTTACACACAAACCGAACTGATTACTTATTCCGGTGCGCATTTTTCTAGTTTTTCAATGGAAAAAGGTCTGGACTATGTACTTGAATCATTTAGTGATTGTTTATTACAAAAAGAGCCATTCACACTTAAAGAAAGTGCGGCATGGAGTGATGATGACTGGTATTTGGATCAAGAGAATCGAAATTTCATCCCGAATGACGGATTAGTTGTTATGCAACCGGGAGAGGCAGAAGGGACTATTATTGGCGGGAACTTATGCACGCTTAATTTACTGCAAGGAACCGAATATATGCCGAATTTGGCGGGTGCGATCTTGTTTATTGAAGACGATTTTATGACTGTTCCAGAAACATTTGACCGTGATTTGGAATCGCTACTTAGCCAACCGGGTGCAGATGAGATTCAAGGGCTGGTAATCGGTCGTTTCCAACAGAAAACAGCAATGACGGCGGAGAAATTAGCTTATATCATTGAAACGAAGACGGCTTTACAAAAAATCCCTGTTATATCTGGCGCGGATTTTGGACATACACAGCCAATTGCGACTTTCCCAATTGGTGGAACCGCAAGAATTGATACAAATCATATCGATAAAATTCAAATTATTAGACATTAAAAAAAGGCTGTCCAATGCGGACAGCCTTTTTAAAATTTAACTTAAAGCGACATCTCGTTTTTTGAATAAGAAGAATGTGAAGAAGAGGATAATCGCTGTATAAACACCTAACCCGGCGATGATTTGCCAATCTGCCAAGCCACCAGCGATTTTGTCGCCGCCAACTGTGTCGTTTAGGCTAAGCAAGTTGAAGATAATCCATTTCATCCAGTCGTATTTTTCAATAGCGAGAGGAAGTAGTTGGCGAATAATTCCACCTGAGAATAGTACACCAACGCCGACACCAACTGCAAGGGCTTGTGAACGAACGACAGATGAGAAGAAGAACGCGATAGTTGCGTATACGATCATCAGTAAGAAGTTCGTACCGAGTAGCATCCAAGCGTGTTCCCAAGCTGTCATTGCACCCGTTGAAGGGGAGAGCGGCATGAAAATAGATTGTTTTGGTAAAATAAACGAAAAGATAAAGCTAGCTAAAAGTAGTGTGATGGAGCTAATAACGCTATAAAAAATACACATGATATATTTAGAGAAAAGTATCTGACTTCTAGAGTACGGACGCGTTAGTAATAGCTTGATAGTACCACCAGAAAACTCGGTTGCAACGATGATACTTGCTACAACAACAACGAGCATTGTCGCAATGGCTCCGGAGCTACCTAATGAAGCAAAGAAATCTGCACTTGAAATTCCAGCTGTGTTACTAGCAGGTTTTTTGCCTGCATCTGCGTAAGCTTGGTAGAAATCAATTTGTTTTTGGATCATTTCTTTTTCATCTTTGTTTGGAGCTACTTGTTTTTGGGCTTTTAAATAAGCAACAGAATCTGTTAATGATAATGTTTCGGATTTATATGTCGGATTACCATCTTTATCAGCCGAATTCCAGTATTCTTCTTCGCTGACTGGTGCACCTTTATTATCATAATAAGCAGTAATCCCGGCATTACTTGCATCGCCGCCTTCAGTACCACTTGTATCTATTTTACTCACAAAAAACATTAATAGAGCAAGAGCTAAAACTGCTACAAATAAGACAATTTGCATAATCCAACTTGATTTTCTCGAGAATAATTTGGTAAATTCATTTTTTACTAATGCTATCATACTTCCGCACCTCCACCTTTAGTTAATTCAAGGAATCGCTCTTCAAGGGAGGCTTGAAGTGGAACCATTTCTAATAAATCAATATTTGCTTGAATAATCGCGCGGGCAATTAGATGTATATCTTCATGAGCCACTTCGATTTTGAATAAATCATCTTTTTGAGCAACGAGTTTGACTGGGAGTGTAGGGAGAACTGTTTTAGTTGCTTCGGGATCGCTGACTTTTAATTTGTAGACAGCAACATGATTTTCAACGAGATCACTCATTTTTTCAATATGCGTTAAAACACCTTTATTAATAATCGCGAATCGATCCGTAATTTGTTGGATTTCGCTCAGTAAATGGCTGGAAATTAAAACAGAAGTGCCGTTTGTCGCTAAGTCGCGAATCAGCGTTCTAAATTCAGCCATACCTTGTGGATCAAGTCCGTTGGTAGGTTCATCTAAAATAAGTAGAGCAGGGCTATGAATTAATGCTTGGGCAACACCTAAACGTTGGCGCATACCAAGGGAATAGGTTTTTACTTTCTGGTCAATTGCGCCTGTAAGTTTGACAAGTTCAACGATTTCACGAATGTGTTCGTCGGTAATGTTTTTTTGACTCATGCGCGCGAATTGCTTTAAGTTTGCCCATCCAGACATATACATATAAAATTCTGGATTTTCAATAATTGCGCCTACTTCAGAAATAGCTGCTTTATATTCTGTGTCGACATTTTTACCATTAATAAAAACGGTACCTTCTGTGCGACGAATTAAACCAACAATCGAGCGGATGATAGTCGTTTTACCAGCACCGTTTGGGCCAAGTAAACCAAATACTTCTCCTTTATGTATGTCAAAGCTGATATCGTGGACAATATTTTTTTGCCCAATTTTTTTCGTGACATGTTCTAATTTTAAAACTGTCTCAGTCATGAACTCACTCCTTTTCTTCTCTCACTTCTAAATTGTACTATTTTTTAGTTCTAAATACATTCGACTAGAGAAGGGGGAAAAATCATACTTTAGTAGTAGACACGTTTTCTAAGTTGAGTTGCCAGTCAATACTGTAGTGGTCGATTACTTTCGCGTATTTTGCGCCCCAAAATGTATTTTGAATTGGAATTTCGACGGTGCCGGTTTTGGAAAGTAGGACAAAAGCATGAACGAATTCTGCTTCGGAACTAAAATTCACCGCAAGTGATAGGCGATTACCCGCGTCTGTTTCGCCTTCAAACGTATCAGAGAAATAAAATAAATCTTTTTTCTCTTTCGTAAGTCTCGCATGTAGGATTCGTTCTCCTAGTTTTTTATCTCCAGAAAATCCTTCCATCTCGTGAAAGTAACGCGTTTGCGTAATTTCTGCTTGGAACACTTTTTTATAAAAGTCTAGTGCTTCCTGGGCTTCCCCGTCAAAAGTAAAATAGGGAACCGCTACTTGTATCATTAAATCAACTCCATTCTTGTTTCATTATACTAATTTTAGTACTAAAGCGAAAGCGCAAGCCCTGGGATGGACTTGCGCTTTCTTCTAACTTTATATATTAATGGTGGACAAGTTAGCTAGTTTCAGACACCTTTGTAAGCTTCTAGGTAAATTTCTTTTAGTTCGCTTACAAGAGGTTGTTTAGGGTTGGCAGTAGTACATTGGTCCATGAATGCGCGATCTGCAAGTGTATCTACAACAGCATCCAAGTCTTTTTTAGCAACATTTTGTCCTTTAAGACTCATGTCGATACCAACATCTTTACCAAGTTTGATGATTTCATCTACAAGTGATTTAACGCCTTCTTCTGTAGTTGTAGCAGGGAAGCCGATAATACGAGAGATACGAGCATAATCTTCATCAGCACGGAAGCTTTCATATCTTGGGAATAACGCATGTTTTTTAGGTTTAAGTGCGTTATAACGGATAACGTGTGGCATAAGGATTGCATTCGCACGACCGTGAGGAATGTGGAATTCAGGTCCAATTTTGTGAGCCAAGCTATGGTTAATTCCTAGGAACGCATTCGCAAACGCCATACCAGCTAGGGCAGAAGCATTATGCATTTTTTCACGCGCATCTGGGTCACCAGTAAGAACGGATTCACGTAAGTTTTCAAAAACAAGTTCGATTGCGCGGATGGAAAGTCCACGAGTATAATCGCTTGCCATTACGGATACATAAGATTCAATTGCGTGAGTTAGAACGTCCATACCAGTATCAGCAGTAATATGTGCTGGAACAGTTGTTACGTATTGTGCATCGACAATCGCAACGTCTGGAGTTAGTTCGTAGTCAGCAAGAGGGTATTTAATGTTGTTTTCTTTATCTGTAATAACCGCAAATGGAGTTACTTCAGAACCTGTACCACTTGTTGTTGGAATCGCAACAAATTTCGCTCTTTGACCAAGTTTAGGATATTTGAATGTACGTTTACGGATATCTAAGAATTTTTGTTTTAGGCCGAAGAATGAAGCTTCTGGTTGTTCATAAAATAACCACATACCTTTGGCAGCATCCATTGCAGAACCACCACCAAGAGCGATAATTGTGTCTGGTTTGAAGTCTTTCATTAATTCTGCACCTTTATAGACTGTTACGTCAGATGGATCTGGTTCTACGTCAGCAAATACTTGGTAAGATACGTCATTGCCACGTTTTTTCAAGTGTTCAATTACAACATCAACGTATTTGAATTGAACCATTCCTGGGTCAGTTACGATAAATACGCGTTCAACGCCTTCCATTTTTTGAAGGTATTGAGTGGAATATTTTTCAAAGAAAATTTTTGGTGGAAGTTTGAACCATTGCATATTATTTCTCCGATCCGCGATACGTTTAACGTTCAGCAAGTTAGTCGCACTTACATTTTGTGATACAGAGTTTTTACCATAAGATCCACAACCAAGAGTTAGGGAAGGGATGAAGCCATTATATATGTCACCGATACCGCCTTGTGCGCTTGGTGCGTTTACAATGATACGGCAAGCTTTCATACGGATACCAAATGCTTTTTGAACTTCTCTATCAGTAGAGTGAATAACTGCGGAGTGTCCAAGTCCTCCGTATACTAACATTTCTTCACAACGATCGAATGCTTCTGCTTGGTTAGCAGCTTCGATAAATGCAAGAACTGGGCTTAATTTTTCGTGAGATAGTGGGTATTTGTCGCCAACACCTTTAATTTCAGCTACAAGAATTTTTGTATCTTCTGGAACTTTGAAGCCAGCTTGGTTTGCAATCCATGCAGGGGATTTACCAACTACATCTGGGTTAAGTGTTCCTTTTTCAGGGTTGATAACATAGCTTTCTAATTTTTTGAATTCAGCGCCTTTAACGAAGTAGCAGTTGTTGGCTTCCATTTCTGCTTTAACTTCTTTAGCTACTTCTTTGTCTACGATTACTGCTTGTTCAGAAGCACAAATCATACCTTGGTCAAAAGATTTAGAAAGAATGATGTCATTAACAGAACGTTTGATTTTAGCTGTTTTGTCAATGTAAGCTGGTACGTTACCTGGTCCAACACCTAGTGCAGGTTTACCAGTAGAGTATGCTGATTTAACCATTCCAGCACCACCAGTTGCAAGAACAAGTGCTACTTTATCGTGGTTCATTAATTGTTTTGTTGCTTCTAGGGAAGGTTTTTCTACCCATTGAATACAATGTTCTGGTGCTCCAGCTGCAATTGCTGCCTCGTAAACAACTCTTGCTGCTTCAGATGAACAACGTTGCGCACTTGGATGGAAAGCAAAGATGATTGGGTTACGCGTTTTAATGGCGATAATTGCTTTGAAAAGGGTAGTAGATGTTGGGTTAGTTACTGGTGTAACGCCGGCAACAACACCAACTGGTTCAGCAATTTCAATCACACCTGTTTGTACGTCTTCGTTAATAACGCCGACTGTTTTATTATTTTTGATGCTGTTCCAAATATATTCTGTCGCGAAGATGTTTTTAATACATTTATCTTCGTATAATCCACGTCCAGTTTCTTCTACTGCTAATTTTGCAAGGGGCATATGTTGGTCAAGTCCGGCAAGCGCCATTGCGTGTACGATATTGTCTACTTGTTCTTGGTTGTAACTTTCAAATGCTTTCAATGCTTTTTGTCCATTGTCTGCTAATCTGTCAATCACTTTTTGAACTTCTAATACTTCTTGGGCCGCATTTTCTTTAATTGCCATTTTCCAGAACCTCCTAATATTTGTTCGGGACTCAAAACGTCCATAGTAGACTTTTAACGTCCCTGATAATCCAAAAAAATTTGGCTTGTTGCTTCGCCGTATTCATTTGTTTTATTTGATTACACCGTTAGTATAATCCATCAATAAAAGTTTGTCCAGTGTTTCACGTGAAAAACTTCACAAATAAGCAAAGATAGTTGGAAAGTCCTTTGAGAAAGTCACTTTTTGGTTAATTAGGCATGGTTTTAGAGAATGGATTTGTCGGTGGATTTTTAGCTATTTATCTTTGGGAATTGTTTTTAATCAATGGTTTTTGTTGCTAATAGGAGTGAAGGAGAATAGAGATAATGGCAGGGGCGTTTTTTGAAAATGATACTTTTCTATGTATAGTTCTTTTTTCTTACTTGTTTATTAGTTATTGTTTTGCTTCTTTTTATTATAAAGTGGTTTTATTTGCTTGACTTTCGAGATTTTCTTATGTAAGATGAACACAAGTAAAAAATGATAGCTTTGATGAAGAGTAAGTAGCATGATGAAAGTTTTTAGAGAGCTGACGGTTGGTGAAAGTCAGTAGCGGACATGATGTGAATGGACTTCTGAGCTCTGATCTGAAAAGAGTTTTCTTAGTAGGATACAGCGATTAGGCCTTATCGTTACACAAGGCGCCCATTCGGAAGTTGGATGGATTAAGTGAACTGTTTTTGCAGTTAATCAAGGTGGTACCACGGGTCTCTCGTCCTTGTCTAGTATATTTGCTAGGCTTGGAGAGAGACCCTTTTTTAATTTTATAAAACGAAAACATCAAACAAGAATAGTACTTTTTCATCGATTTTTACAGAGAGTTGGCGCACGGTGAGAGCTGACAAATAGATGAATTAGGAATGGGCCTTGTGCGTGATACCTTGAAATTAAGTAGGGGTGAACGGGTGCTCCCGTTATAGAGCAGCTGCGAAATAAAGCAGCACTGAGATAGGATTTATTCCTAAAATGAGGTGGCACCGCGATAACTCGTCCTCTGAAAAAGCATTACTTTGCGCTTTTTCAGAGGACTTTTTTTATTTTAGTGAAGAAGAAGGGATGATTTAGATGAGAAAAATGAAGAAAATGGATGCAGATACATTAACCGCGATTTTGGCATTTCAAAGACTTTCTGGTACGGGGAAAAGCTTGCTTGAAGGTGCGGCTAAAGATGCTGAGGCGGGGCGTTATTCCATTATTGCTATCAACCCAGTGCATGAAATTAAAGTATATCAACATGATTATTATATAGATGGAACACATCAAGTTGTAACGGATCCATTAAAAGCTATTGAATTATTTATTGAAAAGGCGAAAGAGGACGAAGCGGATTTGCCGCTAGACTCGGGAGCGATTGGTTATGTAGGTTATGACGTAATTTCGCTTTATGAAAAGTTAGGCGAGCTCCCAGTGGAAACGCGGGATATGCCGGATATTCGTTTTTACGTTTATGAAAGTTTTGTGATTATGGATCATCAGGCGGAAGAACTTATTTTAGTGCAAGATAATTGTTATTCGGGCAGAAGTGAGGCGGAACTGGATAAGGCGCTCGAAGTGATGGAACTGGAACTGACTACACCGAAAATTGCGGAACATCAGGCGGTTCATGTTCCTAAGATGACATATAAGAGCAATTATACGAAGGAAGAATACATGGATTTAGTAAAAAAAGCGAAAACGTATATCCAAGATGGCGACTTCTTTCAAATAGTTCTTTCACAGCGACTCGAAGCGGATTTTACAGTGACGCCATTTGATTATTACCGAAAATTACGTTTGCTAAATCCTTCGCCTTATCTTTATTTTATTGATTTTGGCGATACTGTTTTAATTGGTTCTTCGCCGGAGAGTCTGATTAAAACGAAGGGGCGCACGGTTATCACAAACCCTATCGCAGGGACAAGACGGCGCGGGGCTACGAAACAAGAAGATGAACTGTTAGCGGCGGAATTATTATCGGATGAGAAAGAGCTTGCAGAGCACCGGATGTTAGTGGATTTAGGACGCAATGATATTGGCAAAATTGCCGAAACGGGATCGGTTCACGTACCAGTTTATCTTACTATTGAAAGATACCGTTTCTTAATGCATCTAGTTTCTGTTGTAGAAGGAACGTTGAAACCCGAACTAACTGCAATGGATGCTCTCCGGTCGACGTTGCCAGCTGGCACGGTTAGTGGAGCACCGAAAATAAGAGCGATGCAACGAATTTATGAATGGGAAAATGTGAAACGTGGTCCATATGCCGGGGCGGTTGGTTATTTAACGAAAAATGGTGATTCGGATTTTGCGCTTTCGATTAGAACGATGGTAGTCCACGATGAGAAAGCCTACGTGCAAGCCGGAGCGGGGATTGTTTATGATTCTGATCCGGAAAGCGAATACTTAGAAACGTTGCAAAAAGCGAAGGCACTTTTGGAGGTGGGAGAATGATTTTATTAATTGATAACTATGATTCTTTTACGTTTAACTTGGAGCAATATTTGGCAGAATTTAGTGAAGTTGTGGTAAAGCGAAATGATGCGGCTGATTTAATGGCAGTTGCGGATTTGGCGGATGGAATTGTACTTTCGCCGGGACCGGGGAAACCAAGTGAGGCTGGACTTTTAGAAGAAGTGGTTGCGAAATTTGCGAAAGAAAAACCGTTGTTAGGGATTTGTTTAGGGCATCAAGCCATTGGAGAAGTGTTTGGCGGGGAAGTGAAGCGAGCGGCGAAAATTCGTCACGGTAAAGTTTCAACAATGCGACAAACCGGCGGAGCTATCTTTGCTAATTTGCCAGAAGAGGTTCCGGTGATGCGCTACCATTCTTTAATAGTAGATAAAAACACGTTGCCAGATATTTTAGAAGTTTTGGCGGTGGCGACAGATGATGCGGAAGTGATGGCGATGAAAGTGAAAAATTATCCGGTTTACGGTTTGCAATTTCATCCAGAATCAATTGGTACGATTGATGGAAAACAAATGATGGAAAATTTTATTACAATCGTGGAAAGGGTGCGGGAAAATGGAAATCTTACTACAAAAAGTATATGATCAAGAAAATTTATCTAAAGCGGAAATGAATAGCGTTGCCACAGAAATTTTTGAGGGGCGACTATCGAAAACGAAAATTGCTGCCTTTTTAATGGCGCTGAAAGTCAAAGGGGAAACAGCGGAGGAAATGGCGGGAATAGCAGAGGCAATGCAACAAGTTGCTATCCAAGTTGATTTTCCAGCTGGAACGGCGATGGATAACTGCGGTACAGGTGGAGATAAATCTAATAGTTTCAATATAAGTACCACTTCTGCCTTTGTTCTTGCGGCTGCGGGGATACCAGTTGCGAAACATGGAAACCGAAGCATTTCTAGTCGGTCTGGGAGTGCAGATGTTTGTCAGGAATTAGGAATTGATATTAATATGCGTCCGGAAGACATGACGTATTTACTTGAAAATGTCGGGATTGCCTTTTTGTTCGCGCCACATGTTCATCCGAATATGAAGTATGTTATGGATGTGCGAAAAGAGCTTGGAACGCCAACAATTTTTAATTTAATTGGGCCGTTAACGAATCCGGTTCATTTAGAAACACAATTAATGGGTATTTATCGTCGTGATTTACTTGAGCAAACAGCGCAAGTGCTAGGACAACTAGGGCGGAAACGGGCGGTCGTTTTAAATGGCGCTGGTTTTATGGATGAAGCTTCTTTAGCTGGTGAAAATCATTACGCTTTATATGAAAACGGAGAAGTTCGATTATACACACTGCGTCCAGAAGAAGTTGGTCTGGCGAGTTATCCGCTCGAAGCGATTAAAGGCGGGGATGCCAAAGAAAATGCAGAAATCCTTCGTAGTGTACTTGACGGTGAACCTGGAGCTTACCTCGACACGGTGCTATTAAATGCCGGATTTGGTTTATTCGCAAATGGCAAAGTGGCGACGGTGAAAGAAGGCGTAGATGTAGCAAGAGATATAGTTAGAAGTGGTTTAGCCAAACAAAAATTGGCAGATTTAATTACTTATCAAAAAGAGGTGCTAGCGAAATGACATTTTTAGAAGAGATTTTAGCTCAAAAAGCAGTCGAAGTTGCCGCGATGCCACGAGAGAAAATAGGCGAAAAACGGAAAACTTATTCGTTTTATGAATTTTTAAAAGCAAATACGACCGCGATGCAATTAATTGCCGAAGTAAAGCGTGCTTCGCCATCAAAAGGTGAAATTAATATGGGAGTGGATCCGGTTGCTCAAGCAAAATCGTATCAAGCGGCTGGTGCGGGAATGATTTCCGTTTTGACTGACCCGGTTTTTTTCAAAGGTTCGATTGAAGATTTGCGAGAAGTGGCGCGAAATGTGGAAATTCCAGTACTTTGTAAAGACTTTATTATTAGCGAAAAACAATTGATTCGTGCTCGGAATGCGGGAGCGACTGTTGTGTTATTGATTATTTCGGCGCTTACGGAAGAGGAGCTGGAAACCCTTTTTGAACAGGCGGTTGCACTTGATTTGGAAGTGTTAGTAGAAGTGCATGACCAGGCAGAATTAGCAATTGCGCAAAAACTTGGTGCTAAATTAATCGGTGTCAACAATCGCAATTTGCACACATTTGAGGTCGATATTGCGGTAAGTGAGACGCTTGCCGGTGATTTTTTCACGGATGCTTGTTTTATTAGTGAATCCGGATTTAGAACGGCAGAAGATGTTGCTCGAGTTAGTCAAAAATATAATGCAGTCCTTGTCGGAGAGGCGCTTATGCGAGAAGAAACTCCGGAAGTAGCAGCAAAAAGTTTGAAGGTGAAACGATGAAAGTGAAAATTTGTGGCTTGAAAAAAGCGGTGGATGTAAAGGCAGCAGTCGAAAATGGCGCGGATATGATTGGATTTGTTTTTGCGAAAAGCAGACGCCAAGTAACGATTGAACAAGCGCATGAACTAGCCAAAAATATTCCAGCGAATGTAAAAAAAGTGGGAGTTTTCGTTAATCCAACTGAAGACGAGTTAACAGCAGCAATCAAAGGCGTTCCATTAGACGTCGTTCAACTTCACGGCCAAGAACCGGCCGAACAAGCAAACCGTACAGATGCCGAAGTAATTAAAGCTTTCCCGATTAAAGACGGCAAACTTCCGGATACTATAAATGATTATCCAAATGCCGCTGTTTTACTCGACGCCCCGGCAGAAGAATACGAAGGTGGCAGCGGAAAAACTTTTGATTGGGACAAAATAGATCGCGATAAACTGCTGAAAAATAAATTGATAATTGCTGGTGGACTAAATGCTGAAAATGTTCAAGAAGCCATTAAACGCTTTGAACCATATGCAGTAGATATTTCCTCTGGCGTCGAAACAAACGGCGAAAAAGATCCAGAAAAAATTAAAACCTTCATTAAAACAGCAAAAGGAGTGGAGAAATAATGACATATCAAGCACCTGACGAAAATGGCTTTTACGGGAAATTTGGTGGCAGATTTGTGCCAGAAACTTTAATGAAAGCAGTGAAAGAATTAGATGAAGCTTACCGAGCATCCAAAACAGATCCAGCTTTCCAACAAGAATTAAACTACTATTTAAAGGAATATGTTGGTCGGGAAACGCCGCTTTATTTTGCAGAACAACTCACTGCACATGCTGGCGGGGCGAAAATTTATTTAAAACGGGAAGATTTGAATCATACTGGCGCGCATAAAATCAATAATACGATTGGTCAAGCATTACTCGCTCGCCAAATGGGCAAGCAAAAAGTTGTAGCTGAAACAGGCGCTGGGCAACATGGTGTGGCAACTGCAACAGTAGCAGCACTTTTTAATATGGAATGTACGATTTTTATGGGGGAGGAAGACGTCAAACGTCAATCGCTCAATGTGTTTAGAATGGAGCTACTTGGTGCAAAAGTGGTGAGCGTGAAAGCTGGTAGCCGGACACTGAAAGATGCGGTTAATGAAGCGCTGCGATTCTGGGTGGCGAATGTAGAAGATACGCATTATATTATGGGATCTGTTCTTGGACCACACCCGTTTCCAGAAATTGTGCGTGATTACCAAAGCGTAATCGGGATTGAAGCACGGAAGCAACATTTGGAAAAAGAAGGCAAGCTTCCAGAAGCAATCGTGGCTTGTGTTGGTGGCGGTAGTAATGCGATGGGCTTATTTTATCCATTTGTCGATGATGCTTCCGTTCAAATGCATGGTGTCGAAGCAGCAGGACACGGTCTCGAAACAGAATTTCATGCAGCGACTATTTCCAAAGGTGAAATTGGTATTTTGCATGGGGCGATGATGGATGTTTTACAAGATGAAAATGGTCAAATTCTCGAGGCATTCTCGATTTCAGCTGGATTGGATTACCCGGGCATCGGTCCTGAACACAGCTTTTTCCGTGATTTAGGTCGTGCGGAGTATCATTCTGTTACGGATGACGAGGCAGTCGAAGCATTTCAATTGTTATGCCGTACAGAGGGGATTATTCCGGCACTCGAAAGTTCGCACGCTATTAGTTATGCCGTCAAATTGGCAAGCAAAATGCGCCCAGAGGAAAGTATGGTTGTTTGTTTATCCGGTCGCGGAGACAAAGACGTTAACCAACTAAAAGAACGTTTGGAGGGACAAGCAAATGACTAAAACCTTAACAAGAAAGCTAGCGAATAAAGAGCATGCGGCTGTAGTTACCTATATTATGGGAGGGGACGGCGGTTTAGACGCGTTGGAAGAACAGTTATTATTCTTAGAAAAATCAGGCGTGAGCGCAATTGAGATTGGGATTCCTTTTTCAGATCCAGTTGCTGATGGGCCGATTATTCAACTTGCTGGTTTGCGCGCCTTAAAAGAGCATGTCAGTTTAGAAGCCATTTTAACGAAATTACAAGCTAGTAAAGTGCAAATTCCGCTCATTATCATGAGCTATATCAATCCGATTTTCCATCTAGGTATTCCAAAATTTGTTGAGTTGCTGCAAAAAACGCCGGTAAAAGGGCTTATTATTCCAGATTTGCCTTATGAACATCAAACGCTCATTACACCGGAACTCGAAGGAACAGATATCGCGCTTATCCCGCTCGTTTCATTGACTAGTCCGAAAGAGCGTCTAGAAGAAATTGCGAAACAAGCTGAAGGATTTATTTATGCGGTGACGGTCAACGGGACAACTGGCGTACGGACTGAATTTGACACGCATATTGATAGCCATTTAGCTTATTTAAAAAGCATTAGTCCTGTTCCAGTTCTTGCGGGGTTTGGGGTTTCCTCCATCGAACATGTAGAAAAATTTGCGCATGTCTGTGATGGTGTGATTATCGGAAGTAAAGTTGTGCAAATGTTGCACGAAGAGAAATCCGCTGAACTAGGCGCATTTTTGCAAAAGGCTGCAGAAGTTCGAATCGAAAACTAATTACTACTTACAATTTCTCTTTAAATATGGTAAAGTCTGGTGTATAGAATGTTAAAGAGGAGTTGTAAGGATGTCTGTTGAAGTTAAACCAGAGCATGCTAGAATGCTCAATAACACAAAGAATATCACACTAGGAATAGCGATAGTTTCGACTATTCAAACCGTATTAAGTTCGTTTTCAATTGTATCCCTTTTAGCGATACAACAAAAAAAGGAAGTACTTGCTAATGCAAGTGTAACTGCTGTTGTTCAAAATCTTATTATGACGACAACAATTATGGCGGTACTTTGTATCGCATTTACCATTATTCTATTTCTTTCTTTTAACAAGCTGAGAAAAGGCATTATCATTTCACCGATTGTGTATTACTTATATGCTGCGTTTACTGTTCTTGGTGTTGTTTTATCAATGATTAATAGTGGTGTGAACTTTTTATCGCTCATTTTACCGGCCGTACTACTTGCTTTAAGTGTCATTTGTATTTTAAATCTTAGACGCATGAAGTAAGGGAGCATGATTTTTACATAACAGATATTCAGACAGACTTACAAAGAAAAAATCAATTGAGGTAACAGAAATTATGAGTTCAAAATTAATGCGCGGGACCGCTGTACTAACAGCAGGAACTTTGCTGTCAAAAATTTTAGGGATTTTATATGTCATTCCATTTTACTGGATTGCGGGCGGGGAACAGGCGACAATTCTCTATCAATATGGCTATGTTCCGTACCAAATTTTCTTAAATATCGCGACAGCTGGAGTTCCATTAGCAGTTGCCAAATATATTTCGAAATATAATTCGTTAAATGAATATGCATTGAGTCAAAGGTTATATAAATCAAGTACGTATTTAATGCTATTTACAGGGATTGTCAGCTTTTTAGTGATGTACATTTTTGCACCGATCTTAGCTGGAATGCAAGAAGTCAGTGGTGGAACAAGTATTGAAGATATTACATCGGTTATTCGAGCAGTGAGTTTCGCCTTGCTGATTATTCCGGTTATGAGTTTACTTCGCGGTTATTTCCAAGGGTTTCATTCAATGGGACCTTCTGCTGTATCACAAGTAATTGAGCAAGTAGCGAGAATTATATTTTTACTTGCAAGTACGTATATTGTGCTTCATGTGTTGAATGGAAGCCTTGTAACAGCAATGAGTTTAGCGACTTTCGCGGCGTTTGTTGGAGCGTTTTTCAGTTTGATTTGCCTCATTTGGTATTACCGGAAACGGAAGCCCGGCATTCAAAAAATGATTGCTGGTAGTGACAACAAGTTACGCGTTTCGACTTTCCACTTATTAAAAGAAATTTCGATATCTGCCGTACCGTTTATCATTGTTGGGATGGCGATGTCGCTTTATCAGCAAATTGATTTGTTTACATTTGCGCGAATTTTAACATATGATGGCATGGCTGGAAAAACGGCAGAAGACTTGCTTTCTATTTTCAACTTTTCTGTCCAAAAAATTATTATGATTCCTGGGACACTGGCTTTAGCGTTTTCTATGACGCTTGTGCCGTTAGTGGCAGCTTCTTTTCATAAAGGGCGGCTTCGGGAAGTGCATCATCATTTAACAGCTGTGTTTCAAGTGTTATTATTTTTAGTTGTGCCAGCGTGTCTTGGAATTGCGATTTTGGCTGATCCGCTATACACCATTTTCTATGGCTATAATGCGGATGGCTCGATGTTACTCCAGTTCTTTGCACCATTTGCAATTTTCTTCTCGCTATTTAGTGTCACGGCGGCGATTTTGCAAGGAATCGATGAGCAGCGTTACACCGTTCTAAGTCTACTACTAGGCCTACTGACAAAATCAGTGTTGCAAATGCCTTTAATCTTACTTCTTGGAGCAAAAGGAGGGGCACTAGCAACCGGACTTGGCTATATTGTTTCTGTCACATTCACTATCTGGATTATTAAAAAATATGCGAACTACTCCTTTAAATATATTATGAGGCGACTCTTGCTTATTTTAGGAATTAGCGCAGTGATGCTGATGAGTGTCTGGATCATTTATCAAGGGTTAACTTTATTTTTAAATCCGCATGCGCGCTTGACGGCCTTAGTGATTGTTTTTATTGCGGCTGGATTTGGTGCTTATATTTATGCGTTTTTAGCTGCAAAAGCAGGGCTCTTGAAATATATCCTTGGAGATCGGATGTATAAAATTCGTAAAAAACTTCATTTGATTTAAACTTTTTGTAAAGAACAAGCCGATATTTATTTTGGTTTGTTCTTTTTTTTTAAAAGAGTTAATGGTAAAGTAAACAAGGATATATAATTTAATGTAAAGGAAGTTAGACGATGGGTTCAAAACTGCTCAGAGGAACATTTATTCTGACGCTAGGGACATTAATCTCTAAAGTGCTCGGAATATTGTATGTGATTCCGTTTTATGCGATTATTGGAGGAGATGAACCAGCGCTTCTGTACAATTTCGGTTATGTGCCGTATCAATTATTCTTAAGCATTGCAACTGCAGGTATTCCGCTGGCTGTTGCTAAATATATAGCAAAATATAATGCGATGGAAGAATACGCGGTAGGCCGACGTTTATTTAAAACCGGTGTATATTTAATGATTTTCTCCGGTATTGTCTGTTTCCTAGCGATGTATGGACTTGCTCCGACACTTGCTCGTATGCAACAACTCGAGGGTGGGTATAGTTTAGCGGACGGGATTCAGGTTATTCGTGCAGTTAGTTTTGCCTTACTTATTATTCCAGTCATGAGTTTACTTCGAGGATTTTTCCAAGGATATAATTCGATGGGGCCATCTGCTGTATCACAAGTTTTAGAACAAGTTGTTCGAATTATGTTCTTGCTTGCTGGCACATTTATTGTGATGTATATGCTTGATGGAAATGTTGTAACAGCAATTAGTATCGCTACATTTTCCGCTTTTGTAGGTGCTTTTGCCAGTTTGATTTTACTACTATGGTATTATTACAAACGAAAACCCGGACTTGACCGAATGCTTTTAGAGGACAGAGGAACAGTAAAAATATCTATTCCGACACTCTATAAAGATATTATTCTATCGGCAATTCCTTTTATTATTGTTGGTTCGGCAACTTCGCTTTATCAGCTGATTGACCAATTTACGTTAGGGCGGGTATTAGAATACATTGGTATTACGCCAGAATTAGTGAATTCTTACGTGGCGATTATTAACTTTGATGTACAAAAATTGATTATGATTCCTGGGACGCTCGCGATTGCGTTCTCGATGGCGCTAGTTCCACTTGTGACCGGCGCTTATGTACGAAAAGAATATGCCCAAGTGAAGCGCCAATTAAATGACGTTTTTCAAATTTTATTATTTTTAACAATTCCAGCTTGTTTTGGGATTGCGATGTTAGCAAGACCGTTATTCACGGTGTTCTTTTCGCCAAGTGATAATGGGACAGCCTTGCTACAATTATTTGCGCCAATTGCGATTTTATTCTCGCTATTTAGCGTATCTGCCGCCGTCTTACAAGGGATTGATGAACAACGATTTACGGTACTGGGTTTATTACTCGGTTTGCTTGCGAAATCGGTTCTGCAAATGCCGCTAATTATGT
Organism: Listeria swaminathanii; assembly: GCF_014229645.1. Classification (GTDB taxonomy): domain Bacteria; phylum Bacillota; class Bacilli; order Lactobacillales; family Listeriaceae; genus Listeria; species Listeria swaminathanii. The sequence goes on along the minus strand of NZ_JAATOD010000001.1, from coordinate 1,352,613 downwards.
TATTTGAAGCAAAAGGATCAATTATTGCAACGGGGATTGGCTATGCTGTATCGTGTATTTTCATGCTACTTATTATTAAGAAATATGTTCGTTTCTCTTTCAAAGTTATTTTGCGGCGAACCGTGCTCTTCTTTGCAATGACAGCCTTAATGGGACTTGTAGTCATTGTACTCTATGTAGTAATGTCTAATTTTGTTACACCAGACCGGAAAATTCCAGCATTAATGCTTACTGTTGTTTGTGGTGGAGTAGGAGCAATTTTCTACGGTTATATGGCATTTAAACTTCATCTATCTGATAAATTATTCGGACCACGCGGAACAAGATTACGTGAAAAACTAAGAATTCGCTAGGAGGATTATATGAAAAAAACACCATTTATTATTAGCGGTATCGCCCTCCTTGGATTTATTTTCTTTATGACAGGCGTTATGACCGGTGCAAAATGGATTCAACGTTTTGATGATTATTGGAATAGTATTATTCGTGTAGGCATTACGGATACGAAAACGACCGTGATTTCTTATTTAACCGATATTGGCGGGGTTGCTACCATTTGTATTTTAACTGTAGTCGTGATCATTGCGCTTGTAGTTATGCGAAAAGTGGACACGGCGATTTGGTTTGGCGGTATTGTTTTAATTGGAGGCGCACTTATTCCTTCGATTATTAAAAACATTGTTCAGCGTCCAAGACCCACGTATAAATTAATCGAACAAGGCGGATATAGTTTCCCTAGTGGACATTCGACTGGCTCCACTGTTTTTTATGGGATGCTCGCGTTCTTTTTAATTCTTTACGTCAGCCACAAATGGTTGCGCTATACGATTGGCATTTTGGCATTAGGAATTGTTGTTTTTGTAATGTATTCTCGCGTTTACTTAGGCGTTCATTTCCCAAGTGACGTTGTTGCTGGATTTTTAATTGGAAATGCGGTACTTTTCAGCGGCATCGGTTGTTACTTTATTTGGAATAAAAAACTAGCTTTATGGGCTAATAAATTTAAAAAAGCATAGAAAAAAATCCTCTCTTCATAAAAAGGGAGGATTTTTTTATTAAGCATGTTCGTCTGTTTCGCTAAAAATTTTCAAATAGGTCGGTAATTCTTCGGCAATTTCAGTTGGAAGCACGACATAGCGCTTTTTGGCTAAAATTTCGCCGATATAGCTGTGAAGGAAGACTGCAGCAAGCGTGCCGGTAATTGGTTTTTCTGTTTGCGCCATTAAGCCGCAAATCGTTCCAGCGAGCGTGTCGCCCATGCCACCCGTTGCCATTGCTGGCGTACCGTACATGTTTTGCCAAGCAGATTCGCCGGAATACACTTTGGTACGATGCCCTTTAAGTACAATCGTCGCATCAATTGCAAGCGCAACATCTGTTGGCGTTTCTGCATCAGGCGCTAACACTTTTAGTCGTGCCCATTCGCCTGCATGTGGTGTAAAAGTGAGTTTGGCGGCAGGGTGGGGATTTTCTCCCTTAGCATAAATAGTAATGCCGTCGCCGTCAATAATGACTTGCTGCCGTTCGGTTGATTTTTGTAATACCAATCGGAAAATTTCTTCCGCATAAGCATCTAACCCAAGACCAGGACCGATTAAAATGGTATCAAATTGGCTGATTTGTTCACTTAGGCTCGTGATATTTTCATAATCAATAAACATACATTCAGGAATTCGTGTTTGGAGAGCGGGACGGTTGACGCTATCAGAGGCAACGGTTGTTAAACCAGCACCACTTTTTACGCAAGCTTCTGCAGCCATAATGGCAGCTCCGCCAAATTGTTTATTTCCAGCGACAATCAGAACGCGCCCATAGTCACCCTTGTGTGTTTCGTCTTCACGTTTTGGAATCCATGCGCACATTGCTTTCGGTGTTATTTTCTTCATTTTTGTAAAACCTCCTTATGACACTGGCTTTTATCTACTCAACCGGGTAAAATAAAGAACAGATAAATCATGTTTATCTTAAATGATAAGGAGGCTTTTGTAAAATGAAACCTATATATCCTGCAGTAAAAGCAGTTATCGTAAAAGACGGAGAATTTTTAGCACTCAAGAAAAAAGGGGTAGAAGGGGATGTTTTTGAACTTCCAGGAGGCCGCATGAATTACGGTGAAACTCACGGGGAAGCCCTTTTTAGAGAGGTTTATGAGGAAACAAAGTTACAAGTACAGCCGTTTATTTTATATGACACGTGGGAATTTTTCCATGAAGACTTCCAAATTACCGGCGTTTTTTATTTAGTGGAAATGCCAGAAGATGGCGAAATAGAATTATCGGATGAACACGAGGAATATCGCTTTTTACCACTAGAAAAAGAAAGCTTAAATATTATCGATATCGTTTTTTCTTCGCGGATGGAACGTTGGGATTTTGAAGCAATTAAAGGTTTTATGAGAAAATAGGTAGTTACGGCTTCCAAGCTACGTAAAAACAGTTTACAATAGAGAAGATAAGTTTGAAGGAGGGAATAACAATTATGACAGAAATTAATTGGCAAAAAGAAGTGGAATCACGTAAAGATGATTTCCTAGAAGATTTAAAAGGGCTTCTTCGCATTCCGAGTGTTCGCGATGACAGTAAAAAAACAGAAGATGCGCCGTTTGGACCAGATGTAAAACGCGCACTCGACTATATGATCGAACTTGGTAAAAAAGACGGCTTCACTGCAAAAGAAGTTGGCAACGTAGCTGGACACCTTGAATACGGTCAAGGTGAAGAACTTGTTGGCGTTTTAGGACATGTTGATGTTGTTCCTGTTGGTGACGGCTGGACGAATGGACCGTTCGAACCAACTTTACGTGACGGCAAATTATACGCTCGCGGAGTTGCGGACGATAAAGGCCCAACAATCGCTGGTTATTACGCACTCAAAATTATTAAAGAATTAGGTTTACCACTTTCACGCCGTGTTAGAATCATCGTTGGTTCTGATGAAGAAAGCGGTATGAGCTGTGTAGAGCGCTATTTCGAAACAGAAGAACAACCAACACTTGGTTTCGTTCCAGATGCAGAATTCCCAATCATTCACGCGGAAAAAGGTATCTCAGAATTAGATGTATCTTTTAAAGATGGTGAAGCAAGCGGGGAAGCAGCATTCCGTTTACTTAGCGTAGAATCAGGCGAACGCTACAACATGGTTCCAGATCATGCAACAGCTATTTTAGAAGACGTAAAAGACTTCGACAAAGTAGCAAGTGCATTCAAAACATTCTTAGCAAATCATCCAGTAGAAGGAACTTTAGAAGAAAACGGCAAATCCGTTAAAATCAACATCGTCGGCAAATCCGCCCATGCGATGGAACCAAACAACGGTGTAAACGCTGGTCTTCATTTAGTAGCCTTCCTTGGTAAATTTAAATTAACAGGCGCTGCAAATGATTTCGTGACATTTGGTCGTGATTATCTATTCGGCGATTCCCGTGCCGTTAAACTTGGCATTAGCTACGAAGATGAAGAAAGTGGCGAGCTAACAATGAACGTTGGCGTTATCCGTTATGATGTAGCAGAAGGCGGTAAATACGGACTTAATTTCCGTTATCCAGTGACTGCTAACATGGACAAACTGAAAAATAAAATGCAAACAGTCGTATATGAGTACAATGCACAATATACACATTACGAAGATTCCAAACCACTTTTCGTACCAAAAGATCACCCACTTATTCAAATTTTACAAGAAGTATATACAAAACAAACTGGCGAAGAAGCTACTTTACTAGCAATTGGTGGCGGAACTTATGCACGCCATATGGAGACAGGCGTAGCGTTCGGCGCACTATTCCCAGGGCGTGAAGACACGATGCACCAAAAAGATGAATTCAGCTATTTTGATGATTTGTTAAAAGCGACAGCAATTTACGCAGAAGCACTTTACAAATTAGCGAAGTAAAGGTTATAATTGAAAAAATTAACTGCTGCAAAGCTTAGTTTTGCGGCAGTTTCTTTGTTTCATTAAGTTTTTAGACAGTTCCAAAAATTAACTATGCAAGGAGAGACTCGAGATGAAAGTATTAGTAAATAACCATTTAGTGGAAAGAGAAGATGCCACAGTTGACATTGAAGACCGCGGATATCAGTTTGGTGACGGTGTATATGAAGTAGTTCGTTTATATAATGGTAAATTCTTCACTTATAATGAACACATCGATCGCTTATATGCTAGTGCAGCAAAAATTGACTTAGTTATTCCTTATTCTAAAGAAGCGTTACGTGAATTATTAGAAAAATTAGTTGCCGAAAATAACATTAATACAGGAAATGTATACTTGCAAGTGACGCGTGGTGTTCAAAATCCACGTAATCATGTTATGCCAGATGATTTCCCATTAGAAGGCGTTTTAACTGCAGCGGCACGAGAAGTACCAAGAAATGAGCGCCAATTTGTAGAAGGTGGGCCAGTTATTACAGAAGAAGATGTTCGCTGGTTACGTTGTGATATTAAGAGCCTAAACTTACTTGGCAATATTTTAGCAAAAAATAAAGCACATCAACAAAATGCATTAGAAGCTGTTTTACACCGCGGAGAGCAAGTAACCGAATGTTCTGCTTCCAATGTTTCTATTATTAAAGATGGCGTATTATGGACGCACGCTGCAGATAATTTAATTTTAAACGGTATTACACGCCAAGTTATTCTTGATGTGGCGAAAAAGAATGGTATTCCTGTCAAAGAAGCTGATTTTACTTTAACAGACCTTCGTGAAGCCGATGAAGTATTCATTTCGAGCACAACAATTGAAATTACTCCAGTTACTCATATCGATGGTGTACAAGTAGCTGACGGCAAACGTGGACCAATTACAGCAAAACTACATCAATATTTTGTAGAAGAAATTGTTGCTGCATGTGGTGAAGTAGAACTTGCTAAATAATCGTTGAAACCTTCCTATTTTTAGGGAGGTTTTTTTCTGCCTGCATACCTATGTAAATTTTTATATAACTTTTTTATCCGTTGAAACTACTTCATTGGCTCCGCTTTCAGTTTGAAAAGTACCGTCTAAAGCGATTGACAAATTTTTTCTGAGGTGTATAATTCAAAAGGCTAATAGTTCGCATGCGAAATATTTGCAAGCGAACGGTACGGAGGGAAGTCAATGGATGAAAAATTAGTGAAAGAGGTTATTTTCTCTTTTCGCGAAGTGCAACGAAAAACGCATCATGTGTTAGCAGAGGAAGCAGCAAACCGAGAGATTACAACGACACAATTACTTGCAATCAGAGAATTACAAAGAGAGTCAGAATTAACGCTTGGTGAATTAGCAGAACGAATGAAGCTTGGTAAAAGTACTGTATCTGGTATTGTAGACCGACTAGTGAAGGCGGGATTTTTGAAACGAACGAGAAATGAAAGCAATCGCCGCGCACTCAGCTTAGAATTGACTGAAAAAGGAGCTACGAAAGCAGCGGAAACGTATCATGTATTCTTTAACCGTTTGGAACCTATTTTGGAAATTGGGGAAGATAGGTTGAAAGAAATGCTAGAGATGCACCAAGAAATTATTGCCATTTTAGAAAGGGAAGGTGCACGAGATTGAATATGAAAGCAGCAAGTACATCAGTGAAGCGTAACGGTATTTTGATTGTTATGCTTATGGGCGCCTTTGTTACAATTCTCAACCAAACGTTGATGAATGTCGCGCTACCAAGTATCATGAAAGATTTTGGGATTACAGCCAGTCAAGGACAATGGTTGTCGACTGGATTTATGTTAGTCAATGGTGTCATGATTCCAATGACGGCCTTTTTAATTGAACGATTTACAACGCGTCAACTTTACTTATTTGCGATGATTACTTTTGCGATTGGTACAGCGATTGGTGGATTTGCTACAGATTATACGATGCTTATTGCTGGACGTATGGTACAAGCAATTGGTGCCGGTATTGTTATGCCGCTGTTAACCGTTGTCGTATTAAATTTATTCCCAATGGAACGAAGAGGGCGAGCGATGGGCTTGATTGGCCTTGCGATGAACTTTGCCCCAGCAATTGGTCCGACGCTTTCCGGTTGGATCGTTCAACAATATGATTGGCGCAATTTATTCTTTATTATTATTCCATTTGCGATATTAGACATTGTTGTAGCAATTTTCTTACTTAAAAATGTCGGAAAAAGGACGTTCCCGAAACTCGATATTCTTGGCGTTATCATGTCGACCGTCGGGTTTGGTAGTTTATTACTTGGATTTAGTAATGCCGGAGACCACGATTGGCTCACTTGGAAAGTAGCTGGCTTTATTATTCTGGGTCTAGTTGTATTAGGATTATTTATTCGTTATCAAACAAGCAACAAAGCACCACTACTTAACTTTAGAGTGTTTAAATATCCAACATTTGCACTTACAACAGCGATTAGTTTCTTTGTTGTCATGGGGCTATTTGGTGGAATGTTGTTATTACCGATTTTCTTACAAACAGTTCGAGGATTTTCACCACTTGAATCGGGGTTAGTACTCTTGCCAGGAGCGCTTGTCACTGCGGTACTTTCGCCGGTAACTGGGGTGATGTTTGACCGATTTGGAGCTAAGTATTTGTCCTTAGTGGGCTTGATTATTATGGCGGGTTCGACGTTCATGTTTACGAATTTGGATGAATCAACTACTTTGACCTTTATCATCATAGTTCAAACGATTCGTTCGGCTGGTATGGCAATGGTAATGATGCCGCTACAAACAGCTGCACTTAATTCACTACCACTAAAACTAGCATCCCACGGTTCTGCGATGTTCAACACGATGCGCCAAGTTGCCGGTTCTATCGGGACAGCCGCGCTTATAACTGTCATGTCCAAAAGTGCCGCAAGCTTTGCGAATAAACTAGGACCAGCAGATGTGATTGGTAAAACGAAAACAGAAATTGCCAACCACGTGCTTATTCACGGAATCGAAACAGCCTTTTTAGTAGCTGGAATTCTTTCCGTCATCGCTTGTGTTCTAGCGCTATTTATTCAAAAAAATAGAAGTGCGATGGAACCGATTGTAACGAAAACAGAAGAAGCTTAAATCATGAAAAAAGTGCGTTCCTTTTCCGGGGGATGTACTTTTTTTGTATAAATGACGTAAAACTGCAAAAAAAATACGTAGAACGAACATATGTTGACTTGACTAGTAAGGCTAAGAGAAGTAAAATCATGAATAGTTACCTATTTGTTCGGAAGTGAAATAAACGAGGGATAATGAAGTTGCAAAGAGCTAGTAAAAGGTGTGCATGTAGATGAAAAATGACTTTTTTGGGAGAGAATATGACATAGCCCCGGCCGGAGGGGAAACTGGCCAAGCATTCGTTGCAACACATGAAGACGAAAAATTCTTTTTAAAAAGAAATTCTTCGCCTTTTTTAGCTGCGCTTTCCGTAGAAAACATTGTTCCAAAACTAGTTTGGACAAGGCGGGTAGAGAATGGCGATGTTATCACTGCGCAAAAATGGGTGAATTGTCATATTTTGACGCGTGAAGAAATGATTGGTCCAAGAGTGGCGCAACTATTGGCTAAAATTCATCATTCAGAAAACTTGCAACATATGCTAGCAAAAATCGAAAACTGCTATTTTTCTGCAAATCAACTGTTGCAACACGTAAAAGTGGCAACAGAAGCTAATAATGATGTAACGAAAGAAATAACAGATGCAATTCACTATTTAGATCAACATGTATCTGCGGTGGAGACGACGGATTATGTCGTTTGTCACGGGGACGTTAATCATAATAACTGGATTATCTCTGAAGAAAACGAATTGTTTCTTGTTGATTGGGATGGCGCGATGCTTGCGGATGCTGCAAACGATATCGGGATGATTTTATACCAATACATTCCGCGAAAAGAGTGGAATCGTTGGCTAGCTAATTACGGCACAACTTTAACGACCGACTTACATCGCAAATTAAAATGGTATACAATTTGCCAAACGGTCATGCAACTCACAACCGACCAGTCTGATGAAGCAAACGAACGAGCAAAACAAATTTTTCAAAATGCAATAGAAGATGATGAGGTGTAAAGAAAGATGCGTGTAAAACATAAACCATGGGCAAAAGATCGTTTGGAAGAATTTCCAGCAATTTACATCAAAAACCCAGAAGATTTTAAAGGTCGCTGGCAAGAAGTATTTGGCAATAACAATCCTATTCATATCGAAATCGGTTCCGGTAAAGGCCAGTTTGTTAGTGGCATGGCGAAAGCGAATCCGGAAGTCAACTATATCGGTATTGAAATGATTGAAAGTGTTCTCGTTTCTGCGCTGGATAAAGCAATTGAAGTAGATGTTCCTAATTTACGCTTAGTTGCAAGAGACGCGAAATTACTAGAAGAATGTTTCGAAAAAGGAGAAATAGCACAAATTTATTTAAATTTCTCTGATCCGTGGCCGAAAAAGCGTCATACGAAACGCCGCTTAACCAACCCGACATTCTTAACAATCTATGAGCGACTTCTACCGACAGCGGGGGAGATACATTTTAAAACCGATAACCGCAGTTTATTCGAATATTCGTTAGTAGCTTTTTCAGAATACAACATGTTACTAACTTTTGTTTCACTTGATTTGCATAACAGCGATTATGAAGGGAATATCAAAACTGAATACGAAGAAAAATTTTCAGCTAAAGGATTCCCAATCTATCGTCTTGAAGCAAAATTTGATAGAAATTAATTAGGATAACCAGGTGCATCTGCTGCATCTGGTTTTTATTTTCAGTGGGAGGCGTTCAAAGTGGATTCCATTCAAATTGGAGAAATCAACATCTATTGGTTGCGCGGAGGCTATACTCATTTTGATGGCGGGGCGATGTTCGGTGTCGTGCCAAAACCTTTATGGGAGAAAAAATATCCAGCAAATGAAAAAAATCAACTGGCTAACGTAACTGATCCAATGTTTTTCCGGTATTTAGGGAAAAATTATTTAATTGATAGCGGGTTAGGAAACGGGCGACTAACGGAAAAGCAACGACGGAATTATGGCGTGACAGAAGAGTCGTTTGTACTAGATGATTTAGCGAAATTAGGTGTTGCGCCAGAAGATATTGACTATATTTTAATGACGCATCTTCATTTTGACCATGTACTAGGTCTAACGGGTATTTCGGAAGAGGGGAACTACTCGATTTTTCCAAATGCGGAAATTTGGACTTCGGACATCGAATGGGATGAAATGCGCCACCCCAATGTTCGTTCGAAAGCCACGTATTGGCAAGAAAACTGGGAAGCGATAGAAGGGCAGATTCACACCTTCGCGAAAGAAAAAGAATTCAACGATGCAATTAAAATGACACATACTGGAGGACATAGTAATGGGCATGCTGTCATTTGGTTGGATTTTGCTGGAGAAAAGGCGATTCATATGGCAGATATATTTCCAACATTTGCTCATCAAAATGTTCTCTGGGTAACCGCTTATGATGATTATCCGATGACTTCTATCTCGGCCAAACAGGAAATTTTTCAACAAACTTTTGGAAAAAATTATTGGTTTTTATCTTATCATGACGCTAGATTTCGAGCAGTTAAAATTGGCGAAAATGGAGAAATTACATCTGAATTAAAAATAAAAAACCGAAATTGAGAAGTGGGATTCCGCTTCTTTTTTTGAGGGTATTTTTATTTTGTGTTATTATATAAGTTATAAATCATTAAATAAAGCCAAAATGACAACCTGGGTAGGGGGTTGCCAGCGAGTATACTATATGGGGGTATATATGAATATTGAAGAAAAGAAGGCGCTAGTAACGAGATTTGCGAAGATAGAAGGTCATGTGCGCTCTATCAAAAATATGACAGAAGAAGAACGTGATCTAGAAACAATCATGCAACAAATAGCCGCGGTGAAAAAAGCAATGGACGCCGCCGCGAAACTAATTTATACCGAGCAAATGAAAGACTTAATCAAGCAAGGCGAAACCGATGAAACAGTAATCAAAAAGAAAATCGATAGTTTTATCCGTTAAAAAAACGACTCCCGAAAATGGGGAGTCGTTTTAATTTTATGCTAAATATACATCAATGATTGTTCCTGTATTAGCGTCTGCGATAAATTCGAATTGTTTTTTCTCGCCTTCACGAATACATGTAATGCCGCCGTGGTAAACGAATGTGTCAATCGCGAATTTTTTGTAATGTTGCTTTTTAAGTTGAATCCAAGAACCTTCAATTGGTCCGTCTTGTTTGAACGCATCTTTTACGTTTTCTAAGATGACATCCCCTGAAATTGTTTTATCGCTAAGTAAATAATGATAAACAAGGTGTCCAGCCGCTGCTCCTGCTCCAACGCCTGCAATGAAAGCTTTCCAGTTCATCGCTTTTCCTCCCTAGTGTTTCCTATTCTTTTTAAAAGATGCTACTCGGAACATCTCTTTTAATCATTATACTACAAATTTTTGATTATAAAAGGATTTTTGAACGCGCTTTCCAGAAAATGGAGAAGTGAGGCGAGCAGAAACGGATATTATTTGCTATAATAAGAGAGATTTCAGACGGAAAGAGATGATTATTAATGGAAAAAGAAACGTTAGCGATGTTTAAAGAATTAACGGAACTTCAAGGTACTTCGGGTGATGAACATAGAATTCGTGCTTTTATGCGAAAAGAACTTGAACCAGTTTCCGATGAAATTATCCAAGATGGCTTAGGTGGCATTTTCGGCGTCCGCCACGGAGCGACTGATGGCCCGCGTGTTCTTGTAGCCGCTCACATGGATGAAGTTGGTTTTATGGTAACGCAAATTACGGACAATGGCTTGCTTCGTTTTCAAACAATCGGTGGTTGGAATCCGCAAGTTTTACAAGCGCAACGAGTGCAAATTATGGCGCCGAATGGTCCTGTTATCGGGGTTGTTGCTTCTGTTCCGCCGCACTTGTTATCGGAAGCGGAGCGTAGTAAACCGACAGATCCTAAAAACTTACTGATTGATATTGGCGCAGATGATAAAGCGGATGCGGAAAAAATCGGCATTAAACCCGGGCAATTTATCGTTCCGGTAGCGGAATTCACGCCGCTTGCAAATCCGAAGAAAATTTTAGCGAAAGCATGGGATAATCGTTATGGCGTAGGTCTTGCGATTGAACTTATGAAAGAACTGAAAGGTGAATCGTTACCAAATACTCTTTTTGCTGGAGCGAACGTACAAGAAGAAGTTGGTCTGCGTGGTGCGGGTGTAAGTGCAAATATGATTAAACCGGATTTATTCTTCGCGTTAGATGCCAGTCCTGCTAACGATACAACTGGAAATAAATCGCAATTCGGCCAAATTGGTCAAGGTTTCTTATTGCGCATATTTGACCGGACGATGATTATGCATCGCGGTATGCGTGAATTTTTATTAGACACAGCTGAAACGAATAAAATTCCATACCAATATTTCGTTTCGCCAGGTGGAACCGATGCTGGTAAAGTGCATACATCACTAAGTGGAATTCCGAGTGCGGTAATTGGTGTTCCGGCTAGATATATCCACTCGTCTAACTCGATTTTACACGTGGATGATTACGCGGCGGCGAAAGAAATGATTACGACACTCATTCGCGGCCTTGATAAAACGACTTTTGAAACTATTAAAAACAATGCGTAAAATATTGAAAAAACCGGTATTTGTAGTTGGTTTGCTACTTTTGGCGGCAAGTTTATTATTCTTATTAGGTTACGTTGCCCATGTGCCGTATTTTCGAGATTCGGAAATTGGTTGGATAATCACGACCTTGGTTGCAGGGATTATTACGCTGTTTTTTGCTTTTTTTAATGACTATTTAGAAAAGAAAAAAGCGCGTTCTAAAGTGAGGTGAAAAGTTTGGCTCTTGAACGGAGCCGGACTTTTTTCATGAGCGTAATTCTGGACGAAACCTTTGCTAGGCGTTAGGATTTAACTAGTATGAAGAAGAAGGAGTGTAGCGAAATGAAAAACTTAGAATCAGTAGAGCAATTTAACAATATCAAAGCAGAAGGTAAATCAGTTTTTATGTTTAGTGCTGATTGGTGCGGCGATTGTAAATATATTGAACCGGTAATGCCTGAAATCGAAGCGGAAAATGAGGATTTTGCTTTTTATCATGTTGATCGCGATAAATTTATTGATTTATGTGCGGATTTAGCGATTTTTGGAATTCCTAGTTTTCTGGCGTTTGAAGATGATGAAGAAGTAGGGCGTTTCGTAAGTAAAGATAGAAAAACAAAAGAAGAAATTAATGATTTCCTAGCTGCAATATAAAAAGTGATTGCTTTTTATGGAAGGGGAGGCACCTATGGCGAAAATGACCACGTTAAAAATGAAAGAGAGACTAGAAAAAGAACTAAAAGCGCCGAATCGGCAGTTTGCGTATAATCGAGATAACGATACGCTTTCGGTTACGCAAGGTGGTAAAAAAGTAACCTTAACTATTCCACAAATTATCGCGAATTATGAAAATGACGGTGATGCGGCGATTGAAAAAATAGTTTATTATGTCGAAGAAGGTTTTCGGGCTGCGGCAGGAAATGTTGAGCTTCAACAAAATAAATCAAATATTTATCCAGTTGTTCGCGCGACCTCTTTCCCAAGCAAAACGAAAGCGGGGGAGTCGTTGCTGACGGATGAACATACAGCGGAAACGAAAATTTTCTACGCGTATGACTTAGGGAAATCCTATCGTTTCATTGAAGAAAGTATGCTTGGAAAAGCGAATCTGACACACGAGGAAATAAAAGAAGCTGCTTTCTGCAACCTATCTAAACTAGAAATCCCGCTGAAAAAAGATTCGGTGAATGGCAATGATTTTTATTTCGTACGTACAAACGATGGCTATGATGCAAGTCGATTACTAAACGATGCGTTTCTTCGGGAAATGCGCGAGAAGTTGACTGGTGAAATGGTGCTTGCTGTACCGCATCAAGATGTCTTAATTATTGGGGATATTCAAGACAATACAGGTTATGACGTTTTAGCGCATATGACGATGGATTTCTTCGCAGATGGGCTCGTACCAATTACCTCTTTGCCATTTGTCTATAATAATGGTAAACTTGAACCGATATTTATAATGGCAAAAAACAGATTAAAGGAGTAGAAGACGTGATAGTAAACGCATTTTATAATGAAAAAGGGGTAGGGGACACTCTACTAATTGAAACAGGTGAAGTAACATTCGAAAATCGTGCATGGGAACGCCGCGGTGACGTAGCTCGAATTTTTGATCGTGAAACAAAAGAAGTTGCGGGCTTCAATATCTTTAACAGCTCTAAATACTTCGATATTACTGCAAATGGAAAGGTGGAATTAACGGAAGAGTTAGTTGCGTTAATGAATCAAGTAATCGAAAAAGCTGGATTTGAACCAGAAATCGTTGCTGATTTATCTCCAAAATTTGTAGTAGGGTATGTAGAATCAAAGGAAAAACATCCTAATGCAGATAAATTAAACGTCTGCCAAATCAATGTAGGGGAAGAAGTATTGCAAATTGTATGCGGTGCTCCAAACATTGAAGCGGGACAAAAAGTAGTTGTTGCGAAAATTGGAGCGGTTATGCCGAGTGGTTTGATTATTAAACCGTCTAATTTGCGCGGAGAAGATTCTTTCGGTATGGTATGTGCTGCGCGTGAACTTGCCATCCCTGATGCACCTACTGAAAAAGGTATTCTTGTTCTTGAGGATTCAGCTACACCTGGGGAAGAGTTTCCGGTTAATTTCTAAATAAATGATTATTTTTAAGCGTCTAATGCTATATTAGGCGCTTTTTTTGTTGCTAATTATCATATATTGTGAAATCGATGTAAATGTAGAACTATTTCCATCCAATTGTATACAAATTACATATAAATCGTACAAAAATGAGTCGATTTCCGAGTTATAACAAAAACTTATATCAGGTTTAAACCTAGTGATAGCAAGGTATTATAACGAATATGGCTTAAAAAATGGCGAATTCACAATTTTGTCATAGATTATTTTGTTTTTGTCTGTTAAAATCAAACAAGAAAATTAAATTTAGGGTGATAATGAATGGGATGGTTTAAAGATTTTTTCTTTGGCGATATGGACGAAGAAATAGATACATACGAAGATACGTCTTCTAGAAAAGTAGAAAAACAAGTAAAAAAACGAGCGCCAGAAGTAGTACCAAAATCAAACGTAACAGCTATTAAGACAAAAGAACGTACTATAAGAAACGAGCGACCAGTTGCACATAAAGTAATGCCAAAACAAAAACCAGTACAAGCAGTGAAACGGCAAATGAAAACACAGATGGTATATCAGTATCCAAAAGGTGAATTTCGTTTCCCATTAATTCCAGATAAACAAGTAAGCCAACCAATTCAACCAAAAAAACAACCAATAACAGAAAGACAAGTAGAGGAAAGACCGCAACCAGTAAAAACAGAAACAAGAAAAAGACCTTTTACTGCGACGGATGTCCCTTCGCCTGTCTACGCTTTTAAAAAACGACCAAGTAAATTTGAATTTGCTGTATCAGAAGCAGAAGAAATAGCGAAAATACAAGAAGATTTAACGATTACACCAGTTGATTTATTAGAATCAGCAGAAGCAGAAACAATTGCCCTTGACGCGGAGTTGGATCGTCAATTAGAAGCAGATTTTCCAGAAGAAGTAGTTTCGGTGTCAGAGGAAGAAGTTGTAGTTGAACCTGAACAAATGGAGGTTGAACCAATTTCCGAACCAGTAGAACCAGAGCCACAACGCGTTTCTCTTATTAAAGAAGAACAGACACAAACAACACCACCTGCGAGAAGTGCGCAAGTGGAATCGAACAGACAAGAACAAATGTTGAAAAGCAGAATTCCTTTTAACGTTATGATGGTGAAAAAAGACAAGCAAGCACTTCAAAAAGAAGAAGTACATGAAGTTGTCTTGGAAAAACCAGCTACAGTAGAAGAACAACCAAATATTACGCAACAAGCACAACCTGTGACAGCAACTTATCCAACGAATTATGAGTTTCCGTCATTCGGCTTGCTCCATCCGCCAGTATCAAAACGAGAAGATGATTCTTGGCTTCAAATGCAGCAAGAGATGCTAGATGAAACATTAGAAAATTTCAACGTCCATGCGAGTGTAGTTAATAGAACACAAGGACCAGCCGTGACAAGGTTTGAAGTTCAACCTGAAAAAGGCGTAAAAGTTAGCAAAATCACCAATTTAACCGATGATATTAAATTAAGTTTAGCAGCAAAAGATATACGTATTGAGGCGCCGATACCGGGTAAAAGTACAGTAGGTATTGAAATTCCTAACCAAACAAGCCGCCCGGTAATGCTTTCTGAGTTAATGAACACAGAAGCTTTCCAGTCATCTGAATCACCACTCACGGCCGCGCTAGGTCTGGATATTTCAGGAACGCCAATTATTACCGATTTACAAAAAATGCCGCACGGTTTAATCGCCGGAGCAACTGGGTCAGGAAAAAGTGTATGTATCAATTCGTTGCTTGTAAGTCTGTTATATAAAGCTACACCCGACCAATTGAAATTACTTTTAATCGATCCAAAAATGGTAGAGTTAGCTCCGTACAACCGGATTCCACACCTTGTGAGCCCGGTAATAACAGATGCCAAAGCCGCAACAGTCGCTTTGAAATGGGCGGTAGAAGAAATGGAACGCCGTTATCAACTATTTAGCCACACGGGCGTTAGAAACATGGAAAAATATAATGAATATGCTAGTCACCCAGATCATACGGGAGAAAAATTACCTTATATTTTAATTGTGATTGATGAATTAGCCGATTTAATGATGGTTGCACCAAATGATGTAGAAGAATCAATTAGCCGTATCGCCCAAAAAGCAAGGGCATGTGGTATTCATATGATTGTAGCGACACAGCGCCCTTCTGTAGACGTAATTACTGGTCTTATTAAGGCGAACATCCCGACACGTGTTTCGTTCTCTGTATCGTCTCAAATCGACTCTAGAACAATCCTTGATGCGAGTGGGGCAGAAAAACTACTTGGAAAAGGGGACATGCTCTTCTTGCCAAGTGGCGCAAGTAAGCCAGTGCGTTTACAAGGAACATTCGTTAGCGATGAAGAGATTGATGCCGTCGTTGCTCATGTTCGAAGTCAAGGTGAGGCGGATTATATTTTTGAAGAACAAGAATTACTTGTAAAAGAATCCGTAAAAGAAAATACCGATGAATTATTTGAAGAAGCATGTGACTTTGTTTTAAGCCAAAATGCTGCGTCAACATCCTTGTTGCAAAGACATTTTAGAATTGGTTATAATAGGGCAGCGCGATTAATGGAAGCACTGGAGAATCATCAGATTGTTTCAGGGATAAATGGTTCCAAACCGCGAGATGTGATTATTACGAAGGACCAATTAGCTAAACTGAGAAACAAAGAATCTTAATTTTGTAGTACTAAACTAACACATTACTTAATTAGTTTTACAAAATATGGCTATTTTCATGAGTAATTTCTCTTATATTCGCTGAAAGATTTTTCTATTTACATGGAAAGTGATATAATAAGCTGGTGAATTATTGACTCAACTAAGAATTCAAACATAAAACACAATTAGAACGTAAGATGATGTCTAGAAAACGGAGACTTTATACTGTTTTCAAAGTTAAGACTTGGTGCTTAACAGTTAACATGTTTTTTTTAGGCACCCTCTTCAAGATAAATTAATGGGGGTTCAAATAATGACTATCTATCATTTTGTTGGAATAAAAGGGTCAGGAATGAGTGCACTTGCTCAAATCCTGCATGATAAAGGTTTCCAAGTGCAAGGCAGCGATGTAAATAAATATTTCTTTACACAAAAAGCTTTAGAAGAAAAGCAAATTCCGATTATGACTTTTTCGGCTGATAATATTCAAGAAGGCCTAACAATTATCGCTGGGAACGCATTCCCAGATACACATGAAGAAATTGAACGTGCGCTGGAGCTCGGTCTTCCAGTGATTCGATATCATAAATTTTTAGGTCAATTAATAGATGGCTATACAAGTATTGCAATAACTGGTTCGCACGGTAAAACGTCGACAACTGGTCTTCTTTCTCATGTCGTTGGCGCTATCCGCCCAACTTCTTACTTGATTGGGGACGGTACTGGCAGCGGGACAAAAGGAGCGGAATATTTTGCGCTTGAAGCGTGTGAATATCAACGCCATTTCCTTGCGTATAAACCAACCTATGCGATTATGACAAATATTGATTGGGATCATCCGGATTATTTCAAGAGCGTGGATGATGTATTTAACGCGTTTGAAACACTAGGTAAACAAGTGAAAAAAGCTGTGTTTGCATTGGGTGATGATGCCGAATTGCGTAAACTTACTTTAGATATCCCGATTATTTACTTTGGCTTTGATGAGGAAAATGAATTCCAAGCGAAAAACGTAATCAAAGAAACAACTGGAACAAAATTCGACGTGTATCATCGCGGAGAGTTTTTAGGTTCTTTTGAAATTCCAGCATACGGGGATCACAACGTATTAAACGCATTAAGTGTTATTGCGCTTTGTGATTACGAAGGCCTGCCAGTAGAAGCAGTAAAAAATGAATTAAAAACCTTTGAAGGTGTCAAAAGAAGATTTAGCATTACGGAAAAAGCAAATCAAGTGTTAGTTGATGACTATGCGCATCATCCATCCGAAATTCGCGCTACTGTGAATGCTGCAAGACAAAAATACCCAGACAAAAAAGTAGTTGCTGTATTCCAGCCGCACACATTTACGCGAACACGCACATTCTTACAAGGCTTTGCGGATAGCTTAAATTTAGCGGATGAAGTATATCTTTGTGACATTTTTGGTTCGGCGCGCGAAAAAACAGGGAATTTAACGATTGCTGACTTAGCGCATAAAACAAAAGGCAACCATATTATTAAAGAAGAGCATACAGAAGAGCTACTACAATATCCAGAAGCAGTTATTTTATTCATGGGTGCAGGGGACGTTCAAAAATTCCAAGCTGCCTATGAAAAAGTCCTTGATAATGAAGTTATCACAGCTGCTGATTTGAAAAAAAGCGCGATTAATTAACGACTAAATAAAGCATGTCCATCATCGGGCATGCTTTTTTCTTGTTTATAATTAGTATAAATAAAGCTTTACAGTCCTTCTTAGGTGTATTAAAATATATCATGTGATGCAAAATACAACTACATAATTAATGGAGGGATAAAAGTGGCAGAACGTTTAGTAGGCACGCAAGCTCCAAGATTCGAAATGGAAGCTGTTATGCCAAATCAGACTTTTGGTAAAGTAAGTCTAGAAAAAAATATAGAAGACGATAAATGGACAGTGCTCTTTTTCTATCCAATGGACTTTACATTTGTTTGTCCGACAGAAATCGTTGCTATTTCCGCTCGGTCAGATGAATTTGATGCATTAAATGCACGTATTATTGGTGCTTCAACCGATACGATTCATTCGCATCTTGCATGGACCAATACACCAATTAAAGAAGGTGGAATTGGTAAATTATCCTATCCACTTGCTGCTGATACGAATCACCAAGTTGCAAGCGATTACGGTGTTTTAATTGAAGAAGAGGGCGTAGCGTTACGAGGCCTGTTCATTATCAATCCAAAAGGTGAAATTCAATACGAAGTGGTTCACCATAATAATATCGGCCGTGAAGTCGATGAAGTTTTACGAGTTTTACAAGCATTACAAACAGGTGGCCTGTGCCCAATTAACTGGCAACCAGGTGAAAAAACAATTGTTTAAATAAGAAAAGCGCTTAGGATCAATTCCTAAGCGCTTTTTTTATACTAAGTTTTCTGGATTAAGTGGTGCTAATTCAGGAAGAACGAAAATACCATCTTTGCGAATTAGAACATCGTCAAAGTAGATTTCGCCTCCACCGTAATCGGCACGTTGAATATTAACAAGATCCCAGTGAATCGCTGACTGATTACCATTAAATGCTTCGTCATAACATTGACCAGGTGTAAAGTGGAAACTTCCTTCGATTTTTTCATCAAACAGAATATCTTGCATTGGTTCGTGGATGAACGGGTTCACACCAATTGCGAATTCACCAACAAAGCGCGCACCTTCATCTGTATCTAAAACTTTATTGATGCGTGCTGTATCGTTAGCAGTCGCTTCCACAATTTTTCCATCTTTAAAGGTGAAAGATACATTTTCAAACGTAAAGCCTTGGTAAGGAGAAGGCGTGTTATACGTAAGTGTTCCGTTAATGGAATCACGAACTGGAGCAGTAAATACTTCGCCGTCCGGGATATTCATTTCACCAGCACATTTAATCGCTGGAATATCTTTAATACTAAATGTTAAATCTGTTCCTGGTCCAACTAAGTGTACTTTATCTGTTTTATTCATAAGTTCTACTAAGCCGTCCATTGCGTCGCTCATTTTTCCGTAATCTAAGTTACATACATCAAAATAGAAATCTTCAAAACCAGCAGTGCTCATTTTAGCAAGTTGTGCCATGGATGAGCTTGGGTAACGGAGAACAACCCATTTTGTTTGTTTGACACGAATATCTGAGTGCATTTTACCAACTGTTTCGCCGTTGATTTTCAATTTATCGGCTGGTACATCAGATGTTTCGTTGATGTTATCGCCAGCACGTAAACCTATGTAAGCATCCATTTCTTTCATTACATTGCCTTCAAATTCAGCAATTTTCGCGTATTGTTCACTGTTAGCGCCGAGCATCATCGCACGGTCGATTTGTGGCTCTTTTAAAGAAACGAACGGGAAACCGCCAGCTTTGTATGCTTCTTCCACTAAAGCCATCACTAGTTCTTTTTGAACACCGAAGTTTTCGATTAGTACTTTTTCTCCAGCGCCAAGTTTGACGGAATAGTTGATTAAATTATGCGCTAATTTTTCGATTCTTGCATCTCTCATATTGTTACCTCCCTGAATTTTAACTAAAAATGGGCAAAAAAGCAGCCTGTATCTATTTTACTCCAAATCACGCCAAAAGCAACCTTCTGCAACAAATTAGCGTGTTTCTTTCTTATTAGTTTATTTTTCGGCGGTTACTTGCTAAAATGAAGCTAATACCTTTTCTTTTTTGCATTTTGTACATAGATTCATTAGGGAAGAAAGTTTTAGAGGGGAATACTCAGGGTATAGAAAAAAGAATATGGAGGTGTGGATAGATGATAGTAATCTTGTATATTGCTGCGCTCATTGCCGCAATTGCGCTTTTAGTTATTGCCATCTATTTGGGAAAAACGTTAAAATCAACGTCCCAAACAATGGATGAGGTAGCTAAGTCGTTAGAAAAAATAACAGTAGAAGTACAAGGGATTACAGGGCAATCACAAAAATTGCTTGATAAGACCAATACACTTCTAGAAGATGTAAATGGCAAAGTAGCGAAAGTGGATCCAGTTTTTGATGCAGTTGGTGACATTGGGACTTCTTTACTAGGATTAAGTCAATCTGTTCGCGAACTAGCAACACTCGCAACAAACAAGGTAGAACAAAATGAAGCGAAGATTTCTCAAGCTGTCTCAATTAGCAATTCAATTCTTTCTTTTAGAGAAAAAATGAAAGCGAATAAAGCAGCGAAAGAAGCCGCAAAAGAAGCGGCAGAACAATCTAATTTCTAATATAATTTGGAGGGATTTAACATGGCAGAAAAAGATGGTATTAATACAAAAGATTTTCTAATCGGTGGTTTAATTGGTGCAATCGTTGGTTCAGCCGCAGCACTACTATTTGCCCCTAAATCAGGTAAAGAACTACGTGAAGACTTAAATACACAAGTAGATACAATTAAAGAAAAAGGCAACCAATGGAAAGACGTTGCTTATGAAAAAGGTATCGAAATCAGTGGTGTTGCCAAAGGAACTAAAGATAAATTAGTTGATTCCGCTGGTGGATTCGTAGACGTAGTAAAAGATAAATCAGGTAAATTAGCTGATACAGTTTCTAAACAAAGCAAAGCAGTGAAAGAAGTCGTTTCACAAAATAAAGAAGAAAACCAAGAAGCTGCTAAAAAAGCGGCAGAAGCAGTAAAAAGTGAAGTAAAAGACGCTGCAGATGATGTAGAAAAAGCAGCAGACAAAGCGAAAAATGAAGCAAAAAAAGCAGTAGATGAAGGCAAAGACGAAGCGAAAAAAATTGCTTCCGATGCTAAAAAAGAAGTAAAATAAAGTAAGTTTAAAAAACAGCCTTGCGGGGCTGTTTTTTTATTAGGAGAAAAAGCAATTATCTGCTTGTAATTTATTTCAAAACGTGTTAACATTAGTTTTACATTATTCACTTTAATGCTTAAAAGCGATTAAGTATAAAAGTGGATTCGTGACAAACTATCTGTTTTCCTCTATAATGAAACATAATCTTGGAGCAGATTTTTTAGAAGGGTGGAAGTAAAATGGTTAATACAAATTTAGAGGAACTTAGAACACAGGTGGATCAATTAAATATTGATTTGCTGGAATTAATTAGCAAACGCGCAAATTTGGTACAAGAAATTGGCAAAATCAAAGGAACACAAGGTTCTCTTCGTTTTGATCCATTGCGTGAAAGAGAAATGCTTAACACGATTCTTGCAGCAAATGAAGGACCTTTTGAAGATAGTACGGTTCAAAAATTATTTAAAGAAATTTTTAAAGCGGGATTAGAACTTCAAGAAGATGATCACTCTAAAGCATTACTCGTTTCTAGAAAAAATAAAAAAGAAGATACGATTGTTACTGTTAAAGGCTTACCAATCGGAAACGGCGAACCAGTATTTGTTTTCGGCCCGTGTTCGGTTGAATCTTACGAACAAGTTGCTGCTGTCGCTGAATCTATTAAAGCAAAAGGCTTAAAACTTATTCGCGGTGGGGCATTTAAACCTCGTACTAGCCCATATGACTTCCAAGGATTAGGTTTAGAAGGACTCAAAATCTTAAAACGTGTTTCTGATGAATACGGTTTAGGCGTTATTAGCGAAATCGTTACACCAGCTGATATTGAAGTAGCACTTGATTATGTCGATGTTATTCAAATTGGTGCAAGAAACATGCAAAACTTCGAATTACTAAAAGCGGCCGGTCGTGTCGACAAACCGATTCTTCTAAAACGTGGCTTATCTGCTACAATTGAAGAATTCATCGGTGCTGCTGAATATATTATGTCACAAGGAAATGGCAAAATTATTCTATGTGAACGTGGTATTCGTACTTACGAAAAAGCTACAAGAAACACATTAGATATTTCTGCTGTTCCAATTTTGAAGAAAGAAACGCATTTACCAGTTATGGTTGACGTAACGCATTCTACTGGTCGAAAAGATCTATTACTTCCATGTGCAAAAGCTGCTTTAGCAATTGAAGCAGACGGCGTTATGGCGGAAGTTCATCCAGATCCAGCTGTTGCCTTATCTGATTCTGCGCAACAAATGGATATTCCTGAATTTGAAGAGTTCTGGAATGCGATTTTAGCAAGTAATTTGGTTCCGCATAAAATTAAATAATAAGTGAAAAACCTTGGGATTCCAAGGTTTTTTATTTTGGAGAAAACCACTGATATGGTAATGGTATATAATGTCTAGAAATAATGCCGTTTTGATATGAAAATAAATGAAAATAAAGAGTGAAAACAATTGCATATCGAAAAAACTTATCGTATTATTAAAGGAAGGCTAGTTTGTTTCCGTTTACAATGGTGTAAGTAGAGCCGTTAAAATAATGAATATGGAGAGTGAATAGGGATGAATGTAACAATTTATGATGTTGCACGTGAAGCGAACGTTTCTATGGCAACGGTATCTCGGGTAGTGAATGGCAATCCGAATGTTAAACCAGTAACACGAAAAAAAGTATTGGATGTTATTAATCAATTAGGTTATCGTCCTAACGCTGTAGCTAGAGGTCTAGCGAGCAAACGTACAACGACGGTTGGCGTAATTATTCCAGATATTTCTAACGTGTTTTATGCAGAGCTTGCACGTGGGATTGAAGATATTGCAACGATGTACAAATACAACATTATCCTTAGCAACTCGGACGAAAATGAGGATAAAGAACTTCAAGTACTAAACACGCTTCTTGGCAAACAAGTGGACGGTATTATTTACATGGGCGAACGTATTTCAGCACAATTACAAGAAGAATTTGACCGTTCTCCTGCACCAGTCGTTTTAGCTGGAGCAGTTGATATGGAAAACAAATTAGCTTCTGTTAATATCGATTACAAACAAGCAACTAAAGAAGCAGTGCAACGTTTTGTAGCAAATGGTCATAAGCAAATCGCATTTGTAAGTGGTTCTCTAAATGAGCCAGTTAACCGCGAAATGAAATTGGCTGGTTATAGAGAAGCGTTAGAAGAAGCTGGCATTGCTTACCAGGAAGATTACATTATCGAAGCAAAATACAACTACAATGCAGGCGTAAAAGTTTGGGCAGAATTAAGTGCCTTAGCTAAAAAACCAAATGCTGTAGTAGTAGCGGATGATGAATTAGCTATTGGTATTTTGAATGCGGCACTGGATGCTGGGATTAAAGTTCCAGAAGAATTAGAAGTGATGACAAGCAATAATACAAAATTAACTTTGATGTCACGTCCGCAACTTTCTACTATCGTGCAACCTTTATATGATATTGGTGCAGTAGCCATGCGCTTGCTGACTAAATTAATGACAAGCGAAGAAGTAGACGAAAAAACAGTAATCTTACCACATAGCGAAAAACTACGTGGAACAACGAAAGAAAAATAAAAGAGTTGACATCATTTTTGACGGTATGTTATAAATGTATGTATACTTTTCATAACGAAAATGACTATGAACGGACGAAGTAGTTGCTTATTCTTTTTCTTAGAGAGCTAGTGGTTGGTGGAAACTAGTAGAGATGAGTGGACGAATTACATCCCGGAGTCACGCTGCACAGGATAATGGTGCGGCCGGTGTTGAGCCGTTATTCTTTGAAGTAGGATTTATTCCTAAAAGTAGGGTGGTACCACGTTAATTAATACGTCCCTTCGCTAAATTTTTGGCGGAGGGGCGTTTTTTATGTCCAAAAATAAAAGGAGAATGATTGAAATGAATATTATTGATGAGTTAGAGTGGCGCGGAGCCATTTACCAACAAACAGATGAAGAAGGTTTACGTAAATGGGTGGAAGAAAAACAAATTTCTTTATACTGCGGGATTGATCCATCGGGAGATTCGATGCATATTGGTCATTTAATTCCGTTTATGATTTTACGTCGTTTCCAAAATGCTGGGCACCGTCCAATTATTTTAGTTGGTGGAGCGACAGGCACAATTGGGGACCCTAGTGGTAAAAAAGAAGAGCGTCAACTACAATCAATGGAGCAAATTAGTAAAAACGTAGAAAGTTTACGCGTACAGCTTGGGAAGATTTTTGATTTTGAAGGTGATTCCGCAGCGAGCATGGTAAACAACTATGACTGGACGAAAGATGTAAGTATTCTTGATTTCTTACGTGATTACGGAAAAGAATTCAATGTAAACACGATGCTTTCTAAAGATATCGTTGCTAGTCGTTTAGAAGTAGGGATTTCCTTTACGGAGTTTGCTTACCAAATTTTACAAGCGATGGACTTTAATCACTTATATGAATTTAATGATTGTCGTCTGCAAATTGGTGGTAGTGATCAGTGGGGGAATATTACAGCTGGGCTAGACTTAATTCGTAAAAAACAAGGCGAAAATGCGAAGGCGTTCGGTTTAACGATTCCACTTTTAACAAAAGCGGATGGAACGAAATTTGGTAAATCAGAGGGTGGCGCGATTTGGTTAAACCCTGAAAAAACGACGCCGTATGAGTTTTACCAATTTTGGATTAACACCGATGATCGTGATGTCGTGAAATACTTGAAATACTTTACGTTCTTAACAGAAGCGGAAATTGCTGAATTAGCGAAACAAGTGGAAACAGAACCTCATTTGCGAGCAGCTCAAAAAACATTAGCTGCAGAAATGACCAAATTTGTGCATAGTGAAGAAGCTTTAGAGCAAGCACTCAAAATTTCAAAAGCATTATTTAGTGGGGATGTAAAAGCACTTACTGCGGATGAAATCGAACAAGGCTTCAAAGATGTTCCGACTTTTGTAGCAGAGGAAGCGGAAGTTAACTTAGTGGATTGGTTAGTAACTCTTGGAATTGAGCCTTCGAAACGTCAAGCGCGGGAAGACGTGGGCAATGGAGCTATCTACATTAACGGTGAACGTCAACAAAATCTAGAAAAAATCATGGATGCAAGTGATCGGATTGAAAATAAATTTACGATTGTAAGACGCGGGAAGAAAAAATATTTCTTAGTTTCTTATAAATAAGAAGAAAAGCACTCGTTTTTAAGGCGAGTGCTTTTTTGTGCATAAAAAAACCTTACAACCACGACCGAAGTCATGAATTGTAAGGCTTTTAGTTCTAATTAACGGCTGTAGAATTCTACGATAAATGCTTCGTTGATTTCAGCAGCAAGTTCAGAACGTTCTGGAAGACGGTTAAGTGAACCAGTAAGTTTTTCTGCATCGAAAGTTACGTATTCAGGCACGAAGCTTGAAACTTCTAAGCTTTCAGCGATTGCAGAGTTTTTAGCAGATTTTTCACGAACAGAAATCACTTGACCAACAGAAACTTGGTAAGAAGGGATATCTACGCGTTTGCCATCTACAGTGATGTGGCCATGGTTTACTAGTTGACGAGCTGCACGACGAGTGCGAGCAAGACCAAGACGGTAAACGATGTTATCAAGGCGTTGTTCTAGTAAGATCATGAAGTTCTCACCATGTTTACCTTGTAATTTACCAGCTTTGTTGAACGTGTTTTTGAATTGACGTTCAGTTAATCCGTACATATGACGCAATTTTTGCTTTTCAGCTTGTTGCAAACCATATTCTGAGATTTTTTTACGTTGAGTTGGGCCGTGTTGACCTGGAGCATACGGACGACGCTCTAATTCTTTACCTGTTCCAGAAAGTGAAATTCCTAAACGACGGGAAACTTTCCAGCTTGGACCTGTATAACGAGCCATAAGAGACTCCTCCTTTTATTTGTTTTTGGTATAAAACAAACGTGACGTAAAACCTAATCAGGGCAGTTTACCTTCATATACCATCACCATAGCAGCCGCCGGTTACGCGATATACCACAGAATTAAATCTGGGGGTAAACAACACACTCATTCATTTTACTCAAGCTGCATTTTACACATCTTCCAGTATAGTATAGTTACTGGTCGCTTGTCAATTGATTTCATTAGGTATTTCAAGCGTAATCGCATCACGGATTTTTTCTAGCCATAATTGATCTACTTCATCGAAACGGTTAAAGCTTGGACTATCGATATCAAGGACACCGAGCAACTGCCCATTTTTCACGATTGGTAGAACGATTTCTGAATTAGAAGCCGCGTCACAAGCGATATGGCCAGGGAAGTCATGAACGTTTTCTATTAGATAAGTTTTTTGGTCAGCGGCAGCAGAGCCACATACACCTTTACCAAGTGGAATGCGAATGCAGGCAGGAAGTCCTTGGAAGGGGCCGAGTACTAATTGATTTGTTTCTTTTTCGAGTAAATAAAACCCAACCCAATTAATATCAGAAAGTGCTTGATTTAATATAGAAGAAACATTGCTCAAATTAGCAATTACATTCGGTTCGCCAGCAATCATCGCTTGTACTTGTTTTAAAGCAAGCGCGTAATTTTCTTCTTTTGTACCAGTCATTTTTTGGATTTCAATCATTTTTTATCCCCACATTTCTTTTCAAATAATGTCTTTAGTATAGCATGAACGGCAAGGGATTTCGGGAAATTTGTTTCAGGATAGAGTAGATTTCACTTGCTCCAAAAAAAATTTCGCTAAACGCAAGTAATTCTAGGGAAATCGTGGTAAAATAAAAGATGTGTATAATGAACTGAAAATGAGGAAAAAAATATACTACATATGGAAAGATGTACATAATTGAAAAAATGTATGAGCAGCACGAGTGTGGCTGTTTTTCTTTCACAAGTTAACGTTGATGGGAGGATTTTGGATGTACTACATGTTAATCGGCTTTATTATCGTAGTAATTGCAGTCATTGGTGCAGGCTACATATTAAAAAGAAAACATTACCAAAGAATAAACGAGTTAGAAGAGAAAAAGATTAAACTCAGAGAGCGGCCGGTTATTGATGAACTTTCAAAAGTGAAAAAATTAAAGCTGACAGGTCAGACAGAGGCGCTTTTTGAATCATGGCGTTCGTCCTGGGATGAAATTGAAACAAGATTATTTCCTGATTTAGAAGAAGTATTATTAGAAGCAGAGATGAACACAGACCGTTATAAATTCCGTTCTGCTACATACGCCGAAAATGATATTGAGCAAATGCTCGTTGTAATTGAAAAACAAATGGATCAAATTCTCGGTGGACTAAAAGAATTACTTATTAGTGAAGAGAAAAATGCCAAAGAAAGCCGCGCGACAAAAGAAAAATTTGCGGAGCTTCGCCGGGAAGTTTTAACTAGAGGATTTAAACTAGGGGATACACTACCTTATGTTGAAGCGAAACTAACGGACCTTTCAGAAAGCTTGAATAACTATGATTTATTAACGGATCAAGGTGATCATTTAGAAGCACGCGAAATCGTTATCGTCGTTCAAAAAGAAATGCAAGTTATCGATGCCCAAATGGAACGAATTCCGTCCTTATTGCATGAAACGGATACCATTTTGCCAGAAGAAATGAATAAACTTCGAGCTGGTTATGAAGAAATGGTGCGAAAAGGTTATTATTTAGCACAAATGGAATTGGATAAAGAAATTGCTCGAATGAAAAATCAAATTGATAAAATGAAACGAAATGTAATTAACCTTGATCTGGATGAAGCTGAACAAGGAATAGAGGAATTACATAATGAAATCGAATTGTTTTATGATACGCTAGAACATGAAGCGGAAGCGCGTCATTTCGTGAAAGAAAATCATAGCCCGACTTCCGATAAGTTGCAACGCCAAAATTTGGTTTCAGATGCACTTGCGGAACAAATTACAGAAGTAAAACAGACGTATCATGTTGCGGAAGATGATTTAGCAATTTATTTGAAAACAAGCGCTAAATTAAGTGAAGCAAAAGAAAACTTCGAGCAACTTACTACGTTAATTGCTAGTGGGGAGATTGCTTACTCGGCTGCCCAAGATACGTTAAAAGAAATTGATGCATCGCTTATTACGATTAGTGCTGAACAAGATAATTTTGCAGAGGAATTACGTTCACTTCGCAAAGATGAATTAGAAGCACGTGATGATGCTGAGCGGATGCGCCGCGCGATTGTCACACTCGATCGCAAAATGGAACGAGAACGTTTGCCAGGTCTTCCAGAAGAGTACTTATCGCTTCGGGAACATATGGGTGAATCTATTGATACGCTGGAGAAACGTTTAGAAGAAAAACCGTTGAATATGAAAGCTGTGAGCCAGGATTGGCGCATTGCGGAAGAAGATTTAATCCATTTAACGGAAAAAGCGGAAGAAATGATGGAAAATGTGCGCCTAGTCGAGCATGTTATCCAATATGCGAATCGTTACCGGTTGCGTAACAAAGAACTGGCAGACGAGCTAGTGCAAGCAGAAAACCATTTCTACAACGATTATCAGTATAAAAAAGCACTTGAAATTGCAGTAACGGCCTTAGAAAAAGTCGAGACGGGTGCTTTTAAAAAAGTAGAAAAAGCTTATAGTTCACAAGTAAGCGTTGATGATATCGAATAAAATCGTAAAAGCAGGTATTTCTATTATAATAATAGGAATCCTGTTTTTTTATGAAAATAGTAGTTGGAAAGTATCGGAATTATGATAAAATGGAGAGTGGAATATTGGGGAGGAGAATGTAGTTTTTATGATTTATTTCGATAATAGTGCGACAACGAAACCGAATGCTGCCGTACTTGAAACATATACAAAAGTAGCAAGTAATTATTTTGCGAACCCTTCTTCGCTTCATCGTTTTGGTGCTAAGTCGAAAGAGCTGCTTGATACTTCAAGGAAACAAATCGCGACAATGCTGGACGCCTTACCAGAAGAAATTATTTTTACATCTGGTGGAACGGAAGGGAATAATTTAGCGATTAAAGGGATTGCCTATAGTTACCAAAATCGTGGGAAACATATTATTACTTCTAGCATCGAACATCCGTCTGTGCGTACTGTAATGGAAGAACTCGAACAAACTGGTTTTTCTGTAACGTATTTGCAAGTAGATAAAAATGGCGTAATTAAGCTAGATGCGTTAAAAGCTGCGCTCACGGATGAAACAATTTTAGTGTCGATTATGGGTGTGAATAATGAAGTCGGAAGTATCCAGCCGCTGCAAGAAATTGGCGAAATTCTCGCGCGCCGTGAACAAACTTTCTTTCATGTCGATTTCGTTCAAGGCATTGGGAAGATTCCGCTCAAGCTCGATGCAGCTGCGATTGATTTACTGACTTTTTCCGGGCATAAATTTCATGCTTTACGCGGAACCGGCGTGCTTTTTAAACGGAAAAATGTACATTTGCATCCGGAAATTCTTGGTGGTGGTCAGGAAATGGGCTATCGTAGTGGAACGGAAAATCTGGCGGGAAGTGTTGCGCTTGCAAAAGCATTAAGACTGACGCTAGAAAATGAGCCGAAAAAACCAGAACTAATCGCGATTCGCGATTATTTACTAACGGAAATTGCTCAAATGCCTGACATGACAGTTCATACGAAACAAAGTGTTGCGGCACCGCATATCGTTTGTTTTTCAGCAAAAGGGCATCGCGGCGAAATCCTTGTCCATGCCTTAGAAAAAGAAGAGATTTACATTTCTACAACGAGTGCTTGTTCATCTAAGCAAAAACTAGCAAGCAGCACATTAAAAGCGATGGGAGTAACGGACGAAGAAGCAACTGGCGCAGTGCGTGTGAGTTTATCTTTTGAAAACCGTTTATCTGAAGCGAAAATTTTTATACAAAAACTGCAAGAAATTATTGAAAATCTAAATAAAGTGGTGAAATAAATTGGAATTTGATCGTATGTTAATTAGATACGGAGAGTTATCTACTAAAGGGAAAAACAGAAAACAATTTGTGACGAAACTGGCGCAAAATGTGAAACGCGCAATGAAAGATTTGCCAGAAGTACGCATTCACGGGGAACGCGACCGAATGTATATTATTTTAAATGGCGCAGATTATCAGCTTGCAGAAGAGCGGTTGAAACCGATTTTCGGGATTCAATCATTTAGTCCAGCCGTTCGTGTTAATTTAGATTTAGACGAAGTGAAAGAGGCGGCGCTTGCTTTAGTTCAAGATGCGCACGAGGAAAATGGAACTTTTAAAGTGGCGGCAAGACGTAGCCACCGCGAATTTCCGCTCGATTCTAATGAAATCAACCAAGAAATCGGTGCGTATGTATTACAAAATATGGAAGATTTAACGGTCAATGTTAAAAATCCGGATGTAAAACTAACGATTGATGTTCGTAAAGAAGGCGTATTTTTATCATGTCGGACGATTCTTGGTGCAGCTGGTCTTCCAGTTGGCTCATCAGGCCGTGCGATGTTAATGCTTTCTGGCGGAATTGACAGCCCAGTTGCTGGATATTTAGCGCAGAAACGTGGCGTCGAAATTGAAGCAGTTCATTTCCATAGTCCGCCATACACGAGCGAACAAGCCAAACAAAAAGCAATTGATTTAGCAGCAAAACTAGCTAAATATAGCGGACAAGTACAAATGCACATCGTTCCATTTACAGAAATTCAAGAAGTTATCAAGCAGCAAATTCCAGAAAGTGTTATCATGACTGTTACTCGCCGAATGATGCTTCGTATTACAGATGAACTTCGCCGGAGAAGAAATGGTTTAGCGATTGTTAATGGCGAAAGTTTAGGGCAAGTTGCCAGTCAAACATTGGAAAGTATGCTAGCGATTAATGCCGTAACAGCAACGCCGATCATTCGTCCAGTTGTTTCCATGGATAAAAATGAAATCATTCAAATCGCGCAAAAAATTGATACGTATAATTTATCAGTTCAACCATTTGAAGATTGCTGTACGATTTTTACACCACCATCACCAAAAACAAAACCAAAACTAGATAAAATCGAGCATTATGAAAGTTTCACCGATTTTGATGCGTTAATTGCAAAAGCTTTAGACAATATCGAAACGATTTCTGTTAATATTGCTGAAACTGAGCAAGTGAAAGATGAATTTGCTGATTTATTTTAAGATTAACCGTTTATCCTTTTTTAGGGTAAACGGTTTTTGTATATTATATACATAAAAAAATAACTAAAAATGCATAAAATAGTTTTATAAATTAATAAAAAACCATTTGACATTATAAATATACATCATTATAATGAAAAGTATCATTTAATAATTAACGGGAGGGGTTAGGATGAAAGTTTCCATTATTGGAGCGACAGGGTACGGTGGACTGGAGTTAATTCGCTTACTCCACCAACATTCTTCTGTCGACATCGTAACGTTACATAGCTTTTCCACACAATCAGCCATACTCGCAAACTTTTATCCGCATTTAAAAGATTTAGAAGCTAGCCCCTTAGAGAAAATAAATCCAACAGAAATCATCGAAAAAAGTGAAACGGTTTTTATCGCTACACCCTCAGGAATCGCCAAAGATATTGCCTTGCCATATGTAGATGCAGGAATGAACGTGATTGATTTATCCGGAGATTTTCGATTGAAAGATAATAGGCTTTACGAAAAATGGTACGGCAAAAGCGCAGCGCCTAAGAATTATATAGATAAAGCAGAATATGGTTTAGCTGAATTTCGCGAAAATAAAAAAACGACATTTATTGCCAATCCAGGATGCTATGCAACAGCAACTTTGCTCGGATTAGCACCACTCGTGAAAAATCAGCTAATTGATCCAACATCAATTATTGTAGATGCGAAATCAGGTATTTCCGGAGCAGGGAAAGTGCCATCCGCAAGTACGCATTTCACAGAAACAAATGAAAACATGACACTTTACAAAATGAATTCTCATCAACATATTCCAGAAATTATGCAACAACTTACTAAATGGGATGAAAGTATCCCGGCAATCCAGTTTTCCACCTCGTTAATTCCCATCACAAGAGGAATCTTCACAACCATCTACGTTAAACCGAAAAAGCCAATCACCCAGAAAGATCTACATATACTTTACGAATCCACCTACGAAAATGCACCATTTGTCCGAATTCAAGCAGAAAATATTTACCCGACTGTCAAGCAAGTAACCGCATCGAATTACTGCGACATCGGACTTGCTTATAACGAAAAAACGAATGTAATTACGATTGTTTCTGTCATTGATAATTTAGTCAAAGGAGCGGCTGGTCAAGCCATTCAAAATTTAAATATCATGGCGAATTTTGCTGAAAGTGACGGATTAGGATTTATTCCAGTCTATCCGTGAAAGGGGAAAGCTAAAATGAAACTTATTAAAGGAAATATCGCCTCGCCAAAAGGTTTTTACGCGGATGGAAAGCATGCAGGGCTTAAAAGAAAACGAAATGATATTGGTTGGATTTATTCAGAAGTTCCAGCAAATTCTGCCGCTGTTTATACGATGAATCAAATGCAAGCCGCACCCATTTTTGTGACGAAAGATTCTTTTCAAAATAGCGCCGAGTTGCAAGCGATTATTGTGAATAGCGGGAATGCCAATGCTTGTACCGGAAATCAAGGGATGTTAGATGCACTTGCGATGCGGGCGAAAACAGCAGAAAACCTCGCAATTCCGCTTGATTCTGTCGCGGTTGCTTCAACTGGGATTATTGGCGATATGCTACCAATGGACAAAATAATCGCGGGAATCGATATGCTAGAAAAACAAACGGGAAATGCGGCTGATTTTGAAGAAGCGATTTTAACGACCGATACGTTTCAAAAACAAATTAGTTTTCAAACAGAAATTGGTGGCAAAGTAGTTACGATGTCGGGCGTTGCGAAAGGGTCGGGAATGATTCATCCAAACATGGCGACCATGCTCGCTTTTATTACGACCGATGCCGCTATTCCAGCTGAATTATTGCAAAAATTACTAAAAATAAAAGTAGATAAAACTTTCAATCAAATAACCGTGGATGGCGACACATCGACGAATGATATGGTGATAGTCATGGCGAATGGTTGTGCGCAAAATCCGCAACTTCAAGAAGGAACAGCCGACTTTGAAAAATTTGCAGATATGTTTCAAGCGGTCACAGAGCATTTGGCTAAAAGTATCGCGCGTGACGGGGAAGGCGCAACGAAACTAATCGAGGTCCAAGTGAACGGGGCTACTAAAACAGAAGATGCAAGAATGATTGCTAAGAAAATCGTATCTTCCAGTCTTGTGAAAACGGCGGCTTTTGGCGGAGATGGCAATTGGGGACGGATTATTTGCGCGATTGGTTACTCGGGTGGTCGTTTTGCGCCAGATAATATTACGATTAAAATTGGCGGCATTGAAATACTGAATCATAGTAGCCAAACCATTTTTAATCAACAAGCGCTGGATGCTTATCTAGAAGAAGAACATATTGTTATCGAAGTCGACCTTCATATCGGCCTTGAGTCAGGAACGGCATGGGGTTGCGATCTAAGTTACGAATACGTCAAAATCAACGCCTGTTACCGGACGTAAGGAGGGACAATGATGGAGAACACAATAGTCATAAAATTAGGCGGCGTCGCAAGTGACAATTTAACAGAAGATTTTTTTCAACAAATTACAGAGTGGCAAGCTGCGGATAAGAAAATCGTCCTCGTCCACGGTGGCGGGCATTATATAACAAAAATGATGGAAGCTCTCGATATCCCTGTAGAAACGAAAAAGGGTTTGCGCATAACGAATAAACAAGCCCTAGAAGTAACAAAGATGGTTTTGATTGGCCAAGTTCAGCCCGCTATTACAACCGCTTTTCAAAAGCGAGCTATTTCCGTCATCGGCTTAAATGCTGGCGACACAGGTTTACTAGAGGCGGACCGAGTGAGCGACAAGGACTTAGGATTTGTCGGTAAAATTACCAAAGTGAAAACAGACTTAATCGAACAACTGCTTGGGGAAAATATTATTACTGTCATCGCACCACTCGGAATAAATAGCGAGCATGATTGGCTAAACGTCAATGCTGATACAGCTGCCTGTGAAGTGGCCAGCGCATTAAACGCAGAAGCTCTCTATCTACTAACGGATGTCCCAGGTGTCAAAAACGGCTCAGAAATTATCAATGAAATAGCTTCAGTAGAAATAGACAAATTACAAACAACTGGTGTGATAAAAGGCGGAATGATTCCTAAATTAGCTAGTGCCGCTTTTGCCGCCGAAAATGGGGTTGGACAAGTAATCATCACAGACTCACTCCAAACAACAGGTACAAAAATAAAAAGCGAGGTGGCGATTGGATGAAACATGTTTTTCCCACGTACAATAGATTTCCTATTGATTTAGTCAAAGGCTCTGGCACCATTGTCACAGATGCAAATGGCCAAACTTACCTTGATTTCACTAGCGGCATCGCTGTTTGTAACTTAGGTCATTGCCCAGAAAATGTTTTAGAAGCGATTCAATTACAATTAGCGAATATTTGGCACACCTCGAATTTATACGAATGTGCTTTGCAAGATAACGTGGCAGAATTAATCACCGCGGGCGAAGAGAAGCTAGTTTTCTTTTGTAATAGTGGAACAGAGGCGAATGAAGCTGCTCTTAAATTAGCGAGAAAGCATACAGGGAAAGAAAAAATTATTACATTTGAAAAGTCTTTCCACGGGCGCACGTTTGGTTCAATGTCAGCCAGCGGTCAAGCAAAAATCCATCAAGATTTCGGAGGACTTGTTCCCGGATTTACATACGTTCCTTACAATAACATCGAAGCTTTCCGAGCTGAAATAGACGAAAATACAGCGGCTGTCATGCTAGAAGTTATTCAAGGTGAAGGTGGTGTCATTCCGGCAAATGCGGCATGGTTGCTAGAAGTTCAAATGCTCTGCAAAAAAGTGGGTGCACTATTAATTATCGATGAAGTTCAAACCGGGCTAGGTAGAACAGGCGCGCTCTATGGTTTTGAACAAATTGGCTTAGATCCAGACATCTTCACTTTAGCAAAAGGCCTAGGAAATGGCTTGCCGATTGGAGCGATGGTTGGGAAATCAAGTTTAAGTAGCGCTTTTGGGCCGGGGAGCCACGGATCTACTTTTGGTGGGAATAAAATAGCACTGGCTGTTGCAAAAGAAATATTGCTAACAATGAAGCAAGCGGGATTTTTAGAAGAAGTAAATGCCAAAGCAGACTATTTTAGAAACTTGCTAGAGGAGCATTTTGAGACGCTGGATAATGTGTCAGCAATACGTGGCGCGGGTTTTCTGGTGGGAATCGAACTTGAAAGCGCAGCAGAGCCAGTTGTCACAGAACTACGCGAGCGAGGATTGCTAATACTAACAGCTGGGCCAAACGTACTGCGAATTTTACCTCCTTTAACAGTCAGTTACGAGGAAATGGATCAAGCAGTGACTTTATTGAAAAGTGTTTTGGAAAACCAATTGATTGGGAGTGAAGAGGGATGACGATGTATGCGAAAAACAATACGACAGGCAAAGATATGCTGAGTTTGCTTGAATGGAATAAGGAAGAGCTGACCGATATTATTAAGCTAGCGGTAGCGATGAAAACAAATCCGGCGCATTATAGCCATATTTTAAGCGGGAAAATTTTAGGAATGATTTTTGATAAACCTTCTACTAGAACGCGGGTTTCTTTTGAAGCAGGAATTTTGCAGCTAGGTGGGCAAGCGATTGTAATGAGTTCGAAGGAATTACAAATCGGGCGTGGAGAGCCGATTAAAGATACGGCGCATGTGATGTCAGAATATATTGATGCGATTATGATCCGGACATTTAGCCATGAGAAAGTGGGAGAACTGGCGTATCATGCGAAAATCCCAATTATTAATGGTTTAACCGACTTGCATCATCCATGTCAGGCGCTGGCTGATTTAATGACTATTTATGAATGGAAAGACCAGCTGGAAGGTGTCAAACTAGCGTATATCGGTGATGGGAACAATGTTTGTCACTCGCTGCTTTTAGCCAGTGCTATGGTTGGTGTAGATATACGCCTAGCAATGCCAAAAGGGTATGAGGTCGACGCGTCGATTCTCGCTACTGCAGAAAAATTGGCGGAGCAAAGCGGTGCTACCATTTTTGTAACCGAAGATCCAAAGTTGGCGGTTACGGATGCAGACTTTATTTATACGGATGTTTGGACAAGTATGGGTCAAGAAGATGAAAATGCCAAACGTTTGGCTGATTTTGGTGAAAAATATCAAGTAAACGCAGAACTAACTAGTTTTGCCAAACCTGATTATCATTTCTTGCATTGTTTACCGGCGCACCGGGAAGAAGAAGTAACAACAGAAATTATTGATGGCGAGCACTCGGTCATTTATCAACAAGCGGGAAATAGACTTCATGCGCAAAAAGCTTTACTCGCTGCAATATTGGAGACAAAATAAAAAAAAGTCTGGCATGTACGCCAGACTTTTTTTATTATAAGAAATTACGTTTCACTTTATCCCAGAAAGAATTTTTAGGCAGTTTGATAATATTGATAAAACGGTCGCCTACTTCTAAGTTTACTTCATGAACGTGTTGAATGCTTAGTGCTTCGCTGTCCATTCCAATCATTGGGAACTCATTATTTCCTTCTTCAGACGAAATCTCAATACGTAGTTTACGTTTTGGACTAAGAATGAAAGAAGAACCTAGCGTACGGAATTTGTTATTGTTAATAGAAGCCAGTTCACTTACTTGCATAGATGGAAGAAGTGGGTCCACGATTGAACCATTGACAGATTTATTATAAGCAGTACTTCCTGTTGGTGTCGAGATAACCATTCCATCGCCACGGAACGTTTCGAAGTGAGAATCATTAATATAAAGATCCATCGTAAGCGTTCTGATGATAGAAGAACGAATGTTAAATTCATTCAATACATAAAATGCTTTGGTATTATTTACTGTTCCATAAATAGTTGGATAACGACGTACTAACCAACGATCTTCAATAGCTGCTTTGATGATTTCGTCCAATTGATTAATATGGAAATCACAGTATTGACCTAATTGTTCTGTTAGCGCAATTCCTGCATATAAACAATCTTGACGGAAGTCGGTTTCTCTTACGGATTTAAGAAAAGCACCGTCGCCACCAATACTGATAATAACGTTCGCTTTTTGATAGTCGTCTGTTAATTCATATCCATAATCAGTCGTAATTTTCTTCAATTCTTTTGCTTTTGCATGTAATTCTTCTGTTTTGCGATAGGAAAAATAAAAAATAGTTTTTGCCATGTTAGTTGTCCCTCCAGAATCCAATTTTAATCAACAAACTTATTATAACATGACTTAGAAGCAATTTCTTTCTTCATTAGTAAAAAAGTGAAATGGGACACAATTTAAAAGAAAGTTTGTGCAAAATAAACGATACTGGTATTATTACAGTATATAAAAAGAAAAAAGGGGAGAATTTAATGAACGCTAAAAGATGGATTGCACTAGGAATTGTTTGTGCACTTTTAATTGTAAGTGCATTAGCAAAGTTTACATCAAGTCAATTTGCTTCAGAGGAAGAGGGTAATCTAACATTTGCTGAAAGTTTATTCGCGGATACAGGTGAATTAACTGAAACGGTAATTGAAGAAGGTGGAATGGATACAATCGCAGTACTATCTGTAGACGGAACTATTCAAGATACAGGAGATGCTGGTTCTTTATTTAGCGATACAGGCTATAATCATTCACTTTTCATGCAAGAATTAGAACAAGTGAGAAATGATGACCTTATCCAAGGCGTACTGTTGTATGTTAATTCACCGGGTGGCGGCGTTATGGAATCCGCACAAATCCGGGATAAAATTTTACAAATTAAAAAAGAGCGAAATATTCCAATTTATGTTTCCATGGGGAGTATGGCGGCATCGGGTGGATATTATATCTCTGCACCAGCCGACAAGATTTTTGCAAGTAAAGAAACGCTGACTGGTTCGCTTGGTGTTATTATGCAAAGCTATGACTACAGTGAATTAATGAAAAAACTAGGGGTTTCTGATAACACAATTAAAAGCGGTGACTATAAAGATATTATGAGCCCGACAAGACCAATGACAGACGAAGAGAAGAAAATTATGCAGTCAATGATTGATGACTCTTACAATGAATTCGTTAAAGTTGTGGCAAAAGGCCGTGACATGCCGGTAGAACAAGTTCGTAAAATTGCAGATGGTCGGATTTACGATGGCCGCCAAGCAAAAGAAAATGGCTTGATTGATGAATTTGGTTACCAAGAAGATGCCTTAGAGGCGCTGAAAAAAGACGCAAACCTATCAGATGCAACCGTTATCGAATATAGTGCACCAGAAGACTTTAGCTCGCTATTCTCTGTAGCTGCACAAAAATTCTCTGGTCAAAATGCAGATATTTCCCAACTAATCAAATTAACCGGCACACTAAAAGCGCCAAGAATGATGTATTTATATGGAGAATAATGTGAGAGGAGAGGCGCCAATGGCTAATGAGCAAGTTGCTTTTGAAAACAAACGCCAAGTCTATCATTATGAACCACCTATTCCGAAAGAAGAAGCGATTCCTAAGCAATATTTTGCGGGATTTTGGATCCGATTCTTAGCTTATTTAGTTGATTTAATTGCCATTGCAGCCTTAAAGGGAATTCTTATTAATCCGATTTTACGCATTGCTGGCATCGGGATGGACAATAGTTTCTTCACATTTTATTGGATCATAACAACTATCATTTTTCTAGCGTATTTTGTCTTATCAACGAAGCTTTTTGGACAAACACTTGGAAAAATGCTGTTTGGACTTCGTGTGGTCAAATTAGATGGTACGAAACTAACGTGGTTAAATGTGTTGTTTCGAGAAGGCGTAATGCGTTTTGTCTTAAAAATCGTTTGGCCTTTATACGTGGTTTGTGCGTTTACACCAAACAAACAAGGTATTGCTGATTTCTTTGAATCGACCTCTGTCGTCCACATGGGCTACTTAGAACTAGATGAAAAATGGGCAAATGGAGCAAAAAAATAGCTTATCAGCTACTTCTTCTTTAAAATGGAATAGAAGCTTTCATTTAAAGGAGGAAGAAAAAATGACTCAAGTAACATTTAAACATAATCCAGTTACACTCGTAGGCACGGAAAGAAAAGTCGGCGATAAAGCGCCAAACTTCACAGTGGTTAACAGAGATTTAGAAGAAGTAACATTGCATGATTATGACGGGAAAGTGAGACTTATCAGCGTTGTTCCTTCCATTGATACAAGCGTTTGTTCCACACAAACACGTAAATTTAATGAAGAAGCAAGCAATTTAGATAACACAGTTGTCTTAACGATTTCTGTTGACTTACCATTTGCGCAAAAGAAATGGTGTGCAGCGGAAGGTTTACCGAATGCGATTACTTTATCTGATCACCGCGATCTTTCTTTTGGAGAAGCGTATGGTGTCATTATGGAAGAACTTCGCTTACTAGCGCGTTCCGTATTTGTTGTAAATGCAGCAGGGGAAATCGTCTATGCCGAAGTGGTACCAGAAGGCAGCGATCATCCAAATTACGAAGCCGCAATAGAAGCAGCAAAAAAAGCATAAATTACTAAAGCTTTCCTGTAAAAGGGAAGGCTTTTTTTCTGTATTACTACTAAAAACAAACTGTACTAATTATAATTAAATCTTTCCAGCAGTTATTTCACATTTTACTACAGAAAATCCTTTCACATTCTTTGGAAATACTGTATAATGTTTGGTGGTGTTAGTAATGATAAAAATTCGAGGTGTTACTTTTGGCAAATGAAGCAACGCAAGAATTATTTCAAGTGCTTGATAATACAGCTATTATCTTGCAAAATGAGCTTGAAATAAGCTATTTGGAAGCGGTTTATGAAACAGGAGAAAATCTGTTTCAAAAAGAAGTTTTACAAAAAGAAGAGTTGTCTTCTGAAAAACAATTGAAATTACAAGAGTCTTACGAAAGTATCGAACTCGAAAATTTCTCAAATGAAGAAATCCGCAAAGGTCTTCAATTAGCACTACTTAAAGGCATGAAACATGGTATTCAAGTCAATCACCAAATGACACCAGATTCGATTGGTTTTATTGTGGCATATTTACTTGAAAAAGTGATTCAAAAGAAGAAAAATGTTTCTATTTTGGATCCAGCCTGTGGAACTGCAAACCTTTTAACTACCGTGATTAATCAACTAGAATTAAAAGGCAATGTAGAAGTTCATGCGAGTGGTGTGGATGTAGATGATTTGCTTATTTCGCTTGCATTAGTAGGCGCGGATTTACAGCGACAAAAAATGACGTTACTTCATCAAGACGGACTAGCTAATTTATTAGTGGATCCAGTGGATGTCGTGATTAGTGATTTGCCAGTTGGTTACTATCCGGATGACGAAAATGCGAAAACATTTGAACTTTGCCGTGAAGAAGGGCATTCATTTGCACATTTCTTGTTTATCGAACAAGGAATGCGCTACACAAAGCCGGGAGGATATCTATTCTTCTTGGTACCTGACGCAATGTTTGGGACTAGTGACTTTGCTAAGGTGGACAAGTTTATCAAGAAAAACGGTCATATCGAGGGAATTATTAAATTGCCCGAAACACTGTTTAAGACTGAACAAGCACGAAAAAGCATCTTGATTTTACAAAAAGCGGATGTAAATGTAAAGCCGCCAAAAGAAGTTTTACTGGCCAATCTCTCTTCACTGACTGATCCGAGCGTAACCGCGCCGATTTTAGCTGAAATAGAGAACTGGTTCAAGAGGAAACAATAATGGAAGGAATTGACAAAAATAAAATGGAAAAAACGATTGCAATTAACGCCGGAAGTTCTTCACTGAAATTCCAATTATATGATATGCCATCTGAACGTGTTATCACAGCAGGGATTGTAGAAAGAATTGGTTTGAAAGATTCTATTTTCACAATTACTGTAGACGGAGAGAAAATCAAAGAAATTATTGATATTCCTGACCATGAAATTGCTGTTCAAATGCTACTTGAAAAATTAATTAACCACAAAGTTATCGGTTCTTACGATGAAATCACTGGAATTGGTCACCGCGTAGTTCATGGTGGAGAAAAATTCCCTGAATCCGTTTATATTGATGATCAAGTAATTAAAGATATTGAAGCATTATCCGAACTTGCGCCGCTTCATAACCCAGCGAACGTTACTGGTATTAAAGCATTCCGCAAAATTTTACCAGATGTTGTTTCGGTTGCTGTTTTCGATACAGCTTTCCACCAAACAATGCCTCCAGCAAGCTACCTTTACAGCTTGCCATACAGCTATTATGAAGACTTTGGTATCCGTAAATATGGTTTCCACGGTACAAGCCACAAATATGTATCCGAACGCGCTGCAGAACTTCTAGGACGTCCTGTAGAAGAGTTACGTTTACTAACTTGTCACCTTGGTAATGGCGCTAGTATCGCTGCTATCGAAGGCGGAAAATCAATGGATACTTCCATGGGATTCACTCCACTAGCGGGTGTTTCTATGGGAACTCGTTCTGGTAATATTGACCCAGCGCTTATTCCGTTCATCATGGAAAAAACTGGCAAAACAGCAGAACAAGTACTTGACGTATTAAACAAAGAATCCGGTATGCTCGGCGTATCTGGTATTTCAAGCGACCTTCGTGACTTAGAAGACGAAGCAGCTCAAGGAAACGAACGTGCAGAACTTGCACTTCAAGTTTTCGTTGACCGTATCCATAAATACATTGGTTCTTATGCAGCTCGCATGAACGGTGTAGATGCAATTATCTTCACAGCTGGTATCGGTGAAAATAGTTCATACATTCGTGAAAAAGTACTTCGTGGACTTGAATTCATGGGCGTATACTGGGATCCAGCACTTAACCAAGTGCGCGGAGAAGAGAGATTCCTTAACTATCCTCACTCCCCAGTAAAAGTTATCATCATCCCTACAAACGAAGAATTAATGATTGCTCGTGACGTAGAAACTATTAAACACAATCGCTAAAAATGATAAAAAAAGGCTGGCTCTTATTAAAGAGCCAGCCTTTTTCTTTGATTATTTTTCTTCTTTATAATCAGGAACATCATTACGTACCACAAGCACATCGCAAGGGGAGTGGCGAATAATATATTCAGACACACTACCAATAAGCAGACGTTCTACAGCGTTAAGACCAGTAGCACCACACATGATTAAATCAGCTTGGAATGCTTTGGCTGCTTCTTTTGTAATAGCTGTTTTTGGTGAACCGTATTCGATGTAGCTTTCAACTTTTGTGACACCGGCTTTTAAAGCATCTTCTTTATAGCCACTAAGTAATTCATCTGCATATTCAGTAGCTTTGTCCGCCATGCTTGTATCATAATTGGCTACGGATGAAAACGCGCGTGTATCGATAACATGAACAAGACCAAGCGCCGCGTCATTACGGTTAGCCACTTGAATTGCTTTTTGGAAAGCTCTTTCTGCCTCTTTGGATCCATCAACTGCTACTAAGACTCTTTCGTATTGTTGTAACATAATAATTCCTCCAATCAAAATATATGTATTTTCTATACTTATATTTTACCCTCTTTTTCCTAAAAGAACCATAAAATGAAAAATAAATTAATAGCTCGCGAAAATTTCGTCTAATTTTACTAAATCTTTTGTTGGAATTTCAGTTAGTTAATTTTTTACAACTTAGGTATATTGTGTTAGCATGGGGGTGTAGAAAATCTTTTATAGTCTATTATACCTATGTCAAGGAGAGTGATTTAGATGTTAGTCGGCGTACCAAAAGAAATAAAAAATAATGAGAATAGGATGGCGATGACCCCGGCAAGTGTTTTTTCATATGTTAATGCAGGTCACACTGTGTACGTAGAAAAAGGTGCGGGTGTTGGCTCTAATTATCAAGACGCTGATTTTGTAGAAGCAGGGGCAACTATTGTGGAAACAGCTAAAGAAGCTTGGGATGTAGATATGGTCGTAAAAGTAAAAGAACCGATTGCATCAGAGTATAACTATTTTAAAGAAGGCTTATTACTTTTCACCTATTTGCATTTAGCGAATGAACCAACGCTTGCTAAGGCTTTGCTTCAAAATAAAGTGAACAGTGTGGCGTATGAAACGGTAGAACTTGCAGACCACACATTGCCACTACTTTCACCGATGAGTGAGGTTGCTGGGCGAATGGCCGCTCAGATTGGCGCTCAATTTTTACAAAAAACAAATGGTGGTATGGGCGTGTTACTTGGTGGTGTGCCAGGTGTAGAGAAGAGTGAAGTCGTTATTATTGGTGGCGGAATTGCTGGAACAAATGCAGCCAAAATTGCGACAGGGCTAGGAGCGAACGTGACCATTCTTGATATGAATTTAAAACGGTTGCGCGAACTAGATGATATTTTTGGCAACCAAGTACAAACATTAATGTCGAATGATTTTAATATTGAAACAGCCGTGAAAAAAGCTGATTTAGTGATTGGGGCGGTTTTAATTCCGGGAGCAAAAGCGCCGAAATTAGTTAAAGAACATGTGATTAAACAAATGATTCCCGGTTCAGTCTTGGTGGATATCGCGATTGACCAAGGTGGCATTTTCGAAACGACTGATCATGTTTCCACCCACGATAATCCAACGTATGAAAAATATGGCGTGCTTCATTATGCCGTTGCCAATATGCCGGGAGCAGTGCCGCGGACGTCCACTTTAGCGCTGACAAATGCCACTTTACCATTTGGTTTAAAACTGGCTAACGATGGCTTAGAAACAGCCGTGAAAAAAGACCCATTCTTACGTCGTGGGTTAAATACTTACCAAGGTCATATTACGTATAAAGCAGTTGCTGATTCTTTAAGTTTAGATTATACAGATAGTAAAGAATTGCTATAATAAAAAAAGCGAACTTTCCTGCGTGCGGAGAGTTCGCTTTTTTGTTATTTGATTACTTGTAAAGTTTTCGGGAATTCTGTTAGTACTTGTACGCCGTCTTTTGTGACAACGAGGTCATCTTCAATCCGCACGCCGGCAACACCCGGAACATAAATACCTGGTTCAATCGTAAATACCATATTTTCTTGTAGTTCCA
Source organism: Listeria swaminathanii (assembly GCF_014229645.1). Lineage (GTDB taxonomy): Bacteria > Bacillota > Bacilli > Lactobacillales > Listeriaceae > Listeria > Listeria swaminathanii. The sequence goes on along the minus strand of NZ_JAATOD010000001.1, from coordinate 1,308,615 downwards.
TATTGTTTGTCTCTGTAATAGAAGGAAATTCGTGGACACTCGCACCAAGTCCGTGACCAAGGCGGTGTGGGAAATAATCGCCATAACCAGCCTCACGAATAATATTTCTTGCAGTTAAATCGATTTCACTCGCTTTTACGCCTGCTTTTACTTTTTCAACTGCAGCAGTTTGTGCTTCTAGAACAGTGTCGTAAATCTTTTTCTGTTCAGCGGAAATGTCGCCAAAAGCAACCGTTCGCGTAATGTCAGAGCAGTAGCCTTTATGAACAACGCCTAAATCAAATAAAACTAAATCGCCTTTTTTGATTTTTGTTTCGCCTGGCGTACCATGTGGAAGGGCGCCGTTTTTACCAGTGAGCACCATTGTATCGAATGACATAGCTGTAACGCCTTTTTTCTTCATTTCATATTCGATTTTTGCAACGATTTCTGCTTCGGTTTTGCCTTCCGCTATTTCGTCTACACCGACTTGTACTGCGTAATCAGCCAGTAAAGCAGCTTCTTTTAAAATGGTGAGTTCTGCTTCGGTTTTAACAAGACGGATTTGTTCAATTTTATGTTCAATCGGAATGAAAGAGCAGCCGGAGAATAATCCGCCTAGTTGTTCGTAGCGGTCAACGCTCATATGTTTTTTCTCAATTGCAAATTTGCTTGGATTAGCAACGCGTTTTTTGATTTCGTCTGCAATAATTGTAAATGGGTTTTCTGTATCGTTGTATCCGTAAGCCGGATGTGCCCAATCGCCGCCGCGCACATCTTCTACTTCAAGTGCTGGCGTAAATAGAAATGGTTCGCTATCAGGGAAAATTGCTAAGCCAAGCACACGTTCATGCGGCTCGCTATGATAACCTGAGAAGTAAGCGATGTTCTCTGGGTCTGTCAAAAATGCTACTTCGGCACCTTGATCTTTTAGCCATTTTTGTAAGACATCGATATTTTTTTCCATTATTGTACCTTCTTTCCAATTGATTTCTCTATTATGATAACATGCGAAGGAAATATTTTGCTAATAAACACCTCCTAGTTTACGAGGTGTTATATATTAGTTTATAATAATAGTGGTACAATAATACACATAGAATAATTAATCGGGAAGGAAGTTTTTTAACATGAAGATTTCATTTCATGGTCAGTCTTGTATTAAAATTATCACTGGAAACACAACTATTTTAGTAGATCCATTTATTTCTGGTAATAAAAAATGTGATTTAAAAGCAGAAGAACAAATGCCAGACTTTATTGTTCTGTCGCATGGGCATGACGATCATGTCGGTGATACAGTTGAAATTGCTAAAAATTCAGGAGCAACCGTTATTTGTAATGCGGACTTAGCTGCCTTTTTAGCTGTAGAGGATGGTTTGGAAAATATTGCGGCAATGCACATTGGTGGAAAGAGGCAGTTTGACTTTGGACAAGTGAAGTTAACGCAAGCATTTCATGGTTCGCAGACGGTTCGCGATGGACGTATTATCAATCTTGGTTTTCCGACGGGGATTGTATTTACGATAGAAGGTAAAAATATTTATTTTGCAGGGGATACTGGTTTATTTTCTGATATGAAATTAATTGGGGAATTAAACCCGTTAGATGTTGCTTTCTTGCCGATTGGAGATAATTTTACCATGGGGCCAGAAGATGCGGCGATTGCAGCGCGTTTTTTACAAGCGAAATTAGTTATTCCAATGCACTACAATACATTTCCGTTAATTGAACAAGATGCGCACAAATTTGTTGCATCGCTTGATGAAGGGATTGCTGGGAAAGTACTTGAAATTGGGGAAGGTATCGAAATCTAACAAAATAGGAATGGGTGAACGAGTCGTGGCCACAAAACATGAACAGATTTTAAAATACATTGAAAATCTTGCAGTTGGAGAAAAAATATCTGTGCGGAAAATCGCGAAAAACTTGTCTGTAAGTGAGGGTACTGCTTATCGGGCGATTAAAGACGCGGAAATCATTGGTTTTGTTTCTACTATTAAACGGGTTGGAACACTTCGAATTGAGCGGAAACAAAAAGATAGCATCGAAAAATTAACTTTTGCTGAAATTGTTAATATGATTGATGGACAAGTGCTCGGCGGTCGTGCTGGGTTATATAAATCGCTGAATAAGTTCGTTATCGGTGCGATGACTGTGGAAGCGATGGAGCGTTATACGGATGCTGGTAACTTATTAATCGTCGGAAACCGAGTGAGCGCACATGAGCTTGCTTTAAAACGTGGTGCTGCGGTATTGATTACTGGTGGTTTTGATACGGATGATGAAGTGAAACAATTGGCGGATGAGAAAGAATTGCCGATTTTATCGACTTCGTATGATACGTTTACGGTTGCGACGATGATTAACCGCGCAATTTATGACCAATTGATCAAAAAAGAAGTGGTGTTTGTGGAGGATATTTTAACGCCATTAGAAACGACTGCTTTTTTATCTACTTCTGATAAAGTAGAAGATTGGCATAAAATGGAAGAAGCGACTGGGCACAGCCGTTTTCCGGTTGTAAACCGGGCGATGCGACTTACTGGGATGGTTACGAGTAAAGATATTTTAGAAAAGAATCCGAGCATTTCGATTGAACGAGTGATGACGAAAAATCCGCTAACTGTTGGTCCGAAAATGAGCGTGGCTTCAGTGGCGCACATGATGATTTGGGAAAGTATTGAAGTAATTCCGGTCGTCAAAGATGATTTAACCTTAATCGGAATTGTCAGCAGACAGGATATTTTGAAATCGATGCAAATGATTCAAAAACAACCGCAAGTCGGTGAAACGATTGACGATACGATTGCGAACCAACTTTCTGAAAAAGCAGATACTGGTGAGGAGGCGGATTATGAATTTAAAGTAAGTCCGCAAATGACCAACTCGCTTGGTACCTTATCTTATGGCGTATTTACGCAAGTAGTTTGTGAAGTCGTACAGCAAAAACTATTTTCCATGAAAAAACGCAATGTGGCGATTGAAAATGTAACGATGTATTTTCTAAAGCCGGTTCAAATGGACGCGACAATTGTTATTAAACCGCGAATTTTGGAAATGGGGCGTAAAGCTGGTAAGCTAGATGTCGAGCTTTATTTAGAAGGAATTTTGACCGGAAAAGCGATTGTTGCTTGTCAAATGATGGAACGCTAAAAAGAAACAGGGGCGAAACAATGAAAAGTGAGATTTTACAACAAATAAAGCAATATGAAACGATTATTTTGCATCGACATGTAAGGCCCGATCCGGATGCTTACGGTTCACAGATGGGACTTGCGGAAATTATTCGAGCTAGTTTTCCTGAGAAAAAGGTGTATTCGGTTGGAAATGATGAAGTATCGCTCCAATTTCTCGGTGTGGTGGATGAAGTTGCGGATGAAACGTATAAAGACGCGCTTGTAATTGTGTGTGATACCGCGAATCAAGAGCGAGTTTCAGACGGACGTTTTAACCAAGGCAAGGCGTTGATCAAAATTGATCACCATCCTAATGATGATGCTTACGGCGATCTACTTTGGGTCGACACGACAGCTTCTTCTTGTAGCGAGATGATTGTCGCTTTTTGGGAAGCATTTTCCGAAGAACTAATTTTGAATGAAACGGCAGCGCGACTTCTTTATGCAGGGATTGTTGGCGATACTGGACGTTTCTTGTATCCAAGTACAACAGAAGAAACGCTGCGATTATCTGCGCATTTAGTGACGTTTCCGTTTGACCGCCCGGCGCTATACCGCGAATTATATGAGCTGCCTAAAAATACAGTGAAGCTCTCGGGCTACATTTTACAAAACTTTGTCATGGACGAAAATGGCGCGGCGACCGTTTATTTGAGTGATACGCTTTTAAATGAATTTGAAGTCAATCCGCGCGACGCTTCCGCACTTGTTTCTTGTATTGAAAATGTAGAAGGAATTAAGGCGTGGATTATGTTCATCCAAGAAGGGCCAGTTTTCAGAGCGCGCTTACGTTCGAAAGGTCCGGTTATCAATGAATTAGCCAAAGAGTATGGCGGCGGTGGGCATCCACTTGCTTCTGGTGCGACACTTCATAACGAAGAAGAAATCAAAGAAATGACGGCAAAATTGCAACTCATTTGTGCCGCTAAATAAATGGAAAATAAAGTCAGATAAACTATCTGGCTTTATTTTTATATAAAAACACGAACACACTTTCTTTTTTTTAGCTTAACCGATATAATGGAAAAAGAGAGTTTTGAAAGGAGTGAGGATAGTGGGGTTTGTTCATTTACAGGTTGCGAGCGCTTATGATTTGCTATCTAGTACAGCATCCATCGATAAGCTAATCGCTAAAGCAAAAGAATACCATTATCCAGCCTTAGCAATTACGGATAAAAATGTACTTTACGGAGTAGTCGAGTTTTATCAAAAGTGTTTAGCGGCGGATATAAAACCAATTATCGGGATGACGGTGACAATACAAGGTTACTTAAATCCAATTAATTCATATGAGTTGATATTAATTGCGGAATCAACCGCTGGATATCACGAGTTATTAAAAATCGCAAGTGCCATTCAAACGCGCGAAGAAGGACCGGAATTACCACAAAGTTGGCTACGGGCTTACAGCAGTGACTTGATTGCTATTTCACCTGGCGCTAAGGGAGAAGTGGAACGTCTTCTCATGGAAGAAAACCGCGACGGGGCGTTAGAAGCTTACGGAAACTTAGTCGAGATATTCGGCAAAGAGTCCGTTTATTTGTCGGCGCAAAAAGAAAATCCACGCCTTTTCGCAAAAATAGAAGCATTTTCTGCTGAAGAAAATGTCCCTGTTGTTGCGACTAAAAACGTGCAATATATGGAACCAAAAGATGCGCAAGCGAAAGAAGTTTTGACAGCAATTCGTGATAATCGCACAGTGGACTGGACGACTTTACCACTTGCAGGACCGAACTATTTTACCTCGCAAGATGAGATGGAACGGGACTGGCAAACGGACTTTGAAAAACGAGCGTGTCTTGAAACTGGCGCGTTAGCTGACCGTTGTCACGTTGAAATTGCTTTAGATCAGCATTTGCTACCAAGATTTCCATTAAATGAAGCGCAAAATGCATCCGAAGTTTTACGTCAAACAGCATATGAGGGCTTAAAAGAGCGAGATTTATTAGCAGAAGAATATCAAGCACGTTTAGATTATGAATTGAAAGTCATTACGGAGATGGGATTTGCGGATTATTTCCTAATAGTTTGGGATGTAATTCGTTATTCTCGTGAAGCGGGGATTTTAACGGGGCCAGGGCGGGGGTCTGCGGCAGGGTCACTTGTGTCCTATGCGCTTAGAATTACCGATGTGGATCCAATTCGTTACAATTTACTATTCGAACGATTTTTAAACCCAGAACGGATAACGATGCCCGATATTGACTTGGATTTCCCTGATAATCGCCGGGATGAAGTGATTTCGTATGTTGTATCTAAATACGGCGAGGCGCATGTGGCGCAAATCGGCACATTTGGAACATTAGCTGCCAAAGCGGCTATTCGTGATACAGCGAGGAGTTTTGGCTTGAATTCCGTGCTTTTATCGGAATGGTCCAAGCTAATTCCGAGCCAATTAGGCATTACATTACAAAAAGCATTGCAAGAAAGCCCGCGTTTAGAAAATCATATTAAAAGCTCCAAAGAAAATGAAATGATTTGGGAAGTTGCGTGCCAACTCGAGGGCTTACCGCGCCATATTTCGACGCATGCTGCCGGGATTGTTATTAGCGACAAACCGCTAGTAGAACAAGTCGCACTGCAATTAGGTAGCGGAGACGCACGACTGACCCAGTTTGCCATGGGAGAATTAGAAAAAATCGGCTTACTTAAAATGGATTTTCTTGGACTTAGAAATCTTAGTTTGTTAGATCGTGTGTTGAAATCAGTTAATTATGCGAAGGAAAGACCGTTAACATTAGCGGATATTTCCTTAGAAGATAAAAAAACGTTAAAACTATTCCAAACGGGTGATACGACCGGAGTTTTCCAGTTTGAATCAGACGGAATTCGCCGAGTGCTCCGGAAATTAAAACCAACTTCTTTTGAAGATGTGGTGGCGGTAGATGCACTTTATCGTCCCGGTCCAATGGAACAAATTGATACATTTATTGCTAGAAAACATGGAAAAGAAAAAATTCAGTATCCACATCCGGATTTGGCGCCAATTTTAGAAGTAACTTACGGCGTTATTGTCTACCAAGAACAAATCATTCAAGTCGCGAACCAAATGGCTGGATTTTCACTTGGAGAAGCCGATTTATTAAGACGAGCGGTCAGTAAGAAAAAAGCGGACGTCCTAAACGAAGAGCGGATTCATTTTGTTGAAGGGGCTAAGAGTAAAGGCTATTCAGAAAGTAGTGCGAACCAAGTATACGACATGATTGTCCAATTCGCGAACTACGGTTTCAACCGAAGTCACGCAGCAGCTTATTCAAAAATTGCCTTCCAATTGGCATATCTAAAAGCGCATTATCCAGCAGCATTTATGTCGTCGCTCCTTAGTTCTGTTTTTGGTAATGACGATAAAATTTCTCAGTACATTACAGAAGCTAAAAACTACGGTATCAACATGTTGGCGCCAAGCATCAATCATAGCAATTACTATTTCCAAATGGAAAATGAAACATCCATTCGTTATAGTTTCCGTGTTATTCGCAAAGTCCCAACAAAATTTATTTTAGAAATCATCAACGAACGAAAAAAAGCACCATTCCGAGATTTCTTTGATTTTTGCGAACGAATGCCACATAAAATGCTCACAGAAACAGTGTTAGAAGCGCTTGTATTTTCGGGTTGTTTTGACGAGTTTGGCGAAGATCGGGCAACGATTCAAGCGACAATTGATGCAGTATTACAATACATTTCGTTGCTCGGGGAAGACTCCAAGGGCATGAATCTTTTCGCGGAAGATGACGAATTCTTGAAAAAGATGAAACCACGCTACCGGAAAACCGCGCCAATTTCGATTGATGAAAAGCTTGAAAAAGAAAAATTATACACAGGCCAATACGTTTCAGCGCACCCTGTATCATATTACCAAAATAAACTGCAAAACCTTTCTATCACAAGACTTGCGAGCATTGCTTCGGGCAAAAATTATCAAGTGGCAGCCTATGTTCACGAAGTAAAATCAATCAGAACGAAAAAAGGCGAAACGATGTGCTTTTTAACGATTAGTGATGAGTCCAAAGAACTTAGCGCAGTGATGTTCCCGGAAAGTTACCGTAAATATGTGAACTTTGCCCAAAAAGGGGAGATTCTCTTTTTACAAGTTAAAGCGGATACGAGAAACGGTGAACTCCAATTAATTATTAATAAAGCCGAAGATTTAAAAGAAATTAAAGCGCCAGTGAGACTATTTTTAAAATTAACAGAACCACAGCAAATGGAGCAAGTTAAGCCAGTTTTAGCGCGCTATAAAGGCGATAGTAAAGTCATCGTTCACCAAGCGATAACCAAGCAAACCACCGAGTTGAAAAATATTCAAGTAACACCATCAAATGAGTTGCAAGAAGCGCTAGTGGCGTTGCTTGGTAAAGAGAATGTCGTAATTAAGTGATCTTAGACTTTCTATATTTATAGAAAGTATGTTATAGTTTAACGTGGAAAACAATATTGCGCAGTCTGTCCAGTTATGATTCGGATAGACTGGCATTTTGTCTTCTTGTGGAAAAATGCGGTTGATTTATGTTTCATGTCATTATTCATTTTTTATTTATACAACATTAAAAATCGCTAATAACCACAATAGAAAGCGTAAATGGGGAGGGTTATCCTTGTTAGGAGACTTGTTTACAAAACCAAAAAAGAGAAAATATGCCACAATTCCTTCTGACGGAACAAAAGCAGATGTTCCAGAAGGTATTATGACAAAATGTCCAGAATGTAAAAAAATAATGTATACCAAAGAATTGCAAAAAAATCTTATGGTATGTAATTATTGTGGTTTTCACCATCCAATTGGGGCAAATGCACGAATCGATATGCTTGTTGATGAAGGGTCTTTTGAAGAAATTGATGCTAGTTTAACAACAGCAAATCCACTTGGTTTTGAAGATTATATGGATCGAATTGAGAAAGATAAGCAAAAGTCTGGTTTAAATGAGGCGATTGTTACTGGTCATGCTACTATTGACGGTAATCCGCTTGTCATTGCTGTCATGGATTCTCGTTTTAGAATGGCGAGTATGGGTTCTGTTGTTGGTGAAAAAATTCTTCGTGCTGTGGAAGATGCTGATAAAACAAATAAACCATTTGTTATTTTCACTGCTTCCGGTGGCGCGCGTATGCAAGAAGGGATGCTTTCGCTTATGCAAATGGCGAAAACCTCTGCTGCATTTAAACGATTTAGCAACCACGGTGGACTTGTTATTACGGTAATGACGCACCCAACTACTGGTGGCGTTTCTGCTAGTTTTGCATCACTTGGAGACTATAATTTTGCAGAACCAGGCGCACTCATCGGCTTTGCTGGTCGCCGGGTAATTGAACAAACTGTTCGGGAAGAATTACCAGAAGACTTCCAAACGTCTGAGTTCTTATTAAAGCACGGACAACTAGATGACTGTATTTCACGTCTTGATTTGCAAAATAAATTAAGTTTTATTTTACGCATTCACGTGAAAACACCTGAAGCAGGAGGTGACGTTGATGGCGAATGAGATGGAATTTGAGAAACCGATTTTAGAATTGAAAAGTAAAATCGCGGACTTAAAAGAATACAACGAAACTTCGGATGTAGATTTGACAAATGAAATCGAAAAGCTGGAGAAACGCTTAGCTAAGTTGGAGTCAGGCATTTACAGCAATATGACTGCTTGGGATAAATTTCAAGTAGCTCGCCACCCAGATAGACCGACAACACTTGATTACATTCCACTTTTATTTCAAGATTTCATGGAGCTTCACGGCGATCGTACATTCGGTGATGACGCAGCAATTGTCGGCGGTATCGCTACTTTTAACGGTATTCCGGTAACAGTTATCGGGCATCAACGCGGTAAAGATACGAAAGATAATTTGCACCGTAATTTTGGTATGCCTCATCCAGAAGGCTTCCGTAAAGCGCTTCGTTTGATGAAACAAGCGGATAAATTTGGCCGACCAATTATTTGCTTCATCGATACAAAAGGTGCCTATCCTGGCCGAGCTGCTGAAGAACGCGGGCAAAGTGAAGCAATTGCTAGAAACCTTTATGAAATGAGCGATATGAAAGTTCCAATTATTTCTATCGTTATCGGTGAGGGTGGAAGTGGTGGTGCACTTGCTCTTGGTGTTGGGAATCAGATTTTCATGCTTGAAAATGCTGTTTTCTCGGTTATTTCACCAGAAGGCGCAGCAGCAATTTTATGGAAAGATGCTAGTCAAGCGAAAAAAGCAGCAGAATCTATGCGGATTACAGCTGGTGATTTGTTTGATCTTGGCATTACAGATGGAATTATTCCAGAAGTAAAAGGCGGTGCGCACCGTGATTTAACAGCGCAAGCCGAAGAAATTAACAAAACTATCACAAAGTCTTTACATGCACTAATGGCATTTTCTGAGGATCAATTAATGGATCAACGTTATGAGAAATTCAAGAAAATCGGTGTTTACGAGACTTTATAACGAATTAAAGAAGCGGATTTCCTTATTTTAGGAAATCCGCTTCTTTGGTATATGCCAAACCATGAAAGAAAGTTTATATCTTCACAAGTATAGACCAATTATATTAAATTAAGCTATAAAGCCATTTATTGACTAAATCGGAATAGACCGATGTCCGAAACGGCATTTTACGAAGCTTATAGTTGAAAAAAGTGCTCTGTTGGAGCTTTTCATTTGACCTTTTTTCATGTAGAATAAACACATGTGATGAAAAACAATATCATTGTCTGAGGTGGTAAGTAAAATGAAACGAATTGCAATTTTAACAAGTGGAGGAGACGCTCCAGGAATGAACGCAGCCACTCGTGCTGTTGTTCGTAAAGCAATCTATGAAGGACTTGAAGTTTACGGTATTAACTATGGCTTTTTAGGGCTAGTCAATGGCGATATTCGTAAATTAGAATTAGGTTCTGTTGGTGATTTACTTCACCGTGGTGGTACATTCCTTTATTCCGCAAGATATCCTGAATTCGCTACAGAAGAAGGACAACTTAAAGGAATCGAACAACTGAAAAAACATCAAATCGATGGCCTAGTTGTTATCGGTGGAGATGGTTCTTATCACGGAGCGGAAGCACTTACAAAACGTGGCTTCCCAACTATTGGTATCCCAGGAACTATTGATAATGATATTTCTGGAACTGATTTTACTATTGGTTTTGATACTGCACTGAACACTGTTCTTGATGCACTTGATAAAATCCGCGATACAGCAACAAGTCATGAACGTACTTTCATTATTGAAGTTATGGGTCGTGACGCTGGTGATATCGCTCTTTGGTCTGGTCTTGCTGGTGGCGCTGAAGCTATCATCGTTCCAGAAGAAAGCTTTAACATGGATGATGTCGTGGATCGTTTGAACAAAGGCCGTGAACGTGGTAAAAAACATAGTATTATTGTTGTTGCTGAAGGCGTAATGTCTGGTAATGAATTTGCCAAACAATTAGCTGAATATGGCGATTATCATGCACGTGTAACTGTTCTTGGACATGTTCAACGTGGTGGTAGCCCAACTGCATTTGACCGTGTACTAGCAAGCCGTCTTGGTGCGCGTTCAGTAGAATTATTGTTAGAAAACCGCGGAGGATTAGCTGTTGGAATCCGTGAAAATAGAATTGTCGAAAATGACATTAGTGAAATTTTGAAAGAAAAACACACTCTAGATCAAAAATTATTTGATTTAGCATCTATTTTGTCGATTTAAAACGGCTGAAGAGCTGGCTGCCATGACAAAGCATGGTAGCCTTTCTTTGTGAAAAATTTTAGTAACGTATTAAAAATAAACTTTGAGGGTAAAGAGAAGTAAATCGGTAATTAAGCATGCTGTAGCAATCTGGAAAACGTTTTCTTGTTATCGTTACCATGCTACCTGATTGCGCTCTTATTCACAAACTTACTTATTTTACACAGTTGTGACTGGTAAAATGCGCAAGATATGTTTATAATAAATACGAATGAATAGCTAAGTTCTAGGAGGAGTAATAACATGAAAAAAACGAAAATTGTTTGTACAATTGGTCCTGCAAGTGAGTCAGTTGACACATTAGTTCAGTTGATCGAAGCAGGAATGAACGTAGCACGTCTTAATTTCTCTCACGGAGATTTTGAAGAGCACGGTGCGCGTATTGTAAATATCCGTGAAGCATCGAAAAAAACTGGCAAACAAGTTGCTATCTTACTTGATACAAAAGGTCCAGAAATCCGTACAAACGACATGGTTGGTGGGAAATTAGAATTCCAAACAGGTGATGTTGTACGTGTTTCCATGACTCCTGTTGAAGGAACAAAAGAAAAATTCTCCGTAACTTACGGCGAACTTTACAATGATGTAGAAATCGGTTCTTCCATTTTACTTGATGACGGTTTAATCGGTCTTGAAGTAATCGAAAAAGACGAAGCTAATCGCGAGCTAGTAACTAAAGTACTTAACTCAGGCGTACTTAAAAATAAAAAAGGTGTTAACGTGCCAAACGTTTCTATCAACCTACCAGGAATCACAGAAAAAGACGCTGCTGATATCCGCTTTGGTTTAGAACAAGGTATCGATTTTATCGCTGCATCTTTTGTACGTCGCGCTACAGATGTTCTTGAAATTACTAAAATTTTAGAAGAGCACAATGCAACTCACGTACAAATTATTCCTAAAATCGAAAACCAAGAGGGCGTTGACAACATCGACGAAATCTTACAAGTTTCTCAAGGACTAATGGTTGCTCGTGGTGACCTTGGTGTTGAAATTCCAGCTGAAGAAGTTCCGATTGTACAAAAAGAACTTATCAGAAAATGTAATAAACTTGGTAAACCAGTTATTACTGCAACACAAATGCTTGATTCCATGCAACGTAACCCACGTCCAACTCGCGCTGAAGCAAGTGACGTAGCGAATGCGATTTTTGATGGAACTGATGCAATTATGTTATCTGGTGAAACAGCTGCTGGGGACTATCCAGTTGAAGCAGTTAAAATGATGGCGAAAATCGCTATTCGTACAGAAGAAGTATTAGTAGCTCAAGATAAATTTGCGCTTAAACTTCATGAAAATACGGATATGACAGAAGCTATTGGTCAAGCTGTTGGACATACTGCGAAAAACCTAAACGTACAAACTATCGTTGCTGCGACTCAAAGTGGTCACACAGCGCGTATGATCTCTAAATACCGTCCGAAATCTCATATCGTTGCTGTAACATTCAACGAGCATGTATATCGCGGCTTAGCTCTTTCATGGGGTGTTTATCCTCGTCTAGCTACTCCAGTTAGCAACACAGACGAAATGTTCGACCTTGCAGTAAAAGAATCTCTTGCTTCTGGCGTTGCAAAACAAGGCGACCTAATCATCATCACTGCTGGTGTTCCAGTTACAGAAAGTGGAACAACTAACGTAATGAAAATCCAATTAATTGGTGAAAAAGTTGCTAAAGGCCAAGGAATTGGCAGCAAATCTGTAATTGGTAAAGCAATCGTTGCTAAATCCAATGCAGAAGCACTTCAAAAAGCAGAAGAAGGCGGAATCTTAATCGTTAAAACAACAGATAAAGAAATCCTTCCTGCATTCGAGAAAAGTGCTGCAGTTGTTGTGGAAGAAGGCGGCTTAACTAGCCACGCAGCAGTTGTTGGAATCAACCTTGGCATTCCTGTCATTGTTGGCGCTAAAGATGCAACATCCCTTGTAAAAGACGGTGAAATCATCACTGTTGATTCTCGTCAAGGTGTTGTTTATAACGGCAAAACAGCAACTCACTAAGATTTAACTTTCCAAAAGGCGTCCCGCATGCGGGACGCCTTTTTTATATGCGCGCTGTATTGTTTTTCGATTGCGTCAAAATAGGTTATAATAGTCAGTAAGTATTGGAGTTGATTTTATGAGAAAATTTATCCTTTATTGGGCTTTATATGGCTTAATAGAATTAATTATTTATGTTTGGCTATTCCAAGTAATCGGCTTTTGGCCACTTCTTTTTATTCAAATTGCATCAAGTGCTTTTGGTATTTTTATTTTCAAACGTCTTGGCGGAAACCTATTCCGAAATGTACGCGATGGACGCACGGTAGCGCCGTATTTATTAGATAGTCTGTGCTTTTTTATTGCCGGCTTTTTATTAATTATCCCAGGAGTTATCACGACTGTACTCGGTTTGCTTATTTTTATTCCATTTTCTCGCAAACTATTAAAACCAAGATTAACCAAATGGCTCGGGAATCAAAAGAAACACACACAATATTATTATTTTGATATGTAATTAAAACCTCTATGGGAAAAATTTTCTATAGAGGTTTAGTTGAAAAAAGGGTAATTCATTTTCCTTATGGCATTTTAGTATTACTATAAGGTAAGTTTATGATATAATAATTGTTATCTCGCTTCCTAGATGCGCGATATTGAAAGGTGACTTAATATGTTTACGGAAAGTATGTTGTTTTTACTTCTTTTTTTACTTCTCGGACTTATAGCAAAAAATAATTCGCTCATCATTGCCGTAGCCGCCGTTATTCTGTTGAAGCTATTTCATGTGGACGGTAAAGTAATGGAGATGATTCAAGCTAAGGGGATTAATTGGGGTGTAACGATTATAACCGTTGCCATCTTAATTCCAATCGCCACTGGTCAAATCGGTTTTAAAGATTTAATTGACTCTTTTAAATCGGCAGCCGGCTGGATTGGTCTTGGAGCTGGAATCGCCGTTTCTATTTTAGCGAAAAAAGGTGTAGGCTATATGGCTGTTGATCCACAAGTAACCGTCTCACTTGTATTTGGGACCATTTTAGCGGTGGTGCTTTTTAGAGGGATTGCTGCTGGACCAGTAATTGCAGCGGGTATTGCTTACATGGCAATGCAGTTAGTTGCATTCATAAAATAAGTACATACGTAAAAAAGGATAAAAGGAGGAAATGAAATGACGTTATCTAAAGGGTTAGAAAATGTATATGTTGCTGAAACTTCCATTAGCTCTATCATCGATGATATGTTAACATATGTTGGCTATGGCATTGATGACTTAATGGAAAACAACGCTTCTTTTGAAGAAGTGATTTACTTATTATGGCATTTACGTTTGCCGAATAAAGATGAATTTAAAAAGTTTAAATTAGAAATACAAGAAAATATGGCAGTATCTGAAACAATTATTACAAGTTTAAGAATGCAAAATCATCAAAAATTACACCCAATGAGTGTTTTAAGAACCACGGTTTCGATGCTCGGTGTATTTGACACAGAAGCAGAATTAGACGACGGGGAAGCAGTTTACCGTAAAGGGCTACGTCTTCAAGCAAAAATGCCAACAATTGTTGCAGCTTTTTCTCGAATTCGACGTGGTTTGGATCCGATTCCGCCGAGAGATGATTTGAGCATGGCGGCGAATTTCCTTTATATGATTACGGGAGAAGAGGCGGATGCGTTATCTGTAGAAGCGATGAATAAAGCGCTTGTACTGCATGCGGATCATGAGTTTAATGCTTCTACTTTTACAGCACGTGTTTGTGTGGCGACACTTTCGGATGTTTATTCCGGAGTTACAGCTGCGATTGGTGCTCTGAAAGGCCCGCTTCATGGTGGTGCCAATGAACGTGTCTTTGATATGTTAGAAGAAATTGATGAAGCCGGCGATGTGCGTACTTACATCCAAGAAAAAATCGATACAAAACAAAAAATTATGGGCTTTGGTCACCGTGTTTATCGTGGTGGGGATCCGCGTGCGCAACATTTACGCGAAATGTCTAGAAAGTTAACTGCCGAAAAGGGCGAAGAAAAATGGTTTGATATTTCGATGCAAGTAGAAGAAGCGGTTTGGGAATTAAAACATTTGAAACCAAACGTTGATTTTTATTCTGCTTCCGTTTATCACGCGCTTGGCATTGATCGGGATTTATTCACGTTAGTATTTTCCGTGAGTCGTGTTTCTGGTTGGTTAGCGCACATTTTTGAACAATATCGTGATAATCGTCTTATCCGTCCGCGTGCGATTTACGTTGGACCTGAAAATAGAAGTTATTTACCTGTAGAAGAACGAATTTAATGGAGGAGGAACAAGCTTTATGAGTCAAAAAATTCAAGTAGAAAATGGTGTGCTAAAAACACCAAACAACCCAGTCATTCCTTTTATTGAAGGAGACGGAACTGGTCCAGATATTTGGGCGGCTGCGAAACGTGTTTTAGATGCGGCAGTAAAAAAAGCGTATAACGGCGAAAAAGAAATCGCATGGAAAGAAGTATTAGCTGGTGAAAAAGCATTTAAACAAACCGGCGAATGGCTTCCGCAAGCGACTTTAGACACTATTGATGAGTATTTAATTGCCATCAAAGGCCCGCTTACAACGCCAATTGGCGGCGGTATTCGTTCATTAAACGTTGCCCTGCGCCAAGAATTAGATTTATATGTATGTTTACGTCCAGTTCGTTACTTTAAAGGTGTACCGTCGCCTGTAAAACGTCCTGAAGACACAGATATGGTTATTTTCCGTGAGAATACAGAGGATATTTACGCAGGAATCGAATTTAAAGAAGGTAGCGAGGAATCGAAAAAATTAATCGCGTTCTTAAAATCTGAGTTTGGCGTTGATAAAATCCGTTTCCCGGAAACTTCTGGTATTGGTATTAAGCCGATTTCGAAAGAAGGAACAGAGCGTTTAGTACGTTCTGCGATTGAATATGCGATTAAAGAAGGACGCAAATCATTAACACTCGTACACAAAGGAAATATCATGAAGTTCACAGAAGGAGCTTTCAAAAACTGGGGCTATGACTTATGTGAGCGCGAATATGGCGATAAAGTATTTACTTGGAACGAGTACGATCGCATTAAAGAAGCAGGAGGTACAGAAGCTGCTGACGCGAAACAAAACGAAGCACTTGCTGCTGGAAAAATTTTAGTAAAAGATTCGATTGCAGATATTTTCTTGCAACAAATCTTAACGCGCCCGGCTGAATTTGATGTGGTTGCTACGATGAACTTAAATGGAGATTATATTTCTGATGCCCTTGCTGCTCAAGTAGGTGGAATTGGTATTGCTCCAGGAGCGAACATTAACTATTTAACTGGTCACGCAATTTTCGAAGCAACTCACGGTACTGCACCAAAATACGCAGGCCTTGATAAAGTAAATCCATCATCTGTTATTTTATCCGGAACACTTTTACTCGAACATATTGGTTGGGGTGAAGCCGCTGAGTTAATTAACAGTTCGATGGAAAAAACAATCGCTGCGAAAACAGTAACTTATGATTTTGCTCGATTAATGGATGGCGCAACAGAAGTTAAATGTTCGGAATTTGCGGATGAATTAATTAAAAACTTCTAATTCCATTCATTTTCGAATGATAGAACTAGTTCGTAATTGTGTATTGGATAAAAAATGTACGTATTTAAAACAAACCATTTAATCCCATTCGGATAAGTGGTTTGTTTTTATGTTCCTATGGTAAAATAGACACAAGTGAATGATAATATCGAGGAGGATATCCCTGTGAATAAATTAGTATTAATCGATGGAAATAGTATTGCGAATCGCGCGTTTTATGCGTTACCGCTTTTAAATAACGACAAAGGTGTTTATACAAATGCAGTGTACGGCTTTGCAATGATGTTAATGAACGTGCTGGAAAAAGAGAAACCGAGCCATGTGCTGGTTGCTTTTGATGCAGGGAAAACCACTTTCCGTCATACGACATTTAAAGGTTACAAAGGTGGACGTCAAAAAACGCCAAGTGAATTGTCCGAGCAATTTCCATTTATCCGAGAGCTTTTAACAGCTTACGATATCCCACAATATGAACTTGCCAACTACGAGGCGGATGATATTATCGGAACATTAACGAAAAAAGCAGAAGCGGACGGGATGGAAGTAGCCATCATTACCGGAGACCGCGATTTAACACAACTAGCTTCTGAAAAAACAACGGTCTATATCACGAAAAAAGGTATAGCCGATATGGAAACGAACACGCCAGAAACGTTAAAAGAAAAATACAATCTAACCCCACTCCAAATTATTGATATGAAAGGGTTAATGGGTGATTCATCTGATAATATTCCGGGCATTCCTGGCGTTGGTGAAAAAACAGCCTTAAAACTGTTGCATGAATTTGGTGGAACTGTAGAGAGCGTACTGGAACATGCCGAGGAAATTTCTGGTAAAAAACTAAAAGAAAAAGTACTGGAAAATAAAGAATTAGCTATTTTAAGTAAAGAACTAGCTACAATTAATGTGGATTCACCAATCGAATGCACTGTTGAAAGTACGAAATACGACGGCTACCAAACGGAGAAAGTAATTCCACTTTTAAAAGAAATGAACTTTACGACATTGTTGAAAAACATCGAAGGCGATACGCCAGAAGAAGCGAAAGAACTAAAAGAATTATCTTTTGAAATAGTAACGGAATTAAAAGAACAGCATTTTGGTGGAAAAACGGCACTTTATGTCGAATTAGAAAATGATAACTACCATACAGCGAATTTTATTGGATTAACGATCCATTCTAGCCAAGGGACCTATTTCTTTACCAAGGAAACTGCTGAAAATAGCGCGGCATTCCGTGAATGGGTGGAAAGTGAACAAACAAAAGTTGTTTATGACGCGAAAAAAACGATGGTTGCAATGAATCGAATTGGCCTTGCAATAGCAGGCATTTCATTTGATATTATGCTAGCTTCCTATTTGTTAAATCCATCTGACTCTATTGATGATTTTACAAGCGTAGCAGTGCGTCATGACTATACAGAAGTAGAAACAGACGAAGCAGTTTACGGAAAAGGTGCGAAACGAAGCACACCAGAAGAAAGTATTGTAGCAGCGCATCTTTCAAGAAAAGTAGTAGCAATTGCTGATTTAGAAAAAAGACTTATCGATGATTTGGAGAAAAACGAACAATTAGCCTTGATGGAAGATTTAGAGCTACCTTTAACATTTGTTTTAGCGCAAATGGAAATGCAGGGGGTTAGTGTCGACACAGAACGCCTTGAAAATATGAAAGTAGAACTAGCGGGTAGATTGAAAACATTAGAAGAGTCGATTCATTCACTAGCTGGCGAAGAATTCAACATCAATTCACCAAAACAATTAGGTGTAATTTTATTTGAAAAACTGGAACTGCCACCAGTCAAGAAAACAAAAACAGGTTACTCAACAGCCGCAGATGTATTAGAAAGTTTATCTGGCAAACATGCGATTATTGATGAAATCTTGCTATATCGCCAACTTGGTAAAATCCAGTCCACTTATATCGAGGGACTGCTTAAAGTAACAGACAAAGAAACGCATAAAGTCCATACACGTTTTAATCAAACGTTAACACAGACTGGTCGTTTAAGTTCGGTTGATCCAAATCTCCAAAATATCCCGATTCGCTTAGAAGAAGGTCGGAAAATTAGACAAGTATTTGTGCCAAGTAAGCCGGGCTGGAAAATGTTTTCTGCCGATTATTCGCAAGTAGAATTACGTGTTTTAGCGCATATTTCAGAAGATGAGAATTTAATTTATGCTTTTAAACACGATTATGATATTCATACGAAAACAGCGATGGACGTTTTTCATGTGGAGCAAGAAGAAGTGGATTCACTAATGCGTCGTCAAGCAAAAGCAGTAAACTTTGGTATTGTCTACGGTATTAGCGACTACGGGCTTTCTCAAAACCTTGGAATTACCCGAAAAGAAGCGAAAGATTTTATTGATCGTTATTTTGTGAGTTATCCTGCCGTAAAAGAATACATGCAAGATATCGTTCGTTTTGCGAAAGAAAAAGGCTATGTGGAGACCATTTTACATCGTCGTCGTTATATTCCGGAGATTGTTAGCCGTAATTTTAATGTTCGCGGATTTGCAGAAAGAACCGCGATGAATACGCCAATCCAAGGTAGTGCCGCTGACATTATTAAAAAAGCGATGATTCTGATGAGCGAGCGTTTAGTATCCGAAAAATTAGAAGCAAAATTATTACTTCAAGTGCACGATGAATTGATTTTCGAAGCACCTGAAGCTGAAATAGCTAAATTAGAAGAAATTGTCCCAGATGTAATGGAAAATGCTGTAGAACTTTCTGTCCCATTAAAAGTAGATAGCGCATTTGGTGACACGTGGTATGACGCGAAATAAATAGAGAAACGGGGAGTTTATATATGCCAGAAATGCCGGAAGTAGAAAATGTCCGCGCAACATTACAAGAATTAGTCCCAGGCAAAAAAATAGATCAAGTAATTGTCCGTGTACCAAAAATGATAGTAGCAACACCGCCCGATGAATTTGTTCATATGCTTGTCGGGCAAGAAATAGAAGGAGTGCGCCGTCGTGGTAAATTTTTACTTTTTGATTTAACTAACTGTACGATTTTATCTCATTTACGCATGGAGGGTAAATTCCGCTTAATGGATGAGAATGAGGAAGTTAGCAAACATACGCACATTATCTTTCATTTTGAAGACCATACCGAACTGCGATTTTTAGATGTGCGCAAGTTCGGAACGATGGAAGTGACAAATAAATACGGCGAAGCAGAAACGCGATCAATAAAAAAATTGGGCCCAGAACCATTAACTTCCTCATTTACGTTAGCTGATTTTGCAACAGGTGTGAAAAAAACAAGTCGCGCCATTAAAACTGCCTTACTTGATCAGAAATTAGTCGCTGGAGTAGGGAATATTTATGCAGATGAAATTTGTTTTGCGGCAAAAGTACGTCCGGAAAGAGCGGCGAATTCGCTTTCGGACAAAGAAATTAATCGAATTTTTGAAGCGACAAAAAGCATTATGACTGAAGCTGTTGCGCTTGGTGGTTCGACGGTTAGAACCTATGTGAACTCGCAAGGCAAACTTGGACAATACCAAGATAAATTAAAAGTGTACGGAAAAACGGGTGAGCCGTGCGTTGTTTGCGGTACGCCTATCGAAAAAATTAAATTGAATGGACGAGGGACGCATTTTTGCCCGAATTGTCAAAAGTAGAAAGCGAGCTGAAATCATGGGTAAAACAATTGGATTAACGGGTAGTGTAGCAACAGGGAAATCAACTGTAAGTAACATGATTCAGCAAGCTGGAATTCCGTTAGTTGATGCGGATGTGGCTGCTCGGAAAGTCGTAGAACCCGGCACAGAAGGGTTAGCTGAAATTGTTGCGTACTTTGGGGAAGAAATTTTACTGGAAGACGGTACATTAAATCGAGCTAAACTAGGCGAAATTATTTTTAAAGATAAAGAAAAACGTGAAAAATTAAATGAAATAACACATCCTCGCGTGAAAGACTATATGTTGGCTGAGCGAGAACGTTATTTTGAAGCGGGCGAGGAAATTGTTTTTTTTGATATTCCGCTACTGTTTGAAAGTCATTTAGAATCTTTGGTCGATCAAATTATTGTTGTTTGGACCACGCCAGAAACAGAACTAACGCGCTTAATGGCGCGAAATAATTTAACTAAAGAAGAAGCCTTAGCAAGAATTCATAGTCAAATGGGAATCGACGAAAAGGCTAAAAAAGCTGATTTTGTGATTGATAATAATAGCTCGCTAGAAAAGACGCAAAAGCAAGTTCTTACTTTTATCGAGCGTTTTATTAAGAACAAATAGCCACCCTTAGTTTCACATGGTATAATGAGGCATACAAATAAACAGATAGAGAAATGCTAGGGATAGGAGTGATTTTTTGTGAGATGTCCTACTTGTAAATATAATGGCACGCGTGTTGTAGACTCAAGACCGGCTGACGATGGTAATTCCATCAGAAGACGACGTGAATGTGAAAAATGCGGATTTCGTTTTACCACTTTTGAAAAGGTAGAAGAGAGTCCTTTAATAGTTGTGAAAAAAGACGGAGCAAGAGAAGAATTTGCTCGTGAAAAAGTGAGACGCGGTTTAATTAGAGCTTGTGAAAAACGGCCAGTTAGTGCGGAACAAATTGAAGAAATTGTCAATGAGGTGGAGCGCGAACTAAGAAATATCGGTGACAGCGAAATTGCTTCTGATTTAATCGGCGAAAAAGTAATGAATAAATTAGCTAGTCTCGATGAAGTTGCCTACGTGCGCTTTGCATCGGTTTATCGCCAGTTTAAAGATATTAGTGTGTTTGTAGAAGAACTAAAAGATTTGATGGAAAAAAATAAAGATAGGTGAGTAAATTGACTGAATTTTGGATGGAACTTCAAGCGGTAGATAGCTATCAAGTGAAAGCAAGTGGAATCTTGACGGGCGCCGACAGAAAAATAATTACGATGTTATATCAACCGCTAATGGGGGCAGAATGTCTTGCTTTATACCAAACACTGTTTACAGAAGTCGAAGAAAACAGGCTTTGGTCAGAAGCGCATTCGCACGTCCAACTTTTAAATATGCTTGATATTAGTTTGAAAGCGTTATTCGAAGCACGACTAAAATTGGAAGGTTTAGGCCTTCTGAAAAGTTATGTAAAAACCGAAAACGACCAACGCTTTTATATTTATGAAATCTTGCCACCGTTATCACCAGAAAAGTTTTTTTCGGATGGTCTTTTGAATATTTATTTATATAGCAAAATTGGCAATGCGCAGTTTCAACGTTTGCGTCGCTTTTTTGCAGATGAAGCATTTGAAACGGATACATATAGCGAAATTACTCGTTCATTCCAAGACGTTTTTGAACCATTTAAAGGTGGGAGTAGCGCTGTTCCATCTGAATCCAACCAAGTTTTAGTAGATAAAGTTGAGGCAAAAGAAATCGAATTTGATGACGCTAGTTTTGACTTTAATTTATTTTTAAGTTTGCTTTCACCGGGTATGATTGCCCGCGAAAAAATAACAAAAGAAGTGCGCCAAACGATTTTAAAATTACACGGAATTTATCAAGTTTCCGAAAAAGATATGCCGAGTTATTTGTACCGTGCACTTGATGCGAATGGCGAGATTGACATTGTTTACTTGCGGAAAATCGTTCGCGAAGGTTACACGATAGAAAACGGCGCTCCGCCAAAACTGCAAATGAAGGAAGATACTCCCGTTAGCAAAGAACCAGAAGAAGCATTGAATGACGAAGAAGCACTGCAAGTTTATTTAGAGAGCATCACGCCATTTCAATTATTGGTCGATATTTCAGATGGTGCGGTACCAGCTGAAACGGATTTACGCGTTGTAGAAGAAGTGATGAATCAACAAAATTTACCGGTACCTGTAATGAATGTGCTGATTGAGTATGTCTTATTGCGGCTTGACCGGAAGCTTTCCAAAAATTATATGATGACCATCGCCGCTCACTGGAAACGAAAAAACGTGAAAACCGCCAAAGAAGCAATGGATTTAGCGTGGCAAGAGCACGAAAAATATAAACGCCTTCAAGAAGAACCAGCTACACCTAAAACCAATAATTACAACCGAAATTATCAAAAATCGACTCGAAAAGAAATTTTACCGGATTGGTTTGATAAAGAACAAGTTGCTCCAGCGGAAAATAAAATGACTGACAAAGAAAAACAAACACTCGAAGACCAAGTTCGTGAAATTAAAGAACGACTAAATAAAAGGTAGGTGAAGAATATGGATAACATCGAAAGAACATTAGGACAGCTTTTTGAGGGACGCGACTTTGAAAAAGAATACCAAGGATTAAAACAACAAGTTCTCCATTATCAACCAATTCAAGACTTTTTCAAGGAGCATAAAGAAGATATAACGGAGCAATTAGTAAATCAAAACCTATCTAACTTATATGAATTTATGACGCAACATAAAAAATTTACTGAACAAGAAGAAACCTTAATGCCAGGCTATGCTCCAAAACTTGTTCTTAATGGGGAATTCATCACCGTCACCTATTATCCGACGAAAGAGAAAATAGAAGAAGATAAACGCCGCGCAGTTGAGCGGAGATTTCATTCACTTTATATGCCTAAACAGGTTTTAGAAGCGAATCTTGATAATTTTTATGTTGATGAGAACTCACGTTATTTAGCAAGAGTTGAAGCATATAAATTTTTAGATGATTATATTGTTAAAAAAGGAAATTATGTCAAAGGCTTGTTTATCCATGGTAGTTTCGGAACCGGAAAATCATACTTGTTGGGCGCACTTGCGAAAGAACTTGCTTTAAAAGGTATTTCAACGACACTCGTTTATTTACCTGAGTTCATGCGTGAAGTGAAGCAATCTATTTCTGACAATACCGTTGGCGAAAAAATCCAATTTGCGAAAGAAACCGAAGTGCTAATGCTCGATGATATTGGTGCTGAATCCATGACAGCTTGGACACGTGATGAAGTGCTTGGCGCTATTTTACAATTCCGAATGCAAGAAGAATTACCAACTTTCTTCTCGTCTAATTACAACATGGATCAATTAGAAAATCATTTAATGTTTGCCCAAAACGGCATCGAAGAAAAACTAAAAGCTCGTCGAATCATGGAACGTGTGCGCTATTTATCGAAAGAGGTCAACTTAGAAGGTAAAAATCGCCGTTTCTAAAAAGTGCTTGCAAATATGTTTAATCGGGCTTATAATTTGAAGTAATATAAAACAAAGTGATGAAAAGGACAACCAATTTAACGGAAAATTTTAGAGAGGAAGGGCTAGCTGGGAACCTTCTATTGGAACTTAAATTTGGACCACCTTGGAACTTCTATTAGGAACGTTATTTAATTAGTAATAATAGACGGATCGCTCCGTTACAGGCGACAAGAGTGAAGTAGTTAAGTTTTAGCTATTTCTGAATCTTGGGTGGAACCACGAGCATAAACTCGTCCCTTGACAACAGGAGGGATGGGTTTTTTATTTTGCCCTCCTAACCACATTTCAAAAAACGAAAAGGAGAGATTAGTATGAAAATCACATTTCCAGACGGTGCTGTAAAAGAATTTGAGCCAGGCGTTTCAACAGCTGATATTGCTGCTTCAATCAGCCCAGGCCTAAAAAAGAAAGCACTAGCAGGTAAATTAAACGGGGAATTACTTGATTTAGTAACTCCCATCCACGAAGACGGGGCAATTGAAATTGTAACTCCAGACCATGAAGATGCACTTGGCATTTTGCGTCACAGTACAGCCCATTTAATGGCTCAAGCGCTAAAACGACTTTATCCAGATGTGAAATTTGGGGTTGGTCCAGCGATTGAATCTGGTTTCTACTATGATATTGATACAGAGGCAGTTATTAGTGATGAATCTCTAGTTGAAATCGAAAAAGAAATGCAAAAAATTGTTCGTGAAAACGTACCAATTGAGCGCGAAGTTGTTTCTCGCGAAGAAGCCATTAAACGTTTTAAAGCAATTGGCGACCATTATAAATTAGAGCTTATCGAAGCAATCCCAGAAGATGAAACAGTGACAATTTACACTCAAGGTGAGTTTTTCGACCTTTGCCGTGGTGTCCATGTTCCTTCCACTGGTAAAATTCAAGTGTTTAAATTATTAAGCGTGGCTGGTGCATACTGGCGCGGAGACAGTAATAACAAAATGCTTCAACGTATTTATGGTACTGCTTTCTTCGACAAAAACGGCTTAAAAGAATTTATCCAAATGCAAAAAGAAGCCAAAGAGCGTGACCATCGTAAACTAGGTAAAGAATTAGATTTATTTACAAATAGCATTGAAGTTGGCCAAGGATTACCACTTTGGTTACCAAAAGGTGCAACTATCCGCCGCGTTATCGAACGTTACATCGTGGATAAAGAGGAGCGCCTTGGTTACAATCACGTTTACACTCCAATTATGGCGAACGTGGAACTTTACAAAACAAGCGGTCACTGGGATCACTATCATGAAGACATGTTCCCAACAATGAAAATGGACAATGAAGAACTTGTTTTACGTCCAATGAACTGCCCGCATCACATGATGATTTATAAAAATGATATCCACAGTTACCGTGAATTACCAATCCGTATTGCTGAACTTGGCATGATGCACCGCTATGAAATGAGTGGCGCACTTTCTGGATTACAACGTGTTCGTGGAATGACTTTAAATGACGCGCACGTATTTGTTCGTCCAGACCAAATCAAAGACGAGTTCAAACGCGTTGTCGAGCTAATTTTAGAAGTATATAAAGACTTTGATATTAAAGATTATTCTTTCCGTTTGAGTTACCGTGATCCGAAAAATACAGAAAAATATTTTGACGATGATGCAATGTGGGAAAAAGCGCAATCAATGCTTAAATCCGCAATGGACGAAATGGGAATGGATTACTTTGAAGCAGAAGGAGAAGCTGCATTTTACGGTCCAAAATTAGACGTTCAAGTGAAAACTGCTATTGGTAAAGAAGAAACTCTTTCCACTGTACAACTGGACTTCTTACTTCCAGAACGCTTCGATTTAACTTACATCGGCGAAGATGGCGAAAAACATCGTCCAGTCGTTATTCACCGTGGCGTTGTATCTACAATGGAACGCTTCGTCGCATATCTAATTGAAGAATACAAAGGTGCTTTCCCGACTTGGTTAGCTCCAGTACAAATGGAACTTATCCCCGTTAACGCAGATGCACATTTAGATTATGCAAAAGGTGTTCAAGATAAATTACAACGCGCTGGACTTCGCTCGGAAGTAGACGACCGCAATGAAAAATTAGGTTATAAAATCCGTGAAGCGCAAACTAAGAAAATCCCTTATGCATTAGTATTGGGTGATCAAGAAGTAGAAGCTGGTTCTGTAAACGTTCGTCGCTACGGCTCTAAAGAATCCGAAACAATGGATTTAGATGCTTTTATCGCACAAGTAGTAGCAGAAGTAAGCAAATATTAATTCGAAAAATACTGTCTCGTAATGGGGCAGTATTTTTTTCATGGTGCTTTTTTCCTCTTTTTCCGTTATACTAGTAAAAGATAATGAATAGAACAGGATGGAAAATTATGGATGTAAATAATGTAGAACTAATAATAAGCGCTGTTCGACCAGAGCAATACCCTGAAACAGACCTTCCAGAATACGCACTTGCAGGCCGATCTAACGTAGGAAAATCATCTTTTATTAATACGATGATTCGCCGTAAAAGTATGGCAAGAATTTCACAAAAACCCGGAAAAACACAAACGCTAAATTTTTATAAAATTGAAGAAGCACTTTTCTTCGTCGATGTGCCTGGCTACGGTTTCGCAAAAGTGTCGAAAACCGAACGAGAAAAATGGGGCGTCATGATTGAAACGTATATCACTTCTCGTGAGCAACTTCGCGGCGTTATCCAAATTGTCGATTTGCGCCATAAGCCAACAGAAGATGACCGCATGATGTATGAGTTTCTAAAGTATTACGATATCCCAGTCATCGTTGTAGCAACAAAAGCAGATAAAATCCCACGCAGTAAATGGCAAAAAAATGCTAAAATTGTGCGTGAAACTTTGGATTTTGATCCAGATGACAAATTTGTCTTATTTTCCTCTGAAACAAAAATGGGAAAAGACGAAGCGTGGCAGTTTATCAAAGAAGGAATGGAATAAGAGAAAGAGTTGGACTGAAAATTCCAGCTCTTTTTTCCGTCTAAATACAAAAACGGACTATTTGGTGTACACATCGAAAAGTGGTAGAATGTATTAGAGTTCAATTTAATTTTAGGAGGATTATCGAATGTTTATTCTCACCATGGGGCTGAATCATCACACAGCACCAATCGACATCCGCGAAAAATTAGTTTTTAAAGAAACCGAAGAAGAAATGGCCTTAGTAACATTATTGCAGGAAAAAAGTATCCTCGAAAATGTTATTATTTCGACATGCAATCGAACAGAAATTGTGGCGGTTGTGGATCAGATACATACAGGCCGATACTATTTAAAACGCTTTATGGCTAATTGGTTTCAAATGGATATGGAAAAAATTGAGCCTTATTTGTTTTTCCATGAGGAAACAGAGGCCGTCAATCATTTATATAAAGTAACCGCGGGACTCGATTCGCTTGTACTAGGAGAAACGCAAATCCTCGGACAAGTAAAACACGCATTCGAAATCGCCAAACAAACGGATACAACAGGAACACTTTTAAATAAACTTTTCCGTGAAGTAGTTACTTTCGCTAAAAAAGTGCATCACCATACAAAAATCAACGAAAATGCCGTTTCTGTCAGTTATGCAGCTGTAGAAGTTGCTAAAAAGTTATATGGTTCCTTAGATAATAAAAAAATCGTCCTCGTTGGCGCAGGAGAAATGAGCGAACTCGCTTTGCAAAACCTCGCCGGAAGTGGCATTGCAGATATAACAATAATTAATCGCACAAAATCCAATGCAGAAATCCTAGCCAATCAATTTCAAGCAAAAGTTGGCGCATATGAAAATATGAATGACCATCTATTGTTAGCTGATATCGTTCTCGTATCCACAAGTGCTTCAGAACCAATCATCAAACAAGCCGCTATGCAAGAATTGATGGAACAAAAAGCAAGCTCCATGCTTGTGATCGACATCGGTTTACCAAGAAATGTTGAACATGATTGTTCATATATTCCCAATTTCCATTTGTATGATATTGATGATTTAGCTGGAGTGGTTAGCGCGAACTCATTAGAACGACAAAAAATTGTCCAAGAACTTGAAAATACAATTGAGACAGAAGTTCGGAGCTTTTTCGAGTGGGAAAAACAACTAGGCGTCGTCCCAGTTATTCGTGCCTTGCGTGAAAAAGCACTAGATATGCAAGAAGTCACTATGACAAGCTTAGAGAATAAACTTCCAGGCCTAACAGAACGCGAATATATCCAAATTGGAAAACATATGAAAAGCATCATTAACCAAATGCTTAAACAACCTATCTCAGAACTAAAAGAGATGTCCGTAGAAGAGGATGCAAATTCAAGCATCGACCACTTTAAGCGTATTTTTGGTTTAACCGAAACGACTATAAATGTAACAGAAAAAGAACAAGCTGAAACGAGGAGTTAACGAATGAAACGGAAAATAATTGTTGGTTCTAGACGTAGTAAATTAGCTTTAACACAGTCAAATTGGGTGATTAACAAACTTAAAGAAAATTATCCTGAGTTCGATTTCGAGATAAAAGAAATAGTCACAAAAGGTGATCGTATTTTAGACGTTACGCTTAGCAAAGTCGGCGGGAAAGGGCTATTTGTTTCCGAGGTCGAACAAGCTTTGAGCGATAATGTGATTGATTTCGCGGTACATAGTATGAAAGATGTCCCTTCTAGTTTGAAAGAAGGGCTAGTTATTGGTGCGGTTCCAAAACGTGAATCTCCGCTAGATTGTTTCGTTTTTAATGAGGTGAGTGCAATAGATGAGTTGCCTAAAGGTGCTGTTATTGGCACAAGTAGCCTTCGTCGTGCGGCGCAACTTCTAAAGCATCGTCCTGATTTTGTGATTAAACCAATTCGCGGCAACATTGATACACGCCTGCAAAAATTACACGCTGAAAACTTTGATGCGATAATTTTAGCAAAAGCTGGACTGGCTCGAATGGGCTGGCTAGAAAACACTACTTTAAAACTAGAAGATATCCCGCCAGAACTATGCTTACCAGCAGTTGGTCAGGGGGCTCTTGCTATCCAGTGTCGTGAAAGTGATCAACAAATTCGCGAAATGCTTGCGTCTATTCATCACGAAGAAACAGGCGTTTGTGTAGAAGCAGAGCGCGTTTTCTTAAAAAAATTAAATGGTGGTTGCGAAATTCCAATTGCTGGATTTGCTACGAAAACTAGCGATAGTATCCATTTTAAAGGTTTAGTTGGTAATGCAGACGGTTCAATTATTCTTGAATCTGAACAAACAGGTGCCAATCCAAGTGAAATTGGAAATCAAGTAGCAGAAGTCTTGCTGAGCGAAGGTGCAGATACAATTATCAAAGAACTGAGAAACGCATGATTAAAAAAATTGTTTTAACAAGAGAAGCGAGCAAAAATAAACCATGGCAAGCCTATTTTTCACAAAATGGTTTTGAAGTTGAATCGATTCCGTTGATTGAAACACAGCCAAAAAAATTCAGTTTAAACCGAGAGCAACAAGCGGCAGAATGGCTTTTTCTAACGAGCGTCAACGCGGTGGAGTATTTCTTCGCCAATCAGAAAAGTAAAACGAATTATAACATTGCCGTAATTGGAGAGAAAACTAAAGAAAAGCTCGCAGAATATGGTTATAATCCTAGTTTTGTTCCGTCTGTTTATCAATCGGAAGTATTTTTAGCTGAATGGTTAAGTCAAAATGAGAGCCAAACAAGTATCTTACTCCCGCAAAGCAATTTAAGCAGATCCATAATAGAAGACACACTGATAAAAAAAGGACACCAAGTTCTACCAATTGAACTATATGAAACTAGCTTTCCAGAAAATTCTAAAGTAATGTTAATCAACTGGTTAAAACAAAATGAAACACAAATATTTATCTTTGCCAGCCCATCTGCTTGGAAAAATTTTTATTCGATTGCGAAATCATTTCCTAATCAAAAAGAAAATTGGCGCATTGCATCCATTGGAAGCGTAACAACGAAAGCCATTTTAGCAGATAGATGGGCAGTGACATATCAACCCAAAACCTTCACCATGAAGCACTTAGCTGATTTGATAATACAGGAGGAATTAAAATGAAAAATCAATTTGATAGACATCGTCGTCTAAGAAAAACCAAAACAATGCGTGATTTAGTGAGAGAAACAGTCTTACATACAGATGATTTAATCTATCCAATTTTTGTCAAAGATGGTACAGAGCCCAAAACAGAAGTAATCTCCATGCCAGGTGTTTTCCAATTTCCTTTGCATGAATTAGAAGAAGAAATGCGCACGGTGCAAAGCCTTGGCATTAAAGCAGTTATTTTATTTGGAATACCTGCAGAAAAAGATGCTGTTGGAACACAGGCTTATCATGATCATGGGATTATCCAAGAAGCAACAAGACTGATAAAAAATAATTTTCCTGAAATAATTGTTGTAGCAGACACTTGCCTATGTGAATTTACAGACCATGGTCACTGTGGTGTAATTGAAAACGGCGAAATTCTAAATGATGAATCACTTGAATTATTGAAACAAACAGCTGTCAGCCAAGCTACTGCAGGGGCAGATATCATTGCTCCTTCCAATATGATGGATGGTTTTGTTCAAGTAATTCGCGAAGGGCTAGATGAAGCTGGCTTTTACGATATTCCGATTATGTCATACGCAGTTAAATATGCATCAGCTTTTTACGGACCTTTCCGCGATGCTGCCGGAAGCGCACCGCAATTTGGTGATAGAAAATCTTATCAAATGGATCCAGCTAACCGAGAAGAAGCACTGCGGGAAGCATTGTCTGATGAACAAGAGGGCGCAGACTTTCTCATTGTGAAACCATCTTTATCTTATTTAGATATTATGCGAGACGTTAAAAATAATACGAATTTGCCAGTAGTTGCTTACAATGTCAGCGGCGAATATGCAATGGTAAAAGCAGCAGCGCAAAATGGTTGGATTGATGAAGAAAAAATTGTTTTAGAAATGCTAACAAGTATGAAACGAGCAGGGGCAACACTTATCATTACTTATTTTGCAAAAGATGTATCTAAATACTTAAATAAATAGGAGGTAGGAGATTTGCGAAACTATTCAAATTCTGAAAAAGCTTTTAAAGAAGCAAAGAAAGTCTTGCCTGGCGGTGTAAATAGTCCCGTTCGAGCATTCAATTCTGTAGATGCCTCACCGGTTTTTATGGACCACGGGAAAGGCGCATACATTACTGATGTTGATGGAAATGAATATATTGATTACGTACTATCTTGGGGGCCACTAATTTTGGGCCATTGTAACCCTTCTGTTGTAAGTGCAATTACAAATGCTGCAATGAAAGGAACAAGCTTTGGAACACCTACAGAAATTGAAACAGAATTAGCCAAATTAGTAATCGAACGCGTGCCATCCATTGAGATTGTCCGTATGGTTTCTTCAGGAACAGAAGCGACAATGAGCGCAATACGTTTAGCTCGCGGCTATACTAAGAGAGAGAAAATCTTGAAATTTGAAGGAAGTTACCATGGTCACGGAGACTCCTTATTAATTAAAGCTGGTTCAGGTGTCGCGACTTTAGGCTTACCTGATTCTCCAGGAGTTACAAAAGGACTTGCTGCCGATACAATCACAGTGCCATATAACGATATTGAAGGTGCAAAACTAGCTTTTGAAAAATATGGGGAAGAAATAGCTGCCGTAATTGTTGAGCCTGTTGCTGGTAACATGGGCGTCGTTCCTCCGATTGAAGGATTTTTAGAAGGCCTTAGAGAACTAACAACTAAATATGATTCTTTACTTATCTTTGACGAAGTGATGACCGGTTTCCGGGTAGATTATTATTCAGCACAAGGTTATTATGTGGTTACACCTGATATTACTTGTCTAGGTAAAGTAATTGGCGGAGGCTTGCCAGTTGGTGCCTACGGTGGTAAAAAAGAGATTATGGAACAAATTGCTCCGGCGGGTTCCATTTATCAAGCGGGAACTTTATCAGGCAATCCATTAGCGATGAATGCTGGTTTTGAAACGGTTCGCCAATTGACACCGCAACACTATGACATTTTCCGTTCTTTAATTAAACGAATGGAAGAAGGCTTAACTGAAATTTCTACTAGACGTGAAGTGCCGCTTTCTATTAATAAAGCTGGTTCGATGTTTGGATTCTTTTTCACCGACCAAAAAGTTATTAATTTTGATACTGCGAAAACAAGTAATTTAGAATTTTTCCGAAACTATTATCGCGAAATGCTTGCTCAAGGTATTTTCTTGCCACCGTCTCAGTTTGAGGGTGTATTCATTTCTACCATGCACACCGAGCAGGATATTGATAAAACGTTAGAAGCGTTTGATACTACTTGTAAAATACTTCGCGGCTAATTGACGAATCTAGAAAGTTTTGTTAAAATTATTTCTAGTATATAGAATCAAATGTGATGAAGAGGAAGAGTAAGACACTTATTTTTCAAAAGAGAGAAAGCGGTTGGTGTAAGCTTTCAAAAATAATGTCTGAAGGTAGCCTTGGAGCAGTATTCCTGAACTCATAGTAGGGAATAACCGGTAGATTTTCTCTATCGTTAACCTAACGAAGTGCCTACACTTTTTTTGTAGGTAAAAAGGTGGTACCGCGAATAATACTCTTTTCGTCCTTTTATTAGGATGAGAAGAGTTTTTTATTTTGCTTAAAAAAGGAGGAAGCGTTATGACAAAAGAACAAAATGAAATAAATATGCCTACAAAATATGAGCCAAGTAACGTAGAAGCTGGCAAATATAAATGGTGGCTAGAAAAAGAATTCTTCAAAGCAGAAGGAAATACTGATAAAGAACCGTATAGCATCGTTATCCCACCACCAAACGTAACAGGAAAGTTACATTTAGGGCATGCATGGGATACTACATTACAAGATATCATTACTCGGATGAAAAGAATGCAAGGTTTTGACACATTATACTTACCGGGTATGGACCATGCAGGTATTGCGACTCAAGCGAAAGTAGAAGCGAAACTAAAAGAAGCTAATATTTCTCGCTATGACCTAGGCCGTGAAAACTTTGTTGACAAAACATGGGAATGGAAAGAAGAATACGCTGATTTTATTCGTGAACAATGGGAAAAATTAGGTCTTGGTTTAGATTATTCAAGAGAACGTTTCACCCTTGATGATGGCTTATCCGACGCAGTTAAAAAAGTATTTGTTACACTATATAACAAAGGACTTATTTATCGTGGCCAATATATAATAAACTGGGATCCAGAAGCGAAAACGGCATTATCCGATATTGAAGTTATTCATAAAGATATTGAGGGAAGTTTCTATCATTTGAAATATCCTCTTACTGATGGTTCTGGCTATTTAGAAGTAGCGACAACTCGTCCAGAAACTATTCCTGGTGATACAGCTGTTGCAGTTCATCCTAAAGATGAAAGATATCAACACTTAATTGGTAAAACAATTATGCTGCCGATTTTAAATAGAGAAATCCCAATCGTAGCTGATGAATACGTTGAAAGAGAGTTCGGTTCTGGCGCAGTAAAAATCACACCTGCACATGATCCGAATGACTTTGAAGTAGGTAATCGTCATGATTTACCAAGAATTATAGTTATGCATGAAAATGGAACGATGAATGAAAATGCTGGGAAATATGATGGGTTAGATCGCTTTGTAGCTAGAAAAGAAATTATTCAAGACTTCAAAGATTTAGGTCTATTTATCAAACAAGAACCGCATCTGCATTCAGTAGGTCACTCAGAAAGAACTGGAGCTGTAGTAGAACCATATCTTTCTCTACAATGGTTTGTAAAAATGGAGCCTCTTGCAGCAGAAGCATTAGCTCTCCAAAAAACGGAAGACAAAGTTAATTTTGTACCAGCTAGATTTGAAAAAACATATGAAACATGGATGGACAATATTCATGATTGGTGTATTTCTCGCCAACTGTGGTGGGGACATAGAATCCCAGCTTGGTACCATAAAGAAACTGGTGAAATTTATGTTGGAGAAAAAGAACCTGAAAATCTAACTGAATGGGAGCAAGATGAAGATGTGCTTGATACATGGTTTAGTTCAGCATTATGGCCATTTTCAACAATGGGTTGGCCGGATACTGAGAATCCAGATTTCAAACATTTCTTCCCGACAAATACTTTAGTAACTGGCTATGATATTATCTTTTTCTGGGTATCAAGAATGATTTTCCAATCTGTAGAATTTACTGGTGAAAGACCATTCAAAGATACACTGATACATGGTTTAGTGCGTGATTCTGAAGGACGTAAAATGTCTAAATCACTTGGTAATGGTGTGGATCCTATTGAAGTTATTGACAAATATGGCGCGGATTCGCTTCGTTATACACTTGCAACTGGTTCATCACCTGGTCAAGATTTAAAATTCAGCTATGAAAAAGTAGAGTCCACATGGAACTTTATTAATAAAATTTGGAATGCATCTCGTTTTGTATTAATGAACTTAGATGGGATGAAATATGATGAAATTGATTTGTCTAATGTGACGGAAGTTAGTGATAAATGGATTTTGACTAGACTTAACGAAACAATTCAAGCTGTTACCTCCTTAGGTGAGAAATATGAATTTGGTGAAGTTGGAAGAACGTTATATAACTTTATTTGGGATGATTTCTGTGATTGGTATATCGAAATTGCTAAAATTCCTCTTTACGGTGAGGATGAGGTTGCTAAACAAACAACAAGATCCGTACTTGCATATACTTTGAATGCGACTATGCGTTTACTTCACCCATTTATGCCATTTGTAACAGAAGAAATTTGGCAAAACTTACCTCACGAAGGGGAATCTATTACGATTGCGGAATGGCCAAAAGTGAATGAGGAACAAATGGATACTAAATCTTCTATGGCTATGGGCACGCTAGTTGAGGTGATTCGCGCTGTTCGAAACATCCGAGCAGAAGTAAATACACCTCTTAGCAAGCAAATCGTTCTTGAGATTAAACCGAAAGATGATACCTACAGAGAAATTTTAGAACAAAATATTTCATATATTGATCGTTTCTGTAATCCAGAAAAAGTTACTATTTCATTTGATGTTGAACCATCTAAGACTGCCATGACTGCTGTTGTTTCTGGAGCGGAAATTTTCATTCCTTTAGAAGCATTAATTGATTTAAAAGTAGAAATTGCTCGTCTTGAAAAAGAACTAGAAAAATGGAATAAAGAAGTAGCGAGAGTACAAGGGAAATTAAATAATGAGCGATTCATTAGCAAAGCGCCTGAAAATGTAGTAGCCGAAGAACGCTTGAAAGAAAAAGATTATCTAGAGAAAAAAGCCTCTGTTCTAGAAAGAATTGAAACATTAAAAGAAGTATAATAAATGAACTGACCTTATCATCCAACCGAGTGGTAAGGTCAGTTTTAAGGTGGTTTAAATAATGACATTAAATTCATATGAAGAAGCACTAGATTGGATTCATGGAACACTTCGTTTAGGAATAAAACCTGGGTTAGCGCGGATGGAGTATATGATGGACAAATTAAATCATCCAGAAAAAGCGAATAAATGGGTACATATTGCTGGAACAAATGGCAAAGGATCAACGCTCACCTTTACTAGAAATGTTTTAGAAGAAGCAGGGTATAAAACAGGAACCTTCACTTCACCTTATATTGAGATTTTTAATGAACGAATTAGTATTAATGGTGAACCAATTAGTAATGACATGATTGTTGCTTTAGCTAACCGGATTAAACCTATTGCAGAAGAACTTGAAGCAACTGTTTATGGACCACCATCAGAATTTGAAATTATTACAGCTATGATGTTTTTATGTTTCGCTGAATACGAATCCATTGATATTGGTATTATTGAAGTCGGGCTTGGAGGAAGACTAGATTCCACGAATATTCTAATACCGTTAGTTTCTGTAATTACAACAATTGGCATGGACCATATGGAATTCCTTGGAGATACAATCGAGCAAATTGCGAGTGAAAAAGCTGGAATAATCAAACCAGGAATACCTGTTGTTTCTGGAGTTATTCAAAAAGAAGCCCAAGAAGTAATAGAAAAGATTGCAACGAATAACGATTCCAGTATCGCTCAATTAAATAACTCGTTTTCTATACATGATGACAATGGAGACATTATCTACAAAACCATTTATGGAGAAGAAATAAGAAACCTTTTCCTTGGCTTACAAGGTCTTCATCAATTAAACAATGCTGCCGTGGCAATAAAAGTGTTACAGTACTTAAATACCTTTTCTTCTTTTGAAATTGAAGTGCCGGCAATTAGAAAAGGTTTGGAAAAAGCGTTTTGGCCAGGAAGAATGGAAAAGATTACATCAGATCCATTTATCATGCTAGATGGGGCGCATAATCCAGAAGGCGTTCAAACGTTCGCTCAATCAATCGAAATGTATCCGGGGCCTAAAAAAATAATTGTTAGTATTTTAGCAGATAAAAATTATCAAGAAATGCTAATGACATTAAAAGCAATTCCAAATTCGGAAATACTATTGACCACCTTTGATTATCCTAGAGCTATGACAGCGGAAGAAGTAATCCGAATCGGGAAAAGTGAAGGCGTTTCAATAAATTCAGATTGGCAACAAGCGTTAAATGACATTTATAAAACTAAAAATGATACTAAATACTTTATTACTGGATCCCTTTATTTTATTTCAGAAGTCCGAAAATATTTGTTATCGATCTTCCGCTAAGCTTTTGGAATAAAGCGAGTATACTGTGGAAAATAAAAAATGACAAATACCTAAAAAAGCATTTTCATAGGGTAGAAGCATGCAAAAACACCTTTTTTTCTTAGTGGAAAATAGGTGTTTTTGCTATATATTGGGGCCGGAAAAGCAATTTTACCTATGTGCAAAAATAAATTATCTTTGCTATTCTGTTTGTAACAACTAGGAGGTGGCAGATGCTTTATTTTTTATTAGCAATTTATAGCACGATTTTTATGTCTTTTGTTCAAGTGGCAGGAGAATGTTTCCCAATAAGAAAATCTTTTTTATTCCGCTTTTCGGAGTGCAATTATTGCCAAAAACCACTAGCTTTCTATCATATTATTCCAATTTGTTCATTTTTATTTTTAAAAGGGAAGTCTAAATGTTGCGGTAGACCTATTCCTTTAATTTACTTTTTGATGGAATTAATAACACCAATGTATACACTCCTTATATACATTCAATTTTCTTTTTCATATCCGTTTTTTGTATACTGCATCATTTATTATTTTTTAGCCTTTTTCTTTATTACGGATATTTTTTATTTGTACGTTCCTAATGCTGTCCTATCTTTATTTGTATGTATGCTGTTTCTTTTCTTTATTCTTTTTAATCAACCTTGGCTCGATTTAATTTATTCAGGTGTTATGAGTGGCCTTTTTTACTTGCTTTTCTTTAGTATATTTAGAAAAGGAATTGGGTTAGGGGATATTAAAATACTTATTATTTTAAGTACTTTCTTAGGTTTTAAAATGGGTTATTACATCTTTTTTCTAGCGATTATTCTAGGAACGATTATATTATTAACTGCATTACTATTTAAAAAAGTGAAGAAAAATAAGCAAGTTCCATTTGTGCCATATATTTATGCTTCCTTCCTGCTAGTTAGTATTTTGATAAAATAGGAGCTGTTTTTATGCTGATAAATGAAGTTCTAGAAAATGAAAAACCACGTGAAAAATTACAAAACTATGGGATAGAGAGTCTATCATCTTCGGAGTTAGTAGCTTTGATCATTGAAACTGGAACAAAGAATGAGTCTGTTTTAACAATAGCAAATCGAATTATTATGAAATTCAAAAATGTGGCAGAGATGCAATATGCTTCCATTGAAGAATTTCAATTAGTTAATGGTATCGGAATAGCTAAAGCTTCTAAAATTATGGCAGCAGTTGAACTTGGCAGGCGTATAAGCTTAGTAACAGAGCAAGAGGAGATTGTCGTCAGATGCCCAGAAGATGCTGTTAAATTGGTAATGCCTGAGTTAGCGTTTCTCTTTCAAGAACATTTCCACTGCCTCTTTTTAAACACAAAAAATCAAGTGATTTATCGCCAAACAATCTTTGTTGGCGGACTGAATGCGTCTATCGTTCATCCAAGAGAAGTTTTTAGATTAGCACTAAGAAAATCGTCTGCATCTATTATGTGTTTTCACAACCATCCATCTGGTGATCCAGCGCCTTCAAGCGAAGACTTACTAGTAACCAAAAGATTAGCTGAAGCAGGAAATATTGTTGGAATCACGCTGTTAGACCATATTATCATTGGTAAGAATAAGTACATTAGTTTAAAAGAAAAAGGTTATTTTTAAAATTGAGCCACTGTTCACAAAATATCTACAGACATCATTTGATTCCGTATGCTAAAGTGAGTATCAACAAAATGCAAAAGGTGGCTTGTAATGTTAAATAGATGGAGAGTATATAAAGATAATATTATGGTCTTTTCAATAATAATCGGTATGTTTACTATTCCAGTTTTTCTTTGTTTAATAGAATTTTTTAAGTGAGAATTTATCCTTTCAAAAGTATATTTTTAATAATTTTAACAACTCCCAAACATAGTTTTTAAAGAAAAGTTAAAATTTTTTCCTTCTCATGAAAAATTAATGTCTGATAGCTGTACTTATGTTATAATAAGATGGTTGTTTATGTGTCTAAACAGAAACATTGACACAAAGGGATAAGGTAACATTAATTTAATGGACGAATAAGGAAACTTAATGTATCCTGTAGAATATTACGAAGGAAAAGGAGAATACAGATGTTTGGATTTGGTAATAAAGATATTGGAATTGATTTAGGGACTGCGAATACGCTTGTCTATATGAAGGGAAAAGGTATTGTCCTTCGTGAACCTTCCGTTGTAGCAATGAAAAAAGACACACAAGAAATAGTTGCAGTTGGTAGCGACGCAAAAAATATGATTGGTAGAACACCAGGAAATATTGTTGCAATTCGTCCAATGAAAGATGGAGTTATTGCTGATTATGATACAACTGCAGCGATGATGAAGTATTACATACAAAAAGCTGGTAAGAGCGTTAATGCGAGCAAACCACGCGTAATGATATGTGTACCTTCTGGAATTACAGGCGTAGAAAAACGCGCTGTAATCGATGCAACTCGTCAAGCGGGGGCTAAAGATGCATTCACAATTGAAGAACCTTTTGCTGCAGCTATTGGCGCTGGACTTCCAGTTGGCGAACCAACAGGTAGCATGGTTGTAGATATTGGTGGGGGAACTACAGAAGTTGCTGTAATTTCACTTGGAGGTATCGTGACTAGCCGCTCTGTTAGAACTGCTGGTGATGATTTAGATGAAGTTATTATTAATTATATTCGCAAAAAATACAATCTATTAATTGGTGATCGTACTGCCGAATCAATCAAAATGGAAATCGGCTCCGCTAGTCCAAAAGGATTGGACCTTTCTCCGTTTAGTATTCGTGGACGTGATTTAGTAACGGGTCTTCCGAAAACAATTGAAATTACGCCAGAAGAAATTAGTGAAGCTCTTGCAGATACAGTTGCAGCAATTATTGATGCTGTAAAAGGAACACTTGAAAATACACCGCCAGAACTATCAGCTGATATTATGGATAAAGGGATTGTACTTACAGGTGGGGGAGCTCTTTTACGTAATTTAGATGCCGTTATTTCTGAAGAAACAAAAATGCCAGTTATTATTGCAGATGAACCACTTGATTGTGTTGCAATTGGAACAGGAAAAGCTTTAGAAAACATGGATATGTATAAAAATAAAAAAATGAACTAAATGGACACACTCATTTATGTCATATAACAAGATGAATTAGCTTCAAAAAATGGAAAAAGAGTACTAACGAGATGAGGTGTCGTTATGCCACAATTTTTTCTCAATAAACGTTTGATTATCTTGTTAATATCTATTATTGTTCTCGTCGCGTTAGTTGGTTTTTCTTTGCGTGATCGCGAGAATGCTTCGTGGCCGGAACAATTTGTGAAAGATGTTGTTGGATTTGGCGAAAATATAGTAGCTAAGCCTACTTCATTTATTTCGGGTGTAGTTGGTGGAGTGGTTGATTTGAAAAACACCTACACTGAAAACCAACATCTGAAAGAACGTTTAGAAGAATTGGCACAACTTGAAAGTGAAGTTGCAGACTTAAAAAAAGAAAATAAAGATTTAAAAGAAAGTCTTGATATTACTGACAGTATTCGTGATTATGATCCACTAAATGCTTCTGTTATTTCTAGAAATCCTACAAATTGGAATGACCAAATAGAAATTGACAAAGGTTCTAGTGATGGAGTGAAACCTGATATGGCAGTTACTACACCAAGTGGTCTTATTGGTAAAGTAACGACCACAGGAGCTAAATCAGCTACCGTTGAATTACTAACTTCATCCGATGTGAAAAACCGTGTTTCTGCTAAAGTGCAGGGCGAGGAAAACGCATTCGGGATTATCAATGGATATGACAGTGATACTAAGTTGCTTGAATTAAAACAATTACCGTATGACATGAAATTTAAAAAAGGACAGAAAGTTGTTACTTCTGGACTCGGCGGGAAATTCCCAGCAGGTATCTTTATCGGTACGATTGAAAAAGTAGAAACTGATAAAATGGGATTATCTCAAACCGCGTTTATTAAGCCAGGTGCTGACATGTATGATTTAAACCATGTAACTGTTTTGAAGCGTTCAGCTGAAGCAGGGACAAAGGCGGATGATACAACTAGTTCAGATGCGACTGGAGGACAATAATCATGAATGTAAAGAAAAACATTGCGCTTCCTGCAATCATGGTTGGAACCTTTATTTTAGAGGGTGTTTTTAGTCTTCAGTTTGCGAATGGTCTTTTCAATGATAAACATCTTTTCATTCCACATTTTTTACTTATCATGTTGACGATTATGACTTGTTTTTATAAACGGAATACGACTTTAGTATATGCGTTTATTCTAGGCTTATTGTTTGATATTTATTATACGGGCGTGATGGGCATTTATTTTGCAATCTTCCCATTTACTGTGTATATCACAGATAAATTCATGAAAGTGTTGCAAAATAATGTGCTTCTCGTTGGTTTGATTGCTGTATTTAATATTATTCTTACGGAAAGCTTGGTTTATGCATTTTATTATTTGATTGGTTCGACGACGATGAGCATTCCAGTTTTCATTGATCAACGTTTATGGACAACGATTTTGTTTAATTTGGCGTTCTTTTTAGTTGTTTTTTTCCCATTCCGATTGTTTCTTGATCGCTTGGTTAAATCAGAATAACTATCGTAATTTTATCAGTTTGAATTCGCTATTACTTGAAAAAGTATGACTGTGGAGAGTATCCGCAGTTTGCGATTTCAAGCTGTTTTTTTCAAAAAAAGTATTTTTTTATTATCATTTAATTTGAGTTAGTGTATACTAAGGACTAGAGTATAAATGTTGCGGGGTGAAATGGTATATGAAGAAGAATGTTCAAATTAAAGGCACAAAAGACGGCATTAGTATTTTTCTTAGTGACAAAGCGAGTATATCCGAGTTGCAACAAGAACTAACTCAATTGCTGGCGGATCAAAAACAAAACCCATACTCTGGTGAAAAATTAGAGGTGCAAGTTCAAATTGGTAACCGTCTGTTTTCAGAGGAAGAAGAGCTTGAAATATCAACTATTATTCATAAAAATAGTCAAATGAAAATTGGCGCGTTTTATAGTAATGTTATGTCTAAAGATGAAGCCAAAAAGTGGAAAGAAAATGATCAAATATTTTCCATGGCAACGATTATTCGCTCTGGACAAGTTGTTCAAGTTCCTGGAGATTTCCTGCTTATTGGCGATGTGAATCCGGGTGGACAAATCCGTTCAAAGGGCAATGTGTTTGTTCTAGGTAATATTAAAGGAATTATTCATGCTGGTTTTGAAGGTGACGAAAATGCAATTGTTGCAGGGAAATTTCTTTATCCATCACAAGTCAGAATAGCTGGAAAAGTATATGGCTTTGATAGTGAAGATTATAAAGAAGTGACAGAAACAGATTTGTTTTCTGCATTTGTAGATGATGCAGGAGAGATAATAATAGATGGAATACATAAGATAAGAAAAATTAGACCTGAAATTTCTAATTTTCAAGGAGGGCGTTAAACATGGGAGAAGCTATAGTCATTACTTCTGGGAAAGGCGGAGTAGGAAAAACTACTTCAACTGCTAACTTAGGGACGGCACTTGCTCTTCAGGGTAAAAAAGTGTGCTTGATTGATATGGATATCGGCCTTCGCAATTTAGATGTTGTTTTAGGTTTGGAAAATCGAATTATTTATGATTTGGTGGATGTAGTGGAAGGTCGCTGTAAAATTCATCAAGCCATGATTAAAGATAAACGTTTTGATGATTTACTTTTCTTGCTTCCGGCTGCACAAACGACGGATAAAAATGCTGTTTCGGGCGAGCAAATGGTGGAATTGATTAATCAACTGCGTCCGGATTATGATTTTATTTTAATTGATTGTCCTGCAGGGATTGAAACAGGGTATAAAAATGCAGTTGCTGGGGCAGACAAAGCTATTGTTGTTACTACTCCAGAAATTTCAGCCGTGCGCGATGCAGATAGAATTATCGGTTTGCTTGAGAAAGAAGATATTGAGCCTCCGAAATTAATTATTAATCGTATTCGTACGCAAATGATGGTGAATGGTGATGTAATGGATATTGACGAAATTACAACACATTTATCGATTGAATTACTTGGTATTATTATTGATGACGATGAAGTTATTCGTTCGTCTAACAGCGGGGATCCGGTTGCTATGTTGCCGAATAATCGTGCGTCACAAGGTTACCGTAATATTGCTCGACGCATTCTTGGAGAGTCTATTCCATTAATGTCAATCGAGTCCAAAAAAGCAGGATTTCTTTCTCGCTTAAAAGTACTTTTTAGTGGAAAATAAAAAATTAGGCCCTTTATCTTTTAGATGAAGGGTCTTTATAAAAGGTGATTGGATGAAAAAGCTAATAATAAGTGCGGCTCCTATAGAAAAGCGAGCAGCAGTGCTTAATGATGATGTGTTAATAGATATCGAAATTGTACGGCCTTCTGAAAAAGTTCAAGTTGGCGATATTTTTTATGGTTTTATTCAAAAAATTGACCGTAAAATGGAAGCTGCATTTGTTGATTTAGGTAATAATAGCAAGGGCTTCATTCATTTAAAAGATATTCCGGAAAGTTATGACAAGACGCAAGGCGCCAAAATCCCAGTTCAAATCGTTCGAGAAGGTAGCGCGACAAAACTGCCATTATTAACGGGTGTACTGGAGTTTTCTGGGGATTTACTCATTTATTTGTATGGTAAAGAATATATTTCTGTTTCCAAACGAATAGTTGATAAAAATACCTTGAAACAAAAAGTGGAGACGTTGTTAGTAGAAAATGAAGCGTTGATTATTCGCTCGAATGCTGAAAATGCAACGAAAGAGCAGATGCAAGAAGCTTTAACTCAAGCGCGTGAGAAACATCAAGCGTTATTAAAAGAAGCAGCTAAACGAAAGAAACCAGGCTTATTATTATCTGCCGCGTCAGGTATCTTTACTAGCGCGAAACAATTCATTCAACGCTACACGCCGACAGAAATCATTACCGACGATTTTGAATTTGCGAAGATACTAGAAAATACATATCCAGATAAGCTAGTCACTTTAAAGAAAAGTGCGGATTTATTTGCGGATATGGGCATTAAAGCGCAAATGGATAGGTTAGCGCGCCCAGTTGTCCATTTAGCGAATGGTTCTTCGTTATTTATTGAAAAAACTGAGGCGATGTGGGTAGTCGATGTCAACTCGGGTAGATTTAAGGGTACTACAGCAAAGGAAAAAACAGTCGAGTCGGTCAATCTTAAAGCTGTCCCGGAAATTTTGCGTCAAATTAGATTGCGTAATATGAGTGGGATGATTTTAGTAGACTTTATCGGTGGGATGTCAGAAGCAGGGCATAGAGAGCTATACGAAGCGTTAGAGGCCGAAACACGCGAAGAATACATTACAACTCAAGTCGCAGCACTTTCGCAGTCAGGGCTGTTACAATTAACGAGACGCAAGAAGCAGCAATCATTTTTAGAAGTGACGACTATGCCTTGTCCGGTTTGTTATGCGACAGGTCATGTGGCTTCCAAAGAAACACTTGCTTTTGAGTTAGAGCGGGAACTGGCAGGGATTATGCAAAGTGAGCCGAATAGCATTCAAATTATTACAACAGAAGACGTTTTGGATACGTTTTTAGATTTGAATATATTTAATAATGCACCAATTGATTGGGAAGTGGCGGATGAAAGAGTGCCATTTTATCAAATTGCGCGGGTGGAAAACTAAAATTAACAATTGGTTGACATAGGCAGCTAGCTTATGCTATCATTTTACTGTTATGTTTGTAGCGCACCAAGCTACAACCGCACAGAGCTGGGTCAAGTGTTTACCTTGTGTAAATCCCCTGTGATGGCGAGTCTTAGTATATGAGGAGGTGCAAGTATGTACGCAATTATTGAAACAGGTGGGAAACAAATCAAAGTAGAAGCAGGCCAAGAGATCTATGTTGAGAAATTAGCAGGTGAAGTTGGTGATGTTGTTACTTTTGACAAAGTTCTATTCGTAGGTGGAGATTCCGCTAAAGTTGGCGTTCCATTCGTGGAAGGTGCAACTGTAACAGCTAAAGTTGAAAAACAAGGCCGTGCGAAGAAATTGACAGTTTATAAATATAAACCGAAAAAGAACTACCACAAAAAACAAGGTCATCGTCAACCTTACACAAAATTAACTATTGATGCAATCAATGCTTAATTTGAAAGGACGAAAAAAATGATTCAAGTCGATGTTAAGCGAGAAAACAACCAAATAATTTCTTTTACGATGAGTGGACACGCCGATTTTGCCGAACATGGCAGTGATTTGGTATGTGCAGGAGCTTCGTCAATTGCTTTTGGAATGGTGAATGCTATTTCGGAAGTACGTGATTTTGCGCCTGTAATAGAAGAGTCGGAGGGTTACCTTTACTA
Organism: Listeria swaminathanii; assembly: GCF_014229645.1. Lineage (GTDB taxonomy): Bacteria > Bacillota > Bacilli > Lactobacillales > Listeriaceae > Listeria > Listeria swaminathanii. The sequence continues at coordinate 1,264,102 of NZ_JAATOD010000001.1, read as the reverse complement.
TTCTGTGCCTGCTGATTATGTCGAGGATGACGTGGTACAAATCTTGCTCACAGGGATGGAAAATCAACTAAGGTCATTAGCGTACAGCTATCCTGATCATATAAAAATTAACTCCAAATAGGAGGTGGAATTTCATGTTAAAATTTGATATTCAACATTTTGCGCACAAAAAGGGTGGCGGTTCGACTTCTAACGGACGTGACTCTGAATCAAAACGTTTAGGTGCAAAACGTGCGGACGGACAATTTGTTACTGGTGGATCTATCCTTTACCGTCAACGTGGTACTAAAATCTATCCAGGAACTAACGTAGGACGTGGAGGCGATGATACTTTATTCGCTAAAACTGACGGCGTTGTACGTTTCGAACGTATGGGACGCGACAAGAAAAAAGTTAGCGTTTATCCTGAAGTACAAGAAGCTTAAATGCAAATTTAAAAACCGTCACTTGTGGCGGTTTTTTTCTGTTTTTACCTTTGTGAATTAATTTCTTGTAAATTGGGTTATAACTCTCCTGGATTGGGGTAAAAGTAAAGAGGCAGATGAAAAGACTTTGTGAAAAATAGGACAAGTCGTTTGATTGACAGCGTTTTCTTGATGTGATTAAATAGACTCAAGTTAATTAACATGTCAGGAGAAGAGATGACAATCGAAACGATGCCAAGGTACTAGTATGCCTACGTTTTGATTGTCATTCTTTTTTTGAAGCTAATTGATAATCGGAATGTAAGGGGACTAGTAAGGGCAAAAATTCCGGTGCTACAAATAAGCAAAAAGAAGGAGTTGGAAAAGATGATTGACACAAGTTTAGCAACACAATTTCTAGGTGAAGTTGTTGGTACTGCCATTCTAATTATTTTAGGTGCTGGTGTCGTAGCAGGTGTTTCGCTGAAGAAATCAAAAGCGGAGAATGGCGGCTGGGTCGTTATTACTTTAGCTTGGGGGCTAGGTGTTACAATGGGTGTATATGTTTCAGGATACATGAGTATGGCCCATCTTAACCCTGCTGTAACGATCGCTATGGCGCTTGCGGGTGCTTTCCCGTGGGATTACGTATTGCCTTATATTCTTGCTCAATTTATCGGAGCGTTTATCGGGGCAACGCTTGTATGGTTACATTACTACCCACATTGGAAGAAAACAGAAGATAAACCAACAAAACTAGGCGTGTTTGCAACGGCGCCAGCTATTCGCCATTTTACATCGAACTTTTTTGGTGAAGCATTAGGTACATTTATGTTAGTGTTTGGATTACTATCATTAGGTGCTAATTCCTTTTCAGACGGATTAAATCCACTTGTTGTTGGTGCATTAATCGTAGCTATCGGGATGTCTCTTGGTGGAACTACAGGTTATGCAATCAATCCAGCTCGTGACCTTGGACCGAGAATTGCGCATTTCGTTTGGCCGATTTCTGGTAAAGGTGGATCAGACTGGGGTTACTCATGGGTTCCTGTTATTGGACCAATCATGGGTGGTGCATTAGGTGCTTTAGGGTATAATGCCATTATTAAAGGCGAACTAGGAATGTGGTTCTGGGTGTTCGCGGTATTATTTGTTTTAATTCTTATTTTAACCATGCAACTCGACAAGAAAAAAGATTTAGCATAGGCTAGGGTGTAAACTAGCTCCAAACGAGAGTCTTCGGGCTTTCGTAGTACTTAAAACTAGAGGAGGAATTTTACATGGAAAAGAAATATATTTTAGCACTAGATCAAGGAACAACGAGTTCAAGAGCGATGATTATTGATGAAGAAGGCGAAGTAATTGGCGTTGCGCAAGAAGAATTTGACCAAATTTTTCCTAAGCCAGGCTGGGTTGAGCATAATGCCAATGAAATCTGGGCTTCCATTTTAGCTGTAATTGCGGGTGTGTTACTTAAAACAAATATTTCTTCTAAAGAAATTGCTGGTATCGGTATTACTAACCAACGTGAAACAACCGTTGTTTGGGATAAAGAAAGCGGCAACCCGATTTATAATGCGATTGTTTGGCAATCTCGTCAAACGGAAGATATTTGTAAACAACTACGTAAAGATGGCTATGAAGATACGATTCGTTCTAAAACCGGCCTTTTGATTGATCCATATTTTGCGGGAACAAAAGCTCGCTGGATTCTGGACCATGTAGACGGAGCACAAGAACGTGCTGAAAAAGGGGAACTTCTTTTCGGGACAATTGATACTTGGTTAGTTTGGAAATTAACTGGTGGTCGTGCGCACGTTACGGATTATTCCAATGCTTCTCGTACGCTTCTTTACAATATTTATGATTTAGAATGGGATGACGAGCTTCTGAAAATGCTTAATATCCCGAGAGCGATGTTACCGGAAGTTCGTCCATCCTCTGAAGTATATGCGGACACAGTTCCTTATCACTTCTTTGGTGAAGAAGTTCCTGTTGCAGGTATCGCTGGTGACCAACAAGCGGCATTATTTGGTCAAGGCTGTTTTGAAAAAGGTATGGCGAAAAATACGTACGGAACTGGTTGTTTCTTACTAATGAATACTGGGGAAAAAGCAGTGCGTTCTGAAAATGGCCTATTGACAACCCTGGCTTGGGGAATTGATGGCAAAGTGGAATACGCGCTTGAAGGTAGTATTTTCGTTGCTGGTTCTGCTATTCAGTGGTTACGTGATGGCTTACGTATGGTTCGCCAATCAAGTGATTCTGAAAACTATGCGAGTCGTATTGAGTCAAGTGATGGCGTGTATGTTGTACCGGCATTCGTCGGTTTAGGCGCACCTTACTGGGATTCAGATGTTCGTGGTGCTGTGTTTGGATTAACTCGCGGAACTGAAAAAGAACAGTTTATCCGTGCAACTTTGGAATCTCTTGCGTATCAAACAAGAGACGTTCTTTATGCGATGGAACAAGACTCAGGAATTAAATTAAAAACGTTGCGTGTAGATGGTGGAGCTTCTGCTAATAATTTCTTAATGCAATTCCAATCCGATATTCTAGGTGTTCCAGTAGAACGTCCAGAAAACAAAGAAACAACGGTACTCGGAGCAGCATTTTTAGCAGGACTTGCAGTAGGTGTTTGGAAAGATAAAAATGAAATTAAAAAACATTGGAAACTGGACAAACGTTTTGAAGTAGAAATGAAAGAAGAACAAAGAGAAGATTTATATGAAGGCTGGCATAAAGCTGTTAAAGCGGCACAAGCTTTTAAATAAATTCTAAAAGATGCGTCAAATGTGTAAAAGCATTTGGCGCATTTTTGCTATGTAAAACAAATAAATATCTGGAAATAGAAATAAATATAGTGACAGATGTATAGTTTGTTCGTTATAATGAAAGATAAGACTTTTAAGGAACGGGAGAATATAAAAATTATGTTTGTAGATCAGGTTAAGATATATGTAAAAGCTGGTAATGGTGGGGACGGTATGGTAGCATTCCGTCGCGAAAAATTTGTACCAAACGGTGGTCCTGCTGGCGGTGACGGCGGTAAAGGAGCAGACGTTGTATTTGTAGTAGATGAAGGTCTGCGTACGCTAGTAGATTTCCGCTTTAAACGCATTTTTAAAGCAGAACACGGCGAACACGGCATGAGTAAAAGTATGCACGGACGTGGTGCGAGTGATTTAGTAGTAAAAGTACCACAAGGAACGATTGTAAAAGATATTGATACTGGCGAGATTATTGCTGATTTAGTAGCGCATGGTCAACGCGCAGTTATTGCAAAAGCGGGACGTGGCGGACGTGGTAATAAACGTTTTGCAACTCCAGCAAATCCAGCTCCGGAACTTTCTGAAAACGGAGAACCAGGACAAGAACGAAATGTACAATTAGAACTTAAAGTGTTAGCAGATGTTGGTTTAGTTGGTTTTCCAAGTGTTGGTAAATCTACTTTACTATCTGTTGTATCGGCAGCGAGACCAAAAATCGCAGCTTATCACTTTACAACGATTGTTCCTAATTTAGGGATGGTTGATGCAGGTGATGGCCGTAGTTTTGTTATGGCGGATTTGCCAGGTCTGATTGAAGGTGCGAGTCAAGGTGTTGGTTTAGGACATCAATTCTTACGCCATATCGAAAGAACACGTGTTATCGTGCATGTTATTGATATGTCTGGTTCAGAAGGGCGTGTACCTTTTGACGATTACGTAGCAATTAATAATGAATTAGAACAATACAACTTACGCTTGATGGAACGTCCACAAATCATTGTAGCCAACAAAATGGACATGCCAGATGCGGAAGAAAATTTAAAAGAATTTAAAACGAAAATTGCAGAAGATATTCCGGTGTTCCCAATTTCAGCTGTAACGAAAACAGGGCTTCGCGAATTACTTCTTGCTATTGCAGATAAATTAGAAACAACACCAGAATTTCCACTTAATGAAATTTTGGAACAAGAAGACGAAGATACAGTTCTTTACAAATATGTTGCTGAAGAACCAGACTTCGAAATTTCTAGAGAGCCAGACGGTACTTTCGTATTAAGTGGCACGAAAATCGAACGCTTATTTACGATGACGAACTTTGAACGTGATGCTTCTATTAGCCGTTTTGCGCGTCAACTGCGTGCAATGGGTGTCGATGAGGCGCTTAGAAAACGCGGCGCTAAAGATGGCGATATCGTTCGCTTGCTTGATTATGAATTTGAATTTATGGATTAAACAAAGTGCTGCGCCAATCATTTGGCGCACGCTTTTTTCCTAGCTACGATAAAAAGGAGAGTTGAATATGAAAATTGCTTATTTAGGCCCAGCAGCATCTTTTACACACGCAGCGGCAGCAAAGGCTTTTCCAAAAGAAGAGATGATTGCTAAAAGCACGATTCCAGATTGTATTATGGCAATTGAAAAGGAAGACGTGGATGTGGCGGTTGTTCCAATCGAAAACACCATCGAAGGAAGCGTTAATATCACGCTGGACTACTTATTTCATTTTTCAAGTGTTCCTGTAGTGGCCGAGATTGTTTTGCCGATTGCGCAACATTTAATGGTTCATCCTGCACATGTCGCAACATGGAAATCCGTTCAGAAGGTAATGTCCCATCCACAGGCGCTTGCACAGTGTCATACATTTTTACAAGCTGAATTATATGGCGTTGAGCGGGAAGTAACACCTTCTACAGCGTATGCGGCAAAATGGGTGAGCAATAATCCGACTGAACTTGCAGCAGCTATTGCACCGCGCATGGCGGCGAGTGAGTATGGTCTTGAAATTGTGAAAGAAAATGCGCAAGACTTGGAATTAAATCAAACGAGATTTTTTGTTTTAAGCCGCAAGCCAGTTTCCATTTTATTGCCAAAAGAAGAAGAAAAAACGTCTATTTCTGTCATTTTGCCAAACAATATGCCAGGGGCGTTACATAAAGTATTATCTACATTTGCGTGGCGCGATATTGATTTAAGTAAAATTGAATCGAGACCGCTGAAAACTTCATTAGGCGAGTACTTTTTCTTAATTGACGTTCTTTCAGAAGGGAAGGAAACTCTTGTCACAAATGCACTTGACGAAATTACCCTTTTAGGTGGAACGGCAAATAAACTTGGAACCTATCACGTTCACCGCTTACAAACGACCTAAATAAAGAGTTATCGCGATTTTTTGCGGTAACTTTTTTATTGCGAATCCTACTTTTTTACGTTAAAATTTGTAGGAGAAAAGCTTTACTAAAACTAAAAGGAGTGAAACAGATGTCAGGACATTCAAAATGGAATAATATTCAAGGTCGAAAAAATGCACAAGATTCCAAGCGTTCCAAAATATTTCAAAAGTTAGCGAGAGAGATTTTTGTCGCAGCAAAAAAAGGTCCTGATCCTAATTTAAATCCAGCGCTCCGATTAGTTATGGATAAAGCAAAAGCAGTCAACATGCCAAATGATAATATTAAGCGCGCGATTGATAAGGCGTCTGGTAATTCGAATGCTGAAAATTATGATGAGATAACATACGAAGGTTATGCGCCGGGCGGTATTGCGGTACTTGTCCATGCGCTTACAGATAATAAAAATCGGACGAGCACCAATGTTCGTGTAGCTTTTAACAAGAATGGTGGAAGCTTAGGTGAAACCGGAAGTGTAAGTTATATGTTCGATCGTAAAGGCTACCTGGTTATTTTGCGCGAAGGTTTAACTGTAGATGAAGAGGAGTTTATGCTGGAGGCAATTGAAGCAGGTGCGGACGATGTGGAAGTAAGTGATGACGTTTTTGAAATTTTCACTGATCCAGCGACTTTCCCGGAAGTTAAAGAAGCATTACAACAAGCCGGGTATACGTTCGCCACAGCGGAACTATCGATGTTTCCAACTGTTTATAATGAAATTGCGGAAAATAACCAAACACAATTTGATAAAATGTTAGAAGCGCTAGAAGATGATGATGACGTGCAAGAAGTTTATACGAACGCGGAGATAAAGTAAGTCAACACACCCCTTTTTCGAACAATTTGAATGGGGGTGTTTTATATGAATCACTAGGAGGAAGAAAAAATGAAACCACGTAAAGTAATGATAATTGGAGCTGGGAATGTAGGGACGGCAGCAGCACACGCATTTGTTAATCAAAAATTTGTCGAAGAGTTAATTCTCGTAGACTTAAATAAAGAACGTGTAGAAGGAAATCGGAAAGACTTGGCTGATGCAGCAGCATTTATGCCGGGAAAAATGGATATTACGGTTCGAGAAGCAGGTGATTGTGCAGATGTAGATATTGCTGTTATTACCGTAACAGCTGGGCCATTAAAAGAAGGACAAACACGCTTGGATGAATTAAGAAGTACTTCAAGAATCGTTGCGAGCATTGTTCCAGAAATGATGAAGGGCGGATTTAACGGTATTTTCCTTATTGCGACCAATCCATGTGACATCATTACGTACCAAGTGTGGAAGCTGTCTGGACTGCCTAGAGAGCGCGTGCTTGGGACAGGTGTTTGGCTGGATACTACAAGGTTACGCCGTTTACTAGCAGAAAAACTAGATATTGCCGCACAAAGTATCGATGCCTTTATTCTTGGTGAGCATGGTGATTCCCAGTTCCCAGTATGGTCGCATTCGTCCATTTATGGTAAACCAGTCAATGAATATAGCATGGAAAAACTAGGCGAAGAGCTTGATTTAAAACAAATTGGTGAAACTGCCCGCGATACCGGCTTTGAAATTTATCACCAAAAAGGCTGCACAGAATATGGTATTGGTGGTACAATTGTTGAAATTTGTCGTCACATTTTCAGCGGTAGCCAGCGTGCTTTAACGGTGTCTTGCGTGTTGGACGGGGAATACGGTGAAACAGGTTTAGCAATTGGCGTGCCAGCAGTTTTAAGTCAAAATGGTGTTAAAGAAATTATCTCCTTAAAACTGGATGAACAAGAACAACAAGCTTTTGCAAATTCAGTTTCCGTTATTAAAGAAAGCATTCAATCGATTTAAGACGTCAATAATATTATTATGTAAACTAAACAAGCGTTCCTTTTATGAACAAAAACTAGTACAGACGTTCCATTTTATGCTATCATATAATGTATGACGTGAAATGAAGAGAGGACGAATAAATTGTACGATTACATAAAAGGAACCGTAACGACTATTACACCAGAATATATTGTTGTAGAAGCAGGCCAAATTGGCTATCAAATAATTACAGGAAACCCGTTTTCCTTTCAACGACTAGAAGGTACAGATGCGCAAGTCTTTTTGTATCAGCATGTGCGGGAAGATAATATTTCTTTGTTCGGTTTTCAAACAACAGAAGAACGCTATTTATTCAAAAAATTATTAAGTGTTTCCGGCATTGGTCCAAAAAGCGCTTTAGCTATTATTGCTTCGGGCGATGTCGTTCCGCTTATTACGGCTATTGAATCAGAAGATGATGTTTATTTAACAAAATTCCCGAGTGTCGGTAAAAAGACTGCTCGTCAAATCATTCTCGACTTAAAAGGGAAACTTGCGGATGTTGTCGCGAGTGAAATTGTTTTTACAGCGCCAGGAAACGACATTGTTGCTGGACTTTCACCGCAATTAGAAGAAGCTGTTTTAGCACTGGAAGCTCTTGGCTACAGCACACGCGAGCTGAAAAAAGTAATACCAAAATTGGCTAAAGAAACTGACTTAACGAGCGATGCATATATCAAGCTAGCACTACAATTAATGACAAAATAGAGAGGAGCTTGTGGCATGGATGAACGAATTATTTCAAGTGAAACGGTAGACGCAGAAGAAGTATCTTTTGAAACTAGTTTGCGGCCACAGAACCTTTCACAATATATCGGGCAAGATAAAGTAAAGAATAATTTAACCGTCTTTATTGAAGCTGCTACGCTCCGAAATGAAGCGCTTGATCATGTGCTTTTATACGGACCACCAGGACTTGGTAAAACAACACTTGCGATGGTTATTGCTGCTGAGATGGGGAGCCAAATTAAAACGACGAGCGGGCCAGCTATTGAACGCCCTGGCGACTTGGCGACTATTTTGACAAGTTTAGAACCAGGTGACGTGTTATTTATTGATGAAATCCATCGTTTATCACGAGCAATTGAAGAAATTTTATATCCAGCAATGGAAGATTATTGTTTGGATATTGTTATTGGAACAGGGCCAACTGCACGCTCGGTTCGTCTAGATTTACCGCCATTTACACTTATTGGAGCAACCACACGTGCGGGACTACTATCGGCGCCGCTTCGAGATCGTTTTGGTGTAATTGATCATTTGGAGTTTTATACCGAAGATCAATTGACGGAAATTGTGCTGCGAACATCGAGCATATTAAATACGAAAATTGATGACCTTGGTGCGCGTGAAATTGCTAGACGCTCAAGAGGGACCCCGCGGATTGCCAATCGTTTATTAAAACGAGTACGTGATTTTGCGCAAGTGCGCGGAAATGGAACAGTCACTGAAAAACTTGCCAAAGAAGCACTTACTTTGCTACAAGTGGATCCAAGAGGACTTGATACTATTGACCAAAAGCTGCTGCATACGATTATTCAATCATTTAGAGGCGGACCAGTTGGGCTTGATACGATAGCTGCCAGTATTGGCGAAGAACGAGAAACCATTGAAGATATGCAAGAACCATATTTACTACAAATCGGTTTTCTACAAAGAACGCCACGTGGAAGAATTGCCACTGAAACGGCGTATAACCATTTAGGAATAAGTTATGAAAAAGAGGTATAAAGCATGAAAGTAGAAGATTTCGATTTTGATTTACCAGAAGAATTAATCGCACAAACTCCATTACTGGACCGGACGTCGAGCCGATTAATGGTGCTTGATAAAAAGTCAGGTGAAATAAAAGATCAACATTTCACGGATATTATTAGCTACTTAAATGAAGGGGACGCATTAGTGTTAAACGATACACGCGTTCTCCCGGCTAGACTTCACGGTATTAAAGATGAAACCGGCGCACATATTGAAGTTTTACTTTTAAAACAAAAAGAAGGCAATGCGTGGGAAACTTTAGTAAAACCGGCGAAAAGAATTCGTAAAGGCGCGACAATTACATTCGGCGATGGCGCTTTAAAAGCAACTTGCCTAGAAGAATTAGAACATGGTGGCCGAATTCTAGAGTTTTCTTATGAAGGGATTTTTTATGAAGTATTGGAGCAACTGGGTGAGATGCCGCTTCCTCCATACATTAAAGAACAACTCGCTGATCAGGACCGTTACCAAACCGTTTATGCTAAAGAAAATGGTTCAGCTGCGGCGCCAACTGCGGGTCTGCACTTTACTGAAGATTTACTGGCTAAAATTAGCGAAAAAGGCGTAGAAATTATTTTTGTTACACTTCATGTTGGGCTTGGAACGTTCCGCCCAGTAGACGTAGAGGATACTGCCAATCATAAAATGCACTCGGAGTTTTATCGTTTAACAGAGGAATCTGCTGAGCGAATCAATCGAATCAAAGCACAGGGTGGAAAAGTGGTTGCAGTTGGAACAACGTCTATTCGAACATTAGAAACCATTGCAAGTCGCCATGATGGTAAGTTAGTTGCCGAGTCTGGCTGGACGGAGATTTTTATTTCGCCAGGGTATACTTTCCAAGCAGTAGATGCCTTAATCACTAATTTCCATTTACCGAAATCGACCTTAATTATGCTTGTATCTGCTTTATCGGATCGTACAAAGATTTTAGCAGCTTATAATCATGCTGTAGAAGAAAAATATCGCTTCTTTAGTTTTGGCGATGCAATGTTTATTCATTAAATTGCGAAAAAATTAACAGAAAAGCTTGTTTTCATTGGTAATTTTCGTTATGCTAGTGAATAGAGTAAATTAGAAAGAGGTAAGACATGTCTGCCATTCGTTATGAACTAATAAAAACAGATAAACAAACAGGTGCTCGTCTTGGTAAAATTCATACACCACACGGCACATTTGATACACCCATGTTTATGCCAGTTGGGACACTTGCAACGGTAAAAACAATGTCGCCTGAAGAACTAAAAGCGATGGGTGCGGGTATTATTTTAAGCAATACGTATCACTTATGGTTACGCCCTGGGGAAGAACTTATTCGAGAAGCAGGCGGACTACATAAATTTATGAACTGGGATCAACCAATCTTAACGGACTCTGGCGGTTTTCAGGTGTTCAGTTTGAGTAAAATGCGTGATATCAAAGAAGAAGGTGTTCATTTCCGTAACCATTTAAACGGAGACAAACTTTTCTTATCACCAGAAAAAGCAATTCAAATTCAAAATGCGCTAGGGTCGGATATTATGATGAGTTTTGATGAATGTCCACCGTATCCAGCGTCCCATGAATATATGAAAAAATCAGTAGAAAGAACATCGCGCTGGGCTGAACGTGGCTTAAAAGCACATGAAAGACCAGAAGACCAAGGTTTGTTCGGAATCGTCCAAGGTGGAGCATACGAAGATTTACGTGCCCAAAGTGCCAAAGATCTCGTATCACTAGACTTCCCAGGCTATTCGATCGGCGGACTATCCGTTGGTGAACCTAAAGACGTGATGAACCGAGTATTAGAACACACAACGCCATTATTACCAGCTAATAAACCACGTTACTTAATGGGCGTAGGTTCGCCTGACTCATTAATCGATGGTGTAATTCGAGGAGTGGACATGTTTGACTGTGTTCTTCCTACACGTATCGCACGAAATGGTACTTGTATGACATCAAATGGTCGCTTAGTTATCAAAAATGCTAAGTTCACCCATGATTTCCGTCCAATTGATGAAAATTGTGATTGTTACACATGTAAAAATTACTCACGTGCATACATTCGACACTTGATTCGTTGTGAGGAAACATTTGGAATTAGACTTACAACTTATCATAATCTTCATTTTCTGTTAAACTTAATGAAGCAAGTCCGTGGCGCTATTATGGAAGATCGTCTTGCTGATTTTAGGGAAGAATTTTTTGAGCAATATGGATTCAATCGTCCTGATGCAAAAAATTTCTAAATATATATAAAGTATCGAAAGGAGTTGGAAAATATGGGCGGTATTGTAACATTTATACCAATTATCTTGATGGTCGTTTTGTTTTACTTCTTGTTAATCAGACCTCAACAAAAACGTCAAAAAGAAGTGCAAAATATGCAAAGTAGTTTAGCAAAAGGTGATAAAATTATTACTATTGGTGGACTTCACGGTATTGTAGAAGCAATTGAAGATGGCACAGTCATTTTGAAATGCGGAAACAGCAAATTAACTTTTGACCGTAATGCAGTTAGAACTGTACTTGAAAAAGGTACTTCTAATTCAGTTGTAACAGAAACAATTTCTGATGACACGGAAGTAGAAGACAACAAATAATACTTGAAATAAAAATGCCATTTCCCTTTAAACGGTGAAATGGCATTTTTTATCCATAAATGTAGAGCTTATACTTCCCATTTAAGCTTTTTTTAGATAAAATGGGAATATGCTTATTGTTTAAGAAAGGGGATGACTTGATGATGGATGCATTTTCGGAATGGTATGAAGATTTAGCGCCGGCAATCTCAATAAAAGTGGAAGATTTTCATATTTTAGGTTACCGAGAAATTAAGGCAAGCCACATTTGGGCATTTTTAACAGAAGAAAAGTGGCAGAATAAACCAACCCCTGCTTTGCATGAAAGAATGAATGATGTCATGCAAATGAATATTGGACAATTAATGCAATTTATTATGACAACAGCTGAACAAGAATCTAATAACCATATTTCTCAAGCAAATAATGTGCTTCAACAAAATGTGGAAGATTAACAGCCTGTTAGCAAATGCTTGAGTTTAGTACATAAAAATAGAAGTATTTGTTGTTAGACTGGGATTTGTGATGGTTTAGATGAGGGAGGAACGAAACAGAAATGGTAAAAAAGAGTAAGATAGTTATTTTCTTTCTAGTAGTTGCAATTATCTTTGGTGCTGTATTTGGTACCGCAAAAATGGTTATGCAAAACATCAACCTAGGCTTGGATCTTCAAGGGGGCTTCGAAGTTCTATATGAAGTATCGCCAGCTGATGGTAAGGGAACTGTATCGAAACAAACGTTAACAGATACAGTAACGTCACTTGATAAGCGGATTAACTCATTAGGTGTTGCTGAACCAAGTATCCAAATCGAAGGAGACAACCGTATCCGTGTTCAACTTGCTGGGATAACTGACCAAGATGAAGCTCGGAAAATGTTATCAACCACAGCCCAATTATCATTTAGAGATGCTAATGACAAAATGATGATGAACGGTAGTGACTTGGTTGCAGGCGGTGCTAAACAAGCTTTCGATTCAAGTAATAATCCAATCGTTACATTAAAACTAAAAAGCGCAGACAAATTTGCTAGTGTTACAAAAACAATCCTAGCAGAAGCACCTGACAATCAATTAGTTATTTGGTTAGATTGGAAAGAAGGACAAAAATACAAAACAGAACGCGAGAAGAAAGATCCCGCATACTTATCAGCACCAAACGTAAGTAGTGTACTAGATACAGACAAAGTAGAAATTTCCGGAAGCTTTACAACGGAAGAAGCAAAAGATTTAGCAGAATTGCTTAACTCTGGTGCGCTTCCTGTGAAAATGACTGAAGTTTATTCTACCTCTGTTGGTGCACAATTTGGTCAAGATGCATTACAAGAAACTATTTTAGCCGGTATTATTGGTGTTATGGCTATCTTTATTTTCATGATGGCAGTTTACCGTTTACCTGGTGTTGTCGCATCTATCACATTAGTTGCTTACACTTATTTAGTATTATTAATTTTGAGTCTACTTCACGCAACACTTACTCTACCAGGGATTGCTGGTTTGATTCTGGGGATAGGTATGGCTGTTGACGCGAACGTAATCACATACGAGCGGATAAAAGAAGAAATCAAAGTCGGTAGGTCGACAAAAGCTGCTTTTGAAGTTGGTGGAAAAGAAGCATTCCGCGCAATTTTGGATGGTAACTTAACGACACTTATCGTGGCTGCGGTTCTCTTCTACTTCGGAACGAGCTCTATCAAAGGTTTCGCTACTGTTCTGATCATTAGTATTTTAGTCAGCTTCTTGACAGCCGTTTGGGGATCAAGATTCTTACTTGGATTATTAGTGAAAAGTAACTGGCTTAACAACAAACCTGGATTCTTTGCAGTTAAACGAAAAGATATCCATAACTTACACGAAGGTATTAATAGCTTTAGCTTAAAAACACACTTTGATCGTTATGATTTTGTAAAACATCATCGTCTGTTCTTATCTATTTTTGCTGGGATAGTAATCGTGGGTATTGTAATTCTATCAATCTTTAAATTGAATCTTGGTATCGATTTTGCCAGTGGGACTCGAGCAGAAGTAACTGCTAATCAAACACTGACAGAAACGCAAATTAAGAAAGATTTAGATGCGATTGATATGCCGTCTGATGATATTGTTTTCCAAGGATCTGGTTCTAAAACAGCCGTTGTTTCTTACAAAGGAACATTATCACAAGACGATGTATCTAAATTCAAAAATTATTTTGAAGACAAATATAAGCACGAACCAAGCATCAGTACCGTTTCGCCAACTGTCGGTAAAGAACTTGCCAAAAATGGCTTCTGGGCACTCGGTGTAGCGTCTGTGCTGATCGTACTTTACATTGCTGTGCGATTTGAATTTTATATGGGTATTGCGGCGATTCTTTCCTTACTATTTGACGCATTTATCATCTTTATATTCTTTAGTGTTACAAGGCTGGAGGTTGACTTGACCTTCATTGCCGCGGTTCTGACGGTTATCGGTTATTCGATAAATGATACGATAGTCACCGCCGACCGAATACGGGATATTAGTACGAAGATGCAGCGTTTCAAAACGAAAGAAGAGATTGCCGATGCGGTTAACAAAGCATTGCGCCAAACATTCACTCGTTCGATAAACACGATTTTAACCGTTGTTTTCACCGTACTTGCGCTTGTACTATTTGGTAGTGAGTCCATTCTAAACTTCTCCATCGCTTTATTAGTGGGACTTATTTCCAGTGTGTTCTCGTCCATCTTTATGGCGATGCAACTATGGTACGTATTTAAAGCAAGACAATTACGTAAAAAAGGACCAATTAATACGGTTAAAAAGAAAAAACCACGCAATAACGGACAACCTGTCGTTTAAAAAAGAGTGGCCGAATTTCTATTTATGAAATTCGGCCGTTTTTAATAAGCTTGAAACGGGTAAATAGTAAGATAATTGTTGCAAGGAGGAGAAAACATGAAAGAAAACAAAGTACAATGGCAAGTCATTGCGGGGATTATTTTAGCACTCATTATTGCGATATTTGCAGTTATTAATGTAGACCCAGTAGAAGTAAACTTTTTATTTGCTCAAGCAGAGTGGCCGCTCATTTTAATTATTATCGGGTCTGTGTTGTGCGGTTGCTTAATTATCTTTTTCTTAAATATCGCGAAATCTCGTGGAATGAAGAAAAAAGTAAAACAATTAACAACCGAAAAAGCAGAATTAGAACGCCAATTGGCTGCTTCTAAAGCGATGAAAACACACTCTTCTAAAGTAGAAAAACGTGAACCGGAAAAGGTAGTAGATACAACTAAATAATGAAAATGACGCTAACTTTAAAAGTTGGCGTTTTTTTGTTTTAAAGATTCCTCTTGGTTTTTCTAGTGATTTTCGATATAATAGGAAGGTTGAGAGGTGGGGTAATGTGATTCATTCAAAATACTTATGGAATATCGAGGAAGCCGCAGAAGATAAAGCTAGCCAATTAGCAGAGCAGCTAAAAATCTCGCTTCCACTTGCAAAACTACTTTGGAAAAGAAAAATTACAACGCAAGGACAATTCGATAAATTTTTCCACCCAGAAAAATATGAAAGCTATGACCCATTTTTATTTGCAGAGATGGATCTTGCAGTTGCTAGAATTAAGCAAGCGATAGAATTAAATGAGCAGATTTTAGTATACGGTGATTATGATGCAGATGGGGTTACTAGTATTGCGGTATTAATGAAAACACTGCGGCATTTAGGTGCGAACGCCGAATTTTATATTCCTAATCGTTTTACAGAAGGATATGGCCCTAATATCGCTGCTTTTGATATGGCTAAAAACCAAGGAACCGATTTAATTATTACGGTTGATAATGGTATTGCAGCGCTAGAAGTAATGGCACATGCGAAAGAAATTGGCTTAGATGTTATCGTTACAGATCATCATGAGCCGCGTGAGGTGATGCCAGAAGCTGTTGCTGTTATCCATCCAAAACATCCGAAATCAGCTTATCCATTCGATGAGTTAGCTGGTGTTGGTGTGGCGTATAAATTATCTCATGCTTTACTTGGAGAAGAACCAAAAGAACTGCTTGATCTAGTGGCTGTTGGGACAGTTGCGGATTTAGTTTCATTGACAGACGAAAACCGCTTACTCGTTCAACTCGGCTTACGTCAATTGCGCGAATCTGCGAATATCGGTCTTTCTGTTTTAGCTAAAAAAGCCAGTTTGAAATTGGAAGAAGCTACTGAAGAAACAATTGGCTTTGGTTTGGCACCTCGACTGAATGCGGTTGGTCGTTTAGGTCCAGCCGATCCAGCTGCTGATTTACTTTTAACAGAAGATCCGGAAGAGGCACTTTTCTTAGCGGAAGAAATTGATGATGCGAACAAGGAACGGAAACAAGTAGTAGTCGACACGACAAAACTCGCGATGGAAGCTATTGAAGCGAAAGAAACGTTAGGGAATGTCCTCGTTGTGTACGGCGAAGGTTGGAATACTGGTATCCTTGGCATTGTTGCTTCTAAATTAGTTGGAACTTATTCTAGACCGGCAATTGTTCTTGGCATTGATCCTGTAACTGGTATCGCCAAAGGGTCTGGACGAAGTGTTGATGCGTTTCATTTGTATCAAGCGCTCGATAAACACCGCGATTTAATGACTGCATTTGGTGGGCATCCAATGGCTGCGGGTCTAACATTACCAGCCGAA
The DNA here is from genome assembly GCF_014229645.1 of Listeria swaminathanii. Taxonomy (GTDB): domain Bacteria; phylum Bacillota; class Bacilli; order Lactobacillales; family Listeriaceae; genus Listeria; species Listeria swaminathanii. The sequence goes on along the minus strand of NZ_JAATOD010000001.1, from coordinate 1,247,732 downwards.
AACCTAGCTGAATTAGAAGCTAAATTACAAGAAGAAGCGAGTTTTCTTTCAGAAGAGGATTTCCGACCAGCCTTGAAAATAGAAGAAAAAATTGAGCTAGCAGATGTGTCCGTTGCTTTTATTGCGCAGTTAGAAAAATTAGCGCCGTTTGGAATGGATAATCCGAAACCCATTTTCCTTTTAGAAAATATGAACTTAAAAGGAACGAAAAGAATTGGAGCGGATAAAACCCATCTAAAAACAATGCTTGCTACAGAAGAAAGTGATGCTACACTGGATTCTATCGGATTTGGTGTGGGAGATTTAGTAGAAAAAATTTCTCCTTCAGCAGCAGTGAATGTGGTGGGGGAATTATCCATCAATGAATGGAATAATGTCAAAAAACCACAGCTGCGAATGATGGATATTCACATCGAGCATTGGCAACTTTTCGATGTGCGTAGTAAATCGGAATGGGCTCGAATACTGCAAGAACAAACAGAATCACGAGTTTTTGTTTGTTTTGAAGAAAGAACGATTACAACGCTCGGCGAACAAAAATATATTTTAGTTGATGAAAAAGCTGACTTTGCGGCTGATTTTGAGACAGAAGAACTGGTTTTTGCGGACATGCCTACTAATATCGAATTAGTTGAAACGATTGTGCGCGAAACGAAACCAGAGCGTATTTTTGTCCATTTTGATGCGGCAGAAGGTAATCAAATTCCAGCAATACCGGACCGAGTAGCCTTTGCAGAGCTATATAGTCTCATTAAAAAATTCCAACCATTTCCAATTGAAAAGTACACACCACGGCTAATGCAGAAGTTTGGCTGGAATAAAGATCAAATAGATTTCATGTCAAAGGTGTTTTTTGATTTAGAATTTGCTAAAATGGAAAGTGGTCAGATTATTATTAATGAAGTTGTTGAAAAACGTAATCTGGACGAGTCACTTGTTTATCAACAAAAGGTAGAAGAAATAACTACAAGAAAAAAACTGTTGTACTCCAATTATACTGAGCTTCATAGTTGGATGAAATCAATGATGGAAACATCAATTTACCCGAATGCGGAGGAACTAGAAAATGGAAATTAAAGATTTACAAGATTACGTAGCGATTGTGAACGATTGGCCGAAAAAAGGGATTGTTTTTAAAGATATCACGCCCCTTATGAATGACGGAGAGGCATATCGCTTTGCTACAGATAAAATTGTTGAATATGCAAAAGAATTAAAAATTGATATTATTGTTGGACCAGAAGCACGTGGTTTCATTATTGGTTGCCCAGTTGCTTATGCGTTAGGAATTGGTTTTGCGCCAGTTCGTAAACCTGGCAAACTTCCTCGTGAAACAATTGAAATGGAATACGACTTAGAATATGGTACAAATAAATTATCCATGCATAGCGATGCCATCAAACCGGGCCAACGCGTACTTATTACAGATGATTTACTTGCAACAGGCGGAACAATTGAAGCGACTATTAAACTAGTAGAAGAACTAGGCGGTATCGTTGCTGGTTGTGCTTTCCTAATCGAACTAAAAGAGTTAGAAGGACATAAAAAATTAGATGGTTACGACCGTTTAATCCTTATGCAATTATAAAAAATAAACTACTCCTATTATTTTAGGGGTAGTTTTTTTGTTTAAAAAGCGGAAAACTGCTAGAAAATGTGAAAATTCAAGGAAAAGTGCTTTCTAAACAAAGTGGGCTCATGCTATAATATTAGACAAGAATATTTTTTGGAGCACTCAGTTATTGGGTGTTTTTAAGTTGTATATATGACATGGAGATAAGAGGGTGAATGTAAATGGCGAAAGAACAAAATCTGACAGCTGAGCAAGTCATCGATATGGCTTCTCATTATATGAATCAGGAACATCTTGCGCTCGTAAAAAAAGCGTATGAATTTGCGCGCGATTCTCATAAAGAACAATTTCGTAAATCAGGTGAGCCGTATATTATTCATCCAATTCAAGTTGCTGGCATTTTAGTAGAATTAAAAATGGATCCGTCGACCGTTGCATCTGGATTTTTACACGATGTCGTGGAGGATACACCAGTTACACTAGCAGATTTAGAAGAAGTTTTTGGTAGTGAAGTTGCCATGTTAGTAGACGGGGTAACAAAACTTGGGAAAATTAAATATAAATCACACGAAGAACAACAAGCCGAAAATCATCGGAAAATGTTCATTGCAATGGCGCAGGATATCCGCGTTATTTTAATTAAACTGGCGGACCGTTTGCACAATATGCGGACGTTAAAACATCTACCGGTGGAAAAACAGCGCAGAATTGCGAATGAAACGCTAGAAATTTTCGCACCCCTTGCTCACCGATTAGGGATTTCCCGCGTAAAATGGGAACTAGAAGATACGGCGCTACGTTATTTAAATCCGCAGCAATATTACCGGATTGTCCATTTAATGAAACAAAAGCGGGATGCAAGAGAACGTTATTTGCATGATGTTATTGACGGCGTAAATGAAAATCTAGATGAACTGAATATTCAAGCGGATATTTCCGGAAGACCAAAGCATATTTATTCGATTTACCGGAAAATGAGCGAACAAAATAAACAATTTAACGAAATTTATGATTTACTGGCTGTTCGAATTGTTGTAAGTAGTATTAAGGATTGCTATGCAGTTCTTGGTATCATCCATACGCGCTGGAAACCAATGCCAGGTCGTTTTAAAGATTATATTGCCATGCCGAAGTCGAATATGTATCAATCGATTCACACAACGGTTATTGGCCCTCAAGGTGAGCCACTCGAAGTGCAGATTAGAACGCATGAAATGCACCAAATTGCTGAATACGGGGTTGCGGCGCACTGGGCTTATAAAGAAGGCAAGGTTGTTAATTCGAAAACATCATTCGATAACAAACTAACTTGGTTCCGTGAAATTTTAGAATATCAAAATGAATCGGATAATGCCGAAGAGTTTATGGAAAGTTTAAAACTCGATCTATTTTCCGATGTTGTTTACGTATTTACACCAAAAGGCGATGTGTACGAGTTGCCAAATGGTTCTGTGCCACTTGATTTCGCTTATCGCGTCCATACAGAGATTGGGAACAAAACCATTGGCGCTAAAATTAACGGAAAAATTGTCACGCTAGACTATAAATTAAAAACTGGCGATATTATTGATATTTTAACGTCAAAACATTCTTATGGACCAAGCCGCGACTGGCTAAAATTAGTTCAAACTTCTCAAGCGCGCAACAAAATCAAGCAATTTTTCAAACGACAAGCGAAAGAAGAAAATGTCGAAAAAGGTCGCGATTTAGTCGAAAAAGAAATCAGACAGCTTGGATTTGAACCGAAAAAAATCATGGTCCCAGAAAATTTGCGCAAACTAGCAGACAAGTTGAACTTCTCGCATGAAGATGATCTTTTTGCAGCAGTTGGTTATAACGGTATCACACCTTTACAAGTTGCTAACCGATTAACTGAAAAACTGCGTAAAGAACGAGAAATCGAAGCCGAAACAGAGAAATTGTTAACACAATCAGAAAATAAACCATCAAATTCAGATGCGAATAATGAAAAACTGAAGATTAAACATAATGCAGGCGTAGTTGTTCAAGGGGTAGGTAATTTATTAATCCGTCTTTCCAGATGTTGTAATCCAGTACCAGGTGATGATATTGTCGGTTACATTACTAAAGGTCGCGGAATTTCTATTCACCGCCAAGATTGCCCAAATGTACAAGCAATCGAAGCTGAACGATTAATCGATGTAGACTGGGAAGATACAGATTCACAAGCGAAAAATGATTATAATGTAGATATCGAAATATACGGTTATAATCGTAATGGTTTATTAAATGATATTTTACAAGTAATTAATAGCTTGACTTCCAATATCAACGGCGTCAATGCCAAAGTAGATAATAATAAAATGGCAACCTTAGTCGTTACGCTGCAAATTCATAATATTAACCATTTACAACGCGTAGTGGATAAAATAAAACAAATTCCAGATGTTTATACAGTAAGAAGATTAATGAACTAAAGGAGTGAAGCGGAGTGCGTGTACTACTACAAAGGTGTTATGAAGCGTCCGTAAGTGTAGAAGAGGAAGTAATTAGCGAAATAGCTGGCGGTCTTTGTCTATTAGTTGGTTTTACGCATACTGACACACCAGAAACAGTCGACTATATAGCAAATAAAATCGTTGGTTTACGAATTTTTGAAGATGAGTCGGAAAAAATGAATATTTCTCTTGCTGACCGAGGTGGCGCCATTCTTAGCGTTTCTCAGTTCACTTTATATGCGGATGTTAGCAGAGGGAAACGTCCCAGCTTCACAAAATCCGCTCCAGGTGAAAAAGCAGAAGTGCTTTATGATTTATTTAATCAAAAGCTTGCAGAAGCGGGATTTATTGTTGAAACTGGTGTGTTTGGAGCAGCAATGGATGTGAAGATTGTCAATCACGGGCCAGTTACAATCATGCTTGATTCAGATGAAATGCGAAAATAAAAAAGAAATCATTCAGATTATCTGAATGATTTCTTTTTTTAGTTAGAGAAGTAATTAGATAAGCCATCTGTTACAGAGTCAGCAATTTGACTTCTGTAAGACGCTGAGTTGATATTACGTTCATCTTTTGCAGAACTTAGGTAACCAAGTTCTAACAAGACAGCTGGTTGAGAATTTTCTCTGACTACGTAGTAATCGCCGACTCTTGAACCGCGATTAGAAGTAGGGAGGTCATTCCCAAGCGTTGTGTTAATACTTTCAGCGAGCGATTTATCACTATTATCGTAATAATAGGTTGTTTGACCGCTAACACCTTTACTAGTATCTTCTAAACTATCAAAATGAATACTGATGAAAACATCGGCATTATTTTTGGCAGCTACATTCGTTCTTGCTTTTAAGGAAACGTATTTATCGCTATTTCTTGTTAAAATTACTTTTGCGCCTCTAGATTCTAGTTTTTCTTTTAATTGTTTGGCTGTTTTTAACGTCATTTCTTTTTCGATGGTGCCATTTGCGCCTTTTGCGCCGGGATCATTGCCGCCGTGTCCGGGGTCAATAACGATGGTTGCTTCGGATAATTTGGTAGTTTTGCTTCGTGGACTGGATGTTTGGCCTTTATCGGAAACATCGACTACCCAGTTAGCTACATAACCTTCTTCACCGCTAGTTGTACGAATTTTATACCAGTCACCTTGTACTCCTTGAATAGCAAAACCTTGGCCAGAATTTGCTTTCTCGATGACGGTACCATCGCGACTTGGTTTATTTCTAATATTAGTGGAGTCATCGCGAATGGTTACTGTTTGTAGTTCGCTTTCATCTACTTTTGTAACAGATTCACGGATTGTTAAGTAATCGGAGCTAACCCATGCGCTTTTACCGTTGTATTGGATTTGCGCCCAGCCGTTTTGTTGGCTAGTTACTGTTACTTGATCCCCTTTGTTTAGTAATCCAAGTGAATTACTGGAGGTACTTGGTTTTTCGCGGACATTTAAGCCGCCATCAGAAGAGACAATTGCAACACTGTTACTTGCAGCGCTGACATCGGTATTTTCTACTAGCCAGCTGGCAACCCAACCGCTATTCCCGTTATCTAACTGAACTTTGTACCATTGATTTTCTTCACCGACTACCCGGAGTACTTCATTTTTTCTGGCTTGGCTCGTTACATCATATGCTAAACCAGGACCGCTGCGGACATTTAAGACTTCTGCTTTGACGACAACGGAATTCGCATTCGCCATCGCAATGGTTGTAAATATACCTGCTGCAATCAATAAAATGGAGACAACGGTGATAAAAATGAATTTATTTTTCATTTAAAGCTAACACCACCCATATACTCATAAACTTTTATCTGACAGTAAAATGTTACCATAAAATGCGCTTTCATGGAACTAGAAAGTGGAATTTTATAAAAAAACTGGCAAAATGTTGACTTTTCAGTGTGTTTTTAGTAATCTTAGAATAATTCATATTTAAAACTAGCGACAGAGAAAAGTAAGAAAACCCATGCTATAAAGAGAATTTATCCCATTTGGCTGAAAGGATAAAGATAGTTATATTTTCCGAAAAGACACTCTCGAGGTTTCTTGTTGAAAACAGTAAACAAGAACGTATTCAGGCGTTAACTGACTTAAGTGAGGACTCATTAGTAGTTCTAATTAGGGTGGTACCACGGGTGTAAATAAACTCTCGTCCCTTGTTTTTATAACAAGTGACGGGGGTTTTTCTTTATATTTTGAAGTAGAAAAAGGAGGTTTATGGTGATGGATTTGCAATTACCAAGAGGGACGCGAGATATTTTGCCAGAAGAGGTTAGCAAATGGCATTTTCTAGAAACGGAATTTAAAAAAGTTTGCGAAAACTATCGATACGAAGAAATCAGAACGCCAATTTTCGAGCATACGGAATTATTTGAACGCGGGGTGGGTGATTCTACAGATATCGTATCGAAGGAAATGTATACTTTCCAAGATAAAGGTGGTAGAAGCCTAACTTTAAGACCAGAGGGAACTGCTTCTGTCGTTCGTGCTTTCGTTGAGCATAAATTATACGGCGAAGTGAGCCAACCAATTAAAATGTACTATAATGAACCAATGTTCCGCTATGAACGTCCACAAGGTGGCAGACAGCGCCAATTTACCCAAATGGGCATTGAAGCACTTGGAAGCGATGATCCTTCTATTGATGTGGAAGTTATCTCGCTAGCAATGGAGTTTTTCCGTAAAATTGGACTTACAAACATTAAATTAGTTATTAATAGCCTTGGCGATAAAGAAAGTCGCTTGAAGCACCGCGAAGCACTTGTTGCGCATTTTGAACCACATATTGATGAATTTTGTGCAGAATGTCAGGTACGTTTGCATAAAAATCCACTGCGCATTTTGGATTGTAAAAAAGACCATGACAACCCGCTTATCCAATCCGCGCCATCTATCTTGGACTTTTTAAATGAAGACTCTGCTGCGTATTTTGAAAATGTAAAAAGTTACTTAGATGCACTAGGTGTTCCTTTTGAAATTGATCCAACGATGGTTCGTGGTTTAGATTATTATAATCATACAACGTTCGAAATTATGAGTGTGGAAGAAGGTTTTGGCGCGAAAACGACACTTTGCGGTGGAGGAAGATATCATGGTTTAGTCAAAGAATTTGGCGGCCCAGATACACCGGGAATCGGTTTTGGCATTGGGGTAGAACGGATTTTACTTGCTTTAGAAAAAGCGGATATCGAAATACCTGCGAAAAAACCGCTAGAAGTATACGTGATTACTGCACAGCCGGAAGCAGAACTAAAAGCCGTAACACTTGTAAATAAATTAAGACAAAACGGCATTAGCGCGGAAAAAGATTATTTAAAACGTAAATTCAAAGCACAATTAAAAGATGCCAATAGAAAAAATGCCGTTTACACCATCATTCTTGGTGAGGAAGAACTGCAATCAGGCAACTACCAGTTAAAAAATATGGAAACCGGCGAGCAAGAAGCTGTGTCTGAAACAACAATATTAGAAAAACTAACAAACACCAAGGGGGAGAAATAAAATGGAAAAACGTACAAGTTACTGCGGAGAATTAAACGAAACCCATATCGGTCAAAGTGTTGTCCTTCATGGTTGGGTACAAAAACGTCGCGACTTAGGTGGATTAATTTTCATCGATTTACGTGATCGTGAGGGAATTGTGCAAGTAGTATTCAATCCTGAATTTTCCAAAGAAGCATTAGAAATTGCCGATAGCGTTCGAAACGAATTTGTCGTGACTATCAAAGGGAAAGTGCATGCTCGTGGCGAAAAAGCCATTAATGACAGATTAGCAACAGGGAAAGTGGAAGTTTTAGCAGAAGAAATTACGATTTTAAATACATCTAAAACACCTCCATTTTATATTGAAGATGGCGTGAACGTTTCGGATGAACTTCGCTTGAAATATCGCTACTTAGATTTACGTCGCCCGGAAATGAATAACATTTTCAAAATGCGTCATACGGTAACAAGAACGTTCCGTAACAAACTTGATGCACTCGGCTTCTTTGATATTGAAACACCTTATTTAACAAAAAGTACGCCAGAAGGTGCGCGTGATTATCTAGTGCCGAGTCGTGTTTATCCTGGTAACTTCTATGCATTACCACAATCTCCGCAAATTTTAAAACAGTTGTTAATGACAGCTGGTTTTGATAAATATTACCAAATCGTTCGTTGTTTCCGTGATGAAGATTTGCGCGGTGATCGTCAACCGGAATTTACGCAAATCGATTTAGAAACAAGCTTTTTAACAAAAGAAGAAATTCAAGCGATTACGGAAGATATGCTTGTAGATGTTGTTAAAGAAGCAAAAAACATCACCATCGAAAAACCGTTTCCTCGTATGACTTATAAAGAAGCGATGGATCGTTTTGGTAGCGATAAACCAGATATTCGTTTTGGTTTAGAATTACAACATGTGTCTGATGTTGTAAAAGATGTTGATTTTAAAGTATTCCAATCCGCTATTGAAAATGGTGGTGAAGTGAAAGCAATCAACGCAAAAGCGGCAGCAGCTAATTTTTCTCGTAAAGATATAGATGCTCTTGGTGTTTTTGTTGCTAACTACGGTGCGAAAGGTCTTGCTTGGCTAAAAGTAGAAGGTGGCGAGTTAAAAGGACCAATTGCTAAATTCTTCCCTGAAGATAAAGCGGCTGAGTTAAAAGCAGCACTTCAAGCTGAAGATGGCGACTTATTATTATTCGCAGCTGACAAAGCAGATATCGTTGCTGCGTCGCTTGGAGCACTTCGTAATAAGCTTGGTAAAGACTTAGACTTAATCAATGAAGAAGAACTTGCTTTCTTATGGGTAACAGATTGGCCGTTATTCGAATATGACGAAGAAGCTGGTCGCTATGTATCTGCGCATCATCCATTCACTTTGCCAAAAGAAGAGGATATTCCACTTCTTGAAACAGATTCTTCCAAAGTAATGGCAGAAGCATATGATATCGTTTTAAATGGTTATGAAATTGGCGGTGGTTCGCTGCGGATTTATAAAAAAGAAGTCCAAGAATCAATGTTCCGCGCGCTTGGTTTCACAGATGAATCGGCGAAAGAACAATTTGGTTTCCTAATGGAGGCGTTAGAATATGGTACGCCGCCTCATGGTGGTATCGCACTTGGATTAGACCGCATTGTCATGATCTTAGCTGGTCGAAACAACCTACGTGACACGATTGCATTCCCTAAAACAGGAAGCGCAGTAGACCCACTGACAAATGCGCCAGGCGAGGTTAGTGCCGCTCAACTTGCTGAATTGAAATTAGAAACAGTGAAAAAAGAAACGAATTAAAATAAAAAAGAAGCTAGGCGGATAGCGCCTAGCTTCTTTTTGTTTAAAAATCATCACTTAACTCTTGAATATTTTCTACATGTACTTTATTAACTAATAACCCTTGATTGGAATCGTTGGACCAAAACGGACCGTCCAATTCTTTCGCTTCATTGGAGCTGATTTTATTTTTATTATAAAAAGTGGCTTCCACATTGTAGCGATTCCCTTTTTTTACTGCATCCCAGCTCTCCTCGGAAAGCGGTAGTGTAATTGTTTTGTTTCCAGCGCCGTCGATTTTTCCAGTGACAGTATTATCTTTTGCTTTTTGATCTACCACGAAATTGAAGGTAACATCTACTTTTGACGAAGCGTGCTGATAAAGATAATAGCCACCGAAAAGCAGGATAGCTGCTAGAAGGGTGAAAATGGGGATTTTACGCATAGGGAATTTCGCGCCTCCTTATCTATTCTAAACGTTCTTCCTTTTTTATTATAAGTGTAAAAGCTAAGAAGCGGAAGGGGTAAACGCCATTTCTCATTGATTTTTTAGAATAGAGGCCCCATTTTTAATTAATTCACCATTTTAACTATTCATTTTGATGGTTTATCTTGTAATGCATCAACTCCGGTCTCGCCAGTGCTGATTTTAATGACTTCACTAACTGGATAAATAAATACTTTTCCATCGCCGGGTTCACCTGTTCGAAGAGTTTCTTTCACGACACGAAGCACATCTTCAACTGGCACAGTGGATACAACGATTTCAATTTTCATTCGTTCGTGAATATTAGTTTCTTTTTTCGTGCCGCGATACAATTCGATAAAGCCTTTTTCAAGACCAGTTCCAAGCGCTTTTGTAACAGTTAGGCCGCTTACACCAATTTTTGCAAGTTCTTTTTGAAATAAATTAAAACGATTTGGCCGAGTAATGATTTCGATTTTTGTTAATCCAGACATATTGTTGCCTCCCTTATTCTTGATATGCTTTTTCGCCGTGAAGCGTCAAATCAAGTCCTTTAAATTCTTGTTCTTCATTTACACGAATTGGTAAGAAGAGTTTGATAATCACGACGATTAGAGCGGTTACGATAGCGACATAAGCCACTGTTGAGCCGATTGCGATTAATTGTTTTACTACTAGTGATGCGTTACCGTAAAATAGGCCATCTGCTCCAGCTTCATTTACTTTTGTTGTGGCAAAAAGGCCAGTTGCGATGCCGCCCCAAATACCACCAATCCCGTGAAGGCCAAATGCATCAAGTGCATCATCGTATTTCACTTTTCCTTTCAACCAGAACACAGCCCAGAAACAAAGTGCTCCGCCGAGGAAACCGATAATTAAAGAACTAGGCACGGTAACAAATCCAGCAGCGGGAGTAATGGAAACTAAACCTGCGATTGCTCCGGAAATAGTTCCAAGCATTGTTGGCTTTTTGTTCGTTAACCATTCGACAAGTCCCCAACCGATAATACCTGCTGCAGCTGCCGTGTTTGTATTAACAAATGCTGTCATTGCCACATTATCAATTGTTAAGGCGCTACCAACATTAAATCCATACCAACCGAACCAAACGAGAATACCGCCAATCAGCGCGAGAGGTAGGTTATGCGGCGAAGCAGAGTCCGCTTCTTTTCTGCGGCCAATCATAATGGCTAGTACTAACCCGGTTACACCCGAACTAATATGAACTACATTCCCACCGGCAAAATCAAGCGCTCCAAGGTTACGTAACCAACCGCCGTCGCCCCAAACCCAGTGAGCAACAGGGGAGTAAACAAGCAATGACCATAAAATAATGAAAATCAAGTAAGCGGAGAAATTCATGCGTTCTGCAAATGCCCCTGAAATGATAGCTACAGTTAAAATCGCAAAAGTCATTTGGAACATCATAAATAGAACGTGTGGAATAGCATCTGAGTAAGTATCGTTTGCGGCAAATCCGACATTATGAAGGAACGTCCAGTCGAAACTACCAATAAAGCCGTTTCCTGGTGCAAAAGCTAACGAATATCCAACGATCACCCAAAGAATAGAAATAATTGCCATAGAGCTAAAACTATACATTGCGGTACTTAACACATTTTTGCGTCGAACCATACCGCCATAAAATAATGCAATCCCCGGTGTCATTAACCAAACCAATAAAGTACAAAAGAACATAAATACTGATTCCATACTCAACTCTCCTTTTTGTTAGATAAACTAACATGAATTATTTTATTTATGCGTTCATAATACACTAAATTCAAATAAAGGCAAGAATATTTTATCAATTCAATAAATTTGGTTAGATTATCTAACATATAGCGGTTTCAATTGATTGGTTTTCATATTTATTTCAGAATAATCAGATAAGTAAAAGCTGTTATTTCCGTTTCAATGGCAGATAAAAAGCCTATTGTTAACAATAGGCTTTTGCGTTAAATATAAAACATGTAACCATCCGATAGTTCGGAGTCTGTGGAATGTTTTAGCAAGTCTGCTAGTGTTGTTTGATCTAACACGTCACGAACTGCATTACGCATTCGAGTCCATAGTTCGCGCTGAGCCGCTTCCTCATCTTCCATACTCTCGACAAGTACGATAGGGCCTTCTAGCGTACGAATAATATCGCCGGCCGTAATTTTTTCAGGATCACCATTTAAAACATAGCCACCGTGCGCCCCGCGGATACTTTTTACAATCCCTGCATTACGAAGTGGTCCGATTAATTGCTCTAAATAATGTTCGGATAAATTTTTATCTTGAGCGATACTGCGAAGAGAGATAGGGCCATCGCCAATTCTTTTCGCTAATTCTAATGTTATTGTTAGGCCATAACGACCTTTTGTTGTGATTTTCATTTTTATTTAACCTCCAGTAATTTCGAAACCGCTTATACCGCATCTATTATATCGGAATTACAGGAAGAAGGCAAAGGAAACAAGTAGGTGAACGCACAGGTGTTCTTATGTTATAATAGAAAATAAGCAAATAAGAAGGAGCGGTTATATGGCAATTCAACCTTTAGCTTACCGGATGCGCCCAAAAGCACTTGATGAAATCGTGGGACAAACGCATTTAGTCGGTAAAGATAAAATTATTTACCGGATGGTCAAAGCAAAACAATTATCTTCTATGATATTATACGGACCGCCTGGAATTGGAAAAACCTCCATTGCGAGTGCGATTGCTGGTAGTACAAAATATGCTTTTCGTACATTAAATGCAGTAACAAACAATAAAAAAGATATGGAAGTAGTAGCAGCTGAAGCGAAAATGAGCGGCACTGTTATTCTTCTTTTGGATGAAGTACATCGTTTAGACAAAGCCAAACAAGATTTTTTACTTCCATTACTTGAAAGTGGCGCGATAATCTTAATTGGGGCAACGACAAGCAACCCATATATCGCTATCAATCCAGCCATTCGAAGCAGAACACAAATTTTCGAATTAAAACCTTTAACCGTGGAAGATATAATGATAACGATGGACCGAGCGCTTTCGGACAAAGAACGTGGTCTTGGGAATTATCAAGTCGAAATAGATGAGGTTGCGAAAAAACATTTTGCTACAGCGAGTAACGGCGATGTGCGTAGTGCGCTAAATGCACTCGAATTAGCAGTAATTTCTTCTGAACCAAATAGTGATGGAGTAATTCGGATTACGCTTGATGTAGCGGAAGAGTGTTTGCAAAAGAAAAGCCTGGCTCATGACAAAGACGGCGATGCCCATTATGATGTTTTAAGTGCTTTTCAAAAATCTGTTCGCGGCAGTGATGTCAATGCAGCGCTACATTATATGGGCCGTTTGATTGAAGCTGGGGATTTAGTGAGTATTAGTAGAAGAATGCTCGTTATGGCTTATGAAGATATCGGCTTAGCTAATCCACAAGCGGGCGCACATACCTTAGCTGCGATTCAAACTGCGGAAAAAGTCGGTTTCCCAGAAGCGCGGATTCCGCTTGCAAATGCGGTAATTGAGCTATGTTTATCACCGAAATCGAATTCAGCTATTATGGCGATTGATGAGGCATTAGCTGATATCCGCCAAGGGAATAGCGGGGAAGTGCCAGACCATTTGCGTGATGGCCATTATTCCGGTGCGCAAAAACTTGGTCGGGCAATTGATTATAAATATCCGCATAATTATGATAACGCGTGGGTTGATCAACAATATTTACCAGATCGTCTCAAAAATAAATTATATTATGAACCAAAATTCACTTCAAAGTTTGAGCAAACAATCGCCGGCGTGTACCAAAAAATTAACGAAAACAAAGCAAAAAAAGAATAAAAAAAGTGTCAAATGAGAAGTCGCTAACATTGAAATTTCGTCTCTCCTATGGTATTCTAAATGAAGAAAAGAAACCCTAATGTATTCGATATAGTTCCTATATTTTTGAACCGAACAATTTTTTATACCTAGGGAGCTTGGAGTTCCGGCGCGGCGCACATGCCTTCACACGAGGAAGTGCAAACCGTTAGACAGAGCACCCACCTGCTTTAATTGAGAGCGGGTTCAAAGGAAGGGAATCCTAAACGGTACGATTGGGGTTTCTTTTTTGCGTGTAAATAGGAGTTATTCCTCTTTACTTTACAGGAGTATTGCTGTTACAATAAGAAACGATTAACGGCGAACAGGAATTCGTCTACAAAAAAGGACGCGATAAAAAATGGAAAACAGAATTTACTTAGACCATGCTGCGACAAGTCCAATTCATCCAGAAGTTATCCAAACAATGCTTGGCGCAATTACTAATACGTACGGCAATCCTTCCAGTATTCATTACGCTGGACGAGAGGCAAGAAAAGCATTGGATGAAGCTCGTCACACAATTGCTAAAAGTATTCACGCTACGGAAAAAGAAATTATTTTCACGAGCGGTGGTACAGAAGGCGATAACTTGGCGCTTATTGGGACAGCTTTGGCACATAAAGAAAACGGAACACACATTATTACTTCGCAGATTGAGCATCATGCTGTTTTAAAAACATGTGAATATCTTGAGACTCAAGGTTTTGAAGTGACTTATTTGCCAGTAGATGAGCATGGAATCGTGTCTGTAGAGAGCGTACAGGCTGCTTTACGCCCTGATACAATTCTTGTTTCTATTATGTATGGTAACAATGAAATTGGCTCCATTCAGCCGATTGCGAAGATTGGTGCATTGTTGCGCGATCATCAAGCCATTTTCCATACAGATGCCGTACAAGCTTACGGGCTATTAAATATAAATGTAACGGAGCTAGGGGTAGATTTATTAACTACTTCTTCTCATAAAATAAATGGACCACGTGGTGTAGGCTTTTTATACATCAAAAATGGGACACGTCTTGCTTACCAAATGCACGGCGGCGAACAAGAACGAAAACGTCGCGCTGGAACAGAAAACTTAGCGGGAATCTGCGGTTTTAGTGCAGCATCTACTATTATGACAAATGAACGCGAACTGAAAAACGAGGAATATGTTTCCTTTAAAAAACGAATGGCAGAAATTTGGCGTTCGGCTGCTTTGGATTTTGAAGTGAATGGTTTAGAAGCTGATACGCTACCGCATGTTTTTAGTGTGCGTTTTCCGGGCGTTTCTATTGAACAACTATTAATGAATTTAGACATGGAAGGTATTGCTGTTTCAAGTGGCTCTGCATGCACAGCTGGAACGGTAGACCCGTCACATGTTTTAGTAGCGCTTTTTGGTGAAAATCATCCAGCGATTCAAGAAACAGTTCGGATTAGTTTTGGACTGGGCAATCATTTAGAAGAAGTGGAAACGGCGGCTACGAAAATTAGTGAAGTAGTAACGCGTTTAATGAAAATATAAGAAGGCGAGGAGCTAGTTTTGACTACAAATAATAGTGACATTCGTGTCGTTGTCGGCATGTCAGGCGGAGTAGATTCATCAGTCACTGCTCATATATTGAAAGAACAAGGTTACGATGTCATTGGAATTTTCATGAAAAATTGGGATGATACGGACGAATTTGGCGTTTGTACGGCAACAGAAGATTACGATGATGTTATTCGAGTAGCAAACCAAATTGGTATTCCGTATTATGCGGTTAATTTTGAAAAAGAATATTGGGATAAAGTGTTTACGTACTTCTTAGATGAATACAAACTTGGTCGTACACCAAACCCCGATGTTATGTGTAATAAAGAAATTAAATTCAAGGCATTTTTAGAACATGCGGAAAGTCTTGGTGCGGATTATGTGGCAACTGGTCACTACGCACAAGTGAAAAAAGTAGGCGACGAAATCGAATTGCTTCGTGGCGTTGATAATAATAAAGACCAAACGTATTTCTTAAACCAACTTTCACAAGAACAACTGAAAAAAGTCATGTTCCCACTTGGGGCTATGGAAAAAACTGAAGTGCGTGAAATTGCGAAAAAAGCTGGTCTTGCTACTGCGGACAAAAAAGATAGCACAGGGATTTGCTTTATTGGTGAAAGAAACTTCAAGCAATTTTTAAGTGAATATCTTCCAGCGCAACCGGGTGAAATGAGAACACTAGACGGCGAAGTGCTTGGTAAACATGACGGCTTAATGTATTACACTATTGGGCAACGTCATGGTTTAGGTATTGGTGGCGACGGCGAACCGTGGTTTGTTGTTGGTAAAGATTTAAAAGCGAACGTTTTGTTTGTTGAACAAGGTTTCCACCATGAAACATTATATTCGGATTCTTTAATTGCAACAGATATTTCTTTTACAACCAATGCCGAAAAACCAAAAACATTCGAATGTACTGCAAAATTCCGCTATCGTCAAACAGATACAAAAGTAACTGTGCATATGCGCGAAGATGGTACAGCAGAAGTTGTTTTTGCAGATCCAGTTCGCGCAATTACACCTGGTCAAGCAGTCGTTTTCTATGATGGCGACATTTGTCTTGGTGGCGGAACGATTGATACTGTTTGGAAAAATGCCGCGAAGTTAGATTATGTAGGCTAAAATTGGAACCGGAGAATCTTGTTTTCTACGAGACTCCGGTTTTTTCCTGTTTAAATGCGTTTTTTTAAACAGATTTTGTGGTAAAATATTATACGAAACAGGGAAAAGAGGTCCTTTATGAAAAAGATAGCGATTTTTGGGAGTGCGATTGTATTATTTTGTCTTCTTATATGGGGATATTTTTATTTCAACTCAGAACCGTCTACGATTGCAGAAAATGCTGCAAATTCATCGAAAACAGTGGATGTACTTGAAGAGAACAACATCCTTGTTTTTACCCCACGGAAATTGGATGCTGGCATGAGTATTATTTTATACCCTGGAGCGTTTGTGGATGCCCTAAGTTATGCGCCTCTTGCAAACAAACTTGCTTCGAGTGGCTATAAAACGTATATTGTCGAAATGCCTCTCAATTTAGCTGTTTTCGGTAAAAATCGAGCAGCTGATATTATTGATGAAGCGCCAGATGAAAAATTTGTGATTGGCGGTCATTCGCTTGGTGGTGTGATGTCTGCGAGATTCGCGCACGATAATGAGTCTGAAATTGAAGGTGCATTTTTCCTAGCTAGTTATCCAGACAAAAAAGGTTCACTCAAAAACGCTCCTTTTCCAGCAATTTCTATCACTGGGACGAAGGATGACGTCTTAAATCAAGATTCTTACGATAAAAATAAAAAATATTTACCTAAAGATACCACTTTTGTTTCAATTGAAGGTGGGAATCACGCGCAATTCGGTTCTTACGGCGAACAGCATGGGGACGGAAAGGCGACAATTAGCGTAACAGAACAAACGGATCAAGTCGCAAATGCGCTCATTGCGTGGCTGAATACGTCTGTAAAAAATCAGGAAAGATAAGAGGGATGAAAAATGGATAAAAACCAATTAGGCATCAAACAAATGCAAGAAGGCAACTTAGAAGAAGCAGTCAAATTATTTACGGAAGTGATTGAAGAACATCCAAGCGATCCAGTTGGTTATATCAATTTCGGGAATGTGTTGCTTTCAATGGATGATTTTGAACGAGCTGAATTATTTTTCAAAAGAGCGCTTGAACTGGACGACACGGTTCCAGCGGCTTACTATAGCTTAGGTAATTTATATTATGAATTAGAACGTTATCAAGAAGCGGCAGATAGCTTCCAAAATGCAACAAAACAAGGAATGGAAAATGGAGATTTATTTTTCATGTTAGGAATGAGTTTTGTTCAAATGGAAGAACTAACGCTTGCGATGCCGTATTTACTTAGAAGTGTCGAATTAAATCCAGAAGACGGGGAAGCGTTATTCCAATATGGGATTGTACTTGCTCGTAGCGGCTTTTATGAAGATGCGATTAATATGCTGGAACGTGTGCTACTTGTGAAACCAGAGGACCCAGATGCACTTTATAATATTGGTGCAGCTTACTTAGCGTGGCAAGGTGATATCGTACTTGCAAAAACGTATTTTGAGCGAGCACTTGCAACTGGCAGACCACATGAATTAGCTGAAAATGCGTTAAATGCTATTCAAGATTTAGAAAACGAAGCAGAATAATTTTTAGAAAGGAGGCGGCTTTGGATGGCTGAACAAGACTCTCTTGCCTTATTTGACGATACACCAGAAGAACTTTTCATGAAGGGCACGATGCTGTCCACCATTTTTTACAATGCCGAAAACCTCTTTTCTGTCGTACGCCTACTTGTGAAGGAAACGAATGCGGATTGGGATGAAAAAGATATTATTGTCACTGGCTTTTTCCCAGCACTTCACGAACAAGAAGTCTACACTTTTTACGGGAAAATGCAGGAACATGCTAAATTTGGTCAACAATTTAAAGCAGACAGATTTCGTAAAGAAATGCCGCAGTCTCGCGCTGGTTTAATTAATTACCTTTCCGGAGAACTCTTTAAAGGAATTGGTAAAGTGACGGCGGAAAACATTGTCGATACAATTGGTGATGATGCAATCACGAAAATTTTATCGGATCCGAGTTTGCTTAATACGGTACCTAAATTACCATCTGGCGCGGCGGAAAGTTTGCTTGCGTCGCTTCGAGAAAATCAAGGTTTGGAACATGTGATGGTCGGCCTCAATGAGTACGGCTTTGGCCCGCAGTTATCGATGAAGATTTTTCAAGCCTATAAGCAAAATGCAATCGAAGTGTTAGAAAATAATCCGTATAAATTAATAGAAGATGTAAAAGGAATTGGTTTTCAACGAGCTGATGAACTTGGTCGGAAACTAGGGCTTGGTGGAAATCATCCGGAACGGCTTCGTGCGGGGATTTTATTTATGTTGGATTCTGTCTGCATGCAGCAAGGTCATGTCTATATGGAACAAGAAGTCTTGCTTGGCGAAGTGACTTATTTGCTGGAAGAAAGTGAAGGCATCCGGATTGACCAAGCAATTTTAGTAGCTCAAGTAGAAAAATTAGCCGAAGAACAAAAAATAATTACCGAAAATACACGCGTTTATATGCCGTCGCTTTATTATTCGGAGAGCGGCTTTGCCTATCATGTAAAGCGCATGTTGAAGCAAACCGAATATCAAGAACAATTTCCGCAATCTGAATTTTTACTGGCTCTTGGTGAATTGGAAGAACGAATTGGTGTTCATTATGGAGACTCGCAGCGCCAAGCTTTAGAGCAAGCCTTAATGTCTCCAATGCTCGTGCTTACTGGTGGACCCGGAACAGGGAAGACGACGGTTATTAAAGGGATTGTTGAACTTTATGCCGAGTTGAACGGCGTAAGTCTTGATCCACATGCGTACAAAGATGGAGCAACTTTTCCCGTCTTACTTGCAGCCCCAACTGGACGTGCAGCGAAACGAATGTCCGAATCAACCGGACTTCCGGCAATGACGATTCACCGTTTGCTCGGTATGAATGGACAAGAACAAATGGACGATGACGCTGAAAGACTTATTGATGGTCGCCTTTTGATTGTAGATGAGATGTCGATGGTTGATATTTGGCTAGCCAATCAATTGTTCCGTGCTTTACCTGCGCATATGCAAGTTGTGCTCGTTGGTGACCAAGACCAATTGCCATCTGTTGGACCAGGCCAAGTGCTAAAAGATATTCTTGAGTCAGAACAAATTCCAACCGTGGCACTTTCAGACATTTACCGTCAAAAAGATGGTTCGTCCATTATTGAAATGGCGCATTATATTAAAGAAGGCATGTTACCAGCTGATTTCACAAAAAATAGAGCAGATCGTTCTTTTTTCCATTGCACCGTAAATCAAATTGGCGATGTAGTCGAACAAGTTGTTAAAAATGCCAAAAATAAAGGTTTCCGAGCAAAAGACATCCAAGTTTTAGCGCCAATGTATCGTGGGCCGGCGGGGATTGATATTTTAAATAAAAAACTCCAAGAAATCTTTAACCCCAATGATACGGGGCGTCGTAAAGAAGTTCTGTTCGGCGAAATTAAGTACCGGGTTCATGACAAGGTATTGCAATTAATCAATCAACCAGAGAAAAATGTCTTCAATGGGGATATTGGCGAAATCGTCTCGATTATTTATGCTAAAGAAAATACCGAAAAGCAAGATATGATCGTCGTTCAATTTGATCAAACAGAGGTTTCTTATTATAGACAAGAATTTAATCAATTAACGCATGCTTATTGTTGTTCGATTCATAAAGCGCAAGGAAGCGAGTTTCCCATTGTGATTATGCCGATTGTTCGTAGTTATTACCGCATGCTCCGCCGTGATTTACTTTATACCGGGGTGACTAGAAGTAAACAATTTCTGATTCTCTGCGGGGAAGAAGAAGCCTTTCGAATGGGAATTGAACGGATTGATGAAAATAAGCGCAATACAACACTTTCTGAACGTTTAATGAGTGAAGATGTGATGCTCGAACAAATGACGAATAAACGAATACTCACTGCTGAAAACATTACTGAGATTGATCCAATGATTGGAATGGAAGGGATTACTCCAGAACAATTTATGGCAGGATAAAAAGAGCCGCTTTCTAAATAAATAGAAGGCGGCTCTTTTTTTATTGTTCATTATCTTGGAAAAAAGGAAGGCGAATAGTGAAGGTTGTCCCTTTATTTGGCTCACTAGTTACGGTAATCGTCCCATCGTGATATTCAATCAACTGCTTCACAATCGAAAGTCCTATACCAGACTCCCCAAAAGCTGTATTCGTCCGCGACATATCCGCTTTGAAAAACCTTTCCCAAATTTGTTCTAATTCCTCTGTATTCATCCCAATGCCGGTATCGGTAATTGTTAATACAGATTCTTTATAATCTTGCGTACCAGTCAATGTAATTTGGCCATTATCCGTAAATTGTACGCTGTTTTTAACGATATTGATTAATACTTGCGTCAAGCGATCATAGTCTGCGTAAATAGCCATATCTTTATCAATCGCAACGGTAATCGTATTACCTTTTTCGCTCGCTACGTAATCAAGTTGATCTTTAATTAACTCAAGGAATTCTTTGCCGTTAAAGCGTGTTTTTTGCAGTTTAATTTTATTGCTACGGATTTTTTCATAATCTAAATTTTCGTTGACTAATTTTGTGAGACGTCTAGCTTCTGTATCGATGAGTGCAATACAACGGTCGGTTTCGCTTTTCGGAATTATGTCATTGACTAATCCTTCTGTGAGACCGCTAATCGTTGTAAGCGGGGTGCGCATTTCATGAGAAACATCCGCGATAAATTGACGACGCCGTTTTTCCTGACGTTCAATTTCTTCTTGGGACGTTTCGAGTGTTTGCGTCATTTTATTGAAATCGATAGCAAGAGCGCCAATTTCATCGAAGTTATTTTCTTTTAGTCTGGCTTTGTAATTGCCTTGAATAACATCTTTCGTTGCAGCACGCAGCTTATTAATCCGATTGACTTGCAGTTTGGATAAAATCGCGCTAAGAATAAGTGCCACAGTGATGGAAAGCAAAATAGTGTAAAACATGTAACGATTAATTGTACCAATAACTTGCTGTGTGCCACTAATCGGCGAATTTAACACAATCGAACCAACGAATTTGTCCCCGTCCATAATCGGAACGTACACAATCGTCATTTCTTTATTAAAACGATTATCAATCTTTTTGCTAACCGTTTCGCCGCTTTCTAATTTTTTCTTATCATCAGCTGAAATAGAGAAGTCCTTTGGTAAGGGCTGATTCATCTGGGTTGGATAAATCGTTTCGTCGTTCGCGTTTTTGATCGTATAATGGATTTTTTTCACGTCTAGTGTTCGTTGATACGTATTCAAAACTTGAAGGGTCGCATCTTGCGGTGAGTGACGAATATCCATCGAAATTGTTTCCCCGTAACTCGTTAAGTCATTTACTTGGCTTTGGTAAAAATAATCTTTTAATGAGTGGGAGACAAGCAGTCCAATCATAATACAAGCAATGAGCAAAATGATAAATTGCGTGAAAAATAGTTGATAGGCGTATTTAAATTTCATTCGCTTCATTCCGTTTCATCAAATTTGTAGCCGACACCCCAAACAGTGTGTAAAAACGGCTTTGTTTCCGTGGCGATTTTTTGGCGTAAACGTTTGATATGAACATCCACCGTACGCTCATCCCCGTAAAATTGGTAACCCCAAACTTGTTCTAATAACTGCTCTCTTGAAAAAACTTGTCGCGGATGTTGCATTAAGAAATAAAGTAAATCAAATTCTTTTGGAGTTAGCGCATCAAGCAACTCGTCTTGATAGAAAATTTCGCGCGTCCGTTTACTAATTTTGAAATACGTCGTTTCTAGAATATCTTCATTGTTTTCTGCAGGAGTCGCGCTATTTTTGCGACGCGTTACAGCTTTAATTCTAGCCATTAAGGTCAGTGGGCTAAATGGTTTTGTTACATAATCATCCGCACCCATTTCAAGACCAAGCACTTGATCTGATTCTGATTCTTTTGCTGTTAATATAATAATCGGAACATCGCTTACTTCGCGGATTTTACGACAAATGGTCATTCCGTCCATATTTGGAAGCATTAAGTCGATAATCGCAATATCATAATCATCTTTAAAGAACGTTTCATAACCGAGTTTGCCGTCATGAACAAACGTTGCGTCAATTTCTTCTTTCATAAAGAACATTTCTATCATTTCACAAACACTTACATTATCTTCTATCCTAAGTAATTTCATATTCTGTACTCACTCCTCTTACATTAAAATTAGCCTAATTAGACGCAATAATCAAGCCAAATTATTTTTTTCGCGAAAGTTTAAAATATGCATCATAGTTTGTTCATACTTTCTTCATAACTCCCCAGTAATCTTAGTGGAGTAGAAACCGAATGGAGGAAAACACATGAATTTTTTTAAGAGGGCATGGCTCAGCATGAAAGCAAGAAAAGGAAGATCTGTTTTACAACTAATTATTTTCACAGTAGTCTGTGTACTTATTTTATCAGGCTTTACTATTCAATCCGCTGCAGATAAAGCAAGCGAGCTAGCAAGAGAACAACTTGGTGGCACCGTAACACTTACCGTTGACAGGGAAAAACAAATGCAGGCGATGCGAGATGAGGCTACAAGCAGTGAAAGTAGCTCTACTGAAACAAAGCCGCAATTTGAAAGCAGCCCAATCGATGTGAGTGATGCCAATGATTTGGCCGAACTAGACCATGTAGCAAGTTATAATTATTATTCCAGTACACAAGCCTTAGCATCTGGCTTTGATCCAATTGAATCTTCCGGCGATACTTCATCTTCAAGCGATGATTCATCCACTACAACCGAAACACAAGGACCAGGTGGTGGCCAAGGCGGACCGCAAATGGTTGATGCCGATTTAAGCATTAGTGGTTTACTTGATTCCGCAACGAGCACTGATTTTGACGCAGGAACAAGCGAATTAACTAGCGGCGTGGCAATTACTTCCGCTGACAAAGATAAAAATGTCGCAATGGTAGAAGAAAATTTAGCTGAACAAAATGATTGGAAAGTGGGCGACTCGTTCACCGTTACTTCCAGTGATGGCAATACAAAAGTAACATTGAAAATTGTTGGTATTTATAAAACAACTGATTCAGGAAGTGATATGGCACAAAACTTCTCTTTCCTAAATCCTTATAATAAAGTATACGTTCCTTATACAGTAGCCAATACAATTAAAGGCTCTGATTATAAAAACACTGTAGATTCCGCAGTTTATACAATGGATGACGCAGCGAACATTTCTGCTTTTGAAAAAGAAGCGAAAAAAGTGGATAGCATCGATTGGGATACATTTAAATTAGATGCGAATGACACACTTTACCAACAAATGATCGGACCAATCGACAGCGTAGCATCGTTCTCTAAAAATGTGGTTTATATCGTCAGCATTGCTGGTGCACTAATCTTAGGTTTACTTGTAATGATGCAAGTGCGTGACCGTAAATACGAAATGGGTGTACTTCTTGCTATCGGTGAAAAACGTGGCAAATTAATTGCCCAATTCTTTGTAGAAATTTTAATCGTAGCGCTGATTTCCTTTGGCTTAGCTGCGGCAAGTAGTCATTATGTTGCACAATTAGCGGGAAATCAATTACTAGAACAACAAAATTCATCCACAACTGAAACGAGTACGACAGAAAATCGTGGACCAGGCGGTAGTGGCCAAGGTGGTCCAGGCGGATTCGCAGGCAGCGTAAGTAACTTGACGAAAAATACCGAGCAAATCAAAGAACTAGACATTCAAGTAACATTAGAAGATATGCTGAAAATGGGTGGAATTGGAATTGGCATCGCCTTTATCTCAGTTCTTTTACCAGCAGCACTCGTTCTTCGTATGAATCCAAAAACAATTCTAACTAAACAGGAGTAGGTGACGATATGACCAAAGTATTGACGTTTGAAAATATTTCTTATTGGTATAAAACGAAAGATGAGTCCATTTTAAGTGATATTAATTATGATTTTGAAGCTGGTGTTTTTTACACGGTAGTAGGTAGCTCTGGTTCAGGGAAAACTACTTTCTTATCCCTTGCAGGTGGGCTAGATACCCAAAAAGAAGGCGACATCTACTATAAAGGTAGTTCGCTAAAAAGCATCGGTTTACAACAATTTAGAAATAAATATGTTTCGATTGTATTCCAAAGCTACAATTTATTAACGTACATGACAGCTCTTCAAAACGTTACAACAGCAATGGAAATAACGCATGTTAATCAGCCGGATAAAAAAGCTTTTGCGTTAAGTATGCTAGAAAAAGTCGGTATTACAGAAGAAATGGCACGCCAAAAAGTTCTCACACTAAGCGGTGGTCAACAACAGCGTGTTTCAATAGCTCGAGCACTCTGCTGTGAAACAGAATTAATCGTTGCCGATGAACCAACCGGGAACTTAGATGAGCGTACCAGTAAAGAAGTCGTTACCTTATTCCAAGATTTAGCCCACAAAGAAGGGAAATGCGTTATTATGGTAACGCACGACCCAGAAATTGCGAAAGTATCCGATGTAAAACTAACACTTAAAAACGGCAGCTTTGTAGAAAAGAAACAATCAACGAATAGTCTAATAAACAGTTGACATTTAGCCATCCGTTCTTTATAATTTAGTTTATTGTTGAATAAATATTTGATACATGATAGGAATATGATTTTGGTTTCCACGTGATTAGAGAGTTTTCCCTTGGCTGGAAGGAAAACCACGCTTGCACCAAAGTTGCTCTCCCATTAGATGATCCGTCTTATCCACGTTAACAGATAACTGAAGAGGTAATGATACAAAGTCTATATCATTGCAAGCAGGGTGGTACCGCGATTTCACCAAAATCGTCCCTGTGAGCAATCATATAGGCTTTTTTTGTTGTAAAAACCAAAAGGAGGAAATGAAAAATGAAACAATTATCAAGCGCAGAAGTAAGACAGTTATTTTTAGATTTCTTTAAAGAAAAAGAGCATACCATCGAACCTAGCGCACCACTTGTACCAAATAACGACCCAACCATTCTTTGGATTAACAGCGGAGTAGCAACAATGAAAAAATACTTCGACGGTTCGGTTATTCCAGACAACCCAAGAATGGCTAACGCACAAAAATCCATTCGTACAAACGACATTGAAAACGTTGGTAAAACAGCGCGGCACCATACATTCTTTGAAATGCTAGGAAACTTTTCGATTGGCGATTATTTTAAAGAAGGCGCAATCTTGTTCGCTTGGGAATTCCTAACAAGCCCTAAATGGATTGGCTTTGATCCTGATAAATTATATGTGACTGTTTATCCAGAAGACGAAGAAGCAAAAACATTATGGCGCGAAAAAATTGGTTTAAGTGACGATCACATTGTCGAAATTGAAGATAATTTCTGGGATATCGGTATTGGACCAAGTGGCCCGGATAGCGAAATTTTCTACGACCGCGGACCTTCTTTTGGCGATGACGCTAGCGATCCTGAACTTTATCCTGGTGGAGAAAATGAGCGTTATTTAGAAATTTGGAACTTAGTATTTTCACAGTTTAACCATAATCCAGACGGTACTTACACACCACTTCCTAAACAAAATATTGATACAGGGATGGGCCTAGAACGGATGGTTTCTATCATCCAAGACGCACCAACGAACTTTGAAACAGACTTGTTTATGCCAATTATTCGTGAAGTAGAACAAATTGCTGGCGTGAAATATGGTCAAAAACAAGAAAATGATGTGGCATTCAAAGTAATCGCTGACCACATTCGTACCGTTGCTTTTGCAATTGGTGACGGAGCGCTACCATCAAACGAAGGACGCGGATACATTTTACGTCGTTTACTTCGCCGTGCTGTTCGATATGCAAAAGTCTTAACAATCAACGAACCATTCATGTACAAATTAGTACCAGTTGTTGGGAAAATCATGAATAGTTTCTACCCAGAAGTAGAAAACCAAACAGACTTTATCCAAAAAGTTATTCGTACAGAAGAAGAACGCTTCCATGAAACATTAAACGAAGGCCTATCAATTTTGGAAACTATCCTTAAAAACGCCAAAGATACAAACGAACAAGTGATCAAAGGCGCAGACATTTTCAAATTATATGATACATTCGGTTTCCCTGTGGAATTAACAGAAGAATACGCAGAAGATCATGGTTTAAAAGTCGATCACGCTGGTTTTGAAGCAGAAATGAAAGAACAACGTGACCGTGCTCGTTCTGCAAGAGCAGACGTTAAATCCATGCAAGTCCAAGGAGAACTACTTGCTAATTTAACAGAGAAAAGTGAATTCGTTGGTTATAATACAACAGAACATGTTTCTGAAATCTTGTATTTAATCCAAAATGACACGCTTGTTGACGAAGTAGCAGCTGGAGACGAAGCACAAGTTATCTTCAAAGAAACACCATTTTATGCAGAAAGCGGCGGACAAGTAGCGGACAAAGGAACAATCGAAAGCGAGACTGGTCTTGCTTATGTAGAAGACGTTCAAAAAGCACCAAACAAACAAAACTTGCACCGAATTTCCGTAAAAGAAGGCGTATTAAAAACAGGCGATACAGTGAAACTTGCTGTCGACAAAGTAAAACGTCGTGAAACAATCAAGAACCATACAGCAACCCATCTGTTACACCGTGCATTAAAAGACACATTAGGTGAACACGTTAACCAAGCCGGCTCACTTGTTTCTCCAGACCGCTTACGTTTTGACTTCTCTCACTTCGGTCAAATCACCGAAGAAGAATTAACGAAAATGGAAGAAATCGTCAATGAAAAAATCTGGGAACAAATCAATGTTGTAATTGAAGAAATGCCAATTGCAGAAGCAAAAGAACTTGGCGCTATGGCATTATTTGGCGAAAAATACGGCGATGTTGTTCGTGTCGTTCAAGTAGGTAAATATAGTATTGAGCTTTGTGGTGGTGTCCACGTGCGCAATACTGCAGATATCGGCCTATTTAAAATCGTATCCGAAACAGGTATCGGAGCGGGAACTAGACGTATTGAAGCTGTCACAGGCAAAGAAGCATATCGTTTTGTTACAGAACAAGAAAATACATTAAAACACGCAGCTAGCCTACTAAAAACAACAACAAAAGAAACACCACAAAAAGTAGAACAACTACAAGCTGATTTACGTGAAGTGAAACGTGAAAACGAATCCTTATTAAGCAAATTAGCAAGTGCAGCAAGTGCTGATATTTTTGAATCACCAGAAGAAATCGGCGGGGTCAAAGTGATTGCAAAACAAGTAAATGCAAAAGATATGAACCAATTACGTCAGTTTGTCGATAACTGGAAAGATAAAAAAATTGGCGGAATTCTTGTTCTAGGAGCTGTTCAAGGCGATAAAGTAAACTTAATCTCTGCAGTTTCCGAAGATGCAATCAAAGCCGGCTACCATGCAGGTAAATTACTTAAAGAAGTCGCAACACGATGCGGCGGAAACGGCGGCGGACGTCCTGATATGGCGCAAGCTGGCGGTAAAAATCCAGCAGAACTAGGCACGGCCCTTGATTACGTTTCCACATGGGTAAAAGAACAACAAGCATAAATTTCATCAAAGCGCCTCATTTTTCTTTGTTATTTTTGTTCACATAGTGTAAAATGAAAAGAGATACATGAAGGAATGAGGTGCTTCGATTATGGATTCAAAAGATCAAACAATGTTTTACAACTTCGGCGATGATTCAATTGAGGAAGATGTAAAAAAATTAATGAAACAAGTCTACGTTGCTCTTGAAGAAAAAGGCTATAACCCCGTAAATCAAATCGTTGGCTATTTACTTTCAGGCGATCCTGCTTATATTCCGCGTCACAAGGATGCTAGAAGTATGATACGTCGTTTAGAACGAGATGAAATTATCGAGGAACTTGTCAAAGCGTATCTGAAAAATAACGAAATTGGTGAGAAATGAGAATAATGGGCTTAGATGTCGGCTCAAAAACAGTCGGCGTAGCGATAAGCGATCCACTCGGTTGGACCGCGCAAGGTGTAGAAACAATTCAGATTGACGAGAATAGAAAGCAATTCGGCTATGACCGCGTAAAAGAGCTTGTGCTCGAATACGAAGTGGAAAAAGTCGTAGTTGGTCTTCCTAAGAATATGAATAATACCATAGGACCTCGTGCTGAAAGTTCTAAAATATATGCTGAAGTACTTGAAGCAAGAATCGGTTTGCCGGTTGTACTTTGGGATGAACGCTTAACCACTTCTGCCGCTGAAAGAACTTTGATCGAAGCAGACGTTTCGCGTAAAAAACGAAAAGAAGTAATTGATAAGTTAGCTGCAGTAATGATTTTACAGTCCTATTTGGACACTACTAATTAATTTGAGGTGAATTTAATGGCAGAAGAACATAACCATAATCATGAAGAAGAAAATATTATTTGGATCACAAACGAAGAAGGAAAAGAAGAAGCATACGAAATTCTTTTTGACTTCGATTCCGAAGACTTTGACAAATCTTACGTTTTATATTTCCCAGCTGGAAAAGGCGAAGACGAAGAAATCGAGATTCTTGCATCTAGTTATATCCAACATGAAGAAGGCAAACAAGGCGAACTTAAACCTGTTGAAACAGACGAAGAATGGGATATGATTGAAGAAATCCTTGCTACATTCCTAGCTGACGAAGACGAAGAATAAAAATTAAAAAAGCATGTCCTGACAAAAACTGTCAAGACATGCTTTTTATTTTGCATTTCTAGCGCGTTTATTCCATACTTTATAAGCAAGATAGACCACAATCGCAATGACTAAGGCAAGCATTAAATAGCTAATTGGACGAGTATACTTTTCGACAACGCTCCAATTGGAACCTAAAGAATAACCAAGCCATGTAAGAAAAATGTTCCACGGAATACAACCTAAAATCGTATAGACAATAAATTTCCAGACATTCATTTTTGCGATACCAGCTGGTAAAGAAATAAATGTGCGGATAACTGGTAGGACACGGCCGAAGAATACCGCTCGAGCGCCGTAACGACCAAACCAAAGTTCTGCTTTATCGAGATGTTTTACGTTCAAGAAAATATATTTCCCGAATTTTAATACGAATACTCTACCGCCGAATTTCCCGATGTAATAGGCAATTAGCGAGCCTACCAAGTTCCCGGAAATACCAGCAAATACAACAAGCCAAAAGTTGAGTTTTCCAGCCTCAGCCATAAATCCACCGAATAGCATAATCACTTCACTTGGGAGTGGAATACAAACACTTTCAATCAGCATTCCAAGGAAAATACCCCAGTGGCCAAGCGAATCGACTAACCACATCGTGAAATCTTGTAAACTTTGTATTAAAGTATGTAACATCCAAAAGACTCCTTCAATATTTAATTAATTGGCAGAAGCAAGTCTTTGACTGATTCTGTCTTGTTCGTTAAATCACGTTACTTATTATACCGAAAAAAAATAAAAACGTCACTTTTTAAGAAAATTTTCCGTATTGAATAGCATTTTTTTTAGATAATCGGTATAATAGATTAGAATTGTTTTCAATGAAATGAGGTCTATAATGAAGAATACAAAAGGTAAGAAAATTACAATTATTATTTCTATTATTATTTTAATTCTAGTGATTGCAACTTTTTCAGGCTATTATTATGTAAAATCGCAACTGGAACCCAAAAATGAAGCAAGCAAAGAGAAAATCACCGTAGAAATCCCAGCTGGCTCTAGTATTTCTGATATTTCTACTATTTTAGAAGACAAAAAAGTAATTAACAACGCTTCTATTTTCTCGTTTTATGTAAAATACAATAATGATACGAATTTAAAAGCTGGAAATTACGAATTAAGCCCAGCGATGAACACGGATCAAATCGTTAAGAAAATGCAAGAAGGTAAGACGGTTGCACCTGCGAAATTAGTCGTTCCAGAGGGTTATACACTGGATCAAATTGCAGATAGAATCGTTGCTTACCAACCAAAACTTAAAAAAGCTGATGTGCTTAAAACAATGGATGACCCGACATTTGTTGCGTCCATGATTAAAGCATATCCAGACACAGTAACCAATGATGTTTTAAATAAATCTATTAAACATCCATTAGAAGGTTATCTATACCCAGCCACGTATACATTCAAAGGAACCGATGTATCTGCTGAAGAAATCATTACTGAAATGGTCAAAGCGACAGATGTGAATGTTGCTAAATACCGCGATGAATTAACCAAACAAAAAATGTCGGTACACAAATTCTTAACGATGTCTTCTATTATCGAAAAAGAAGCAACAGAAAACGTAGACCGCAAAATGATTGCTAGCGTTTTTTATAATCGTTTAGCAAAAGATATGCGCTTGCAAACTGATCCAACCGTTCTTTATGCGCTTGGTGAACACAAAAGTAAAACAACCTATAAAGATTTAGAAGTAGAATCGCCATATAACACATACAAAAACAACGGCTTACCACCAGGTCCCATTTCCAATAGTGGCGATACTTCTATGGAAGCTGCTCTTTACCCAGAAAAAAGTGACTACTTGTACTTCTTAGCCAACACGAAAACAGGCAAAGTTTATTTCTCCAAAACATTAGAAGAGCATAATAAACTAAAAGAAGAGCATATTACGAAAAATAATTAAAACAACCACTTGTCAGAAGCATGTTTCGCATGTTTTTGGCAGGTGCTTTGTTTGTTAAAAGATAGGGGATCCTAGCAGTGAATGATATTATTCATGATTATTTATTAAAACATATTCCTAAGAGCACGCCTTTTTTTGAAGAGCTAGAGGCCTATGCTGCGGAAAATGAAGTGCCCATTATGGAGCCAGATTCTTTATATTGCTTATTACAGATTTTGGATATTCAAAAGCCAAAGCGGATATTAGAACTCGGAACAGCAATTGGTTATTCTGCTTTAAAAATGGCAGATAAACTTCCAGATGTAGAAATTATTACTGTTGAACGCGATGAAGAACGATACAAACAAGCCGTACATAATATTCAACGTTACGGAGCTGCTGACAGAGTAAAACCACTCTTAACAGATGCTATTGAAGGCGCAGAAGAAATTTTGGCATACGGTCCGTTTGACGCGATTTTTATTGACGCAGCCAAAGCGCAATACGAGAAATTTTTCCATATTTATACCGATTCTTTAGCTGAAAATGGGGTTATTTACAGTGATAATGTTCTTTTCAAAGGATTAGCGCTGGATATGTCACCAGAAAAACAACGCAAATTACGTGTTGCTAGAAAAATGCGCCATTTTAATGATTTCTTAGTAACACATCCTGATTTTGACACAACTACCATTCCACTCGGGGACGGCTTATCTATTTCCAAAAGAAAGAAAACTGGAGGCGTATCATGACAAAAAAACCAATCGTAGTCGGCGTAACTGGCGGTTCAGGTTCAGGAAAGACTAGCGTAACAAAAGCGATTTGCGACCATTTTAGCGGTCACTCGATTTTGATGATTGCCCAAGACGTCTATTATCACGACCAAGCAAACATTAGTTTTGAAGATAGATTAAAAGTGAACTATGATCATCCGTTAGCCTTTGATACTGATTTACTTATTTCGCATATTGCGGCGCTACGTCGTTATGAAACAATCGAAAAACCAATTTACGACTATGCCAAATATACACGAAAAGAAGAAGTAGAAATCCAAGAACCACGGGAAGTAATCATTTTAGAAGGTATTTTAATTTTAGAAGATAAACGACTTAGAGACTTAATGGATATCAAAGTGTATGTCGATACAGATGACGATATTCGTTTTATTCGTCGGCTGTTACGTGATATGAAAGAACGTGGCCGGACGATGGATTCTGTAATCGAGCAATACCTTTCCGTCGTTAAACCGATGCATAATGAATTCATTGAGCCAACGAAAAAATTTGCCGATATTATCATTCCAGAAGGCGGCGAGAACCACGTAGCAATCGATTTAATGACAACAAAAATTGAATCAATCTTGCAAAAACATGTATAAACAACAGGTATCACTTGTCAAATAGAGAAAATTAAGGTAAAATTTTCCTAGTAAAAAGAGAGACAATTGCTTGCTATTTCTAGCGTGGCATGTTAATCTTTCACACGAGTAGTAATATTTTTGATGAAGGTGCGGAGCGATATCTCCGTGCTTTTCTATACAATAATGAACAAACAAAAGGAGCGAAATCGATTGGCGACAGAAAAAGTATTTCCAATGACCCTAGATGGGAAAGCAAAGTTAGAAAATGAATTACAAGAACTTAAAACAGTAAAACGGAAAGAAGTAGTAGAACGGATTAAAATTGCCCGTAGTTTTGGTGATTTATCTGAGAACTCCGAGTATGATTCCGCAAAAGACGAACAAGCATTTGTTGAAGGTCGTATCACTACGATTGAAAATATGATTCGTAACGCACAAATCATTGATGCTGCAGAAGCGCATAATGGTTTAGTAACACTAGGAAACACAGTTACTTTCATCGAATTACCAGACGGCGAAGAAGAAACTTACACAATCGTAGGTAGCGCAGAAGCAGATCCGTTTGAAGGTAAAATTTCCAATGATTCTCCAATTGCCAAAGGTTTACTTGGCCATAAAGAAGGGGAAGAAGTAACTATCCAAACACCAGCTGGTGACATGAGCGTTAAAATCGAAAAAATCACAGCATCTTAATTTTATCTGGTGTTTTTGTACAGCGGTTACTTATAAGGTGGTGAATGCAAATGGCAGACAAACGACAATCAAATAACCGTCGCATTAAACAAAATTTGGTCGAAGGATCTCGTTCACAACAAAATACAAAACGAAAAAAGACGAATTTAGTCTTAAATGTTTTAATTATCGTGGTAAGCTTACTTATCATTGGTAGTTTATATTTTGTGCTGTTTAAAACAGAGAGTGACCCCGCACAACAAGAAAACAAAACGGCATCTTCCAATTCAAAAAAAGAAGATGCCGCTAAATCAGATAAATCATCCGAAAAAGAAAAAGACTCTTCCGATGAAAAAACAACGGAAACGACTGAAAGCGATGATCCTAATGTGGCGAAAGTTATTACCAAAGACTGGAAACCAATTGGTACCGAACAAACCGGTGATCATGTGAATTCTTACAGTTCCACAAGTGTAGATTGGCAAGAAAAACGGAAAGCTTTTTCAGCAGCAACGGATATCCCAATCTCGAACACATCTCTTTGGTTCGTAGAGCAAGGGGCGGATCCAGCGACGCAGGCTATTGGAACACTTTCTACTAAAGAAGACCCGGATAAAGCATATCGTGTTTATATCACATGGGTTGACGGTGAAGGATGGCAACCAACCAAAGTAGAAGAACTTAAAACAAACGACAAAAGATAAAAGCACAGAAGTTAGCTGTTAACGACTGTGCTTTTTTGGAGGTTACATAATGACAATTGGTATTATCGGAGCAATGGAAGAAGAAGTGGAACTTTTAAAAAATACCATGCCAAGCGTAGAAGAAATTGTTATCGGTGGCGCTAAATTTTACGTCGGCGAAATTTCTGGCAAAGAAGTCGTGCTTTTAGAATCAGGCATTGGTAAAGTAAATGCAGCGCTTGGAACAACACTTATGGCGGACCGTTTTAAACCAGAAGTAATTATTAATACTGGCTCAGCTGGTGGTATGGCAGAAGGTTTAGCCGTTGGGGATGTTATTATTTCTGATCGCCTAGCATACGGGGACGTTGATGTAACTGAATTTGGCTATACGTATGGTCAAGTACCAAGAATGCCAGCCTTTTACCAAGGGGATGCGGTTCTTCTTAAAAAAGCAGAGACAATTTACCGTGAAAATTTTGCTGCAAGTGAAAATAAAGCGGTCTATGGCCTAGTAATTACAAATGACTCATTCATTATGCGACCTGATCAACATGAAATAATCCGTACTTTTTTCCCAGATGTAAAAGCTGTTGAAATGGAAGCGGCGGCAATCGCGCAAGTTGCGTATCAATTTGATATTCCATTCTTAATTATTCGTGCTATTTCCGATTTAGCTAACCAAGAAGCAACGATTTCTTTTGATGAGTTTATTCACTTAGCTGCGAAACAGTCAGCTACTTGCATCATCGAATTACTAAAAACAATTTAAAAAAACGCTTGGAGTTTTAGCTCCAAGCGTTTTTTTATTTTACGTATTCTTCTGTTAAAGCAAGGAAATCTTCTACATCTTTAGCGGCAAGGGCAACTGCTTCTTCCCAGAAATCAGCTTTACGTAAGTCGACTCCAAGATGTTTTTCAGCAAGTTGTTCCGTCGTCATTGAACCAGTGTCTTGTAAGAGTGCAATATACTTATCTTCATAACCAGCGCCTTCAGCTTGTGCTTTATGGTAAATACCAAGCGAGAACAAGTAACCGAATGTATACGGGAAGTTATAAAACGGTACATCAGCAATATAAAAATGTAATTTAGAAGCCCAGAATTGTGGATGGTATTCGTCAAGTGCATCCAAGTAAGCTTCTCGTTGCGCTTCTTCCATCAAGGAATTAAGTCTATCAACTGAAACAACACCTTGTTTACGTGCTTCATAGAAGTTACATTCGAAAATAAAGCGCGCATGAATATTCATAAAGAATGCGATGCTACGACCAATTTTATCTTCAAGTAACGTGATTTTTTCTTCTTTTGTTTTGGCATCCTTGACAGAAGCATCGGCAATAATCATTTCAGCAAAAGTTGAAGCTGTTTCTGCAACGTTCATGGCATAATCAGTGTTTTCGAAAGGTTCGTCGCGAATAACGTGCGAATGGAAAGCGTGGCCAAGTTCATGAGCAAGTGTCGCGACCGTTCCAGGAGCGCCGTCATACGTCATGAAAATCCGGCTTTCTTTTTCGACAGGGAAGTCGGTACAAAAACCACCAGGACGTTTATTATCACGATCTTCTGCTTCAATCCAACCTTTTTCAAAAGCAGATTCCGCAAAGTTTGCCATTTTCGGGCTAAATTTATTAAATTGTTCAATGATAAATTTTGCGCCTTCTTGATACGTATATTTCTTTGGTTCACTTGAAAATACAAGAGGGGCTTCGACATCATAAAAACTTAACTTTTCCAATCCAAGTAAGTTTGCTTTTCGATCTAAAAAGCGAACAAAAGTAGGTTTATTCGTTTGGATAACATTCCACATGGATTTCAATGTTTGTTCATCTAAACGATTAATCGCAAGTGGTTCATCCAGAATATTATCCCATTTACGAATTTCATATGTAGCTAAGCGGAAACCAGATAAATGATTTAATGTATCACTGAATAAACGAGATTCTTCTTGCCAAACACGTGTATATTCTTTGAAAACAGCTTGACGAACTGCGCGATCTGGATGGTTTAATAAGTTTAGTGCTTGCCCAGCTGAAACGTCTTTTTCTTCTCCGTCGATTGTAATGTGCATGCGTAATTTACCAACAATTGTATCATAATGGTCGGACCAGCCACGATAACCATCAACAGCTAAAGAGTTAATTGCCGCTTCTTGTTCTTTGCTGCCTTTTTTACGGCGATTCGCACGCGCTTCACTTAAAATAAAGCTAATTTGCGATAAACCATTTTGTTGCATTAATTCGTCCCAAACACGGTCAGAAACTTGTGCAAATTTGTCATGCCATTCATCTTCGGCCGTTGCAAGTGTCGCAACATATTGATAAATTAATGCAGAAAGTTCGTTTGCGCGTGTATCATTGATATCAGCGGAAGCAAGGCATTCTAAAAAAGAACCTGCTGTAAGTAAAATTTTTGAAATATCTGCGTTTTGATTAACTAGAAGTAAAAATTCTGCAGAGGCTTCCAGATTTTCAGGAACTTCCCATTCAGCGACATTTGCGACAAAGCTATCTAAATCAGCTTTTACCTCTTGAAGCGTTTGCTGTAATTCTTCAGAACCGCTGCCGCCAGCATATATATTTTCTAAATCCCATGTTAATGCATAATCTTTTGACATTTGTTTGCCTCCTTAAAAAAATAACGTTTCCTTTCATATTATAGCATTTTTCTAAGCTTTTTTTGTAAAATAAGCAGAAAGATGGTAAAATTTATAGATTATTAGTCTAATTGAATGTATGATAGAATAGACTGTACTAAATAAAAGAATGAGGTGCCAATACGTGTTAAAGCAATTCTCACCAGATAAAATGTTGAATACTCCATTTGGAATAACAGCAGAGCAGCTTCGAAAAATGGGAAAGACTACTATTTTAACTGATCTTGACAATACGCTGCTCGCATGGGATCAACTAGATGCAACGGATGAAGTTATCAACTGGTTTACTATATTGAAAGAAGAAGGAATCAAAGTGATGATTTTTTCTAACAATAACGAAGAACGAGTTGCTCGTGTGGCAAAAGCAATCGATGTCCCTTATTTAGCGCGGGCTAAAAAACCCTTAGGCGCTAATTTCCGCTGGGCTTTAAAAGAACTGAATGCAACACCAGAAGAAACTGTGATGATTGGTGATCAAATTATGACAGATATATTCGGTGGAAATCGTCAAAAATTAACAACTATTTTTGTTCGTCCTGTGAAACAAACCGATGGAATGGCGACAAAATTAAATCGAATGATGGAAAGCGTTATTTTAAAACGATTAGCGAAGAAAAACCAAATTAAGTGGGAGGAATCACTTTGACAGAAGAAATAAGATGTATTGGTTGTGGGGCGATTATTCAAACTGAAGATCCAGACAAAATTGGCTACGCGCCAAAATCATCCCTCGATAATGAACAAGTTATTTGTAAAAGATGTTTTCGTCTAAAACATTACAATGAAATTCAAGATGTTGCGCTAACAGATGATGATTTTTTACGCATTTTAAATCAAATTAGTTCGAAGCAGGCATTAATTGTCTATGTAGTGGATATTTTTGATTTTGATGGCAGTTGGTTGCCTGGACTTCCTCGTTTTGCAGGAAGCAACCCTGTATTACTTGTTGGAAACAAAGAAGACGTGTTACCAAAATCATTAAAACGTGATAAATTAACACGTTGGATGAGAACCCGTGCCAAAGAGCAAGGCTTAGCGGCGACAGATGTCGTTTTAGTCAGCGCTGAAAAAGGCCACGGATTCGATACTCTTTTAGAGAAAATTGATGAATTACGAAGCGGACAAGATGTCTATGTGGTTGGTTGTACAAATGTTGGTAAATCAACACTTATCAATCGTATCATTAAACAAGCATCTGGAGAAAACAATGTAATCACGACATCACAATTCCCGGGAACAACACTTGATAAAATCGAAATCCCATTAGCAGATGGCAATGTTCTTGTCGACACACCAGGAATTATTAACCATCACCAAATGGCGCATTTCATTGATACAAATACATTAAAAGCTATTACACCTAAAAAAGAAATAAAACCAGCTGTTTTCCAATTAAACGAAGAGCAAACCTTATTCTTAGGCGCGCTTGCTCGTTTGGATTACGTTTCAGGTGGCCGTAAATCGCTTGTTGTCTATGTATCAAACAATTTACCAATTCACCGCACGAAATTAGAAAAAGCAGAAGCATTATATGAAAATCAAGCTGGACTTGTTCTTCAACCGCCAACCGAAGAAGGTATGAAAACATTACCTAAGCTCGTGCCATATTCCTTTACTGTGAAAGAAAAAGCGGATATCGTCTTTTCTGGGCTTGGCTGGGTGACAATTCCAGAAGGCGGAGCAAAAGTAACTGCTTGGGTTCCAGAAGGCGTGAGCGCAACAATCCGGACATCACTCGTTTAAAACTAAGGAGGCCTGTCATTTGGAAAAATATGTTGTTATCGGAAATCCAATTCGTCACTCGTTATCACCAGCTATGCAAAATCGGATTTTCCAAGAACTTGGAATGAACGCGGAGTATAACTCTGTTTTAATAGAAGAAGACGCTTTTGAAACAGAAATCAAAAAATTAATGGATTCTGGAGTGCGTGGTTTTAACATCACCACACCATTTAAAGAACGCATTCTACCATTTTTAGACGAACTAGAGGACCTTGCAGCAGCTTCCGGCGCAGTTAATACAGTGCTTAGAAAAGAGGGCAAATGGTACGGATTCAACACAGATGGCAAAGGCTACTTAGAAGGATTAGAAGAAATTCGCCCCATCACAAAAGATGATTCTATTTTAATCACCGGTGCTGGTGGAGCAAGCAAGGCAATTTATCTGGCGCTTACAAGTCATACAGACGCCAAAATAACCGTTGCCAACCGAACCACAGAAAAAGCGATAGAAATGACGAAAGATAATGCTAATCACCACGCCATGACCCTGCAACAAGCAGAACAAGGACTGGCTGATTTTACCATTATCATTCAAACGACTTCTATCGGTCTAGAAGCTTCTAAAAACAAAAGCCCAATTTCGCTGGCAAATGTATCAAAAGGAACGATTTGTTCGGATATTATTTATAACCCAGCCGAAACTGCTTTTCTAAAAGAAGCAAAGGAAAATGGGGCTATTACCCAAAACGGCTTACCGATGTTTGTTAATCAAGGGGCACTTGCCTTTGAAATATGGACTGGTATTAAACCAGAGCGATCACTGATGAAAGAAGCAGTACTCGAACAATTAGGAGGAAACTAATGTTAACAGCTACACAAAAACGTTTTTTAAGAAAAGAAGCACATAATATCCAACCCATTTTCCAAGTAGGAAAAGGAAGCGTATCACCAAACTTAATTATCCACGTAAAAGAAGCGCTAGAAGTGAGAGAATTAATTAAAATTTCGATTCTACAAAACTGTGAGGAAGATAAACAAACCGTTGCAGAGAAAATTAGTGCTCGTTCCGGCGCGGATATCGTCCAAGTGATTGGTAGAACAATTATTCTTTATAAAACTTCTGTAAATAAGCCACAAATTAAATTACCGTAACTCTGGAGGAACCTGCGATGACACATAAAGTCGGTATCTTAGGCGGAACATTCGATCCACCACATTTAGCGCACCTTCGCATGGCAGAAGAGGCGAAAAAACAACTTGGTCTCGAAAAAATCCTTTTTCTACCTAATAAAATTCCGCCACATAAACACATTAGTGGTATGGCTTCCAGTGACGAACGCGTAGAAATGCTTCAACTGATGATAGAAGGTATAGATTCTTTTGAAATTGATACACGTGAGCTCATGCGCGCAGGAAAGTCCTATACGTATGATACAATGCGTGATATGATAAGCGAGCAGCCGGATACTGATTTTTATTTTATTATCGGTGGAGACATGGTAGAATATTTGCCAAAGTGGTATCATATAGATGACTTAGTAAAAATGGTGACCTTCGTTGGGGTGAATCGCCCCCTTTATCAACCAGAAGTTCCATATGACGTTGTAAAAATCGACATGCCGGAAACGACAATTTCTTCTACAGAAATTAGAAATGATATCGAACACGCAGAAGCCTTTTTGCCAGAAAAAGTTTGGTCATATATAAAGGAGCATCAACTTTATGGAAAGAAATGAAGTGCTAAAAAAAGTAGAAGCAGCTATGCCGAGTGCTCGTTTCAAACACACTTTAGGCGTAGAAAAAGCAGCCGTAGAACTTGCAGAACATTATCATATGGATGTGGAAAAAGCGAGAATTGCTGCGCTATTGCACGATTATGCCAAGTACTATGAAGATGATAAAGCTCGAAAAATCATTGAAGACGAGGGCTATGACCCACGTTTGCTTGCCTTTCATCGTTCGCTGTGGCACGCTCCAGTCGGTGCCTATCTGGCAGAAAAAGAATTTGGTATTACCGATACGGAAATACTGGAAGCTATTCGCCTGCATACCACAGGAAGCGCGACGATGTCTGATTTCGATAAACTTATCTATTTAGCCGATTATACCGAACAAGGAAGAACATTCCCTGGCGTATATAAAGCACGTAGACTAGCACTTAAATCATTGGATGAAGCAATGCTATTCGCTTTATCAAACACCATTACGCACTTGATCAAAAAGCAACAATTGGTTTTTCCGGATACACTGGATGCCTATAATTATTTTGTTAATTTAAATTTGGAAGGAGACTATTAATAATTTGAACAGTTACGATACATTAATGCTGACCGCAAAGGCAGCAGACGATAAAAGAGCAGAGGATATTTTGGCATTAGACATGAAGGGGTTATCAAGTTTCGCGGATTATTTTGTTATCTGCCACGGTAATTCAGACAAACAAGTCCAAGCAATCGCTCGTGAAATAAAAGAAAAAGCTCTAGAAAACCAAGTAGATGTGAAACGTTTAGAAGGCTTTGATGCGGCACAATGGGTATTAATCGACTTAGGCGATGTCATTATCCATGTATTCCACAAAGAAGAGCGTTCTTACTATAATCTAGAAAAACTATGGGGAGACGCGCCACTAGTGGACGTTTCTGCGGCGTTTGTTTCTTAATAACAAACAAAACAGGCGGGAATATTCTCGTCTGTTTTTTTAAGGAGAAATTAATAATGAGTTATGAATATTTTCCAGGTTTTTACGATAGACTTATGGATTCTGAACTTTATGATGAATGGGTAGAATTTTCAGCTGATTTTATTGGGGATACACCAAAAAAAGTGCTTGATTTAGCCTGTGGAACTGCAGAATTTGCGCTACGATTAAGCTTTTTAAGCCATCAAGTAACCGGGGTAGATTTGTCGAAAGAAATGGTAACCGTTGCAAAAGAAAAAGTGGCTGCTGCGGAAATAAATTTACCGATTTTAGAGCAAGACATGTCTAAACTAGCATTAGGTCAAACGTTTGATGTTGTCACGTGCTTCTGTGATTCCCTTAATTATTTGGAAACAGAACAAGCGCTCGCGGACACAATCCAAGCAGTTTCAGCACATTTAGAACCAAGTGGCTTATTTTTATTTGATGTCCATTCTGTTTTTAAAATAGATCAAGGCTTTAAAGATTATTCTTACGGTGACAGTGATGAGGAGATTTCTACCATTTGGAATTCATTTCCGGGTGAGCATCCACACTCTATTGAACATGAACTAACTTTTTATATTTTGGGCGAAGATGATACGTATAACCGAGTGGACGAATTGCATAAAGAACGTACCTATCCAATTGCTACTTATGAAAATTTATTAAAAAAATATGGTTTTACGAAAATAGATGTTTATGCTGATTTTAGTCACGAAAAACCAACCAATACGAGCGAAAGAATCTTTTTCGCAGCAAGAAAGTAATTTTCCGAGATTACTTTCTTTTTTTATGTCATTTTCCACTTGGAGGTAGAAGAGGAATTTGTAATCGTACGGCGAATAATATTAGTAAGGGCGGTGATAGGCATGATGGAACTACTAAAAAAACACAAAAATTATTTCATTATCGGGGTGGCTATTCTTTGCGCTGGGTTA
Organism: Listeria swaminathanii; assembly: GCF_014229645.1. Classification (GTDB taxonomy): domain Bacteria; phylum Bacillota; class Bacilli; order Lactobacillales; family Listeriaceae; genus Listeria; species Listeria swaminathanii. Next base: position 1,206,338 of record NZ_JAATOD010000001.1, on the reverse strand, counting down.
GTTTATCTCGCTATTCCAGATGGTGGAAGCGATGAAGTCACAGCAACTCAAACAGTAACTAAGGAAGAAAAACCGGAGAAAGAAGAGATAAAGACATCTGGCTACATCTATATTGACATCAAAGGCGCAGTACGAGCACCAGGTGTATATAAATTACCAGTAGATGCCAGAGTGCAAGATGTGGTAAAAATCGCAGGAGGGCTCACAGGAGAAGCTGACAACAGTAAATTAAACTTAGCAGAAAAACTAAAAGACGAAATGAGTATCTACGTTTACGAAAAAGGAGAGGAAGGACCTGCACTGCCAGTAGCTAACGCAGAAGAAACAACCAACACGACTGAAAAAATTAATATTAACAGCGCAACGAAAGCAGATTTACAGCAAGTGCCAGGAATTGGCGAATCAAAGGCAACAGCCATTATTGAATATCGCGAAAAAGAAGGTTTATTTCAAACAATAGAAGATTTGAAAAATGTTTCTGGCATAGGCGAAAAGACAGTAGAAAAATTAAAAGAATATTTGGATGTTAATTAATAAAAGTGGTTGACGAACTTCCTTCTAAACACCTATACTAATATTTATCAAATCATAAGGGAGTTTTTAATGTGCAAAGGATCGCATGGGATCAGTTTTTTATGGCGCAAAGTCATCTAATATCATCAAGGAGCACGTGTACACGACTAATGGTAGGTGCGACAATAGTTCGAGATAAACGTATTATTGCGGGCGGATATAATGGGTCAATAGCTGGTGGGGATCATTGTGCAGAACATGGTTGTTATGTTGTAGATGGCCATTGTATTCGTACAATACATGCAGAAATGAACGCAATCTTACAATGTGCCAAATTTGGTGCAACTACAGATAAAGCGGAATTATATGTAACACATTTCCCTTGTCTTGCTTGTACAAAATCTATTATTCAAGCAGGAATCAAGAAAGTATATTTTGCTAAAGACTACAAAAATCATCCGTACGCTTTAGAATTATTTAACATTGCAGGCGTTGAATTACAAAAAGTAGAATTTGATGAATCTGTTCTTCAAGTAAACAATTGGAACGGCGATAAAATGCATACTTTAGTAAAAGAAGCTGCAAGTGAAGTAAATATCGAACCAGAAAAAGCAGAGCAACTGTACCAAAACATCTCAGAAAAATTGAACTAAATAGGGAGGGAACGTTATCGAGCGGTATTTAGCTATTATTATTTTAGCTATTGTTTTTGCGACCGTTACAAGCTCTTTCGTTCCCATATGTATTTGTTTGCTCAGTTTAATTGCTATTATTAAAAAATCCAAAATTATCCTTCTTTTTATCCTCGTCTATCTTCTAACATATGGCTTTTTATTTTTAGTAGAAAAATCGAATACATCTTCTTTTACAGCAAGCGAATTTGATGGTAATTGTCAAATAACGAACGATTTAAAGGTTGATGGTGACAGTTTTCAAGCCATCGTGCGTTGTAAAAAAGAAAAATTTCAATTGCGCTATAAAATCACAACAGAAGAAGAACAACACCAACTAAAAAAACTCCAATACGGACAAATCATTGCGGTTTCAGCGGCTTTAGAACAACCACAAGTCAATCGGAATCAAAATCAATTTAATTACCAAACCTTTCTTAAACGAAAAAATATACATTATATCCTTCAAGTAAACGCACTTTCGATTTCAGATAAAGTTTCACCGTCTGTACTGATGCGAATTCAAAACATGCGATTACAAACAATGACGCATTTAACCGAAACTATTTCTCCAAAAATAAATCCTTATTTCCTCGCCTTAATTACAGGTGAAAAAAACGGTTTTTCTCCCGAAATGTATGAAACATATCAGCAGATGGGCGTTGTTCACTTACTAGCCATCTCAGGTTTACATGTTAACTTGCTAATCGGGGCAATCTATTTCCTGTTACTGAAATTAGGCATCACCCGTGAGCGAGCCATTATTTGTTTGCTTATTTTTTTACCTTTTTACGTTGTCCTCACAGGAGCAAATCCACCGGTTATTCGTGCTGCAACAATGACAGCTTTACTTTTGCTATCAGAAAAATATGCTTCTAAATGGAGTTCATTTTCCGTTATTTGTCTCTCGTTTATTTTATTTTTCCTACTACAACCATATGTCATCTATGAAGTCGGTTTCCAACTTTCTTACGCAGTTTCATTTGGTATTATTTTATCTTCGCGGCAAATATTAACAAGACAACAGAACGCGTTTACAAAATCGCTGGCTATTTCTTTCGTTTCAACGATGATGTCATCTGTTGTTATGATGTATCATTTTTACTCTTTTTCTTGGGTAGGGATTTTCTTTAACTTGATTTATGTACCCATTTTTACCATTATCATATTACCCGGGTGCATAAGTGTGTTTTTAGTATCTCTATTTTCCCCGACGCTAACTAATATTTTGGAAATCGTGCTTACTTTTTTCATACAATTTGTGGAAAGTGTTACAAATATTTTTGCGAAGATACCACATCAAACAATTGTGACTGGCCGACCGAACACCTTAGTCCTGCTAGTAATTATAGTAACCATCTTATTCTTCTTTCATCAATGGCAAAAGAAGAAGTTTTCAATCGGAATTTTTATTTGCTTTTGCCTACTTTGTTATCTTGCTAGTTTTAATTTCAGTGGAAAAGTAAGTTTTATTGATGTTGGGCAAGGGGATAGCATTTTAATTCAATTACCTTATAACAAAGGCAATTATTTAATTGATACAGGAGGGCAGCTTCCATTTGAGAAAGAAGACTGGGCGAAAAAAAGAAATCCCTTTACCATTGGCGGAAGCACACTCACACCTGTTTTAAAATCAAAAGGAATTAGTAGCTTAGATAAAGTGATTATTACGCATAGTGACGCAGATCATATGGAAGGACTTGATGATTTAGAAAAAAACATCTCAATCAAAGAGCTTATCTTTGCCCAAGGAGCTGAAAATAAGGCCATTATGAAGGAAGCCCTTGCTGTAATGCCGCAAGTAAAGCAAACGATTATTTTAGCGGGAGCCAAGTGGCAAGTCGGCGAAAACAGTTTTGAATGTTTATATCCGGTTCAAAAAGGAGAAGGAGGCAATGATGACTCCATTGTCTTAAAAGCAATATTAGATAATAAAGTATGGCTTTTTACGGGGGATTTAGAGGAAGCCGGAGAAAAAGCGATTCTTAACCAACCAATTAAAGCAGATATTTTAAAAGTAGGGCATCATGGTAGTAAAACATCCACGTCTAAAGAATTTATTCAAAAAGTAAAGCCGACTTTTGCAATCATTTCTTGTGGTCTGGAAAATCGCTTTGGTCATCCACATGCAGAAACTTTGGTTACTCTGGAAAGAGCAGAGACAACCATTTTGCGAACAGACTTACAAGGCGAAATAATTTATACATTTGGAAAAGGCTTTGAAGCAACTTTGAAATAAAACTTGCTATCTCTTATTTCATGTTTTACCATAGAAAGAGAAATAAGAGTGAAGCGAGGCGAAATAGATGCTGCCAGAATGGAAACAGATACGCTCCAAAAAAATAACACCAGTGTATTTAATCATTGGGACAGAAGATTATATTATTAACGAAACAAAACAACTTTTAATAGATAATATTTTAGATGGCGAAGAAGTAGAATTTAACTATGCCAATCTAGATTTAGAAGAAATGCCGATTGAAGCAGTTATTCAAGAAGCAGAAAGCATGCCGTTTTTTGGTGATAAACGCTTAGTGATGGCAAATAATCCACTTTTTTTAACAACTGAAAAAAGTAAAAACAAAGTGGAACACGATACTGCAAAATTAGAAACCTACCTCAATGAGCCAGTCGACTATTCAGTATTATGTTTTGTTGCTCGTGTCGAAAAACTAGATGAGCGCAAAAAACTGACGAAATTACTCAAAAAGACGGCTACGGTTATTGAGGCGAAACGTCCCAATGAAAATGAACTAAAAAAATGGATTGAAGCAAAAATAAGCGACAACCAGATGCAAATGTCACAAGCGGCTATTACTCGGCTTATGGAATTAACTAGTGGTCAGTTGACGACCGCGATGAATGAATTGCAAAAATTGATGCTATATTGTTTTGATACAAAAGAAATTACGGTTCAAGATGTAGAATCTTTAGTTGTACGGTCACTGGAGCAAAATATCTTCTTGTTGCTTGATAAAATGATTGCGATGGATATTGGTGGGGCGCTTCGAATTTATTATGATTTATTAAAACAAAAAGAAGAACCAATCAAGATACTAGCGTTAATTTCCAGTCAATTCCGTTTGCTTAACCAATTGAAGTTGCTAGAACAACAAGGCTATTCACAGCAACAAGCAGCAACTAAATTAAAAGTGCATCCATTTCGTGTGAAGTTAGCATCTAAACAAGCAAAGAATTTCTCAGAATTACAATTGAATCAGGCTATAAAACGATTAGCTGAAATAGATCTAGAAATGAAAACTGGTTTTGGCGATAAGGAACAGAAGTTAGAATGGTTTTTGTTCGAATTGCAAGATAATCGACAAAAGACGGTATAAAAAATAGCTTTGTCCTATGAGACAAAGCTATTTTTACAAACAAAAAACACCACACAAGGTGTGATGTTTTATACCGAACTCGGTATTATTTAGCTAATTTAGCAGCTAAGCGAGATTTGTTGCGAGCAGCATTGTTTTTGTGAATCAATCCTTTGCTCACAGCGCTATCTAATTTTTTTGATGCTTCTACGTAAAGATCTTTCGCGTTGTCCGCGTTGTTTGCAGCTGCTTCATCAAATTTCTTGATAGCAGTACGCATTGCAGAACGTTGAGATGCATTACGGCTGTTGCGAGTTTCAGCAGTTTTTACACGTTTAATTGCAGATTTAATATTTGGCATTCCATTCACCTCCGTCCAAACTAATGAGGTAGTATTTATTTCATATAACATACCTTTTTAAAATATATCAGAACAAATGCTATTATACCGAAATCACAGCCATATTGCAATAATACTTTCTATTTTATTTTAAATTTATCTGTATTTAATAAAGAAGTCATTGAATGTTAAGCGTTCTACTGATATAATCAAGGATAGCTTGCCATCGGATTTATGCGATGAGTTCTAATCAGGAGCTGGGGAAATGAACAAAGAAGAAATGAATGCAAGACAAAAGAAAATTAGAAACTTTTCGATTATCGCGCACATAGATCATGGTAAATCTACACTCGCTGATCGGATTTTAGAACAAACGGGTGCTTTGACGCATCGTGAAATGAAAAATCAGCTACTAGATTCGATGGATTTAGAACGTGAACGCGGGATAACCATAAAATTAAATGCTGTACAATTAAAATATAAAGCAAAAGATGGGGAAACTTATATTTTCCATTTAATTGATACGCCTGGGCATGTCGATTTCACCTATGAAGTATCAAGAAGTTTGGCTGCATGTGAGGGAGCTATCCTAGTAGTAGACGCTGCGCAGGGGATTGAAGCACAAACGCTTGCCAATGTTTATTTAGCGCTAGATAATGATTTGGAAATTTTACCTGTCATTAATAAAATCGATTTACCAGCGGCCGATCCAGAAAGAGTCCGCGAAGAAATTGAAGACGTTATTGGTTTAGATGCTTCGGAGGCTGTACTTGCTTCTGCGAAATCAGGTATCGGCATTGAAGACATTTTAGAACAAATCGTTGAAAAAGTTCCAGAACCTTCTGGGGATGTAAACAAACCGCTAAAAGCACTTATTTTTGACTCTGTTTTTGATGCATATCGTGGGGTTATTGCCAATATTCGAATCATGGACGGGGTTGTGAAAGCCGGCGACCGGATAAAAATGATGTCAAACGGCAAAGAATTTGAAGTGACCGAAGTAGGTGTCTTTTCTCCAAAATCAACACCACGTGACCAGTTACTTGTCGGAGATGTTGGTTACTTAACAGCGGCAATCAAAAATGTTGGTGACACTCGAGTGGGTGATACAATTACACTTGCGAACAATCCAGCAGAAGAAGCACTTGAAGGATACCGCAAATTAAATCCAATGGTTTACTGTGGTTTATATCCAATTGACTCCTCTAAATACAATGATTTACGTGATGCTTTAGAAAAACTAGAACTAAATGACTCTGCTCTTCAATTTGAAGCAGAGACTTCTCAAGCGCTAGGATTCGGTTTCCGTTGTGGTTTTCTTGGACTGCTACACATGGAAATCATTCAAGAGCGAATCGAACGTGAATTTAATATTGATTTAATTACGACCGCTCCAAGTGTTATCTACCACGTAAACTTAACAGATGGTTCTAATATCGTCGTTGATAATCCTGCTGAAATGCCAGAACCTGGTGTGATTGAAAGCGTGGAAGAGCCGTATGTAAAAGCAACTGTCATGGTGCCAAATGATTACGTTGGTGCAGTAATGGAACTTGCGCAAAACAAACGAGGAAACTTCATTACGATGGAGTATTTAGATGATATCCGCGTAAGTATTGTGTACGAAATTCCTTTATCCGAAATTGTTTATGACTTTTTCGACCAATTAAAATCATCTACAAAAGGTTATGCGTCGTTTGATTATGAATTAATTGGCTATAAAGCTTCTAAACTTGTGAAAATGGATATTCTTTTAAATGCAGAAAAAGTAGATGCATTAAGCTTTATCGTTCACCGTGATTTTGCCTACGAGCGTGGAAAAATCATCGTGGAAAAATTAAAAGAACTTATTCCAAGACAGCAATTTGAAGTGCCAATTCAAGCAGCAATCGCTACCAAAATTGTTTCTCGTTCTACTATTAAAGCTTTACGTAAAAACGTACTTGCTAAATGTTACGGTGGGGACGTATCTCGTAAACGGAAACTCCTAGAGAAACAAAAAGAAGGTAAAAAGCGAATGAAACAAATCGGTTCTGTTGAAGTTCCGCAAGAAGCCTTCATGGCCATCTTGAAAATGGATGAATCGAAATAATATAAAAGGTTGTGCCGTGAACGTTCACGGCACAACCTTTTTATATATGATACGGATAAATTAAATCGTGATTTTTCTTTTCCATACTGACATAATTTCGCTCAGCAGTAATAATCTCTACAGCATCTGGGGATGAATACTTAGCAATTTTCACATCTACTTCTTTTAGATTTTCTGTTAAATCTTCTAAACTTTTTAAAACAGCTTTACGGTGATCCAAAAGTAATTGCTTTCGAGCTTCAATCGAAACAGGGCCGTCCATGCAATAATCAATATAGGTGCGAATTTGTTTTAATGGCATTCCCGTATTTTTCAAACAACAAATAGTATGAATTAAATTTAAATCTGATTCGGTAAATTCGCGGTATCCGGATTGATTTTTAGAAACAAATGGCAATAATCCTTGTTTATCATAATAACGTAAAGTATAAATCGACAAATGAAATATGTCAGCTACTTCTTTAATAGTATAAGTCATTTTTTCCTCCAATAAATAAATTACTTGCCCTACACTATACTCTAGGGTTTAGAGTAAGTATAAAGTTAATTAAATAAATAAGCAAAATTAAATACTATCGGAGGAATAAATGATGAAAAATAACGTTTTAGTAACTGGTGGGACTGGATTTTTAGGAATGCATATTATCTTTCAATTATTGCAAAAAGGCTACAATGTCAAAACGACTGTTCGCTCGTTAAAAAGTAAAGATAAAGTAATAGAAGTACTGAAAAATAATGGTATAGCAGATTTTACGCAGTTGTCCTTTGCTGAAGTAGATTTATCCAAAGATGCAGGATGGAAAGAAGCAATGCTAGATCGCGACTATGTACTAAGCGTTGCCTCACCAGTGTTTTTTGGTAAATTCAAAAACGAAGACGAATTAATTCGCCCTGCGATAGAAGGCATTACAAGGATTTTAAAAGCGGCCAAAGAAGCCAAAGTAAAACGCGTAGTGATGACCTCTAATTTCGGAGCAATCGGTTTTAGCAACGCGGACAAAAATACTATTACAACCGAAGAATATTGGACAGATGAAAATGTCAAAGGATTATCCGCCTATGAAAAGTCCAAATTAATCGCAGAAAAAGAAGCATGGAAATTCATGGAAAATGAAACAGAGCTAGAATTTGCAACGATTAATCCTGTCGCGATTTTTGGCCCATCGCAAAGTAGTCACGTTTCTGGAAGCTTTGAATTATTAACAGGCCTGCTGAATGGTTCGATGAAACGCGTTATAAACATTCCGTTAAACGTTGTAGATGCACGTGATGTTGCCGACTTGCATATCCGCGCAATGATTACGCCAGAAGCGAACGGCGAGCGTTTTATTGCATCAGCAGACGGGGAGATTAGCATGGCGGACATCGCTACATTACTACGGCAAGAACGCCCTGAGCTAGTTTCCAAAATGCCAAGTAAAACACTTCCTAATGCCGCCATTAAAGTTGCCGCTTTATTTAACAAGCATGCCAAAGAGGGTGAGTTAATGATTAATATGAATCGCCAAATAAGCAACGCAAAAGCGAAAGACATTTTAGGATGGGCACCAATTTCCACAAAAGAAGAAGCCGTTCTAGCCGCGGTTGATAGTTTAGCGAAGTATCATTTACTAGATCAAAAGCGAATCCTCCACAAAAGCACTTGAAAATATGTTAAACTGACTAGTGGACAACGAAGCAAATTTTAAGTGCAAGGAATTGATGAAAATGATAAATACGAACCAATCGAGTAATGAAAGTTCGGCGGTATACATTCATATTCCGTTTTGCGAACACATTTGTTATTACTGCGATTTTAATAAAGTATTCTTAGAAGGACAACCTGTCGATGAATACGTAGATTTACTTATAAAAGAAATGGAACTAACGGCTGCAAAAGGACCAATCGCGCCAGTTGACACAGTTTTTGTCGGTGGCGGAACACCTACAACCTTAAACGAAGCGCAAATTGCGAGACTTTGCACAGCAATCCAAGAAATTTTACCGCTTAAAAAAGAGATCGAGTTTTCCTTCGAAGCAAACCCAGGGGACCTTTCGCTATCCAAATTACAAGCGATGCAAGATCACGGCGTTAACCGCATTAGTATGGGAGTTCAAAGTTTCAACAACGAACTGCTCAAAAAAATCGGCCGTATTCATACTGTGAAAGATGTCTATCAATCTGTTGAAAATATGCGCAAAATTGGCTTTGATAATGTGAGTATCGATTTGATTTTTAGCTTACCGGGACAAACCGAAGCTGACTTCAAAGACACATTGAAGCAAGCGCTCGACCTTGATTTACCGCATTATTCCGCATACTCACTAATCATCGAACCAAAAACGATTTTCTACAATTTGATGCAAAAAGGAAAACTCTTCCTTCCAGGCCAAGACGCCGAAGCAAATATGTATGACTTATTGCTAAACGAAATGGAAAAGCACGGCCGCAAACAATATGAAATTAGTAATTTTGCCAAAGAAGGCTTCCAAAGTAAACACAATATTACTTACTGGAGCAACGAACATTATTACGGATTCGGCGCCGGAGCACATGGTTATGTAGGCAACACACGATACAGCAATTTTGGACCAATCAAAAAATACATGGAACCCTTACAAGAAAATAAATTACCAGCGTTCCAACAAAAAGAACTTACGCTAAAAGAAAAAATGGAAGAAGAAATGTTTTTAGGCCTGCGAAAAGTGGACGGTGTAAATAAAAGCCACTTCAAACAAAAATTCGGCCAAGATTTAGATGCAACTTTTGCCCATGCCATCCAAAAAACAACTGCTAAAGGCTGGCTTGAAAATAACGAAGAAAATGTGGCGCTTACAAGAAGCGGAAGATTTTTAGGGAATAATGTTTTCCAAGAATTTCTTTAAAACCGCATCATTTGACCTTTTTTGACCAAATAATCCTACTTTAGTCTGAAATCGAGTGTTTTCGGTTGACTAAGGTGGGATTGTTTGGTAAATTTATACTTGTATTTAGCACTTGACGTTATGGAGTGCTAAAAGAGGTGATTGCTATGTTAACAGAAAGACAACTTTTGATTTTCCGTGCCATCATCGATCATTTCACTTGGACTATTCAGCCGGTTGGATCGAAGAATTTGCTGAAAGAAAAAGGTTTGCCTTATAGTTCAGCGACTATCCGTAATGAGATGGGTGTCCTGGAGGAATACGGCTTTATTGAAAAGACGCATTCTTCATCCGGACGAGTTCCCTCAGAAAAAGGATATCGCTTCTATGTCGATTATTTACTCCAGCCCAAAAAGCTCGATAAATCCGACAGACAAATGATTCGTTCTTTCTTTTCAGAGAATTATTATGAAATGGAAGGACTTATCCAAAATTCAGCATTAATGTTATCCGATTTAACCAATTACACGTCCATCTTGCTTGGTCCTGAAGCGACGAAAAATCATTTAAGTGGCTTTAGATTTGTACCAATTAATAATTTTCAAGCAATGCTCATTTTAATTACCGATCAAGGGCATGTTGATAACCATCTTGTGACAATACCTGAGGGCTCGACGCTTTCCGATATCGAACGAATGGTCAACATTTTAAATGAACGGCTAATTGGACTTTCGCTTGATGATTTAAAAGTACAAATACCAATGGAAGTAAAAGAACTACTTGGAAAGCATGTCAGAAACTATGAAAGCTTTATGCATGTATTTTCCGATTCTTTTGCTCAAGCAAGTCAACAAAAAGTGTATTTTGGCGGAAAAACGAATATCCTCAACCAACCAGAATTTCATGATATTAATAAAGTCCGTGAGATGCTTCATTTGATGGAAGAAGAACAAGATGTGTATGAATTGTTTAGGGATATTCCCGATGGCCTTCAAGTTAAGATTGGTCGAGAAAACAATAATAGTCTAATGGAAGATTGTAGTATCATTACAGCTACGTATAATATTGCTGGCGAACGTGTCGGCGGTATCGTGCTACTAGGCCCAACAAGAATGGAATATAGCAGAATGATGGGACTTGTTGATGTAATGAGCCGAGATTTAACCGATGTGTTAACCAAACTTTATCGTGATAACCAAAATTAGGAAGGCTGAAAAAGCACAAGTTTTTTCAGGAGGTGGCTAAAGTGTCTGAGAAAAAGAACAAAAAAGAAAGACTTGCTGATGAAATCGAACAAGAAGAATTAAACATTTTAGATGAATCAGAAGAAACCGTTGAAGAAGAAGCTACGGCTGATACTTTAACCGAAGAACAAACGAAGATTTTAGAACTTGAAAACAAACTTGATGAAGTGGAAAATCGCTATCTTCGTATGCAAGCGGACTTCGAAAACGTCAAAAAACGACATATCGCAGACCGTGATGCTAGTCAGAAATATCGTTCGCAAAGCCTAGCGCAAGATTTACTTCCTGCACTAGATAGTTTTGAAAAAGCACTTGCAACGAGTTCTGATCAAGAAGAAGTGAAGCAAATTTTAAAAGGAATGGAAATGGTATATAACCAGATTCTTGTTGCTTTTGAAAAAGAAGGCATTGAAGTAATTCCGGCTGTCGGCGAACAATTCGACCCGAATTTCCATCAAGCCGTTATGCAAGACAGTGACGAAAATGCAGAAAGCAACGAAATCACTGCCGAACTTCAAAAAGGTTATAAATTAAAAGACCGGGTTATACGCCCATCAATGGTAAAAGTAAATCAATAAAAAATAATTACTGAATAACAGGAGGAAATAACAATGAGCAAAATTATCGGTATTGACTTAGGAACAACAAACTCTGCAGTGGCAGTATTAGAAGGCGGAGAAGCTAAAATCATCCCTAACCCAGAAGGCGCACGTACAACACCTTCCGTAGTTGGTTTCAAAAACGGCGAACGCCAAGTAGGTGAAGTAGCGAAACGTGCTGCTATCACAAACCCAAACACAGTAAGTTCTATTAAACGTCATATGGGTACTAACTACAAAGAAGCAGTAGAAGGAAAAGACTACTCTCCACAAGAAATCAGTGCAATCATTTTGCAATACCTAAAAAGCTATGCAGAAGACTACCTTGGTGAAACTGTAGATAAAGCAGTTATTACAGTTCCAGCTTATTTCAACGATGCACAACGTCAAGCAACAAAAGACGCTGGTAAAATTGCTGGACTTGAAGTTGAACGTATTATTAACGAACCAACAGCAGCAGCACTTGCTTACGGTATGGATAAAACAGAAACAGACCAAACAATCTTAGTATTTGACCTTGGTGGCGGTACTTTTGACGTATCTATCCTTGAACTAGGCGATGGCGTATTCGAAGTACATTCTACTGCCGGCGACAACGAACTAGGTGGAGATGACTTTGACAAAAAAATCATTGACTATCTAGTAGCTGAATTCAAAAAAGACAACGGTATTGATTTAAGCCAAGATAAAATGGCGCTTCAACGTTTGAAAGATGCAGCTGAAAAAGCGAAAAAAGATCTTTCTGGCGTAACAAGCACACAAATCTCTTTACCATTTATCACAGCCGGAGAAGCTGGTCCACTTCACTTAGAAGTAACACTTACTCGTGCTAAATTTGATGAATTAACTCATGACTTAGTTGAACGTACAATTGCGCCAACTCGTCAAGCATTAAAAGATGCAAACCTTTCTGCAAGCGATATTGACCAAGTTATTTTAGTTGGTGGATCTACTCGTATTCCTGCAGTTCAAGAAACAATCAAAAAAGAATTAGGCAAAGAACCTCATAAAGGTGTAAACCCAGATGAAGTTGTAGCAATGGGTGCTGCAATTCAAGGTGGCGTAATCACTGGTGATGTAAAAGACGTTGTACTTCTTGACGTAACTCCATTATCCCTTGGTATTGAAACAATGGGTGGCGTTATGACTACACTTATCGAACGTAACACAACAATTCCAACATCTAAATCTCAAACATTCTCTACAGCAGCTGACAATCAACCAGCCGTAGATATTCATGTACTTCAAGGTGAGCGCCCAATGGCAAAAGACAACAAAACATTAGGTCGTTTCCAATTAGCGGATATCCCAGCAGCACCACGCGGTATTCCACAAATCGAAGTATCATTTGATATCGACAAAAATGGTATCGTAACAGTTCGCGCGAAAGATCTTGGAACTGGTAAAGAACAAAACATCGTTATTAAATCTTCTTCAGGTTTAACAGACGAAGAAATCGAAAAAATGGTTCAAGATGCAGAAGCAAATGCAGAAGAAGATAAAAAGAACAAAGAAAACGCAGAACTTCGCAACAACGCTGACCAACTAGTATTTACTGTTGATAAAACATTGAAAGAACTAGAAGGCAAAGTGGACGAAGAAGAAGTGAAAAAAGCAGAAGCAGCTCGCGACGAATTACAAGAAGCGCTTAAAGGCGAAGATTTCGATGCAATTAAAGAAAAAACAGAAAGCTTAAACGAAATCGTTCAAAACCTATCTGTTAAATTATACGAACAAGCTGCAGCAGAACAACAAGCAGCAGGTGGCGCAGAAGGTCAAGAAGCTCCTCAAAATGACGACGTAGTAGACGCTGAATTTGAAGAAGTAAATGACGACGACAAAGAAAATAAATAATCTTTTTAACAGGTAAGGATATTGAGTCAAAGTCTACTGTGGCTTTGGCTTTTTATCTGAAATAAAGTTTTTACAACATCTCTTTCAAATGTTACAATACGTTAGGACTATAAAAATCTATCATGGACAGGAGTGATGGCGGATGGCAAAACGAGATTACTATGAAGTGCTTGGTATTTCCAAAAGCGCCTCAGCGGACGAAATAAAAAAAGCTTACCGGAAACTGTCCAAACAGTATCATCCGGACATAAATAAAGAAGCAGGCGCTGATGAAAAATTCAAAGAAATATCAGAGGCTTATGAAGCATTAAGTGACCCACAAAAACGTGCTCAATATGATCAATACGGACATGTAGATCCAAACCAAGGCTTCGGCGGCGGTGCTGGTGGTGGCTTTGGTGGCGGAGGATTCTCCGGCTTTGAAGACATCTTTGATACATTCTTCGGTGGTGGCGGACGCCAACAAGATCCAAACGCACCAAGACAAGGTAGCGATTTACAATACACGATGCGTCTTAAATTTAAAGAAGCCATTTTTGGTAAAGATGCGGAAATCGAAATCCCTCGCGAAGAAGACTGTGATACATGTCATGGTTCTGGAGCGAAACCAGGCACTACTCCAGAAAAATGTAGCCATTGTGGTGGTAAAGGTTCTATTAACGTGGAACAAAATACCCCATTTGGTCGTGTAGTAAATAAACGCACATGCCAATACTGTAATGGTACTGGTAAAGAAATCAAAGAAAAATGTTCCACATGTCACGGTAAAGGCCGTGTCACTAAAACGAAAAAAATCAAAGTGAAAGTTCCAGCTGGTGTCAATGACGGACAACAAATGCGCGTGTCTGGCGAAGGGGAAGCCGGCATTAACGGCGGACCTAATGGCGATTTATATGTCGTATTCGTAGTTACTCCAGATGAATTTTTCGAACGAGAAGCAGACGACATTTACGTAGAAGTTCCAATCACATTCGTACAAGCGACATTAGGCGATGAAATTGACGTGCCAACTGTTCACGGTAAAGTACGTTTGAAAATCCCGAGTGGCACACAAACAGGTACAACCTTCCGCTTACGTGGCAAAGGTGTTCCGCATCTTCGTGGAAATGGAACTGGCGACCAACACGTTATCGTCAAAGTAATTGTTCCGAAAAAACTAGATGATAAACAAAAAGAAATCTTGCGCGAATTTGCTTCCACTACAGGCGACAAAGTAGATGAACAAACATCCGGATTTTTTGACAAAATGAAACGAGCTTTTAAAGGCGATTGATGAACGTAGAGGTCGATAGTTGTGCGAGAAGCAACCATCGACCTTTTCTACATACTAAAGGAGTGTTAAAAAATGGAATGGTCAGAAGTAGAAGTCCATACAACAAATGAAGCAGTAGAGCCAGTTGCTAATGTATTAACAGAATTTGGCGCGGCAGGAGTATCTATTGAAGATATAGCAGATTTTTTACGCGAACGAGAAGATAAATTTGGTGAAATTTACGCGCTTAAACGCGAAGATTATCCAAAAGAAGGCGTAATCATCAAAGCTTATTTCTTAAAAACAACAGAATTTGTCGAGCAAATTCCGGAAATCGAACAAACCTTGAAAAACCTCGCAACTTTTGACATCCCGTTAGGTAAATTTCAATTTGTCGTTAATGATGTAGACGACGAAGAATGGGCTACCGCTTGGAAAAAATACTATCATCCTGTTCAAATCACTGACAGAATTACAATTGTCCCAAGCTGGGAATCC
The DNA here is from genome assembly GCF_014229645.1 of Listeria swaminathanii. Classification (GTDB taxonomy): domain Bacteria; phylum Bacillota; class Bacilli; order Lactobacillales; family Listeriaceae; genus Listeria; species Listeria swaminathanii. The sequence goes on along the minus strand of NZ_JAATOD010000001.1, from coordinate 1,191,114 downwards.
TACGAAGCATCCGCGAATGAAATAATCATCGAACTAGATCCAGGAATGGCTTTTGGTACAGGGACACATCCAACGACACAACTCTGTATTCGCGCTTTAAGCGATTATTTACAACCAGGTGATGAAGTAATCGATGTAGGGACTGGATCTGGAGTATTAAGTATCGCCAGCGCCAAACTAGGAGCTAAGTCTATCTTAGCAACCGACCTCGACGAAATTGCTACCCGTGCAGCCGAGGAAAATATCGCATTAAATAAAACAGAACATATCATTACTGTAAAACAAAACAATCTTCTTCAAGATATCAACAAAACTGACGTGGATATCGTTGTCGCAAACATTTTAGCAGAAGTTATTTTACTTTTCCCTAAAGATGTTTATGCAGCGCTCAAACCAGGCGGAATTTTCATCGCTTCTGGAATTATTGAAGATAAAGCGAAAGTAGTAGAAGAAGCGCTGAAAAATGCTGGACTTATTATCGAGAAAATCGAGCAACAAGGGGACTGGGTTGCGATTATTTCCAAACGAGGAGTGGAATAAATGCAGCGTTATTTCGTAACAAATGAGCTAGAAAACGATAACGAAACAATCCGCATAACAGGCGAAAATTTTCATCATATGACTCGAGTTATGCGAATGAAAGAATCCGACCAAGTATTTATCGCTTTCCCAAGCAAAAAAACGTGTATCGCCGCTATAACTGCTATTAACGAGGATGAACTGCAATTAAATCTCGTTAAATGGTTGGACGAAGACACCGAATTACCGATCGAAATTACGATTGCAAGCGGTCTTCCAAAAGGCGATAAACTAGAACTTATCATCCAAAAAGCCACAGAACTAGGCGCAAACAAATTCATTCCTTATAAAGCAGAACGTTCGGTTGTGAAGTGGGATGATAAAAAAGTTGTCAAAAAAATCGAGCGTCTACAAAAAATTGCCCAAGAAGCTGCCGAACAATCACACCGGACTATAATCCCGGAAGTTCATTACGCCGCTAGCTTTAAAGAGTTAATTTTTGATCATGTTCACTATGACTATGTGATTGCAGCATATGAAGAAAGTGCTCGAGAAGGCGAGGACAGCGCGCTTGCCAGTTTATTCCAAACAATCAAGCCTGGACAGTCTGTTTTATGTATTTTCGGACCAGAAGGCGGTATTAGCGAAAAAGAGCTTATTCTCCTTCAAGAAGTGAATGCAAAACTCGCTGGACTTGGCCCAAGAATTTTAAGAACGGAAACTGCTCCACTCTATGTTTTATCCGCCGCTTCGTTCTATTTTGACCTTTATAAAAGTAAAAACGAATAACATTTCAAAGTTTTATGCGAAAGTTAACGATTTCATGTTGACGATGCCCGATGTTTCGTATATAATTTTTAATGAGTGAATGCTTATCTGCATTACTTCAGAATAATTCATAATTTATTTTCCGTTATGTCCTATTCTGGAACTTAAATGAAGGATTTAAGTGAGTGCATGTAAGTGCCGGAGGGAGGGAAAGAGAGATGTCAAAAACAGTAGTTCGTAAAAACGAATCGCTTGAAGATGCTCTTCGTCGCTTTAAACGTACTGTTTCCAAAAGTGGAACTTTGCAAGAATCCAGAAAGCGCGAATTTTATGAAAAACCAAGCGTAAAACGTAAGAAAAAATCCGAAGCAGCAAGAAAACGCAAATTCTAATTAAAAGGCGATGATTTCGTTGACACTGCTTGACAAGTTAAATGAAGATATGAAACAAGCGATGCGCGATAAAGAGAAAGAAAAACTTTCCGTTATTCGTATGTTAAAAGCAGCTTTACAAAACGAAGCAATTCACCAAGGTGTGAAAGATCTTACTCCGGATGATGAAGTAACCGTGATTTCCCGCGAACTCAAACAACGCAGAGATTCTCTAGCAGAGTTTGACAAAGCTGGACGTAGCGACCTTTCTGATAAAGTCCGTTCCGAGATTGTCATTGTTGAGGACTACGCGCCAAAACAATTGACTCCTGAAGAGCTTGAGAATATTGTGAAAGCAACTATCGAAGAAGTTGGCGCATCTAGTAAAGCTGATTTCGGCAAAGTAATGTCCGCAATTATGCCTAAAGTAAAAGGCAAAGCTGACGGCGGTGCTGTTAACCAATTCGTAAAAAAATATCTTTCATAAACTAATTCAAACTAGTTTTGAAACATAAAAAAACAGGGTTCCTTCGTATTTTATGAAGGAAATCCTGTTTTTTTATGTTTATTTTTACTCGATTTGCGTAGTTGCTATCGCTTCGTTTTTCAAGCAAGGCAATTTCGTGTATAATATAACTAATCAAGGCACTTATAACAGGTGAAGGGGTTAGCCAATGCTAAATGAATTTAATGAAGTAGTCGAATTATCTGATGACACAAATATTCAAGATTTATTCGGCAATAATAATAAGAATATCGAGCTTTTAGAAGAATTACTTCAAGTAAAAATTATTACACGGGGAGAATCACTATCCATCACTGGAGAAGAAGAACCTGTACAGCATACAACAGCCGTTTTAAACGAACTTATTCTAACTGTAAAAAGAGGCATTCATATTGATGGTCGCGATATCGCCCAAGCAGTAAAAATGCAAAGAAATGGCACTCTAATTTATTTCCATACGTTATTTGAAGAAGAGATTACAAAGAATGCCAAAGGAAATCCAATTAGACCTAAAACATTTGGACAAAGAACATATATTCAAATGATCAAAAAACACGACATCGTTTTCGGCGTCGGCCCGGCTGGTACTGGTAAAACATATCTTGCCGTAGTTATGGCTGTAGATGCATGGAAAAAAGGTAATGTTAGTAAAATCATCTTAACACGACCTGCCGTTGAAGCCGGTGAGAGCTTAGGATTTCTACCTGGAGATTTAAAAGAAAAAGTAGATCCTTATTTACGACCCGTATACGACGCGTTATACGATATTTTCGGTACAGAGCATACAACAAGGTTAATGGACCGCGGCGTCATAGAAATAGCTCCTCTGGCTTATATGAGAGGACGCACGCTAGATCATGCCTTTGTTATCTTGGATGAAGCGCAAAATACAACCATCGCTCAAATGAAAATGTTTTTAACGCGACTTGGCTATGACTCTAAAATGATTGTCAATGGCGATATGACGCAAATCGACTTGCCAAAAGGCGCAACAAGCGGCCTTGTCAACGCCGAACAAGTTTTAAAAGATGTAAAGGATATCGGTTTTGTTTACTTTGAACATCATGATGTAGTCAGACACCCACTTGTTGCTGAGATTATTAAAGCTTACGAAGGGAAACAAAATTAGAGAGGAGACTAAGATGTGAAACTAGCCAAGAAATGGAGAGATTGGTACATCGAAAGTGGAAAGAAATATCTTTTTCCGCTGCTCCTTGTTTGCTTTGCTGTTATAGCGTATTTTCTCGTTTGCCAGATGACGAAACCGGAATCATACAATGTAAAATTATTCCAAGTTGCTGAAAAAACCATTCGTTCGCCTCAAACAGTTGAAGATACTGAGAAAACCAAAGAAGAAAGGACCAAAGCAAGCGATGCTGTAGAAGATGTGTATGTCTACAATCGCGAAACTGGTCAAAACCGAGTAGCCCTCATTCAAAGTTTATTCGCTTACGTGAATGAAGTGAATGCAGAAGCTGAAGAAAACGATACTAAAAATAAAGAAAAAGCCAAAAAAGAGAATAAACCTGATCCGGCGCCTACAACAACCGAAACAAAATTAAAAAATCTAAAAGATAAATTATCAAGTAACGTATCCGAAAAAATAACATCTAATGTATCCGATGAAGTATTCACTACGTTAATCGAAGCAAAAAACAAAGATTTTAATATCATGGAAGACGTGGTGACAACAGAAGTCGCAAAAACCATGGAAAACAAAATCCGTGACGAGAATCTAAACTCCGCCAAAATTAGAGCACGCGATGATATCGAACTATCAGCTATACCATCGTATTACAAAAACGTATCGAAAGTATTAGTTTCTTATGCGATTGTACCTAATGAAACTTACAATGAAGAACAAACAGATGCACGACGAAAAGAAGCTTCCCAATCGGTTGTTCCTGTGAAAATTTTACAAGGACAAGTTATCGTTCAAGAAGGGCAGATTGTTGATAGAGAAACCTATCGCCAGTTAAAAATGCTACATTTACTAGATCAAAAAATGCCTGTAAAACAATATGCTGGTTTTGCTATTTTCATTATTGCTTTGGCAGCGATCCTGTTTCTTTATACCAAAAAGCAATCGCAACCTAAAGCGAAAAAAATGCAGACAATGCTTATTTTTTCCTCGGTATATGTTGTTTCACTGTTTATGTTATTAATTATTTTATTCTTAGAAACGCAAAACATTAGTAATATTGCTTTCTTATTTCCAGCAGCATTCGCTCCGATGATACTTAAAATACTGCTTAACGAGAAATATGCCTTTTTAAGCGTGATTTTTATTGCCGTTACGAGCTTGCTAACGTTCCAAAATGATGCCAATAGTGGTATAACTGTGTTTATTCTACTGAGTGGTGCGACAAGTGTGGTCGCACTGCGTGATTATAGCAGACGTTCCGCGATTATGTTTTCTGGATTTATGGTCGGCTTAATTAATATGATTTACGTTTTACTATTATTATTCATCAATAACAGCACATTATTACAAGTTTCTACGTTAATGGCAATTGGTTATGCCTTCTTAGGTGGATTTGGTGCTTTCATTCTCGGAGTAGGCGTTATTCCGTTATTTGAAACGATTTTCGGTCTATTAACAACGAGCCGTCTAGTCGAATTAGCCAATCCAAACCATCCATTACTGAAAAAAATCCTAATGAAAGCGCCTGGTACGTATCATCACAGCATGATGGTCGCTAATTTAGCAGAAGCATGTGCTGATAAAATTGGCGCAAACAGTTTACTTGTTCGGGTTGGTTGTTTTTATCATGATATTGGAAAAACATTGAGACCACCATATTTTGTAGAAAATCAATTACAAGGAATTAATCCGCACGATAGGCTGACACCAGAGCAAAGTCGTGATATAATTCTCTCGCATACGAAAGATGGCGCGGAGATTTTAAAAGAAAATCATATGCCGCAACCAATTATTGATATCGCACTGCAACATCACGGAACTACTTTGCTTAAATATTTCTACTTTAAAGCCAAAGAGAACAATCCGGATGTAAAAGAAGCAGACTATCGTTACAGTGGGCCAAAACCACAAACGAAAGAAATAGCGATTATCAATATTTCAGACAGTGTGGAAGCTGCCGTTCGTTCGTCAGCAGAACCAACCATGGCAAAAATAACAGAAATTATTGACGGAATCATTAAAGATCGCTTCCTCGATGGGCAGTTTACCGAGTGTGATATTACGATTAAAGAAATTAAAATCATTCGTGACACACTAATCGCCACATTAAATGGAATATATCATCAACGAATTCAATATCCTGATGACAAAGATTGAAATAGGAGGGCACAAGATGACGGTCTTAGAAATTGATTTACTGGATGAAACAAGTAAGTTACCTGACGAAGATAAAGAACTAGTAGAAAACATTTTGCAATTTGCTGCTGGTTACTTAAAAATCGAACAAGGAACAGAACTTTCACTCACTTTTACAACAAATGAAGGTATTCGTGAAATTAACCGGGAATACCGTGATAAAGATCAAGCAACCGATGTTATTTCCTTTGCGCTTGAAGAAATGGGCGACGGGGAAACAGAAATTGATTGGGGCGAGTTTGACCTTGAAACACCGCGTATGCTTGGCGATATAATTATTTCCACCGAAAAAGCAGAAGAGCAAGCAAAAGATTACGGACATACTAAAGCGAGAGAATTAGGTTTCTTAGCAGTTCATGGATTGCTGCATTTGCTTGGGTATGATCATATGGAGCCTGACGAAGAAAAAGTAATGTTTGGCTTACAAAAAGAAGTGTTGGATGCTTATGGACTTGAAAGATAGAAAATATAAACGCAGTAAAAACTATGCAGAATCTTTTCAACATGCTTTTACTGGACTTAAAACTGCTTTTTTAGAAGAACGTAATATGCGCTTCCACACATTTGCAGCTCTTGCAGTTGTGATTTGCGGCTTTTTCTTTCACGTCACTAAATCAGAGTGGACCTTGTTAATCCTTTCTATTTTTGGTGTATTAATATTAGAAATGGTTAATACAGCGATTGAACGAGCGGTAGATGTAGCAACAGAACAATATATTGATGAAGCAAAAAAAGCGAAGGATGTAGCTGCTGGTGCGGTATTACTAGCCGCATTTGTTGCAAGTTTTATCGGACTAATTATATTCATACCATACTTTTGCCAGATGTTTTTATAAAAAGAAGGGATTGTGACTTGGTAAATGAAAGAAAATAATTTTATCTCACTCGCTAAACAAGCAAGAGAATTTGCGTATGTTCCTTACTCGAAATTCCCGGTAGGAGCAGCTCTTGTTACAACAGATGATGAGGTCGTACTTGGTTGTAATATCGAAAATGCATCATTTGGCTTAACAAACTGCGCGGAACGAACAGCTATTTTCAAAGCAGTATCAGAAGGGAAACGCGATTTCAAACAATTAGTTGTCGTAGCTGATACAGATGGGCCAGTTTCACCGTGCGGGGCATGCAGACAAGTCATTAGCGAGTTTTGCGCACCAGATATGCCAGTAATTTTAACAAACTTAACAGGAAAAACAGCGACGGTAACAGTCAAAGAACTTTTACCAGGCGCATTCACATCGGAGGATATGTTATGAGCGAACCATTTAAATCAGGATTTGTAGCTATAGTTGGGCGACCTAATGTTGGGAAATCAACTTTATTAAATCATATTATCGGGCAAAAAATTGCTATCATGAGCGATAAAGCCCAAACAACGAGAAATAAAGTACAAGGTGTTTATACAACAGACGAATCACAAATTATCTTTATTGATACACCGGGTATACATAAACCAAAACATAAACTAGGCGATTTCATGGTAAAAATCGCATTAAATACGTTCCAAGAAGTAGACTTAATTTATTTCGTAATCGACGCATCTACTGGATTTGGTCGCGGGGATGAATTTATCATTGAAAAACTTAAAAACGTGCAAACACCCGTCTTTCTATTGATTAATAAAATTGATTTGATTGCTCCAGAAGATTTATTCAAATTAATTGAACAGTACCGCGATTTGATGGATTTTGAAGAAATTATTCCTATCTCTGCGCTTCAAGGGAATAACGTACCGAACTTACTAGAACAAACAAACGCTAATTTAGAAATCGGACCAATGTATTATCCAAAAGATCAAATTACGGATCATCCAGAACGTTTCATTATTTCTGAACTAATTCGGGAACAAGTTTTACAATTAACGCGTGAAGAAGTGCCACATTCGGTTGCAGTTGTAATTGAAGGGATCGAAAAAAATCCTAAAACAGAAAAACTGACAATCAATGCGACAATTATTGTCGAAAGAAGTACGCAAAAGGGGATTATTATCGGTAAACAAGGCCAAATGCTTAAACAAATCGGCATGCGTGCTAGAAAAGAAATCGAAAGTTTACTCGGCTCCAAAGTATTTTTAGAGATTTGGGTAAAAGTTCAAAAAAACTGGCGCGACAAAGAGCATTATTTACAAGATTACGGTTTCGACCGCGAAGAGTATTAAAAAAAGCATCTGGCACACAATCGAAATTGTGTGCCAGATGCTTTTACTTATTGTTATTCTGTCCAGTTGTAGTTATCATACTCTACATCGTATGGACCTGAATTAAATACTTCATAGTAAAGCGTTATTTCTTTTGCCTCGCCGGGTTGAACTTCACCGGAGAAATCATCTTCTGTAATTTGTTGTCCATAATCATCATCGGTATCATCATAAAGTGATACATCTTCTGAATAAAACATTACGGCATCTGAGCCTGTGTTTTCAAATTTCACTTTTACTTTATAAATTTCATAGCCTTCTTTTTTCTGGGAAAGTTCCGGTTTAGAAATAGTAACAGTGCTACCATTTTCTATCGTAACTGCTTCACCAAAGTTTACATCTGTGTAGTCATCATAATAATCTTCGTCATAGTCTTCCTCGAAATTATTGGCGTATAAATCTTCGCCAGCATCATAATTATAAATAGAAAATGGGTTGTTAGATGCTTCGAACAATGTCGCCGTTGCTACATTTAGCCCAGCTAATAAAACGCAGAAGCCAAGCCCAAATGATAAGCCAGTAACAATAATTCCTGCCCATCTTTCTTTTCTTACAATAAGCAAGATAATTCCCACAACAACACCTATGAATGTGAGTGTAAATAAGCTAATAAGTAATATAAGTAACATATCCATAGTAAAAATAATCCTTTCTTTTCTTACCTTTTTCTCTATTTTACAATAGGTAGGCGCGGAAAGATAGCAAAAAATATAAAAAGACATAATCGTTAAGAAAATGTTATAATAGGACGTATGAAAAAGGGAGGATTACCACATGGAAAAATGCGAAGGAATCGTGATACGGCAAACGAGTTACCGTGAATCAGATAAAATTGTCCGAGTGTATACACGTGAATTTGGGAAAATTGGTGTGGTAGCTCGGGGGGCAAAAAAAACCAAAAGCAGGTTAGCCGCAGTAACACAATTATTTACGAATGGCTATTTTACTTTTTTTGGTGGAAACGGTCTTGGTACGCTTCAGCAAGGTGAAGTGATAGAAAGCTTTTCTTCTATTCAACAAGATATTTTTATGACTGCTTATGCGACATATGTGTGCGAGTTGCTCGATAAAGCGACCGAAGAACGGCAACCAAATCCTTACCTCTATGAATTAACATTTCAAATTTTACGAGATATCGATGAAGGTTACGACCCACAAATCCTCACTCAAATTTATGAAATGAAAATGTTGCCAGTTCTTGGACTCTATCCGACAATGGATAAATGTGCCATCTGCGGAGAAACGACTGGGCATTTTGATTTTTCGACAAGCAGCAATGGGATTATTTGCCATCGCTGTTTTGATAGAGATCGTTATCGCATGCATTTACCAGAAAATGTGGTCAAACTCTTGCGGCTGTTCTTCATTTTCCAATTAGATAGATTAGGAAATATCGATGTCAAACCAGAAACAAAAGAATGGCTTCAAAAAGCAATTGATACGTACTACGATGAATATTCTGGTTTGTATTTAAAAAGTCGGAAATTTTTACGCGATATGGATAAATGGGAAAATATGTTAAAAAAAGATAGCGACGATTGACTTTTAAGCAAAAATACAGTATCTTTTAATATATCAACTAATAGGTACGTTGAAGGAAAATAGTAACAAAAAGCTCTATTTTTTAGCGAGTTCGGGTTTGGTGGAAGCCGAGTATTTAACTTTTTGTGAAGGCGTTCTGGAGTACAGCGAAATCAAGGTGGGAATTGTTTAAATTCCAAATAGGGTGGAACCGCGAGCTAACTCTCGTCCCTATATGCTTTAAATCAGCATATAGAGACGAGAGTTTTTATATTGGCTGAATTATTTTTGGAGGTGGAAGCAATGAATTTACAAACAATGATTAGAACGTTACAAGATTATTGGTCCGAGCAAGGTTGTATTATGTTGCAATCGTATGATGTGGAAAAAGGTGCCGGCACAATGAGTCCGTATACTTTCTTAAAAGCAATTGGTCCAGAACCGTGGAAAGCAGGTTATGTGGAGCCTTCTCGTCGTCCAGCTGATGGTCGTTACGGAGAAAATCCAAACAGATTATTCCAACATCACCAATTTCAAGTAGTGATGAAGCCTTCTCCAGACAATATTCAAGAGCTTTATCTTGGTTCTTTAGAAAAATTAGGTATCAATCCGTTAGAGCATGATATCCGCTTTGTAGAAGATAACTGGGAGAATCCTTCGCTTGGTTGCGCTGGACTTGGTTGGGAAGTTTGGTTAGACGGAATGGAAATCACTCAATTCACTTATTTCCAACAAGTAGGTGGCTTAGAATGTTTCCCTGTTACGTCCGAAATCACTTATGGTGTTGAACGTTTAGCAAGCTATATTCAAGATAAAGAAAATGTTTTTGATTTAGAATGGACAGAAGGAATTAGCTACCGCGACATCTTTTTCCAAGCAGAATTCGAAAACTCAACATACGCATTTGAAACATCTAATACTGAAATGCTTTTAACTCTTTTCGACACATATGAAAGAGAAGCAACGCGCCAAATGCAAGACGGACTTGTTTTCCCAGCATATGATTATGTATTGAAATGTTCCCATACATTTAATTTACTAGACGCTCGTGGTGTTGTTTCCGTTACTGAACGCGCGCAGTATATTGGTCGAATCAGAAACTTAGCAAGACGTATTGCGAAAACATTTTATGAATCACGAGAAAAATTAGGCTTCCCATTAGTCAAAGAAGAGGGAGGAAAACGTCATGAGTAAAGACTTTTTATTAGAAATTGGTTTAGAAGAAATGCCAGCGCAATATGTTACTAGTTCTGTTTTACAATTAGAAAAGCGTGTGACTGATTGGTTAAATGAAAACAAAATTGAATTTGGCGAAATCAAAACATATTCGACGCCTAGACGTTTAACTGTCCTTGTGGAAGCGATGGCAGAAGAACAAGCAAACCGCGTGGAAGAAGCAAAAGGTCCAGCGAAAAAAATTGCGCTAGACGATGAAGGTAACTGGTCAAAAGCGGCATTAGGTTTTGCAAAGAGCCAAAAAGTAGAGCCAGCTGACCTTACTTTCCGTGAAATTAAAGGCGTAGAATATATTTACATTAAAAAAGAAGTGATCGGCGAAAAAACAACCGCATTACTTCCAAGCTTAGAAAAAATAGTAACTAGTATGACTTTCCCTGTAAGCATGCACTGGGGAAGCAATGATTTACGTTACATTCGCCCAATTAAATGGCTTATCGCTATGTTCGGCGAAGAAATTATTCCGTTTGAAATCACAGGTGTTGCAACAAGCAATACATCACGTGGTCACCGTTTCCTAGGAAAAACAGCAACTATTAAACAACCTAGCGACTATCCAAATGCGTTGTTAGAGCAATTTGTAGTAGTTAATGCCGAAGAACGTAAACAAGCTATCGTAGAACAATTGCGAGAACTAGAATCGATGGAAAACTGGCAAATTAAAGAAGACGACGACTTGCTAGAAGAAGTAACGAATCTTGTCGAATATCCAACCGTTTTAGCTGGGAATTTTGAAAAAGAATATTTAGAGTTACCAGAAGAAGTCTTAATCACAACGATGAAAGAGCACCAACGTTATTTCCCAGTTTTCAGCCAAGAGGGCGAATTATTACCTCACTTTGTTACTGTCCGTAACGGTAACCACGAAAACCTTGACACAGTAGCACGCGGAAACGAAAAAGTGTTACGCGCTCGTTTGTCAGATGCCGATTTCTTCTATCAAGAAGATTTAAAAATGACGATTGACCAAGCGGTTGCTAAATTACAAAATATCGTTTTCCATGAAAAATTAGGAACGCTAACAGAAAAAATGAAACGTGTTCAAAAAGTGGCGCTAATGCTTGCCGACTACTTAGATTGGCAAGAAGAGGACAAACAAGATATTATTCGTTTAACAAATATTTATAAATTTGATTTAGTAACCAATGTTGTCGGTGAATTCCCAGAGCTACAAGGCTTAATGGGTGAAAAATATGCGTTGTTGCAAGGTGAAAAACCAGCAATCGCAACGGCCATTCGTGAACATTATTTACCTAACTCTGCTGAAGGCGACTTACCGCAAACCGACTTAGGTTCTTTAATCGCTATTGCTGACAAATTAGAAACACTGATTGGTTTCTTCTGTGTGAATATTGTTCCAACAGGTTCAGCGGATCCATTTGGTTTACGCCGTAGTGCTTTTGGAGCAATGCGCATTATCCAAGCAAATGGTTGGGATATCCCTATGCTTGAAGTTATCTCACGTATTGTTGATATGGAACGTGCAGAAGGTTCTGCCGAGTTACCTGGCGCTGACGTTAAAAAAGAAGTACAGACTTTCTTGAAAAATCGACTACGTGTTATTCTGCAAGGTCACCATATTCGCCATGATATTATTGATGCAGTTATTGCCGGCGATCCAAATGTAATTCCACAGCTGATTGACCGCGCGCAAATTTTAAATGAACACGCTGAAGCTGAATGGTTCCGTCCAACAATCGAAGCACTCAGTCGCGTTGTGAAAATTTCTAAAAAATATGAAGATGGCGTGGAAGTTGACCCAGCGTTATTTGAAAATGAATACGAACAGGCTCTTTTTGATAAATTAGAAAAACTGAAATTTGATTATGCCGGTTTAACAATTATCGAACGACTAAAAGCATTTGCTGATTTACGTTCAACTATCGATGCTTATTTTGATAATACACTTGTTATGAGTGACAATGAGGAATTGAAAAATAACCGTCTAGCTCTATTATTCGAACTGGCAAGCTTTATTAAAGAATTTGCTCAAATGGATGAAATTAATGTAAAATAAAAGTAAGATTTTGAGCAAAGAGGAGGAAGTATGTATGACTCAACCAGCCGTATACGTGGTTTCCGATTCAACAGGAGAAACGGCCGAACTTGTGACAAGAGCAGCACTTAGTCAATTTGGTCAAACACCGAAATTTATTCATCGTTTTCACCACGTCGATTCTTCCCATATGATTGAAGAAATTGTCGACTTAGTGGCAGTAAATAATGGTATTATCGTCCATACGATTGTACTAGAAAGCGTTCGAGAAGAGCTAAATAAAACAGCTCAAGCTTTCGGTGTGCCAATTATTGACTTATTTGGCCCGCTTTTACACCAGTTAGAGGAAACGTATAAAATTAAGCCACTTTCTGAACCAGGACGCGTTCGTTCGATGGATGAAGCGTATTTCACTAAAGTTGCAGCAATCGAATTTGCCGTTGAAAATGATGATGGCCGTAATCCAAGAGGCATTTTGCAAGCGGATTATGTATTAATTGGTATTTCGCGAACATCAAAAACTCCTTTATCGCAATATTTAGCGCTTAAAGGTTTGAAAATCGTTAATATTCCCATCGTTCCAGAAGCACAAATTCCCGATGAACTTTTTGAAATCGATCCTAAGAAAATTATCGGTCTGAAAATTAGTAAGCAAAAATTAACGAAAATCAGACAAGAACGTTTAATTTCGATTGGTTTGCCTGGCGCTGGAACGTATGCAAGTAATCAACGTATTGATGAAGAGCTAGCAATTTTTAATAAATTAGCCAGCAAGCTTAATTGTTTCGTCTTAGATGTGACAAATAAAGCCATTGAAGAGACCGCAAATGAGATTTTAATCCATATTGGTGAAATTGTTGATGAAAATTTAGAATTATAAGAAGGACTTTTGCTTTTTGTGGCGAATATATATATTATACGGGGAAATCTGCTTGTAAAAGTTAGTATCTTCCCGTATAATCTAATTTCGCTTATAAAAAAGCTAAATCTATGCATATTATTTTAAAAACGGGTGGAAAAACTCGTTTTTTAACGTGCCTTCATAGATTTTGAAGAGAGGATGGAATGTGTGCCACAAATTTTGGTAGATGCCGATGCTTGTCCAGTGAAAGCAGAAATAAAACAAGTAGCAGAAGAATTTCAATTAGAAGTTACTTTTGTTGCCTCGTTTAACCATTACTCTGTTAATACGAACAGAGAGAATTGGATTTTTGTCGATACAGGAAAAGAATCAGCGGACATGCGAATGATGAATTTAGCAAAAAAAGGCGATATTATCGTAACGCAAGATATTGGCCTGGCTAGTATTCTACTTGCAAAGGGCACATTTGTCTTTTCTAATCGCGGCGAACTTTACCGAGAAGAAGAAATGTCATTAATGTTAGATATTCGTTATAGACATGCCAAAGAACGACAACAAGGCAAATATAGCAAAGGTCCAAAAGCAATGAGTGATTCTGATCGCTCCCTTTTCAAAGACCGATTGACCACATTTTTGCAAAATAAGTAAATAGGAGTTGACTGTCAAAATGGCGCGGATTCCTGAAGAAGTAATTGATCAAGTCCGGAATCAAGCGGATATAGTCGATATAATTGGTAATTATGTCCAATTAAAAAAGCAGGGGCGTAATTACTCTGGCTTATGTCCTTTCCACGGCGAAAAAACACCATCTTTTTCCGTATCACCAGAAAAGCAGATTTTCCATTGTTTTGGTTGTGGTAAGGGAGGTAATGTTTTTTCCTTTCTAATGGAGCATGATGGACTAACTTTTGTCGAATCGGTAAAAAAAGTGGCAGATATGAGTCATTTAGATGTGAATATTGAGCTCCCAGAAGAGCGCGATACAAGCACTTTACCAAAAGAAACTTCTGAAACAGCCAAAATGGTCGAAATGCACCAACTTACTGCCAAACTCTATCATTATATTTTGATGGAAACAGAAGAAGGCGCAGCAGCATTAGCATATTTGAAAGAGCGCGGCATGTCTGAACAGATGATGACTACCTTTCAAATTGGCTTTGCTCCAAATCACCATGCAACGATTACTTCTTTTCTAGAAAAAAGAGGCATGGACTTGCAACTTGCTGGTACGGCCGGACTCTTATCAGAACGTGATGATGGTCAAATGGTTGATCGTTTTCGGAACCGAATTATGTTTCCAATTACGAATGACCGCGGGCAAATTATTGCCTTTTCTGGCCGGTTATTTGACCGCGATGATGGTCCTAAGTATTTAAATAGTCCTGAAACGCCTGTTTTTAATAAAAGACGAACGTTATTTCATTTTTCAGAGGCACGACAGGCTATTAGAAAACAAGAAGAAATCACGCTCATGGAAGGTTTTATGGATGTTATTTCCGCAGAAGAAGCTGGCGTTCAAAATGCTGTTGCTTCGATGGGAACTAGCTTGACAGAAGAACATGCAGATTTAATTAAACGGCTTACTAATCGAGCTATTATCTGTTATGACGGCGACCGTGCTGGAATTGAAGCTGCCTACAAAGCAGGAACACTCCTCGTCGAACGGAATCGCTTAGATGTCTTTGTTTTGCAACTCCCCGCTGGAAAAGATCCCGATGACTTTATTAGAGCAAGTGGTGCAGAGAAATTCAAAGAAATCTATAAACAACAGCGGATGACTTGGACCGCGTTTAAAATCCATTATTTGCGAAGAGAACGTAATTTGCAAAATGAAACAGATCAAATCGCCTATATTGACGATTGTCTGCGTGAAATCGCGAAACTAGATCAAGCCGTCGAACGAGAATTATACTTAAAACAGCTGGCAGATGAATTTGAATTAACCATCGAAACATTAAAACAGCAATTACAGCAATCACTTAAAAATAGTCAAAAATCGCTACAAATGGCTAGTTATAATGAACCACCAATAGATGATTCTTTTATGGGGATGGTGCCACAAGAAGATACAGAAATGCTATTTTCTTTTGAACAACCGACACAACAAAAATTATCTGCCCATACTATCTCAGAGCAGCAGCTTATGAAAGCGATGATGGAAAGCCGAGATAATTTCCTTTTAATTAAGCAACTTCTTGGCGACACTAAGTTTTATCATGACAATTATGAGGCGCTTTATACCTACTTAATTGGTTATTTTGCAGAAGGTAATGATGCAGATCCAACTAAGTTCATGGATAGTGTTTCTGATCCTGCAATGAAAGGACTTATTAGTAGCCTTGAAATGGTTCTTAGTCCGGATGAGCAAGGGAAGCCCCAGTTTGAAGACTACATTAGAAGTCTAAAACGGTTTAAATTAGAACAAAAGAAAAAAGAACTTGAGCAAGAACTAGCGACGTATAATCGTGAAAACGACAAAGAAAATGAAATTCGCGTCATGCTCGAGATTGTCCAACTTAACCGCCAGTTAAACAGCGGCCAATTGGATTAATAACGTTTTAAAACCGCTAAATGATGGTATTATTACCTAAGAGAAGCCTTTTAATGAGGTTGGCGGCATTTTGGAAGGAGGAATACAGGCAGTTATGAGTGATAAAACAAAAAACACAAAACCAGTTGCTGAACTAAGTGTTGAGCAAGTAAAAGAAGCCCTGATAGAAGAAGGTAAGAAAAAGGGGATTTTAACTTATGCAAAAATCGCTGCCAGATTAGCTCCATTCACTTTGGATTCCGATCAAATGGATGAGTATTTAGAACATGTTGGTGAAGCAGGAATTGAAGTTTCTGACGATGCAGATGATGAAGATCCAGATGAAACAGAACTTGTAAAAGAAGAAACCGAATCCTTTGATTTAACAGATATGAGCGTACCACCAGGCGTAAAAATCAATGACCCTGTCCGCATGTATCTAAAAGAAATTGGTCGAGTAGACTTACTTACAGCTGATGAAGAAATTGCTTTAGCAAAACGTATTGAAGCAGGCGACATCGAAGCTAAAGGACGTCTAGCAGAAGCCAACCTTCGTCTAGTAGTAAGTATCGCAAAACGTTATGTTGGTCGTGGTATGTTATTCCTTGATTTAATTCAAGAAGGTAACATGGGACTAATGAAAGCCGTTGAAAAATTTGACTTCAATAAAGGATTTAAATTCAGTACCTATGCAACGTGGTGGATTCGTCAAGCGATAACCCGTGCGATTGCGGACCAAGCAAGAACTATCCGTATTCCTGTGCATATGGTTGAAACAATCAACAAACTAATCCGTGTACAACGTTCCTTATTACAAGATTTAGGCCGCGATCCTTCACCAGAAGAAATTGGTGAAGAAATGGACTTACCAACAGAAAAAGTTCGGGAAATCCTAAAAATCGCACAAGAGCCAGTTTCCCTTGAAACACCAATTGGTGAAGAAGACGATTCACATTTAGGCGATTTTATCGAAGACCAAGATGCGACTTCACCTTCCGATCATGCAGCATACGAATTACTAAAAGAACAACTAGAAGATGTGCTTGATACATTAACTGACCGTGAAGAAAACGTACTTCGCTTACGTTTTGGTCTAGATGATGGTCGTACGCGCACTTTAGAAGAAGTTGGTCGTGTATTCGGCGTAACTCGTGAACGGATTCGTCAAATTGAAGCCAAAGCTTTACGTAAACTACGTCATCCAAGCCGCAGCAAACAATTAAAAGACTTCCTGGAATAAAGCACAACCGGGCAGGAGGACAAACCGTTCTCCTGCCTTTTTAATGAAAACGAAAGTAGGGAACCAAATGAACGAAGAGCAACTATCGAAGCGACTCGAAAAAGTGGCTTCTTACATAACAAAAAATGAACGAATCGCAGACATCGGAAGCGATCATGCTTATTTACCATGTTTTGCTATCAAAAATCAAACGGCTTCTTTCGCTATTGCTGGCGAAGTGGTTGACGGACCTTTTCAATCCGCACAAAAACAAGTACGTTCTTCTGGTTTAACAGAACAAATTGACGTTAGAAAAGGCAACGGGTTAGCTGTTATTGAAAAAGAAGATGCGATTGATACGATTGTCATTGCTGGAATGGGTGGCGCGTTAATACGTACTATTTTAGAAGAAGGCGCAGCAAAATTAATCGGCGTAACCAAATTAATTTTGCAACCGAATATTGCAGCTTGGCAACTAAGAGAATGGTCCGAACAAAACAACTGGCTTATTACGTCTGAAGCCATTTTACGAGAAGATAATAAAATTTATGAAATTATGGTACTTGAACCTTCTGAAAAACCGGTTTCTTGGACTAATCAAGAAATATTTTTCGGACCATGTTTACTACAAGAACAAAGCGCTATTTTCAAAAGTAAATGGCGTCACGAAACCAACACATGGCAAAATATTATCCAAACGATTTCTAACAATCAACCAATTTCAACGGAAAATCAAGCGAAAATCCGCGAGTTAGAACATAAAATCGCATTAGTAGAGGATGTGCTAAAATGAAAGTCGCAAATGGCTATGAATACACAGCGATTATGGAAAAAATAGCGCCGAAAAAACTAGCAATGCAAGGCGATCCGATTGGTCTGCAAGTAGGCGATTTATCCAAAAAAGTGAGAAAAATCATGTTTACTTTAGACGTATTAGAAGAAGTGGTGGATGAAGCTATTGAAAAAAAAGTCGATTTAATTATCGCACATCATCCATTCTTATACCGCCCAACACAACATATTGATACAACAACTAAACAAGGCAAAATGATTAAAAAATTAATCAAGCATGATATTACTGTTTTCGCAGCACACACTAATTTAGACATTGCTCAAGGTGGCGTAAACGATATTCTGGCAGATTTACTTCAATTGCAAGATACAACGATGATTGAAGAAACCTATACAGAGCCATATTGCAAAATCGCAGTTTATGTTCCGGAAAATGAACTCGAAACCGTACGTTTAGCACTTGTAAACAATGGTGCTGGCCAAATCGGCACTAATTATACAGAATGCACTTTCCATACGACGGGTATCGGTTCCTTTAAACCAGGAGCAGATGCTAATCCGACTATTGGTAAAAAAGAGGAACTGACTTCTATTCCAGAAGTGAAAATAGAAGCCATTTTCCCGCAATATTTAACAGAAACGATTACAAAAGCAGTTAAAATTGCACATCCATACGAGGAACCAGCGATTGATGTTTACACACTAGAAACGCAAACTTACAAAGAAGGACTAGGTCGCGTTGGTACTTTACCGAAGAAAATCGGCATGGTTTCATTTATTGACAAGTTAAAAACTGCTTTTGCCATCGAAAATGTTCGTTTTGTTGGTGATTTAAAAACAACGGTTAAAAAAGTAGCGATTATTGGTGGCGATGGCAATAAATTTATTCATCAAGCAAAAGCCACTGGTGCAGATGTATTTATTACCGGTGATGTTTATTACCACACAGCCCATGATTTACTAGCAATTAATTTACCAACGATTGATGCTGGCCATAACATTGAAAAAGTCATGAAAGGCTATTTGAAAAACACAATCGAAGAACAAGCGAAAATTTTAGACTATGAAGCAGAATTTATTGTTTCCGAAGTGAATACAGATCCTTTCCAATTTTGTTAATAAAAAAACCGACAAACTCCTAATGTAACAGGAGTTTGTCGGTTTTTAGTTTCCGCCGTTTTTTAAATGCATCAAACGTTGGCGTCTTTTTTCTTCCATATTTTTATTTTTCATTTTGGGGATGATATTGGCAAAGTCTGGCGTATGTTTTCGCTCCCAAGTGGTTTTATCCGCTGCATCAAATTGCTCTAAAAATAGAAGTACTTCTCGCACAAGTTGGGTGGGAGTACTTGCCCCGGCCGTTACAGCGACTTTCTTCGCATCTATAATCCACTGAATGTCTAATTCCGAAATATCAGCAATACGGTAAGCAATTGTGCCGGCTTTTTCGATTGAAACTTGGGCTAAACGAGCTGTATTATTACTCCTCGGATCTCCCACAACAATAGTGACATCAGCATCTTTCGCTTGTACCGCGACTGCTTCTTGACGCACTTGTGTCGCCATGCAAATTTCTTGGTGGTGTATAGATGTCGGAAATTTTTCTGTTATATAATCCATTAAATCTGCTACATCCCACTGACTCATGGTCGTTTGATTAGTCACAAAAATTTTATCAGAACAAAAGGAAAGGGCATCAATATCCGCTTTAGTTTCTACTATATGAACAACATCAGGTGCAGTTCCATGCGCGCCTTCTGGTTCAGGATGTCCTTTTTTGCCAATATAAATGATTTGGTATCCAGCTGCTTGTTTTTCTACAATCAAATCATATGTATGGAGCACATCGGGACAGGTTGCATCAATTGTCGTTAAGCCTTTTGCAATGGCCTTCGCTTTAACAGCTGGAGAGACGCCGTGTGCTGTGAAAATAATCGTTCCCGTCGTTATTTTATCTAAAATTTCTTCTCGGTTTGTCCCGTCTACAGTATAAATACCAATCGATTCAAATGCATCGGTGACGTGTTTATTATGAACAATCATACCTAAAATATGAATAGGTCGTGGTAAAGTTGGATCGAGTGAGGCATTTTTGGCAATAACCATGGCATCAATCACTCCATAACAATAACCACGAGGGGATATTTTGATAATTTCCATTCGAAAACATCCTCATTTCTGTATTAGATTCTTTATTTAGTATAAATGACTTTGATTGTTTTGACAAAGTTGTCTTATCGCGCGCACGAATGTCCAATTATGTGCTATAATGGCTACTAGGTATAGAACGGAGTGGAAATATTTTATGACGAAGAAATCAAGGTTTGACCAATTCGGCTTTCAACCTTTTATTGGACTTGCAATAGATAAATTAGGATTCTATGAGCCAACAGAAGTACAACAGAAGCTAATCCCAGGCATTTTAAAAGGTGAAAGTATCATTGGACAATCTCAAACAGGTACAGGGAAAACCCATACTTTTATTTTGCCAATTATTAACAATGTGAATCCTGAAAAAGATGCAGTACAAGCTGTTATTACGGCACCAAGTCGTGAGCTTGCTACTCAAATTTATAATGAAATTCGCAAAGTAACGAAATACAGTGAGAAAGAAATCGCTGTACAGCTTGTTATTGGTGGTACGGACAAACAACGTGCGATCGATAAACTAAAAAAACAACCACAAATTATTGTCGGAACGCCTGGTCGTATCAATGACTTAATCCGCGAACAAGCTTTATTTGTTCATACAGCGAAAACACTAGTTATTGACGAAGCAGACATGACGCTTGATATGGGCTTCTTAAACGATGTCGACCATATCGCTGGAAAAATGCCAGCTAATTTACAAATGCTTGTTTTTTCCGCAACAATTCCGCAAAAATTAAAACCATTTTTAAGCAAATATATGGAAAATCCGCGTTATGAGCATATCCAACCAAAAGTGGCTGCTTCAAAAACAGTGGAACACCGTATTATGGCCACTCGTAGCCGTAACAAAATAGATTTACTTAAAAATGTTTTAGTTGGTTCGCAACCTTATTTGGCGATTGTTTTCACTAATACGAAAACAACGGCTGATGAAGTAGCAAACGGATTAGTTGAACGTGGACTTAAAGTAGCCAAAATTCATGGCGATGTCAACCCACGTGAACGTAAACGGACAATGAAACAAATCGAAAACTTAGATTATCAATATGTTGTTGCGACAGATTTAGCTGCTCGTGGTATTGATATCCAAGGAATTAGTCATGTTGTAAACTATGAATTACCGGATGACTTAGATTTCTACATTCACCGTACAGGCCGAACTGGTCGTGCCGGACATTCTGGTATCGCCCTTACTTTATTCGAACCAGCTGATGAAGATCGTCTAAACCAACTGGAAAAAATGGGTATTGAGTTTAAGCACGTTGACTGGAAAAACAAAGAATTCGTTACACTAGAAGACCGCAACCGTCGTGCAAAACGTGAAGCAAAACGCGAAACAGCGGATCCACGTGAAATCGGTATGCGTAAAAAAGCAAAACAAAAAGGTAAACCAAACTATAAAAAGAAAATTAACTACAAAATGAACGAAATTAAACGTCGCGAAAGACGGAAAAAACGATAAGTGAGGAATGAACTATGCTAAGACTAGGTTCTCATGTATCAATGAGCGGAAAGAAAATGCTTCTTGGCGCAAGTGAAGAAGCAGCTTCTTACGGTTCAAATACGTTTATGATTTATACTGGCGCTCCGCAAAACACGCGGAGAAAGCCAATTGAAGAATTGAATATTGAAGCAGGCTTAGAACATATGAAAGCACACGATATGGCTGACATTGTCGTTCATGCGCCTTACATTATCAATATTGGTAATTCTGTAAAACCAGAAACATTCGAACTAGGTGTTACTTTCTTACAATCTGAAATTGAACGTACACGTGCGCTTGGTGCCAAGCAAATCGTACTTCATCCCGGCGCTCATGTCGGCGAAGGGGCAGACAAAGGAATCAAACAAATCATCCAAGGTCTTAACGAAGCATTAATCCATGACCAAGATGTGCAAATCGCTTTAGAAACAATGGCTGGAAAAGGTTCTGAATGTGGTCGCACTTTTGAAGAACTTGCCCAAATCATTGATGGGGTAACGCATAACGAATTATTATCGGTTACTTTCGACACATGTCACACACACGATGCTGGTTATGACATTGTGAATGACTTTGACGGCGTATTAAATCAATTTGATAAAATTATCGGCATTGATCGCTTAAAAGTCCTACATATCAATGATAGTAAAAATGAACGAGGCGCGCATAAAGACCGACATGCTAATATCGGTTTTGGCCATATTGGCTTTGACGCCTTGCATTATATCGTTCACCATCCACAACTAACGAACGTTCCAAAAATTCTTGAAACGCCATACGTTGGTGAAGATAAAGCATCTAAAAAAGCACCATACGAATGGGAAATCGCAATGCTAAGAAATGGCGAATTTGACCCAGATTTATTAAATAAAATTCAAAACAGCTAAAAGGAGACGAAAATAATGACAAAAACACTTGTATTCGGTCATAAAAATCCAGATACAGATACGATTTGTTCTGCCATTAGTTACGCAGAATTAAAAAAAGCACAAGGAGCAGATATTGAAGCGGTTCGTTTAGGCGAGCTTAATAGTGAAACAGCTTTTGTTCTTGATTATTTCCAAGTAACAGCTCCACGTTTAGTTCAAACGGTTGCGAATGAAGTTTCCGAAGTGGCACTTGTTGACCATAACGAACGCCAACAAAGTGTAGACGATATTGACGATGTAACAGTGACAGCCGTTGTTGACCATCACCGTATTGCTAACTTCGAAACATCTGATCCACTTTATTATCGTGCTGAACCAGTTGGATGTACGACAACAATCCTTCTAAAAATGTTCCGTGAAAATGAAGTAGAAGTAAGTAAAACTGTTGCAGGACTTATGCTTTCTGCTATCATTTCTGACACACTTCTTTTCCAATCACCAACATGCACAGAAGAAGATAAAGTTGCTGCAGAAAAATTAGCGCTTATCGCAGAAGTTGATATTCAAGCGTACGGCATGGAAATGCTTAAAGCCGGAGCAGACGTTAGTAAAAAAACAGTAGCCGAACTATTACTGGATGCGAAAGAATTCAACATGAACGGCAACAAAGTAGAAATCGCTCAAATTAACGTTGTTGATGTGAATGATGTACTCAGCCGTCGCGCAGAAGTAGAAGCACTTATAACGAATACTATCGTAGAAAAAGGACTTGATTTATACTTGTTCGTCATCACAAACATTCTTACTAACGACTCAGTTGGAATCTCTATTGGTTCAAAAACAGCCGTTGTAGAAGAAGCTTATGGTGTAAAATTCGTTGAAAATCAAGCACCACTAAAAGGTGTTGTATCTCGTAAAAAACAAGTTGTCCCAATTTTAACAGATACTTTCGCTAAATAATGACAGAAACCTGGAAAAGATAACCATTTTTTCCAGGTTTTTTGTCTCGTTTTTTAATTCGAAGTAATTACGATTTACATTTTGACAATTATTTTATATACTAGTAAAAGCGGCTAGCAAATGCTGTCAAAGGAGAAACATGAATGAACAAAATCATAGAAGTAAATAATGTAAGTTATCATTATGATAAAGAACATGCCTTAGAAAACATTCATTTTCAAGTTGTTAAAGGCAGTTTTACTGGTTTAATTGGTCCTAATGGTTCAGGTAAATCAACCATGTTAAAATTAATTCTTGGTGTACTTAAAAAACAACAAGGAAGCATCTCGTTATTTGGAGAAAAACAAGCAGATTTCAAAGATTGGGTTAAAATCGGCTTCGTTTCCCAAAAATCAAATGCCTTCAATTCTGCATTTCCAGCCACTGTGAAGGAAGTTGTCGCCAGTGGATTAACGAAGAAAAAAGGCTTATTTAAAACCTTGAACAATAAAGATAAAGAAGCTATTGACTATGCTTTAAAACGGGTGGAAATGACTGACTATCTGCATCGCAACATTGGCGAGCTTTCTGGTGGACAACAGCAACGTGTGTTTATTGCGCGAGCGTTAGTTAGCAGACCGGAATTGTTAATTTTAGATGAGCCAACTGTTGGTGTCGATGTCGAAAATGTAAAAGCTTTTTACGAGCTTTTAGCTGAATTAAATCGGACAGAAGAAATGACACTTTTGCTCGTAACCCATGATTTAATGGCCGTGAATACGTATGTTAATCATGTTATAAGCATTAATAAACGCATTATTTTCGATGGTTCTGCCCATGAATATCAACATTACTTGGCCGACCGCGAACTTGAAATATTAGCAGAACAACGCAGAAGGGAGGATGCTTGCCGTGATTGCGACGCTTCTCCAGTATGATTTTATCCGTAATACATTTATCGTTGGGCTTGTTATTGGCGTTATCGCTCCATTACTCGGAAGTTTTATCGTCGTAAGAAAGCTTTCTTTAATGGCAGATGCGCTTAGCCATGTGACGCTAGGGGGGATTGCTGTTAGTTTATTTTTAAGCAAAACTTATTTGCCACTAGCCGCACTCAATCCGCTATATCTCGGCTTTGGTTTTTCGGTAGTAGGATCTTTATTAATGGAAAAACTGCGTACCGTTTATAAGCATTTTGAAGAACTTGCCATTCCGATTATTATGTCGGCAGGTATGGGCTTTTCCGTTATATTTATTTCCTTAGCTAATGGATTTAATACGGATTTATTTAGTTATTTATTCGGTAGTGTGAGCGCCGTAAGCCGCACTGATATGATTACAATTGTTGTCACTGCGATTATTGTGTTTATCGTTATTTTATCTTTATATAAAGAACTATTTCTGTTATCATTTGATGAAGAATATGCCAAAGTTTCTGGCTTAAAAGCGAAAGTATTCGATATTATTTTTATGGTTTTAGTCGCGCTTGTTATTGCGTCTTCCATGCGAATTGTCGGTATTTTACTCGTATCGTCTTTAATGACATTACCTGTCGCAGCAGCTATTCGCATCGCCAAAGGATTCAAGCAAACCATTTTATTATCAATTTTATTTGGTGAAATTGCGGTTATTGGCGGCTTATTTACAGCGTATTATTTAAATTTAGCACCAGGTGGAGCGATTGTTATTATTTCTGTGTTACTTTTGATCGTCACCATTTTATATCAAAAAATACGTCAAAAAATCTTAATTTCAAAACGAGGTGAGGAAAATGGGACTTACAGCAACTGAAGCACTCATGAAAATGAAAGAAAAAGGCTATAAACACACAGATAAACGTGAATTTCTAATTAACTTACTAGCTCGTAAAAATAAATATTTGACGGCAAAAGATGTGTTAGAAAATATGAAAGATGATTTCCCAGGAATCAGTTTTGATACAATTTACCGCAATCTCTCTTTATTTGTAGAGTTAGGTATTTTTGAAGAAACCGATCTTTCTGGTGAGCGGAATTTCCGTTTGGCTTGTACACACGAGCATCATCACCATCACTTTATTTGTATGAAATGTGGTAAAACAAAAGAAATTATGATGTGCCCAATGGATTTTTTAACCGAAGCATTACCTGGTTACCAAATTGACGGCCATAAATTCGAGGTTTACGGCGAATGTCCAGAATGTTTACAAGCCTCTTAATAGCAAAAAGGTCCGCAATCCGGGCCTTTTTTTATTTTATGTATAATGTTCATAATTATTTCATATTTGTTTCTTATTCTGGACACTTTTTATCGTTAAAGTAAGAAGTAGCCGAAAGAAGAAGGAGAGGAACAGTTTGACAAAATTAAAAAAAGTGATGATTTCCGTAATAGCAGCTACATTACTACTGCTTGCCGGATGTGGCAGTAGTGCGGTCGTAAAAACAGATGCAGGAAGTGTCACGCAAGATGAACTTTATGAAGCAATGAAAACGACTTACGGTAATGAGGTCGTGCAACAACTTACTTTCAAAAAAATCTTAGCAGATAAATACACCGTAACCGAAAAAGAAGTCGATGCAGAATATAAAAAATACGAAGAACAGTACGGTGACTCATTTGAATCAACGCTATCTTCCAATAATTTAACGAAAACTTCTTTCAAAGAAAATTTAGAGTATAATCTACTAGTTCAAAAAGCGACAGAAGCCAATATGGATGTCAGCGAAAGCAAACTAAAAGCTTATTATAAAACCTGGGAACCAGACATCACCGTTCGCCATATTTTAGTAGATGACGAAGCAACAGCCAAAGAAATCCAAACAAAACTAAAAAATGGTGAAAAATTCGCCGATTTAGCAAAAGAATATTCTACAGATACAGCAACTAGCACAAATGGCGGTCTATTAGATCCATTTGGTCCAGGTGAAATGGACGAAACGTTTGAAAAAGCAGCCTATGCACTAAAAAACACAGATGATGTTAGTGGTATTGTCAAATCCACTTACGGTTATCACTTGATTCAATTAGTGAAGAAAACAGAAAAAGGCACATACGAAAAAGAAAAAGCAAACGTAAAAGCTGCTTATATCGATTCTCAATTAACTTCTGAAAATATGACTGCTGCACTGAAAAAAGAATTAAAAGCAGCCAACATTGATATTAAAGATAGCGATTTAAAAGATGCATTTGCTGATTACACAGACACTTCATCAACTAGCACAACAACATCTAACTAAAGTTACCTCGGATCCACCTATAAATAAAAAGCCCTTTACTGGTTTTGATTCCCGTCAAAAACACACTCCAGTAAAGGGCTTTTCTATGCAAAAAAGCGAATCATCGCCATGGAAATAATCCCAACGATAACAACCCACATTAAATTTTTAGTTAAAATTGCGGTTACAATAGTAGGCAATGAAGCCAGCAGATTTTCAAAATTGATACCTGGAAAACCATTTTCCCGCGTTACTAATAAACTTTGAACAAAAAGGGCTGTCAGAATACAGAGGGGAACGTAAGATAAATAGCGAATCACTACATCCGGCAGCTGTAACTTACGGACAAAAATAAACGGCAAAACACGCGGTATAAAGGTAACAAGACCACAACCAATAATTACATATAAAGTATACGAACTTAACGCCATTTTTCTAATATCACTCCCATCAAACAGCCAAGTAATGTTGCCGTTAAAATAGCTAGTTCCGGCGACATCACACGCATAAATACAATTAAAAACAGTGCCACAAGTAGCATCACAAATAAACTCGTACTCATTTTTTTACTTTTATCACTAACAACTTGCAAATAAAGCAAACCAATAAACATCGCTGACAAAGCAAAATCCAGCCCAAATTGTTCCGGATTCGGCAGCCAATTCCCTATAAAAGCACCAACAATACAAGCAACAATCCACGCCAAATAGGCCGTCACATTAATCCCGTGCATCCATTTGGCACTAACAGGCTTTTTATTCCCAATCTGATTCATCGAAACACCAAACGTTTCATCCGTAAGAAGGGCGCCAATCCCGATATTATTCCATAGAGAATACTTTTTAAAATGGGGAGCTTCTGCCATACTCATCAAAAAATGTCGAGAATTAATTAAAAAAGTAGTAAATATAATGGCTGAAATCGGACTTTGTAATAATAATAAACCAGAAATAATAAATTGAGCCGCACCCGCATAGACAATAATTGCCAGTAACGCCACTTCCAAAAGACTTAAATGAGATGCTTTACCAACCACACCCGCAGCAATGCCAATACCTGCATAGCCAAGTACAGTGGGAAGGCAAGCTTTAACCCCATCATAAAAACTTAGCTCATTCTCTTTTTCCAAAAAAATCCCTCCCTAAAACAAAAACCCGGATACAATTATCCCAGGCTTTCAAAATCTGCTTTTTTTGCAAAATGCTCTTCTGCCAAAAGATCAATTTCTTTTTTTAATTCGTCTACCATGATAGCTTCTGGTACTTTTCGAATGATTTTACCGTGTCTGAAAAGCAGGCCTTCCCCGTTCGAACCAGCTATTCCAATATCTGCTTCACGCGCCTCTCCTGGACCATTTACGGCACAGCCAAGCACTGCCACTTTAATAGGAGCCTTAATGGTAGCAATGTATTCCTCGACCTCGTTAGCTATGCTGATTAAATCAATCTCTATCCGTCCACAAGTAGGGCAGGAAATCAGGGTTGCCGCATTAGACGAAAGACCGAATGATTTCAATAATTCGCGCGCCACTTTGATTTCTTCCACAGGGTCGGCACTCAGCGACACTCGTAACGTGTTCCCAATCCCTAAGCTCATAATCGCCCCAAGACCAGCAGCACTTTTGATTCCTCCAGCAAATTGCGTACCAGATTCGGTGATTCCCAGATGAAGAGGGTACTTAAATGCTCGGCTCGCTTTATCATACGCTTCAATTGCCAAATTCACATCAGATGCTTTAAGAGAAACGATAATATCATGAAAATCTAAATCTTCAAGAATTTTAATATGAGCAAGAGCGCTTTCCACCATACCATCAGCAGTAGGATAGCCATATTTTTGAATGATTTTCTTTTCCAAACTACCTGCATTGACGCCAATTCGAATCGGAATATTTTTCGCCTTAGCTGCATTAACCACTTTTTCCACGCGATCACGGCGTCCGATATTACCCGGATTAATTCGAATTTTATCAACACCAGCATCAATTGCTTTCAGCGCTAATCGATAATCAAAATGAATATCTGCCACAAGTGGAATATGAATTCTCTTTTTGATTGCAGCAAGGGCATTCGCTGCACGTTCGTCTGGACAAGCTACTCGTACAATTTGGCAGCCAGCTTCTTCCAATCGGTGAATCTCCGCTACCGTCGCTTCGACGTCATGCGTTTTTGTTGTAGTCATGCTTTGAATAGTTAATTCTTTACTACCACCAATCGTTAAATTACCAACTTGGACTGGGCGAGTATTTTCGCGAGATGTTCTTTCATTCAAAGAAATCGCTCCTTTAGTCTAGCTTTGATTTTTTTATCATACCACTTTTATATCACAAAATCACGTGTGTAATGCTACAAAAAAGCCACCTGCAGAAGCAAGTGGCTAAAAATTATTTTTCTAAAGTAGTTGGTTCGCTTGGTGGGATTGAACGAAGCGCAAGGAAGACAAAAATCATGCTTACAACCATATTGATTTCCATTCCAAAAGGAACAACTAGTTGCAGTGCCTCCATAACCATTGTGAAAACCGCCGCCAGCGTAATACTGTAAGCAGCAATCATCCAGTTTTGACGGAAAGCAATGCCTGTTCGACCAAATCCAGAAAGAATAAATCCGAATAACGCATAAAGTGCTACGCGGAAGAATACCGAACCTAGCGTAAAGATAAAGAGTACAAGTAAAGCAATTGGAATAAAGTATTTAGCTAAAGACTCAATCGATGTATATAAATCAACTAAATCTGCTTTATCACTAATTCCGGCCGTTTCATAACTAACAGATTGAGAAACACCAGCTGCAGTAATATAAATACCATCTGAAAGAAAAGCTACCGCACTATCATAAGAAGCGATTTTATTATCAACACCATCTTTATCAAGTGTACCGGAAGCATCAAAATAAATATGTAATTCATCTTGATCAATCGAGATAGGGACATTTTTAACTGTATTATCCGTTAAAACCAATTTACCATCTGTCACTTTAAAATCCGGAATTTCATTTGTTATGGTTTCTTCGCCAACTTTTAGCGCGTTTTTTGTCGTAACGTTCGTAAAGTATGCTAATGGAAGGAAAGTCACGAACGATAAAACGATGATGTAAACGATACTTTTTCTGATTTTATCATTTCGAAACGAGGCAATATCCGCAGGGGAATACAGACTCTTCCAGAAGCGTGTAAAAATATTCATTCTTTTTTCAACACCTCACCTAATGGTTTAACTTTTGAGTTTCAGGGAAAAAGATACATGTATGTGCAAAAGAGCGTACTTTTTCCACCTAAACTTAATCATAGCTTGAAATGGTTGCAAAATCAATGCTGAAACATCACTGAGCAGAAAAATTGCAAGCATTTCGGGAGCATGGTAGGCTAAATGGTGTAAGAAGAAACTGTTTTTAAGGTTAATAGTAGTTCTATCGAAATAGGACATGAAACTTTTGCCTTATATGTCATTTCTTTTCACGTAAAAACAATACAAGGAGGAATTTTTAATGACTTACGAATTACCTAAATTACCTTATACTTATGATGCTTTGGAGCCGAATTTTGATAAAGAAACAATGGAAATTCACTATACAAAGCACCACAATACTTATGTTACAAAACTAAACGAAGCGGTAGCAGGACATCCTGAACTTGCAAGTAAATCTGCGGAAGAATTAGTTGCTAACCTAGATAGCGTTCCTGAAAACATTCGCGGCGCTGTCCGTAACCACGGTGGCGGTCACGCTAACCATACATTATTCTGGTCTATCCTTAGCCCAAATGGTGGCGGCGCTCCAACTGGCGACCTAAAAACAGCAATCGAAAGCGAATTCGGCACTTTTGACGAATTCAAAGAAAAATTCAATGCAGCAGCTGCAGCACGCTTTGGTTCTGGCTGGGCTTGGCTAGTAGTTAATGATGGTAAATTAGAAATCGTTTCTACTGCAAACCAAGATTCTCCACTAAGCGAGGGTAAAACTCCTGTTCTAGGACTAGATGTTTGGGAGCATGCTTATTACCTTAAATTCCAAAACCGTCGTCCTGAATATATCGACACATTTTGGAATGTTATTAACTGGGATGAAGCAAACAAACGCTTTGACGCAGCTAAATAATAATCAAAAGACTCACTTCGGTGGGTCTTTTTTTATTTCTAATGAATTTCTAATCAACTTACAGTGGAAAAATCATGCTTTTTCAGCTACAATAGGGAAAGGTATTATTGAAAAGTGAGGTAACTATGCGTGAAACTAAATTTTAGAAAAAAGAAAAAAGATTCCACTAAGAAGAAACGCGCCATCATTCCACTACGTTTAAATATTCTATTCTTTATTATTTTTATATTATTCTCCGTGTTAATTTTACGACTTGGTATTGTTCAAATCGTGCAAGGGGATACTTACAAACGTCAATTAGAAGAAACAGATAACGTAACAGTTTCCAAAAACGTGCCACGTGGTAGCATTTACGACCGGAATTACAATTTATTAGTTGGTAACTCTGCAGTCAAATCGATTACGTACACACGTAGTCAACAAACAGAAACTGCGGAAACGCTTCATGTAGCTCAAACGCTACAAAAACTAATTACAGTTGAACCTGAAAAACTAACCGATCGTGATTTAAAAGATTACTGGATTCTAACGCATCAAACCGAATCTTTAAATCGCTTATCTACGAAAGAACAGGCACTTGATTCATCTAAGGCTTACAAAATCCAAGTAGAAAAAGTAACAAAAGATGATATCGCTAGTTTAACGACCGAAGATTTAAAAGTAGCAACCATCTACAAAAAAATGACTACTGGTTACGCAATGACCGAATCGGTTGTCAAAAATAAAGATGTAACTGATGAAGAAATCGCTCGCGTTAGTGAAAACATGGACAGTTTACCTGGCGTTGACACAACGACCGACTGGAATCGCTACTATACTTATGATGAAACATTACGTTCTATCTTAGGTTCCGTTTCCACAGCGAAAGAAGGTCTACCGAAAGACAAAGCGGAATATTACTTATCTCAAGGATATAGCCGCAATGACCGTGTTGGTAAAAGTTATTTAGAAGCCCAATATGAAAGTGTTCTAGCTGGATCTAAATCCCAGTCTGAAAGCGTTCTGGACTCTAAAGGAAACATCATCGAAACTGTCAGCAAATACGAAGGCTCTAAAGGAAAAGATTTAGTTCTTTCCGTTGATGTCGAATTCCAAAAAGCTGTAGAAGAGATTCTCCAAAAAAATATTAAACAAGGGAAACAATATGCCGGTTCCGACCTTTTTGACCGCGCATTCGTTGTTGCCATGGATCCATATTCCGGAGAAGTCCTTGCACTTGCCGGTCAAAAGCTAAATGACAAAGGAGAATTTGAAGATTATTCCCTAGGTACATTTACGACAGCATACGCAATGGGTTCCGCTGTAAAAGGCTCCACGATTCTTGGCGGTATTATGGACGGCGCTATTACAAACAAAACCGTCTTCACCGACCAACCAATCGCTTTAAAAGGAACAAAACCAAAGAGTTCTTGGTTTAATAGAACCGGAGCTGGAAATCGACCACTTGATCCTGTTGGCGCGTTAGAAATTTCTTCTAACTCCTATATGTATCAAGTAGCAATGAAAATGGGTGGCGCCAACTATGTACCAAATGGCCCCCTTAGAGCACCACTAAGTACTTTTGACGATATGCGTTATTATTATAATCAGTTCGGCCTAGGTGTAAAAACAGGCATCGACCTTCCCGGCGAACAAACTGGTTATAAAGGGGACGACCAAACAATTGGTAAAATTCTCGATTTCGCTATCGGCCAATATGATTCGTACACACCACTACAAATGGCTCAATACGTTTCGACAATTGCTAATGGAGGTTCAAGAATTGCTCCAAGCATGGTAAAAGAAATTAGAAACCCTAGTACAAATGGCGACTCTGTTGGAACACTTGCAACAGCAAACGAACCAAAAGTATTAAATAAAATCGGCGTTTCCGAAAGCGACATCAAAACAGTTCAACAAGGGTTCTACGAAGTAACACATGGCTCTACTGGTACTGCAAGAACCGTCTTCACTTCAAGTGATTACGATGTTGCAGGTAAAACAGGTACTGCAGATGCTTTCTACGATGGACCAAAAGAAGGCAACAAAATGGCCAGTGTTTGGAATACTACTTTCGTCGGCTATGCGCCAGTTGAAAAGCCAGAGATAGCTATTTCCGTCGTTGTTCCTTGGATTTATCGTCCATACGGTACAGACCAAAAAACAAACATGAAAATCTCTAAAGAAGTATTCGATAAATATTTCGAGCTTAAAAAAGAACGCGCTGAGTCAAACAAAGACGAATCAAAAGTAGAACAACCAATTAACAACAAAGAAGCAGCTGCAAAAGCTCAGTCTGAACAAACCGAAAATTAATCAAAAACCACTTTCATTTGCGTGAAAGTGGTTTTTTTATTTCAAACTAACAAACAATTTAAAAAAATAGTCGTTAAAACGTATAAAAAACTGCGAAACGGCTTTGTTTATGGTATGATAAAGTAAGTGTAAAATTAACCAGATTTCTGTTTCTAAGCAGAAACACGAGGATTAAATTGAAGGAGGAATTGTAAACTATGACAAAAAGCTATCATGTCGCAGTTGTAGGTGCTACTGGTGCAGTTGGTACCCAAATGATTGAATTACTAGAAGAGGCGGCGACTTTTAAGATAAAGCAAGTTTCGTTCTTGTCTTCTATTCGTTCTGCTGGAAAAAAACTAGCCTTCCGCGGTGAAGAAGTAATTATTCAAGAAGCCACACCTGAAAGTTTTGAAGGCGTTGATATCGCTTTATTTAGTGCGGGCGGTTCTGTTTCTAAAGCTCTCGCAAAAGAAGCTGTGAAACGCGGAGCTATTGTTATTGATAACACAAGTGCTTACCGTATGGATCCAACAGTCCCATTAGTCGTTCCAGAAGTAAATGAAAAAGCACTTTTCTCCCATAATGGTATTATTGCCAATCCTAACTGTTCCACCATTCAAATGGTCGCAGCCCTCGAACCGATTCGAGAAGCATTCGGATTAAATCGTATTATTGTTTCCACTTATCAAGCTGTTTCTGGCTCTGGTGTTAGTGCCATCCAAGAACTAAAAGACGGTAGCCGAGCAGTTTTAGATAATAAAGAATTCACTCCACAAATTATGCCCGTAAAAGGGGACAAAAAGCATTATCCAATCGCTTTTAACGCATTACCACAAATTGACGTTTTCACAGAAAATGATTATACATATGAAGAAATGAAAATGATCAATGAAACGAAAAAAATCATGGAAGATAATACAATCAAAGTTTCCGCTACATGTGTTCGAATTCCGGTAGTGAGCGGTCACTCTGAAAGTGTTTATATTGAAGTAGATAAAGATGGCGTAAGTGCGAAAGATATCCAAAATGCACTAAAAAATGCTCCTGGTGTTGTTCTTGAAGACGACCCAGCAAATCAAGTCTACCCACAAGCCGTTTCTGCTGCCGGCAAAAAAGAAGTATTCGTTGGTCGCATTCGCGCTGACATTGACGATTCTAAAGGCTTCCACATGTGGATTGTTTCCGACAATTTACTCAAAGGTGCTGCATGGAATTCGATTCAAATAGCGGAAAGTTTAGTCAAACTAGCGATTATTTAGAGGTGTAAGTAATGAAAATCATTGTTCAAAAATTTGGCGGAACATCCGTTCAAAGCGAAAAAACACGTTTGATGGCATTTAACCACATTAAACACGCCTTAAAAGAAGGTTACAAAGTAGTCGTTGTCGTTTCAGCAATTGGCAGATATGGTGATCCTTACGCAACCGATACACTGCTAGAACTTATCGGCGCTAAAAATACTAAGCTAACTGCCAGAGAGCAAGACACTTTGCTTTCTGTCGGTGAAACCATTTCCGCCTCTGTTTTTACAAATATGCTAAAAGAAGCAAACATCAAAGCTGAAGCATTTTCGGGTGGTCAAGCTGGTATTATTACGTCGGATGACCACTTAAACGCTAAAATTACAGAAGTTGATACTACACGTTTAAAAAACGCCTTAACCTCACTTGATGTGGCAGTAGTAGCTGGTTTTCAAGGAATCACTGCAACTGGTGATATATCAACGCTTGGTCGTGGTGGAAGTGATACATCAGCTGCCGCACTTGGCGTATCTCTACAAGCAGATTATATTGATATTTTTACAGATGTTGATGGTATGATGACAGCCGATCCTCGCATTGTGGAGCATGCTCGTTCACTTCCACGTGTGAGTTATAACGAAGTAAGCAATATGGCGTATCAAGGCGCTAAAGTGATTCATCCACGCGCCGTTGAAATTGCAATGACCGCAAAAATCCCGATGCGCATTCGTTCTACTTATTTGGAAAGCACAGGTACACTCGTTACTTCTTTAGCAGATGATTCAGGTCATTTTGACGTGAAGGAACGCATGGTAACAGGGGTTGCTCACGTTACGAATCTTACCCAAATATCTGTACAAACGGACACAGTAAAAGCACAACAACTCGCTTTTAAAATATTAGCAGATGCTGGAATCAGCCTTGATTTCATTAACATCTCTACTAAATCTGTTATTTTTACAGTCCCAGAAGAAAAAAGTCATGTAGTGAAACAATTATTAGAAGAAGCAAACTTACAAACAACTGTCCGAGAAGCTTGTGCAAAAGTTTCCATTGTCGGTGCCGGAATCACAGGAGTTCCTGGTGTTACAGCAAGAATCGTAGGTGCATTATCTGAAAAAAACATCCCAATTTTACAATCAGCGGATAGTCACACAACTATTTGGGTATTAGTAAGAGAAGAGGACTTAATTTCAGCAGTCAATGCCCTTCATGACGTATTTTGTTTGGAAATTAAGTAAGGAGGAAATGAAAGATGGATTTAGGGAAAGTAATTACAGCAATGGTAACACCAATTCACCCAGAAAAAGATAAAGTATGCAAAAAAAGAATTCATCATCTCGTGAACCACTTAATCGAAAATGGCTCTGATGGTTTAGTAATCGCTGGTACAACTGGTGAATCACCAACTTTGTCCCATGATGAAAAAATAAAATTATTCCGCCAAGTAATCGAAACAAATGACGGACGTGCGAAATTAATCGCTGGAACTGGCTCCAATAACACAGCAGAAACAATCGCTTTTACAAAAGAAGTGGCTGAACTTGGTGGCATCGATGCTGTTTTAATCGTTGCACCATATTACAATAAACCAAACCAAGACGGCTTATATGCGCACTTTGCTGCTGTTGCCGAAGCCTCTGATCTACCTGTAGTTATTTACAATATCCCTGGTCGTAGTGTCGTTAATATCGAACCAGAAACAATTATCCGTTTAGCAAAATTACCTAACATTGTTGGTGTAAAAGAATCTAGTGGTAATTTGGATAATATTAGTAAAATCATTGCTGAAACTTCGGACGATTTCCAAGTATACAGTGGTGATGATAGTTTAACGTTACCAATCCTTGCTGTAGGCGGAGACGGTGTTATTTCCGTTGCGAGCCATGTGGTAGGAAATGAAATGAAAGAAATGATCCAAGCGTTTGAACGAGGAGAGGTTCAAAAAGCGGCAAGTATCCACCGGGAATTACTTCCACTTATGAATGGCCTATTCTCTGTACCAAATCCAGCACCAACAAAATATTTACTAAATCAACAAGGCATTAGTGTTGGACCTGTAAGACTACCACTTGTAGATTTGAATGCTGAACAAGGAACGAAATTACAAGCTATATTAGAAGGACTTTCTAAATAGTTCAAAGGAGGTCTACGCTTTGACAATAAAAAAAGCGAAAAACATAAAAATCATTCCACTCGGCGGCGTCGATGAAAGTGGCAAAAATTTATATGTAGTAGAAATAGACGAAGATATCTTTATATTAGATGCGGGCTTAATGTTCCCAGAAAATGAATTACTAGGAATTGACATCGTTATCCCTGATTTTAAATATTTAGAAGAAAACAAAGACCGCGTGAAAGCAATTCTATTAACACATGGTCACGAAGATGCAATTGGCGCACTGCCATACTTGCTTCAAAAAATCAAAGCGCCAGTTTACGGAACAGAATTAACAATCGCTCTTGCAAAATCTGCACTCAAAGAGCATCGTAAACTACGCTTCAAGAATTTCCACATTGTAAACGAAGAAACAACATTATCTTTTGCTAAAATTGATGTTTCCTTTTTCCGTACAACACACACAATTCCAGATTCCGTGGGGATTGTACTTCAAACAAGTGAAGGCTCCATCGTTTACACAGGGGATTTCAAATTTGATCAATCAGCTAAAGACGGCTATGCTTCTGATTTAAGCCATATTGCAGAATTTGGTGAAAAAGGGGTACTAGCATTACTTTCTGATAGTTCAGAAGCAGAACACCCTGGAACTACTTCTAGCGATAGCTTAATCGAAGAAGAAATTAGACACGCATTCAGAATGGCAGACGGTCGAATTATCGTTGCTTGTGTCGCATCTAATTTAATCCGTTTACAACAAGTGCTTGATGCTTCTGTTGCAACAAAACGTAAAGTCGCGATTGTTGGTAAAGAACTAGAGCGCGTATTCGAAATTGCTGGCGAATTAGGCAAAATCGTTATTGAAGAAGACTTAATCGTGCCATTAAAAGAACTAAAAAAATATAGCGATGATGAAATTACTATTATTGAAACAGGTAATCTGGGCGAACCAATCCAGTCACTACAATTAATGACAAAAGGAAATCACCCACAACTGAACATCAAACCTGGTGATACTGTGTACATTACAACAACACCATCTCCATCACTGGAAACAATGATGGCAAAAACAATGGACATGCTGTATAAAGCCGGCGCTAAAGTGTTAACCATGAGCAATAACTTATTCATTTCTGGCCATGCAAGCCAAGAAGATTTAAAACTAATGATTAACTTATTAAAACCAAGATATTTCGTTCCAGTTCACGGAGAATATCGTATGCTAATCAGCCACGCTAAATTAGCTCATGAAGTCGGTATGGCAAAATCAGAAGTATTTATCGTTGGTAAAGGTGAAATTTTAGAATTTAAAAATGATAAAATGACTGCTGGAAACCGCGTATACTCTGGTAACACATTGATTGATGGTTTAGGTGTTGGTGACGTTGGAAACATCGTGCTACGCGATCGTAAATTACTTTCTGAAGATGGTATTTTCATCGTTGTAGTAACACTTAATCGTAAATCTAAAACAATTACATCCGGACCAGAAATCATTTCACGCGGCTTCATCTATGTACGCGAATCCGAGCATTTAATTGAAGAATCATCCAAAGTAGTAACAAAAATTGTCGAAAAAAACCTACAAGAAACTGGTTTTGAATGGGCGAAATTAAAACAAGATATTCGTGACCAATTAAACCGTTACTTATTTGAACAAACAAAACGTCGTCCAATGATTTTACC
The DNA here is from genome assembly GCF_014229645.1 of Listeria swaminathanii. Lineage (GTDB taxonomy): Bacteria > Bacillota > Bacilli > Lactobacillales > Listeriaceae > Listeria > Listeria swaminathanii. The sequence goes on along the minus strand of NZ_JAATOD010000001.1, from coordinate 1,153,205 downwards.
AATCATCATGGAAGTCTAGTCGGAACTGCTACACATTCGTGTGTGGCAGTTTTTTCGTTTAAAAGTGAAAGTAGACGGGAAAACAAGCTAGGAAGGAGTGATTGACATGGCAAAATTTACATATGATGTAGTTATCATCGGGAGCGGCGCAAGCGGAACAACCGTTGCTTTTGAAGCTCAGGCAGCCGGATTAAAAGTCGCAATTGTAGAAGAGCGGAGTTGGGGCGGAACATGCGTACTCAGAGGATGTGACCCTAAAAAAGTCCTTGTCGGTGCTGCAGAAGCAAGAAACCTTTCTACAAGACTACGTGGCAAAGGGATTAAGCAAGCTGCTACAATTAGCTGGACAGATTTAATGGCCTTTAAAGAAACATTTGTCGAGGATGTGCCCGAAAGTCGTTTAGAAAGTTTTCAAGACGCAGGCATTGAAACATTCTTTGGCCCAGCAAGCTTTCAAGATGTAGATACGTTACAAGTCGGTGATGATTTACTAACTGCTAAAAAAATTGTTATCGCAACCGGTGCTACACCAAGCACGCTCCAAGTGGAAGGACAAGAATATATCCAAACAAGTGATGATTTCTTATCACTCGAAAAACTACCAGATTCCGTCGTTTTTATCGGCGGTGGTTATATTTCTTTTGAATTTGCATCGATTGTACAGGCAACAGGGCGTGAAGTGCATGTTATTCATCACAATAGTGCACCATTGAAGAAATTCGACCCTGATTTTGTCGCCGCACTAGTTTCCAGCATGAAAGAAGAGGGCGTTCATTTCCATTTTGATACAGATATTACTAAAATCGAAAAAAATGGTAAAAAACTACATCTTCAAGGTAAAAATGGCTTTTCGTTAAATACAGATTTAATCATTGGAGCGACCGGTAGAAAGCCTAATATCGATCACTTATCACTAGAAAAAGCAAGTATCGATTATACGAAAAAAGGCATCGTCGTTAATGAAAAACTACAAACGCCTAATAATCCTCATATTTATGCGTGCGGTGATGTAGCTGACACCAAAGGCGCGCCGTTAACACCAGTTGTCAGTCTCGAAGCCGCACTCGTCGCTAAAAATATCCTAGGAGGCGACGAAAAAGTCGATTATCCAGCAATCCCAAGCGTTGTTTTTACGAGTCCGAAACTCGCAAGTATTGGTATTAGCATAGAAGAGGCCAAAGCAGCCCCTGAAAAATACCAAATCAAACAACATGACACAACAAATTGGTACACTTACAAACGAACAAACGAATCAATCGCACTCGCAAAAATTATTGAAGACCGAAAAACAGGACAAATCAAAGGCGCTCATTTCCTCAGTGAAGAAGCAGACTATATGATAAATTATATCGCTCTCTTAATAAAAGCAAACCTCACTTTGGCCGATTTACAATCTGTCATTTTTGCTTATCCATCGCCAGCAAGTGATTTAACTGCTTTGAACTAGCGAAGAAATATGTTATAGTGAGGGAGAAATTCGCATAAAAAGGAGCAAATAAGATGGAAATTTGGATTATTGCCGGAATATGTGCTTTCTTAATTTTTATCGCTGGTATCGTTATTTTATTTTTCCCAGCCAGACGGAAAATCGGTGCTATTTTAACAAGCGCAGGAACGTTATTAATGATTGGCTCAATTATTGGTATCATTGTTAGTTTTTCACATTATCAACAAGTACAAAATGATGTGTTTAACTATTCTTCTAAAGGAACAAGTCAAACTACCCCAGAAGAAACAAAGACATATCAAGTAAACTATGAAGATTCCGCAGATAATATTAAGAAAAAAATCAGCACGATAACAGTTGAAAAGAAAGAAACGTACTCAACATTAGAAAGCAAGTCAGTTGAAGGTAGCATTACAATCGCTTTAGAAATTACCAACAATGCCTCTAAAACACTGGAAACATATCCAAATCAAGGACAATTAGAAGCAAATAAAGTGGATTTGAATGGTGGGGACGCTGTTTTATCTAATTTCGACACAACAGAAATTAAGCCTGGCGAAACGGCCAAGGGGAAAATCGTTTTCCCAGTCGATAAATTAGACAAAGTGTCTGATATTACATGGGTTTCTTATAGTTTCCTTAGCTATTTAAAAGATTCATCCACACCAATTACAACCGAAACAGGCAAAATTGAATTAAAATAAAAAACAATATCCCGAAAATGGGATATTGTTTTTTTTAGTATTATTCTGCTACATTCATAACTTCTTTTAAATACTCATCATAAGAAATTTCTTTATTGTAAAATTGGTCTTTTGATAAGTTAACAATACGAGTTGCGATTGTTTGTAGTAACTGATGGTCATGGGAAGCAAAGATCATTGCGCCTTTAAAACCTTCCAAGCCATTATTTAACGCTGTGATTGATTCTAAGTCCAAGTGGTTAGTAGGTTCGTCTAGTAACAGGACGTTAGAACCTGAAAGCATCATTTTGGATAACATACAACGAACTTTTTCTCCACCGGATAGGACGCGTACTTTTTTAAGTACTTCGTCGCCGCTGAATAGCATACGACCAAGGAATCCACGTAAGAAAGCTTCACTATCATCTTCAGGAGAAAATTGACGTAGCCATTCTACAAGGCTCATATCGTTTTCCTCGAAGAATTCGGAGTTATCTTTCGGGAAGTAGCTTTGGCTAGTTGTAATACCCCATTTATAGCTACCTTCGTCAGGTTCCATTTCGCCAGCAAGGATTTGGAAAAGAACAGTTTTTGCAACTTCATCATCGCCAACTAAAGCAACTTTATCATTACGATTAATGGAGAAGGAAAGATTATCAAGAATCTTCACGCCATCAATTGTTTTAGATAAGTTTGTTACTGTTAGTAGGTCGTTCCCAACTTCACGGTCCGGTTTGAACTGAATGAAAGGGTAACGACGACTAGAAGGTTGAATATCTTCCAGCGTGATTTTTTCGAGCATTTTTTTACGGCTTGTTGCTTGTTTGGATTTAGATGCATTGGCACTAAACCGGGCAATAAACTCTTGTAATTCTTTCATTTTTTCTTCTTTTTTCTTATTACGATCGCCCATCATTGTTTGAGCTAATTGGCTTGATTCATACCAGAAATCATAGTTTCCGACATATAATTTAATTTTGCTGAAATCAAGATCCGCAATATGCGTACATACTTTGTTTAGGAAGTGACGGTCATGGGATACAACGATAACAGTATTATCAAAGTTAATTAAAAATTCTTCTAACCAATGAATTGCACGGATGTCCAGGTGATTGGTAGGCTCATCCAGAAGTAAGATATCTGGTTTACCGAATAAAGCTTGCGCAAGAAGCACTTTCACTTTTTCTCCACCAGTTAAATCTTTCATAAGTTTTCCGTGTAAGTCAGTAGGGATACCTAAGCCGTTTAATAAAACAGCAGCCTCAGATTCCGCTTCCCAACCATTTAATTCAGCAAATTCGCCTTCAAGTTCCGCAGCACGGATACCATCTGCATCGCTGAAATCTTCTTTCATGTAAATGGCATTTTTTTCGTCCATAATTTTGTATAGACGTTCATGTCCCATAATAACAGTGTTAAGAACAAGTTCATTATCATACTGGAAATGATCTTGGCGAAGGACAGCTAGACGCTCACCTGAACCAATATGCACATTACCACTTTGTGAATCAAGCTCGCCAGAAAGCACTTTTAGGAACGTTGATTTACCAGCACCGTTTGCGCCAATAAGACCGTAACAGTTACCTGGCAAAAATTTAATCGAAACATCTTCAAATAGCTTTTTATCGCCGTAGCGTAAGCCAACATTATTTACAGTTAACATTTTCTTCCTCCAATACTAAGTTACTTCTTCTTAAAATCAGAAAAAGCACAATTACTTCTATTTTAACATGGTTAGTGTAGCAAAGAAAGCATACACACATAAATAAATGTTATAATATGAAAATAAGGAGGAGAGCCGAATGGATTACGAGCAAACTTTACAAGAAAAAGTCGCGCTTTGTCTTACTTTACAAGCCGCTAAAGAAACTTTCCCATTTGATAAAAAAACGCATGCTTTAACGGTTGGCGGTAAAATATTCGCACTGATACATCTATACCACGGGGATTTATACATAAGCGTTAAATGTCAGCCGGAAAGAATTGATTTGTTGCGCGATGAATATTTGAGCATAAAACCAGGCTATCATTTAAATAAAAAGCATTGGATTACGCTCGTTATTAATGAAAAATACGATGTGGAAGCTGAAACTGAATTTGCGTTAATTCAAAATAGTTATCAGCTTATTTTTGATAAATTGCCGAAAAAAGCACAAAATACTGTGAAATTTTCTGCAAATGACTAAAGAAAAGAAAAAATTCTTTACAAAAAAGAAGTGCATGCTATAATAATTGTTGTACGATAATTTCATAGACGTTACCACAGGGGGGGCTTCTTAGCTGAGATTGAGTCCACGTGTTTTTGGATTCTGACCCTTTGAACCTGTTCGTTAATACGAGCGTAGGGATTGTGGCGATTGCATTTCTAATCATAGAAACTGCTTTCTTCTGGGGTACGTTTTTGACCAAAAAGAAGAGGGGAGTTTATTTTTTATGCAAAACAAGCGATTAATCATTTTACTCGAGTGTGCCATTTTTGCTGCAGTTGCTATGGTACTAAGTTTTATCCCGCTGGACATCGGTTCTAGTTTCTCGATTTCACTGGGAATGATTCCAATGTATGTGATTGCGATCCGCCGCGGTTTTTGGGCTGCTGGATTCGCTGGACTACTGTGGGGGTTACTACATTTCCTCACTGGGAAAGCCTATATTTTAATGCCGTCACAAGCATTTATTGAGTACATTTTAGCATTCAGTTTTGTTGCATTTAGTGGCGTATTCAGTAAGCAAGTACGAAGCAATTTAGCTGCTAATCAACTTAAAAAGGCAATCCAATGGGCGTGGGGAACCATGATTATTGGAGGCGTTGCAAAATATTTTTGGCATTACGTTGCTGGCGTATTATTCTGGGGGGCTTATGCTTTTCAAGGCTGGGGCGCGCAACTTTTTTCGATTGTCATGAATGGGGCTAGTTGCTTGGCTACGGTCATTGTTGCTGGTATCGTCATCTCGATATTACTAAAAACCTCACCCAAATTATTCTTACCAAAATAACCACAAGGTCCGAGAGCATTTGCTTTTGGGCCTTTTTAAGTGTGTTATAATTAAATAAATACTATATAGCAGCTTATTACAATGCTCATTTTCACGATTAAAGTTTAGCATCGATGTCACACGTGCCACAAGTACGAAATCATCTTGTTTAGGAACTTCCGTTTGAATGTAACACTGTCTTTAAGCTGTTTTTTTGTATTTAAAAAGTTTAAATCAGTACTCTTTAGGGAAAATATTTATCGATTGCCAATTTTTTTGGTAGTGGTAAAGAAAAAATGGAGGTGTATAAGCGTGTTAAAATTTGAACACGTAACGAAGACTTATAAAGGGGGCAAAAAAGCTGTTAATGATCTAACTCTTAGCATCGATAAAGGAGAATTTGTTTGTTTTATCGGTCCAAGTGGTTGTGGAAAGACGACAACGATGAAGATGATTAACCGGCTTATTGAACCTACAGAAGGTAAAATATTTATTAATGACAAAGACATCATGGCGGAAGATCCTGTCAAACTAAGACGTTCGATTGGCTACGTTATTCAGCAAATTGGCTTGATGCCACATATGACGATTCGTGAAAATATCGTCCTTGTACCAAAATTACTTAAATGGTCCGAAGAGAAAAAACAAGAACGGGCGAAAGAATTAATAAAATTAGTAGATTTACCAGAAGAGTTTTTAGACCGATATCCTTATGAATTAAGTGGTGGACAGCAACAACGTATCGGTGTTCTGAGAGCGCTTGCGGCTGAACAAAATTTAATTTTAATGGATGAACCTTTTGGCGCACTAGATCCAATTACTCGTGATTCTCTTCAAGAAGAATTTAAAAACTTGCAAAAAGAGCTTGGAAAAACGATTATTTTCGTTACGCATGATATGGATGAAGCAATTAAACTTGCAGACCGTATCGTTATTATGAAAGCAGGCGAAATCGTTCAATTTGATACGCCAGATGAAATTTTGCGCAATCCGGCGAATTCCTTTGTGCGTGATTTCATTGGGAAAGATCGCTTAATTGAAGCGAAGCCAGATGTTACACAAGTAGCACAAATTATGAACACCAACCCAGTTTCTATTACAGCGGATAAATCCCTACAAGCCGCTATTACGATTATGAAAGAAAAACGAGTGGATACTTTACTTGTAGTGGATGAGGGTAATGTCTTAAAAGGCTTTATCGATGTTGAGCAAATTGATTTAAATCGTCATACAGCAACTTCTGTAATGGATATTATCGAGAAAAACGTTTTTTATGTCAATGAAGATACTTTACTCCGAGATACAGTGCAACGAATTCTAAAACGTGGCTATAAATACATTCCTGTAGTAGATAAAGATAAACGTCTTGTCGGGATTGTTACTCGTGCCAGCTTAGTTGATATCGTTTATGATTCCATTTGGGGTTCAGTAGACGAAGGAGCAGAAAAGCAGGAGGAACAAGCCGCTTCCGAAACGACAGAGCCAGAAATGAAGCAGGAGGGATAAGCTATGGACGCAATTGTTACATTTTTTCAAGAAAACGGCCATAACTTACTTGTCCAAACATGGCAACATCTATTTATCTCCTTATCTGCCGTTATTTTAGGGATCGTCGTTGCGGTGCCAACTGGAATCTTACTCACTCGTTCACCAAGAGTAGCGAATTTTGTTATTGGTGTGGTTAGTGTTCTTCAAACTGTCCCATCACTCGCCATTTTGGCATTCATTATTCCATTTCTTGGGGTTGGAACGCTACCGGCGATTATTGCGCTATTTATTTACGCGCTTTTACCAATCTTGCGTAACACTTTTATCGGGGTTCGAGGGGTTGATAAAAATTTAATCGAATCTGGTCGTGGAATGGGGATGACGAATTGGCAACTGATTGTAAACGTTGAAATTCCTAATTCTATCTCGATTATTATGGCGGGTATTCGTTTATCTGCCGTTTACGTTATCGCTTGGGCAACACTTGCTTCCTATATCGGTGCTGGCGGTCTTGGAGACTTTATTTTTAATGGCTTGAACTTATACCGTCCAGATTTAATTCTCGGCGGAGCAATTCCAGTAACCATTTTAGCCCTTGTAGTAGAATTCGCGCTTGGAAAATTAGAATATCGTTTAACTCCAAAAGCCATCCGCGAAGCTCGGGAAGGGGGAGAATGATATGAAGAAAAAATTAATCGCATTATTCAGCGTGTTACTTCTAACCAGTTCGCTTTTCTTGTCTAGTTGTTCTTTACCAGGACTTGGAGGAAGTTCCAAAGATACTATCCGTATCGGCGCAATGGCCACAACTGAATCACAAATCGTTTCCAATATTTTAAAAGAATTGATTGAGCATGACACTGGCTTAAAAGTAGAAATCGTCAACAACCTCGGATCAACTATCGTCCAACACCAAGCAATGCTTAACGGTGATGTAGATATTACAGCTACAAGATACACTGGAACCGATTTAGTTGGACCACTTGGCGAAGATGCTATTAAAGACCCAGAAAAAGCCTTAGCTGCTGTTAAAAAAGGGTTTGAAGAACGTTTCCACCAAACCTGGTTTGATTCTTACGGCTTTGCTAATACTTACGTGTTTATGGTGCGCCAAGATACCGCTAAAAAATACAACCTAAACACCGTTAGTGACATGCGCAAAGTGGAAAATGAACTCACTGCTGGCGTTGATAATTCTTGGATGGAACGCGAAGGAGACGGCTATAAAGCATTCTCCAAAGCCTATGACATCGAATTCAAGAAAATCTTCCCTATGCAAATTGGCTTAATTTATACTGCACTTAAAAACAATCAAATGGACGTGGCGCTTGGTTACTCAACAGACGGCCGTATCCCAACATACAACTTAAAATTATTAAAAGATGATAAAAAATTCTTCCCACCATATGACGCTTCAGCACTCGCAACAGATGAAATTTTAAAGAAACACCCAGAACTAAAAACAACGATTAATAAGCTAAAAGGTAAAATTTCCACTGAAGAAATGCAAAAGCTTAATTATGAGGCAGATGGCAAATTAAAAGAACCATCCATTGTAGCGCAAGAATTCCTACAAAAAAATAATTACTTTGACGGTAAAAACTAAGGAGGTGCCAAAAGATGGAAACATTAAAACAATTAATTGACTATTACCAAACAAATGGAAGTTATGTCATGGAAGAGTTCTGGCGGCATTTCTTAATGAGTGCTTACGGAGTTATCTTCGCAGCAATCATTGCAATACCGCTCGGAGTATATATTGCTAGGAAAAAACGCTTAGCCGGCTGGGTTATCCAAATTGCCAATATCATCCAAACAATCCCAGCACTCGCCCTGTTAGCTGTACTTATGCTCATCATGGGCTTAGGGACGAATACAGTCGTTTTATCCTTATTCCTATATTCTTTACTACCAATTCTAAAAAACACCTACACAGGCATTAGAAACGTCGACGGGGCGCTTCTTGAATCCGGTAAAGCAATGGGAATGACAAAATGGCAAGTGCTACGCCTTATCGAAATGCCACTTGCATTATCAGTTATTATGGCAGGTATCAGAAATGCACTTGTTATCGCGATTGGAGTCGCAGCAATCGGGACATTCGTTGGAGCAGGAGGCCTTGGAGACATCATTGTCCGCGGAACCAATGCTACAAACGGTACCGCCATCATTTTAGCTGGTGCAATCCCAACAGCAGTCATGGCCATTTTAGCCGATCTGCTACTTGGTTGGGTCGAACGCACATTAAACCCAGTTAAAAACAAAAGAAAATCATTAACCGAAGCCTTATAGAAACACTCGAAAACACAACCTCTCATCTTCAACAAAAGGTTGTGTTTTTCGTTTGACAAAGAATGTTTCCCGTAGTAAACTTTTTATCATAAACGAAAGAAGGTCAGGGAGCATGAAAAAGGAGAAAACAGAACGCACAAAACAAAGCTGGAGAAAAGCACAAAATGCTCCCAGCTTGAGCGAAGTCAATAATTCAGTCGCTATTCCAAAAAATGCGAAATTTTTCCGGAAATTATTTGCCTTTATGGGGCCGGGCGCACTTATTGCGGTAGGCTATGTCGATCCGGGTAACTGGGCAACATCTATTGCTGGGGGATCAGAATTTGGTTACACTTTATTATCTGTTATTTTAATTTCTAATATTTTAGCCGTACTATTACAATCACTTGCCTCTAAATTAGGCATCGTTACTGGTCGAGATTTAGCACAGGCATCTAGTGATCATTTTTCGAAACCATTTGGCTTTGTGCTTTGGATTTTGGCTGAACTAGCAATCATCGCCACCGATATCGCCGAAGTTATCGGTAGTGCGATTGCGCTTAACTTACTATTCGGCATTCCGTTAATTTGGGGCGTTTGTATTACGGCATTAGATATTTTTCTCGTGCTATTTTTACAACATAAAGGTTTCCGCTATATCGAAGTAATTGTTATTACTTTAATGGTTACGATTCTAGTATGCTTCGGAGCGGAAATGGTGATGTCCCATCCAGACATGCAAGCCATCGCCAAAGGGTTTATCCCACAATCAGAAATCGTTACTAATCCCGCAATGCTTTATATTGCACTAGGTATTCTTGGCGCGACAGTCATGCCACATAATCTATATTTGCATTCATCTATCGTGCAAACAAGACAATATGCTCGGACAAAAGAAGGAAAGAAAGAGGCAATTCGTTTTTCATTTATCGATTCCACTTTTTCCTTAACGATCGCTTTATTAATTAACGCATCGATTTTAATTTTAGCTGCGGCAGCCTTTTATACTACCGGGCAACATAATGTAGCTGGAATTGAGGATGCTTATAAATTACTTAATCCAACACTTGGTAGCAGCATCGCCAGCACCATATTTGCTGTAGCCTTACTTGCTTCCGGACAAAACTCTACATTAACAGGCACACTAGCCGGTCAAATTGTTATGGAAGGTTTCTTAAATATCCGTTTAAAACCAGTAGTTCGCCGCTTGTTAACACGTGTACTGGCAATCGTCCCAGCAGTTATTATCACTGCTTTATACGGAGCAAACGGAATAAATGAACTATTAATATTTAGCCAAGTTATTCTTTCGATGCAATTATCATTCGCAGTTATTCCGTTAGTCATGTTTACAAGCGATAAACAGAAGATGGGCGAATTCGTTAACCCGACATGGTTAAAAATCATTTCTTGGACAGTCGCCATTTTCATCGCTGTCTTAAATATCTACTTGTTATTCTATACTTTAACCACCTTATAAAGAGGTAAGGGGACAATAATTATATTATGTAAACAATTAAAAATAATTTTCTCATTTCTTTCCCTCGAAATTTTCATCTTTATACTATATAATTGAATTATATAATACTAATGGCGTAGTAAAGGTGTTGAATAACAATGACGGATAAACTATTAAAACAACATAAAAGGCTTTTAGAACAGCAACATAAACTACCGTACAAAATCCATTTGGACGGAGAAGATTTCACGATTATTATTTATACTAAATTAAGTAAAGTAGCTGGTGTGACTGTCTTAAATTCCGAAGAAGAACCAGCAACCGTGAAACAAGCAGAAGCAGTAGTTAATCGCATTCAAAAGTATAATTTCTATTTTGAGTACTTAGGTAAACGATCCCACGTAATTAAAGAACGCGATAGCATTATTGCTGAAAAAATAGAACAAACGCAATTAATTTTAAATGATAATACTATTTTTGGCGAAAAAATGCAGCCAACCATCGATGAACTTAATTTAGCGATGGAAGTTTACAAACAGCAACAACACAAAATGGATATTTATCAAGAAGATATTACTTTGCTCAACCAAAAAATCAAAATGCAAGGCGAGATTTTAGAAGAAGACTGGGAATCTGCTGAAAATTTATCGATTGCATTTGCTAAAGCCGCTTATGCTCAAAGCATCTACTTAGAAGCAACCCGAAAAAATCGTAAACAATTAGCAAAATGGTTCCATCTTCATCAAAAAGAGCTTCCTACAGAAAAACAAAAAGCCCTTGGCAAAATGGTTTCTGTTTTAAGTGATACAAATGCCGGTCTTGTTTTCGACCAAATCATTTCACTTACACCGCTCCTTGAAGAAGGATTAATGCTTGATCACGAGCAATCTTTAACCCAACGAGCAGCTGAATTTAACAAAGAATTTGAAACACATTGTCGTTTCTATAAACCGAACGTTAATAAAGTTAAAAACTTAATCAGACAATAAAAAGAAAGCTAAGTGGTTTTTCACGCCACCTAGCTTTCTTTTTATTTGATAATACCTTGATCTTGTAGATAATCTTTTGCAACTGTATAAGCTGATTTACCATTTACATTGACTTCATAGTTCATTTTGCGCATTTCATCGTCTGTAATTTTACCAGCAAGTTTGTTTAATGGTTTTTTCAGTTCTGGGTATTTATCTAATGTTTTCGTCAGCATAAGTGGCGCACCTTGGTAAGGAGGGAAGAGTTGCTCGTCATCCTCTAGCACTTTTAATTTATACTGCGCAAGTTCACTGTCTGTCGAGTAAGCATCTAGCAAGTTGATATCCCCATTTTTAATCGCATTATAGCGCAGTTTCGGTTCCATCGTTTTTAGGTTAGAGAATGTCAGTCCGTATTTGTCTTGAATGCCTTTATAGCCATCTGCACGGTCCTTGAATTCAAGTGTGAATCCAGCTTTTACTTGATCTGATACCGGACCTAAATCGGATATTTTTTCCAGATTATTTTCTTTCGCAAATTCAGGTGATACGGCAAGTGCATAGGTATTATTGTATTTCATTGGTTCTAAGTAAGTCATCTTGAAATCTTTTGCCACACCATCACGTGCTTGCGTGTAAACTTGCTCTGGATCATGTGTTTTTGCGTTTTCCTTTAAGAAAGTTTCTAACACCGTCCCCGTAAATTCAGGATAAATATCAATATCACCTGATTTTAACGCATTAAATACGAAGCTAGTTTTACCCATATTCGGCTTCACGTTGACTTTTAAATCGGTTTCGTCTTCGATAACTAACTTGTACATATTAATCAAGATTTCTGGTTCTGCGCCTAATTTACCAGCAATCGTAATTTCTTTTTTATCGGACGCAAAATAAGGAACGACGATGATTGCGGCAGTGAGTAAAATACCCGCAGAAATAGTAATAATCGTGCTTTTAAAAGATGCTTTCTCAAGGAAACGTAATAGGAAATCAAACAAGATAGCGAGTAATGCTGCTGGAATAGCACCAAGCAAAATTAAACTATTATCGTTGCGGTCAATCCCAAGTAAAATCAAGTCCCCAAGTCCGCCGGCACCAATTAATGCAGCGAGTGTTGCAGTACCGATAATTAATACCATCGCGGTACGAATACCAGCCATTATTACGGGCATTGCAAGGGGTAATTGCACTTTGTATAATCGTTTCCATTTGTTCATTCCCATTGCGCGTGAAGCTTCGACAAGAGCCGGATCAACTTCTTTTATCCCAGTATATGTATTCCTTAAAATAGGCAAGAGGGCATAAATAACTAGTGCAATAATCGCTGGAACTATCCCAATACCAACAAGGGGAATTAATAACCCAAGTAAGGCAAGAGAAGGAATCGTTTGGAAAATGGCAGCTACTTGAATAATTGGTTCAGCAAGCCGCTTATGTCTTGTTAAGTAAATGCCTAGTGGTAAAGCAATTAATACGGCAATAAAAAGCGACACAAAGGAAATCTGAATATGCTGTACTAAAGCGGTGAATAGTTCATCTTTACGGACGGCAAATGTATCTAATAGTGTATTCATACAAGCTCACCCGTACTTTCCAGATGACGCGCTAAAAATTGCATCACATGCCTATTTGCAATCGTACCGATAAAGTTACCCATTTCATCTGTGACAGGAATAGATTGTTCTTCAGCAATGCGACGCACGAGATTTTCGACAGGTTCTTTGGAAGAAATCCCTAGCGTACCATCACTAGCTTGATAAGCATAGAACAAATCAGCCTCAATCAAATCATTTACAGTAAAACTTCCTTCTAAAATTGGTGTATTGAAAGCATGGCCGGATGCTAAGAAATCTTTTACAAAATCATTTTCTGGATTTTTGATAATTTCTTGTGGGGTTGCAACTTGAACGATTTCTCCACCTTGCATCACACAAATCCGGTCCCCAAGCGCTAATGCTTCTTGCATATCATGCGTAACAAACACAATTGTTTTCTTAATTTTCTTTTGAAGGGCGGAAATATCTTGCTGTAAACGTTGACGAGAGATAGGGTCAAGCGCACTAAAAGGCTCATCCATCAGAATAATTCCTGGATCTGCTGCAAGTGCACGAACGACGCCAACCCGTTGCTGTTCACCGCCAGAGAGCTCTGCTGGTTTACGATTACGGTAGCTTTCAGGATCGAGCCCAACACTATCTAATAATTCCGTAATTCGATCGTGAATTTTTTCTTTGCTCCATTTCTTTAATTCTGGAACAATCGCAATATTTTCTTCAATTGTCATATGAGGAAAGAGTGCAATTTGTTGTAATACATAGCCGATATCCCAGCGAAGTTCGTGAATATCGTAATCACTAATTCGCTTCTCATTAATATAAATGGTCCCAGTTGTAAGTGGAATCAAGCGATTAATCATTTTTAATGTTGTTGTTTTCCCGCAACCACTCGGTCCGATGAAAACAAAGAACTCGCCGTCTTTAATGTCTAAAGTCACGTTGTTTACAGCGGTCTTATCATCGCCATATTTTTTTGATACATTATCAAAACGAATCATTTTTTCATCCCTTTCCCTTTAATCGAATGTATGTTCTATATCATAACATTTTTGATTTTAATACTCAAGAACATATCATCCAATTACCCTAAAATATACTTAAATATTCCTATTTTGATAAAAAAACTCTGGAATTCTTTGTAAAAGCGCGGTTCCATGATAAAATAAAGAAAGTGATTTTTAAACTACAACCATGAAAGGTTTGAAATAAATAATGAATAACTTACAAGCACAGTTTCCACATATAACGATTAAATTAAATGAACCGTTATCTAACTATACGTATACGAAAACAGGGGGCATGGCTGACATTTTCGTTATGCCAAAGACAATAGAAGAAACCCAAGAAGTAGTGTCATACTGCCACCAAAATAAGATTCCGTTAACTATTCTTGGAAACGGATCTAACCTCATTATCAAAGACGGCGGAATTCGCGGCGTTATACTACATCTTGATTTACTACAAACAATTGAAAGAAACAATACGCAGATTATCGCAATGAGTGGCGCCAAACTTATTGATACAGCAAAATTCGCCCTTGACGAGAGCCTAAGTGGTCTCGAATTCGCTTGCGGTATTCCCGGATCTATTGGCGGTGCACTACATATGAATGCGGGGGCATATGGCGGTGAAATTAGCGATGTTTTAGAAGCAGCTACCGTATTGACCCAAACAGGTGAATTAAAGAAATTACAGCGTTCTGAGCTAAAAGCAGCGTATCGTTTTAGCACGATTGCTGAGAAAAATTACATTGTGTTAGATGCGACTTTTTCTTTAACGTTAGATGACAAAAATACAATCCAAGCAAAAATGGATGAATTAACCGCAGCACGCGAATCAAAACAACCATTAGAATATCCTTCTTGTGGTAGCGTGTTTAAACGTCCACCCGGTCATTTTGCCGGTAAGTTAATACAAGATAGTGGCTTACAAGGCCATATTATCGGTGGCGCGCAAGTTTCATTAAAACATGCAGGATTTATTGTTAATATCGGCGGCGCAACTGCTACTGATTATATGGATTTAATCGCCTATGTTCAAAAAACTGTACGCGAGAAATTCGATGTAGAATTAGAAACAGAAGTTAAAATCATTGGCGAAGATAAGTAGAGGAGGTCATCCATTTTTGAAAGAGCTTAGTTCATTTTTACAAAATCGCAGTGTACGACGAGTGGGAGTATTTATTTTAATTGCCTTCGTCTTGTACTTACTTAGAAGTCAAATGAATATTATTTTATTAACATTCATTTTTTCTTATCTTATTACACGTCTGGAAAACTTTATATTGCGGAGGATTTCGATTTACCGGCAAATTATTGTATTGATACTTTACGCCTTAATCGCCGCGGTTATCGTCTTTGTATTCGTTAAGTACATTCCTGTCTTAGCGGATCAAATAAATCAGCTGGTGAAATTTGGTAATACGTTCTTAAAAACAGATAGTAATAATGATTTCATTAATTACATTGTCAGCTTAGCGAATCAATTTGATATTATGAAATACACAGAACAAGGTGTTTCGATGATTTTGACATACTTAACGAATGTCGGAACGGTCTTGATGAATGTATTTATCGCGCTGATGTTAAGCCTATTTTTCTCATTAGGCAAAGAACACTTAGTTTCCTTCACCAATCAGTTTTCTACAAGTAAAATTGGTTTTATCTATGAAGAAGTTAAGTTTTTCGGCTCAAAATTTGTTGCGACTTTCGGTAAAGTAATCGAAGCTCAATTTATTATTGCGCTTGTCAATGCGGTTTTAACAACGATTGCGCTTTGGATTTTAGGATTCCCACAATTGATGACTTTATCGATTATGGTGTTCTTGCTTGGTTTAATTCCGGTGGCTGGGGTGATTATTTCTCTTATCCCGCTAACAATCATCGGTTATTCTGTCGGCGGCGTAGAATATATTTTCTACATCTTAATTGTCGTAATCATTATCCATGCGCTAGAATCATATGTTCTTAATCCAAAACTTATGTCGGCAAAAACCAATTTACCAGTTTTTTATACTTTCATTATTCTTATTTTCGGAGAGCATTTCTTTGGGATTTGGGGATTAATCGTTGGTATTCCAGTCGTTATGTTCTTCTTAGATGTACTAGGCGTTACAAATCAAGAGGAAATTGAACAGCCAAAAGATACAATCAGTCATACGTAATTCACACGGGGGTTCTTCCAGATTTGCTGGAAAATCCCTGTTTTTTTGAAAGGGGAGAAAATAATGGAAAAACATCTTTTTGTGATTTCATTAGATGCACTTGGGGCGCTCGATTTACAAGACACAGCTGATTTACCAGTTTTACGCGAGTTAATTGAAACAGGGACCCATATTCAGGAAGTAGAAACGATTTATCCATCATTAACTTATCCAGCGCATACGAGTATTATCACCGGCCATTATCCCGCAACGCATGGTATCGTTAATAATACAAAAATCCAGCCAGAAAAAGATTCTCCTGATTGGTATTGGTATAAAAAAGCGATTCAAGTACCAACGCTTTATGATTTAGCAAAAGAAAAAGGAATGACAACTGCAGCATTTTTATGGCCCGTTGCCGCAAAAAGTGGGATTGATTATAATATTGCCGAAATTTTCCCAAATCGCTTTTGGTTAACGCAAATGATGGTATCACTGCATGCGAGTTCGCCGTTATTTTTAATCGATATGGACCGGAAATTTGGCCATTTACGCAAAGGGATAAATCAGCCAGATCTTGATATATTTTTGACAGCCAGTGTAGTTGATACGATTAAAACGAAAAAACCAACCTTACTATTAACACATTTGGTTGATATGGATAGTATGCGGCATCAACACGGAGTCCATTCACCAGAAGCAAAAGCAGCGTTAAAAAGGCATGATAACCGCTTAGCTGATATTATCAAAGCGACAAAAGACGCCGGAATCTACGAAGATACTGTTTTCGCTATTCTCGGGGATCATTATCAGATCGATGTGACCCACGCCATCCGCTTAAATGTCCTTTTTGCTGAAAAAGGGTGGGCAACCGTTGTGGAAGATAAGATTACCGAATGGGAAGTATACGCCAAAAGCTGTGATGGCTCATGTTATATCTATACAAAAAATGATCTACATACGCAAGAAATCCAGCATTTGCTTCAAAACATGACCGAAATAGAAGAAGTTTTAACAACGGAGGAAATTACTCGTCGTGGCGCAGATAACAAGGCTGCTTTTATGGTGGAAGGGAAGTCTGGATACTACTTTATGGACGATTTATATGGTCCGTTATACGAAGAAGTGACCGAGGAACTACTTGGCAAACCCGGCTATTATAAGGCTGTCCACGGTTACTCACCTAATAAACCAGATTACAAGACGACGATTATTTTCAACGGACCAGGTATTAAAAAGAGAGAAAAAATTACAAGCGCGCATTTAGTTGATGAAGCTCCTACATTTGCCAAGATTTTAGGGTTACAATTTCCTAGTACTGCTGGCACAGTGATAGAAGCGCTATTCGAATAGAAAAGGGGAGAAACACACTTGGCATATACAAAAGAGGAGAAAAGTTGGATTTTTCAAGATTGGGCGAATTCGGCCTATTCCATCATGATTACAACCGCGATTTTACCGATTTATTTTAAAGGGGTAGCGGCCAATGCAGGGATTGCAGATACTACTTCGACCGCTTATTGGGGCTATGCAAACTCGATTGGAACTTTACTTATTTCACTACTAGCACCAATACTCGGAACGATTGCTGATTATCAATTTTTCAAGAAACGATTTTTCGGCATTTTCACGGCCATCGGAATTGCTTTTACTTTTTTATTAATTTTCATACCAACCGATGCCTGGCTGTTATTACTTGGTTTTTACGTGATATCGTTAATTGGCTTTTCTGGCGCAAATATATTTTATGATGCGTTTTTAATTGATGTAACAACGAATGATCGGATGGATAAAGTGTCCTCGGCTGGTTACGCGTATGGTTATTTAGGAAGTTGTATTCCTTTTATTATTTTCATCATTTTTCAAGCGACAGGTATCTTGCCGATTAGTGATGTAGCACTTGTCAATATTGGTTTTGTTATGACGGCGCTTTGGTGGCTGTTTTTCACGATTCCAATGTGGAAAAATGTGCATCAAATCCATTATATTCCAGCGGTGAAAAATCCCGTAAAAACAAGTTTCAAACGATTATTTCATACCGTTAGTCATATTAGCGAACATAAAAATATTGTCATTTTTCTAATTGCTTATTTTTTCTACATAGATGGTGTGGATACGATTTTCCGCATGGCGACATCTTACGGGATTGATCTTGGTATTTCGCAGACGACGTTAATTTTGATTCTCTTAATGACGCAACTGGTCGCATTCCCATTTACGTTGCTGTACGGCTATTTAGCGAAACGTTTCAGCGCAAAACCACTTATTTTCACTGCAATATTTGTTTATATTATCATTTGTATTTATGCCGTATTTATGAAATCCGCGCTCGATTTTTGGATTTTAGCAATGCTGGTCGGAACGTCCCAAGGCGGCATTCAAGCATTAAGTAGATCTTTCTTCGGAAAAATTATTCCTAAAAAACGTTCCAATGAATTTTATGGTTTTTATAACATTTTCGGAAAATTTTCAGCAATTATCGGGCCGGCACTTATGGGCGTAATCACACAAATCACTGGGAAAACGCAATATGGGGTCGCAAGTTTAATCGTACTTTTCCTCGTTGGCGGCATTCTATTTTTATTCGTAAAAGAGAAAAACTTAGAAAATCTTTAAATCCTTTTAAGAAAGTCCTTATTTTCAAGTGTTATCCTTGAGTTACCATTTGAAAAGGAGGACACCAGGATGAAAAGATACTTTATAATTCTTGTTTTACCGCTTATTTCGATATTTGCTGCTGTAACGATGTATTTTTCCTGGTTCCAGGGATGGCTTTATTTTTATTTAAAGCACGTAATGGCCACAGTTAGTCATATGGGCTACATTACGGTCGGCATCACGGCGATTTTACTCTATTTTGTCGCTGTACAATTAGTAAACTGGAAAATAAATAAAGCATTGCTCGTTTTTTGTTACATTATTTATTTCAGTATTCTACTTTGTTTATTATTCGGAAAAGCTTCCGATACACAAGGTTTTTCAAGTGATACCTTTGGATTTGTTGATACATTTTTATCTGGTAATTTACGGGTCATTATTGTGGGAAATGTATTAGCTTTTGTACCAATTGGCTTTTTATTAAAGAAATTGGGATTTTTCACGGCACTAGTATCCGCCGGAATGTTGATTTTCGCGGTAGAAGGGGCGCAGTACATCATGCACGTGGGATTCTTTGATACCGGAGACGTCTTCCTCAATGTTTGCGGAATTATGCTTGGGTACATCGTGATTCGTTTTTTGTCCCCAAGAAAATTTAAACAACTCAAAGTAAAACCGACTAGCTGATTTAGCCTAGTCGGTTTTTTTGATTATTTTTTGATATATTGACGTTTATGGTCTTGAATTCCAGTTAACACAATCGCTGCTGGATCGCTAGCTGGGTCCACTTCAAAAGTAGAACCATCTTTTGGCAATTGTTGTTTAAATCTTGTTTCATAATCCGGAATAGCTAATTTCGTGCGGTTCGCTAACAGTTCCGCATGCTCGTCTTTACGGATATATTTTTTATAATCAGGTTGCAGTACTCCATGGAAGAACTCGCCAACAGCCCCAGACCCGTAACTAAAGAAGCCAATTTTATCCTCTGCTTGTAAATCTGCTTGATTATCTAACAAGGAAATAAAGCTTAAATAAAGGGAACCAGTGTAAATATTACCGACATTGCGGCTATAAAGCGTACTTAGACGATAATTTTCCAACAATCTTTCTTGAACCTCAGTTGGAGCTGTTTCAATTATAGTATCTAACGCTTTTTTACCCATTTTCGTATATGGTAAATGGAAACAAATAGCTGCGAAATCCTCTAAATTCTTGCCAAATTTTGCTGAATACTTTTCCCAGATAGTTTGGAAGAAGTGGATGTACTGTTCTGTCGAATATTTACCTTCTACACAAGCATATTCGGAGTAAACCGGACGCCAAAAGTCCATAATATCTTCTGTATAGAAAACATTATCATCCTCAAGTGTGATACAGCGTGGATTAGCCGCAATTAGCATCGCTACCGCTCCAGCTCCTTGTGTTGCTTCGCCGCCAGTTGCAAGACCGTAACGAGCAATATCCGAGCCAATAACAAGTACTTTACTATCAGGATGTTTCGCTACATAATCTTTCGCTAAATTAATCCCAGCAGTTGCCCCGTAACAAGCTTCTTTTATTTCAATAGCACGAGAGAAAGGCTGAATACCTAGTAAACGGTGAATATAAACTGCTCCAGCTTTTGACTCATCAATGCCCGATTCAGTAGCTAAAATAACTAAATCAATTTTTTTCAAATCTTCATCATCTAAAATTTGTAAAGCAGCGTTTGCACCCATTGTTACAGAATCTTGTGTAATAGGGGCAAAAGCCATTTTATCTTGGCCAATACCAATAGTAAATTTATTAGGGTCAATATTTCTAGCTTCAGCAAGTTCTGTCATATCAACATAAAATGCAGGAGTATAAAAACCTATTTTATCAATTCCAATTTTCATATGTACTCTCAAGTCCTTTATATTTTATTTGTAAGTACTCTAATTTTAGTAGAAAAATGCATAAAATACAATACATTGGGCTTAATCTAGTGAGTTTTTAGCAAGTTTCATGATATAATACGGTTAGATTACATTTAAAGGAGATTGCTATGAACGAAGTAGTTATAATAGATGCAGTTAGAACACCAATTGGAAAATTCGGTGGCAGTTTGAAAGACATCAGTGCAGTAGACCTTGGCGCTACCGCTCTAAAAGGCGTTTTAGAAAGAGCCAACATTGCTCCAGACCGCGTAGATCAAGTTATTTTCGGTAATGTGTTACAAGCCGGCCTTGGCCAAAACGTAGCTAGACAAGTCGCTATTAAAGCAGGCATTCCTTATAAAGTACCCGGCGTCACTATCAATGAAGTTTGTGGATCCGGTTTAAAATCAATTATGCTTGGCAGACAAGCAATTCAACTAGGAGAGGCCGATATCGTAGCAGTAGGGGGGACCGAAAACATGTCCCAAGCCCCATTGTTACTTAGCCCTGAACTAGTTGGTGAAGAATTCAATCCAAAAAATTTAAGAAATAGCATGTTAATTGACGGACTAACTGATGTTTACGGCGAATATCACATGGGCATCACAGCAGAAAATGTTGCTGAAAAATTCTCCGTATCTCGAGAAGAACAAGATAAATTTGCTCACAACTCACAAATGAAAGCCGCAAGTGCGCAAGAAAAAAATCTTTTTAGCGAAGAAATTATCCCCGTCGAACTTCCAGATGGCTCACTTTTCGAAGCCGACGAAACAATCCGCGCTAATTCTACTTTAGAAAAACTAGCTACATTAAAAAGCGTATTTAAAGAAGACGGAACTGTCACAGCGGGTAATGCTTCTGGTATAAACGACGGAGCATCCGCAATTATTTTAATGTCGAAGGAAAAAGCAATCGCTGAAAACATTCCTTATATCGCGACAATTAAAGTAACATCTGAAATCGGCGTTGATCCAGCAATCATGGGCTATGCGCCGTACTACGCAGTTAATGAAGCTTTAACTAAAGGCGGATACACAATTGATGAAATTGATTTATTCCATTTAAATGAAGCTTTTGCATCACAATCCGTTGCAGTAGCTCGTGATTTGAAAATTCCGGAAGAGAAACTTAATATTTACGGAGGCGCAATTGCACTAGGTCATCCAATCGGAGCATCTGGAGCACGCATTATTGCCTCCTTGTTGAATGAGTTAAAACAAGAAAACAAGCATCTTGGAGTGGCTTCCTTATGTATTGGTGGCGGCATTGGAATTGCCATTATCGTTGAAAGAGCCTGATAACACACTACATTTTAATAACAATAACAAGCTAAAATCAATTACTAGATGATTTTAGCTTGTTTGCTTTCAATTATCGGCGTTAGTTTGTTAATCGGCGGAGTTTATATCTTTAATACAAGAAGAAAAAGAGCGAAATAAGTTTCTTTTGGTCTTAATCATAATGGTGATTAAGGCTTTTGTGATTGAATAGAACAAACAACGTAATAAAAGTAGACCTGTACCTGCTATAATTAGTCTGAGTTATTGTTAATATTTTCACATGTTTGAAGAAACGGGAAATACAACTAAAGTCAATACATAAAGGACTGATACTTATTGAGCCGAATTGACATCGGAGAAATACAAACCTTCGCGTACCAACTACATACAGCCAATGAAGCAGGAAGAAAAAACATTCAAGACATCAAAACTGCTGTGAAAAACTATATCGAAGATGGCAGTTTAAAAGGAAAAGCAGTTGATGCATCGAAAAATTATTATCAAATGACCTATTTCCCATTATGTGATGCGATAATCGAAGCTATGAACGAAAGCGAAGAACGATTAGCGCAATACATAGCCGATTTTCACACCCAAGTAGATGATTCGGCTGATGCTAAAATTGATGCGGACGGCTTATACGAACTCGGAAAAATGATTGATCGCATCGAAGCTAAAAAAGAAGCACTAGTCCAGCAAATGAATACTGGAACGGAAGATGCAGAGTTATCGTTCACAGCTAAGTATCGCCTACAAACAAGAAAATATTTTAGAAAAATACTTGGCTTTTGAACAGAGTCATAGCGATTTTTTTGATAATTTAACAGATTTAATCCAAGGGATTCAGCAAACCATTCGCGAACTCCAGTCGAACATTCAATTTAACAGTAAAACGGGCACCTATGACATGAGCAAACTAAATTTCACCACCTTAACCCGGATGCAAAACGCCTTAGGAAAAGCGCTAAAAGATAACGAAAAAACATTCAATTTTGACGAATATCAAAAAACGTACCGTTGTCAAATGTGGGTGTTAATGAAAAATGGTATAGTAGATGTAGAAGCAACGAACGCGTATAATGCCGCCGTGCTTGGTGGAGAAATGCCGCATGAAAGCAATGAAGCGCAAGAAGAAGCCGAGTTGTTGCAGGCAGTTATTCAATCGGTGAAAGAAGGGGTAGACCCTGTTACTGGGCAAGAGATAAGTAAGGCGCAAGGGTTTAGTATCATAAGTGGTCTTATTTTCCGCTATACTGCTGGTGGGTATAAAGGGGAAAAATTTAAGATTCCTAAAGGTTTACTAAAGAGAAGAAAAAAAGTTATCAAGGCTGATGTTCCTAAAGTTGAAATCCCGGAACAAAGTTTGAAGCATTCTGATGTTGGAGATTTTACTATCAATCCATCTACTGGAAAAGTGTCTAAAATGAAAGGTGGAGGACACGGACAATCTAATATTGATTTTCTGAAGAAAAATGGATTTGAAGTAAATATTGAAAAAACTTATCCTAATGGCGTTAGAACTGGCAATGTCCCACACCATAAAACACCATCTAAACGGGCTGGCACAGGGCAATCATGGTTTCCAGAATCTTGGACAAAAAAAGATATTGAACGAGCAGGACAACATATTGCTAGCCAATCAAACTTTGCAGATGCAAAAAATGGTGAAGTTATCTTTGGAGATTATAATGGTGTACGAGTTGGCGTAATAAAAACGGATGGGCAAATTGGAACTATTTTTCCAGATAGTACAAAACAACCTTAAATAATTATTTAAAAGGGAGGACAATTATGAATATATCTAATAAAATTAAAGAGAATTTAGAACAGCGAAGAAGTATACATGAAGAAGATGACTTTGGACTTGAAAAGAATTGGACAGAACTAACCACTATTTTATCTACGAGCGAAGATGAAACTATCAATTATTTAAATAATTGTTCTAAGGAAGATGTATTATTAATTAGTTCGGTTTTTGATGATGTTTCCGAAAAAATACAAAGCAGAAAATTTATTTCTTGTTTAAGAGAACTAGATAAAAAATTTCCCGATTTGAAATTAACATTTTTTATTGATGATGCTGAAAGTTACATTGAAAATTAAATAAAATCGAGTTGTTAGTCAACTAACAAAAGTTAACTGCAATTATTGAATAAACTTTATTTGATGTTTATTTCTTAGTTCCTTCGTTAAGCGTTATTTATAACAATATTTAGATTTAGAAATGGATATTTCATATGCAAAAAAACCATTGCGAAATTAATTACATTTAATATGTAGCATGTAATTAAGATTAAATAACCAATGATATAATTCGAGAGAGGGCAACATTTCTCACTTGATTTATATCTTCCTTTTCTAGTTGACATAATATATATTATAGGAAGTAAACATTATCACAAACAACCAATAAACACCTAATCCATCATAAATCCATTATTCCTAAGCATTCATCGACTATTATCAACAATAATTCTTCAACTTCCTATAACTATCTATTACAAACAGCTCTTTATCATACGCATTTCCCAATAATTCCTTCGTTTGTTTCCCAGAACGCTTATTATACCTTAAAGCGTACATTAAAAACGATAAACTTAATTTTTCCTCGCAGCCTTCAGTTATATCTGGTCGTGCGGTCATCATATATTTAAATCTTCTCTTAACGATATTTGCAACACATACTAGCAAAGGAATTTTTATCCAAATAACTAAATCTGAATGTTCAAGTCTTTTCTCCAAATTGAAAAAATAATCGCCGTCTATGATATATGGCTGTTCAGAGCACATAATTTCATTCACTTTATTTTCAAATTCAATTTTTGTCACAGCATTCCAATTTTCCTGCCAAAAAAGCTTATCTAAGTGACAAACTTCAAAATTATAGCGTTTTCCAAGTTTTGCAGCAAAAGTGGATTTTCCGGCGCCGTTAGGACCAATAATCAATACTTTTTGCTTGTTTGTTAACACTGTTTGCAATTCATTATGTCTATCCATTTAAGTGCTCCTTATCTAACTATGTATGATTAATCTAACGCATTTAAAGTTCGCTATCAACAGAAGCATCCGCTACATACTCTAAAATATCGCCAGGTTGGCAGTTCAAGACTTTGCATATTTCATTTAGCGTCGAAAACCGAATGGCGCTTACTTTGCCAGTTTTTATTTTGGATAGGTTCACATTTGCTACACCGACTTCTTGGGATAGCTGGTTTAAAGAGATTTTGCGGTCGGCCATTATCCGGTCCAGCCTTAATACAATTGCCATCATTTTTCGCTCCAATCATAAAGTTTCATCAGATTCTTTTTGCAAAGATGCACCATAACGAAATATTTCTGTTAAGCAATAAAAAATCAGCGCAAAGAAAAATGACATGTTCAGCCCCAAAGTAATGCTATAGCCTGGTATAAGCACTGTA
The DNA here is from genome assembly GCF_014229645.1 of Listeria swaminathanii. GTDB lineage: Bacteria > Bacillota > Bacilli > Lactobacillales > Listeriaceae > Listeria > Listeria swaminathanii. The sequence goes on along the minus strand of NZ_JAATOD010000001.1, from coordinate 1,128,020 downwards.
TGCAAAATAGAATAGACTATTTGTGGTACTAGTGAATAAACAAGCAATAACCATGCAATTCTTTGTAATCTATTCACTTCAATATCATAAAAGGCGTAAATTCTGCTGCTAAATCTTTAAAAATCATACTTGTAATCCATAGTAACCATGCGATTAAAATACTAGAAAAAACAGCTGTACCTACTAAAATCCATTCCTCAGTTTGAACATATTGCTGATTATCCACGCCAGCGAAAAATTCTGTTTGAAAATGAAAGATCGAATCTGATTCCAACTTATTCATCATAACATTTTTGCTACTAAAAAACTTCATTAAAACAACGATTATAGCCATTATTACGGAACTTACCGATAAAATTTTAAGAGCAATATGTAGAAAATAACTCATTTTTTGTAATCGCTTTAGTTTCATATAATCTCTCCCTTTTTTCTAAATTATACATAGTCCAAAGAGAGAATGTCAATACATATTTAACGATAAACGTTAAATAATTAATCCTTAACATAAAAAAAGACTGAACATCATATGCTCAGCCTTTCCAATTTTATTCACTTTCAATTGAAGTAGATTGTTGTAATGTGAAGTGTGCTGGTTTTAGTTTAATAAATAGTAGCCCCATGCCAGCTAAGCAAATCACACTAGCGACGATAAACGGCATTTTCATACCTAGTGCTTCGCTGAGTAATCCTGAGCAAAGCGGTGCGAATGCTGCCCCCAACCAACGAACAAAGTTATACGCCCCACTCGTTACGCTTCTTGCATACGGTGAATGCTCCATGACAGTTGTTGTAAATAAGGCATTATTAATACCTAAAACCAAGCCTGAAATCACAATCAAACCAATATCCACTGCAGTATTATCAATAAATCCAAGTAAAGCTAAGATAATAGCACAGACAAGTAACGAACCTTTTAAAATTTGCTTACTATTAAAGCGAAATTCCAATGCGTGCGAAACTTTTGCTGATCCAAGCGCTAAGCATAACCCCCAAGCGAAAAACACAAAGCCAATTTGAATGGCCGATAAACCAAGCACAAGTGGCGAATAAGCCAAAATTGTAAAGAAGCAATAATAATAAAACATTCCGCTAAATGCAATTTGTAAAAATGGACGATATTTAAATAGATGTAACATCTGTTTAATCGCAACTTCATTTTTTTCGGTTGGTGCTTGGACGACTTTTTTAGGTTCTTTCACTTTGAATAAAATAAGTAAAAATGCGATAAAAATCAAGCAAGCTGTGGCAAAAAATGGATAACGCCATGAAATATTACCTAAAATCCCACCTAGTAACGGCCCGAATGCCATTCCAAGGCCCATCGAAGCTTCATAAATCCCAATGGCATGTCCCGGCGTCTCCGATAAGGCGATTAACATTGTCATTGCCGTAGCCATAAACATCGAGTTCCCAAAGCCCCATCCAGCCCGAAAAATAGATAACGCGCCAATTGTGTCTGATAAGCCACATAATAAAGCAAAAATAGTAACAATAAATAGGCCGATAACGATTAATTTTTTATCACCTAGTTTCCCTGCAACGATCCCAATTGGAATCATCATAATCGCCATAGTAAAAATATATGCCGTAAATAACATTTCTACTTGCGAATGAGATGCTCCGATACTTTCTGCAATCGATGGCAAAAGTGGATCGACTACCCCTATTCCCATAAACGCAAGCAAACTAGCTGCTGCTGTTATCCATTTCCCCGTGTTCATTTCCTTGTCTGTCATCATAATCCAACTACACTTCCCTTTCCAAATAAAACTCAACTATTATACTACGCTTGATAAATACCAATGTCAATATTTACATATATAATTTATTACATATGTAAGTATTTTACTTATTGATGTTTATCGCTTACAATAAGGTTAAATAGAAATTTAGAGGTGTATTGTATGATACCAAATGTTTTAGAATATACGTTACTGCAAATGATTGCTCGGGAAGCTTCTAGCGGTTATGAACTAGCAAATCGGCTTAGAATTATGCAAAATACGCATCATAGCCAAATCTATCCTTCGCTATCTAAGTTAGAAAAAGCAGGTTTTTTAGTTGTACATAAGCATTCCCAAGATAAAAAACCGGATAAAAAAGTCTATACGATTACACAAACCGGCTTAGACTCCTTACTTGAATGGTCAGAAACGCCGCTTAAAATTCCGGTGACAAGAGATGAATTCACCACGAAAGTACAGCTAGATTGGCTAAATAATACTAGAACTAAAGGGCTTATCCAAGAAAGAGAAAACTATTTAAAAGAACAATTAGGCTTAATTGAAGAAACACTTGACCATTTTGCTCATTTATTTGATTTAAAAACCAAACAAGACAAACTGAAAAATATGTCTTATCAAGTCTATGCAAGAAAACTAGATTTAATTCAAACAGAACTAAAATGGTGCGAAGAAATGTATAAAATACTATAAAAAAACCGGCGAACATAATATTCGCCGGTTTTTACTATTTATAACTACTAGTTTCCAAAATTTGATTAGCCATTGCTACCACTTCTTCTTCTGGTGCTTCGATACCTTCTAAAGGATAACGAATGCCCATTTCTTTCCATTTGTAAACGCCCATTGTATGGTATGGAAGCACGTCCACTTGTTTTACATTTGGAAGGGTTTGAATGAATTCATGGAGTTTGGTTAAATCTTCTGGATCGTCTGTTTTTGTTGGAATTAGCACGTGTCTAATCCAAATCGGTTGCTCTTTATCACGTAAATAATGAGCAAAATCAATAATTGGCGCATTGGATTTCGTAGTTAGTTTTAAATGTTTTTCTGGGTTAATTTGTTTAATATCCAGTAAAATTAAATCTGTAACTTCCATCAAACGGTCCAATTTCTCGATAAATTCAGGATCACGTGTGAAACAACCACCACAGGAATCGATTGTTGTATGCACTCCTGCTGCTTTACAAAGCGTGAAAAACTCAATTAGGAAATCTACTTGAAGTAATGGTTCACCGCCACTAACTGTAACGCCGCCGCCAGAAGCATCCCAAAACTCTTTATATTTAATTGCTTCGTCAAATACATCTTGAGCAGAACGTTCTGTGCCAGTACCAATTTTCCAAGTATCGGGATTATGACAAAATTGGCAACGAAGTAAACACCCCTGCATAAAAACAATAAAGCGGATACCTGGACCGTCTACTGTTCCCATTGTTTCTACTGAATGAACTCTTCCTAAAACCTCTGTCATAATTCTCCTCTTCCTTTCCTAAATAACAAGGATTGCTACTGGTGAGCAATCCTTGTCAAAGCGTTCTCGCCTGATATTACATAGATTCGTGCATTGTACGGTGAATAACATCTAATTGTTGTTCACGTGTTAATTTAATGAAGTTAACTGCATATCCGGAAACGCGGATAGTTAATTGTGGATATTCTTCTGGGTGATCCATCGCATCTAGTAACGTATCGCGATTGAATACGTTGATGTTTAAGTGATGTCCCATTTTTGTGGAATAACCATCAAGCATTGCAACTAAGTTATTGATTTGAGATTCATCTTCGCGACCTAAAGCTTTTGGTACGATAGAGAATGTGTTAGAAATACCATCTTGACCATATTCGTAAGGAAGTTTAGCAACTGAAGATAGAGAAGCTAAAGCACCTTTTGTATCACGGCCATGCATTGGGTTCGCACCAGGTGCAAATGGTTCGCCTGCACGACGTCCGTCTGGTGTATTACCAGTTTTCTTACCATAAACCACGTTAGATGTGATTGTAAGAACAGAAGTTGTGTGAACTGCATCACGGTAAGTTTTATGTTTTCTTACTTTAGTCATGAATGTTTTTAGAAGCTCAACTGCGATTTCATCTACACGGTCATCATTGTTTCCGTATTTAGGATAGTCGCCTTCGATTTCATAATCAACTACGATGCCGTCTTCGTCACGAATTGGGCGAACAGTTGCGTATTTAATAGCAGATAAGGAGTCAGCTGCAACAGAAAGTCCAGCGATACCAGTTGCCATTGTACGTAATACTTCTGTATCGTGTAAAGCCATTTCGATACGTTCGTAAGCGTATTTATCATGCATATAGTGAATTACATTTAGTGTATTTAGGTAAAGTTCAGCAATCCATTCCATCATTGCATCATATTTTTCCATTACTTCTTTGTAATCTAATACGTCGCCTTCTACTGGACGGTAAGCTGGTCCAACTTGAGCTTTAGATTTTTCGTCGACACCACCATTGATTGCATAAAGAAGTGTTTTAGCAAGGTTGGCACGAGCACCAAAGAATTGCATTTGTTTACCAACGCGCATTGCGGATACACAACATGCGATCGCATAGTCGTCTCCCCATTTAGGGCGCATAACATCATCATTTTCGTATTGAATAGCAGAGGTTTTGATAGACATTTTAGCACAGAATTTCTTGAATCCTGATGGTAAATGAGTGGACCAAAGTACAGTTAAGTTTGGTTCTGGAGCTGGTCCTAAGTTGTCTAATGTGTGTAAGAAACGGAATGAGTTTTTCGTTACAAGTGGAACGCCTTCTTCTGTGATACCACCGATGGATTCAGTAACCCAAGTTGGATCTCCAGAGAATAATTCATTGTAATCTGGTGTACGAGCAAATTTTACAAGACGTAATTTCATGATGAAGTGGTCAACGATTTCTTGAGCTTCTTCTTCTGTAATTAGGCCATTGCGTAGGTCACGTTCTACATAAATATCAAGGAATGTAGATGTACGTCCTAAACTCATTGCCGCACCATTTTGTTCTTTAATTGCTGCTAAGTAACCAAGGTATAACCATTGGAAAGCTTCTTGTGCAGTTTTAGCTGGGCGAGCAAGGTCGAAACCATGTTTTTCACCTAGTACTTTTAATTCGCCAAGAGCACGAATTTGTTCGTTTAGTTCTTCACGTTGACGGATAACGTCATCGCTCATTGTGCGTAAACCTGTATTGTTTAAATCTTGTTTCTTTTGTTTGATTAAGAAGTCTACACCGTAAAGTGCTACACGACGGTAGTCACCGATAATACGTCCACGGCCATAAGCATCTGGAAGACCAGTGATTACGCCTGATTTACGAGCTGCGCGCATTTCAGCTGTGTAAGCATCAAATACACCTTGGTTATGTGTTTTACGGTATTCAGAGAAAATATGGCTAATTTCTTCGTCTACTTTAAAACCATAAGATTCAGCTGCAACTTCTGCCATACGGATTCCGCCGAATGGTTGTAAAGCGCGTTTGAAAGGTACGTCAGTTTGAACACCAACTACTTTTTCCAAATCTTTATTTAAGTAACCTGGGTCATGTGAAGTGATGGTTGAAACGATTTTGGTATCCATATCCAGTACGCCACCGTTTTCACGTTCTTTTTTAGTTAAGTCCATTACTTGATCCCAAAGTTTTGTAGTTGCTTCGGTAGGGCCAACTAAGAAAGTGTCGTCACCGTCATATAAGCGATAGTTTTTTAAGATAAAGTCACGTACATCTACTTCTTGTTGCCAGTTACCACCTGCGAATTCATACCATTGTTCAGTCATCATATAACCTCCATTTATTGTTCATTCTCGAGCGTGCTTGTTTGAGCAAACTGATTTATAAATAATCTACACTGTTATCATAACATATTCTCCGGAAAATGCTACAGTTTTGTGCAATATTTTTCAAACTTTTTTATGACTTTTTTGTGTCTTTTAAATTTAAAAAGCTTATCATCCCCTTCGCACAGCCATTTCCTTAGTTTATTATGATTCTAATTTTGTTTTTATTTTAATTCTTTATTTTTGCTGTACCACTTCAAACACCCCTATCTGTTATGATACAGTTTTAAAGTTGCTGTTTTCTATAGAACAGTTAGAAAACGCTTAAACCGTTGTCTACCAATGTTTCGAGAGGAAATATAGCGTTTTCATTGTTTTTCATAAAAACAGCTAAGTCGTTATTACTACACGACTTAGCTGTTTATTTACCATAAATGTTTATTGGATGTTGTAACTGCGACGGCCCCGCTTGCTATTACTTGATTGACTTGTTCACTAGTTTCAATTAATCCGCCTGCAATAACAGGGATATGAAGCTTTTGAGTCATCTTTTGTACTTGCTCAGGAATAATACCTGGTAAAAGTTCAATACAATCAGGTTGTACTTTTTGTATCAATGCTACTCCCTTGTTGTAGGCGCTTGAATCAATCATGAAAAGACGTTGTATGGCTAGCATTTTGTGTTGTTTAGCTTTCATAATGGCATTTCCTCTAGTCGAGATAATACCATCCGGACAAATTTCCGTGCATAAAAAGTCAATTGCGTAATCATCATTTTTCAGTCCATTGACTAAATCGGCATGCAATAAAACTTTTTTCCCGCCGGCTTGTGCGTATTTGACTAATGATTTTAGTTGAGCTACATGCGTTTCCAGCATCACCATATATGTCAGGTCAAGCTCTAAAATTTTTTCCATATCTTTTTGATTATGTGCAGCTGGGATGATTGATTGACCGGAAAATGGTAACTCCAAGTTATTTCCTCCTCTTTTACATCACACGTTTAAACATTTTTTCTAGTTCGTATGTCGAGTATTGAATAATCACTGGACGACCATGAGGACAAGTGAACGGATCGCTTGCTTCTCTCAGTGTATCGAGTAATGCTTCCATGTCCTGCGTTGTTAAATAGTGATTTGCTTTAATTGATTTTTTACAACTCATCATAATAGCGGTGTCTTCTCTTAGTTTATGAATACTTATGCTTGGTGCGGATAATGCTTCATCGATAATTTCACGGAGCATCTCTTCTTCTTGGTCTTTCGGGAACCAGGTTGGATGCGCACGAATGATAAAACTATTTTGCCCGAAGTTCTCTAAGAAAACGCCGACCTCTTCTAATTTCGCTTTTTGTTCTTCTAAACGAACATACTCATCTGCTGGGAATTCAAGCACAATTGGTACAAGTAATTCTTGCAGTTCGCGACTAACTTCCCCAATTTTTTCACGGTAAAATTCGTATTTAATCCGTTCCTGAGCCGCATGTTGATCAATGATATATAAACCATTTTCATTTTGCGCAAAAATATAAGTTGCGTGCATTTGACCAATTGGATACATTTTCGGAATACGTTCTTTCGGGTGCTCTTCCTGCTCAGCTTGAAGTTCCGGTTCATATGATGGCATTGTTTCCAAAATAAAATCATCTTCCCGCGGAGCATCTTCATCAGAAGGAACATATTCAGGGATAGTCGGTTTTGAAAAAAGAGTTGGTATTTCTTTTGCGGGTTTATTTTCTTCAAAAGACATTTGAATTTGTTCTGATTTTTGGACTTCTTTTTGTTTTTTAGAAATCTCTCCGTCTGGAATTATTTGCAATTTGTGGAAAGCCTCTTTAATCATTTGGCTAATTAGTTGTCCTAGTTCTTTTTCTTTGCTTAAACGGACTTCTAATTTAGCAGGATGAACGTTGACGTCTACAATAATTGGGTCCATTTCGATTTGGAGAACGATAATCGGGAAACGGCCAATTGGTAAGAGCGTGTGATATCCTTCTTGAATAGCTTTTACTAATGCGAAATTTTTAATAAAACGACCGTTAATGATGGTCGAAATATAATTACGGTTGGAGCGATTCACTTCTGGTAATACGGCATATCCAGAAATTTTAAAATCGAGTGACTCTGTTTTAACTGGTATTGATTTTTTCGCAATCGAAACACCGTAAATTGCTGCAATCACTTGGCGTAAATCCCCGTTCCCATTGGTTTGTAATAAAGGTTTTCCGTTGTGCGAAAAGCGGAAACTGATATCCGGATGCGCCAAAGCTAAGCGATTCAGAATATCGGTAATGTTACCAAGTTCGGTTGGTAAACTTTTTAAATATTTTAGGCGTGCTGGCGTATTAAAGAATAACTGGGATACTTCGATTTGCGTCCCTTTTCTGGCATGACCGCTTTTTTGTTCAATGATTTTTCCGCCTTCTAAGGAAATAGTTGTTCCTTTTGTTTCACCAGTAGAAGTTTCCATCGTCAAATGGGACACAGAGGCAATACTTGGAAGTGCCTCGCCGCGGAACCCTAGTGTATGCACACGGAATAAATCTGCTTCGTTTTTAATTTTACTTGTGGCATGGCGTAAAAAAGCTGTTGCGACATCTTCTTCTTCAATGCCACTACCATTATCAATAATGGTAATTTTATTTAATCCCGCTTCTTCCACTAAAATATCGATGACGGTGCTCCCTGCATCAATTGCATTTTCTACTAATTCTTTAACGACTGAAGCAGGGCGTTCTACTACTTCTCCGGCAGCTATTTTATTGGATAGAGCATCGGTTAATTCGACAATATGTTTAGCCATTTAAAACCCGCCTTTCTTTTTAATGGATTTTACTTTGAAGTTCGTATAATTTATTCATCGCGTCCATTGGTGTCATCTGCATAATGTTCATGGAGGCGATTTCTTTTAGTAGTTTTGTTTCCTTAGAAGATGCTTTCTTTTCTGGCTCCACTGGGAACATCGAAAGTTGCACTTCTTCGTGAACTTCTTCTGGCTGCTTAACACTAGCGATAATGATTTTCTTATCATCATTTTCAAGTTGCTCTAAAATACGGCTCGCTCGTTCGATAAGTGATTTTGGTAATTCTGCTAGCTCAGCGACATGAATACCATAACTTTTGTCTGCTGGTCCTTCTTTAATTTTATGAAGGAAAACTACTTTGCCATTTTCTTCTACGGCGCTAACGTGAATATTTTGCAATCCACGTAGTTCTTTCTCCAAATCAGTTAATTCATGATAATGGGTGGAGAAAAGTGTTTTAGCATGGACATTTTCATGGATATATTCAATGATTGCTTGAGCAAGTGCCATTCCGTCGTAAGTAGCTGTTCCACGACCAATTTCATCAAATAAAATTAAACTATCTTTCGTCGCGTGCACGATGGCGTTTCTAGCTTCTAACATTTCTACCATAAATGTACTTTGGCCGGCAATTAAATCATCTGCTGCGCCAATTCTCGTGAAAATTTGGTCAAAAATTGGTAATGTCGCTTCTTCAGCGGGAACAAAACAACCGACTTGCGCACAAATTGCTGTTAAGGCTACTTGGCGCATGTACGTACTTTTACCTGACATATTGGGTCCAGTTATAAGTAAAATTTCCCGATTTTCATCTAAATCGCAGTCATTTGCTACATAGCTCTGGGCACCCATTACTTTTTCTACAACGGGATGACGACCTTGTTTTACGTGCAAAGATCCGTCTTCGCTTAAAGTCGGACGAATGAAATGGTTTTTCTCGCTAATATCCGCAAAACTTTGCAGACAATCGATTTCACTTACAGACTTCGCTAATTTTTGCAGACGTTCTATGTAGTCTTTTACCATTTCTCGTACTTCAGAAAATAATTGGTACTCTAATTCCATGCTTTTTTCTTCTGCATCTAAAATGAGTTTTTCTTTTTCTTTTAGTTCGGGCGTGATATAACGCTCGGCATTCGTTAGTGTCTGCTTGCGCTCGTAGCGGCCTTCTGGGAGCAAATGCGTGTTAGCTCGGGTAACTTCAATATAGTAACCGAATACCCGATTAAAGCCTACCTTCATCGTTTTAATGCCCGTTAGTTCGCGTTCTTTACGTTCTAATTCTGCAATCCACGTTTTCCCATTGCGGCTTGCATCGCGGTACGTATCTAGTTGGCTGTTATAGCCGTCTTTAATAATCCCGCCTTCGCGAATGGAAATCGGCGCAGAATCCATGATTGCTTCTTCTAATTTTTCGGTTAGTTCTTCACATGGGTCTAATTGTTTAGCAAGTTCTGTTAGGCTCTCGCTACTCATTGATAACAGTGTCGCCCGAATACGAGGAATCTGATATAACGAATTACGCAATTGAATTAAGTCTCGCGCATTCACATTTCCGTATGCAACGCGACCAGCAAGGCGTTCTAAATCGTATACATTTTTCAAGTTTTCTACTAGCTCTAAGCGTTCGAAAAAGTGTGCCATTAATTCGCTAACATCATTTTGTCGCTCGATGATTTTTTTTCGGTCTATTAACGGACGGTCAATCCATTGTTTGAGCATTCTTCCGCCCATCGCAGTTTGGGTATTGTCTAGAAGCCAAAGTAGCGTACCTTGACGACCTTTACCACGAATCGACTCTGCTAATTCTAAATTACGCTTGGAATAGTAGTCCATTTTCATGTAATTGCTCGTTTCGTAATGTACAGCTTGTTGTAAATGTCCTAAATCCCGCTTTTGCGTTTCTTTTAAATAATGCAGTAACTTACCAATGGCACGTTTTTCGGATAATGACATATGGCGGGTTACTAATTTTTCGTTTTCGGCTGGAATCGTATCTTCTTCGTGCACAGAAAAAGTTAAACCTAGTTGCTCCTTCATGACATCCGAAAGCACTTCTTTTTCCGAGGAGGAAACAATCAACTCTTTTGTGGAAAGTGTCGTTAGCTCATTAATTAAGCGATCTTCGCTAGCTTCAATAACGGTTGATTTTAATTCACCTGTCGATAAGTCGGAGTAAGCAAAGCCGTACTCTTTGCCTTCATAGCAATAAAGGGAAGCGATATAGTTATTTTCTTTTGCTTTTAAGCCACGTTCATCCATAACGGTTCCTGGTGAAATCAACTGCACTACTTCACGCTTAACCATGCCTTTCGTTGTTTTAGGATCCTCGACTTGCTCACATATCGCAACTTTATAGCCTTTTTCGATTAATGTATCAATATAACCGCTCGCTGAATGGTACGGAACTCCGCACATTGGGATTTTCTCTTTTGTCCCACCTTCACGACCAGTTAATGTAATTTCTAAAATTTGAGAAGCGTTCAGTGCATCCTCAAAAAACATTTCATAAAAATCTCCTAAACGGAAAAATAAGAAAGCATCTTGATATTTGTCTTTGATTTCCAAGTATTGCTTAATCATTGGTGTATATTCTGTCATTATCTCATCATCCCTTACTTCTTTTTCATCCTTTTATTATAGCATAAAGTTTCATTTCGCCGCGACCACAAAAGAAAAAAACTGCCAGTGTTTTGGCAGTTTTAAATGGTTAATTTTCTTTTTCAAGCTCTGTTGTTACTTTTGTTGTAATCTCTGTTGTAATAGATTGCAAAAGATCGTTAGCGTCTTCTTGGGCACGTCTGAATTCTGTCACAATCGGAAGGGAATCTATATCTTCGCGAACATTATCGATTTGACTTTCGGTTTGTTTCATTGCTTCTAGTTTTTGATAATGCTCTAGGTTTACCGCTTCTTTTTGAAGTAACTTTATTTTAGAAACTTTCGCTGACACTTTGGAATTAGCGTTTATTCTTTCCTCGGCTACCCGGTAAAAAGAAACTTCTTCCGTTTGTTGAAGTGCATCACGAAGTTCGGTTGCTTTTTTCATGATTTCTTCTTTTGAAACTGTCACAATTTCATCTCCATTCTTAATCAAAGGAAAATGGGTGGTCTTCGTTGATGAGAATTCGGTCAATTTTTTGCGCTTTTCCTGTATTTTCGTCTAGTGTAATTAAACAACCAGACAGGACTGCTCGGCCCGTTTTAGGAACTTCGAATCTCGTCGGCAAGGCAGTTTTAAAACGGCGAATAACGGCTTCTTTTTCCATTCCAAGGATAGCATCGTACGGGCCAGTCATGCCAGTATCCGTCAGATAAGCTGTACCTTCTGGAAGAATACGGTTATCAGATGTCTGCACATGAGTATGCGTACCAACGACAGCCGTTACTCGTCCATCTAAATACCAACCCATAGCTTCTTTTTCACTTGTTGTTTCCGCGTGAAAGTCTACAAAGATAATATTAGTCCGTTTTTTCGCTTCCTCTATCAAGTCGTCCATTTTACGGAATGGATCGTCTAAATCTGCTAGGAAAGTCCGGCCTTGCATGTTGATAACAGCAATCTCGTGTTGGTTACTTTTCACAAAAACCATACCCGTTCCTGGTGTTGTATCGTCCGGAAAGTTTGCTGGGCGCACTAAATATTTAGCATCATCGATAAATTCAAAAATATCACGATTATCCCATGTATGGTTCCCAAGTGTCACTGCATTCGCACCAAGTTCTAGAAAATCTTTATAAATTTTCTCTGTAATTCCACGACCACTTGCTGCGTTTTCACCGTTAATCACTGTGATAGTAGGTTTATATTTTTTCTTTAATTGTGGTAAATATTCTGTAATAGCGTCGCGACCGATAGAGCCTACAACGTCTCCAATAAATAGTATTTTCATTTTGTTATTCTCCGTTTCTATTACTTCTACGTTCTAATAATGCAACATCCCGAAAAACGCCATTCATTTCACCTAATTTTTCATGAACGCATAATGTTCGGAAGCCATATGTATGGTGAAGCGCAATACTAGCTATATTCTCCGGGAAAATTAAGGATTGCAAGGTCCAGAAGCCATTTTGCTCACTTGTTTGGATAATTTCTTGCATCAGTGCTTTCCCAACACCTTTGCCACGAGCACTTTTTGCTATATAAATACTTAACTCAGCTACCCCGCGATAAGCATGCATACTTGAAAATGGTAGTAACGCTGCCCAGCCAATTACTTGGTCGTTCATTAGGACAACTAATCGACAAGCTTTTAAGTACTTTTCATCCCATGCTTCTAACGTAAGTGTTTTTTCTTGAAAAGTAGCATTTCCTGTATTAATACCTTCTTGATGAACTGCAGCAACTCCTGGATAGTGTTCTTTTAGCATCGGCAAAATTTTCCACTCACTCAAAAACTCCGCCTCCCTTTTTCGTTTATCCTTTGATTATACCGTTCTTACTCAAGCTAGGCAACCGATTAAAAAAGATACACCGCAAAATTAATTTGCGATGTATCTTTTAATTATTATTTAGCGTATTCTACTGCTCTTGTTTCACGAATTACAGTCACTTTGATATGACCCGGGTAATCTAATTCCTCTTCAATTCGTTTTCTTATGTCGCGAGCAAGGCGGTAAGAAGAAAGATCATCAATAGTATCTGGTTCAACGATGATACGTACCTCACGTCCTGCTTGGATAGCATAAGATTTTTCTACACCATCGTAAGACTCAGAAATTTCTTCTAATTTTTCTAAACGACGAATGTAATTTTCAAGCGTTTCACTACGAGCTCCTGGTCTTGCAGCAGAAAGTGCATCCGCTGCTGCAACCAATACTGCGATAACAGAAGTAGCTTCTGTATCTCCGTGATGGGAAGCAATACTATTGATTACCACATCATTTTCTTTGTATTTGGTAGCAAGTTCCACGCCAATTTCAACGTGACTTCCTTCAATTTCATGGTCAATTGCTTTACCAATGTCATGAAGTAGTCCGGCCCGTTTAGCAAGCGTAACGTCTTCGCCAAGCTCTCCTGCCAAAATTCCAGCAAGTTTCGAAACTTCGAGTGAGTGGTTAAGAACGTTTTGTCCGTAACTAGTACGGTAACGCAAGCGGCCAAGAATTTTTATCAAATCAGGATGGATGGAATGAATTCCAACTTCAAATGTTGCTTGTTCCCCGACTTCACGAATGTGTTCGTCCACCTCTTTACGGGCTTTGTCCACCATTTCTTCAATTCGAGCTGGATGGATTCTTCCATCTTGAACAAGTTTTTCTAAGGCGATTCTAGCGATTTCACGTCGAATTGGATCAAATCCGGAAAGTATAACTGCTTCCGGCGTATCATCAATTATCAAATCAATCCCTGTTAGTGTCTCAAGCGTACGGATATTACGTCCTTCACGTCCGATAATCCGTCCTTTCATCTCATCATTTGGTAAGGTAACAACAGATACTGTTGTTTCTGCCACATGATCAGCTGCACAACGCTGGATAGCTAGTGAGAGAATATTCTTTGCTTTTTTATCCGACTCTTCCTTGGCCCGGTTTTCTGATTCTTTGACCATGATAGCTGTATCATGTGTTAATTCCTCTTCTACCTGGTTAAGGATGATAGATTTCGCTTCTTCTTTGCTGAGCGCAGAAATTCTTTCGAGTTCTGTCTGCTCCGCTTGAATCATCTCAGCTAGTTTGCTTTCTTTCTCTTCAATTTGTTGTTGACGTTTACTGATACTCTCCTCTTTTCTTTCAAGTGTAGCTTCTCGTTTACTTAAAGAAGTATCTTTACGGTCGAGGTTTTCCTCCCTTTGCAATAAGCGATTTTCTGCTTTCTGTGTCTCTGTTCTTCGCCCACGAAGTTCATTTTCGATTTCAGTACGTAACCTATGATTCTCTTCCTTCGCTTCAAGCAATGCTTCTTTTTTTGTAGTTTCTGCTTCTTTCTTTGCATCTTCCACAATTAATTCAGCAGTCCCCCTTGCAGCAGCCAGTTTTTTCTCTGTACTAGATTTAAAAATTAGAGAACCAACAACTAGACCGACGATTAAGAAAAGCAAACTGGAGATGATCGTGATTGCGATTGTCATCCTTACACCTCCTTTGCTATTCAATTTTCGTTATTGTTATGTCGGTGGCCAGAATTCTGGCACATGCGTATTTTTCATCAACAACCGAGTGCTAATCTCCCCATTCAGTTGAAGCCGATTTTCAAAGGAAAAACTTCCCCCTTGTCTCCCAGCAATATAAAATATACAACTTAATTTTATAGGTCAAAGCATACAATGTCAAGGAAAGGAATGAAATGTCAGCTTATTTTCCCTAGTTTTTTTAAAATAGTAAAAAATACGTGACAGGAAGTAAATTCCTATCACGTATTTAGTGTTATTTATTCGTCATCTAGTAAGCTTAATGTTTCTTCTTTTTCGTCAAGAGGTTCTTTGTTACCGTCAATTTCATACTCTTCACGAACGCGCTTAGAAATCTCGTCACGAATATCTGTATGTTCTTTCAGATATTGTTTTGCGTTTTCACGACCTTGGCCGATACGTTCTTCTTTGTAAGAATACCATGAACCGCTCTTATTGATTACATCTACTTCCGCAGCCATATCAACAAGCTCACCTTCACGCGAAATACCTTCGCCGTACATAATGTCTACTTCTGCAATACGGAATGGTGGTGCTACTTTATTTTTTACAACTTTGATTTTCGTTTTGTTACCCATTACATCTGTACCTTGTTTTAATTGTTCAGCACGTCTTACTTCTAAACGAACAGTAGAGTAGAATTTAAGCGCACGTCCACCTGGTGTGATTTCTGGGTTACCGAACATAACACCAACTTTTTCACGAATTTGGTTAATGAAAATAGCGATGGTTTTTGATTTATTAATAACACCGGAAAGTTTACGCAATGCTTGGGACATTAAACGAGCTTGTAAACCAACATGCGCATCACCCATCTCGCCTTCGATTTCAGCACGTGGTACAAGTGCTGCAACAGAGTCAATTACTAACATATCAACTGCACCACTTCGAACTAATGCTTCTGCAATTTCTAAAGCTTGCTCACCTGTATCTGGTTGAGATAGTAATAATTCATCAATATTTACGCCAAGATTTTTGGCATACGCTGGATCTAACGCGTGTTCTGCATCAATAAATGCTGCTGTTCCGCCTTGCGCTTGTACTTCTGCAATCGCGTGAAGTGCAACAGTTGTTTTACCAGAACTCTCTGGTCCGTATACTTCAATAATACGTCCACGAGGGTATCCGCCGACTCCTAAAGCGATATCTAATGCTAATGAACCACTAGAAATAGTAGATATATTTTGATCTGAATGTTCCCCTAATTTCATAATGGAACCTTTACCGAATTGTTTTTCAATTTGTTTTAATGCTTGGTCTAATGCCGCTTGACGATCATTCACATTGTTGCCTCCTTCATAAATATCCTAATAGCTGTTTTTCTACTTCTTCTCTCTCAAAAAACAGTTAGAATGTTTTTCCTAAAATTACTATAACGCATTTTAGAGTGAGAAGCAAGCAAAAAGCGAACATTTATTCGTATTTTTTATTTTGTGTAAGCACCGGCTGCTTTCTTCCCCATTATAACGGGATTTCGAGCGTTCGTCTAATACTTTTTTATTGCTTATTTTTGATTTTTTTACGTGATTTTTTCATTTCTACTTAGCGAAAATTACCTATTTGTATCTAAAAATTGCTTAATTAACTGAAATCCTTGTTTTACTGCACGGCGGCGATTATGATTTCGATCTCTTCCATAAACAAATTGAAAAGCTTCTGTGTCGTGGCCTTTAATGCTTAAACCAATCCAAATCGTACCGGCGGGATGTCCTTCTAAGCTGTCTGGACCTGCAACACCTGTAAAACTGATTCCAATATCCGTGTTACAAAGGCGGCTTACATTTTCAGCCATTTCCTTCGCACATTCAGCACTAACAACGCCTTTTTCTTTTATTACTTGGGGAGATACTTGTAATATAGATTGTTTCGTTTCCTCACTGTAAGTCACCATACCACCTTTGAAAATTTTAGAAATGCCGGGAAAGTGAGCAACTTCTGCTTGGAATAATCCAGCTGTAAAACTTTCAGCTGCAGAGATTGTTAGCTCTTTTTCTAATAGCATTGCCGTCACTAGTTCTGACAAAGAAACTTCTCCGTAACCATATAAAAAAGTACCATCGCGGCGCAATATTTCTTGTTCTGTTTCATTAACAAGCGCGCTTGCTTCTTCTTTAGTTTTAGCCGTTGCCGTAATTCGGACAACTACTTCATTATCCCCAGCATAAGTAGCAATAGTTGGGTTGACTTGCGTGATAATTAAATCGTTTAAATCGGCTGCCAACTGAGATTCTCCAATACCGAAAAAGCGCATGATTTTAGATTCTAAAATATTTTGATCGCCGCTTTCGCTTAAAAGAAGTGGATTTGCATAACTCGTAAACATCGGCTTCATTTCAGACGGTGGTCCCGGAAGCAAAATATAGGTATGCTGATTTTCTTTTAAATACATTCCAGCCGCAAAACCAAAGTCATTATTTAAAACAATAGAGCCTTCAATAATCACCGCTTGCAATTTGTTGTTTTCTGTCATCGTTTTATTTCTTGAAGCAAAATATTCGTTAATTTTATGCATGTGATACTCATCTTCTACTAATTGTTTTTGTAAGTGAGCTGCCAAAATTTGTTTTGTAATATCGTCCTCTGTTGGGCCTAATCCGCCAGTAAAAATTAAAATATCGCTGCGTTTTTCCGCAATCTCAATAACTTCTTTCAAACGGGCAGGATTATCTCCAACCACCGTATGATGATAGACATATATTCCGTCAGCTGCTAATTCTTGTGAAATGAACGCAGCATTAGAATTCACAATTTGTCCAAGCAATAACTCTGTACCTACCGCAATAATCTCTGCACTTGCCATTATCTTTCATCCCCATTCTATCTTTTTGTATAGAAAAAAAGCACACATCGGTATGCTTTTTTTATTTATTACATTGAACCTTTGAATACACCACGGTTTTTGTAGAAGTAATCGATTCCGGACCATACTGCAAAGAATGCACATACATATAAGAAAACTAAATCTATACGAATGCCTGTCCAAGCAAATGGGAAATTATTTAATAACATAAGTGGGATAGCAATCATTTGTGTGAATGTTTTAATTTTCCCAAGTTGACCAGCTGCAAGTACTTCGCCGCCTTCAACTAATAGTAAACGTAAACCAGTAACAGCAAGTTCACGGCTAATAATCAAAATGACTACCCATGATGGAGCAATATGCATTTCTACAAGAATAATAAATGCCGCTGCTACAAGTAGTTTGTCTGCCATTGGATCTGCAAACTTCCCAAAGTTAGTAATTAAGTTATACTTACGTGCTAAATGTCCGTCAAACCAGTCTGTAAGGGCCGCCACGATAAAAATAATCGTTGCCACTAAACTTGTAACCGGAATAGTCGAATCAAGCCAAGTAACGCTTCCCCAGTCAAATGGTACTACACAAAGAATGACAAAAATTGGTATCATAAAAATACGGATGACCGTCAATTTATTTGGTAAATTCATCTTTTTCTCTCCTTTTTTACATTTAAAAAGTATGTAATTATAAAAAATGTTGGCGAAATCTAATGAGCAGATTTCGCCATATAAAACAAATTATTCAGCATCCGAGCTAGTAGTATCGCTTGCTTCTAAATTAATTGTTAATACTTGTTTAACAAGGTCAGGAGCAAGTTCCAGCTGTTTACCATTGATTTTCACGGTTGTAACAGGAGAATTCCCAATAACAATAGAAACTGTCTTATTATCACCTAAATCAATTTCAGTTGACGGATTTTGTGTTGATAGCGTTATGTTTTGAATCGTGCTGCCATTTGCATCTGACACGCCGATCCATGAATCACCCGTTGCGCTAAGTGATAAGGTCATTTTATCGGTATTTTTCACTGTGTACGTAGTGGCATTACCAGATGTTTCTCCTTTAGTCACTTCTACTTCTTTGGATGTATCTTCCGCTTTGTCCGTTGTATCTGTTGATTTATCTTCGTCTGATGTCGTATCTTTTTTCTCTGTATCCTTGCTTTTGTCCTCGCTTTTAGTTGAATCTTCTACTTTTACAGTAGGATTACTTGTGTCTGTTTTCACTTTTTCTGTGGAGTTATCTTGTTTATTAAGCAAGAAGAACCACACGATGAAAAGAATAAACACAATAAATAAAGCGATAAGGATTTTTGGTAAAATATCAAAGAAACGATTACGCGTGTTAGATTGATTGCCTACAGATTGCGCAGGCATTGGATTTCTTTTACTTTGTACTCGTGTTGGCTCATTATTAACTACTTCTTGTTGCGGTGTTTCAGGAACTTCGCTTTCAAACTCATTGAAAAGTGTTGCGCTATCTAGCCCAACTGCCTCTGCATATTGTTTAATAAATGCCCTTGCATAAAATTTACCAGGCATTACAGCATAATTTCCTTCTTCAATCGCTACTAAATAACGTTTTTGAATTTTCGTTATTTGTTGCAAGTCGTCTAAACTGAGTCCTTTTTCACGTCTAGCTTGTTTCAGTTTATCACCGAGTTCTGTCAAAATTAAACACCTACCATTACTAATTTCAAATTTCCATTTTTTTGCTAAAAATTACATAAGCCAACCGCCATTTAAGCGCAAAACTTCTCCAGTGATATAGCTTGCTTTTCTACTTGTTAAAAATTCTACAGTTTCTGCAATTTCTTCGGGTTTTGCAAAACGTTTTAAAGGGATTTCTTGACGAAGTATTTCTTTTTCATCGTCTGAAAATTGATCCATCATTTTTGTTTCGACAACTCCTGGCGTAACCGCATTAACCGTTATACCAGAAAGGCCAACTTCTTGGCTTAGCGCCCGGCAAAAGGCTATTTGCGCACCTTTTACAGTTGAATACGCTACTTCCATTGACGCACCAATTTCTCCCCATATGGAACTAATGAAAATAATTCTACCTTGGTTACTTTTCATTAGTTTTGGCATAAAAGTACGAATTAATCTCATTGGCATGAACATATGAACGTTCCATAATTCAGCTATGTTGGTGTCTGTAGTATCCTGGAATAAACTATAGTGGGCGTGCCCTGCTGCATGAATAAATGCGTCTACTTGAAAAACTTGCTTCTCCATTTTGGTTAAACTTGTCAAATCATCAAAATCAGCTTGAATAAGCATAACATCTACTTCTTCCGCTTGTAATTGTGGCAATAATTTTTCTACTGCCTCTTTATTTTGATAATAGTGAAGATACAAGTTCCAGCCAGCTTTCGCAAGTGATAAACAAATCGCTTGTCCAATCTCTCCGCTAGCTCCAGTTACAAAAGCATATTTTATCTCTTTATCCAAAAAAAGGCAACCCTTTCCAGTCTATTTCTTTTATGATAGCATGACTCAGGAATTTATGCCATTTATTATACTAAAAAAAGACATAAATTTGTTTATTGCTCCGGAAGCAATTGGAAACTCGTTGTTCGCTCTTCTTGATCCAAGTTTTTAACGAAACTATTTACTTCTTCTAAAGTTACATTTTCCATTAAAGGTAAAATATCAAATAGAGAAGCTGATTTCATAACGTATTGACTAAATTGGTTAGCGATAAACTCTGGTGAATTCAGCGAGCGTAAAAATTGACCGATGCGTTTACGTTTAACGAGAGCTAAATCGGCTTCGTCTAAACCACTTTTAGCTGCCGCTTGGATAGCTTCTTTAATTTTAGCAGTTTGCTTGTCCGGGTCTTTTGCGTCTCCGCCAACTAAAACGAACGAAAAACTATCTTGGAGCGTATAATCATAGCCGAAAGTATCATCAATAATTCCTTCGTTATATAACTTCAAGTATGTGTCGGATGTTGTACCGAATAGCATTTCTAATGCAACATCACCGATAATTTCTTGTTTTAATGCTGCTTGTCCTTCTAGAGAACCAATATCTTCTTTAATCCCCACTAAATTTTTAGCGATTTGAACTGGGAAATGGATTTTACGTTCTTTTACAGCAACGGTTTTCGGTTCTTCTGGGAAATGACGTTTGATTGGCGCCGCTTCAGCAAATTCTTTTTTCGCTTGATTGGCGCGAATTTGATTCATCATTTGTTCAGGCTCTAAGTTCCCTACAACAAAAAGTACCATATTGCTCGGATGATAGAACGTGTTATAACAAAGGTATAGTAAATCTTTGTTAATTTCTGCGATGGATTCGACCGTTCCAGCGATGTCAATTTTTACTGGGTGATTATGGTACATGTTTTCGATTACGCCAAAATAAGCGCGGAAATCAGGATCGTCATCGTACATTCTGATTTCTTGGCCGATAATGCCTTTTTCTTTTTCCACAGTTTCTTCAGTGAAATATGGCTCTTGTACAAAGTCAATTAACGTTTCCAAGTTTTCTTCTACGCGAGAAGTACTTGAGAAAAGATAAGCTGTTTTTGTAAAAGAGGTGAACGCATTAGTGAACGCGCCTTTTTCGCCAAATTTAAAGAATACATCGCCGTCTTCTTTTTCAAACATTTTATGCTCTAAGAAATGGGCAATGCCGTCCGGAACTTTCGTGAATTCCGTTTCGCCAATTGGGACGAAGTTATTATCGATTGCCCCGTAGTTTGTGGTGAATACGGCATAGGTCTTACTAAATCCTTGTTTTGGAAGAAGATAGACTTGTAAGCCATTGGCCATTTTCTCATGATATACAGCTTCTTTTACTTGCTCAAATGTTATTTTTTCCATGAAGTTCTTCTCCTCCCTTGCTCAAGAAATAAATGGTGTCTGGTTTAATTTTATTAATAGCAGCAACGACTTCTTCTTTCGTTGCTTGTTTAATTTTGGCAATCCAATTTTCTAGGTCTAAGTTCGCTTCACGTAAAACATTGTTATACACGAGCTCGATTAGGCCTTGTGCCTGGTCATTTGTTTCAAGCAATTGGTTAATAAGCATTTCTTTTGTTTGATTCAACTCATCTTCTGTAAAATCGCCTTGTTTCATTGCAACGACTTGTTCTTCAATGATGGACAATGCTTGTTCGTAATTCACTTCATCAATTCCGGCTGAAATAACCATATAACCTTTGAAAGAATCAATTCGGCTAGAGGCGTAATAAGCTAGGCTCGCTTTTTCACGCACATTGATGAATATTTTGGAATTTGCAAATCCGCCAAGAAGACCGTTAGCAAGTTGTAGCGCAACGAAATCTTCATCTCCGAACAATGTATCGGTTTGATAACCAAGCACAAGTTTCCCTTGGTTAATCGCTTGTTGTTCATGAATGACACGTACTTCTTTTGGCGCTTCTTTTGTATAAAAAACACCTTTACGGTCAGCACGCGGGGCAAAAGCCATTTTTTCGATAAGCGGCATTACTTCTTCTTTTGTTACATCTCCACAAATGAATATTTCGACCGTATCTTCTGCGATAAATTGTAAATAGTATTCGTATAAATCTTTTGCTGTGATAGCATCAATATCTTCTAAGATGCCCGCTGAACCAAAGCGAAACGCATCATCTCGGAACATTTCCTCTATTAAACGTTTAGATGCAAAACGAATTTTATCATCGTAAATGCCTTCTAAACTACTTTTTAAATTCTCTTTTTCACGAGCAAGTGTTTCTTCATTGAACGCGCCATTTGCCACGTTTGGGTGGAATAATGCTTCTTCTATAAAAGCAAAAGCGTCTTCTAAAATATGATTGCCATCAGATACATATTGTCCGTCAATCATATCGAAAATAACGGTCAGTACATGTTCATTGCCTTTTTTGGCAGTTGTTGTATAAAAATTGGCACCATAAAGGTTTGCTAATTGTTTTCTAAAATCCGTTTGAGTTGGATATTTTTTACTGTTTGTTTCTAATAAAATCGAAAGCAAAGCCCGTTTAGTTACTGTTTCTCTTTCTAATGGAGCGCGAAATTTAAAAACAATCTTATTGGATTTATATTTTTGGGTTGGAACAATTGTCAGGGCAACTGGGCCAACTTTTTCTTGAAATATTTTGTCTGTCATTATAATGCTCCTTTCAAGCAATGATCTCACTTTCCTATTGTATCGTAAGTTGTTGTGACACACAATTTTCTAGCATAAAAAAACAGCCTAGAATTTAATCTAGACTGTTTGCTCGTATTATTTACCTTTAATGTAGTTCACACCGTCTGCTTTTGGCGCTTCGGATTTACCGATAAAGCCAACAAGCGCAAGGATTGTTAATACATAAGGCGCAATTTGTAAGTAAACGTCTGGAATGTCTTTGAAGAAGGGTAGTGATCCACCGGTAATTGCCAAACATTGCGCAAAACCGAAGAAAATCGCTGCTCCCATCGCTCCAAGCGGATTCCATTTACCAAAAATCATCGCTGCAAGGGCCATATAACCTTGACCGGAAATAGTTGCATGTCCGAAATCAAGTGTAAAGGATTGGGCGTAAACCGCGCCACCTAGACCACCAAGAATACCAGAAATGATAACACCTTGGTATCTCATCCAACGAACTTTGATTCCCATTGTGTCTGCTGCAAGTGGATGTTCCCCTACAGAACGAAGACGAAGACCAAAGCGTGTTTTGTAAATAATAAACCAAGATACGATAGCGAAAATAATCGCCACATAACTCATTACCGGAATGTTTTTGAAGAAAATTTCACCAATGACTGGAATATCACTCAAAACAGGAATATCCGGTTTACCAAAGTAGTACTTAATTTGATCTGTTTGGCCTTTATCGTAAATTACTTTTACAAGGAATAAAGATAGACCAGTTGCTAAAAAGTTAATCGCTACACCACTGATTACGTGGTCAGCGCGGAAATTAATAGTTGCAACGGCGTGTACAAGAGAGAATAATCCCCCAACGACCATCGCCGCGATAAGTGATATCCAAGGAGTTAAATTGCCAAAAGTATCTTGGAAAGTAAGGTTGAAGACGATAGCCGAGAATGCTCCCATTACCATCATACCTTCTAGTCCAATATTGACCACACCGCCTCGTTCTGAATAAACGCCCCCGAGAGCAGTAAAAATTAGTGGGCCTGCCATAAGCAGTGTACTAGAAACAATTGTCGCTAAAATGGCTGTCATTCTGCTTTCGCCCCCTTCTTAAATTTTGCCATCGCCCAGCGGATAATGTAGCTGGATGCCACAAAGAAGATAATCAGAGCGATAATTACATTGACTAATTCGTTTGGAACGCCTGCGACTGCTGGCATGTTTAGTGCTCCGACTTTTAGAGCTCCGAACAAGATGGCAGAGAAGACAATCCCAATTGGAGAACTTCCTCCGAGTAAGGCAACGGCGATACCGTCAAAACCAATTCCTGGAGAAGAAGTTAGTACATAAGCCGTTCCATATGTTCCAAGGCCTTCCATTACGCCACCAAGACCAGCAAGCGCTCCGGCAATAACCATGGAAAAGATAATTGTTTTCTTAACACTCATACCGGCATATTGCGATGCATTTTCGTTAAATCCAACTGCTTCGATTTCATAACCGAAAGTAGTTTTGTTTAACATTAACCAAATAATAAGTGCAAAACCAAGGGCAATCAATATTCCCCAATGTAGCGATGAATAATCTGTAAGTGATTGTAATAATTCAGATTGTAAAGACGCAGACGCATGAACTTCTTGCGTTTTATCTAAACCATCTGTAAGTAAGTTTTGTACAACATAGTTGAAAATATAAAGTGCTGTGTAGTTAAGCATGATCGTTACAATAACTTCATTTACACGTAAAGTTGCTTTTAAAATACCTGGAATAAATGCCCAAATCGCACCGAAAACCATACCAGTGATAATCGCAAGTGGTAAATGAATCCATTTTGTCAAACCATCAAAGTTTACTGCGATGATGATTGAACCTAACCACCCCATAAGCATTTGACCTTCTGCACCGATATTGAAAAGTCCGGCTTTAAAAGCAACAGCAACAGATAGACCAACTAAAATGTATGGTGTAGCTTGGCGAATAGTTTCACCGATGTAGAAAGGTTCTCCGATAACACCTTCTACAAGTGCTGAGTAACCTGCAATTGGGTCATATCCAAAAATAAGCATGATAATCGCACCGCAGATAAGTCCAAGGATAACGGCTGTAACTGGGATAACTAATGCTTGTAGTCGTTTAGACATGCTCTTTCTCCCCCATTTCCGCTTCCTGTTTGGATGAACCAGCCATCATTAGGCCAAGTTCTTGCTCCGTTGTTTCTTTCGGATCAACAATAGCAACGATTTTCCCTTCGTAAATAACCGCGATACGGTCACTCACATTCATGATTTCATCTAATTCGAACGACATAAGTAATACAGCTTTTCCGTTATCTCGTTGTTCAATCAAGCGTCTATGAATGAATTCAATTGCACCAACATCTAGTCCACGTGTTGGTTGAGCCGCAATTAAGAAATCTGGATTACGGTGTATCTCCCTTGCAATAATCGCTTTTTGTTGGTTACCACCAGAAAGTGATTTTGCTGCTACGTATTCGCTACTTGCACGAACATCGTATTCTTCAATTAACTCACGCGCAAAGTCGTACATTGCTTTATGATTTAAGAAACCTTTGCTAGAAATAGGTTTTTTATAATATGTTTGTAAAGCAATATTTTCTCCTAGGGACATTTCGAGAACTAAACCATGTTTATGACGGTCTTCTGGAATATGTCCTAAACCAGCTTCCGTAATTTTACGGGGTTTTTTGTTTTCGATATGCTCGCCGTTTAGAAGAATGCTACCACTAGTTACTTTAGAAAGGCCTGCAATCGCTGAAATAAGTTCACTTTGACCATTACCATCGACTCCAGCTATTCCGACGATTTCGCCAGCTCTGACAGTCAAATTAAGTCCGCGAACACTTTCAACTCCGCGACTTTCTTTTACAACTAAATCTTTTACTTCTAAAACATCTTTTCCAGGAGTTGCGTCAATTTTTTCTGTTGTAAAGACGACTTCACGGCCAACCATTAAATTAGCCAAATCTTGTGGTGTTGTTTCTGGAACGTTTACTGTACCCATGCCTTTACCACGGCGGATAACAGTTACACGATCACAAACATCCATGATTTCTTTTAGTTTATGTGTAATTAAAATGATTGATTTGCCTTCTTTTATAAGAGAACGCATAATTTGGATCAGTTCTTTGATTTCTTGGGGTGTTAAAACAGCTGTTGGCTCATCAAAAATTAAGATGTCTGCGCCACGATAAAGTGTTTTTAGAATTTCCACACGTTGTTGCATACCGATAGAAATATCGCGCACAACCGCATTTGGATCAACTCGCAAGCCATAACGATCAGAGATTTCTTTAATTTCTTCAATCGCTTTTTTCTTTTCGATAACACCGAATTTGCTTGGCTCTTTACCAAGGATGATATTTTCTGCAACCGTGAATTTATCCACTAACATGAAATGCTGATGGACCATTCCGATTCCAAGCTCATTCGCTTTGTTCGGGCTATTAATATTTTCTTTCGTACCACGAACACGAATTTCGCCACCATCTGGTTCATATAAACCAAACAAGACATTCATTAGCGTAGATTTCCCTGCGCCATTCTCACCTAACAAAGCATGAATTTCTCCCTGCTTTAACTGTAAGGTAATGTTATCATTTGCTACAAATCCAGAGAATTCCTTCCTGATTCCTAACATTTCAATAACAAAGTCCACTTCTTCACTCCCCTTGTCGTCTGGTTCAAACTGGAAAAACAGCCACACGCGCGATTCTCTCGAAGGACGCCGCCTCTCCCCGTACTTCCTCCCGAAGAAGGTTCCGAGTTTTTTATCCGTTTGTTGTTCAATGACTTCCTCGCTTAAATGCTTTGGTATGTTGTAAAAACACGTTTTATTATACCATCTATGTACGAAAGCTTGCCTTGCATTTTTAAGCGATTAAAAAAGCCATCTCCTTATTTTATTTCTAAATGGCATTCATTGCAATCATAAATTCCAATATACCGATTATTTTCTTTTAGTAAAAGGGTTTACCTATCAAATTAAAACGCTTACAAATTAATTTTTTATGAAAGTCGGCGTGTTCCATGCCGACTTTCATAAAAGGTTTTACTTCGTTCGTATTACTCAGTTTTTATAACTATAAAATCAAGGTTTTTCTGGAACTTTAATGTCCCCATCAACGATTTTTTGTTTGTATTCTTCTACTTTAGCTAAAACGTCTTTTGAAATATTATCTTGATGTTCAGAAAGCCCTACAGCATCTTTATCAAGACCGTATTCAATTTTAGTTCCGCCTGGGAAATCTCCAGCTTTAGCACGAGTTGCAAGGTCATCAACAGCGATATCAACGCGTTTGATTTCAGATGTAAGTGTTACATTGTAATCTTTGCCATCGTTTGCTGTAACTTTTCCTTCGTCCCATTGGTCACGGTCAACACCGATTACCCAAACAGCACGGCTAGGATCTTTTTTCTTCAAGTTTTTAGCTTCTGCAAAGACACCGTTACCAGTACCACCAGCAGCATGGAAAATTACGTCAACTCCACTTGAATACATGGAAGAAGCGATTTGTTGTCCTTTGTCTGCTTTAGCGAAATCGTTTGCATATTGCACATCAATTTGTGCGTTAGGATTAACAGCTTTTACACCAGCAGTGAAACCAGCTTCAAAACGGTCGATAACAGTTCCTTTTACCCCACCAACAAATCCAACTTTATTTGTTTTTGTTGTTAAGCCGGCTACAACACCAACTAGGTAAGAACCATCGTTATCTTTAAATCCAATACTTACTACATTATCACGGTCATCAATTGTGTCATCAACAATAGCGAATTGATTTTTAGGTTTTTGTTTAGAAACTTCTTCAATTGCATCTTTCAGTTTGTAACCAATTCCATAAATTAAATCATAGTCGCTACGAACAGCAGTGTTTAAGTTTGTTTTGTAGTCTGCTTCAGAAGCTGATTGCAAGTAGTTGTAACCATCAGTACCTTTTTCCATGTCGTTAGCTTTACCAAATTTTTGTAAGCCTTCCCATGCAGATTGGTTAAACGAACGGTCATCAACACCACCAGTATCTGTTACCATTGCTACTGTAAAATCTTTACTGCTCTTATCACTGCTACTTTTTTTATCGTCGCTGCTCGAACCACAAGCACCTAGGATAACGCCAGAAGCAATAATCATTGATAGTGCTAAAGCAAATGTACGCTTTTTCACCTTAAAACCCCTCCCGAGAGATATAATGTTAGTTAGAGCTATCTGTCAAAACAAACATTCAGGCGCGTATTAGAAAATTATGTATGGTCCCTTTTTCGGAAAACGCACAAAAACATTTAACGTCTTCTCCAACTGTTCTTAATATAACATGGAAAATAAAATAAATAAATAACCAACTTCATAAATTTTTAATGCAAATGAATTCAGAAAATTTAATTCTATCGGAATCATTCGCTTTTTCGTCAATCCTTAGGCACAAGCGCGTTAACGTGAAAAAGCAAACAATCAAATTTAGTTGCAATCCGATTTTATTCCCTTCATAATAAAAATCAATGATGAAAGGCGGGATGAAAATGACAAAAATAGGGTTTATTGGTTTTGGAAGCATGGCGTCGTTAATTGCGACTAAAATAATTGAAACTGAGGTTGCAGCTCCCGAAGAAATCATCCTTTATTCCAGTTCCGAAAACGAGCATTTTAAACAATTTTATGATAAATATCCAACCGCGGAATTAGCTAGTCATGAAGCAGAAGTATTTACAAAAGCAGCGCACAGCTTTATTTGTAAATTACCGCTTGCTGTTTTGCCAATTATAAAAGATTGTGCGGCAGTACTAACATCGGAACGTCATGTAGTTTCCATCGCGGCGGGAGTTAGCACTTCGGATATTTTGGCTATCTCTCCTGAGTTACAAATTAGTAAATTAATCCCTTCTATTACGACTGCTGTTGGCGTAGGAACCACTTTAATCGCGCATGCGGATACTGTTACTAAAACGAATAGCACTTGGTTAGAAAGCACATTTGAGCATTTTGGACATGTTATGACCATTCGCGAAGAAAATATCGATATTGCAAGTGATTTAACTAGCTCTTCCCCTGGTATTATTGCTGCTATTTTTGAGCAATTCGTGGAGGCTGCTCTTAGGAGATCTTCACTTTCGGATGCCGAAGTGTTCCAGATGATTAATTTTGCTTTAGCGGGCACATCCAAGCTGTTAGTGGAAGAAGATTATACATTTAGCGGATTGATTGAACGGGTTGCCACAAAAGGCGGTATCACAGCGGAAGGCGTGGAACTTAGCGAGTCTGAGTTACCGAAATTCTTTGATGAACTGCTTGACCGAACGCAAACAAAATATGCATCTAGTAAAAAAGAAATTCAAGCACAAAAACAGGATTTACTTTCATAAAAAAAGGTTGCGATTTTTAGTCGCAACCTTTTTTTATTCGTGTTCAGGGCTAATTTCAACATTCACTCGTCTTGGCTTGCTGCCTTCATGCGGGCCAACAACGCCTCTTTGTTCCATCTCATCAATCAATCTTGCCGCACGATTATAGCCGATTCGGAATTTTCTTTGTAACATCGAAACGGAAGCTGTTTGCATTTCTACAACAAGTTCTACCGCTTCATGATAAAGTTCATCCGTCACTTCTCCCTCAACTTCTGGAATATCATCAGGAATCATTTCTTCGCTATATTGTGCTTTTTGTTGTGAAATAACGTAATTAACAACATCTTCTACCTCTGCATCAGATAAAAAAGCTCCTTGAATCCGCGTTGGCTTACTTGATCCAACTGGCAGCAAAAGCATGTCTCCTCGTCCTAGTAATTTCTCTGCCCCACCCATATCCAAAATGGTTCTTGAGTCAATGGAACTTGATACAGCAAAA
This sequence comes from Listeria swaminathanii, assembly GCF_014229645.1. Classification (GTDB taxonomy): domain Bacteria; phylum Bacillota; class Bacilli; order Lactobacillales; family Listeriaceae; genus Listeria; species Listeria swaminathanii. The sequence continues at coordinate 1,098,826 of NZ_JAATOD010000001.1, read as the reverse complement.
GCAATTCGAGATGGGATATTTGCTTTAATAACGCCGGTAATAACATCAACAGATGGTCGTTGCGTTGCGATAATTAAATGTATTCCCGCCGCACGTGCCATTTGCGCAAGTCGTGTAATTGCATCTTCTACATCGTTTGAAGCAACCATCATTAAATCAGCTAATTCATCTACAATAACAACGATAAATGGCAACGCTGGTTGTTTTTCATCATTGAGTTCATTTTGTTTTTTCACGTAATCGTTGTAGCCTTGCATATTACGTGTACCAGTATGTGAGAATAAATCATAGCGGCGTTCCATCTCAGCAACAACTTTTTGTAAAGCTTGTGCTGCTTTTTTAGGATTGGTTACAACGGGTGCAAGTAAATGCGGAATGCCGTTATACACATTTAGCTCGACCATTTTTGGATCAATCATCATCATTTTCACTTCATGTGGTTTAGCGCGAAGTAAAATGCTCGTAATAATACCGTTAATACAAACAGATTTCCCACTACCAGTTGCCCCTGCGACAAGTAAATGGGGCATTTTATCCAAACTAGCCATCATTGCTTCACCAGAAATATCACGACCAAGCGCGATTTGTAATTTCTCTTCTGGATTGTTTTTAGGGTTGTTTTCTAACACTTCACGTAAGGATACCATTGCCACATTTTGATTTGCTACCTCAATACCAATCGCGGATTTTCCAGGAATTGGCGCTTCGATACGGATATCTTTTGCAGCTAAAGCAAGGGCGATATCATCACTTAAAGAAACAATTTTACTTACTTTGACACCAACAGATGGCTGTACCTCGTATTTTGTAACAGCTGGTCCAAGGTGTACTTGTGTAATTTTCGCTTTTACACCAAAACTTTCAAAGGTATCTTCTAGTTTTTTAGCATTCACTTTAATTTGATCATATTCTTTACTTTGATCAGTCACTTTGGCTGGAGCTAAAATATCTACTGGCGGTAATTGATAAATCTCATTTTCAAAAGATTCTTGTTGGAACATTTCTAACGCTGGTTCTTTTTGTTCTATTTTTTCTTCTACTGGCGCTTGTTCTTGTTCCACTTTTGAGCTGAAATTAGAAATAATCGGTGGTACTTTTTCTTCTTGAACAGGCTCTATTAGATCCATTACTTCGTCTGGCTCTGCTTCTACGATTTTCTCAGCTTTCTTTTTATCTCGTTTTGCTTTTACTTCTTTGCCTTTTTCCGTTGCCACTTTTCCTTTTGTAAATAGGTAACGCACAAATTCTGTTATTTTCGCGAAAAATTGGCGGATAGAAATACCTGATACAAGGGAAAAGCCATAAATAATTAGTAGCGCAGCAATCAAATTAGTGCCGAGACGGTCTAATAAGAAGTACGTAATCGAAGTAATGACAGCTCCAATCATCCCTCCACCAACAAAGCCCACTTGATTTGGTCTAAATAGATTTTCTAGCACTAATTTCCATGTACTAGAAATAACGGACGCATTTGCCCCTAAGTTGTGAATAATAAAATACATATGTATATATGTTAAAAAACCTAAAATAATTAGATAAATCCCTACTAACCGTTTGCTAAAAAGGTGCGGCATTTTCCTTCTAATCACCATGTAACCGCCGAGTATCACACTTCCAGCAAGTAATACATAGCTTAGAAGACCAACAAACATTTCAGCCAGCGCAAAAAAACCTCGGCCAACAAAACCTAGTTGTAAAAGTCCGATAATTCCTATTGCTATCAAAACAACCCCAGTTATTTCTAAACGAAAAGAGGCTGATTGTTTTTTCTTTGAACGTGTTGACGATTTTTTTCGTCCGCTCGTTTTTTTCTTCTGTGTCGCCATTTCAAGTCCCACCCATTCCTTTTTTTGCTTGTTTTATTATAGCACATCTATTCGTTCTGTCGCTCATACTATAGCCCTATTATACAAACAAATGTTTCCTTTCGTCAAAAAACCATATATCTCGAATAAAAGATACATGGTTTTTTGTTTGTTATAGGTGTGGTGTTTTCGTGTTCATTAGCTTTCCGCCACGGACTTCTGACATACTTCCTCCGACTGCTAAGAATGCCTCTGGATCAATTTCGTCCAGAATTGCTTTCACTTTTACTTCTTCAAATCTTGAGACGATAACGAAAACTACTTTTCTTACATCGCCGGAATATCCGCCAGTTGCGTCTAAGTATGTGACCCCTTTACCAAGTTGTTCCATAATTTCTGCACCGATTTCCTCGTAATAGCGACTAATAATAAAAGCACTTTTCGATTCATCTACACCTTGAATAACAATATCAATCACTTTATATGCTAGGAAATATGTAATTAATGAATACATCGCTCGGTCCCAGTTGAACACAAGCCCTGCAATGATAAAAATGACGATATTAATAAACATAATAATTTGCCCCGTTGAAAATGGCGTCCGACCGTTGATGATAATCGAAATAATTTCAGTCCCGTCTAGCGCCCCACCATTACGAATAACAAGCCCTACGCCTAAGCCAAGCGTCATCCCGCCAAATACGGTAGCTAGCAACAAATCATCTGTCACTGGATCCATATCATGTAAAACGAGTGTCACTATCGACATGACCGCAATCCCGTACAGTGTAAATAGCGCAAATACCTTGCCGATTTTCCGGTAACCAATAATGAAAAACGGGATATTAAGTACAAAGGTCAAAACCCCTAGTGGTAGCGGTGTTAGTTGCGAAATAATAATAGAAATACCCACGACCCCGCCATCTAAAATACGGTTATTTACAAGGAAAAGCTCCAGCCCAACCCCCATTAAAATCGCCCCAAAGGTAATCATTAAAAATTTATAAACAAACCACTTTAACCTTTTTCTGCGTTCTTGTTTTACTTTTTTTAAAGCTAGTTCTTCCATAAACGATTCATTTATTTGCACATAGCTCACGCCCAATCCTTACTTCATTCTTTATTTTAGGCAATGAAAACAAGATTCGTTTCCATCAACAAAATTTTCGCTTCATATTTAATAAGTATACCATAGCTGTTTTGTACTTGTACATATAGTTAATAATAAGAAGCATTTATTTTGCAGTTCGGTTACTTGCCAGTCTGAATTTGCTATAGTATAGTATTAATGCGCAAACTTGTGGAGAATTATTCTTACACATGAAATACATTTTGAAGGGTGATAAGATTATGAGTGACTATCAAGTGTTGTTATATTACAAATACACAACGATTGATGATCCAGAAACTTTTGCAAAAGAGCATCTTGCGGCTTGCAAAGAAATGGAATTGAAAGGCCGGATTTTGGTGGCGTCTGAGGGGATTAATGGCACCGTTTCTGGAACAGTAGAAGCAACAAACAAGTATATCGAATACATGGCAAATGACGCTCGCTTCGCTGATATGGTTTTTAAAATTGATGCAGCTGACTCTCATGCGTTTAAGAAGATGCATGTTAGACCTCGTACTGAAATTGTTAGTTTAAGTTTAGAAGAAGATGTAAATCCGTTAGAAGTAACTGGGACTTACTTAGAACCAGCTGAGTTTCGGGAAGCCCTTTTGGACGAAGAAACAGTGATTTTAGATGCTCGAAACGATTATGAATTTGATATTGGTCATTTCCGCGGCGCTGTCCGTCCAGATATTCAAAATTTCCGCGAGTTGCCAGCTTGGATTGAAGATAATCGTGAGCAACTTGCAGACAAAAAAATCGTAACCTACTGTACTGGCGGCATTCGTTGTGAGAAATTTTCTGGTTGGTTAAAAACAGCTGGTTTTGACGATGTTAGTCAACTACACGGCGGGATTGCCACTTACGGCAAAAATGAAGAAACACAAGGAGAACTTTGGGACGGTCAAATGTACGTTTTTGATGAGCGGATCGCGGTTCCGATTAATCAAGTAAATCCTACCATTGTTGGGAAAGATTACTTTGACGGCACACCTTGCGAACGTTACATTAATTGTGCTAATCCGTACTGTAATAAGCAAATCCTTGCTTCTACACAAAACGAAGAAAAATATTTGCGTAGTTGTTCGCATGATTGCCGCGTTCATCCAGCAAATCTTTATACGAAAAATTTATCTAAAGAAGAATTCACAGAACGTCTTCAAGCAATTGATGAAACTTTACCAGAAATGGTTCAATAAATAAAAAACCAGCTTTGCTAAATAAATAGCAGCTGGTTTTTATTTTCTATTCGCAAGTCCGATTAAATCAATTCCACGTAAGTTTCCCCAGTTAGCAAGTTCGCCACTGATGATTAACGGGGTTGTCTTTAGTTCCGCGATATTTTTGGCATCCGCTAAAACAAATAAGCCACGTAGCTGTTCTTTCCAAAGTTCGAGTTTTTCGATGGTTTTTGTTGTGCCGTCTTTTTTTAGTGCATAGATAATTTGTCCAGCCATACCAACGCTATCTGCTCCAAGTGCCAAAGCTTTCACGATATCTAGTGGATTTCGAATGCCACCTGATGCTAAGTAAGCTATCTTCGGTGCATCGGCGTGTTGCATATCGATTAATGCTTGCCCTGTCGAAATACCCCAATCAAGTAAAAAGTCATAGGCTTGGTCACGGCGACGATCGTTTTCAATTTGCGCAAAATTCGTTCCACCTTTTCCAGCTAAATCGACTGTTTCTACACCAACTTCAGCTAATGTCTTAACGGTTTCTCTCGTCATACCAAAGCCAACTTCTTTCACAACAACTGGTACTGGTGAAAGTTTTACATACTCTTCTATTCTTGTCAGCCAGTGACTGAAAGCTCGGTCGCCTTCTTGCATAACTAATTCTTGCGCCGGATTAATATGAACTTGCAGGGCATTCGCCTCTAACATTTCGACTGCACGCAAGCCGTCTGAAATTGCCACTTCTGGACTGACATTCGCTAAAATTACGCCATTTGGATTAATTTCTCTCACAATTTTATACGTATCTATGAGTGAACTATTTTTTAGAGCTGCAGACTGCGAACCAACGGCCATTGGGATAGCTACTTCACGCGCTATTTCAGCAAGTTCAGCATTGATCTTCTTCGTATGCCGACTGCCCCCTGTCATCGCATTAATATAAAATGGGAACGGAACATTTGTCCCAAAAATGGTAGTTGTTAAATCAATATCTTTTACATTATAGCGCGGGATAGACGTTCCGATTAGCTGGATATCTTCTAAACTTGATGGCGCTAACCGCTCATTTTGTTTTACGCCAAGAGCAACGTGTTCGTCTTTTCGACGTTCTCTTAATAGGTCATCGTTCTTCTGCATGTGTTAATCCTCCAAAAAATAACTAATTTCTTTTCGCCTCAAGCAAACGTTAAAACATTTTTAAAAATTGTTTCTCGCTCATCAGGAGTTGGTTGATATACTTCCCCGTCTAAAAATAAGATAAGCCCGTGAAATGTTTGAATATCATCTTCACAGTCCTCACAATATTCCACTTCTTCTTCGTTCCAAGCAGCAAGCAAACAATCTTTTTTTGTTTGATGGTTAGGATAATTCCGCAGTAAGTCCTCTGCTAATTCTTGGTACTTCAGAAAAGCTGCTTCTTTATCAGAAAAAGAATATTCTGCTTGAATGGATGTTTCCCACTCCTCGAAAAACCACCAAGGCTCGTATTCTCCTTTAGTTAGATAGACATTCCATTTTGTCATATCAAAAACTCCCAACAGTAAATATAATACACCTATTATAGCATAAGCTTTCTCGAAATACCGGAATGCAAATTTTTGAAAGTAACGGCAAAAAAAGATACACTGGTAGTGAGGAAAAATAAAAGGAGTTGGTTTTGCCATGGCTAGAGATACAGCGATTTTGAGAGTAACTGGATTTGTGCAGGGTGTTGGATTTCGTTACACCACAAAACATGTCGCTTACAAATACGATATTAGTGGAACAGTGAAAAATTTAGACGATGGTTCCGTTGAAATCCATGCAATTGCAGAAGAAGAAAACTTAAATAAATTTATCGATGCAATAAAAAAAGGACCTTCCCCCGGTTGCCGCATCGAGCATGTTTACATTTATAAAGGGGCGCCTGTAGAAGAACGAAAAACGTTTGATATCGTTTATTAAAATTCCAAAAATAGTAGTTGTGCTATAGCTCTTTTTGCATTATAGTTAATGAGTACTAAAACCTTGAAAGGAGCGACTGCGTGGCATGATTTCCATTTTGCAAATCTTACTTGAACCAGAATTCATTTCACTCACAGTGACGTTTTTATTAATGTTGACGATCTTCAGTTATTGGTCGGCAATTACATTATTAAAACCGAAAATGGTGCTACCCGCTGACGCTATCTGCTTAAAGCCAGTAAAGATTTCACTTCGAGCACATTTTTATAGAAACTCGCCGAATTTTATTATTAATTGGCTGGCGATAACTAGGAAATGTAGCGCCATCACTGATGATGAAGACAGCTTTTCATTTTCCAACATATAAAGTGATTATTTTACTATTTAGGAGGAAAATGAAACATTGAAAAAGAAAAATATTATTTTAATTAGCGTTTTACTCGGTGCTCTACTATTACTTACAGGTTGTAGTATGGACCCGTCACAAAATACAGATGGTTTTTTCAGCACTTACCTGATTCAACCATTTACTAGCTTCATTGTGACTGTTGCAAAGTTTGTTGGTGGTAATTACGGGATCGCGATTATTATTACAACGCTCCTTATCCGTGCGCTAATTATGCCGCTAAACTTACGTACTGCCAAAGCTCAAATGGGTATGCAATCGAAAATGGCTGTTGCTAAACCGGAAATCGACGAAATTCAAGCGCGTTTAAAACGTGCTACATCGAAAGAAGAACAAGCAACTATCCAAAAAGAAATGATGACTGTGTATTCCAAGTATAATATCAATCCAATGCAAATGGGTTGTTTACCACTACTTATTCAAATGCCGATTTTGATGGCGTTCTATTATGCGATTCGCGGTTCATCTGAAATTGCGGAACACACATTCTTATGGTTTAACCTAGGTACACCGGATATGGTGCTTGCGGTTATCGCCGGCCTTGTCTATCTAGCACAATATTTTGTTTCAATGATTGGTTATTCACCAGAACAAAAGAAACAAATGAAAATTATCGGTTTAATGTCACCAATTATGATTTTGTTCGTTTCCTTTACAGCTCCTTCTGCTCTAGCATTATACTGGGCTGTCGGCGGACTCTTCTTAGCAGGTCAAACATTACTAACGAAAAAACTTTACATGAATAAACATCCAGAAATTAAAGTAATGGAACAAGAAGAAAAAGAATTTGAACAAATCGTGGAAGAACAAAAGAAAGAAAAATAAAAGAAACCGCAACCTCGTCATAAGGTTGCGGTTTTTCTATTTGGATTTTGGTTCAATATATGGAAGTGTGATTTTGATGGTTGTGCCTTTATCTGGCTCGCTAACAGCATTAATCGTTCCTAAATATCCTTCGACTAATTGTTTAGCAATCGCAAGTCCGAGACCATTACCGCCTTTTTCACGGCTTCTAGCTTTATCTACACGATAGAAACGATTAAAAATCTTGTCAATTTCTTCTTGTGAGATACCTTCCCCGTAATCACGCACATCGATATGGATTTGCTTTTGTTCTTTATAAACATGCATATCCACTTCTGTGCCATCACCCGAATACTTCACGGCGTTGTCCATAATAATAATTAAGATTTGCTCTAAATGATTATGCTGAATAAGCGCTCGTAAATCCGTATCATCTTCTTTTAAAGTAAAAGTGAAATTCTCATACATAACTTCAAAATTACGTCTTACTTGCTCCACTGTCGCATTTACATCCGTAATTTGTAATTCTTTTGTTTGTGAAATTTGTTCTGCTCTGGATAAGTCAAGCATTTCTTGTACTAATTTTTTCATGCGTTCGAGTTCTGTTAAAGAAGCATTTAATGATTCATCAAGTACCGCCGGATCATCTTTTCCCCAGCGAGTCAGTAGTTTTAAATGGCCTTCCATAATTTGAACAGGCGTCCGTAATTCATGGGAAGCATCCTCAACAAATTGTTTTTGCTGTTCAAAACTTGTCTCGATGCGCGTCATCATATCATTAAAGACGACGGTCAATTCGCCGATTTCATCTCGAGAATTCGTTTGCGTTTCGATGCGTTTTTGGAAACCATTTTTACGGATATCGTTCATGGAGCGCGCTAAACGAGTGAGCGGGTTCAAGAAGTTTTGAGCTAACAAGTAGCCGAGCATTCCACTAATAAAGAGCGCCACTGCTCCGAGTAAAATCATCGTAACAAGCAGTCGATCCATCATCCGATTATAGGAAGTGAGCGGGTTTACGACTTGCGCATAACCAATCACGGTCGTATTATCGTCCGCGACAATCGGCATTTGCGCCGTCATCATCTTCTGCCCATCAATCGTTGGTTTATTCATAATAAATTTATCCGTGCCGCTAACAAAATACTGCGAAAAATCAATACTAGTGATATCTTGGTTTCTAGAAAAATAATACTTATTAATAAAATGGCCATCTTTATCATAGAGATTAATCACCTGATCTTGCAACTTGCGGTTAACGGTTTTATCGTTGTTAAATAAATATTTAATTTCCTCATTGTCGGTTAAATCTTGATTTGTTAACGTACTTGTTGTCGCTAGAAGCAGTTCTTTTACTTCCGGTTCTTCTTCATTTAGCAACATTTGCCCAATCCCTTGATAAATCGCATAGGAAAATAAGAAAAATGTTAGAAAAATCGCTGCACTAGCTCCAAAAGTCCATTTAAATTTCAACGAACGACTTTTTAAGGAGAATGGGCTAGTTGTCATGTACGCATCACATACCCTGTCCCGCGAACTGTTTGGATGTAACTTTCTTCGTCAGGATGATCAATTTTATTTCGTAAGTAACGAACGTATACATCTACTACATTCGTTTCTACTTCTGTTTCATAGCCCCAAACTTTATTGAGCAGCACTTCTCGTGTTAAAACGATATTGACATTTTCCATTAATGTAAGTAAAAGTTCGTACTCTCGTTTGGTTAAGTCAATGATTTCTTCATCGCGTTTAACAATTCGATTTTCTTTTTCAACGATTAAGTTTCGGTATTGAAGCGTCGTTTGTTTAGCAGATTGCTCTGCATTTTCCACTCGGCGTAATAGCGAACGAAGACGTGCTAGTAATTCTTCAATCGCAAAAGGTTTAACGATATAATCATCTGCTCCGTGGTCAAGTCCTGATACACGGTCAATGACAGAGTCACGTGCGGTTATCATAATAATAGGTGTTTGTTTTACTTGACGTACACGACGGCAAACTTCTACACCGTTTAAATGCGGCAACATTAAATCAAGTAAAATTGCATCCCATTCTTCATTTAATGCAAGTTCGAGTCCAGCACGACCATCATTAGCGACTGCCGTTTCATAATTTTCATGTTGTAATTCTAATTCAATAAAGCGCGCTAAGTTTTTTTCATCTTCTACGATTAATATTCTATTCATTTGGCCTAACCCTCTCTTTCGGTCATTACACTATATTCCTATTACTATTGTAACGAACTTTGGCTCAAAAACAACTAATAACAGCGCATAAATAGATATTTCCTGTATTTTTTAGTACTTTACCATGATTTACTAATTCAAATCTCATAAAAAAAGCACCCACTCGTGAAAGTGGATGCCGTATTTTTAAATCAATCTTCTACTTGTGGCCATTCAGTATGGAATACGCCTGGTTTGTCGATTCTTTCATACGTATGAGCGCCAAAGTAGTCGCGTTGTGCTTGAATTAGATTTGCAGATAATACTTCCGAACGGTAGCTGTCGTAGTAGCTGATTGCTGCAGTGAATGTTGGCACTGGAATTCCAGCTTTTACTGCTTCTGCAACAACTGTACGAAGGTCGCCTTGGTAGTTATGCGCGATATCTTTGAAATAAGGATCTAATAGCAAGTTTTTAAGGTTTTTATCTTGGTTATAAGCATCTGTAATTTTTTGTAGGAAACGAGCACGGATAATACAACCAGCGCGGAAAATTTTCGCGATTTCGCCGTATTGTAAATCCCAGTTGTACTCTTCGCTAGCAGCTCTCATTTGAGCAAAACCTTGTGCATAAGATGCGATTTTGCTGAAGTAAAGTGCGCGGCGAACAGATTCAACAAATTCTTTTTTGTCGCCTTCAAAATGATAGTTAGATGGACCATTTAAAACAGTGCTTGCATAAACGCGTTCGTCTTTAAGTGCAGAGATATAACGAGCAAATACAGATTCTGTAATTAAGGAAAGTGGAACACCTAAGTCAAGTGCGCTTTGGCTTGTCCATTTACCAGTTCCTTTTTGGCCAGCTTTATCAAGAATAACATCAACAATTGGTTTGCCTGTTTCTTCGTCTTTTACTTTTAGGATATTTTTAGTGATCTCGATTAAATAGCTATCAAGTTCGCCGTTATTCCATTCTTCAAATACATCAGCAAGTTCATCGTGGCTTAATCCACCAATTTCTTTCAAAATCGTGTAAGCTTCTGCAATTAATTGCATATCGCCGTATTCGATACCGTTATGCACCATTTTAACGTAATGTCCGGCACCATCTGGACCAATATAAGTCACACAAGGTTCTCCGTCTGCTACTGCAGCAATTTCACGTAAAATAGGGGCTACAAGGTCATATGCCTTGCGTTGACCACCTGGCATGATGGAAGGGCCTTTAAGTGCACCTTCTTCTCCGCCTGATACACCAGTTCCGATGAAGTTAAATCCTTCTTCGCTTAGTTCTTTATTACGACGAATCGTATCTTTAAAGAATGCATTACCACCATCGATTAAAATATCGCCTTCGTTTAAGAAAGGTTTAACTGCTTCAATCATCATATCTGTAGCATCGCCAGCTTTTACCATAATAAGGATACGGCGAGGCACTTCAAGAGATTCGACAAATTCCTCTAAACTATAAGTTGGTACTAATTTTTTGTCCGCATTTTCTTCCATAACCGCTTTCGTTTTTTCAGTAGAACGGTTAAAAATAGATACTGTATGACCGCGGCTTTCAATATTTAGAGCCAAGTTGCGGCCCATAACGCCCATTCCTATAACGCCAATTTCTTGTTTTGCCATTTTGCACTTCTTCCTTTCCGGTTTATTAAGGCAGAAAAATCTGTCTTACTTCAACATGACACATAAAAGTATCAACATCATTTACTATATCAAAGAATTGCTTCTTGGACAATGAATCAATCCGAATTATTTGACTTTTTTTCATTAATTTAGCTTTCTGAGTAAAATTTTCTCATTTTTGGCGGATTCTGCTAGGTCAATCACGAGCTGTGTAAGTTTTTCTAACTGCCTGACGGAAATCGTTTCTTTGTCTGTGTGGGCATTTTCATATCCCGCCGACAAGAGCATTGTTGGGACACCCTTTTCATTTAATACATTCGCATCAGTTCCGCCTTCTAACAGGATTTCATGTGTTTCTAAAGAGCGTTTTTTGGCAGCTTTTTGAAAAATATTCATAAGTGGATGCTTGGAGCGAATATGATACCCTTCGTAAATCAGTTTCGTATCATGCGTTAATATCGCGCCATACTTTTCGCAGGTTTGCGCAAAACGTTCTCTAATTGTTTGAATATGCAGAAGCGCTTTACGAAAACTAGCCGCTGAAGTAAACAGAACTTCTAATTGGGCATCTTGCTCATTTTCATCATTTATCCCACCAGAAAACGACTGAATTTCCCATTTATTTTCTCGGTCAATTCGGCCTGGTCGTGTTGCATGTAGCGCCATTCTAGCAATGGAAATTGGTGACATTTGCGTAGCATCAGAACTCGCAATCGTAAATTCCATCGTAACTAGCGTACTTGCTTGCAATTGATAACTGCCTACTTCGCCTGGCGCATCTAAACAATATCCGTATGCAGCTGTAATTTTTTCTTCCGGAAACAACCGCATCCCGATCATTCCGAGTTCCTCTTTTGTTGTAAAAATGAATTCAATTTCCCCGTGTGGTGTTTTTTCGGTGCAAAAATAATCAATTGCCGCTAACATGGCTGCAACAGCTGCTTTATCATCTGCGCCTAAAGAAGTCCCATTTGTAGCAGTAAATACATCTTGCTCGATTTGAAAAACAGGCGCGGCGGCAGTTGGATGCGTATCGACATGACTGCAGAAAAATATTGTTGGAAATTTTTCTCTAGTTGCCGGAATTCGCGCAATCAAGCCATAATTTTCGTCTAAACTATAGGGAATATCTAATTTGGTTAAATGTTTTTTTATGTAAGTTAAAATAGCTTTTTCTTTCCCAGAAACGGATGGGATTTGGATTAATTCGGTAAAATATTTTTTAACATTGGCTATCATCTTATTTTCACCTACATTCTTCCTATTTGCCTAAAAAAATCAAGAAATCACTTGAAATTTGCTTTAATTATCAGTAAGATGGATATATCTGAAATGCTTTATGAGAGGAGTTTTCTTCCGCAATGACTAATAAAAAAGTAGTTCGCGTTGTCGTTATTTTAATGTTAATCGCGATTGTATTATCCAGCGTTTTAACCGGGTTATTAATGTTTTTATAAGTATCCGTCGTCTGAGCCAATTTGGTTCAGACTTTTTTTATTTTTTCCCTCAAAAAAAGAGCAGCACCCGAAAGTACTACCCAAGACATCTAGGGAGTTTAGGGGTATGGATCTAGATGTACTAAACAATACCCGCTAAACCTAGATTAAAACATCTTTAATACAACGCTGTATTTTCTTTGGAAATTTTTTCGACATTGGCTTTAATTGCTTGTAAGAATTTCCCTGCTAGTAAGCCATCTAAAATACGGTGGTCGATGGATAGGCATAGGTTAACCATATCGCGTACGGCAATCATATCATCAATAATGACAGGACGCTTAACAATCGATTCTACTTGAAGAATCGCTGCTTGCGGATGGTTAATAATTCCCATAGATTGAACAGAACCAAATGAACCAGTACTGTTTACGGTGAAAGTACCACCTTCCATGTCCGCTTGGCTTAGTTTGCCAGCACGTGCTTTTCCGGCAAGTTCGCTGATTTCGCGAGCAATGCCTTTAATGGATTTTTCATCCGCATTTTTAATGACTGGAACATATAATAAATCGCCGGCCGCAATAGCAATGGAAATATTGATATTGGCGTGCTCAATGATTTTATCTCCTGCCCACGTACTGTTAAGTTGCGGGAATTCTTTTAAGGCTTGTGCAACAGCTTTGATGAAAAAGGCGAAATAAGTTAACGAGTAACCTTCCTCTTTTTTGAAGCTATCTTTGACTGCATTACGGTAGCGAACAAGTCCAGTTGCATCTACTTCCACCATCATCCATGCGTGCGGGATTTCTTGCTTGCTGACGCTCATATGTTTCGCAATAGCTTTTCTTACGCCATTAATTGGAATTTCTTTATCGCCGGCAGCTGAACGTACGGGAGTTGGAGTGGCTGTTTTTGCTTCTGGCGTGCTTTTCACTTCTGCTTTAGCGGCTACTGGGCCATTTTCGATGACTTGAAGTAAATCTTTTCTTGTAATTCTGCCACCTTTACCAGTGCCTTCTACGGTTGATAAATCAATATTATTTTCACCAGCAATTCGAAGTACAGCTGGTGAAAATCTTCCGCTAGCTGGTGCTTCTGCTAATTTAACTTGTTTCGTTTCTTGTTTTTCAGGCGCTTTAGTTTCTGCCTTTTCTACTTCAGCAACTGGCTCTGAACTGCCTGCCTCTACTGTTTCGATTGTGCAAATCACTTCGCCTACTTCTAACGTTTCATCTTCTTCGGCTAAAATTTCTTTGATTGTCCCGCTAAAAGAAGATGGGATTTCAGCTGTTACTTTGTCAGTTAAAACTTCCGCGATAGCATCATATTTTTCGACTGTATCGCCTGGTTTCACTAACCATGAGCTAATCGTTCCTTCTGTTACACTTTCCCCTAATTTGGGCATGGTGATTTTTTCAACTGCCACGGGTCTTCACTCCTTTAATTTAAAACGGGTCTAAAATTCCGCTAATTCTTTCATTGCATCCGCCACTTTATCTGGATTAATCATAAAGTGTTTTTCCATTGTTGGTGCAAAAGGCATTGCTGGCGTATCTGGTCCTGCCAGTCTTGCAATCGGTGCGTCTAAATCAAATAGACAATGCTCCGAAATAATCGCTGCTACTTCACTGATAATGCTTCCTTGTTTATTATCTTCTGTTACAAGCAGTACTTTACCTGTTTTTTTCGTTGCTTCGATAATCGCTTCTTGGTCTAATGGGTAAATTGTACGTAAATCAAGAATATGCGCTTCTACGCCTTCCGCTGCCAAACGTTCTGCTGCTTGTTGCGCAAATTGAACCGCAAGTCCATAAGTAATTACGGTAATATCATCGCCTTCGCGGACAACATTTGCTTTGCCGATTGGAACGATATAATCTGTTTCTGGCACTTCGCCTTTTAGTAAGCGGTAAGCTCGTTTATGTTCAAAGAAAAGCACTGGATCGTTATCGCGAATCGCCGCCTTTAAAAGCCCTTTAGCATCGTATGGTGAAGATGGAACAACAATTTTCAAACCAGGTTGGCCAAAGAATACTTTTTCGACAGATTGAGAATGGTAAAGTGCTCCGTGTACCCCGCCGCCAAAAGGTGCGCGAATAACCATCGGGCAAGACCAATCGTTATTGGAACGATAGCGAATTCTGGATGCTTCTGAAATAATTTGGTTCACAGCAGGCATAATAAAGTCAGCAAATTGCATTTCTGCCACTGGACGATAGCCATACATCGCTGCGCCAATTCCAACTCCGGCAATCGCAGACTCAGCAAGTGGTGTATCGAGTACTCGGTCTTCACCGAATTCATCATATAGGCCAGCAGTCGCTTTAAATACGCCGCCTTTTTTCCCTACATCTTCTCCTAAAATAAATACTTTATCGTCGCGCTCCATTTCCTCTTTAAGCGCCATTGTTATTGCATCAATATATGAAATGACTGGCATTCAAATTCCCTCCTAATCAGCTATTCGCTTCTTCATCATATACATAAAGTAAAGATGATTCTGGTTCAGCGTATGCTGCACTTTCCGCGTAATCTGTCGCTTCATTAACTTCTTTAGCGATATTTTTTTCGATTTCAGCGATTTTTTCTTCGGTTAAGTAACCTTCTTCAAGTAGTTCTGTTTGGAAAATTGTCAGTGGATCTTTTCCTTTTGCTTCGTTCACTTCTTCTCTGGAACGATAACTGCTATCGTCATCATCGGAGGAGTGCGGCGTGAAGCGGTATGAAACTGTTTCGATTAAGGTAGGTCCTTCGCCGTTTCTAGCGCGATCTGCGGCACGTTTAAATGCTGCATACACTTCTCCCATGTTCGTTCCGTCAACACGTTCACCAGGGATGCCGTAACCAATTGCTCGGTCAGATAGCTTTTCTGCGGCATACTGTTTCGATGCTGGCACAGAAATGGCATATTGGTTATTGTGAATAACGAAAACAACTGGCAACTTATGTACAGATGCGAAGTTGATTCCTTCATGGAAATCACCTTGGTTAGAAGATCCTTCCCCAGTTGATGCATAAATTGCAATTTCGTCACCAGCCATTTTTGCTGCAAGACCAATTCCTGCTGCGTGCGGGAACTGGGTTGTTACTGGTGAACTTTGTGTAACGATGCGGTTTGATTTTTGACCAAAGTGAGCTGGCATTTGACGTCCGCCAGAGTTTGGATCTTCGGCTTTAGCGAAGGCAGATAACATAATGTCTTTCGCTGTCATCCCGAACGCCAACACAACTGCCAAATCGCGGTAATATGGTAATGCGTAATCTTTATCTAAATCAAAGGCAAACGCTGCGCCAATTTGTGCCGTTTCTTGTCCTTGCCCAGAAATGGTAAAAGGAATTTTCCCAGAACGGTTAAGTAGCCACATACGCTCATCAAGTCTTCTTGCCATTAACATCGTTTCATACATTTTAATTAATTTATCTTCTGTTAAACCTGCTTCTTTTAAAGTCATTTTTGTTCCTCCTTTAAAGCTGTATTAACCATGAATTGCATTGCCATCCACAGCAAGGGCAGCTTCTCTAAAACTTTCTGATAAAGTTGGGTGCGGGTGAATCGTGTTGCCCACTTCCCACGGCGTTGCATTTAAAACTTGCGCTAAAGCGGCTTCGCTAATCATGTCCGTTACGTGTGGACCAATCATGCTCACGCCTAAGATATCATCTGTCTTTTTATCTGCAATAATTTTAATGAAACCGTCTGATTCTCCGTAAACGAGCGCTTTCCCGATACCACGGAAGAAGAATTTACCTTTTTTAACTTCGTGACCGCGTTCTTTCGCTTGTTCTTCTGTAATGCCGACACTGGCAATTTCAGTAGAAGTATAAATACAGCGTGGAACTAAGTCGTAATCCAGTTTTTCGGTCGCTTTTCCTGCAATATGGTTGGCTGCAATCGTTCCTTCTTCCATTGCAACGTGCGCAAGTTGAATCGTTGGTATACAGTCACCAATCGCATAAATATGACTTTCTTTTGTTTGGTAAAAATTATTTACTTGGATAAAGCCGTTTTCGGTCGCGATATCCGTGTTTTGTAAACCGATGTTTTCTGTATTAGCTGAGCGCCCAACGGAAACAAGGATTTTATCCGCTGCAAAAGTCTGCTCTTCGCCTTTGATGATCGCTTTAATTTCCACACCAGTATCCGTTTTTTTATAACTAGCTGCTTGAACTTCAGCAGATATATGCATCGTTAGTTTTTTCTTTTTATACAGTCTTGCTAATTCTTTCGCTACCTCTTTATCTTCGGTCGGCAAAATTCGGTCGGCATATTCTAGCACAGTGACTTCTACGCCAAAATCATGCATCATCGAAGCCCATTCCATCCCGATAACTCCGCCACCAACAATAATGATTGATTTTGGTAAAGTTTCAAGGTTTAGCGCGCCGTCAGATGATAAAACATCTTCTTCATCGATTGTTAAACCATTTAATGTGCGCGGTTTGGAGCCAGTCGCGATAATTAAGTTTTTAGGAATTAGCATTTCATTTTCAGAGCCATCTTCAAATTCGACTGAAATTGTTCCAGCAGTTGGTGAAAAAATCGATGGTCCCAAAATCGTTCCCGTTCCAACAAACAAGTCAATTTTACCTTGTTTAAATAATTGGTGGATACCTTTTTCTAATTGATCTACTATTTGCTGTTTTCTTTCTTGTGCTTGTAAAAAATTGATTCCGGCAGTTCCTTCAACCGAGATACCAAATTCACTTGCTTTTTTTACTGTTTGTAGAACTTCAGCTGAACGTAACAATGCTTTCGTTGGAATACATCCGCGGTGAAGGCATGTTCCACCAACTTTCCCTTTTTCAACGACAGCTACTTTTTGGCCGTTCTTAGCTGCTTGGATTGCTGCGACGTAACCGCCAGTTCCTCCGCCAAGAATAACTACATCATATTCTGTTGCCACATTATCTCCTCCTTTTAATACACTTTTCCTTCTTCAAGACCAGCAAGCACGCGTTGTACGCCGCTATTTAATGCTTCTAATTCGTCTTCTCCTGGCTCTATAATCACACTGGCTATCCAGTTTGTTTGCTCGGTAATTTTTTGTGTAAAAAGCTCACTTCTAGCAAGTCCGCCAGTTAAAATAATCGCGTCAATCTTCCCTTGAAGGACAACGGAGCAAGCGCCAATTTCTTT
Source organism: Listeria swaminathanii (assembly GCF_014229645.1). GTDB lineage: Bacteria > Bacillota > Bacilli > Lactobacillales > Listeriaceae > Listeria > Listeria swaminathanii. Next base: position 1,081,209 of record NZ_JAATOD010000001.1, on the reverse strand, counting down.
ACTAACCTGATAGGCCATTGCGTCAAAAGCTTCGATGGCTTTTTCGTCACCGGCTTTCACCCTAGCTTCTACATCTAGCATGCTGTTAGTTTCTAAGTAAGAAATCATTCCGCCGCGACCAACAATAAGATCATGTAGTTCACGCTTCGTCCAATTCCCGCTAAAACAAGCTTCCAGAAAATCATTCATCGGAAGCGAGCCCGACCGTTCTGGACTAAAAGGACCATCTCCATCTAAAGCGTTATTTACATCAACTGCTTTTCCTTGTCGATGGGCAGCAACTGAAACCCCACCGCCAAGATGGGCAATAACGAAATTCATTTTTTCATAATCGGATCCTAGTTGTTTGGCAATTTTCCGACCAGCTGCTTTATGATTCAACGCATGGAAAATACTTTTTCTCGCAACAAAGGCATTCCCGGAAACTCTGGCAATTGCCTGCATTTCATCAACGACAACGGGGTCGACAATGAAACTTGGAATTTCGAGTTCATCTGCTAGTTTCTTCGCTAGCATCGCACCTAAATTCGAAGCGTGCTCTCCGTATTTATTTGCTTGTAAATCTGCAATCATTTTTTCTGTAACCATATATGTACCACCAGCAACTGGTCGAAGTAAGCCACCTCTTCCAACTACTGCTTGTAGATTCTTTACATCATAACCAAATGCATCCATCACTCGACGTAAAACTTGCCATCTAAAATCAAATTGTTCCTGTACATTGTTAAAATCGGCTAGTTCTTGCATTGTGTGTCTGACTGTTTCTTCAAAAAGTACTTTATCGCCTTGGTAAACAGCGAGTTTTGTAGACGTGGAACCAGGATTTATGGTCAAAACATCAAAAGACATTTGCTTTCCTCCAAATTTAATTGTGAAAAATGCAGTAGGTTATCATTTTCCCATGGACTATTGTAACACGTAGGTCGTAATCATATAAAAGCCTTTGCATTCAGTTTATTAAAGTCCGTCTATTCACATTATTTCATCATTTTCCAACCATTCTTACAGTTAGGATAAATGAAGCTAATTTATTCTCAGGTGTATCATTTCTTGAGGAAATCACAATCGGTACTTTTGCGCCAACAATCGCACTGCCAACCTTAGCTCCTGCAAAGTATACTAGCGATTTATAAAGAACATTTCCTGTTTCGATATTTGGAGCGATTAATATATCCGCTTCACCAGCCGAACTATCGGTAATCCCTTTATGCAAGGCCGCTTCTTTTGAAATGGCTACATCTAGCGCTAACGGTCCAGCGATATTGATTTTATTGCCAAAATGCTCCACAACTTCCTGAGCATCGACGGTAGACGGCATTTTCTCTGTCACTTCTTCTACAGCACTGAGCAAAGCAATTTTAGGCTCGGCGATACCAATTTTATGCGCAGTCGCAACCGCATTTTCTGTAATCGCAATTTTTTCTTTCGTTGTTGGCGCGACGTTCATGGCGCAATCTGTTACTAGTAAAGGTTTATGATAAGTCGGAATGTCAAAAATGGCGATCTGGCTTAACAGTTGGTTGGTGCGCAAGCCGTTTTCTTTTTTTAACACGTGACGCATCAATGTAGCCGTCGGAATAAATCCTTTGACTAAAATATCGGCTTCTTTATTTTTCACAGCTAAAATGGCACCTTGTGCAGCTGCTTCTGCTGTATCCGCTTGAATCCACGTAACACTTTCATGCGCTGTTAACGTTTTATCTTCCTGTTTCCCAAATAAAAGAAATTTACCTAGTTTCTGGTTTAATGCGAGACGAATCGTTTCTAGTACGACTTCATCATCCGCACCTGCTACGGCAAAAACAAATGAGCTTGTGTCTGCTACTTCTGTAAAAAATCTGCTTTTTGTCATAAAAATAACTCCTTTATCGCACAAAAAAGCCGCATTTCGAATTAGTAGTTGTTTTTATGACCAGGTAATAATTTCTACCTTATTCATTTTAAGCAAAAACTATTCGATATGCAAGCAATTTCGTTTTTTAATAGGTTTGTTTTACTTTTTCTGCTTGTTCAATCATTTCTTTTGCATGTTGTTTAGTTAGTTCTGTTACTTCTATTCCAGCAATCATTCGACTGATTTCTTCTACTTTATCTTCACCTTTTAGCACAGTTACAGAGGTTGTTGTCCGCTTGTTTTGGACTTTTTTGGTGATGTAGTAATGGTGATTCGCCATGGCAGCAACTTGTGGTAAATGGCTAATACACAGCACTTGCGATCCTACAGACACAGCGTATATTTTTTCCGCAATCGCTTGACCGACCCGACCGCTTACACCCGTATCTACTTCATCGAAAATGATGGAAGTAATGCCTTGATGTCTTGAAAAAATGGTTTTTAAAGCTAACATCATTCGCGATAATTCACCGCCAGAAGCAATTTTGGCTAATGGTTTTAGAGGCTCACCCGGGTTAGTGGACATATAGAAAACGATGCTATCTTGACCAGATTCTGTCAAATCCATTTTATTCGGTTCAAAGCGCACGCTAAAAATAGCTTTTTCCATGTAAAGTTGATTCAATTCTTGTTTAATTTGCTTTTCTAAAATAATGGCAGCTTTTTTACGGATATCTGTGAGCGTGTTGGCCTGTTTCGTTAGTTCGGCTTTAAGAGTAGCTAATTTTGTCTCTAAATGACCTACATGTGATTCACTATCCGTTAGTTTTTCCATTTCGCTGCTTATTTCTTGTTCGTATTGAATGATATCTTCAATTGTTTTACCATATTTGCGTTTCAATTGGTTTAAGTCATTCAAACGCGATTCAATTTGATTAAGTTCTTCTGGTTGGAATTCTAGCTGATCGAGCGATTGCCTAATTTGGCTCATGCTATCTTCTAGCATATAGTAACTAGACGAAATTGCTTCACTAACCGCTTTATAATCCGTGTGAATGCTGGCCGCTGTTTCCATTTGGCGCATCGCTTCCCCGACAAACTCTAGCCCACCAGGCTCACCTTGAATCGCCGCATAAGCACCTTGCAAATTTTCATTCAGTTTTTCAAAATTAGCTAAAATGTTTTTTTGTTCTAACAAACGATCTTCTTCGCCAGCTTGTAAATTGGCATTTTCGATTTCCTGTTGTTGAAAACGAAGCATATCTAGTCGCTGCGCTAGTTCTCGTTCATTTTTTGTCCAATTTTGCCATTCTTTCTCAATTGCTTGGTATTCTTTAAAATTAGTTTGATACTTCGTAAGCGCCGATTTAATTTTGTCTGAGGCAAAACGATCTAGTAACGATAAATGAAACTCCTCATTCATCAATTCCTGATGTTCGTGTTGGCTATGGATATCAATTAATTTGGAACCGATTTGGCGCAGGAGAACCGTTGTAACTAGTTTTCCATTAATACGGCAACTATTTTTCCCTGAGCGAAATAAGCTACGTTCCAAAACGACCATATCATCTGAAGCGTCTATTCCATTTTCTAAAAGTGCGTTGCGGCAAGCGTGGTTATCCTCCGCTAATCCGAATAGCCCTTGAAGTTCCAAGCGTTCCTCGCCGTGACGGATAAAATCTGCCGAACCACGTCCGCCAACAAGAAGACCAAGCGCATCAATAATAATTGATTTACCAGCGCCGGTCTCCCCTGTTAATACCGTCATCCCTTCTTGAAAAGTTAAAGAAAGCGATTCGATGATAGCAAAGTTTTTAATTGTCATTTCTTGAAGCAAAATCTTTCACCTCCAACAATTTTTAAAGCATATCTATAAAACGATCTGTTAATGTTTTCGCATTTTCTTCTGAGCGACAAATAATTAAACACGTGTCGTCTCCACAAATAGTTCCAGCTTTTTCCGGCCAGTCTAGGTTATCTATTAGCGCACCAACAGAGTTCCCATTTCCCGGCATTACTTTTAAAATAATCATAAATTGCACATTATCAATGCCAATAAAGCAATCAATCAAAGCGCGTTTTAGTTTTTGATGTGGGTTGAAACTATTATCGGCAGGTAGACTATATTTATATCCGCCTGTTTGTGTTGGAACTTTGACAAGATGAAGTTCTTTAATATCACGGGAAACGGTTGCTTGGGTGACTTTAACATCGCGTTCTAATAGAAGTTCTACTAAATCTTCCTGCGTGTCAATCTCATTAGATGTAATCAATTCTCGAATAATAATATGACGATGACCTTTATTCATTCCTTCTTCACCTCACGATAATTTTCTACTTACATCTTATCCGAAAAAACGCATAAAGTCACGGAATTAGTGCAAATTTATGCAAGAAAAGTTTCTTTAATACTTTATACATAGGAAATACATTGCGAAACGAGCCAAAATAGCATGGTAAAAGCAAAAACCGGAAAACATCGCTGCTTTCCGGTATACATTATTTATCTAATTTTGTATGTGCTTTTGTGATAAGTTTTGCAATCGCATCTGGTTCCAAATGACTTGTTCCAGTTTCCTCGCCAGTCCACTTAAGATGTGCGATAAATTCGATGTTTCCTTCTCCGCCTGTAATAGGTGAGAAATCAAGTCCCATCAAGTCATAGCCATTATCTAGCGCAAATTGAACGATATTTTCAACAACAGATGTGTGTACTGCTGGATCGCGGATAATTCCTTTTTTGCCAACTTGTTCCCGTCCAGCTTCAAATTGCGGTTTGATAAGCGTCATCACATCGCCACACGTCACAAGCACCGTTCTAAGCACTGGTAAAATCAGTTTAAGCGAAATAAAGGAAACATCAATCGTTGCAAAATCAGCTAAACCTTCTGCAAAATCAGCTGGCGTCACATGACGGAAATTGGTCCGTTCCATCACAGTCACACGGTCATCATTACGTAGTTTCCACGCAAGCTGATTATAACCAACATCTAATGCATACGAATGTCTGGCTCCATTTTGCAAAGCACAGTCCGTAAAGCCACCAGTTGAAGCCCCAATATCCAGCATTAGTTTGTCTTTTACATCGAAATCAAATACTTGTAAGGCTTTTTCTAGCTTTAAGCCGCCGCGACTCACATAAGGCATTTGCTTTCCTTTTACTTGAAGTTCGCTATCAACAGGGATTTTTTCTCCCGGTTTATCTACACGCTCTTCTTTTCGGTAAACAATTCCCGCCATAATGGCGCGTTTTGCTTTTTCTCTTGTTTCAAATAATCCTTGTTCTACTAGCAGAATATCTGCGCGTTCTTTTTTTATTGTCATAGTCTCTTCGCCCTTAACTTCTCGCTTTGTGCGAGCATTTCTTTTATTTTTAATACGATTCCAGTTGTTGATATACCAAACGATTCTAAAATTAATGATACAGAACCATGGCTAATAAATTCGTCTGGTAAACCAATTCGATGCATTATAACATCCGTATAATTATTCGCTTCTATAAATTCTAACACACTCGCACCAAATCCGCCTTTTAATAGCGATTCTTCTACTGTTAAAATAGGAATTTTTTGCTTTAAGATTTGGTGTAATAGCGTTTCATCTAGCGGTTTTATATAGCGAGCATTAACCACTCCAACACGGCGGCCTTCTAGCTCAAATTGTTCAGCTGCTTTTAGCGCCAGCTCGATGGTTGGGCCAAAGGTTAAAATAACGGCATCAAGCGGCTGAATGATCGTTTCCCACTGTCCAATTGGTATAAGTGTAGTAGATTCAACTAACTGCGCACCAGGAGCTTCTCCGCGTGGATAGCGAATCGCAAACGGCCCTTCATTATACGCAAACGCGGTATCCATTAATTGTCTAGCTTCCACTTCATCTTTTGGCATGGAAATAGTCATATTCGGAATACTATTTAAAAACGAAATATCAAAAATACCTTGATGTGTTTCGCCATCAGCGCCAACAAGTCCGGCCCGGTCAATTCCAATGACGACATTCAACTTTTGCCGACAAACATCATGAACTAGCTGGTCGTAAGCTCTTTGTAAAAAAGTGGAATAAATTGCAAGAAACGGTTTCATTCCTTGTGACGCAAGCCCAGCAGCCATCGTTGTCGCATGTTGTTCCGCAATCCCAACGTCAAAAAAACGTTCTGGGAAAGCTTTCGCAAATTTTTCTAATTTAGAGCCAACTGGCATTGCTGGCGTTATTGCAACAATCCGTTCATCCGTTTCCGCCAAACGCATTAATTCATTGCTAATAACTGAACTCCATGACGCCGCACGCTTAGCTGGTTTAATAAAGCTACCCGTTTCGACTTTATACGGGCCTGTGCCGTGCCAGGTGCCACGAGAGTCTAATTCGGCCGGCTGATACCCTTTTCCTTTTTTCGTAACGATATGGAGCAGCACAGGCCCTTTCACGCGTTTTGCTAATTCCAAGTTAGTAATAACAGCTTCTACATCATGTCCATCAATTGGACCCAGATACATAAACCCTAGTTCTTCAAAAAAAGTACCATCGACATTCGTTTTTGTTTCCTGAAATGTATCGGACGTTCTTAATTTTCCAAGTATGTTGTGGATTGCTCCTACATTGGGCGCAATCGACATATCATTATCATTTAAAATAACTATCATATCTTTTCGCATATCGCCTATATGATTCAAGGCTTCCAAGGCCATCCCGCCCGTTAAAGCACCGTCACCAATTATCGGAATAACATAAAAGTCTTCTTTTTTTATATCTCTCGCAATGACCATTCCGGCTGCCGCAGACAAAGAAGTCGAACTATGCCCCGTTTCAAATACATCATGAATAGATTCTTTCCGTTTTGGAAATCCGTCTAATCCACCGTGCTCGCGTAAAGTATCAAATTGGTTCGCCCTTCCAGTTAGGATTTTGTGCACGTATGACTGATGGCCAACATCCCAAATAAATTTATCTTTTGGACTATTAAAAGTATAATGCAGCGCAATCGTTAGTTCTACCACACCAAGATTTGGACCAATATGCCCACCTGATTTGGAAGTAGAAGTAATTAAAAAAGCGCGAATATCCGCCGCAAGTGCTTCTAATTCTTGAATATCCAACTGTTTAATAAAGGAAGGATCCTTTATCTTTAAAAGATCCAAATAAAAACAACTCCCTTTCCAAAGAGTCACTCGCATGAATGTGTGCAAGGTCTTTTTTCTCAATTAATTGTTCTTATTATAGCAAACAATCGCCGTTAAACCAAACAAGGTAAAGTAATTTTAGGCAAATAAAAAAGCAAATCACCGAAATGATTTGCTTTTTCTTATTCAAAAATAGAATTACGCTTTTTGAACGTTAGCTGCTTGAGGTCCGCGTTGGCCTTCTTCAACGTCGAAAGTTACTGCTTGACCTTCGTCTAAAGATTTGAATCCGTCGCCTTGGATAGCGCTGAAATGTACGAATACATCGTCACCGTTTTCGCGTTCGATAAAACCAAATCCTTTTTCTGCGTTAAACCATTTTACTGTACCTTGTTCCATGTTCATGTTCCTCCTCGTGTGTTATGCACACTAATTATTTACTATTCTTGCTTAACGGCACGAGATGGAAAGTTGTTCACAATCGTATCTTTCACCCACAAAAATAATCTTACATTAGTATAACACGGTATTTTAGGAAAAGCAAATCAATTTGTATTATATATGTGAAAATTTTTTGAAATTACTAGATAATTATGATTAATTTTCTCTAAGTGCGATTAAATCAGCAAGTTGCAAGAGAATTCCATCATCAAAATCATGTCCTGAAAGCGCTGACTTCGCAATCGAAACATGCTCGTTTAATGCCCTTTTAGCACCATCTAACGTGAGTAATCCGGGATAGGTACTTTTATTCAGAAAAGCATCCGCCCCTGTCTTTTTACCCATTTTTGTTTCATCACCAATTACATCTAAAATATCGTCGCTAATTTGAAAACCAATCCCAATATTTTCCGCAAAAATTCGTAATCGTTTTGTTTGTTCCGGATCCGCTTCGGCAATTTTGGCAGCAGAAGTTACTGCAAAAATTAATAATTCGCCTGTTTTTCGCGCATGAATGGATGATAACTCTTCTAGCGTCACTTGTTTGTTTTCAGCTTCCATATCCGCTTGCTGTCCGCCAACCATTCCTTCTGCCCCGCTGCTAAAACTAATTTCCTTAATTAAAGCTAGACGCGTTTCAAAAGAAAGATTTTCATCTTCAGCCAAAATGGAAAATGCCAGCGTAAGCAAAGCATCCCCCGCTAAAATCGCTGTCGCATCACCGAAAATTTTATGATTGGTCCATTTACCTCGACGATAATCATCATTGTCCATTGCTGGTAAATCGTCATGAATTAAGCTATACGTATGAATCATTTCTAAGGCTGTCGCCGTTTTCACGCCTAACAGTGGATCTACTTTTAAAGCTTGTAGTGTTGCAAAAACTAGCATTGGCCGTATCCGCTTTCCACCTGCTTGAACAGAATATAGCATCGACTCTTTTAGTTTTGGCTCGATATGACGTACGCTTATTTCTTTAAAAAGGGACTCATCGATTACTTTCTTATAATGTTCTAGAAAAACTGTTAAATCCTGCAAATTTATTCACCATCCGCTTCAAAAGGAATTTCTTCTCCTGCATCTGTGACTACTTTTGCCATTCGTTTTTCTGCTGCTTGTAATTTATCTTGGCACAATTTTGTTAGTTCGATTCCTTTTTGATACATATCGAGGGAATCTTCTAAGGAGGCACTGCCATTTTCGAGTGCTTCTACGATTGTTTCTAATTCTGCAATTGCTTCTTCAAAAGTTTTCTTTTTAGTTGCCACTTGTATCTTCCTCCTTCGCGGTAATGAGTGCATCTATGTGTCCGCCTTGCATTTTCACTTGGATATTATCGCCAACTTCAAGTTCCTGTACCGATTTGACTAGAGTATTCTCTTTATAGGTTACACCAAATCCTCGCTTCAATAAAGAAAGAGGGCTCAAATGTTCTAACGCATCTACTTGCCTAAAGAAAGATTGTTGCTTATCTTTCAAAAGTTGTTTCATCGCTTTATCTAAGGCTTGTTGGCGTAACGCAATCTGTTCTTTTTGAAGTTCGATTTCTTTTTTCGGGTGGTAGTAATGGAGTCGGTCATTTAATCGGTTGAACGTCGTCTGCTTGACAAATACTTGTTTGGAAAAGGCGTTATTTAATCGTTCGGCAAAATAATCTGTCCGTTCCATTTGTTGCTCTAATTGGTGTTTAGGACCATTTAGCATTAAATGTTGTTTTAGTTGCTCTAATGATCGCTCTTTTCGTTCTAATAATTGTCTTGTTACTGCGCGTAATCGATACTTGCGTTCTGCTAATCGCTCTTCTAGATCGCGATAATCTGGGACAGCAAGTTCTGCCGCTGCGGTTGGTGTTGCAGCCCGGACATCTGCTGAAAAATCACTTAAAGCAAAATCAGTTTCATGTCCTACCGCTGAAATAACGGGAACGTCCGAATCATATACTGCTCGAACAACGGGTTCTTCATTAAAGGCCCAAAGTTCTTCCAGTGAACCACCGCCGCGACCAATAATCATGACATCAATATCATTCCGCTGATTAATTTTGCCAATATTTTCGACGATTTTTTGAGCTGCTTTATCGCCTTGAACAATGGTTGGGTAAACAATCACTTCTACGGAAGGCATTCTGCGATGAATTGTCGTTAATATGTCGCGAACAGCTGCACCAGTTTTCGATGTAACGACGGCGACTTTTGACGGGAAAGAAGGAAGCACTTTTTTATGCGTTTCCGCAAAAAGCCCTTCCTTTTCTAATTGTGCTTTTAATTGCTCTAATTGAATATAAAGCGCGCCGACGCCGTCTGGTTCCATGTGTTCTGCATAAAACTGATAGCGTCCAGCTTTGTTGAATACGCCAATTCGCCCTGTGATAAGTACATTCATACCATCTTCCGGGACAAAACCAATCTTTTGAACTGCTTTATGAAACATGACAGAACGAAGCATCGCAAATTCATCTTTTACCGTAAAATATAGATGTCCACTCGCCGGTTGTTTTAAATTCGAAATTTCTCCGCGCACAAAAACTTGTTTCATGTATGGATCTACTTCAAACTTTTTTTCAATATATTTGGTTATCGCTGCTACCGTCAAATATTTATCTTGCTCCATCATTTCACATCCAATTAATCAATTCATTTTCCAAATGCGTTTCGCTGCTTTTAATGTGTTAGCAAGTAACATCGTGATTGTCATTGGGCCAACACCACCTGGTACTGGCGTAATGAATCCCGCTTCTTCCACAACGTCATCAAAATCAACATCACCGCATAATTTATTGTTTTCATCTCGGTCCATGCCAACATCAATAACTATCGCACCTGGTTTGATGTAATCTTTTTTCACGAATTTAGCTAAACCTGTTGCAACAACAAGAATATCCGCTTCTTTCGCTACTTGTGGCAAGTCTTTTGTGCGGCTGTGCGCAATAGTTACTGTCGCATTTTCATTTAACAGTAATTGTGCTACTGGTTTACCTACAATGTTACTTCTACCAATAACTACCGCGCGTTTGCCTTCTATTTGAGTGCCGGTCGATTTTATTAATTCAATAATTCCTGCTGGTGTGCAAGGAACAAAAGAATCTTTTCCGATGAATAAATTACCTACATTCACTGGGTGGAAACCGTCAACATCTTTGTCATAGCTAATTGTATCAATTACTTTTTCTTCTGAGATATGTTTTGGTAATGGTAACTGCACGAGAATACCGTGGATTGTTTTGTCTTCGTTTAATTCTTCCACGACAGATAATAATTTCTCTTCTGTTACATTTTCTGGAAGTTCAATTAAAACGGATTTCATTCCTGCTTCTTCTGTGCGTTTTTGTTTATTTCTTACATATGTACGTGATGCTTGATTGTCGCCTACGAGCACGACTGCAAGACCTGGTTTTTTACCTATTTTTACTAATTCAGCTACTTCACTCGTAACTTTTTCTTGAATTTCTTTCGCTAACTTTTTGCCGTCAATAATTTCTCCCATGAGTATTGCCCCCTTAAAAATACTTTCAACGCAATTATCCTTAAAAAATCACGAAATAAGGGAGTGCAAGGAATATCCCTTGCACTCAGCCAAGCTTATTTATCTTCAGGTGCAATATTAGCAAGTACGCCATTAATAAATTTACTTGATTTTTCATCACTGTAAATTTTTGCAATTTCGATGGATTCATTCAAACTAACTCTATTTGGCACATCATCCAAGTACTTAATTTCATAGACACTCAGGCGAAGTAAAGATAAATCTACTTTACTCAAACGATCCATACGCCAATTGTCTAAGTTAGGCTCAATGATAGCATCAATTTCCGCTTTATTGGCCATAACACCTTCGACTAATTTTTCCATATAGTCGTCTTGTTCGTCTTCCATGATGTTTTTAATTGCTTGATCTAGCGACATTTCGTTTAGCTCTATTTGGAATAGTGCTTGAAGTGCTTTCTCGCGCGCCTCTCTTCTTTTCATGTTAAAGCTGCTCCTTTTGTTCCTTGAATTTTATAGCTCAAAATCATCGAAGGAAAGTGTTTCTGTTTTTTCAAATTGTACGCCAACGATATGAACGTTGATTTCGAGTACATTTAAACCAGTCATATTAAAAATGGTATCTCTGACAGCATCTTGAATATTTTGAGCAACAAGTGGAATTGTTGCGCCAAATAAGACTGAACAATAAAGTTCGATTAGAATTCCTTCTTCGGTTAGTTCTACTTTTACGCCTTTACGGTAGTTTACAGCACCACTGAATTTTTCGCGCATTTCTGTCGCGAAGCCACCTTGCATATAAGCAACGTTTTCAATTTCACTTGCAGCCAGTCCAGCGATTACGCCGATTACTTCTGGTGCAATCTCAATTTTACCGAGCGGTGCATCATTTTGTTTTCGCAAATCTTTTGTATAAGCCATTATTTAGCCCTCCTTAGAAAGATTCATTACATCATTTTGCTCCAAGAATTTTGTATTGAAGTCGCCTGATAAAAATACATCATTATCTAACACGCGTAAATGGAATGGAATTGTCGAAGGAATGCCATCAATCGCAAACTCTGACAATGCTCGTTTCATTTTTTGAATAACTTCTTCACGTGTTTCAGCATAACAAATTACTTTGGCAATCATCGAATCATAATATGGCGGGATTTTGTAGTTTGGATATGCTGCCGAGTCAATTCGAACGCCTAAGCCACCTGGGGGAAGATAAAATTTAATTTCTCCTGGAGCTGGCATAAAGTTTTTCTCCGGATTTTCAGCGTTAATCCGACATTCCATCGCCCAACCTGTTAATTTCACATCTGCTTGTTTAATTTCAAGCACTTCTCCTGAAGCAACTAAAAATTGTTGTTTGACTAAATCAATGCCAGTAACAAGCTCTGTTACAGGATGCTCTACTTGGATACGAGTATTCATTTCCATAAAGTAGAAATTATTTTCATGATGATCGTAAATAAATTCAATTGTACCTGCGCCAGAATAATTCACGGCTTTGGCAGCTTTAACGGCCGCTTTACCCATTTTCTGGCGTGTTTTTTCATCAATGGCAGGTGATGGTGATTCTTCAATTAGCTTTTGCAAGCGACGTTGAATACTACAATCACGCTCTCCTAAATGAATCACGTTACCATGGTTATCAGCAAGTACTTGAATTTCTACGTGGCGGAAATCTTGAATGTATTTTTCAAGATAAACACCTGGATCTCCAAATGCAGCTTCTGCTTCTTGTTGTGTCGTGTGAATACCCGAGATTAATTTCTCTTCGGTTTCTGCTACACGGATACCTTTACCACCACCACCAGCTGTTGCTTTAATGATGACTGGATAACCGATTTTCTTGGCGATTTTTTTACCGTCTTCTACATCCGCAACGATTCCTTGTGAACCAGGAACGATTGGAACGCCTGCTTTACGCATTGTTTCGCGGGCAACATCTTTTGTACCCATTTGCGAAATAGCGGAAGCACTTGGTCCGATAAAAGTAATATTACAGTCTTCGCATAGTTCGGCGAAATCTGCATTTTCGGCTAAGAAACCATAGCCAGGATGAATAGCGTCACAGTTCGTTAAAACAGCAAGGCTAATAATGTTTGACATATTTAAATAACTATCTTTTGTTGCCGCGGGACCTACACAATAAGCTTCATCCGCTAGCTGAATATGTAGCGCTTCTCTATCTGCTTCCGAATAAATCGCCACTGTCTCCACTCCAAGTTCTTTTGCAGCGCGAATGATACGGACAGCGATTTCTCCACGGTTCGCTACCAGTACTTTTTTAATCATGTTTTTCGACCCCTTATTTTTTTCTAACTTTGAAAAGTGGTTGTCCAAATTCGACTAATTCGCCACTTGAAACAAGAATTTCTGCGATTTCTCCGTCGATATCAGCAGTAATTTCATTGAATAATTTCATTGCTTCAACAATACATACAACGGATTGTGCGGATACTTTAGATCCAACGCTAACAAAATTAGCATCTTCTGGTGAAGCAGACGCATAAAAAGTCCCAACCATTGGGGATGTAATTAATTCCAAGTTCGCATCTTCTGCTGCACTTGCTTCTACTTGAGGTGCTGCCGCTTGGACAGGAGCTACTGGTGCTGCTTGAACTGGCGCAACAACTGCTGTTTCTTGTACCGCTTGGGTTACAACTGTTTTATTCTTTTTAAGCAAAATCTTACTATCTTTCGTTTCTAACTCAAATTCATCTAGGGTTGATTCGTCAATCAGCTCGATAAGCTGTTTAATTTCATCTATTGATAACATCTTCAATTACACTCCTTAATAATACTAAAAATATAAAATTGCATTAATCACGCATTGTCCTTATTGTACCATACTTTTTATTCAAAAGGTGTACCAGAAGCGCTCATAAATAGAAAAACAGCTGAAGAATTAACTCCAGCTGTAGTAAGTGAATCTTTCTTATGCCCGAGAAACATACGATGCTTCGGTTGTATTGATAACTAGTTTGTCTCCTTCATTAACAAAAAACGGTACTTGTACAACAAGACCAGTTTCTAGTGTAGCTGGTTTAGAACCACCAGAAGAAGTATCACCTTTAATTCCAGGATCAGTTGCCGCAACAACCAATTCTACTGTATTAGGTAAGTCAATTCCGATTGTTTCGCCTTGGTACATCACGATATTAATTTCCATATTTTCTTTTAAGAATTTAAGTTCGTGTGCAATTTGTGTTTCTGGAAGTTCAATTTGTTCATAAGATTCGTTATCCATGAAAACATGATTCGTTCCATCAGCATAAAGATAAGCCATTTTACGGTTATCGATTTGTGCTTTCGCTACTTTTTCGCCGCCACGGAATGTTTTTTCTTGGATTGCTCCAGTACGAAGATTACGTAGTTTGGAACGTACGAATGCTGCACCTTTACCTGGTTTTACATGTTGGAAATCTAGCACGCGCCAAATACCGTTGTCTACTTCTATCGTTAAACCTGTCCGAAAATCATTTACTGAAATCATGTTTATCCTCCTGTAATTGAAAAATATCTTTTATTTGGGAGCTTAAAAATACGCTCATTCTTCCTTATTTAACCATAAAATAAGCAAACTTACAAAGGAATTTTATAAAATAATTAATTCTTTTGGTGAATGGATAAGAATCTCATTACCAGTTTCCGTAATTAATAGATCATCTTCAATTCTAACGCCGCCGATTCCCGGTAAATAAATGCCTGGTTCATCCGTAACTACGTGGCCAACTTCTAATTTTTGAGGGCTTTTGAATGATAAATTTGGTCCTTCGTGAATTTCTAGTCCAATACCATGACCTAATGAGTGCCCAAACGCATCACCGTATCCGAAAGAAGCGATATAGTCACGTGCAATCGCGTCAGCTTCAATTCCAGTCATGCCTGGTTTTAAGCTATCAATTACTTTTAATTGTGCGTCTAAAGTGATTTGATAAATTTCTTTTAATTTTTCAGCAGGCTCACCAATTGCGATAGTTCTAGTCATATCCGAGCAATACCCGTCATAATAACAACCGTAGTCCATTGTGACAAAATCGCCAACTTCGATTATTTTATCCGATGCAACGCCGTGCGGTAACGCAGAACGAACACCAGAAGCAACAATTGTGTCAAAAGACGAGGAAGTAGCTCCAGCACGTCTCATGAAGAATTCTAATTCATTCGATACTTCGATTTCTGCCATACCTGGTTTAATGAATTTAATGATGTGCGCAAATGCAGCGTCAGCAATATCACATGCTGTACGAATCGCTTTTAGTTCACTCGCCGTTTTTACTTTACGCATTTCTTCAAAGAAGCCAGTTAGCGGAATCAGTTGGCGGTTAAATACGCGCTCCATTTGTTTGAATTCAGATACAGTCACATAATCCGCTTCAAAATGGAGTGTTTTTGTACCGTGTTTAATTAATAACTCTTCCACTGTGTCAAAAATCGGACCGGCATGTTGAACGATTTCGTATCCTTCTGCTTGTTTTGCTGCTTGTTCTGTATATCTAAAATCAGTTACAAAATAAGCTTTTTCCGGCAAAATTAGCGCTACTCCACTTGTTCCAGTGAAACCTGATACATACCTTCTATTAAACTCACTTGTGACAAGAACTGCTTCTATCTTTTCTTTGCCTAGTGTTTCTTGAATTTTAGTTAAATTAGACATTTCTATTCCCCCACTTTTTTAAAATTTTCGGCGCGCAAAAATCGCATTATTAGACGCGTTCGAAACTATTTTATCACAATTTAGAAAAAATAACTTTTTTTAGACGTTTTGCGCTATACGAAAAACTGTTTTTAGCGTAAAATAACATATTAGTAAACATGAATAGGCTGGTGAAAACTTTGAGCAAACAAAACGTACCATCTTATGGTGGGCAAGCTGTTGTTGAGGGCGTCATGTTTGGCGGCAGAAAACAGACAGTGACAGCAGTGAGACGTATAGATGGTTCATTAGAATATTTTTATTTAGAAAAACATAGTCCGGTTTGGGTTATGCGCATGAAAAAAATTCCTTTTTTAAGAGGTATTGTTGCATTAATTGAATCTAGCGCCATCGGTTCCAAGCATCTCGCTTTTGCGACAGACCGATATGATGAAGATCCAAATAATCCAGTAGAAGAAGAAAAAATTGAAAAAAAAGAATCAAAAGTCGCGATGTGGTTAGGCGTTGCAGTCATTGGTATTTTATCTTTCGTCTTTGCTAAATTTGTGATGACGTTGATTCCAGTGTTCTTAGCGGAGTTATTCCGTCCAATCGTTCCTGGGGATACAGCACAAGTATTTTTAGAAAGCTTTTTCAAATTAATTCTTCTATTAACTTATATTTTCGCTGTTTCTCAGACTCCAATTATTAAGCGAGTTTTCCAATATCACGGCTCTGAGCATAAGGTAATCAATTGTTATGAAGAAAATTTACCGTTAACAGTTGAAAATGTACAAAAACAATCACGATTGCATTATCGTTGTGGTAGTAGTTTTATTTTATTTACAGTTATTGTTGGTATGTTTATTTATTTACTCGTACCGACGGATCCGCTTTGGCTTCGCGTTGTCGACCGGATTTTACTTATTCCTGTCGTGCTTGGCGTAGCGTTCGAAGTGTTACAATTAACGAATAAATGTCGTAATATCCCTGTGCTTAAATATTTAGGTGTTCCAGGGTTATGGCTACAACTTCTTACAACTAAAGAGCCTTCTGATGATCAAGTCGAAGTAGCTATCGCATCGTTCAATGAACTTTTACGCGTTGAAAAAGAAGGCGCTCCAGTAGATGCAACTGAACCGGAGAATCTGGAACTTTTAGAATAGGAGTGGAATTCATTTGAAGAAATATCCTCTTATTGTTATTTTCTTACTTGTACTTGTTGGGATTGGGCTTTTGATGGGTGGTTTTAAATCATTTTTCGTATTGATTATATCCTTTTTAGTCGGTGCTCTTATTTTTACCCTTCTGCTTCGTTTATTTACTAACAGAAAAACGGACAGCAATTATCAAAAAGCAGTGAAACAATCGAAAAATTTACATGATCCAAAGAAAAAAACGAAGAAAAAACGAAAATCTTCTTTCAAAGTGATTGATGGTGGCAAAAAATAAGTTATAATAGAAAAGGATGCTTTAGAAAAAGCAGTTTTCAGGATGAAAGGGGTTTACACAATTGATTAGTTGGATTATAGCAATTATCATTCTGGTTATTCTTTTAGGATACGAAATTTACCAGTTTGTAATGCGACGCAAAGCACTAAAAGTTTTAACTGAAGAAGAATTTAAAAAAGGTTATCGTAAAGCACAGTTAATTGATGTTCGCGAGCCAAACGAATTCGACGCTGGACATATTCTCGGAGCTAGAAATATCCCAGTTACGCAAATGAAAAATCGTACAACAGAAATTCGTCAAGATTTACCAGTTTACTTATACTGCCAAACAGCACAACGTAGTAACCGTGCAGCAATCATGCTTTATAAACGCGGCTACAAACAAGTGTATCAGCTTAAAGGCGGCTACCGTAAATGGACAGGAAAAACTAAATCTAAATAAGAAAAAGCCTTGCCGTGAAGTTTCACAGCAAGGCTTCTTTTTATACTTCTTTTTGATAACGTAAAATTGGTTTTCTTGCAGCTCTTGTTTCATCTAAGCGTTTCACATAAGTGCTATGTGGTGCATCTTGAACAATTTCAGGGTTTTCTTCTGCTTCTTTAGCAATTTTCAACATCGTATCGATAAATGAATCGAGCGTTTCTTTGGACTCTGTTTCGGTTGGTTCAATCATAATTGCTTCGCCAACGATTAACGGGAAATAAACAGTTGGTGGATGGAAATTATGGTCTAACAAACGTTTAGCAATATCGATTGTGCGGACGCCAAGTTTTTTCTGTCTATTACCACTTAGAACAAATTCGTGCTTACAAACTTGGTCAAATGGTAGATCATACGCTTCTTGTAGTTTGCGCATCATATAGTTAGCATTTAAAACGGCATATTCCGTCACTAATTTCAAACCATCTGGCCCCATTGTACGAATGTACGTATATGCGCGAACATTAATGCCAAAGTTCCCGTAATACGGCTTCACACGGCCAATAGAATCTGGATAATTGTAATCAAATGTGTAAACTTCTTCTTTTTTTGTAAGGACTGGTGTCGGCAAGAATGGAATTAAATCTTTTTTTACGCCGATTGGACCAGAACCCGGGCCACCACCACCGTGAGGCCCAGTAAATGTTTTGTGTAAATTCAAGTGAACTACATCAAAACCCATATCTCCCGGTCTAACTTTTGCCATGATTGCGTTTAGGTTGGCGCCATCATAATATAATTTACCACCTGCCGCATGGACAATTTCTGCCATTTCAACAATATCTTTTTCGAAAAGTCCAAGTGTATTTGGATTTGTTAACATTAGCGCGGCAGTATCCTCGCCTACTACTTTTTTCAAATCAGCAACATCGACAAGTCCTTTTTCGTTGGATTTAACTGTGACAACATCAAAGCCCGCAACTGCTGCGGAAGCTGGGTTCGTTCCGTGCGCGGAGTCCGGGATGATTACTTTAGTCCGCTTTGTATCGCCATTTTTTTCATGGAAAGCACGAATGAGCATTAAGCCTGTCCATTCGCCGTGTGCTCCAGCGGCTGGTTGCAGAGTTACTTCATCCATGCCAGTAATTTCAACTAAACTTGTTTGTAAATCATATAGTAGTTCCAGCGCGCCTTGAACAGAGCTTTCTGGTTGATTTGGATGAATATTGGCAAATCCGGGGAATCGCGCTACTTTTTCATTGATTTTGGGATTATATTTCATCGTACAAGAACCAAGCGGATAAAAACCAGAATCTACACCGAAATTATGGTTGGATAAATTCGTATAATGACGCATAATTTCTAGTTCACTCAATTCAGGCAAATCTGCTGGAGTAGAACGAATATAGGCTTGATCAAAATAATCACTAGCATTTGTTTCTGGAACATCACTTTCTGGCAAACTAAAACCAATTCTTCCTGGAATCGAGCGTTCAAAAACTAACGGCATTGTTTCTTCTAAATTCATTTTACACCCTCCAAGCTCGCCACAAAGGCATCAATTTCCTCTTTTGTGCGCATTTCTGTTACAGCAACAAGCATATGTTGTTCGTATTTAGCATCATAAAAACCAAGATCATATCCACCAATAATTCCTTCATCTAAAAGTGATTCGTTCACTTCTTTGATTGGTTTCGAAAGTTTCACGACAAATTCATTGAAAAAGCCGTCAGAAAATAGCACTTCAAAGCCATGTTCGCGGAATTGCTGTTTGGCATAATGCGATTTATCCAGATTTTGTTTCGCCATTTCTACTAGCCCTGCTTTACCGAGAGTCGCCATTGCAACAGACGAAGCTAATGCATTTAAAGCTTGGTTGGAACAAATATTAGATGTCGCTTTATCGCGGCGAATATGTTGTTCGCGCGCTTGCAATGTTAGTACGTAACCACGTTTCCCGTTTTCATCTACTGTTTCTCCAACTAAGCGTCCGGGAACTTTACGCATTAATTTAGTTGTTACAGCAAAGAAACCACAGTGCGGCCCGCCGAATGATTCAGGAATACCAAACACTTGAGAGTCACCAACAACAATATCCGCGCCGAATTCTCCCGGTGGTGTAAGTAAACCAAGGGATAGCGGATTACTGGAAACGAGCAGTAAAGAATTATTGTCATGCACCAATTCTTCTAACTCTGCTAAAGGCTCCACTTGTCCATAAAAGTTAGGATATTGCACAACAAAACCTGCGATATCATCCGAAAGTGCTTTTTTCAAAGCCGCGATATCAGTTTTCCCGTCTACTTCCGGAATAACTTCTACCTCAATATGTTGACCAGTTGCATAGGTTTTTAACACATTGATACTTTCTGGATGAACCGCTCCAGAAATAAGGATTTTTTTGCGTTTTGTATGTCCACTTGCTAGCATTGCTGCTTCTGCAAGCGCCGTCCCGCCATCATACATCGAAGAATTCGCTAAATCCATCCCTGTTAATTCCGCAATCATCGTTTGGAACTCAAAAATCGCTTGCAGTTCCCCTTGCGAAATTTCCGGCTGATAAGGCGTATAAGCTGTATAGAATTCCGAACGAGAAATAACATGATCTACCACTGTAGGAATATAATGACTGTACACACCCGCCCCTAAAAAGGATGCATATTCAGTTGTATTAGCATTTTTAGAAGCAAGTTTAGATAATTCGCGTAAAAGAGCTGGTTCTGATTTCGCTGGTTTTAAATCATAATTCCGCTTAAATCTAATTTTTTCTGGAATGTCTTGAAATAAGTCATCAATCGACTTAACCCCTATCACATCAAGCATTTCTTTTTCATCTTGTTCCGTCATTGGTAAATAACGATGTTTTGCCATATTATTTCCTCCTTTTTACTTTGCGCGTTTATAAAATGGTGTTGGTACTACTTTTGCTTTTATTTTTTTATTTCGTATGCCTACTTCTAATTCTTGGCCTAATTCTGTATAAGCAGTGTCTATTAAAGCTAAACCAATATTTGTTCCTAGCGTCGGTGATTGCGTACCTGAAGTAACAATACCAATTTCTTTATCATTTAAAAAGACTGGGTAATCATGACGTGGAATACCTCGTTCAATCAATTCAATACCGACTAATTTTCTTGTTAAACCGGCTTCTTTTTGCTTGATAAGCGCTTCTTTACCTATAAAATCTGCTTCTTTTTTCAATTTCACAGCAAAATTAAGTCCTGCTTCAAGTGGCGTAATTTCTTGATTTAATTCTTGTCCGTAGAGTGCGAGTACAGCTTCAAGACGAAGTGTATCACGTGCCCCTAAGCCAATTGGCGCCACACCTTCTGCTAAAATCGCTTCAAATACTTTTCCAGCTTCTGCGCTTTGCATGTAAATTTCAAATCCGTCTTCTCCCGTGTAGCCACTTCTTGAAATAATCGTTTTCACTCCAGCTACATCCGCATCTTCCACAAATCCAAAGAAGCTGATGGAACTTAAATCAACGTCTGTTAGTTTTGCTAGGATTTTCTCCGCATTTGGGCCTTGCAAAGCTAATTGCCCATATTCCGCAGATACATTAGTAACAGTAACGTCTCCGCGTACATGTTGTACCATCCACTCAAAATCTTTTTCCGTATTTGCCGCATTGACAACCAGTATGTATTCCATTTCTGATTTCTTGTAAACAACTAAATCGTCTACTGTTCCACCAGTTTCATAGCACATAATATTATATTGTGCTTTTCCAATTTTTATTTTTTCTATGTCATTCGATAGCAAATACTGTAAATACGCAGTGCTATCAGGTCCTTTCACTAAAATTTCGCCCATGTGAGATACATCAAATAACCCTGCATTAGTTCGCACGGCTTCATGTTCTGCTTTTATCCCAGCAAATTGTACTGGTAAATCCCATCCGCCAAAATCAATGGTTTTCGCACCGTATTTCGCATAAAGTGGATGAATCGGTGTTTTTAGTAATTCCGTCATAATTATATCCTCCTTTTTCACATAACAAAAAGGCTTATATGATCCATAAGCCCTGTCGTAACATAAAAATGACTCCAGAGTTGCGTCCCGTAAACATCCTTTTGCCTGAGAGTTTCACATAAAAAATGCTTTCCCCGTCGGCGCTGCTTTCCACAGTCTCTCTGTTTACATTCACCCGCTAATTCTATTATGTATTTGCCTTTTCTATAGCTTATCATGAGTTGTATTGTTCGGCAAATAATTAGTTTTAAAGCTAAAATTTTCTTTATTTTTAATATTGGTTCGGAATGTAAGGGCTTTATCGGGTTGTCAACGTCCGATTATACGCATGTTACTAATTGCACATAGATTGTGAAAAGTGTAGAAACCCGAAAAAACTTTTTTCGCTAGCTTAAATGATTTAAATTTACTATTTTCATTCTCATTTAGGCTAGATATGCGTCTTTTTAATCACCAAAATCATATTTTCATTTTTGTGAAAAAATTAGATGCAAAGGAATTCTTGTGGATGTGTAGAATATGACTTGTAAGGAGGTTCATATGCCGCAAAAAATGACAGATCATATTATAACTCAAGCGCTCCGTGTCAATGCCAGTGATGTCCATATTCACCCGTTATCAAATCGTTACTTACTTCGCCTTAGAGTAAACGGAACATTGATTCCGCTGCTCTACCTTCCACTTGATGTAGGAGCAAAATTAATTTCCTTTCTCAAATTCCAAGCAGCATTGGATATAAGCGAAAAAAGGAGGCCTCAATCGGGGAGTTTTGAAAAAAGTACTACTACAGAAAATATCGCTTTAAGACTTTCCACAATGCCTAACAAAGATTTTCATGAAAGTATGGTTATTCGGATTTTCCGATATAAGTACCCTATTCCATTTTTAAAATCTAGCGTGTTTCCAAAATCCACGAAACAAATTCTGCAACAATGTAAAAACCAAACAGGCTTATTCCTCTTTTCAGGCAGTACGGGTAGTGGTAAATCAAGTTCTATGTATAGTTTAGTCTCCTCTATAGAAAATAAAGAGGAATTGCAAATCATTACTATTGAAGATCCTGTTGAACATTATTCGCCTGGTTTCCTTCAAATCGAAATCAACGAAAAAGCAAATATCACTTATGCGCCTATTATTCGTTCTGTCTTGCGTCATGATCCTGATATCCTAATTATCGGCGAAATTCGAGATGCAGAAACTGCCAAAATAGTTATACGCGCTGCTTTAACGGGGCATTTAGTATTAAGTACAGTCCACGCCGGGAATGCTTATGGCGTTTTATTAAGACTGCTTGAATTCGGTATTAGCTCTGAAGAATTAGCGCAATGCTTGCTTGGCATCAGTTTTCAACAACTAGTTCACCTCCAATGTGTCTTTTGCGGCGCTAAATGCCATCCGCTTTGTACACATTTAGGCCGAAAAAGAACAGCAATCTATGAAATTCTAACTAAACAAGATATAACTAGCTACTTCCGTACAAAAAAAGAGCACATCAAACCAAGAAATCCCGTGCAAACAATCTATCAGAAAGGAGTTACTTATGGCTTTTTTTCAGCGGATTAATTGGAAAGACGACAGTGAATTTTTAATTAGAATAGCCAATTTACTAGAAAAAGGATTCTCCCTTGAAGCATCCATTAGTTATTTAAGTATTACTTCACCAAAATACAGCAAAAGATATGAACTGATAATCAGTTCGCTCGCTCTCGGTAATTCCTTTTCCTATGCGCTTTCACAAAATGGCTTTCCTGAATTTATTTGTTCGCAACTTCATTACGCGTCTAGCCACGGTTACGTTACGCAAACGATTCATGAAACCGGCATCCATATGAAAAGAAAAGCTGAAGAAAAAAGCGCCTTAATGAAGACTTTTCAATATCCATTAGTCTTATTCTCTACCGTTATCGTTGTATTTTTCTTACTTCGAATTTTCCTTTTACCTAAATTCGAACTTTTATTTTCTCAACTATCAACTAATGGATCACTTGGATCTAATTTCACTTATTTCTTACTGGAAAAAGTCCCAATTTTATTAGGTCTTTTCTTACTCAGCCTCTTTCTTATTGTTAGTTTTATTATCAGGAAGCAAAACCAAAAAAACGCCTACGAACGCGCTCGCTTTTATTGTCGTATTCCATATATCCGGCAGTTTTTAAGAATTCATTATTCGCAATATTTTTCACGCGAATTAGGCTATCTTCTGAAAAGCGGTCTCTCGATAACTCATATTATGCAACTGTTCGCACTAGAAGAATCACCCGCATTCTTTCAAGCTATCGCCCAACGAATTCTTCCCGTTCTTGAACAAGGCTTACCGCTAACCAAAGCACTAGAAAAAATGCCCATATTCGAAACAGAACTTTATTACATTGCTATTCACGGCGAAAAAAATGGTAATTTAGCCGAAGAATTCTTATTTTATTATAATCTGTGTCATCATAAATCACTTCAGAAGACAGAAAAATTATTCTCATTTATTCAACCCATCGTTTTTATGATTATTGGCGTATTAATTATATCTATTTATCTATCTATTCTCTATCCGATGTTTTCTATGGTAAACCAAATTTAAAGGAGGACTTTTAATGTTAAAACTAAAAATAGATTGGCGAGATGAGCGTGGCTTTACCTTAGTTGAAATGCTAATTGTATTATTAGTAGTCAGTGTTTTACTACTTCTAACCATTCCTAATATCGTAAACCAAAGCAAATCCATCAATAACAAAGGCTGCGAGGCATTTATATCTATGGTTCAAGGGCAAGTTCAGGCCTATCAATTAGATAAAAACACGATGCCCTCTGTTGCAGATTTAGTGAGTGGCGGCTATTTAAAAGCAAATCAAAAGTCATGCCCAAATGGAAATAGTATTAAAATTGATAGTTCTGGAAATGTTTCTGAGAAAAAATGAAAACTAACGGATTTACATTACTAGAAATGCTACTCGTATTATCCATTAGCTTTACCTTGATTACGTTAACTATTCTCCCTATTTCCAAAACACTTTCGACGCTCACAGAAAAACAGCTTTTAGAAGAAGTCAAAGCCACCATCTACTTGGCCCAAATCAATGCCATAACAACAAATGAAGATACGACTATCTCGTTTAACCCCGTTGGAAATCAGCTTGTTGCTTCAACTAATTCACGCACACTCGCCACTACGTCGTTTGCAGAAACAATAAAATTAACACAGTCTAAAACAGAAACTTTTCGTTATTCCGGCTCAGATGGATCCATTAATCGTTTCTCAACTATTCGTTTTGCGAGTTCGGCTAACAGCTACAAACTAATATTCCAAATTGGAAAGGGGCGTTTTAGAATTGAGCAAAATTAATGGATTCTCTTTAGTAGAAAGCATGGTCTCCCTCCTGCTATTTTCTGTGGTTTGTAGTTTCTTATTACCAACAGCTATGACCATTTTTGAAAAATTAGACCAGCAAAAAGAAACTAGTAAACTTTATCAGCAAATGTTTGAACATAGTGAACTACTGCGTCATAAAAGCGTTCCTATTAACTTTAATGAAGATCCAATTAAAAGTTTTCCTTATCAAGGAGGTATCCAGATCTGTGCTAAAAATAAAACAGAACAGAAATGCGTTTTATAGAAATGGTTCATCCGCTTTTACTCTGCTCGAAACAATCCTATCCATTACAATTATTTTGAGTATTAGCTCCCTTATTCCATTATTTTTTGAATGCTATAACAAAACTATTCAGCTTAGCAACATCGATCAAACAACAGAATGGCAACTTTTTTTGATTCAAACGCGACTAGAATTAGAAAAAGCGAGTAATATTCAAGTAGATGGAAATACACTCTCTTTCAATAATGGAAAAGATCAAATTACCTATTCTAAATACCGTGATTTGATTCGGCGCCAAGTAAACGGAAAAGGACACGAACCTCTGCTTACTCAAGTAAAAGACTATCAACTGACAAAAAAAGAGCGTCAATTAGACCTACAAGTGCAAGATGCTAATGAACGGATATACACCTCGGTATTCCCATTACCAGAAGCGAAACAACATCCATGAAGACAAATGCCTTCACACTCCCATTTACAATATTCATTGCTTTTATTACTATCTTAATTGTTACCGGTAGTGCTTCTATTTTCAAAACACAAATTCAATATGAAAAAATGATCCAAAATTATTATTTAGCGTCCACTAAGTTAAATTTAGCTTTAATACAAACGAAGGAATCATCCCTGCTTTCAGGAGATTTTACAATCAATTATGGTGATGCCGATGTAACTTGCCAAGCAACAGATAGCAGTTTAGCTGCATTCAACTGCAAAATAACTTTGCAAAATGGTTACACTTTAACAAAAACAACGAATCCCTGAAATGAGGAATTCGTTGTTTAAAAAGATTTATTTGGTGTGTTAATTAAATTATACATTTTGCCAGTTTTGGTATCGATAACTTTATCAAATAAATAACCATAAAGCACCAAATCTCCTGTTTCATAGGATAAAAGAGGCTGATTATCCATTAAATCCAACACGGTCGATTCTTTATTATTCGTAGGATCAATTTTTACCAACTTATATTCTTTTTGTCCGCTACCAATTTTAGCGCTTTTATATGGAACAAATGTTAAAAAGGTATTTTTATCAAAGTTTGTATCAAAATACGGGACAAATGTGCCTAATTCATCATACTCACGTGCAGCACTATAAGAATAGAAATTTTGAAATCCAATCGTCCTAAAATCATACAATAGTTTTTCATCAGAAGATTTCTCAATAGTTAGTAGCACATTATCATGTACAGCGAATTGCATAATATTGGCTACGATTAAATTTTTAGTAGCTTTATCTCTAATATCTTGCAAATAGAGATTGCCTATCTCATCGTCTCGTTTATCTTTGTTATTCGAAATTACCAAATTATCGCCATACCATGAAATAAATGGTGATGCTAACTCAATTTTATCCACTTGATTTAAAGTATAGTCCCAA
Source organism: Listeria swaminathanii (assembly GCF_014229645.1). Taxonomy (GTDB): domain Bacteria; phylum Bacillota; class Bacilli; order Lactobacillales; family Listeriaceae; genus Listeria; species Listeria swaminathanii. Next base: position 1,054,887 of record NZ_JAATOD010000001.1, on the reverse strand, counting down.
TTTTCTATTTGAAAATCCCATTCCGGGCTATACGTGACAAACATTATCTTTTCCGGTGATTCATCATTCCAATAAAACGTGGTTGTTAATGGCTTTGTCGCCCGAGATGATACAGTTGAACCGTCATTCAAAGCAATTATTCGCATCGTCGCTTTTTTATCTGATTCAGCAGAATATAGCAAGATGTTACGATAATCTGGACTAATTTGGACCTCAGAAATAGACTCCTTTGTATTAAAAATAGCACGTTTCTTCTTATTATAAATATTCAATTCATCAAAATACGTAACTCCAGACTTTTTAGTTTGCAGCAAAACAGAATCTTTTGACAGCCAACCAACTACTCGCTGGAATTCTTTAGTTTTAATTTCAACACCTTGCACTTCTTTTGTAGTCTTTTTTGGCGTTTCTTTTTCCTCCGAGCAACCAAAAGAGATAAAAACCAATCCCATCAATAAGGTAATTAGCAAAAAAGCATTTGATTTTTTCATCTCTGGCCTCCAATCTCTCTATGCTAAAATTTTACCCTTTTCATAGGAAGCTAAAACAATGCGTTATAGAAAGATTATCTTGATAAAACAAGCTACAATAATGGAGTGTTATTGTAGCTTATACAAATTAATATTAATCTTCATTTGGTAGTGCTAACCATGCAGCTCCAATTATCCCTGCGTCATTCCCTTTTGTCGCAATAGATAATTTAGTGGATTCTTTAACTGCTGGGAAAACCATTGTTTCAAAATAAGTTTTAACCGGTGTTAATAGCTGATCGCCTGCTGCTGAAACGCCCCCGCCGATAATAATTTTCTCAGGGTTTAACATATTTCCAATATGACTAAGCGCTAAAGCCAAATAGAAAGAAATTTTGTCAATAGTTTCATTTGCTAGAGCATCATTCTCTGCACCTAGTTCAAAAATCAATTTAGAAGTAATTGTTTCATTTTTGTCTATAGCGTCCTTGAGTGCTGAGTTACCAGTAAATTCTTTCGCTAAATCTTTAGCTACACGAACAATCCCAGTTGCAGATGCTACAGTTTCTAAACAACCTTTTTTACCACAAGTACAATCATAACCATTTTCCGGAACCACTGTTACATGGCCGATTTCACCTGCTGCACCACGGATACCATGTAAAATTTTACCTTCTGCAAAAATCCCGCCGCCAACGCCTGTTCCAAGAGTTACGAACACAACATTTGCGCCACCTTCTCCTGCACCTTTCCAGCGTTCACCAAGGGCCGCAACATTCGCATCATTATCTAATATTATTTTTAAACCAGTAATATTTTCTAAATCTTCACTAACGTTTTGTTCTTCAGCCCAACCTAAGTTGTATGCACCTTTCACTGTTCCAGTTTCATAATTAACTGTTCCTGGTGTTCCCATGCCAATACCATAAAAAGTATCATTATCAAGTTGTAAATCCGTTAATTTTTGATTGATCGAGTCCCCGATATTTTTTACAATATGAGCACCTTTGTCTTCAATGTTTGTGTCAATAGTCCATTTTTCTTCAATGTCGCCTTCTTTTGTTAAAATAGCTAATTTTGCTGTTGTCCCGCCTAAATCTACACCAATTAATTTTTTGTTCATTCTGCTGTTCTCCTTATAATCAATTTAATTTAAACTACTATTTTTTCGTTGTTCTTTGATTAATTCTTGTTTCAATATACTTCTAGCTCTAGCAAAAATTTCTCTATCTAATATATTATGTTTAAAAAGTTCTGTAACCTCATATTCCATCATTTCGATGTCATATTGTCGCTTCCCTAAATAAACAATAATGCCATGCTTTCTAAGTAATTGGGCAACATCATAAACTGTTTTCACATTAAAAACCTCTTATTCTTTGATATTTTCTAACTCATCGTAATAAGAATCAAAAAATGGATTGCTCGATAACTGTCTGGCACTGTTTGCTTCTTTAATCGCATTCGGCATATCGCCTTTTAATCTGTAGCAAACGGATAAATAATAATGGGCCTCTGGGATGTCTTTATCCATACTAATTGCTTCTTTAGCCATCGCTTCCGCCTTATCTACTTGCTTGTTTTGTAAAGCCATAGATGCGGCATAAGTATAGGAGTAGCCATCAGCGCTTCCGCTTGCAATTAGAGTATCTGTGATTTTCGTTGCTTCTTTTTCATTTTGTTCTTGCAGATATTGCTGCACAGCTACATTAGCTTGCATTGGATCGTATGGTCGTTCTCCTTTTTGGTAGCCAAAATATAAAAATAAAATCGTTACTGCTAATAAAGAAATACCGTATGCAATTCGGCGCCAATGGAAAAATTGTTTTGGTAGTGATAACGCGCCCGCAAGCAAGAAACCACCAACTAATCCACCAATATGTCCAGCAATATCAATTTGCGTAGAGAATACATCGATTAGCAAATTGATTGCGACAAGCGAGGCAATACTGACACCAATTGTTTTTGCATATAGATTTGGTTTTAAAACAACTAAATAAAGTAGTGCTCCCATTACAGCAAAGACTGCGGTACTGGCACCAACAGATAAATTCATATTTAGCGCAAAGCTGGCTATATTTCCGCAAATCCCTCCTAGAAGAAGAATTAGGATATAACGCCATTTACCATAAATACGCTCTGCCCATGCACCAACAATGTATAACATAATCGCATTGGAGGCTAAATGCATTAATCCGCTGTGGAGGAAGATTGGTGAAATAAAGCGCCACCATTCACCTGCATAAATAAGTGGATTGAATTTCCCACCCCATTTAATTAAGTTGAACGAATTCGCCGTTCCGCCTTGGAAAGCTATCCACAAAAATGCTGCGATTAAAAGTCCAATGAAAGTAAATGTAACGATTGGTTTTGAATTTCTGGCAACTTTTTGTTCTTCATTTACTTTGGTAGTTATATATGCGATTACTTGTTCTCGCTCTTTTGATACTAGTTCTTTTGTTATTTCATCTGGAAGTATAAAAGCTTCTTCGGGTAATTCTAAGGTTTCAATAAGTATATCTAGATGCTCTCTCATCTGTTCGTTCGCTAGTAAAATATTTTCTAGTTTCACTTTTTCATTTGGAGATGCAATGGCCTGTCCAAAAAAAGGCGAAATATCACCCATTGGTTCAAATGGTGTTATATAAATATTCACAAGAGGCAGTTTCAAGCGCCCCATTTGCTTACGAAGATTTTCAGTAACATGTAAAGTGTGTGTCACATCGCGTTCCACCACATTAGCCCAACTTAGTTCTTTCATTTGGATACGAATGACTGGTCTCTTTTTCTGGCTTGTATTTTCTAACCAAAGTTCTTGTTTCTCCTCATGAAGATGGATTAAACGGTATTTTTCAACACCCAAGAAATAATTAGTTAGGCGCCAGAAGACATATTGTTCTTGGAAGCTCAAAAAATTCCCTGCTTTCATTACAAATTATATTTACTACTATACGCAAAAAAAAGGGTGTTGTAAACAATCCACCCTATTTTCTATAGAATTATTTTTCCTTATCCTTCAATTAAGATAGAAACTGGTTTATCATGGCTTTCTGGCATAAACTCCATTTTTTGTTCATATAAGTATAAAGATACTGTCGCCTCTTCAAAATCAGTTAGGAACCTGTCGTAAAATCCGCCGCCAAAGCCGATTCTATAGTGGTCTTTATTGAAAGCAACACCTGGAACGATTAGTAAGTCGATCTCATTTTTAGCCACCGTCTCCGCTAATTCATTAGGTTCTAAAATACCGAACTTTGTTTTTACAAGTGGATGTACGGAATCCATCTTTTTAAATTCCATTTTTCTGCTAGGATAATATGTTTTTGGAATTAAAACTGTTTTGTTTTCTTTTTTCGCTTGCAGGATAATTGTTTCTGTTTCAATTTCAGGATGTCTTGCTAAAGTTATACCAATCACCTTAGCATTTTTCCATTCTGGTAATAAGAATAGTTTTTCTGCTAATTTAATAGAACGTTCGCGATGTTCTACTTTATCGATGCTATTTAAATTACGTAAAATCTTCTCTCTAATTAGGCGTTTGTCTTCCATCTTGACTTCCCCCTTTTGGCTAATAAAAAAAGCAACAGAATGGAGATCCTGCTGCTTACTTAGTTTCGCGGTGTAAAGTTACACGGCGCAATCTTGGACAATATTTTTTTAATTCAATACGTTCCGGATTTTCACGCTTATTTTTAGTAGTGATATAATTACGATCACCGCATTCAGTGCATTCTAAAGTAATATTAACGCGCATTATTTTTCCCTCCAACTCCGACTGACGAATTTATTTACTAAACCTGTATAATAATATCATTTTTAAAGAGTTGTTGCAAGGACTCTATGCATTTTCTTTTTATTTTCTTTACAAAACCTTATTTCGGATGGTGTTTTAAGGTAAATTATGCTATAACTAGTAGTAGAGTTTATGGAAGAGAGGTGTGTATAAAACCCATGACCACAGTCATAATTATCTTACTAATTGCTGCTATTGCGCTATTTGTTATCTCATTTCTTCAAAAAGGTGACAATAAACAATTAGAAAAAGAACTGGAAGATGTTGCTGCTCAGTGGATGCAAGAAAACTTTGAACTAAAACAACGTGTCACTGAACTAGAAAAAGCAATGAAAATGGATAGCCCAAGCGTTGAAGCCGAGCAAGTTCCTGATAGTCCTAAAGTTCGCGAATTGATGAAAAAACAAGTGATTACACTTTATACTTCTGGAATCGTTACATCAGAAATTGCCGAACAGTCATCCTTGCCTAAAGAAGAAGTAGAAAAAATCATTGAAGAATATTTGAAACATTGATTTAAATTTTAAAGGAGGAGCCTATCTGTGAAGAAAAACTTACGGATGTTGGCGCTAGGTTTCTTAATATCTGCTGTTGTCTTACTGGTTTATAATCAGTTTTTCTCGACTCAGACTAAAGCAGATGAAACAAAAGCCGCATCAACAAAAGCTGGTTCTGATGAAAATTCAAGCACATGGAAAACCAAATACGAAAAATTATTAGCTGAGCAAGAAGTGGAAAAAGCAAAAGAAACTGAAGCGAAGAAAAAAGCAGATGACGCTGCTAAAAAGAAAGCTGAAGAAGCGAAAAAAGTTAAAAGTTATACTTTAACAATTTCTAGTGGAGATCCATCTTCTAAAGCTGGTGATGAACTTCAAGCAAATGGTATTGTTAAGAGTTCTTCAGATTTCGATAAATACTTACGAGACAATAATTACGAAAAGTACATTCGTGATGGTAGCTATACTCTCAAAAGTGATATGAGCTATGAAACAATTGCTAAAATTTTAGCACATAAAAATTAATTAAAAAAAGGAAACAAGTATAGAGCTTGTTTCCTTTTTTATGTTATTATTTAAGAAAGAAAGGATGATGAATTATGGCAAATGTAAAAATGAATAACCTCATAACTAAAACGGGGGTATTTTACCTATAGAATGCTCCCAACAAAAAAGGAGCGGAAAAATTGATACTAGAAACATATGGTTTTACAAGTTTTTTTAAAGAGCAAGACATAGCTACTACCTCCTCTTATGGTAGAGTTACTGCGGTTTTCAGAGATTATTACCGAGTGATTACTGAAGATGGTGAATTTTTAGCCTCACTCAAGCGTGGGAATTTTTATGAATTATCCGCTACTGCCCTGCCTGCAGTTGGTGATTTTGTAGAAGTTAGCAATGAAGCGCAAATTCTCTCGGTATTAGAGCGAAAAACGGTTTTTACTCGAATGAATAAGGATTCAGAGGAACAGTTGATTGCGGCGAATTTTGATTATGCGCTTATTGTGATGAGTTTAAATTATGACTTTAATTTGAATCGTTTAGAACGATATTTAACGGTCGCTTGGGATAGTGGCGCTACGCCGATTATCATTTTAACCAAAGCAGACTTAGCAGAAGATTTAGCTTCCTATGCTCAGCAGCTTGAAACTGTCGCTTATGGCGTTCCAGCATATTATGTGGATAATTTATCGCATAATGGTTTTGAAGCTTTAGAACGCGATTTGAAGCCTAATAGCACCCTTGTTTTACTTGGATCTTCTGGTGTTGGCAAATCTTCCTTTATTAATTCACTTGCTGGTGCTGATTTAATGAAAACTGCTGGTATTCGCGAAGATGACAGTAAAGGAAAACATACTACTACGCACCGAGAAATGCATTTGCTTGATAATGGTTGGATTGTGATTGATACGCCGGGAATGCGCGAATTCGGGGTTGGTTTGAATCAAGCCGGGTTAGAGACAACTTTTTCAGATGTAGAGGCATTAGCCGAGGGATGTCGTTTCCATGATTGCTCCCATACACAAGAACCTGGTTGCGCTGTTCAAGTTGCTTTAGATGATGGCAGTTTATCTATGCAACACTACGAAAACTGGTTGAAATTGCAGCGTGAAATGGCTTATCATGCGCGAAAAAACAGCCCTGCTCTTGCTAAACAAGAACTTGACCGCAGGAAAGTTATTCAAAAATCAATGCGAAAACATATTAAAACCCGTCCAAAAAAATAGTTAAAAAAAAGCAAGTAGCCTGAGCTACTTGCTTTTTATGTTATTTAGATTCTGGTTTTTTCGTTTTTGGGTAGAATTTTTTCTCTGCTTGTGGTTTTTTGTCGCCTTCTGGTTGTTCTTTTTTCTCAAGCAAAGCTTTACGTGATAAGTTAACGCGACCTTGTTGGTCTACTTCGATAACTTTAACAGTAACTTCATCGCCAAGTTTAAGGATATCTTCTACTTTACCAACACGTTCATGTGCTAATTCAGAGATATGGACTAAACCGTCTGTACCTTTGAATAATTCAACAAATGCGCCAAATTTTTCGATACGACGAACTTTACCAGTGTAAACTTCTCCGACTACTACTTCACGAACGATGTCTTCGATGATGGCAATAGCTTTACGGTTCATTGCTTGATCTTGGGAAGCAATGTAAACTGTACCATCTTGTTCGATATCAATTTTTACGCCAGTTTCTTCGATGATTGCATTGATTTGTTTTCCACCAGGTCCGATAACATCTTTAATTTTCTCTGGTTTGATGTTAAGTGTAATAATTTTTGGAGCATAAGCAGAAAGTTCTTCACGAGGTGCGCTAATTGTGCTAGTTAAGTGTTCTAGAATGTGTAAGCGTCCTTCTTTTGCTTGTGTTAATGCTTCGTCCAAAATTTGACGGCTCAAGCCATCGATTTTGATGTCCATTTGAAGTGCTGTAATACCGTCTTTTGTACCAGCAACTTTAAAGTCCATATCGCCAAAGTGATCTTCCATACCTTGGATATCAGAAAGGATTGTGTAGTCATCGCCAAGTTTTACAAGACCCATCGCGATACCTGCAACTGGTGCTTTAATTGGAACACCAGCGTCAAGCATTGCAAGTGTAGAACCACAAATACTTGCTTGAGAGCTAGATCCGTTAGATTCAAGAACTTCTGATACTAAACGGATTGTGTATGGGAATTCCTCTTCGGAAGGAATAACATATTGCAATGCACGTTCACCTAATGCACCGTGACCGATTTCACGACGACCCGGGGCACGACGAGGACCAGTTTCTCCAACACTGAATTGCGGGAAATTGTAATGGTGCATAAAGCGTTTATATTCTTCTGTTCCTAGACCATCAATGATTTGGTGTTCACGAAGCGGTGCCAGAGTACATACGCTTAGAGCTTGTGTTTGGCCACGAGTGAATAAACCAGAACCATGGACACGTGGAAGCATGCCAACTTCAGAAGAAAGCGGGCGAATTTCGTTTACTTTACGGCCATCTGGACGGATTTTGTCTTGAGAAATTAGACGACGCATTTCGTCTTTTTCAATCATTTCAAGAATATGAGCTACTTCGCTAAGAATTTCAGATTCATTTTCTAATTCTTTCGCTTTATAGCTTTCTAAAATTTCTTCTTTTACATCATCAATTGCAGCTTCACGCGCTTTTTTCTCTTCTGTTTTGATAGCTGTTTTCATTTTGCCTTCACTTGCTGCTTTTACTTCTGCTTCAAGTTCAGGATCGCTAACAAAAAGTTCGATTTCGCGTTTTTCTTTACCAACGGCAGCGATGATTTGTTGTTGGAATTCACAAAGACGTTTAATTTCTTCGTGACCAAACATGATTGCTTCTAGCATTGCTTCTTCTGAAACTTCTTTCGCTCCAGCTTCTACCATGTTGATAGCATCATAAGTTCCTGCAACAGTTAAGCTAATATCGCTTTTTTCTGCTTGCTCGATTGTTGGGTTAATAACGTATTTCCCGTCAATACGACCAACGTCAACACCAGCGATTGGTCCTTCAAATGGAATATCAGAAATAACTAATGCTACAGAAGATCCAAGCATTGCTGCCATTTCTGGAGAACAATCTTGATCCACACTGAAAACAGTAGAAGTAATTTGAACTTCATTACGGAAACCTTCTGCAAATAATGGACGGATTGGACGGTCAATTAGGCGTGCAGTTAATGTTGCACGGTCGCTTGGACGTCCTTCACGTTTTAAGAATCCACCGGGAACTTTACCAACGGAATACATTTTTTCTTCATAGTTAACTGTTAGTGGGAAAAAGTCACCTGGACGTGGTTTTTTAGAACCTACTGCTGCTGTTAAAACGACAGTATCACCATAACGAATTAATGCTGCCCCGCTTGCTTGTTTTGCTAATTGACCTACTTCAACAGATAATGTTTTACCTGCCCATTCTGTTGAAAACACTTGTTTTTCAGACATATTTTAATCTCCTTTGATTAGGAAACACGAACCAGAAACTTTACCATGCATAAGAATGTTCACGCACACTTTAGATTTTCTAAAGCACACATGAATCCAAAAACCTGCTAAAAACAGCCAATTTTTTAAAGCACGTTTTTGGATTCATGCGATAAAGTTTCATTTCTTCGCCGTGTTTTCCAAAATTTAGTATACTTAATACTCAAAAAAAAGCGGGAACTTTTGGTATCCCGCTTTCGTCTGGTTTTTATCGACGTAAACCTAAACGTTTGATAAGTTCGCGGTAACGTTGAACATCTTTTTTACGTAGGTAAGTTAATAGGTTACGACGGTGACCTACCATTTTCATTAATCCACGGTAAGAGTGATGATCTTTTTTGTGTACGCGAACGTGTTCATTTAAGCTATTGATTTCAGCAGTTAATACAGCGATTTGTACTTCTGGTGAACCAGTATCTGTATCATGGACACGGTACTCTGCAATAATTTCATTTTTGCGTTCTTGAGTTAAAGCCATTTCTTTCCACCTCCTTCTAAAATATCCCCAATTACTGAGCCAAGCGTCGGTGAGTCGCAAAAGCCAAGTAATGGTTCTGTTCGTACAGATTTAAAGATACACTATTTAGGCTCTAAAAGCAAGCAGAAATAGTCGTTTAATCTTCTAATTTAGCAAAAAAAGCTCTTGTATCTTGTTCGTCTTTTTCTAGCTGAGCAATCAGACCTTCTACGCCATTAAATTTAAGCTCTGGGCGGAAAAATTGATACCATTCAATTTCTGCTTCTTCGCCGTAAATTTCGCGGTGGAAATCTAGAATATACACTTCGATGGAAAGGGCTTGGTCATCTTTAAATGTGATGTTATAGCCAATGCTCGCCATGCCTAAGTGCGTTTCACCGTTTACACGGAATTTCACTGCGTAGACACCGAGTTTTGGAATTAAGTAATCTTCATTCACTAAAATATTCGCTGTTGGAAAACCAATTGTTCTGCCGCGTTTATCCCCGTGAATGACAGTTCCTTTCGTTGTGTACGGATAGCCTAATAATTGATTTGCTTCTTCTAGTTCGCCTTCTGTAATGGCGCGTCTAATGTTGGTCGAGCTTATTTTATCACTAGCAGCTGTTTGTTTGTCGACTACAGTGACCTCAAAACGACCTTTTGCATAGTTCGCTAAATCGTTCATTTTGCCTTCACCTTTTTTGCCGTATGAATAATCGAAACCTGCTACGACGTGTTCCACATTTAAAGCAACTAAGTAATTATCAACAAAGTCTTGTGGGGATATTTCTGAAAACTGCGTTGTAAAGCGAACTACATACATAATATCTACGCCAAGGTCCGCCATTTTTTCAGCTTTATCTTCCAGTGGAGTAAGATATTTTACTTGTTTGCGGATATTGCTTAAAACGACAGATGGATGCGGATCAAAAGTTAAAACGGCGGTTTGAAGGCCTTTTTGTTTAGCGATTTTTTTCGCTTGTTTAATAACTGCTTGATGTCCTAAATGAACGCCATCGAAAAAGCCGAGCGCCATCACTTTTTTCACATCTGTCCACTCGTCCGTTGTAATCGGATGATGTAAGTATATCGTCTTCATTTTTTGCCACTTCTCCTCTAAATTCGAATTCCTCTCATATCATAATATAAGAAAGTTGCGGTCGCAATAACTACGCTTGATGTAACTCGATAACCTTCTCTGGTTTCCAAAGGTCTTTTTTCTCTGGATGAGGTTTATAAATTGCGGTTAATTTATCATTAAAAATGAGCGCTGCACGAGGTTCATTTTCCACTGCAGCAAAGACTGATTTTGGTAAAAGTCCGCCATTTAGTACTTTTGCGTGAGTTTCTTCGTCAATGACAAGTTTGGCCATCGATTCAATGCCTTTTTCAAGTGGATATAAAAAGCCGCTATCATTCGCTTGCATCATTTCGTCAATTTCTGCGAGCGTCAAGCAATCTTCTTTTTGGAAAAAGCCGCTGCGAGTTCGTTCTAGTTTGGACATGTGCGCTGGGTAGCCTAGTAGTTCGCCGATCATAACTGCGAGTGTGCGGATGTAAGTACCTTTTCCACAAGCAATTTCTAATTGAAATGTTGGATTCGTTGCATTTAGCGTTGTGTCGCCATCTAAACGTGTTAACGAATAAATATCCACTTGTCTGGATGGTCGTTCTACCTCTATACCAGCTCTTGCATATTCATACAATTTCTTACCATTAACTTTTACAGCAGAAAACATTGGTGGGATTTGGGTGATTTTTCCTGTGAGTTTTGTAAGTGCCGCTTGAAGTTCTGCTGCGGAAATTTCTGCTAGCTCTTTGGTCATAACCGTTTCACCAGTCGCATCTTCTGTTGTAGTTGATTTGCCTAGCGTTATTTCTGCAACATACACTTTACCTTCATCGGTCACATATTCCGCGAGTTTTGTTGCGCGGCCAATACAAATTGGTAGCACACCTTCTACTTCCGGATCAAGCGTACCAGTGTGTCCAACCTTTTTTGTATGTAAAATTTTTCTTAATTTAAAAACGCAATCATGACTTGTCATCCCGCGTTCTTTCCACAGTGGGATAATGCCGTTCATCAAGCTCCTCCTTCTAAGAAAAAAAGTTTAAGACAATGACCCACTTACATCCCGTTTGACTGAGAAGATAAAGGGATTGCCTTAAACTTTTATTTATTATTGATCGTTATTTAAGTCGCGAAGCAATTCATCGATTCGATTTCCGTAAGCGATGGAATTATCTATTTCAAAAGACATTTCTGGAACTTTACGAAGTCGAATACGACGACCGATTTCGGAGCGGATAAAGCCATGCGCTTTCGCAAGTGCGAGTAACGTATTTTCTTTTTCCTTATCGGTACCAAGAATGGAAATGAACACCGTAGCTTCTTGTAAGTCACCAGTAACATCTACTCCAGTTACGGTTACAAAACCTAAGCGCGGGTCTTTAATTTTACGATTTAAAATATCGCCCAATTCTTTTTTCATTTGCTCACTGACACGATTTGCTCGTACGTTCAAGTGTATTCACCTCTTTTATAACTTCTCCGTAACCGTCTCGGCACGCTCCCACTCTGGAAAAGAGTCAAGAAAAGCAAGTACTTCTCTAGCTTCTTTTTCAGCTTGGATGTGCGAGGAAGATACGACAGCAAAGCTTATTTCAGCTCGCTGCCATAAATCCTGATAATCCGTTTCAGCAATGGAGATATTGAATTTTTGTTTTGCTCTCGTTAAAATTCGTTTCAGTATAGCGCGTTTTTCTTTGAGGTTTTGCGGCTCCTGCATGAAAAATTCACTAATGACTGATTGAATCATTTTCTTTCTATTTCTTCCATAACGTACGCTTCAATTACATCGTCTTCTTTGATATCGTTGAAGTTTTGTACAGTGATACCACATTCGTAACCTTTTGCAACTTCTTTCGCATCATCTTTAAAGCGTTTAAGTGTAGCAATTTCGCCTTCAAAGACTACAATTCCGTCACGGATAATACGAACGCCGCTATCACGAGTAATTTTACCATCTGTTACGTAACAGCCGGCAATTGTACCCACTTTAGAAACATTGATTGTTTGACGAACTTGCGCTTGACCGATAATTTTTTCTTGGAATTCTGGATCAAGCATCCCTTTCATCGCTGCTTCAATTTCATCAATCGCTTTATAGATAACACGGTGTAAACGAATATCTACACTTTCGTTTTCTGCTGCTTCACGCGCTTGTGCTGTTGGACGAACATTAAATCCAATAACAATTGCATTTGAAGCTGCTGCTAAAGTAATATCTGATTCATTGATTGCACCAACGGCAGTATGAATGATTTTTACGTTAACGCCTTCTACATCAATTTTACGAAGAGATGCGGCAAGAGCCTCTACAGAACCTTGAACGTCTGCTTTAATAATAACGTTAACTTCTTTCATTTCGCCAGCTTTCATATGTTCAAATAAGTTGTCTAAACTTACGCGATTTGTTGCAGAACGTTGAGCTACTAGCGCACGACTTGCACGAGTTTCCCCGATGTTTCTTGCTGTTTTTTCATCTTCAAAAACAACAAAGCGATCGCCAGCTTGCGGTACATCATTAAGTCCAGTGATTTCAACTGGTGTACTAGGTCCCACTTTTTTCACACGACGGCCTAAATCATTGACCATTGCACGGACACGACCAAATGTGTTACCAACAACAATTGGGTCCCCGATATTAAGTGTTCCGTCTTGTACTAGTAAAGTCGCAACTGGGCCACGGCCTTTATCAAGTTCTGCTTCGATAACAGAACCGATTGCACGACGGTCTGGATTTGCTTTTAATTCTTCTACTTCAGAAACAAGTAAAATCATATCTAACAAGTTTTCAAGACCTTCACCGAATTTAGCTGAGATAGGTGCGAAAATGGTATCGCCGCCCCATGCTTCTGGAACTAATTCATACTCAGTTAATTCTTGCATTACGCGGTCTGGGTTGGCTTGTGGTTTATCAATTTTGTTGACAGCAACAATAATCGGCATTCCCGCAGCTTTCGCATGGTTGATTGCTTCAATTGTTTGTGGCATAACGCCATCGTCTGCTGCAACAACTAAAATCGTAATATCCGTGATTTGCGCACCACGAGCACGCATTGCTGTAAAGGCAGCATGTCCCGGTGTATCAAGGAAAGTGATTTTTTTGTCATGAATTTCTAATTGGTAAGCACCGATATGTTGCGTGATACCACCAGCTTCTCCTAAAGTAACTTTTGTATTACGAAGGGAATCTAGTAATGTTGTTTTACCATGGTCAACGTGTCCCATGATAGTAACAACTGGTGGGCGTTCAACAAGTTTAGACTCGTCAACCACTTCATTTAGTTCATTTTCAAAGTACACATCTAAGTCAGTTACATCGACTTTAATTTCTTCTTCTACTTGTACACCGTAGTCGTCACAAATTAGTTCGATTGCATCTTTATCTAATGATTGGTTAATTGTCGCAACAACGCCAAGCATAAATAATTTTTTGATAAGTTCAGATGGTTCTCTGTATAATTTTTTCGCTAATTCCGCTACTGTTAGAGATTCGCTGAAAACGATTTTTTCAGGAAGTTCTTTTGGTTTTGGCGGAGTTGGTGGTACTGTACTATGGTTTAATTTACCTTTTTTCTTCGTGTTACGACCTTTATTGTTAAAATTGCCGCCACGGTTCGGACGATTGTTACCGCCTGGACGGTTTGGGTTGCCGCCGCCTGGACGATTGCTGTTGTTATTGTTGTTACGTTTTTGTCCACCAGCTTGTTGTTGGTTACCGCTGGATTGCGTTTGGTTACCTGTGTTTGCTGGTTTGTTTGTTGCTGGTTTTGCACCTTGGCTTTTGTTTGCAGTTGCTGGTTTATTAGCTTGTCCTGCTGGTTTATTTGGTTTATTCGACTTTTCATTACTATTTGTCATATTCGGTTTGTTTGGCCCCTTACTATTTCCATTTTCGTTGCTAGTAGTTTCTTTCTTTGGTGCTTCGGCTTTTTTATTTGTGCCATCAACGGCATTATCTAATTGTCTTAATGCATTTTCATTAATAGTGGACATATGGTTGGCCACTTCAATACCTAAGCCTTTTAATGCTTCAATGACTTTTTTGCTTGATACTTGATGTTCTTTTGCGTATTCATATACACGAACTTTACTCATGTCGTACACCTCCGTATAAGATTCAACCGAGTAATTCTGCTAATTTAACAGCAAATCCTTTATCAAGTATTGCAACGATTGCACGTGTATCTTTGCCGATTGCACCCCCTATCATTTCCCGGGTGCCGGCTTTTTTCACGACAACATTATAGTATTCACACTTGTTGCGGATTGTTTTCTCGGTTTTTTCGGATATATCTTCTGAAATGAGAACCATTTTTGCTTTCCCATTTCTAACTGCTTTTAATACTAATTCTTCACCAGTAGTGATTTTACGTGCTCGGTTCGCGAGGCCTAATAAGGAAAGTGCTTTTTTATCCATTAGTTGGTTCCTCGAGAGACTTCACATAAGCGATTAGCTCATCGTAAAAGGACTCTTGTTCTGGCATTTTTAGTTGATGAAAAATAGCGTTTTTCTTTTTCGCTTTTTCACATGCTTCTACACGTTTAACGATGTAAAAACCGCGTCCAGGTGCTTTACCTGTAGGATCTATCGTAAGCGCTCCGTCTTTCGAATACGCAATACGAAGAAGTTCGCCTTTTGGCAAGCGTTCACCGGTAATAATACATTTTCGAAGGGGGATTTTTTTATTACGCATGATAATTCTCCTTTTTACTCTTCATCTTCTGTAAAAGTTTCGCTCTCTGCTTCTTCAACTTCAGGCGCTTCTACGTTATTACGTGGATAGATGCCTAGTTCAGTTGCAACTGTTTCACTTTTAATATCAATTTTCCAACCAGTTAATTTCGCTGCTAAACGGGCATTTTGACCACGTTTACCAATTGCTAATGATAACTGATAATCTGGTACGATTACAGTGGTTGCTTGGTCTGCTTCGTTAACAATAACATCTAACACTTTAGAAGGGCTAAGTGCATTAGCAACGAATGTGAAAGGATCATCTGACCATTCAACGATATCGATTTTTTCACCTTTAAGTTCATTGACGATAGTTTGTACACGTGCGCCTTTTGGTCCAACACATGCGCCAACTGGGTCAACTTCTTCATTTGCTGTGTAAACAGAGATTTTTGAACGGTCTCCTGCTTCACGTGCAACAGATTTAATTTCTACAACACCATCATAAATTTCCGGTACTTCCATTTCAAAAAGACGTTTAAGTAAGCCAGGGTGTGTACGGGATACAAATATTTGTGGCCCTTTTGTAGTCTTTTCTACTTTTGTTAAATATACTTTGATGCGATCATGTGCATGGTATGTTTCGTTTGGCATTTGTTCGTTTTGAGACAAAATAGCTTCGATTTTACCTAAGTTTACATAGATAAAACGAGAATCTTGACGTTCAACGATACCTGTCATAATGTCATCTTCACGGTCGATAAACTCATCGTAAATGATGCCACGCTCTGCTTCACGAACACGTTGCGTAACAACTTGTTTCGCTGTTTGAGCAGCAATACGTCCGAAATCTTTTGGAGTTACTTCAAGCTCAACAACATCACCAGGTTGATATACAGGGTTCAGTTTGTGTGCTTCTTCCATCGAAATTTCAAGGCGAGAGTCAAATACTTGTTCTACCGCTTCTTTTCTAGCTAAAACACGGATAGAACCGTTTTCCATATTTAAATCTACGCGTACGTTTTGTGCATCTTTGAAGTTTCTTTTATATGCAGATGTAAGAGCAGCTTCAATTGCTTCCACTAAAACCTCTCTTGAAATACCTTTATCATGTTCTAACACATGAAGAGCATCTAATAATTCTGTGCTCATTTTTTATTCAGCTCCTTATTCTTTGCTTTTTAAAATTGAATTGCGAGTCTTGCTTTTGCTACTTTGTCTTTAGGAATTTCACAAGTAATTTTGCGTGTTTTGTCCGTAATAGTAATGACAAGTGTCGTGCCATCATAACTAACGAGCGTGCCTTCCCACATTTTACGACCATCAATTGGCTCGTAAGAAGTAACGTGGACATATTTACTAACCGCATTTTCAAAATCTTGCTCTTTCTTCAGTGGACGTTCAGCCCCTGGTGATGAAACTTCTAAAAAGTAGTTTTGTGTAATAGGATCATTTTCATCCATTTTTTCACTAACTTTTTCGCTCACGGCTGCGCATTCATCAATATCTACGCCACCATCTTTATCAATAAAAATTCGTAAAAACCAATTTGGCCCTTCTTTTTCAAAGGCAATGTCTACGAGTTCCAATTGAAGTTCATCCGTGATTGGCGCAACAATCGCTTCTACTTGTTCTAGTACTTTACTCATTTCAGCCTCCTTAAGAGATACGCTTTTCCAGCTAATTCGTCCCCTACTTCTGCCACAGGTGACTCTTTGACAGATTTGCAAAACGAAAGCGTGGGCATTGGCCCACGCTTGGCTGAGTTATCGTAGTATTTCTTAAATAAGTTTATCACAAATTGTGACTACAAGCAAGTTTTGCCCATTTTTAGAACAGCGACAACTGATTTTGATCGGGCAATCCTTCTAAGCATCCTTGATCATCCATGTACTGAATAATCGTTTTTGATACTTTCCCGCGTTGTTGTAAGTCTTCTTTGGATAAGAATTCACCGTTTTCCCGCGCAGCAACAATTTGTTTTGCTACGTTTGTCCCAAGACTCGGAATCGCATTAAATGGCGGAATAAGTGAATCACCATCAATTAAGAATTCATCCGCAGACGATTTATACAAATCAACTTTTTGGAAATGGAAACCACGAGCAAGCATTTCGTTCGCGATTTCTAGAACAGTTAATAAGTTTTTCTCTTTTGTTGAAGCTTCTAAGCCTTTATCATTCACTTCTTTCATCGTTGCTTTTACAGCTTCTTTCCCGTTTACCATGGACGTCAAATCGAAGTCATCGGCACGAACGGTGAAATAAGTCGCGTAGAAAAATAGTGGGTGATGTACTTTGAAATAAGCAATCCGCACTGCCATTAAAACGTAGGCTGCAGCATGGGCTTTCGGGAACATGTACTTAATTTTTTTACAAGACTCAATGTACCAAAGCGGCACTTTATTCGCCATCATCGCTTCTTCCATTTCGTCTGTTAAGCCTTTCCCCTTACGCACAGATTCCATAATTTTAAAGGCTAATGAGCTTTCTAATCCTTGATAAATTAGGAATACCATAATATCATCACGACAACCAATTACGTCTGGTAGTTCGCATGTTTTATTTTTGATTAATTCTTCGGCATTACCAAGCCAAACGTCCGTCCCGTGGGAAAGACCAGAAATTTGCACTAGCTCAGAAAATGTTGTTGGTTTCGTTTGTTCTAACATTTGTCGTACAAAACGTGTCCCAAACTCTGGAATTCCAAGTGTTCCGGTTTTGGAGTCGATATCTGCTGGTTTTACACCAAGCGACTCTGTAGAACCGAATAGTTTCATTACATCTGGATCGTCGGTTGGGATTGTTTTTGGATCGATACCGCTTAAATCCTGTAACATCCGGATAGCGGTCGGATCATCGTGCCCAAGTATATCGAGTTTTAGCACGTTATCATGAATCGAGTGGAAATCAAAATGGGTCGTTTTCCATTCTGAGTCCGTCGCATCAGCCGGGAACTGCACTGGTGTGAAGTCGTAAACATCCATGTAATCTGGAATAACGATAATACCACCTGGATGTTGTCCGGTAGTTCGTTTAACGCCAGTACAACCAGCTACAAGTCGGTCAATTTCAGCACCGCGAATAGTCATATTCATATCACGTTCATAATTCCGAACATAACCAAAGGCTGTTTTCTCGGCTACTGTACCAATCGTACCAGCGCGGAAAACGTAATCTTCCCCAAAAATTTCTTTCGTATAGGCATGGGCTACTGGTTGATAATCACCCGAGAAGTTTAAATCGATATCGGGTACTTTATCCCCTTTAAATCCTAAGAAAGTTTCAAACGGAATATCTTGTCCTTCTTTTCGGTAAGCTGTTCCGCAGTGCGGGCAATCTTTATCAGGTAAGTCAAAACCTGAACCAATCGAACCATCATCAAAGAACTCAGAATCCTTACAATTCGGGCAAAGATAATGTGGCGGTAGTGGATTCACTTCAGTAATTTCCGTCATTGTCGCAACGAAAGAGGAACCAACCGATCCACGCGAGCCAACTAAATAACCGTCTACAAGTGATTTCTTAACGAGTTTATGCGAAATAAGGTAAATAACCGCAAACCCGTGTCCGATAATACTTTTCAGTTCTTTTTCTAGTCTAGCTTCCACGATTTCCGGTAGATTTTCACCGTATAATTGGTGCGCCATCGCATAACTCATATCTCGAACTTCGTCTTCTGCGCCTTCGATTTTCGGTGTGTATAGCTCGTCTTTAATTGGTTTTAAATCTTCTATCCAATCAACAACAACATTAGGATTTGTCACAACAATTTCTTTCGCTTTTTCTTCACCAAGGAAAGCAAATTCTTTTAACATTTCATCAGTTGTGCGGAAATGGACATCTGGTAATTCAGCTCGGTTCAGCGGATTTGCGCCACCTTGCGAATGAATTAAGATTTTGCGATAAATTTTATCGACTGGATCTTTATAATGGACATTTCCGGTTGCCACGACTGGTTTTCCAGTTTTTTCGCCAACACGGACAATATTTTTTAATATTTCTTCTAAAGCTTTTTCATCACGAACGAGTTCCCGCTCAATAAGTGGCGCATATACTGGTTTTGGTTGCACTTCAATGAAATCATAGAATTCCACTACTTTTTCAGCAGCTTGCATCCCTTTTTGCATCATTGCTTCAAATAATTCGCCTTGGCTACATGCCGTTCCGATAATTAAGCCTTCACGTAATTTCTTTAGTTGTGAGCGCGGAATTCGCGGCACACGATAAAAATAATTGATGTTAGACATCGTAATTAATTTAAATAGATTTTTTAAACCGACAGCTGTCTGAGCATAAATTGTTGCATGGAATGGTCGCGCACGTTTGTATGCGTCGCCTTCTCCCATATAATCATTTAAAGAATCGTGGAAATCGATGTCGTGCATTTCTTTCGCATCTTTAATTAATTTCCAAGCTAAATACGCCGTTGCTTCGGCATCAAAAACAGCCCGGTGATGTTGCTCAAGAATAATATTGAATTTTTTCGTTAATGTATTTAAGCGGTGATTTTTAAAATGCGGATATAAAAAGCGCGCCAATTCTAACGTATCGACAACTGCATTTTCTGCTTTTTCCAGTCCCACTTTTTCATAAGCGGTATTAATAAAGCCCATATCAAAAGAGGCATTGTGGGCTACAAGGATATCGTCGCCGCTCCATTCCTTGAATCGTTTTAAAACAACGTCAATAGGATCGGAGCCTTTAACCATATCATCTGTAATACCCGTTAGATTGATGGTAGTTGCAGAAAGTGGATGACCTGGATCGATAAATGCTTCAAATTTATCAATAATTTCCCCATTTTTCATTTTTACGCCCGCAAGCTCGATAATCGTATCATAAACGGCCGATAAACCAGTGGTCTCAACGTCAAATACACAGTAAGTTGCATCTTGTAAGGCGATATGTTGGTCGTTATACGCAATCGGAACACCATCATCTATTAGATTGGCTTCAATACCAAAAATAACTTTTAAACCATATTTTTGACCCGCTCCGTATGCTTCCGGGAATGATTGCGCGACAGAGTGATCGGTAATCGCAATCGCTTTGTGACCCCAATCTGCTGCTTGTTTGAAAAGCGCATCCACAGAAGAAGTAGCATCCATTTGACTCATTGGCGAATGGAGATGTAGTTCGGCCCGTTTTTCTTCGGCAGTATCAAGGCGCTTCACTCCGGCAATTTCATTGACATCTTGCGCCATCATAATTAAGTCGCGCACAAAAGTATCATTTTGAACGCTTCCTCGTACTTTAACCCACATGCCTTTTTTCAAATTCTGGAACATCGCAGCATCTTCATTGTCACGAGAGAACATTTTTATAATCATCGAACTTGTATAGTCGGTAATTTTAAATTGTAACAAGCTACGACCACTGCGCAGTTCTCTAATTTCCGTTGCGAAAATTAAACCTTGGACAGTGATACGACGCTCTTCATCATAAATATCGCCAAGACGTTTGACTTCTTCGTCATCTTTAATTTTGTAACCAATTTGGAATGGACCAGTAAGTGGAGCTGCCCCGCCTCCACTTTGTCCTTCAGCTTGGCGTTTTTGCATAACTTGAACAGCTTCTGCCGCTTTTTTCTGATCTTCTTCTTGTTTGGCCTGAGCAAAAGCTTTATATTCTTCTGTTTCTGATTGGTCGAGCATATGCATTTTCATTGCTAAACGTGGAAAACCAGCTTTTCCATAGCTTTCAATAATTTTCGCTTGAAAACGTTGTTGGATAGTTGCTTCTTCCATATCATTATGAACAGCTAATTCAATAAAATGTGGCGCTTTAAACGTAGGTTTTTGTTCCATTAAAAGTTTTCCAATCATCGGTGACTGCTTGCCAATTGGCTCTACGATTAAGTTCCAATAATCTTGAATGAGTGTTTCATTGATTGTTTGGTTTTCTGGAACTATTTGCATTTCGGTTTCCGCAATTTGACTAAATGCGCGCTTCATCCCTACATCCATCATATGGAAAAGTGCTGCTGGAAAAATTTGCGGAACATGTAAATGAAACTGCCATGTTTTATTTTTCTTGTCGGCAACGAGCTTTTCGATTTTAGCTTCTTTTGTAAATTCCTCGTATGTCGTTACATCTTGTAAACCGATTTGTGTCATTAACAGCTGAAATCGTTCTTGTTTTTCTTCCTCTTTTGCAGTCATTCCGAATAACACCCCTTCATTCAAATTTATAAAAGCCAGATGTCCCTCATGACCCGTTTTCATAGGAACGAGTGGAGTTTCATCTGGCACGAATTGCTCAATAAATTATTTATTTCCAAAGAGAATAGGTAGCGTGTTTAGTAATTCATCTTGACGAACTTCAATCATTTCGCCAGTTTTTCTGATTTTCACTTCAACGACACCTTCTGCTGCTTTTTTCCCTACTGTAATACGGATTGGTAAGCCGATTAAATCAGCATCTGCAAATTTAACACCCGCACGTTCAGCACGATCATCAATCAATACACTAAACCCAGCTTCTTGTAATGATGTGTAAAGCGTTTCTGCAAAAGCAACTTGCTCTTCGCTCTTCATGTTAACAGGAATTAAATGTAAATCGAACGGACTGATTTGTTTATCCCATACAAAGCCATTTTCATCATTTGATTGTTCAGCAATGGCAGATAAAATACGAGATACTCCGATTCCATAACAACCCATGATAATTGGCTGCGCACGACCATTTTCATCTAAAACTGTCGCATTCATCGCTTGGCTATATTTAGTACCAAGTTTGAAAATATGACCAACTTCGATACCTTCTGCAAATTTGATTACGCCTTGACCATCAGGAGATAAATCGCCTACTTGAATCATCCGTAAATCAAAATAGCTAGTTACGGTGAAATCACGATCTGGATTTACATTGATATAATGGAAACCATCTTCGTTTGCACCAGCTACCGCATTAACAATATCTTTTACAGCATTATCCGCAAATACACGTGTTTTTTCAGGAACACCGATTGGGCCTAGCGAACCAAAATTAGCTCCTAGTAATTCAACAGCAACAGCTGGATCTACTAACTCTACGTTGGTCGCATCTAATGCATTTTTGATTTTAATATCATTTACTTCATGGTCGCCGCGAACAAGCACCATAATGACTTCTTCATCTACTTGATAAAGCATCGACTTCATTGTTTTTTCAATTGGAACTTCTAAAAATTCAACAATATCTCCAATCGATTTTTGATCCGGAGTGGCAACTTTTTCCAACTCTTTCTCCAGCTCATGCGATTTTTTCTCCATGTATAAAACTGGAGCCATTTCTGTGTTTGCTGCGTAGTCTGAAGCGTCACTATAAGCAATTGTATCTTCACCAATATCAGATAACGCCATAAATTCTTTTGATTCATTCCCACCGATAGAACCAGAATCCGCAATAACCGAACGGAATTCAAGTCCACAACGAGTAAAGATATTCGAATACGCTTGGTGCATTAATTCATACACTTCATCCAAACTTTCACTTGTTGCGTGGAAAGAATAAGCATCTTTCATAATAAATTCGCGGCCACGTAATAAACCGAAGCGCGGACGTTTTTCATCACGGAATTTCGTTTGAATTTGGTATAAAGTAAGCGGCAAGCGTTTATATGATTTAATTTCATCTCGTAAAAGTGCCGTAATAACTTCCTCGTGAGTAGGTCCAAGTGCAAAGTCACGAGAAGCGCGATCTTTTAGACGCATTAATTCTGGGCCGTAATCATTCCAACGACCAGACTCTTGCCAAAGTTCCGCAGGTTGAAGCGCAGGCATTAACAATTCCGCAGCGCCAATTGCTTCTAATTCTTCACGGATAATTGTTTCGATTTTGCGTAACATCAATGTTGCAAGTGGTAAATAACTATAAATCCCACTAGCCGTTTGTCTTATAAAACCAGCGCGAAGAAGTAATTGGTGACTCTTTACTTCTGCATCAGCTGGAACTTCTTTTAATGTTGGTATAAATGTCATCGTTTGACGCATTTAAAACACCCCTTTTTCCCTTTATTAGTCTTTCTCTTTTTAGAAAAATGCTCGTTGAATATCGTTCCATGTCACAAGAATCATCAGAACCATTAAAAGTGCAAATCCAGCAAAATGGATAATTCCTTCTTTTTTAGGATCGATTGGTTTACCGCGAACGAGTTCATATAAGAAGAACATCAAACGTCCGCCATCAAGTGCTGGTAACGGTAGCAAGTTAACAATTCCTAAGTTAATACTTAAAACAGCAGTCCAGTTCAGTACAGTCATAAAGCCATATTGAACGACTTGTTGTGTACTTGTGTAAATCCCCACTGGGCCATTTAGCATATCAAGTGAAAATCCGCCTGTAAACATGTTACCGAGAATCGTAAATATTTGAACGATCCAATTCCATGTTTGCGTAAATCCATTCGTTATTTTAGCAGTAAATGAAGTATCCATCGGCGTCTCTACACCGATTTTCCCAACTTTTTTGCCATTTTCTTCTTGTGTCGCTGGTTTTACATCAATATCTTGTGTTTTACCATCGCGATCAACTTTGAAATCGAGTGTTTTTCCCGGATTTTCTGAAACACTTTGCACAATATCTGTCCAAGATTTCATGTCTTTTCCGTTGATAGAAAGAACCTCGTCCCCTTTTTTCAGACCAGCTTCTGCAGCAGCCCCGTCCGGCAGAACATTACCAAGCGTATTGTCCGAGCTCGGAACGCCTCCTTGAACAAAAGCTAATGCCGTAAAAATTAAAATAGCTAGAATAAAGTTAAACAGCGGTCCAGCAAAAATAGTCATTGCCCGATTCCCTAACGATTTTGCATTAAAAGAACGGTCAAATGGCGTAATCATTGTTTCAATCTTGCCATCAATAACAAGCGCGTCACGTTCTACTTGATAACGGACTTTTTTCGTATCGTCGTAGTCTTCGTAACCTTCAATGAAAAGCTCTTTCTCTAAATCACAGAGCGATACTTCGATAGGTTGCGCGTTGACGTATTGATCCTTACCATTAACAATAATCTTGCTAACCGTTTCTTCCGGGGTTAATTCAAGCCCCACACGGTAACCAGGTTTTAGCTCAATTTCTTCGCCATCTTCCCCAGCCATCCGAACATAACCACCAATCGGCAGTAGGCGAATCGTATATTGTGTTTCTTTTTTACGATAAGCAAAAATTTTCGGTCCAAATCCAATTGAAAAATCTTTGACCATAATGCCAGCACGTTTTGCAAAAAGAAAATGTCCTAGTTCATGGAAAAATACAATCAGTCCGAATACGAAAATAAAAGCAATAATAGTTGTCAAAATAGCTTCACCTCTATAAAAGTGTCTTTACATACGCGCGTGTTTCTTGATCAACTTGTAGAATGGTGTCCAAGTCAGGTTCAGAAATGCTAGTATGACGGTTCATTGCATTTTCAACAAGTGCTTCAATATTATAAAAAGCCACCTGTCCATTTAAAAAGCCAGCAACAGCAATTTCATTTGCCGCATTTAAAACTGTCGGCATTGTTCCACCTATTTTACCAGCATTATACGCGAGTTTCAATGCCGGAAATCTTTCATAATCCACTTTTTCAAAATGAAGTGCGGAAAAATCAGTAATCCGGAATTCTTTTTCATACGGTATATAGAGTCTGTCGGGATAGGTTAAAGCATATTGAATTGGCATCCGCATGTCTGGCGTGCCAAGTTGGGCAATGAAGCTGCCATCGACGAACTGCACCATTGAATGAATGATACTTTCGCGCTGAATAACCACTTCAATATCATCGTAACTTACACCAAATAACCAGTGCGCTTCCATTACTTCTAAACCTTTATTAAACATCGTTGCAGAATCAATCGTTAATTTATTTCCCATGTTCCAGTTCGGATGTTTTAATGCTTCTTTCACCGTAACTTCGCTCAGTTGCTCCCGCGTTTTATCACGGAAACTTCCACCGCTCGCTGTCAGAACTAATTTCTCTATTCTTTCTGGATTTTCTCCGTTTAATGCTTGTAAAATAGCAGAATGTTCACTATCAACAGGTAATAGCGAAACGTTTTTTTCTTTCGCCGCACGCATGACTAAATGACCAGCAGTGACAAGTGTTTCCTTATTCGCAATCGCAATCGCTTTGCCCGTTTCAATGGCATCTAGTGTCGGTAGTAACCCAACGCTACCCATCACCGCATTTAAAAGCACATCACCATCTAAATAAGTCGCTACTTCCCTAAGCCCTTGTAAACCATTAAAAAATTTCACATTTGGAAATTCTGCTTCTAGAGTAACACGATCTCTCGTGTGCCAAACAGCGACCACTTTCGGCTTAAATTCTTGAATAATCGCCCTACCACGTTCCATATTCCGCCCAAAACTAAGCGCAACAAGTTGAAACTTTTCCGGGTTTTCTCGAATAATCGCAAGCGTTTGTGTTCCAATCGAACCAGTTGCACCTAGTAAAATAATTTTCTTCATTATCCCATCTCCAATTAAATAATTTGAAGTATATGTAGCAGAGGTAAAACGAACAACAAGCTATCAAATCTGTCTAAAATACCGCCGTGTCCAGGTAAGATTTTCCCAGAATCTTTTACACCATAGAAGCGTTTTAGAGCTGATTCGACCAAGTCCCCAAGCTGCCCAAAAATAGATAGAAATACTAAAAGTGCTAAAACGAGCGCAATATTTCCTGGTAGTTCCGCAAAATAATAAAAACCACCTGCAAATACAAGCGCACATACAATCCCGCCAATAAAGCCTTCAACTGTCTTATTCGGGCTAACATTCGGTGCTAATTTGTGTTTCCCAATTGCTCTCCCAATAAAATAAGCCCCCGTATCGGTTGACCAAACAATGAATAGCGCAAAAAGTACATACATTAATCCGGCTTCACGAGTAAGCGCCAAGTAATGGAAACCAAACCCTGTATAAAAAGCCACAACCATACAAATCCCCACTTGATCAAAATGGAATTTGTTTCGCGAAAACACTGTATTAGCAAGCAATAGAGCCATTAAAATGAAAATAACTTCCATCTCATTAATATGCAGTGTATCTAAAAAGTTCAAATATCTATCTGGCACGACAACTAACCACATCAATAGTAAAGTAATTATTCCATTCATCGAAAAAATTCGTTGCTTTGTCATTACAAGTACTTCGTATAAAGCAATCGTCGCTAGTAGAATACTTAATAGTTCAAATGGAATTCCCCCGTAGACAACGAATGGAATAAAAAATATAAGCGCAACAACTGCAGTAATAATTCTCGTTTTCAATCTTTTTTCCTCCCTAGAGCCCTCCAAAACGACGTGACCGGTTTTGATATTCAATAATCGCCTGTAAAAAATCTTCTTTTGAAAAATCAGGCCAATGTGTTTCTGTAAAATAAAACTCGCTATAAGCAAGTTGCCAAAGCATAAAATTACTTAATCGTAGCTCGCCGCTAGTCCGAATTAATAAATCGGGATCGCCTAAACCGCTACTCATCAAATGATTACTTAACAATTCTTCCGTTAAATCCTCTGATGACTTCCCGTCACGAACTAACTCTTTCATTGCTTCTTTTGCAGCAGTGATGATTTCTGAACGTCCACCGTAGTTAAGCGCAAAATTAAGCGTAAGCCCAGTACAATGCGCTGTATCAGCAATGGCTTTCTCAACGGCACGCATGGTATGATCCGGTAAATTTTCCCGGTACCCCATCACATTAACACGAACATTTTCTTCAATCAACTCTGGCACAAATGAGTCAAAAAATTCTACAGGTAGCTTCATTAAAAAATCCACTTCATCTGTAGGACGTTTCCAGTTTTCAGTTGAAAATGCATAGAGCGTAAGTACATCAATACCAATTGCATTCGCATAACGTGTCACTCGCTTCACGACATCCATACCTTCTTTATGTCCGGCAATTCTCGGTAAGAAACGTTTTTTTGCCCATCTCCCATTTCCATCCATGATAATAGCAACATGGCGTGGAATTGGTAAATCTTCTGCAAGTTCACTATTTAATATATTTTCATCTTGTCGAAATAGCTTTTTAAACATCATAAATCCTCCAATTGATACACTTCTTAGAGCATGTCTATACCTATAATAACAAAAAAGAATCAATTAATGTACTAAAAATTCCATGTGAACAGATGAGATTTTCATGAGAGAGATGGAATTGCCCATTAAAAAACATTCCTAACCCAACGCGTATGGAAAGAATTAGGAATGTCACTTCAACTTAAAAGGTATTTAACCCTATTTGTTACTATTAGTAAAAGTATCAATTAAACTTCTAAGATTTCCGCTTCTTTGTCTTTCGTGATTTTGTCGATGTTCTTGATGCTTTCGTCTGTTAATTTTTGAACGTCTTCACCATATGAACGCAAATCGTCTTCTGTTATATCGCCACTTTTTTCTAATTTTTTCAGTTCTTCATTAGCTTCACGACGAATGTTACGAACAGCAACTTTCGCTTCTTCTGCTTCTTTTTTCACTTCTTTTACTAACTCTTTACGACGTTCTTCTGTTAATTGTGGAATCGATAAACGTAATACAGAACCATCGTTATTTGGAGTCAAACCTAAGTCTGATTTCAAAATAGCTTTTTCGATTTCACCTAAAACCGTTTTATCGTAAGGTGTAATAAGTAGCATTCTAGCTTCTGGTACGCTGATAGAAGCCATTTGGTTAACTGGTGTAGCTGCTCCGTAATAGTCTACAGATAAACGGTCAAGAAGTGACGCATTCGCACGACCAGCGCGGATAGTACCTAGTTGTCTTGTTAGCGCTTGTTCTGCTTTTTCCATTTTTTCTTTGGATTTAGATAATACTTCTTTACTCATTATTTTTTCCCCCTAACAGTAGTTCCGATTTTTTCACCTAAAATAACGCGTTTAATATTATTGCCTTGTTCTGTAAACGAGAAGACGATTAATGGAATGTCATTGTCCATGCTTAGGGACGATGCAGTTGTATCCATTACTTCTAAACCTTCTTTAATTACATCAAGGTAAGATAGCTCTTCGTATTTTTTCGCATTTTCATCTAGTTTTGGATCGGCATTGTAGACACCATCTACATTGTTTTTCGCCATTAAGATTACATCTGCTTCGATTTCAGCCGCTCTAAGTGCTGCCGCTGTATCTGTGGAGAAGTATGGGTTACCTGTTCCGCCTGCAAAAATAACGACACGACCTTTTTCAAGATGACGAATCGCTTTACGACGAATGTACGGTTCCGCAATTTGACGCATATCGATGGATGTTTGCACACGTGTTGCAACTCCGATATTTTCAAGTGAATCTTGTAAAGATAAGGAATTCATGATTGTTGCAAGCATTCCCATTTGGTCAGCCGCTGCACGGTCCATGCCCATTTCACTACCAAGTTTACCGCGCCAGATATTTCCGCCGCCAACAACGATAGCTACCTCTACTCCTAATTCTACTACTTCTTTGATTTGAGCAGAAATCAAATTGACCACGCTCGGGTTAATTCCAAAGCCATCATTTCCGGCAAGTGCTTCACCGCTTAATTTTAATACAACTCGTTTATAATCTGGGGTATCCATAATAGCCTCCAATTTCATATTCTATTCATAGATAGAAAAGTTTTCCATCCACCATTATCTATTCTACTAAAAAGCTGGCTATTACAAAAGTGTTTTCTACCAAAAAATAAAAAAACATTTAAAAATATAGATAAAACTGCCTCTGTTTTGCACTTTTCTATACTTTTTCAAATCATTGTATCTTATACGCTAACACAATTTGTGATAAAATAAACGCATAAATAGATAAAAATTAACGAAAACGACAAAACACATAGGAGCATCAGATTTAAATGGCAAAATGGAACAAAATTTATACATATAGTGAACGAATTGAACAGTGGGACAAACAAACAATTATTGAAATGCCGTCAGAAAGCGAATATCAAGGGTATTTTTTCCTACTTCCTAAAAAAATGGTATTCTCCATTTCGCCTGAGTACAGTTATTTTTATTTCCCAGATACATGGAGCTTCTTTCTAAAAAAACATACAGAGAAAAAAGAAATGAGTGCCGCTAAAATGATGCTCCTTTTTAAACAAGAAAGTGAGGAAATAATGCAGTTTTTCCATACAAAAAAAGTAAACGATAGCATTATTAAAGTACGGACACATATCCCTAAAAAAATAGAAAAAGATGTGATTATTCAACATGACCTTATTCGATAACCAAAAACAAGCCTTACGAAAGCTAAAAAAATACAAGGTTGGCGCACTATTTATGAGACCCGGAAGCGGAAAAACGCGTGTCGCTTGCGAATTAATCAATGATGCAAAACCCGATTACGTTTTATGGATTACCCCTTTTCAAACAAAAGAGAACCTCGCAACGGAAATAGCCAAATGGGGCTATGATTTCCCGCAAGAAATTATTGGTATTGAATCCCTTTCTAACTCCGATCGCTTATACCTTCACTGTAGGGAGAAACTCAAAAATTCAACAAATAGTTACATTATTATGGATGAAAGTTTAAAAATCAAAAATATCCATGCCCTTCGAACACAACGAGCTATCAAACTTTCTCGTTTAGCTAAATACAAATTAATTATGAACGGCACACCACTTAGTCGAAATATTTTAGATTTATGGTCTCAACTCGAATTTTTATCCCCAAAAATACTAAATCTAAGTTTCGCAGAATTCAAAAAGACCTTTTGTGAATATGTCACCATCACACAACTTACCCAAAGTAAACAACAATCGATGGACATTATAAAAAAATATCATAATTTGGAGTATTTATATAAATTAATTACCCCTTTTATCTTTAGTTCAGCACATGAATTAGCTATCAAATGGCATTATATTCGCCATGATTTTTCAATTGATGACGAACTTTTAAATCAATATTATGAAATAAAAAATGACTATCTCCAAAAAGCTGCGGCATACACAATTAATATTAATTTTTTAGAAATGTCCCAAGTCATGCAACATTGTTATTGCCTCTCCTCCGAAAAGTTCACGATTACAGAATCTTTAATCGCCGGAAAAGAAGCAACGACCATTATTTTTTGTAAATACAAACGTTCAGAAGAAGCCTTACAAAAAGCCTTTCCCAATGTTAAAATCACTACTTTTGCAAAATCTTCTTACGGTCTTAATTTGCAATTTTATAACCAAATCATTTACTTCGATAAAACGTTCGATTATTCTCAGCGTGACCAATCCGAAAGACGCATTTACCGAACAGGACAAACGCAA
The DNA here is from genome assembly GCF_014229645.1 of Listeria swaminathanii. Classification (GTDB taxonomy): domain Bacteria; phylum Bacillota; class Bacilli; order Lactobacillales; family Listeriaceae; genus Listeria; species Listeria swaminathanii. The sequence goes on along the minus strand of NZ_JAATOD010000001.1, from coordinate 1,024,739 downwards.
GACTGCTACTACCATGATTTAAGCGGCAATGTTGGACTAGATTCACTTATCGATAGCAATATTTACAAAAAAACAAACCTACTACAAGAATTCAAAAAAGAACTCTCACAAAAAAATTCTTTTGAGGTGATAATGGATGCTTTCTAGAACAGTTTTTGATGCTTCCAAAGAAAGAATGGAAGTGATTTTTTCCGAATTCGATAACATAATTCTGTCCTTTTCTGGTGGCAAAGATAGTGCGGTCATGCTCCATCTTCTTATCGATTACATGCGAAAAAACAATATTAAACGAAAAATTTATGTTTATCATTTAGACTACGAAGGTCAATACACGGCTACAACTGATTTTGTTACGGAAATGCTCACGAGTAATTTAGATATAATCGAACCGCTTTGGTGTTGCCTCCCAATCGCAGCCCAATCAGCTGTATCGATGTTTACAGATCACTGGAAGCCTTGGGAAAAAGCAAAAAAAGATATTTGGGTAAGAGAAATGCCTACATTCCCGTACGTAATAAACGAAGATAATGCGCCATTTGACTTCGATTTTCAAAACCTTTGGGACTACGAGTTTAATAAAAAAATAATTAACTGGCTACATACGAAAACTAACGCCAAAAAAACCATTGCTTTAATCGGCATTCGCCAACAAGAATCGCTTAATCGGTATAATGCCATCCATAAAAAAGAACGCATGTTTAAAACGTACAACTGGACGACCGAAATTTCCAAAAACATCTATAACGCCTATCCTATTCACGACTGGTGTGTAGAAGATGTCTGGGTGGCGAACGCTAAATTTAATTGGTCTTACAATAAAATTTATGACTTATTTTATCACGCCGGTCTCTCCGTGCACGATATGCGAGTCGCTAGCCCTTTTAACGATTCCGCAACAGAAAGCCTTAAACTTTACCGCGTCATCGAACCAGATCTTTGGTCCAAACTGGTTGGCAGAGTAAACGGTGCTAATTTTACCGCTATTTATGGTGGTACTTCTGCAATGGCTTGGAAAGAAATTAAGCTACCCGAAAACCACACCTGGAAATCGTATTTAGAATTCCTACTCACTACACTTCCAAGCTACACACGGGAACGCTATTTAAAAAAATTTAAAACGAGCATCACCTACTGGACTGAAAAAGGCGGCGCTTTAAAAGTGGAAACGGTGGAAGAATTAAAAAAACTAGATGTCCAAGCAGATTTCCTCGGCAAACCAACTGGCAACCGCGTCTATACAAACCCGATGGAAGTCGTTCGCTTTAAAGAATATCCAGACGACTTAAAAATCAAAGAATTTGCCAGTGTCCCAACATATAAGCGCATGTGCATTGCCATTTTAAAAAATGATTACACTTGTAAATATATGGGATTCGGCCAAACGAAATTAGAATTAGAGAAACGAAAGAATGCATTAGAAAAATATAATAATATTTTATGAGGTGATATAATGAATTACAAAAGTCCAGTATATAGCGTCACCCCCGTCCACTATACAAAACTCCAAGCAAACAACTATAACCCTAACACCGTCCCCACTGTCGAACTGAAACTACTCGAAAAATCGATTTGGGAAGACGGATTTACCCAACCAATCGTTTGCTATCCCTTGGAAAATAGCGATAAATATGAAATAATAGATGGGTTTCATCGCTACACTATTATGACTACCTCCAAGCGAATTCGCGAACGAGAAAATGAATTCCTACCAGTCGTTATTTTAGAAAAAGATACTGTAAACCGCATGGCTTCAACTATACGCCATAATCGCGCCCGAGGATTTCATAACGTTGAATTAATGTCCAACATCGTTAGCGAACTTACAGATAGCGGCATGTCCGATAGTTGGATTATGAAAAATATCGGAATGGATGCCAATGAAATCTTACGCTTAAAACAAGTGAGCGGACTTGCTCACCTCTTCTTAGATAAAGAATTCAGCCAAGCATCTGATTAATTTAAGAAAAGAGGATTAAACATGAAAGAAAACAAATATGATGACAAACACTTTTTCGAACAATATAGCCAAATGCCCCGCTCCAAAGACGGCTTAAAAGCAGCTGGCGAATGGCATGAATTTAAAAAACTACTTCCCGATTTCAACCAAAAAGTAGTTCTTGATTTAGGCTGCGGATTCGGCTGGCACTGCATTTACGCAGCTGAGCACGGTGCAAAAAAAGTTCTTGGCATCGATTTATCCGAACGAATGTTAGCTGAAGCAAAACAAAAGACAACCTCACCCGTAGTCCATTATGAGCAAAAAGCAATGGAAGATATCGACATCGAACCAGAAACTTACGATATCGTCCTCAGCTCCCTTGCCCTTCACTACGTAGCTTCTTTCAACGAGATTTGCAAAAAAGTAAATACCAACTTAAAAACTGGTGGCACCTTTATTTTCTCTGTAGAGCATCCAGTATTCACCGCAGATGGCAGACAAGATTGGTACACAGATGAAGAAGGAAACAAATTGCACTGGCCCGTTGATCGCTATTTCAACGAATCGATACGCACAAGCCACTTCCTTGGTGAGGATGTCCAAAAATATCACCGCACACTTACCACATACATCCAAACATTACTAAAAAACAGCTTCCAAATTAACAGCGTTATCGAACCAGAACCGGCTCCCGAATTAAAAGATTTATCAGAAATGCAGGATGAATACCGCCGCCCAATGATGCTGATTATATCTGCGACTAAAAACTAATAAAAAACCCCTTCTATTCTAAATAGAAGGGGTTTTACTTTGTTAAAAATTATTTCTTAGCTTTCTTTGGTTTTTCTTTTTCTTGCTGTTTGTTCATTGCACTCATCATTTGATTGATTTTCTTTTGTGATGGTTTTTGACCCATTTGCGCCATCATCATTTGTAACATTTGTTCGTTAATTGGCGGATTGTTTTTTAAATAGCTCATCATGTAACGTCTTGCAATAAAGAATCCTCCCGCAAGACCAGCTAGTAAACAAATAATGCCGACAAGAATGTAAATCCACATAGTCTCTTTTCTCCTCCTTGAAACAAAATCCTCTTTTATTGTACTTGATTTATATTAAACAGACAATACTTTTCAAGAAAACATATCATCTTGATCAATTTATCAATAAAAGCTGCAAACAACCTCGTAATTATAACATTAATGGCACTACTGCGCAATCTATAAAAGTATAAAAAAACAGACCGCGCTAGAAAAACTAGCAGCGGTCTGTTTTGTTTAATTAAAGTGATTTTACTGTATTAACAACGTTCTCTACAGTAAAGCCATAATTCTTAATCACTGTTTCACCTGGAGCAGAAGCACCAAATTTGTCGATTCCAATGACTTTCCCATCTAAGCCAACATAGCGTTCCCATCCAAAGCTAGCTCCCATTTCTACTGCTACACGTTTTCTAACAGCATTTGGTAAAACACTTTCTTTGTATTCTGCAGATTGTTGTTCAAATAGATCAAATGATGGCACACTTACAACCGATACATCTGTTCCTTGTGCTTGCAGTTCTTTTTGAGCTTCAACAGCTAAGTTAACTTCAGAACCACTTGCAAGAATAATTGCATCTGGCACATCACCTTTCGCTGGAGAAATTACATAAGCACCTTTTTTAACGCCTTCTGCAGTTAATTTAGCAGAATTTGGTAACGTTGGTAAACCTTGACGAGTAAGTACAAGCACGTGCGGAGTGGATGTAGATGTGATTGCTAGTTTCCAAGCTTCTACTACTTCATTTCCATCAGCCGGACGGATAACAGAAAGTCCTGGCATTGCACGTAAGCTTGCAAGTTGTTCGATTGGCTCATGTGTTGGGCCATCTTCCCCAACTGCGATACTGTCATGAGTCATAACGTATGTTACAGGTAAATGTTGGATAGCGGATAAACGAATCGCCGCACGAACGTAATCAGAGAATACGAAGAATGTTCCGCCGTATACTTGTAATCCGCCGTGAAGAGCCATACCGTTTAATGCAGCACCCATTGCAAATTCACGCACACCAAACCAAATGTTTCTTTCAGCTGGAGTTGCTTTTGTAAATTCGCCGTCTGTTTTAATAGTTGTATTGTTCGAGCCAGCAAGGTCAGCTGATCCACCAAAAATTGTTGGAACTCTTCCTGCTAATGCATTGATAACTTCCCCACTTGAAGCACGGCTAGCAAGCGCTTTGGAATCATCATAAACTGGTAAATCTGCATCCCAATCAGCTGGTAACTTATTGTTTAAGCTATCTTCTAATTGTTGTGCAAGTTCTGGGTATTTCGCTTTATACGAAGCAAAAAGTTCATTCCAAGCAGTTTCCGCTTTTTCGCCACGTTCACCGATTGTTTCTTTAAAGCGATCAGTAACTTCTTCAGGAACAAAGAATTTTTCTTCATAGTTCCAGCCATAAGCTTTTTTAGCTGCTGAAATGCCTTCTTCGCCAAGTGGAGCACCATGAACTTTACTAGTACCTTCATTTGGAGCGCCAAATCCAATAACTGTTTTCACTTCAATCATTGTAGGTTGAGAAGTATTTTGTTTTGCTTTTTCGATCGCAGCTAAAATTTCAGCTGTATCGTTACCGTCTTTTACTAATAAATGTTCCCAACCATAAGCTTCAAAGCGTTGTTTTACATTTTCAGAGAAAGATTTATCTAAATCACCATCAAGAGAAATATCATTGGAATCATATAAAACAACTAATCTTCCTAATTGTTGATGGCCTGCATAAGAAGCTGCTTCAGAAGCAACACCTTCCATTAAATCGCCATCTCCACATAATGCATAAGTATAATGATCCACCACTGGGAAACCATCTTTGTTATATTTTGCTTCCAAATGTCTTTCTGCCATAGCCATACCAACAGCCATCGCAATACCTTGACCAAGTGGACCAGTAGTTGCATCTACACCATCAGTATAACGATATTCCGGGTGACCAGGAGTTTTACTATCCCATTGACGGAAGTTTTTTAAGTCTTCTAATTCTAATTTAAAGCCACTTAGATGTAATAAACTATATAAAAGCATCGAACCATGTCCAGCAGAAAGCACAAAACGATCTCGGTTGAACCAATGTGAATTCTTTGGATTAGTATTTAATACGCGTGACCAAAGTGCATAAGCCATTGGTGCCGCTCCCATTGGTAAACCTGGATGACCAGAATTTGCTTTTTGAATTGCGTCCATTGATAAAGTACGAATTGTATTGACTGCTAAACTATCTGTGTTATCGAACAAATGAAACATCCTCTCTTCAATATAATTTTAACTACTTTTAATAATAAGCCTAAAAAGCAATTAACACAACTAATAGTTGCTTTAAATTGCTTAATTGATTGGTATTTTTGTTCATTTGCGCGAAATTGTTCATTTGGTGTTAATTATTGGTCTTTGTTTTTTCTAAGTTGTTTTACTTTATGCGGCGTTACATCTTTTCCATTCGGATCAATGATTGTTGTATTTTCGATTGTTCCTTTCATATGCGTGCGAAAGGACTTAATGTATTCTTTTCGTAATTTGTCTTGTTCTACTTTCTCAGCTGCTGTTAAAGTGCCTGCTTTTTTCTTTTTAGAAAGTTCATTGATACGATCTATTTTAGCTTTTTCTAGCATCATTCTTCATCCTTTTCTTCAATGTAGTAAAAAATAAGAAAGCAGCAAATTGCTACTTTCTACTATTATATCATAAACGGCCGTTAAATCGACCTTACTGGTTTGCTAATTGAATCGTTCTATCACTCTTTAACAACTTTGTTTTGTGTACTGGAATTACAACGGAATCCCCAGCTTCCACATGACCATCTGAAAGGTTATTTTCTTTTTCTACCCAAGAAACAAAGTCTGTTTTTGCCATATCGCTCTTCCCGGCATATTTGTCAGCTAGTGCCCACAATGAATCCCCTTCACTTACATTCACTTCCAAATAATCATTTCCCCCGCCAACAACTGTGCACATTAAAATAATCCCCAGAACCAAACAAGTAAGTACAAATATGATAGAAACATAAAATTTATCCCAAATTAATTTTAAAGTCATTAATAATCCCTCCAAAAAGAATGTATGTTCGCTTTTCTATATTATAGAACAACCGTTCGCATATGTCAATAAAAAACGAACCTTTGTTTGCATATTGGTTTTTCTTTTGCTATACTTGAATTATAAAATAACCATTAATTTAATGAGGTGAAACCATGAAGATATCTAAACGCCAACAAGATATATATGAATTTATTAAATCAGAAGTAAAAGAAAAAGGTTATCCACCTTCCGTACGAGAAATTGGTGAAGCAGTCGGTCTCGCTTCCAGTTCTACTGTTCATGGGCATCTTGCTCGACTTGAAGGAAAAGGCCTGATTAGACGTGACCCAACAAAGCCTCGCGCAATTGAAATATTATCGTTAGAAGATGAAGCAGAAACACCAAATGTAGTAAATATTCCTATTATCGGTAAAGTAACAGCCGGAATGCCTATTACTGCTGTTGAAAACATTGACGAATACTTCCCATTACCAGAATATATGGCAGCCGGAGAAACGAATGTCTTTATGTTAGAAATCGACGGCGAAAGCATGATCAATGCTGGAATTCTTGATGGAGATAAAGTTATCGTTCGCCAACAAAGTTCCGCAATTAATGGCGAAATCGTTGTAGCAATGACCGATGAAAACGAAGCGACATGTAAACGTTTCTATAAAGAAGCCAATCATTTTAGATTACAACCTGAAAACGATGCTTTAGAGCCTATCCTTTTAAATAACGTAACCATTCTCGGAAAAGTAATCGGACTGTATCGAGACATTCGCTAATTTTATCAGCTGGAACGGGTGGTTGTTAACTTGATTTATTTTGAAACTGAACGACTTATTGCAAGAGATTATTTAGCAAGTGATTACCTTCCTTTTAGTCAAATGAATGCAGACGAAGAAGTGATGAAATACTTCCCAGCCAGATTAACTACAAACGAAAGCAATGCACTGCTTAATAGAAACCAAGAAGAACTAACCTCCCGCGGATATGGCCTTTTCGCAATCGAAGAAAAATCTACTGGCGAATTTATTGGATTTGCCGGATTTCATGAGGCTACTTTTGAAGCAGACTTTACTCCTTGCATCGAAATTGGTTGGCGTTTAAAGAGATCTGTGTGGAATCAAGGCTATGCCACTGAAGCCGCACTAGGCGCATTAGCATTCGCGAAAGAAAATACCTCTATTAACGAAATATATAGTTTCACAGCAACATTAAATAAGCCTTCAGAACAAGTGATGCAAAAGATCCACTTCACTAAAGTAGCTATTTTCGAACATCCTGCTTTAGAAAACGGTGATCCATTAAAGCCACACGTTCTTTATAAGGCATGACAAAAACCCTTGCACGCTTTCTAATAAGTGTACAGGGGTTTTTTAGTTCCAAATAAGCAAAGAAATATATAAACCGACAAGCGTAATAAATAATACAGGGATAGTTATAACAATCCCTATTTTAAAATAAGAGCCCCAGCTGATTTTGATGCCTTTTTGTGCTAATACATGGAGCCAGAGTAAAGTCGCAAGTGAACCGATGGGTGTTATTTTTGGTCCTAAATCAGATCCGATGACGTTGGCGTATACTAGCGCTTCTTTCATCACCCCGGTAAATGAGGTATGATCAATCGCCAGTGCATCGATCATAACTGTAGGCAAATTATTCATGACAGAAGACAGTAGCGCTGCGATAAAGCCCATTCCAACCGTACCAGCAAACAAGCCATAATTAGCGACATAAGAAATAGCTTCTGCTAATAATTTAGTAATACCCGCATTTTGCAATCCGTATACCACGACGTACATCCCCACCGAGAAAAACACAATATTCCAAGGCGCCCCTTTTAAAATCGATTTGGAGGATATAGAGCGACTTTTCGCGCCCACTAATAAAAAGATAAAAGCGACTAATAAAGCGATAAAAGATACTGGAATCTCCAAAAAACTGCTCAAAAAATAGCCTGCCACAAGAATGATAAGTATTCCCCAAGAAATCCGAAACATTTGTTTATCTTTTAGCGCAGAAGATGGCGCTCGAATCACGCTGACATCATATTTTCTGGGTAGCGCTTTTCGGAAATATATGTACAAAACAACCATACTCGCCACTAAAGAAAAAACAGTTGGAATCCACATCATTAGCGCATACTGCGAAAAACTAATTCCAAAGAAATCAGCCGAAACAATATTAACTAAATTACTAACAACAAGCGGCAATGACGTCGTGTCCGCAATAAATCCACTTGCAATAATAAACGGAAAAACCTTTTTCTCATCAAAGTTCAACGCGCGTACCATCGCTAAAACAATTGGCGTTAAAATCAGCGCGGCACCATCGTTAGCAAAAAGCGCGGCGACTAGAGCACCTAAAATAGAAATAAGAACAAACATCAATAGCCCGTTCCCTTTTGCTAGTCTTGCCATATGTAATGCGGCCCACTCGAAAAATCCAATTTCATCCAAAATAAGCGAAATAATGATAATAGCAATAAACGCGAGTGTCGCATTCCAAACAATCCCCGTTACTGTGACAACGTCCGATAACGTGACAACTCCAAGTAATAATGCAAGTACCGCACCACAACAAGCTGACCAACCTATTGATAAGTTTTTAGGTTGCCAAATAACAAATAAAAGCGTCACGGCGAATACTAAAATAGCTAAGGTAATCTGCATATCTTCCCCTTTCCCTAGCAAACATATCCCTTCTTTTACTAGCACATTTTTAAATATATGCCTCCATTAGCCAAACATCAAACATTTAATTTCCGAATACAAGCAAAAAAAGCTCGCTTCCAAATAAGGAAACGAGCCTTTGACGATTAATAAATTTCAAGATATTGTTCGCGTTCCCACGGATGAACCGCTGTACGGAACATATCACACTCAATTGTTTTCGCTTCAATAAAGTGTTCAAAAATGTGCTCACCTAAACCATCTTTAATGACATCATCTTTTTCAAGCTCGATTAAAGCATGGCCTAAGCTTTCTGGAAGATCATAAATTCCAGTTGCTTCGCGTTCTTCTTCGTTCATGCCGTAGATGTTACGGTCAACTGGTGCTGGAGGAGTTAATTCTCCTTTAATTCCAGATAAACCAGCTTTCAATAGTACAGCCATTGCTAAATATGGATTAGCAGATGGATCCACACTACGTAATTCAAGACGAGTACTTAGTCCGCGAGAGCTAGGAACACGTACAAGCGGGCTACGGTTTTTACCTGACCACGCAATGTAACAAGGTGCTTCATATCCTGGAACTAAACGTTTGAACGAGTTGATTGTCGGGTTTGTAACAGCCGTATATCCGCGAGCATGTTTTAACATACCTGCTAAGAAATGATAAGCTGTTTGACTTAATTCTAGTTCGCCATGTTCATCGTAGAAAGCATTGCCTTCTTCATTAAATAATGACATGTTGAAATGCATTCCGGAGCCATTTACACCAAATAACGGTTTTGGCATAAAGGTCGCATGCAAGCCATGTTTACGAGCAATTGTTTTTACAACTAACTTAAATGTTTGGATGCTATCACATGCTGTAATCGCATCTTCATATTTAAAGTCAATTTCATGTTGACCAGGTGCTACTTCATGGTGAGAAGCTTCAATTTCAAAGCCCATTTCTTCTAATTCAAGCACGATATCGCGGCGACAGTTTTCGCCTAAGTCGGTTGGTGCTAAATCGAAGTAACCACCACTATCATTTAATTCTAAAGTCGGACGACGATTTTCATCTAATTTGAATAGGAAGAATTCTGGCTCAGGTCCTAAGTTGAATTCAGTGAAACCTAGCTCTTCCATCTCTTTAAGTACACGTTTTAAGTTAGCGCGTGGATCTCCTGCAAATGGTGTCATATCAGGATTAAAAATATCACAAATCATTCTTGCAACTTTTCCTTTTTCAGCTGTCCAAGGGAATACAACCCAAGTGTCTAAATCCGGGAATAAGTACATATCAGACTCTTCAATTCGTACAAAGCCTTCAATGGAGGAACCATCAAACATGATTTTGTTATCAAGTGCTTTCTTTAGTTGGCTAACAGGAATTTCCACATTCTTAATTATTCCTAGAATATCCGTGAACTGTAAACGAATAAATTTTACATTTTGTTCATCTGCAAAGCGGAAAATGTCTTCTTTTGTATATTTTGCCATAATCTAAATTCCTCCTAAATAATCTAATTATATTAACTTCTAAATAAAGTAAATACCTCTTCTTGTTTTTTTAAAACCTTGGTAATTGTTGTTTCCCTGTCGCATCTTGTTTTACAAAACGGCCAGCTTGTTGCATTTCTTTTCTAAGTATTTTGCGGACATCATCATCTGTCAAAGGTTCTTTTGATTCTTTTTGCTGCATTTGATACATTTTCTTAATTCCCGCAATATTCAGACCATCATTCAAATAATCTTTTATCTCTAGCAGAACATCAATGTCTTGAAGTGAGTACAAACGGTGATTTCCTTGATTGCGTGCTGGATGGATTAATCCTTGGTCTTCATAGTAGCGAATTTGTCTAGCGGTGAGATCGGTTAGCTTCATCACAGGTCCAATTGGAAAAAGCGGCATTGATCTCCGGATTTCCTTTTCACTCACGACAATTCCCCCTCAAAACATAATTATTTTTTTGATGATAGTTGCATTATAATGTACGTCAGATGTTTTGTCAAATTTATGTAAGATAATCTAACATTAGCAAAAACCCCTTATATATCAACCTTTTTAACACAAAAAAACCGCGATAAATTATATCACGGCAAAAATAAAAAATATTTTTTTGAAAACGAATGTTACTTTTTGTATAATGTTTTTTCAATTGCTCGAGTGACAGCGATTTTGATATGTTCGTACGTCAAACCGCCTTGCACATAGAGTTGATAAGGTTCTCTAATCGGACCATCGGCTGTTAGTTCTAAACTCGCACCTTGGATAAATGTGCCAGCTGCCATTATCACGTCATCTTCATAGCCCGGCATATAAGCACCAATCGGTAAAACATGCGCATTGACTGGCGAAGCAGCTTGTATTGCTTGAGCGAAAGCCACCATTTTCTCTTTATCATGAAAAGAAACGCTCTGAATCAAATCTGTTCTCGGGGCGTCCCAAACAGGATCAGCTTCTACAACAAACTCAGCTAACATCGCAGCCGTGAACCGGGCCCCTTTGATTGCTTGAGCAGTTACGTGTGGCGCTAAAAAGAAACCTTGATACATTTCTAATAAACTATAAAGTGATGCGCCTGCTTCTCGACCTATTCCCGGTGTCGTTAAACGATAGCCGCACAAATCAACCAATGCTTCTTTCCCAGCAATGTAGCCGCCTGTTTTGGCTAAGCCGCCGCCGGGATTCTTGATTAATGAGCCCGCGATAATATCGGCGCCAACTTCTGTAGGTTCCAGGTATTCCGCAAACTCTCCATAACAATTATCGACAAAAACAATAACTTCTGGATTGATATTTTTAACAAAGCTAATCATTTCTTTTATTTTTCCGATTGTAAAAGATGGTCTATCGGCATAGCCACGCGAACGCTGGATACCAATCAATTTTGTCTTTGGTGTCATTTTTTCAGCGACACCAGGCAAATCCACATCCCCATTTGCTTGAAGCGGCACAGAATTGTAGCCGATATGAAAATCTTTCAAAGAGCCTTGCCCTTGACTACGCATACCAACAATCTCTTCTAATGTATCGTATGGCTGTCCTGTAATATAAAGTAGTTCATCTTCCGGCCGCAAAATCCCAAAGAGCACCGTGGAAATAGCATGCGTTCCCGAAATAATTTGCGGGCGTACAAGTGCCGCTTCCGTTTTAAACACGCTCGCATAAACGCGCTCTAACGTATCTCTTCCTTCATCATCATAGCCATAGCCTGTCGACGGATGGAAATGAAAATCGCTTACTTTATTTTCTTGAAAAGCATCTAACACTTTCGCTTGATTAAATTCCGCAATATCGTCTGTTTCATTTTGTAAATTGGCAATTTGCGCTTCGACTTTTTTTCTGATTGTTTGTATATCAGTCATTGCTAGACTCCTTTCTCGGCTCATATCCTTCAATGTAGTAACTTTGCTTCGATTCGATATATTCAAGTTTCGTAACCCACGCCTGTTGTTTAATTTGTGCTAATTCTTTTCCTTTTTCTTCGGAAAGTTCTAATGTAAAGAACACCCAATTTTTTTCGATTAATTCTATCATTCGCTGCTTTATTATTTCTTGTGCAGCTGGATCAAGTGCAGAAATAAGTAAATGTTCTGGTTGGTCTGGCACGAAAGACGCTGGTGCTTGGTCCATTTTATTGTAAATGACTAACGTTGGCAGATGATTCATTTCGAGTTCCTCTAGCAAAGAAATTACCGTCGTTTCATGTTGCAAGTAATCTGGATTCGATGCGTCTACCACATGAATTAATACATCCACATTAGCCGTTTCTTCCAAAGTAGAGCGAAATGCCGCAATTAAAGTCGTTGGTAAGTCTTGTATAAATCCAACTGTATCCGTTAAAAGTGCTTGAAAACCTCCAGGAAATCGGATTTTCCGCGTTGTTGGATCGAGTGTTGCAAATAATTTATCTTCCTCTAAAGTTGTTTCATTCGTTAGACGGTTAAATATGGTTGATTTCCCGGCATTCGTATAACCGATCAACCCAAAGCGAAATACGGATTGAGTATTTCTCCGTTCGATAATTCGCTTACGATGCTTTTCTACATGCATGAGTTGCGCTTTAATATCATGCATTTTTTCGCGAATATGCCGTTTATCCATTTCTAATTTCGACTCACCAGGACCTCTGGAACCAATACCGCCGCCTAGTTTTGATAACATGGCACCTTGTCCACTAAGCCTTGGTAAAAGATATTTATATTGTGCGTAGGCAACTTGCAATTTTCCTTCTTTGGATTTTGCTCGCATAGCAAAAATATCTAAAATCAATTGTGTACGGTCGATAATTCGTGCTTCGACTGCCGCTGAAATATTACGCACTTGTGTAGCGCTGAGCTCGCTATTGAAAATAACGATATCCGCCTCATGCATTTCCACTAATGCAGCAAGTTCCTCCAGTTTACCGGAGCCAATGAACGATGCTTGATTGACTCGCTCTAATTTTTGAATTAATTCATCCGCCACTTCGCCGTTAGCGGTTTTTGCTAAGCTGTGTAATTCATTCATAGAATTCCAAAAAGCTTCTTCTGTTTTATTTGGTAAAATGACACCTACAAGTATTATTTTTTCACGTTCCACAAGCATTTCTCCCTTTTTCAGACAAGACTAATCGTAGCATATTTTGCGCATAAAAAAAAGACATGAAACGTCGCAAAAAAGCGAGTTCCCTGTCTTTTAAGTAAAGTGCTTATTCCGCATCAGGATTTAAAGCGACATTCTTTTGCGGGGAGAAAGTTGAAATTGCGTGTTTAAATACAAGTTGTTGTTTTCCTTCGACATCTAGTAGCACGGTAAAATTGTCAAAACTCACAACGCGTCCTCTTAACTGAAAGCCGTTTGTTAAAAATACAGTTGCAAGAATTTTCTCCTTACGCAATTGATTTAAGTAATAGTCCTGTAACCCTTGTCCACCTTGTTTCATAATTTCCCTCTCCAATCTCTATCTTATACTAAAAAATTTCCCAAACCCCAATGAAGTTCCATTGTGCAATTGGTTGGCTAATTTCAAATACCCTTTATTTCTTGCTACCAAACAGAAAAGCGCTATTTAGCTGATAAAAAGGTCGTGACTTTGTTCATCGCTTCGGTTTCGGTGGTGCTAGTACCGGCTTGAATCCAGTCAATGTCCATTCTATTCCTAAACCACGTTAACTGCCTTTTCGCGAAATGCCGCGAGTTTTTTTGAATTAATTCTTTCGCTTCTTCCAGTGAACTTCTCCCTTCAAAATAAGGGAATAATTCTTTGTAGCCGATGCCGCGAATCGCTGGTACATCTGCTAAATTTTGATCATACAATTGTTTTGCTTCTAAAACTAAACCTTGCTCAAACATCAGATTTACACGCTGATTAATTCGCTCGTAAAGTAGTTCTCTATCCAAATCGAGCCCTAGGAAAAGCGGTTTATATGTAGCATTTAGTTCATTATGAACTTGATATTCCGAGAAAAGTTTTCCTGTAAGATGCATCACTTCTAATGCTCTAATGACACGCCGCTTATTATTTTCATGAATTTGCGCTGCGCTTTCTGGATCTTTTTGTTCGAGCATTTGCCATAAAACGGTATTATCTAATCGTTCTAATTCTGCTCGGTAAGTCTTATCTTCGCTTGAGTTCCCAAAATCATAATCATAGAAAACGGATTGAATATAAAGCCCGGTTCCACCAACAATAATTGGTAATTTACCGGCACCATGTATCGCCTCTATCCACTTCCTCGTTTCTGCTTGGAATTTTGCAGCAGTAAAAGCTGCAGAAGGCTCTGTTACATCAATCAGGTAATGTTTTATACCGTCCATTTCTTCTGGTGTGATTTTTGCTGTACCGATATCTAAGCCACGATAAACTTGCATAGAGTCGCCACTAATGATTTCTCCATCCAATTTTTTCGCTAGTTCAATACTTAAACTTGTCTTTCCGACAGCAGTTGGGCCAACGATGACGATGACAGGAATCTTGCTCAAAAAAAAACCTCCTTTTCGCCTGTAATCAATGTACCATGAAAAAGGTTTCTTGAAAATAGCGAAAATGACTTTTTTCATAAAAAAAGCGCAAATCCTTGGAAGATGTGCGCTCTTTTTAGTTTATTGTTATCTATCGTGCCAATCAGCCGGCTCTCTAGCATCGTTAATTTGGATATTTAATTCTTCTATATAAGTTTGTTTTACGTCGTCACTCCAATGGAATTGTTTCGCCATTTCATCGACCACGGCATCTTTCCACTCAAGCAAGTACGGCATATCGAACAGCAGATAACCCGTGCGGCGTAGTAAGAAGTCAATTGGCGTTGTCACTGCTTCGTGTTGGATGGAGTAGCGTAGTTCTGCATACAAACTGTTTGGCAAAGTGGTTTCGTTTTGGTCTTTATGTTCTTGAGCGTAAGTAAATAATTGATCGATATTGCTACCGAAACGTTTGGCAATTTCACGCCCTTCTTCTAAAGTCCAACCAAAGCGATTATTCCCTTCCTTGGCTTTTTTAGATAGAAATGCTTCTAAATGATCAGATCCGCCAATATCACCACCAGAAATAGGTAAATGTTTAGTTTGGACTGGTTTGTATTTTTTACCAGTTTCTTTTGCTAGTGATTTGGAAACGTCATCTAATAATTTTTCCGCCATTTTTCTGTAACCAGTTAGTTTCCCGCCAGCCATTGTAATTAAGCCACTTTCAGAAAACCAAACTTCATCTTTACGCGAAATTTCGGATGGGTCTTTTCCTTCTTCGTAAATAAGTGGACGAACTCCGGCCCAGCTTGATTCAATATCTTTTTCGGTGATATGCACGTCTGGGAACATATAATTTATCGCTTTGATGACGTAATTATGGTCTGATTCTAGCGCTTTTGGATTAATCACTGCTTCATCGTACACGGTATCCGTTGTACCAACATAGACTTTTTTATCACGCGGAATCGCAAACACCATGCGGCCATCAGGTGTATCAAAGTATACGGCTTGCTCCATCGGGAATTTTTGTTTATCAATGACTAAGTGAATTCCTTTTGTTAGGCGTAAATGTTTATTGTTTGTTGCATAATCTAATTTTCTTACTTTGTCTACCCAAGGACCAGCTGCATTAATAACGCGGTGCCCTTTGATATCATAAGCTTTCCCAGATAAACGGTCGGTTACAGTTACACCAACGACTTGTTTGTTGTCATCATATAAAAAGTGCTCTGCTTTCGTATAGTTAATTGCATTAGCGCCAAGTTCTACGGCTTTTTTCATTACTTCGATTGTTAAGCGCGCATCATCCGTCCGGTACTCTACATAGTAACCCGAACCTTTTAAGCCGTCTTTTTTTACGAAAGGATTTTTCGCTAATGTTTCTTTAGCACTTAAAATTTTGCGACGTTCATTTTTCTTCACGCCTGCTAAGTAATCATACAAACGAATACCAAAGGAAGCGGTCGTTTTCCCCATGTTTCCGCCTTTATGAAACGGGAGCATCATCCATTCAGGAGTCGTCACGTGCGGTCCATTTTCATACACAATGGCACGCTCTTTCCCTAAATCTGCCACTTCTTTAATTTCAAATTGTTGCAAGTATCTCAAACCACCGTGGACTAGTTTTGTAGAACGACTTGATGTACCGCTAGCAAAGTCACCCATTTCAACAAGTGCGACACTCATACCTCTGGAAGTTGCATCTAAAGCGATTCCTGCTCCTGTAATCCCGCCACCGACGATAACTAAATCAAACTTTTCTTCTTGCAGTTTTCTTTCGATTGTTTCTCTGTCAAACGTTGAAAATAATTGTACCATTTTGTTTGCCCCCTTCAAATTGTTTACCATCTGAATTATGCCTTCTTGATTACTTTTCCACTTTTCAATCTAACTGAAACGCTTTAAGTTTTAAAAACAAAAAAAGAGACTGCAAAGTAAGACGATTGCGCTCGCCTTTTGCAGTCTCTCCGAATCTCAGACAATAATATTTATTAACTTACTATGATTATAGCTTTTAACGTTTTATAATGAAAGCGTTTTGCTCACTTAGGTTGTTTCTTATTTCTTAGCGCTACTGCTTTTTCAGGAAAATCTGTCATCATACCTTTAGCACCTAGCTCTAAAAAGCGAGTTATATCCTCTTCTTTATTAACTGTCCAATAACGTGCAGCGATTTGCCTAAGAACTGGATTGTTCCATGCTTTCATTGGTGGATGTACAGCATCTAGCTGGATTTTTTCGTGTAATGATAATACTTGCTCTAAATTCTCATGTGTTATTAGCGCTAATTTGTCCGTCTTCGATAATTCTCTTAAACGAATGAGCGTATCCGGATTAAAAGAAGAATACATACATTTCACCGCGGGAAATCGACCAGCTAGCTTCAATACTTTTTGTTCAATTCCTTCATATTCAAAGACGTCTGTTTTTAATTCAATATTAAGTGTGACCCCAGAACCATTAACCAACTTAAACACTTCTTCCAACGTAGGAACACGAATCTTTCGAAAAAACTGTTTACCAATGACTAATTTTTTCACTTCATAATGTGTATAATCTTTTAGTAAACCTGTTCCATTTGTCGTTCTATCAACACGTTCATCATGCATCACGATTAATTCTCCGCTTTTAAGCACATGGACGTCGAGTTCAATCCCGTCTGCACCGGATAAAATGGCTGCTTTCATAGCTGGCAATGTATTCTCTGGATGCGTTCCACTACTACCTCGATGGGCAAATATTTCTGTCAAAATGCTTCCCCCCAAACTATTTACTTATATTTACTATAACAAAAATAAGTAAATATACTCAAATTTAAAAAAACTATCAATTAATTCAGCATTTTAAATTACTTCTTGATTTATGTATGGTATTATAGTATGTAGCTAAAAACAGATCTCTTTACTATCTCTGTCTAGGTTTACACACATATTTATTTATCACAAATAGGAGATGTTATTTTGAAAAGGACTACTCGCTACAGTAGAAAATATGTTCCGAGTATTGATGGACTTCGAGCATTCGCAGTTATTGCTGTAATCGCCTACCACTTGAATTTCAGCTGGGCAAAAGGTGGATTCATCGGCGTAGACATATTTTTCGTCTTATCTGGTTATTTAATTACGAACATTTTATTAACGCAATGGGAAAAAACACAAACACTTCAATTAAAACAATTCTGGATTAGACGTTTTAGGCGACTCATTCCTGCTGTCTATGTAATGATTGTCGTTGTTGTCATCTACGCAGTCTTCTTCCATCCAGAAATCTTAAAAAACTTACGCGGCGATGCAATTGCTTCTTTCTTTTATGTTAGTAACTGGTGGTTTATTTTCCACGATGTATCATACTTTGATTCATTTGGACTTCCATCACCACTTAAAAACTTATGGTCACTTGCCATTGAAGAACAATTTTACATGATTTGGCCCGCTTTTTTACTCGTTTTTCTAAAATGGGTCAAAAATCCAAAATTACTTTTAAAAATCGTTATCGGTCTTGGTCTTCTTTCTGCTATTTGGATGGCAGTTTTGTATGTTCCAGGGACGGATCCGAGTCGTGTGTATTATGGAACAGATACTAGAGCGTTTGATTTACTAGCGGGTTGTGCACTTGCTTTTGTATGGCCGTTCACTCGCCTTAGCCCTGTCGTTCCAAAGAAAAGTAAAGCTGTTCTTAATATAGTTGGGACAATGAGTGTACTTGGCTTTATTCTGTTTACCGCATTTGTCAGTGAATATCAACCGTTCCTATATCGCGGTGGTTTGTTATTCGTTGCAATTCTTGGCGTTATCATGATTGCAACTATTTCTCACCCTGCTTCCTATTTAAGCAAAATTTTCAGCTTCAAACCGCTTAGATGGATTGGGACTCGTTCTTACGGTATTTATTTATGGCACTATCCAATCATCACCTTAACGACACCTGTGGTAGAACTTACACAGCCAAATATCGGACGCGCTATTCTACAAGTCGCTGCCACTTTTATTATCGCTGAATTATCGTTCCGCTTTATTGAAACACCTATCCGAAAAAATGGTTTCATTAATTACTTCAAAGGTTTCAAAGATAAGAATTACTTTGTCTGGAAAAGCAAACCTGTTGGTAAATGGTTGAGTTTAGCTGGACTTGTAGCTGTTTTAGCCGTATTCACACTTGGTATGACAAACGTGCTTTCCGTGAATACAAATGCAGAAAAACAACAAACATCTGTTAAAACAACCACTTCCACTACGGATACAAAAAAAGACACGGAAAAAGCAACTGAAGATAAGGCTGCAAAAGAGAAAGAAGACTCCAAAGAGACAGATACAGAAAAAGCAAATGGGCAAAACGAAACGCAGGAACCGGATAATAAAGATAAATCCGCCACTCCAACGCCTACAATTACCCAAACGGTGGCAATTGGCGATTCGGTAATGCTTGATATTGAACCCTACTTAAAAGAAGCTGTTCCAAATGTGACGATTGATGGTCTTGTTGGACGTCAATTGCGAGATGCCATTACTACCGCCACTGGCTATAAGAAATTCAATAGTGAAAATAGCTCAGTCATTCTCGAACTCGGTACAAATGGTCCTTTCACAGCGGATCAATTAGATAGTTTGTTAGATCAATTTGATAAAGCTACCATTTATTTAGTAAATACGCGAGTTCCTCGTGGCTGGCAATCGGAAGTAAACAAAAGTATTGCCAACGCCGCTTCCAGACCGAATGTAACCGTTGTTGATTGGTATTCACGATCAAGCGGCCAAACACAATACTTCGCTCCTGATGGGGTCCATTTAACTAAAACTGGTGCTCAAGCATATGTCGCTATGCTAACTAGTGTAATGAACAAATAACTATCCGCCCTATACGGGCGGATAGCTTTTTTTATTTTCTTCTAGAAACAATCCAACTTAATCCAATCAATAAAGCGCCAACAGTCACTCCTGCTACAGGTAAGGAATCGCCTGTTTTTGGTAATGCATTTGTATTTGCTGCCGTTTTTACGCTTGTTTTTGTCTTCGCTTCTTTCTTCTCATCAACTGTTAGTGACGGGATGCTTGGAATTGGTGTCACTGGTTTATCGACGCTTGGTGTAACAACCACTGGATTTGGTGTAGGATCTGGAGTTGGGCTTGGCGTTGGGTCTGGTGTCGGATCAGGTGTCGGATCAGGTGTTGGTGTTGGATCTGGTACCGGTGTTTCGCCTTCCACAATAACCGTCACTTGTACGGGCGCTCCTTTTTGTAAATCATTTTCAGCGTTTAGCGTAACGATATATTTTCCTGGTTTAGAGAAATCTACCACAGTTGCAAAATCGCTTGTAATCACTGTACCATCATTCGTTTTCGCTTGAATATCTTTTAAAAATTCGGCTTCTGTTTTCGATGTATCGGTTTTATAAGTAATGCTACTATCGGCCGTAATAGTTGTTGTTGCTTTAATTGTTACATTTACTTGTACTGGATCTGCTTTTAATCCGGCATTATTTTCTGATTGTAAAGTAACTGTGTACGTCCCAGGTGTTGTGAAATCTACTTTATCAGCAAAATCACTTGTAACTGCCGAACCATCATCTGATTGCGCATGAATATCTGCTAAAAACGCTGCTTCTGTAACTGCTTTATTTTGCACATAAGTTTTATCGCTGTCAGCTGTAATAGTCAAAGAGTGATCTACAGTAAAATAATGATCATAGACTGGACCTGAAATAGTGTAACTACCGCCATCTTTAAATTGGTCTGGTGAATTATATGTGTCGTAAGGTAAATCAATTCGTGCGTTAAATTCCATTTTTTCAAGATTATCGAAATCTGTTTTACTAACATTACTTACTGTTAGTCCATCACTTGTAATAGTTAGTCGGCTACCATTAATTTGTTGTTCATTCATTGAAAAGAAGGTATCGCTGCTAGAGGTAGACTTCAGAAAGTCTGGCGTGTAACCATCATAGTTAACAGTTCGTTCTGTCATGATTGTAAATGGAACATATAGCGTTTGATTGTCCGCATTATATGTTAAAGCGCTACTCTTGATTTCAGAGTTAATTAATTTTTTCGCACCGATGTTTTGTCCGTATGCGTATAATTGAGTTAATTTTGGAAAATTTTCTATACCACGGTAATCATGAATGCCACAGAATTGAACGTATAATGTTTTAAGCTCAGGCATACTTTTTAGTGGCATAATATCAGTTATTGCTCCATTACTATCAAGATTAATATACGAAACTTTAGGCAATACATTTAATTTAGTTAAAATCGAGTCATCATGTGCACTGTGGGAAAAATCTACGTTAGTTAAATTAGTAAGCTGGCTTAAGTTAGGAATTTTATCTGAGGTGACGTCTGTTCCCATTATTGTTAATTTCTCTAGTTTGTTTAATCCAGCTATTTGATTGTAATTTGTTGCATGAATCGAGTCTATTCTTAAATCCTTTACGTTATGAGCGTATTCAAGTCCTGTTAAGTCGGTAATATTCAATTTACTTAATGAAATGGTTGTTAATGTATCCATCTGCGCCTCTGTGATGTTCGCTGTACTTGCTTGTCCAAGTAAACTATTTAAATACTGCTTAAATACAGCATCAGGAATATTTACGTTATCTTGACTTGCTTTTAAGCCTGTTTGCTCTGCTGCAAATACCGGCATTGTAGTTTGCGAAACTGGAACGATGATTACTGCACAACATACTCCAATTTTAACTATTTTTGATTTGATTGACATAAGTCATTATCCTCTCCACTCTATTGAATTAGCCTAGATAATATTACTAAGCTTTTAAAAGGAACTTTATGGTGTTATTATAGTCCCCTCTTAGTCTAAGACCAATAGATAAAATGTGTACAAAAACAGCTGAAAAAGTATTTTTTAGTACCTTTCATGGACTTTTTGTATCACAATCCTAGTTTTTATGCGGATTTTGGTTAGTGCTTTATATCAACAACAAAAAGAGCTAATTTTGTCGAATTTTTGTCGAAATGAAATCAGATGCTTTCAAATAAACAAAAAAACTATCCGCCCAATATATTGGAACAGATAGTTTTTTTGTTTATTTATTTTTTACGTGCAATCATAACGCCTAATCCTAAGACTAAGAATCCTACGACTACGCCTGTTACTGGTAGTGAATCACCTGTTTTTGGTAATAATTTCACTGTGGTTACAGGTGTGGTGGCTGAAATTTCAACTACAGGATCGACCGGATCGACCGAATTAGCCGGTTCAGCTGGATCAACTGGGTCTGTTGGATCTGTTGGGTCTGGATCAGGTGTTGGATCCGGGTCTGGTGTTGGGTCTGGATCCGGTATTGTTTCACTTATTGTTACCGTTACAGTAAGCGGTGCAGCTTTTTGGAGAGCTGATTCCGCACTAAGTGTTACTTTGTATTTACCAGGTTTTGTAAAGTCAACAACTGTTGCAAAATCACTAGTAATTGGTGTTTCGTTATTTGTGATAGCTTTAATTTCTGTTAAGAATTCTTCTTCTGTTTTTGCTTCGTTTAGACTATAAGTGATTTCTGGATCAGCTGTGATAACTGTTTTTGCTTCAACTGTTACCGTCACTTGGAATGGTTCACTTTTCACGCCAAGAGTGTTTTGCGCATTTAGTGTAACAGTATAGACACCAGGCGTTGCAAAATCCACTTTTTCTGCCACATCACTAGTAATTGTCGAACCGTTTGCATCTGCTTTAATATCTGCTAAGAATTTTGCTGGTGTCACTGTTCCGCCAGCTACATAAGATATGTTCTCTTCAGCGGTGATATCTACGGAGTGATCAACAGTGAATTTTTGTATACCCGCAGCATTTACAGTATATGTTTTTCCTACTAAATTGGCTGGTGTGCCTGCTTTTGAAAAATCAAATATAGTATATAAAGTGAATTTTTCAATTTGGTCAAACTCAGTTGGCGTCATATCACTTACTGTAATCCCCTCAACTGATCCAGTCATTCTATCGCCATCAATAACACCGTTGTCAAGTTCTATCATGTACATGTCAGGTTTGTAAGAAGGTGTAATCTTTGAACCATTAAAGTTGTTGATTGAACCTGGTGTCATTATGTCAAACGGGACAAACATGGTTTGTGCTGCCGCATTGTAATTAAGCATCTTGCTTTTAATCGCTGTCTCTTCCAGAGGCGCAAACCGTTGGTTCACTCCATTGAAATCAGTTAATTTTGGAAAAACATCCAAACCGCTTAGATCAGCTATCTGACAGTCGGAAACATTTAAGCTAGTAAGATTAACCAAACTTTGTAGCTCACTAACATTGGTGATTTCTTTATTTCCAGACAAATTAAGAGTAGTTAAATTAGGTAGATTTTTAATCTTAGGGTAAACCGAATTATCTAGCTTATTATTAATTAGTATCAAATTAGCTAAATTGGTTAAACCATTTAAATCAGGTAGCAAACTTGAAGTCAGGTTAGAATTTTCAATCCCTAGGGCATTCAAATTAGTTAGTTTAGCTAATGCTTCATAATTAGTTATAGTTTTACTGCTTATCGTTAACGAATTAAGATTAGTTGCAGCTTCAAGACCCGTTAAGTCCGTAATTGAACCAGAAAAGCTCATAGTCGTAAATCCTAACATTTGAGCTTTTGTAATATCCGCCGTGGCTGCTTGACCAATTATTTGGTTTAGTTGTGCTCTTACTTCTGAATCTGGAATGTTCACAATATCTGAACTTGCTTCTTCCCCTGTTTCTTCTGCGGCAAAACTTGGTAAAGAAATTTGGGATAGTGGCATTAGTACCATGACACTACAAATTCCGATTTTCATAATTTTAGATTTTATTGACATCTTTTGTTGTTCCTCTCTTTTATCAAGTTGATTATCTTAAAACAGCTAAACACTAGTCTAACCTTTTAAATTATATACCCATCGATTATAAATACCAATAGCCATTTTGTGAACATTCCTTGATGATTTCACCCATAAATAAATCATAAAAACGATTTAAGAAATCAAAAATCAGAAGAAACCATCTATTCATCTAGTATTCTATCCAGTACTATACGATTCATAAAATGTGACTAAATTGTGACTTTTTCCAGCAAGATGCTTTTGTTTTTCGTTCTTTAAGGTATACATAGATACTCATTATCCGACTAAAAGCACATCTTGATTCATAAAAAACTATTCGCTCAATGTAGAGCGAATAGTTTTTTATTTATTTTTTACGTGCAATCATAACGCCTAGCCCTAAGACTAAGAATCCTACGACTACACCAGTTGCTGGTAGTGAGTCACCTGTTTTTGGTAATTTCACTGTATTTGTAGTTGCTTGAGCGGAAATAGATACTACAGGGTCTGCTGAATCCGCTGAGTCCGCTGATTCCACTGCTTTTTCTACTTCATTATTGCTTGGGTCATCTACGGAATCAGAAGACTGAACAGGTTCATCAGATGGTGTTTCTGGATTTGGCGTTGGTTCTGGATCTGGTGCTTTTTCGCTTACTTTTACTTTTACAGTAAGTGGATCTGCTTTTTGTACATCAGATTCTGCATTGAGTGTTACTGTGTATTCGCCTGCTTTGGTGAAATCTACTGCAGTGGCGAAATCACTGGTAATTGCAGTTTCATCATTTGTTGCTGCTTTAATTTCTGCCAAGAATTCTGCTTCTGTTTTTGCTTCATTTAGATTGTAAGTGATTTCTGGATCAGCAGTGATAACTGTTTTTTCAATGATTGTCACTGTCACTTGAACTGGTTCAGCTTGCACACCTAGTGAATTGGTTGCATTCAACGTGACGGTATACGTTCCAGCTTTAGCAAAATCAACTTTTTCTGCCACGTCACTAGTAACTGTTGCACCGTTCGCATCTGCTTTAATATCTGCTAAGAATTTTTCTGGTGTGACTGCTCCGCCTGCTACGTAGGAAATATTCTCTTCTGCTGTAATTATGGCTGAATGGTCGACAGTAAAATCTTGCATGCCTGATCCACTAACATTAAATGTTCCTCCGGCTAAATTAGGCGGTGTTTTTACTTCTTTAGAATCAAACGTAGTCCATAAAGTTAATGTTTCAATTTGGTCAAACTCTGCTGGGGTCACACCTGTGATTGATAAACCATCCGGCATACCTGTTATTCTATCGTAATCAATGTCCTCATCATTTAATATAAGTCGATAAGCCATTGTTTTATATGCTGGATTAACTTCCGAACCGTCATAGTTGGTTATATGGCTCGGTGTCATGATGTCAAATGGAACAAACATGGTTTGTTGTTTGGCGTCATACTTAAGGGTACTGCTCTTAATTTCCAGCACTTCCGATGGTATAAACTGGGCCCCTGTTGAGGTTAAACTCGTAAGATGCGAGAGATTTTCTATACCTCTAAAATCAGATACTTGGCAATTATTTAGATTTAATTTTGTTAGATTAGACAAACTTTGAAGCTCGCTTACACTAGTAAGTCCTTTATTACCGGATAAATTAAGATCAGTTAAACTGGATAGCTGATTAAATTTCGCATAAGCGGAATCATCTAACTTGTTATTGCTTAGGTCTAGACTTTCTAAATTAGTTAAACCATTTAGATCAGGCATTGAGCTGGAAGTTACATTAGAATTTTGAACCCATAAAGTTTTTAACGTTTTTAACTGTCCTATAGCTGTATAGTTAGTTGCATTAACGCTGTTCAATGTTAAAGTTTCCAGGTTAGTTGCATATTCAAGTCCTGTGAAGTCTGTAATACCAGAGTTTAAGCTCAAGGTCCTAAAACCTGTTAGTTGCGATTTGGTAATATCCGCTGCGGCTGGTTGGCCGATTATTTGATTTAGTTGCGCTCTTAAGGCTGAATCTGGAATGTTCACAATATCTGAACTTACTTCTTCTCCTACTTCTTCTGCAGCAAAACTTGGTAAAGCAGTTTGAGAAAGTGGTACGAGTACCATCACGCTACAAATTCCGATTTTCATAATTTTAGATTTGATTGTCATCTTGGTTGTTCCTTTCTATTATCAAGTTACTTATTATTAAACGTCCTTGGAATGGCTAGTTCCAATCAAATAAGCAGATTATATCTTCGGAGGCTTCCATTGCAACAACTATTTTGTGACATTTTAATGGTTTTCCGAATCAATAAAGCCTTATAAATCTGAAAAAATTGTTTAAAAATACGAAGAACTGTGACCTATAAGAAAAAATGCTTTGATTACTAGCTCCCCCTCCTTATAAGCCAAAATTCTTCGCTAAAACAATTTTGAATATGAATAATTTATCTACTTGGTTTTTTTATCTATTTTTTACGAGCAATCATAACGCCTAATCCTAAGACTAAGAATCCCATGACTACGCCTGTTGCTGGTAACGAATCCCCTGTTTTTGGTAATTTTATTGTATTGCTAGTTGCTTGAGCTGAATAAGAAGCTCCAGACTTTGTGGATTTCCTTGTTAAACCACCAGATTGACTAGCTTTACCTGTTGCAGGCGTTGGTTCTGGATTATCCGGATCCGTCGTTGGATCGTCTGGATCTGGTGTTGGATCTGGGTCTGGTGTCGGATCTGGATCTGGTGTTGGTATCACTGGTTCTACTGGTTTTTCATTGATTTTTACTTTTACAGTAAGTGAATCTGCTTTTTGGACATCTGATTCTGCATTTAATGTAACTGTATACTCCCCAGCTTTTGTAAAGTCTACTACAGTAGCAAAATCACTTGTAATTGCAGTTTCATCATTTGTCGTTGCTTTAATATCAGCCAAAAATTCAGCTTCTGTTTTTGCTTCATCAAGCTCATATGATACTTCTGGGTCAGCTGTGATGGCTGTTTTTGCAATGATGGTAACTGTTACTTGCATTGGTTCACTTTTAACACCTGTTGAATTTTCTGCGTTAAGTGTAACAGTATATGTTCCAGCTTTTGTAAAATCGACTTTTTCTGCAACGTCGCTTGTAACTGTCGGACCATTGGCATCTGCGTTAATATCTGTTAGGAATTTTTCTGGTGTGACTGTTTCACCAGCTATATAAGAGATGTTATCCTCAGCTGTAATACTTACAGAATGATCAACCGTAAATTTCCCTTTTACTGAAGAGTTACTAATACTATAGCTACCTGCTGTTAAGTTAGCAGGTTTTGTTGCTTTTCTAACATCAAATAATGCGTAGACAGAAAGATTTTCAATTTGGTCAAAATCAGCTGGAGTAACGCCGTTAATTGTTACCCCTTCAGCCGAAGCTGTCATCTTACTATCAGCAACAGCCCCACTGTTCAATTCCACTTCATATTCATAGAGTTTAAAGGAAGGATTGATCTTGGAACCATCGAAATTGGTTAAAGAATTTGGTGTCAATAAACTAAAAGGAACAAACATTGTTTGCGCTTTTGCATCATAATTAAGGGTATTGCTCTTGATTGCTGTCACTTCTTGCGATTCAAAAGCTTGTTTCCCACCACTAAAATTTGTTAGTCTTGGGAAATCTTCTACACCTTTATAATCAGCAATCTGACAATTTTCTACAATTAAAGTAGATAGATTAGGTAAATTTTTAAGGTTTGTAATATTAGTGATATTTTTATTACCAGTTAAATTAAGGGTAGCTAAATTGGGAATATTATTTATTTTAGAGTAAACGGAATTATCTAAGCTAGCATTGGTTATACTCAAGTTTTTTAATCCTGTTACCCCTGTTAAGTCTGGTATCATACTTGAAGTTACATTAGAACCTGAAATAATTAAGTGTTCTAAATTAGTTAATTGCGCTACCGGTGCATAGCTACCTGCATTTATATCTGAGATAGTTAGCATATTTAAGTTTTTTGCATATTCAAGTCCTGTTAAGTCAGTAATATTACCGCTTAGATTTAGACCAGTAAGAGTCAACATCTGAGCTTCAGTAATATCAGCTGTACTTGCTGCACCTAAATTACTATTCAACGTAGCTTTTAATACTGGATCAGGAATATTAATATTGTTTACTCCTGTATCTGTCCCTGTTTCCTCAACGGCAAAACTCGGCAAAGAAGTTTGTGAAAGTGGCACGAGTACCATTACACTACAAACTCCAATTTTAATTATTTTAGATTTGATAGACATCTTATGCTGTTCCTCTCTCTAATCATATTAGTTACATTAGAATCCCTTAAAGCAGCTATTCGCTTGCCTCAATGACTAAATTATATACTCAATCGTGGTATATACCAATGGACAAATTGTGAACATTCTTAGACAAATTAATCATATGCTTAATTAATAATGATTATAAATAAGAGAAATGGCTCTACATGCTGGCTTTCCATGGTATTTCGCGTGGTACCAAAATATCAGATAATATGTCGGAAATGTGACTTTTTTAAAGAATGCGCTTCCAAAAAAGTGATTTTATTAACATTTATATTCTCTATTAAAAAGCACCTACCTCTATATACAGGTAGGTGCACTTATTCTTATTCAGCAAATACATTTTTCCATTCGCTTCTTTTAGCTAAAAATTCGGATGCTAGAGCTTTTGCACCTTCTAGGCTATGGCTTGCTGCCCAGCCACATTGGACTTCATTACAAGCTGGAACTTCTGTTGCCTGGATTACATCAGTTAATGTAGTAGCGATGATTTCTAGAACATCATCATAGTCGCTATGGTTGATAAGCGAAACATAAAATCCTGTTTGGCATCCCATCGGACTAATATCGACTAATTTATCAGTGTGGTTTCTCGCAAGCTCAGCCATCAAATGCTCCAAAGAGTGAAGCGCGGGCATTTCCATATGTTCTTTATTGGGTTGTTTAAAACGAACATCATATTTGTAAATTTCATCTCCGTGGATGCCAACTTTCGTTCCCGCTAGTCTCACAAAAGGTGCTTTTACTTTCGTATGGTCTAAATTAAAACTTTCTACATTCATTTTTTCTGCCATGCGTTTCCCTCCTCTTATTCTTTGTCATTATATCAAAAAAAAGAATCCTTGCATATTTCTATACAAGAACTCTTTTTATGATTATTCGTCTTTTGCGTCTGTTGTATCTTTAATTTCGGGGATTGCTAACCAGATAGATGTTGGTTCCCCTTCCATTGTTTCATCTAACACAAACGAGCCGTTGGAATAGCGATCTGTTATCCGTAGATTATTGACGTCTATTTCGACTACTTGATCTGTATTTGTTTCAATAAATAAATGGTCGTTATTATCAGCAAGCGTTAAGCCTATGAAACGATGCGGATTACTTTTCAGCTCGCGTAACATTAGTAAGCCACGTTTTGCTCTAGAAATTGGTTCGAATTCACTTGCTTTCATTTGTTTAAGTGAACCTCGTTGTGTTGCGAGAAGGATATGTTTTTGTTCGTTCTGGGCGATGACAACCCCGCCGATGACGATATCCTCTTGTTTTAAGTTAATCGCTTTTACGCCGGCCGTTCTTGCGCCGGACTCTGGGATTTCAGTAATGGAATAGCGAAGACCGTAACCATTTTTTGTTGCTAAGAAAATATCTTCTGTGCCATCAATCAAATGAACACTTAACAGCTCATCATCATCTTTTAGCTTAATTGCCATCATTGACTTAGAATAGCGCTGTGGTTTGTAATTCGTGATAGCCGATTGTTTGGTCATGCCGTTTTTGGTAACGAATAAAAATCGTTTTTCTTCCGTAAAGGCTTGAATTGCAATCGCAGAACGAATTTCTTCACCGGCTGACAAATCGCTGGCCAAGTGGCTAACGTGATCACCGAGATTTTTCCAACGAATATCTGGCAATTCATGCACTGGTCGATAAATGAAATTCCCTTTGCTCGTGAATAACAAGAGCGAATCGAGTGAATTCATTTTTTGAATAAAGATGGCATGATCGGCTTCTTTCATTGCTAGTTCTGCACCATTTGAAGCGGCGTAAGAACGTTGGCTTGTACGTTTCACATAGCCTTCTTTCGTCACAGAAACAATCACGTCTTCGTTAGCAACAAGTACTTCCGTGTCGATTTTGATTTCAGTGATTTCTGCTTGCACTTCTGTACGGCGGGCAGTTTTGTATTTTTTCTTGATTTCTGCTAGTTCTTCTTTTAGAACAGCAATAAGTTCTGCTTCATCACCTAAGATTTTTTCCAGAACACTAATTTGTTCTGCTAGAGATTCGGCTTCACTTTGAAGTTCATGTATATCTGTATTTGTTAAACGATACAGTTGTAAAGATACAATCGCTTCTGCTTGTTTTTCGCTGAAATCATAGTTTGTTTGTAAGTTTAA
The DNA here is from genome assembly GCF_014229645.1 of Listeria swaminathanii. Lineage (GTDB taxonomy): Bacteria > Bacillota > Bacilli > Lactobacillales > Listeriaceae > Listeria > Listeria swaminathanii. Next base: position 994,955 of record NZ_JAATOD010000001.1, on the reverse strand, counting down.
TTTCGCATCACGTTTATCTTTCGAGCCACGGATTAACTTAATGACTTCATCTAAAATAGAAAGTGCTTTAATTAATCCTTCTAAAATATGTTGGCGCGCGCGTGCTCTGCGAATATCATACTCGGAGCGCTTAGTAATGATTTCTTTTTGGTGCCCAATATAAGCGTCAAGCATTGGAATAATTCCCATTAGCTCAGGACGTTTTCTATTGATAGCGACCATATTGAAGTTATAGCTCACTTGTAAATCTGTATTTTTAAATAAGTAATTCAGTACGCCTTCTGCATTAGCGTCTTTTTTAAGTTCCACTGCAATACGAAGTCCTGTACGGTCAGTTTCATCACGTACTTCTGAAATACCTTCAATTTTTTTCTCAATACGAAGTTCGTCCATGCGTTTCACTAAATTAGCTTTATTCACTTCATAAGGAATTTCGTGAATGGTAATTTGTTTTCTGCCACCACGAATATCTTCAATTTCTGTTTTGGAACGAACGACAACGCGTCCTTTACCCGTTTGATATGCTTTACGAATACCGTCAATCCCTTGAATAATCCCACCTGTTGGGAAATCTGGGCCTTTGACAATTTTCATAATATCATCGGTTGTGCAAAGCGGACTATCTAATCGTTTCATCACAGCTTCAATGATTTCGGTTAAATTATGCGGCGGAATATCAGTCGCATAACCCGCGGAAATCCCAGTAGAACCATTGACTAAAAGGTTCGGAAAACGCGCTGGTAAAACAGTTGGCTCACTGGAAGTATCATCAAAGTTAGGAATGAAATCGACTGTTTCTTTTTCGATATCGCGTAGTAATTCTGCTGAAATCGGTGAAAGACGAGCTTCGGTATAACGCATCGCAGCTGGTGGATCACCATCGACACTACCGTTATTTCCGTGCATTTCAATCAGCATATTACGTACTTTCCAGTCTTGACTCATCCGCACCATTGCTTCATAAACGGAAGAGTCACCATGTGGATGGTAATTACCGATAACGTTTCCGACTGTTTTGGCAGATTTACGGAAACCTTTCTCGGATGTATTTCCTTCGACATTCATTGCGAATAAAATCCGACGTTGTACTGGTTTCAGTCCGTCACGAACATCTGGAAGCGCACGTTCTTGAATAATATATTTACTATATCTACCAAAACGGTCGCCCATAACTTCTTCTAGCGCTAAGTCTTGGATATGTTGTTCTGGATTAGTCAAATGTCTTTCGCCTCCTCAACCATCATGTTTTCATTTTCTAAAATATTTTGGCTATCTTCCATAGAAAACTCAACATGCTTTTCAATCCACTGACGTCTTGGTTCTACTTTATCACCCATCAGTGTTGCCACGCGGCGTTCAGCACGCGCAGAATCGTCCACTCGCACACGAATTAACGTACGTGTGTCCGGATTCATCGTTGTTTCCCAAAGTTGGTCGGCATTCATCTCACCAAGACCTTTGTAACGTTGGATCATGTAGCCTTTACCGATTTTTTGGATGGCAGAATCTAATTCTTCATCTGTCCAGGCATATTCGATTACTTCTTTTTTCCCGGAACCGCGGCTGACTTTGTAAAGTGGTGGTAAGGCAATGAATACTTTACCAGCTTCAACAAGCGGACGCATGTAACGATAGAAGAATGTTAGTAGCAATACTTGAATGTGGGCGCCATCGGTATCCGCATCGGTCATGATAACTACTTTATCATAGTTACAATCCTCGACATCAAACTCGGTACCAACACCCGCACCAACTGTATGGATAATCGTACTAATTTCTTCATTTTTTAAGATATCTTGTAGTTTTGCTTTTTCGGTATTAATTACTTTTCCTCGAAGTGGCAAAATAGCTTGGAAACGACGGTCTCGGCCTTGTTTGGCTGATCCTCCCGCCGAGTCTCCTTCGACTAGGTAAAGTTCATTTTTGTTAGGGTTTCGTGATTGCGCTGGCGTTAACTTTCCAGAAAGAAGTGTTTCGGAACGTTTCTTTTTCTTACCATTACGCGTTTCTTCACGCGCTTTTCTGGCAGCTTCTCTTGCTTCGCGGGCTTTAACTGCCTTTTTAACAAGAAGTGAGCTTGTTTCTGGGTTTTCAGCAAGGAAGTAAGCTAAATGTTCCGCCACTACAGCATCAACAGCCTGACGAGCTTCCTGCGTCCCTAGTTTTTCTTTCGTTTGTCCTTCGAATTGAAGAATTTTTTCTGGAACACGAATCGAAAGTACCGCGGATAACCCTTCACGAATATCGCTACCTTCGAGGTTTTTATCTTTTTCTTTTAAAAGATTCACCCGACGAGCATAATCATTGAAAATCCGTGTCATAGCAGCTTTCATACCTGATTCGTGGGAACCTGCCCCGCGAGTTCGAACGTTATTAACGAAACTCAAGATATTTTCAGAGTAACCATCATTGAATTGGAACGCCATTTCTACTTCAATGGTCGCATTTTCTCCTTCAAAGCTAGCAACTGGATGAAGTACATCTTTGCCTTCATTAATGTATTCAACAAAGTTTTTCACACCTTCTTCAAAGTGGAAAGCCTCTGCCATACCTACACGTTCATCAATTAATTCGATTAACATGCCCTTTAAAAGGAAAGCAGATTCTCTTAGACGTTCAGATAATGTTTCATAGTTAAATGAAGTAGTTGGAAAAATCGCTGGATCTGGTTTAAAGCGAATTGTTGTCCCAGTAGCTTTTGATTTCCCGATTTTTTTCAGTGTTCCATCTGGCTTTCCGCCGTCTTTAAATTTTTGTTGATAGGTTGCGCCATCACGATTAATCGTAACAACTAACCATTCTGAGAGCGCATTTACAACGGATGAACCAACACCGTGGAGTCCTCCACTAGTTTTATATCCGCCTTCTTGGCCAAATTTACCACCAGCATGAAGTACGGTTAAAATAACTTCTACCGTAGATTTACCTGTTTTGTGCATCCCAACAGGCATCCCACGACCTTCATCGCTAACACTAACACTGCCATCCTCATGAAGTGTCACAACAATTTTCTTACCAAAACCTGCAAGGGTCTCATCGACCGAGTTGTCCACTATTTCATATACTAAATGGTGCAGCCCGCGTACATCGGTTGAACCAATATACATCGCTGGGCGTTTCCGGACCGCTTCCAGTCCTTCAAGCACCTGAATAGAATCATCATTATACTCATTCCGATTCATATTTCAAAACTCCCTTCATTCCGTCAATCTACAACTTTTATGTTGTTATTCGCTTAAAACCACCTTATCAGAATAGCATTAACCAGCTAATTAATAAAGTGATAGTTTGGTGACAAATTCCTTTTCATAAAAAAACAGGCTCTGCTATAAGAACCTGCTTCGGTCAAAAATGGTGTTTTTGTTAGTCCATTTCTTGATAAGCAACCTTAATGCAATAATCCATGACAGTAGGATATCCTTTTTCTGTCAAAAAATCAAATGCTTCCTGATTAGTAATGCCAAGTTGTGCCCAAAACACGTCTGCGTCGATTTGGTCAAACGCCTTAGCTATTTCAGGTAAAAACTCTGAGCGACGAAAGACATTAACAATATCAACATGTTCCTCGATATCCGTTAAGTTCTTAACAGCTTTTTCGCCAAGAATTTCGTCTGCATTAGGGTTCACTGGTATAATTTTGTATCCAGCTTGCTGCATTATCTGGCTCACACGGTAACTTGTGCGGTCTGGCTTATCACTCAAACCAACGACTGCGATTACTTTTGCCTGCTTTAAAATATGTCGGATTTCTTCTTTTGTTGGATTTTGCATTCGTCTAATCGCCCCCTACTATTCTTTCTAATCATAAGCTATTTTTACGGTTTTTTCAACTTTTCATCGTGATTTGTCCTAACAATTTAGCCAATTCTCTTCATTTTGTGCTATAATTCTTTATGGAAAACAACATTTCTTCTTGAGGGGTTTAAAAATGACAATTAACTTAATTCTGCTTTCTTTATTAGCCTATGTGATTGGTTCTATACCATCTGGTTTATGGATTGGCAAAATTTTCTACAAAAAAGATATTCGCGAGTTCGGTAGCGGTAACTTAGGCGCGACGAATTCGTTCCGAGTGCTTGGGATCAAAGCTGGTAGTATCGTTACAGTGATGGATATTTTAAAAGGGACCGTCGCAACATTACTTCCATATTTCTTCCAATTAAACGTAGACCATCATTTCTGGCTACTTACTGGAGCATTTGCGATTATCGGCCATAGTTTCCCGCTTTTTGCTGGGTTCCGTGGTGGAAAAGCAGTTGCTACTTCTGCCGGCGTTATCCTAGCATATGCGCCACTGCTCTTTGTAGCTGCTCTCGTAGTCTTCTTGGTTACACTGAAACTTAGCAAATATGTGTCGCTTAGCTCAATGATTGGAGCACTTGCAGCATTAATTATTTCTTTTTTCATGGGAGATTGGATTTTAATTATTCTTGTTGCTTGTATCGCGACTTTTGTTATCTGGCGTCACCGAGCTAACATTACCCGTATCCGTAACGGAGAAGAACCAAAAATAAAATGGATGTAAGAAAACCCAGAAGATGCTTTTCGCTCTTCTGGGTTTTTACTTTATCCTACTGTAATTGTATATTCCGATGCAAAAACAGCTTCTGGTTCTAAATGTTCTATCCCCGCTTTATCTCGCAGTTCAACTGATTTTCCAGCACCGTCCGCAATGCCATACCACGGTTCAATACATAAGAAAGGTGTTCCTGTTTTTGCCGTCCAGATTCCCACAAACGGGAATTCCGGGAAGCTTACTTTTACAAAATGCGGCGTTTTATCTGACTTAATCGTCACTTCTTTTTGTTTCAACGCTTCAAAGATAAGCGCATCATTTTTAAATAAGTCATAGCTCAGCGGTAAATATCTTGCTGGCTCACTCGTCACTTTTTCAATTGCTCCACTACGATAAGGCCCTTCTAAACAAAGTGTTTCCAAGTTTTCTTCTGTTCCAAAGTCCAAGTAATAGTCTTCAAACGCAGTACCTTCAGTTAGTGGCAAATTAAACGCCGGGTGTGCACCGATAGAGAAGTAAATGCGTTTATCATCTCTGTTTTCCACTTCATAAGAAACAGCTACAGAATCTTTCTCGATTGTATAAATAATAGATAATTTGAATTTGTAAGGATAAATAGCTAACGAATCTTCATCAGAATCCAGTTCAAAGCGTACCGAATTTTCCGTTTGCTCCATTACTTTAAAATCACGGTCACGAGCGAAACCATGTTGTCCTAAGTGATACGGCTTGCCATCTACTAAGTAAGTATCCTCAACTAGTCTTCCAACCGTTGGGAATAAGACTGGCGAATGACGTCCCCAAAATTTACTATCCGCATTCCACAAATACTCAAGTCCAGTATCTTTGCGCAAAATACGCGTTAATTCAGCGCCTGCTGTTTTCATTTCTACAAGCAATAATTCATTTTCTAGTTTAATCATCGTTATTTCTCCTCCAAATGAAACCGCTCGATTTGTTCAAAGGCTTTTTCTTTTTTCAGTACTACTAATTGCATCTCGCCAAACAAATCATAATGCGGAAAGTTTTTTCGACGGTTATCAATCCAATCTGGCGCTAAACCATATTGTTTTCCCCATTGTTGCAGTTTTTTCAAATCTACACAAGCAACTTTGGTTACAGTTTTCGAGTCTGGGAAGCGATCATCGAGCCAGTAATGCGTGATAATTGCAATCTCCCCACGAGCTGCTTTTTCTTTCCATAATTCCATTTCATCGCGTTTTACACCAAAAGCCATTTTTATCACTACCAGTCTTTTTTATTCTAAAGCTTTTAGATAGGCTTTATGCCAATTCGGAAATGTTCTTCTTAACGATACAGGGCGAAAGTCTTCTTTCGTCACACATACGTGCTCCGTTTCACCTGTAATTGCAACTTCATTCGTATCTTCATAGCAAATTTCATAACCATAAGTAACACGAAGTCCATCATACCCTTTTATCCATGTTTTTACAACTGCCTTTTGTCCATATCGCAGTGGTTTTCCGTAATGAATATGCACATCTAATACCGGAGAAAGATAACCTGCTTCTTCCATATCAAAATAACGAAAACCTAATTTTTCAATTAATCTTGTTCGGCCAATTTCCATCCATACAAGGTAATTGTTATGATAAACAACGCCCATTTGGTCTGTTTCAGCATAGCGCACTTCAATGGTTGTTTCAGCAATTTCCATTCCAAATTCCTCCAGTCACAACTAGTTCTTCTTTTTTATTTTACCAAAGCAAGCCAAAAAAAGCTCTCCCCGAATATTTTCAGAGAGAGCTTTTTGATTTTTTTTAGTTATTTTTCAATTTTTCTAGTTCTACAAGGAATTTATCATTTAATACACGGATAAATGTACCTTTCATTCCTAATGAACGAGAATCAATAACGCCAGCACTTTCTAATTTACGAAGCGCATTAACGATGACAGAACGTGTAATGCCGACACGGTCCGCGATTTTAGAGGCAACAAGAAGGCCTTCTTTACCATTTAATTCGTCAAAAATATGCTCAATTGCTTCTAATTCACTGTATGAAAGTGAGCTAATTGCCATTTGTACAACCGCACGGCTACGAGCTTCTTCTTCAATTTCTTCTGCTTTTTCATGCAAAATTTCCATTCCAACAACTGTTCCACCGTATTCAGCTAAAAGCAAATCGTCATCTGTGAAATTGCTTTCTAAACGAGATAGAATAAGTGTTCCAAGACGCTCTCCGCCACCAACGATTGGTACGATAGTTGTTAAACCTTTAGTGAATAATTCGCTGTTTTCGATTGGGAAAGCAGTATATTGGCTTGATACTTCTAAGTTAGAAGAAGTTTCGCCTACATTGAAAAGGCTTTGTGTATATTCTTCTGGAAATTGGCGTTCTGTTAGCATTTGTTTCATACGATCGTTTTCGATTGGTAATGCTTCAGAATAACCAAGTAATTTACCTTTACGGCTTACGATATACGTATTGGCTTCAATTACATCTGTTAATGTATCAGCCATTTCTTTAAAGTTTACTGTTTTTCCTGCAGCGTTTTGTAACATAGCATTAATTTTTCTTGTTTTTTCTAATAAAGTCATTATTAGATCCTCCTAGTATTTTATAAAATAAATTGTGTTAAATCTTTATTCTTCATAATTGGTGCAAGTTTTTCATTAACATAGTTTTCAGTTACTTTTATAGATTCCATATTGATTTCTGGTGCCTCGAATAGTAAATCTTCTAGTAATTTTTCTAAAATGGTATGAAGTCTTCTTGCTCCGATATTATCTGAATCTTGATTAACTTGGAATGCAATCTCAGCAATTCTTTCTACAGCTTCTTTGGTGAAAATCAAGTCAATTCCTTCTGTTTTCAGTAAAGCTTTGTATTGTTTAATTAGGGCATTGTCTGGTTCTGTTAAGATTTTGTAGAAATCTTCTTGTGTTAATTTGTCCAGCTCAATTCTAATTGGAAAACGACCTTGAAGTTCTGGAATCAAGTCACTTGGTTTAGACATATGAAATGCTCCAGCCGCGATGAATAAAATGTACTCCGTGTTGACTGTACCATATTTAGTGGAAATTTGCGACCCCTCCACGATTGGAAGAATATCTCTTTGGACACCTTCACGTGAAACTTGCGCATTTCCGCCGCCTTCTTTGCTAGCGATTTTATCAATTTCGTCAATGAAAATTATCCCCATTTGTTCCGCACGGTGAATACCTTCAGCGGCAAGTTCATCGGCATCAATCAATTTAGATGCTTCATCTTCAAAGAGAATTTTCTTCGCTTCACGAACGGTTACTTTGCGTTTTTTCTTTTTCGCTGGGAACATGCCAGAAAGCGCATCTTGCATGCCATTCATTTGGTCCATCCCCGTGCCACGCATCATATCGAACATTGGATTTTGCTGCTCTTTCACTTCTACAGTTACTATTTCATCATCAAGCTCACCATTTTGAAGACGCCATTCGATTTGGCTTCGTTTATTTTTTAATTCTTGATCTACTTCTTCCTCAGCAGGTTCATCCGGTTGATTCATACCGCCAAAAAGGGCTTCTAATGGATTTTGCGATGTTGTTTGCTTTTTCTTTTGGCTTGGTGCTAGAAGTTTAATTAATCGTTTTTCCGCATTTTTTTCTGCTTTCACGCGAACTAATTGCATTTTTTCTTCTTTTACTAAGCGAACGGATACTTCGACTAAATCACGAACCATCGATTCCACGTCACGACCTACATAGCCAACTTCCGTAAATTTAGTAGCCTCTACTTTAGAAAACGGAGCACGAACTATTTTTGCAATGCGGCGTGCTATTTCCGTTTTACCGACACCAGTTGGGCCAATCATCAAGATATTTTTCGGAATAATTTCGTCACGGATAGACTCATCCATCAATTGTCTACGATAGCGATTTCTTAGTGCTACTGCAACAGATTTTTTTGCGCCGGTTTGTCCAATAATATATTGATCCAGTTTTTCGACAATTTGCTTTGGTGTCAACTGGTTCATTAACGTTAAATTTGTCAAATTAACCACTCCTTCAAAGCTCTTCTACAGTAATATGATCATTCGTAAACACACAAATTTCCGAAGCAATCTCTAGTGCGTGGCGGGCAATATCTTTTGCTTCCATTTGACCACCGTTGTGTCTTTTAAGTGCGCGTCCAGCTGCCAGCGCATAGTTTCCACCAGAACCGATTGCTAAAATACCATCATCTGGTTCAATTACTTCTCCAGTGCCTGAAACTAAAAGTAAGGTATCTTTATCCATCACGATTAACATAGCTTCTAGCTTGCGTAAAACACTATCACTACGCCATTGTTGCGCGAGTTCCACAGATGCTCTTTCTAAGTTACCATTATATTCATTTAATTTTGCTTCGAATTTTTCAAACAATGTAAATGCGTCTGCAACCGAACCTGCAAATCCCGCAATTACTTTATCATGGAAAAGACGGCGAACCTTTTTGGCAGTGTGTTTCATTACAACCGATTCCCCAAGCGTTACCTGACCGTCACCAGCCATGGCCGCTTTTCCGTCATGTTGAACTGCAAATATCGTTGTAGCATGTAATTCCATTTCCTTAACCTCCTCCAAATTTAAGCCCTCGGATGATGTTTCATATAAGTAGACTTTAAATGCTCTTTTGTCACGTGCGTATATATCTGGGTGGATGATAAGCTAGCATGTCCAAGCAACTCCTGCACCGTCCGCATATCCGCCCCGTTATTAAGCAAATCCGTTGCAAACGTGTGGCGTAACATATGGGGATGGATTTTTCGAGTTAATGAAGCTTTGCTAATTATTTTTGTCAAACAATATCTAATGCCCCTTGTCGTCAGCGGATCGCCGTAATGGTTTACAAGTAACGCATCATGTGATTTTTTGTATCGGGTCATTAGCTCGGTGCGACTCGGTAAATAATCCGTTATTGCATCTTCCGCATAAACACCGAATGGCACATAGCGCTCTTTATTCCCTTTTCCGCGAATCAGAATAGCTTGATAAGATGTATCTAAGTCAGGCATAAGTATCCCGGCACACTCACTCACCCGAATTCCAGTCCCATATAGTACTTCTAACAATACCCGATCCCGCAGTGTAAGCGTTTCATTATCTTCATAAACCACTTGAAACAAAGCTTCCATTTCTTCTGAATAGAAAAATTTGGGAAGCCTTAACTGATTTTTTGCATGTGAGACATAGGTAAACGGATTTTCCGTAATAACATTCTCTCTTAAAAGAAAAGTGTAAAAACTCCGTAAACTTGAAATTTTCCTAGCTACTGTTGTTCGAGAAAAAGACTTTTGCTTTAATTCTGTCAAATAAATTCGAACATCTAGAAAAGTAACTTGCTGATACGTTGTAATAGCTTGTTCATTTAAGAAGCGGCGAAAATCGAGTAAATCATTTTCATAAGCAGTACTTGTGTTCACTGAATAATTTCGTTCTGAGTAAAGATAGTCAAGAAATTGTTGCTCTAACTTTCCCTCTTGTGTCATGCGTATACACCTCTCAAACACTATCATGTTAACATAACAATATCCACGTTGCAATAATTATATCCATTTTTCGCAACTTTTTGAATTAATCTGGATTTACAATCAATTTAAACAAATTTGCGTATTTTTGTGAAAAAAGCCACATTTATCAGCATGAGTTGTCTAGACCATTCCCCAGAATGAAAAACTGCCTTTCCATCACTTTCAACTCCCCTAAAAAATAACAAAAGCAGCGATCGTGATGAAAAGAACAGCAAAGATTAGTCCTCAATTATTATAGTGTTTTTAAAGTTGTTCTGCAACCTTTTTTATTGCATTTAGCGCTCTTTCAGCTAATTTTTCGTTACGTTCTTGTTTAGCACGAATTTTAGTTTCTAGCTCTGGGAAAAGGCCAAAGTTAACATTCATTGGTTGGAACGATTTTTTACTTGCACTTGTAATATAATGCGCTAAACTACCAATCGCTGTTTCTGCTGGGAAAACCACTAATTCTTTCTCTTCCACAAAATTAGCCGCATTAATCCCCGCTGCCAAACCGCTAGCAGCCGACTCGACATAGCCTTCTACACCAGTCATTTGACCTGCGAAAAACAAATCATTACGTGTTTTTAATTGGTAGGTTGGTTCAAGTACAGTTGGTGAGTTGATGAATGTATTGCGGTGCATTACGCCATAACGAACGATTTCAGCATTTTCTAAACCTGGAATCATACCGAAAACACGTTTTTGCTCGCCCCATTTAAGATGCGTTTGAAATCCTACCATGTTATAAAGTGTTCCAGCAGCATCGTCTTGACGAAGTTGCAATACTGCATATGGTCTTTTTCCTGTTTTTGGATCTTCTAATCCAACTGGTTTCAATGGTCCAAATAGCATCGTTTTAATTCCGCGTTTCGCCATAACTTCAATCGGCATACAACCTTCGAAAAATACTTCTTTTTCAAATTCTTTTAGAGCCGCTGTTTCTGCTGTAACCAAGGCTTCATAGAATGTGTTGAATTCTTCTTCTGACATCGGGCAATTTAAGTAAGCTGCTTCCCCTTTATCATAACGAGATTTCAAATATACTTTGTCCATATCAATGCTATCTTTTTCAATGATTGGTGCCGCTGCATCATAAAAGTAAAGATACTCTTCACCAGTCAATTGTTTGATTTCTTCTGCAAGCGCAGGACTTGTAAGTGGACCTGTAGCAATAACTGTTGGGCCTTCAGGGATAGTCGTAACTTCCTCTGTATGCACGGTAACAAGTGGGTGGTTTTTCACTTTGTCTGTTATATAGCCAGAAAATTCATGACGGTCAACAGCAAGCGCCCCTCCAGCTGGTACAGATGCTTTATCAGCTGCTTCAATAATAATAGAATCAAGTATCCGCATTTCTTCTTTAATAACGCCTACAGCATTCGTTAAGCCGTTAGCACGCAAGGAATTTGTACATACTAGTTCTGCAAATTTGTCAGTATGATGCGCCGGGGTTTGTTTGACCGGTCTCATTTCATATAAATCAACTTTCACGCCACGCTTTACTAATTGCCATGTTGCTTCACTTCCAGCTAAACCTGCTCCAATTACATTAACACTCTTTTCCATTTTTCCGCCTCCTCGCGCAACAATGGCAACACAGGAACTTTCCAAGTGCTGCCATTTTCCACTTATTGTTGGGTTGATTCTTTGTAATCACAATTTGTACATTGTACTTGTACGCCTTTTTTCAATTTCTTCTCGACTAATGCTCGTTTACTACATTTCGGGCAAGGTCGTTCTACTGGTTTATCCCATGAAACGTAATCACAATCTGGATAACGATCACAGCCATAGAAAATTCGTTTTTTCTTGCTCTTTCTTTCTATTACATGCCCTTTCTCACATTTCGGACAAGTAACACCGATTTCTTTGACGATTGCTTTCGTATTACGACAATCCGGGAATCTACTACAAGCAAGAAACTTACCGTATTTGCCCATTTTATATACCATCGGCGCTCCGCAAAGATCGCAATCAATTCCAGCTGGTTCGTCTTTAATCTCGATTTTTTCCATTTCCGCGTCTGCTTTAATAACATTCGGCTCAAAACGTTTATAAAACTCATCGATTACTTTGACCCATTCGACTTCACCGTGCTCTACTTCATCTAGCTCACTTTCCATGTTGGCAGTGAACTTCACATCTAAAATTTCTGGGAAGTAATCTTCAATCATTTCATTTACAATTTCGCCTAACTCGGTTGGGATAAAGCGTTTATTAGTTAAAGAAACATAATTTCTGCGCTGAATTGTATCTAGCGTTGGTGAATAAGTCGACGGACGACCGATACCAATTTCTTCCAAAGTTTTTACTAATCTAGCTTCTGTGTAACGTGGAGGTGGCTGCGTGAAATGTTGACGCTGTTCGAGTGATTCGGACTGCACCTTATCTCCTTTTTTCAAATCCGGTAGAATATTTTCTTTTTCTTCCGTATTATCATCGTTACTTTCTACGTATACTTTCATGAAACCATGGAATTTAATTTTAGACCCATTTGCTCTAAAGTTGACGCCGTTATTATCTAAATCAACACGCATTGTATCAAGAACTGCCGGTGTCATTTGACTCGCGATAAATCTTTCCCAAATCAAACGATATAAGCGAAGTTGATCTCGCGTTAAATATTCTTTGACTTCTTGTGGGCTTCTCATTGCGCTTGTCGGTCTGATTGCTTCATGGGCATCTTGAGCACCTTTAGCATTTTTATCTGAACGTTTATGATTACGAGAAAATTCAGATCCGTATGTTGCTTTAATATAATTGCTTGCTTCCAAAATAGCAGAATCAGCGATACGAGTGGAGTCGGTACGCATATACGTAATTAACCCAACCGTTCCTTGTTTACCAAGCGTGATTCCTTCATATAATTGTTGTGCGAGCATCATTGTTTTTCTTGTTCGATAATTTAATTTCCGCGCTGCTTCTTGTTGTAAACTGGAAGTAGTAAACGGTGCAGCAGGATTTCTAAGTCTTTCTTTCTTCGTTACATCTGTTACATCGAATGATTTTCCTTTAATTGCAGACATCACTTCTTTAACATCATCTGCTGTAGATAGCTTTTTCTTCTTGCCATTGACACCATAAAAATTGGCTTGGAATTTTTTCTTACCTTTAAGGAAGTTGCCATCAATCGTCCAATATTCTTCTGGTTTGAAATTATTGATTTCTTTTTCTCTATCAATAATGATTCGCAAGGCAATGGATTGAACACGCCCAGCACTCAGGCCTTTTTTCACCTTTTTCCATAGAATTGGGCTGATATTATATCCCACTAAACGGTCCAAAATTCTACGAGCTTGTTGTGCATTAACTAAATCCATATCAATTTTACGTGGTGTTTTAAAAGATTCTTTTACTGCTTCTTTCGTTATTTCGTTAAATACAACCCGTAATTTATCTGATTGATCTAACTCTAGACTGTTGGCAAGATGCCATGCAATAGCTTCCCCTTCGCGATCGGGATCGGCTGCGAGATAGACTTTTTTCGCTTTTTTAGCCGCTTGTTTTAATTCTTTTAAAACAGGACCTTTTCCGCGAATCGTAATATAACGAGGTTCATAGTCATGTTCCGTGTCTACACCCATTTGACTCTTAGGTAAATCACGAACATGTCCCATGGAAGCTTTCACTTTAAATTTCTTCCCTAAATACTTCTCAATCGTTTTTGCTTTTGCAGGTGACTCTACAATCACTAAATAATCTGCCATATCTATATATTCCTCCCTGATTTGGGTCAATACACGGGCTTTACTCGTTGTCCGAATCCTACTACAGTCTTAGCCTCGCGTTCAATAAGTTTTCAATGCTGATTTTTCACATAATTCAGTAGTAAATATTAGCCCTTCCTACTGGGTTTGTCAATGGCTTTTATGAAAAAGTCCATTTTTTGATGTTTTATAACAGCTTTCTTTAGCAAACTTATCTCAAAAAATCAGGAATTGCAAGTCAAATCACTTAAAAACGATAATTTCAGTATAATTATGGCTTAATTTGAAAAAATTCTTCTATTATATTGTTTGCATTCATAACTAACTTGGCGCCTTCTTGAATCAAATAATTTGTGCCTTTCCATGTATCAATAAAAATATTCCCTGGAACGGCGAATACTTGCCTATTTTGTTCTAATGCTATGTCGGCCGTAATTAACGAGCCACTTCGTTCTGCTGCTTCTATTATTACTGTTCCCATCGTCAATCCACTAATAATTCGGTTTCTTTCTGGGAAGTACCATCTCCTCGCTTCTTCATCTGGTAAATATTCACTTAAAAGCAAGCCTTCTTTGGCAATTTCTTTCGCGAGCAGCTCATTTTTTCTGGGATAAATTTTGTTGACTCCTGAGCCGAGCACTGCAATTGTCGCTCCTTTTTTATTTAAGGTAGCTTTATGTGCGGTCGTATCTATCCCTATTGCCATTCCGCTAACTATGGTTAATTTGAGCGCGGCAAGCTCACTAGCAATTTTCACGCATGCTTTCCTGCCATATTCACTCATCTGCCTCGTACCTACAATGGCAATTGCTTGTTTTTGCAGCAAGGCTATATCACCTTTGCAAAATAAAATTGGTGGCGCTTCGTAAATTTCTCTAAGAAGAACTGGATAGTTATCATCTAAAATCCAAATAGGTGTAATATCCTCATCAAAAAACACTTCGGTCGTTTCTATCTCACTCAAAATTTGTGCTCGCTTATCCATCTGAAAGAAAGCCTCCACAAATGTTTCCATTGTCATTTCCCAGTGGTCCGCCTCTGTTAATTTTTGCCAAATGACTGCTCTTTTTTTGGCAGAAATGGACTTACAAGAAGCGAATTTCAGCCAGATGTTTCGTTGTTTTAAATCCATATGTCGCACCTCCGTGATAGTTATTCCCAGTGTACAAACATTATGCTTTTTTGTAAAATGACCAAAATCTCAAAACAACGCAAAAAAACGTATTTTCAACATCGAAAATACGTTTTTCTCTATAGGATTTAACTATTTTAAACTATCAAAATGTAACTTTGCTTCTTTTACTGGTGAAAAACTCAAGCGATGAATCGGACAAATACCAATTGTATCTAACCCTGCCAAATGGTTCTTTGTGCCATAACCCATATTACTCGCAAAATCATAGCCTGGATACGTTTCATCATATAGCTGCATTAATCTATCTCTTGTAACTTTTGCAATAATGGATGCAGCAGCAATGGAAATGCTTTTGGTATCACCTTTTATGAGTGAAAGTTCTGCTTCTGTATATTTCAGTGGCATGGCATCGATTAAAACAAAATCTGGTTCCGGTGACAATTGATCTAAAGCCTCGCGCATAGCTAGTTTTGTTGCTTCGTAAATGTTGACTTGATCAATTACATCATGCTCAATTATCCCTACACCAATCGCGATGGCCTCTGCTTTTATCGTTTCGAATAAAGCATTACGTTTTGCCTCGCTTAATTGTTTAGAGTCATTAATACCAACGACAGAAAAATCCACTGGCAAAATAACTGCTGCAGCAACAACTGGGCCAGCGAGCGGACCGCGCCCTACTTCATCTACTCCAGCAATATATTTGTAGCCTTGTTGGAACAAATCCGTTTCATATTGTTTCATTTCTTCCAGTTTGGCAAGTAATTTCGTTTCTTTCTCCCATTTTCGTCGTGTAGATTGTAGCAATTTTTCTACACCTTTGCGTTTATCTTGAAGGCATAATTGAAAAAAGGGATCATTTTCTGAGGTGATTTCGTTCAGTCGCTCCCGAATCGTTGCAATTGAATCACTCATCGCTATCATCTTCCCAATTTGGGAAATCAAAGGACATTCTACCTAATTTTTGCTGGCGGATTTCTCGGACAACCGTTTCTGCGGCGCGGGAGTAATCTGGATCATTATATCGATCTAACAGGCCTCTTTTTTCTGCAATAAAAGCTAGCGTTTCAATCGGATCTTCGGAAACAGTTTCTACTTTTAGCCAACTTTGAAGACGATCTGGGTAATGATTTTCTAAAAAGCGTAAACCATAACCAGCAATTTCTTCCATTTGAAGTATATCGTCTTTAATTGCGCCTGTAAGTGCTAATTTGTAGCCAATTTCTTGATCTTCAAATTTAGGCCAAAGAATCCCTGGTGTATCTAAAAGTTCTAACGTTTTCCCAACTTTAATCCATTGTTGGGCTTTCGTCACTCCGGGTTTATTACCTGTACGTGCAATATTTTTTTTCGCTAAACGGTTGATTAAGGTTGATTTCCCCACGTTTGGAATTCCTAAAATCATTGCGCGAATTGCTCTTGGTTTCATACCTTTACTTCTTAAACGGTCGAATTTTTCTTCCATTAACTTTTCAGCAGCTTGTTCGATTTTGAATAGACCTTTGCCTTCTTGAGCATTCACAGCTACTGCTGGCAAGCCTTTTTTAGCAAAATAGTCAATCCATTCTTTTGTCGTTTTTTCATCAGCTGTATCTGCTTTATTTAAAATAATCACTCGTCTTTTTTGGTGGATAATTTCTTCTAGCATTGGATTGGACGAAGAAAGCGGGATACGTGCGTCCACTAATTCGAAAATCACATCTACTAGTTTTAATTTCTCCGTTACCTCACGGCGAGCTTTGGCCATATGACCTGGAAACCATTGAATTGTCATCGTATACTCCTAATCTATAAGTTTGGCGTCTTCAATTGGCCAGTAACAAATCGGTGTTGTTCCTAACACCTTACTTAGTGGAATCGGCCCAATTATGCGGCTGTCTTTACTTGCGCGACGATTATCCCCTAACACAAAATAGGTGTCTTTTGGGATTGTGCCACCATCTAGTTGATCTTTAGAACTGTAATCATCTGTTAAATAGCCATCTTTTAGCTTTTGTTTGTAAGTATCTAAATACGGTTCATCATATTTTTTCCCATTGATGTAAAGTTGGTCTTCTTTATATTCTACCGTGTCACCCGGTAAACCAATCACTCGTTTGATATATTCTTTTCCGTCTGCTTCTCGAAATACAATCACATCAAAACGATCGACCTTCCCGAAGCGATTTATAATTACACGGTCATCATTATGAAGTGTTGGCATCATTGATATCCCATCTACGAGAATAGGGACAAACAAATAAAAACGGATTATAACAGCAAGTAACACTGCTAAAACAGCCGCCCAAATCCAAGACCATAACCGTTTTAAATTCTTCTCTTTCAAAAAACTGCACCGCCCTATTTTATACTAACAGTCTTATTATAAACGAAAAAACTTTCATTTAATAGAGAAATCCGCGAAAAAGTATCTTTCACGGACTTCTCACTATTTTCCAAATTGTATTACTGTGCCGTTTACCATCGAGTCATCAATAAAGCCAAAAATGCGACTATCTGAACTCCCGCCACGATTATCACCGAGCACAAAGAGTTTTCCTTTTGGAACTGTGCTTTCTCCAGTCATATCCTTTAGCGTATAATCTGCTATGTATGGTTTTTGCGTTGGGTCAGGATTCCAAAGTGTCAGCGTTCCTTCTGGCAAATAACTTTCTACTTTACGTTCACCATTTAAATATAGTTCCCCATTTTTAAAAGCAATTTGATCGCCTGGCATACCGATTACTCGTTTAATGAAATGTTCGCCTGTACCAATCATTGGTGGTTCATCAAACACAATAATATCGAAACGATCTGGGTTAGTAATTTTTTCAATAAATATTCTATCGCCATCTTGATATGTTGGAACCATAGACGTGCCTTCTACCTTAACTGGTGCAATAACAAAATTACGAATGACTAGCGCTATTGCAAGTGCCGCAACGATAACTAGCACCCAGCTTAACAATTGATGCGCCCCACTTTTTTTCTTGGGCTTTTTTTCATACCGATCTGTCATCTATGTCTCCTCCTAGACTTCCCGCGGGTTAACACTAGCGTTGTAAGGATTTTCCAAATGAAATTACTTTTCCAAGCACACTATTCTGCGTTATAAAGCCAATGTAGCGACTATCTTTACTTACTTGACGATTATCCCCTAACACGAAAAGTTTGCCTTTAGGGACTGTCAGAGAGCCGTCAGAGTACGGAACGTCAGCCATCGTGAAATTAGGATCGCCTTCCGCATCCGTTGTTAAATAGCCGTTGTTCAAAGCAGCTTTTTCTGAATCTAAATACGGTTCGTCATATTTTTTGTCATTAATATAAAGTTGATCTTCTTTATATTCCACTTTATCTCCTGGAAGGCCAATGACGCGTTTAATATATTCTGCATTTTCTTCGTCAGGAGCAGGAAATACAATGATATCAAAGCGTTTTGGACTGGATACTTTGTTAATAAATAAATGTTCCCCGTCATGAAGCGTTGGATCCATTGATTTCCCATTAACAGTAACTGGAGAAATTAAAAAATAGCGAATACCAAAAGCGAGTATTAGCGCGATGAGAATTATTTTTATCCATCCAAATGCCCCAGAAAAAAATTTATTTTCACTTTTCATGTCTTTTTATCCTCTCCAATTAATATTAATAAAGTATAGCACGAAACAAGTCTGTTGTTACAGTAAAACAAGCTGAGTTGATAGAAAAAATGCGCGCCAATTACGACGCGCATTCTAATCATGCAGATGTTTTAATTGGAATAATAGAACCATCTTCTAATTGCAATTGCGGTTCTTCTTCTCCGCGAGCTGCTTTTTCAGTAATAATACACTTAGTAATGTCATCACGTGAAGGGATTTCGAACATCACTTCTAGCATGATTTGTTCGATAATAGAACGAAGACCACGTGCTCCGGTTTTACGTTCAATCGCTTCTTTCGCAATTTCAATTAAAGCAGTTGGCTCGAATTCAAGTTCTACGTCATCAAGCTCCAACATACGTTTATATTGTTTTACTAAAGCATTTTTTGGCTCTGTCAAAATCGAAACAAGTGCCGCTTCATCTAATTGTTCTAGTGTTGCAATGACCGGCAAACGACCGATAAATTCAGGAATTAATCCGAATTTCAGTAAATCTTCCGGAACAACACGAGATAGATACGTTTCATCTTCTTTTAGTTTCGCGTTATCTGTACCAAATCCAATGACTTTTTCACCCATTCGATTTTTAACGATTTGTTCGATTCCGTCAAATGCTCCACCAACGATAAATAGAATGTTTCCTGTATCAATTTGAATAAGTTCTTGATGAGGATGTTTTCTACCGCCTTGAGGAGGAACGCTTGCGACAGTACCTTCCAAAATTTTCAGTAGCGCTTGTTGTACGCCTTCACCGGAAACATCTCTAGTAATAGATGGGTTTTCGGATTTGCGGGCAACTTTGTCGATTTCATCAATGTAGATAATACCTTTTTCCGCTTTTTCGACATCATAGTCAGCTGATTGAATCAGTTTAAGAAGAATATTTTCTACATCTTCCCCAACGTAACCAGCTTCTGTAAGTGAAGTCGCATCTGCAATAGCAAATGGAACATTAAGAATACGCGCTAATGTTTGAGCAAGAAGTGTTTTACCACTACCAGTAGGACCAATTAAACAAATATTACTTTTTGAAAGTTCTACTTCATCTTCTTTAGTTTCATTGGAATTAATACGTTTGTAGTGATTGTAAACTGCTACAGCGAGTGCTTTTTTGGCACGCTCTTGACCAATAACATAGTCACTTAATATATGACGGATTTCTTGAGGTTTTGGCACTTCACCAAAATCAACAAATTCAGAAATACCTAGCTCTTCTTCAATAATTTCATTACAAAGCTCGATACATTCATCACAAATATAAACACCTGGACCGGCCACTAATTTACGTACTTGATCTTGAGTCTTTCCGCAAAAGGAGCATTTAAGTTGGCCTTTTTCGTCGTTAAATTTAAACACAATAATTCACCCCTTCGCATAGGTATGTTGCTTATAGGCGACTTTTTCATCTCCTATGTGTGTTAATAATATCATTTGTTTATTAGAAATGCCAATCATCTGTATTCATATTTCTACATTCAGAAGGACACGAGTATAACTCATGTCCCCCATTTTTTAATGAAATTATTAAATCAGTCGTCGCTTATTTTTCCACTGCGCTATCTAGTAATACGTCGATAGCTTTACGGATTTTAAGGTCAGATTTAAGTTCGCTCATATCGCCAAGTGCAGCACGAACAGCGTCTTTTTCCATGCCATATTTTTCAGCTAATGTAGAAATTTCTTCGTCAATAGCTTCTTCAGTTGGCTCAATGTTTTCAGCTTCAGCAATTGCTTCAAGCACTAGGTTCATTTTCACGCGTTTTTCAGCGTCTTTTTCCATTTGTGCGTGCATTGCTTCTTCTGTTTGGCCAGTGAATTGATAATATAATTCAGGAGTTAGACCTTGTGCTTGCAAATCTTGTGCGAAGTGGTTCATTAAATGATCCGCTTCATGATGAACCATTGCGTGTGGAATGTCCACTTCTGCATTTTCAACAGCTTTCGCAATAACTTCTTCTTGTTTAGCTTGAGCAACAGATTCTTCTTTTGCTTCTTGTAAACGTTTAGAGATTTTTTCTTTTAATTCATCTAAAGATTCTACTTCTTCGTCGATGTCTTTTGCAAGTTCATCGTCAAGAGTTGGAACTTCTTTTGTTTTGATTTCGTGTAATTTCACTTTGAAAACTACAGGTTGTCCAGCTAAATCTTCCGCATGGTATTCTTCAGGGAAAGTTAACTCGATGTCTGCTTCGTCGCCAGCTTTTAAGCCAACTAATTTTTCTTCAAAACCAGGAATGAATTGTCCGCTTCCAAGTTCTAGAGAATGGTTTTCAGCTTGTCCGCCTTCGAAAGCTACGCCATCTTTGAATCCTTCAAAATCAAGGATTACAGTGTCGCCGTTTTCAGCTGGAGCTTCTTCTTTAACAACTAACTCAGCTTGACGCTCTTGTAATTGTTTTAGTTCAGCTTCTAATTCTTCTGTTGTAAGTGTTGTTTCGCGTTTTTCAATTTCAAGACCTTTGTAGTCTCCAAGTTTCACTTCAGGTTTTACAGTAACTTCTGCAGTTAGAACCCAAGTTTCGCCTTTTTCCATTGACTCGATGTTTACTTGAGGAGTGTCAACTGGATCAATTCCAGCTTCGTCAATTGCTGCAGAATATACTTCTGGAAGCAAGATATCAAGCGCATCTTGGAAAAGAGCTTCTTCGCCAAAACGTTGATTGAAAATTTGACGCGGAACTTTCCCTTTACGGAAGCCTGGCACGTTAAGAGTTTTACGTACTTTTACGAAAGCTCTATCTAGACCTTCTTTTACTTTTTCTTGTTCAATTTCAAAAGTAAGTTTTCCAACATTACCTTCTTGTTTTTCCCATTTTACTGACATGGTATAATTCCCTCCATCATCTATTTAGTTCAATTTAATTACTCTCATGACAAGTTTCAGCCATACTCACTAATAATAACACAGATATCCCTGACTTGAAAACAACAAATATCATTATATAAAATAATTTTGCTGCCTGATTTCCAACTCTTCAATAATAGAAATAGCTTCTTCTACTGCTAAGTGATTCACATCGTCTGAAATAACGCTATTATCACCATACATCGCATTCGCCCATTTGTAGTAAGCATTGACCCAAACATCCACTTCTTTTGGTTCTAATTCGAAGGGATAGAGCATGAATAAATGTTGCTGAATAATTCCCATCACTTGCTCTAGAAGGCTTGGATTGCTATGTTCAAGCAACTCAGCAAGTCCTGCAAAAAGAGCTTCTGCAAATGGATTATCAGCGAGCATCGGTACATGACTAGGATTAAACGTGCCATCCTTATCAATTTTTCGGACTTTAATCTCTTCATTTATTTCTTTTTCTTGCATTAACTCAAAAATCATCGACTGAACAAATGGAGAAAATTGATCATCTGCTAGAAAATCTTTAAAAGCTGGCAAAAATGTATCAATCTCTAGAAAACGTGCTTCTTGCAAAAACTCCAATTGCTCCGTTGTTTGCCAAGTTGCAAATTCACGAATATCTTTTCTTGGAATAAATTGCTTTGGAAACGGGATAACATTATCTGCCACTTCTTCGGTCGTTTCTTTTTTTTCTTCTTCCATATAATGCCGAACTAGTGTGAAGTACGTATCCATATTATCTTCTTTCATAAAAGTTACAGATAGTTCTCCAAGTATTTCCTTATTATAGCCGTTCATCGTCAAGAAGTTTTGACCTATTTCTTGCGCTTTCTTCGTCTTATCCGTCTGATTATAAAATTGAATTAATTTATGTACAATTTCCTCGTTGCAAGGTTCTTGATGATACGCGTTTTCCAAATAATGTAGCGTACTCATTTTTTCTTCTTCAGACAACGAGGTAATCCCTTTTTCCAGAAATTTTTTTACACTCATTGGAAAAAAAGCACCACTTTCACTCATCGTTTTATCTCCTTTTATTTGAAAAAGCTTTATTTATACTAACTGGATTTACCCTAATTGTTAAAAATCTAACCATTTTACTGAAAAAATGATGATTTGGTTTGATTCATTCTACTTGTTATCGTCTGGTTCTGTCAAGTGGATTTTGTGGTACTTTTTTGCGTAAAATCGCCTGGAATAAGCCTATTTTTATAACATTTTTTATTTAGAGACAAAAAGAGAGACCTCGATTTTTCACCGAGGTCTTTCATTATTCAAGTGGCTTTATTTATTCACTGTATTCAGTTAAAACTTCTTGATAAACATCTTGATATATTTCTTCGATGTCCAAAGCTCCTTCTGCTTTCTCCCCGTCATCTAGGAATAATTCATTTTCAGCTACTTCTTCGACTGGGAATTTACTTATTATCGCATTTGATAAAATATAGTTGTCTCCTTCTGGATTTTTTTCTAAAAATAGCGTATATTCTTCACCTTTTTCCATGTTTTTATAACCGTCGATTGTTAAATCATATTCTTTGCCATCAACAGAAACGTCTTCTACGCTATATTCCAATACTTTAATTGTCGTGTTTTCTTTCAATTTTCCGGTGTCATCTTTTTCGATATTATTGATTTGCACTTCGCTCATCGTGTAAAAATCTGTCGGGAAAAGATTTTCTTTTGTTTCTTTCGTTACCGTTGCTTTTTCGGATTTTTTAGTGACTTTGACGATAATTGGCGCATCTTTTTCTAAGTCGTCGATGTTTTCAGCGAGTTTGAGATATTTTCCATGATAGGAAACAACTCCATTATTTGGTTTCACTTGTTCAGATTGAGTTTGTTCTGTTGTTGGTTCTTCTTTTACGCTTTCGTTATTGGAACAGGCCGTTAAGACACTCAGGCTTACTAAGCCCATAATAATGATAAGTTTTGTTTTCATTTTCAGTCCTCCTTTTTATTTATACATTGCTTTAATGCCGTTATAGTCATCTGTTTGTGGCTTTGTTTTATTGATAAAGCCTTTATCTAGCATAATTGCGTTTCTCGTTTTCACATGTCCTAAGCCAAAACCGTGGCCAAATTCATGGATAACCGTTTCAATTTTTTGATTGTTCGATAGTGAGCGAAAACCTTTATAAAGAGTGATTTCATTCTTTACGACTAATTTATTGGATTTATAGTAGGTTGTACTGCAGACAGCAAGTACGTCTCCTTTGTTCGTTGCTGAACTACTGACGGTAAAATTAGGTTTCACATCGTTTCCCATACTAACTGTGTTTAAATACGGTGAAGGATTCCATGCTTTTGCTCCATTAATAATAACACTTTTAAAACCTTTTGCTGATCCGTTAATGTAAATCTTAAAATTTTTGGCGCTCGCCTTTGTCATCACATAGCCATTCTTCTTATACGCGTTCGCATTAGTTGGGATGAATAACGCAACTAACACTATACAAACAAGCAATCCTATAAACGTCTTTTTTCTCATGTTGTAAGCTCCTTTTTTATATTTTCACACGTTTTGTGTGTATTAACCCTAAACGTATCCCATAAAATTTTAATTATCTAGTCGCTTTATCCCGTAGCTACTTTTATTCATAAAAGAAATTTAAATCACACATTAAAATTTCACTCAAGATTACGGCATTTTTATGTGAAAGTCTAACCGTTCCTTTTTCAATGTTACTATAGCCCGATGTGTACTTGTATCCCATCCGTCTTGCTATGAAAGCTTGGGTAATTCCCCGTTCCAATCGTAAGTCTCGTATTTTGGCCGTATTGATTTTTCTGCTGTCTACTGTTTTCATGTCATCTTCTCCTTATCTACACATTTTGAGTTGTTAATACAATATTAACAACTCAAAAAGAGTATGTCAATCGTAAAATAATACGTTCTGTGTTAAAATATAGCTAAATTGAGTAAGATATTGTATAATCAAACAAAAAGGAGTGAAATCATGCCAAAATTAAGTAATAGACTCACACTACTTAGAGAAAAACAAGGTTGGTCTAAAGCAGAAACAGCTAGAAGACTTGGTTTAACTGCACCTTCTACATACGGCAACTGGGAATATGGCATTCGTGAACCAGATTTAGAAATGGTTACACAAATTGCTACGCTTTATGATGTGAGTGTTGATTATTTACTTGGACAACAAAGTATTCCAATGTATGTCCCTAGTGAACTCCAAAACGAAAAAGATATCGGGAAAAGAATGACAAAAATTAGCGAAGATTTAAAATATGAAGATGATTTGAACTTAGATGGTCAACCATTAAATGAGTCTGCCGCCAATTTCTTAGCAGATTCGATTGATTTTCTTTATGAACAAGCCAAGAAATTAAATGATTAATCCAGCTCGACCGTTTAACTTTTAGCATTTTTGGGAATAATTAATGGAGTCAAACTAAAAAGTTAAAGGGGGAGTTTCATTTGTCAGAATGGTACTTCAAAAAGAACGAACAAAGAGTTGGACCTTTTACGAATGTAGAGATGATTGCTCTATATAGGAAGAAGGAAATTAATGATCTTACATTGGTCCAAAGATCCCCTCATCCAGAATGGGTTGCGTTTAAGCAAACAGAATTACATCAACATACTGGAAATCACGGGAATTCCGAACTCAAGATTGGTAATCTCTTCTCTGCTGTGTTTAAAAAGCATTCCAAAGAAGAAGGTGAAAAAGTCTTTATCGCTGGAACCAAGTATACAACACCAGCGACGAGCGATATTCCACATACTTGGCCACATCCTTGGGTATTTTCCAGAGTTTTCTTAGTGTTAATCATTACGTATTTTTTACTTCTAGCTTGTACATATTTGTTTGAAAATAGCAATACGATACCTGGACTTATGGTTATTGGTTCATTTGCAGTTCCGTTTTCTGTCTTATTATTCTTTTTCGAAACGAATGCACCTCGGAACATCAGCGTTTTTGATGTCGTGAAGATGTTCTTCATTGGCGGTGTCGCAGCACTTGTTGCAACACTTGTTATCTACTCCATTATTCCAGTTGGAAAATTAAATTACTTTAATGCCCTTTTGGTTGGTTTCATTGAAGAAACTGGGAAAATGATTATTGTTGCTCTCTTCATTCGTTCGTTAAACTCGAAATATATTTTAAACGGTTTACTTATTGGTGCTGCTGTTGGGGCTGGGTTCGCTGCTTTCGAATCACTTGGTTATGCGTTTAATTATAGTGTCGATGCTGCATTCTTATTCAAAGATATTCATATTGCCGGCGAAACAATGATGAATGTCATCTTTAGCCGTGGTTGGCAGTCTATCGGTGGCCATGTTGTATGGGCCGCAATTACTGGTGCCGCTCTTGTTATCGCTAAAGGTGATCAAAAACTTGGTATGCACCACATTTTCACAGGTACGTTTTGGAAATGGTTTATTATTCCGATTGCGCTGCATTTCGCTTGGGATTGCCCATTCAATCCACTACCAGCAATCGCGTTTAAACAAATTGTTCTAATCGTTATTGTTTGGTTCGTTATCTTGCGTCTAATTAGCAAAGGCTTGAAACAAGTTTCCGCAATTTCAGCCGCGAGTAAAGCCGCTAAATAATCAAAAGAGTCCTAAGAAAATTTCTTAGGGCTTCTTTTTTTACTAAAAATCATCTATGCAAAGCTTGGAAACTGGATTCTAATATGGACATATCCGCATTTTCATGTAAAATAGAAGTATTATCTAATTAGCAGAGGGGTCATAGAAATGCGCGAATCTTTGAAAAATAGCAAGAGATTAGTTATTAAGGTTGGTACAAGTACATTGATGTATGGAAATGGCCATATTAATTTACGTACCATTGAAAAATTAGCGATGGTTTTATCCGATTTACGCAACGAAGGAAAAGAAGTTATCCTTGTTTCTTCTGGCGCGATTGGAGTTGGCTGTCATAAATTGCAACTTCCCGTACGTCCTACAAGTATTCCCGACCTCCAAGCAGTAGCTTCTGTTGGTCAAAGTGAATTAATGCATATTTATAGTAAATTTTTTGGTGAATATGGGCAAGTCGTTGGACAGGTGCTACTTACTCGTGATGTGACTGACTTCCCTATTAGCCGCGAAAATGTTATGAATACCCTCGATAGTTTGCTCAGTCGTGGTATTATTCCCATTGTAAATGAAAATGATACGGTTGCTGTTGAAGAACTGGAGCATGTAACTAAATACGGAGATAATGATCTTCTTTCAGCGATTGTCGCTAAACTCGTTCAAGCAGATTTGCTTATTATGCTTTCTGATATCGATGGCTTTTATGAAAGTAATCCGACAACCGATCCAAATGCAGTTATGTTCTCTGAAATCAATCAAATCACGCCTGAAATCGAAGCACTTGCTGGAGGTCGCGGTTCTGAATTTGGAACTGGTGGTATGTTAACCAAGCTTTCTGCAGCCTCGTATTGTATGGCTTCTAACCAAAAAATGATTTTAACAAACGGCAAAAATCCAACCGTTATTTTCAATATTATGCAAGGTGAACAAGTTGGAACGTTATTCGCTAATAAAAAGGAGGAATTTTCACATGACTGAACTCATAAAAAAAGGTAGCGCCGCCAAAGAAGCAGCTCCATTTTTAGCACAAGCAACAACAAAACAAAAAAATGAAGCTTTGCTGAATTTAAGTAATGATTTACTTGCCCACACTGCGACACTTTTACAAGAAAATGAAAAAGACATCGTTCGTGCACAGGAAAAAGGGACGCCGGAAACAATGATTGATCGCCTTCGTTTAACAGAAGAGCGAATTAAAGAGATTTCAGAAGCAGTGAAACAAGTAGTCGCGTTGAAAGATCCGATTGGCGAAGTAACGAATATGTGGAAAAATGAGGCTGAATTAACTATTGGAAAAACAAGAGTTCCACTTGGCGTCATCGGGATTATCTACGAATCTAGACCAAATGTTACAGTCGACGCTTCAGTTCTTTGCTTTAAAACGGGGAATGCGGTGATTTTACGTGGTGGTAGTGATGCCATTGACTCTAATAAAGCGCTTATGTCCGTTATTCAAGATTCGATTGAAGCATCTGGCTTTCCTCGTTCTAGCGTTCAATTAATTGAAGATACATCTCGAGAAACGGCGCGCGATATGATGCGTTTGAATCGCTTTTTAGACGTCCTTATACCTCGTGGTGGCGCCAGATTAATCCAAACGGTGCTTGAAAATGCTACTGTGCCAGTGATTGAAACCGGTACTGGAAATTGTCATATTTACGTGGATAAAGCTGCTGAAAAACAAATGGCGATCGATATTTTAGTCAATGCCAAATGTTCACGCCCTTCTGTTTGTAATTCCGCAGAAACATTACTTATTCATAAAGACGTTGCACAAGAATTTCTTCCCGCGATGGAGACAGCTTTAAATGAATATCATGTTGAGCTTCGCGCAGACGAACGTGCGCGTAAGATTCTAACAGAGTCTAAAGCAGCCACTGAATCTGACTGGGAAGATGAATTTTTAGATTTCATTTTAGCGATTAAAGTGGTCGATTCAGTGGATGAAGCAATCAATCATATTAATAAATACGGCACGAAGCATTCCGAAGCAATCATTTCTAATGACTATGCGACCGGCCAGGCTTTCCATCAAAAAGTAGATGCTGCAGCGGTTTATATCAATGCTTCTACTCGTTTCACAGATGGCTTTGCAATGGGATTCGGTGCTGAAATTGGCATTAGCACACAAAAACTTCATGCCCGCGGACCGATGGGCTTAACCGAGCTTACATCAACCAAATATATTATTTTCGGCGACGGTCAAATCCGCAATTAAAAAACAAGGTAGCCTAATGATGGCTACCTTGTTTTTGCATTCAACCAATCAATCACATCTTGAAAAACGGTTTCTTTACATAATTCATTCACAAGTTCATGACGAGCATGTTCATAAATTTTATACGTAACATCCTCTACCCCAGCTTTTTCTAATGCTAAGGCAATTTTAGGCGTATCTTTCCCAAAATGGCCAACAGGATCAGCGCTTCCCGAGAGCAGCAATATTGGTAAATCTTTTGGGACACTTTCTATCGTTTCACTTTGCTGACTCACCCTGATTGATTCAAACAGATTATGGAAAAATCCACTCGTACCAACCACTGGACCACAAAATGGGTCTTGTTCATACGCTTCATAAATTGCAACGTCACGCGATAGCCAACTAAAGTTATGATTTTCGTTAAACGGACGATTATAGCCCCAAAATGCTAATTTATTAAGGAATCCACTTCTTTTTCTATCATCTTTTTTCACGCGTTGTTTCGTAATAATTTGGCCCATTTTCAGTAAAGCTGTCGGTTGTAAACCACTACCGCTAAGGATAACCCCGTCTACTTGATGGTGCGCCATAAACGTCCGAATAATGAAACTTCCCATGCTATGTGCAAAAATAAAATAAGGTAAATCAGGATAATTTTCTTTCAAATAAGTTCGAACTATGACTTCATCTTCTACCATGTTTTCAAATCCTGTTTCTCCGTCTAAATGCCCTAAAGATGCCTCATCCAAAGCAGATTTACCAAAACCACGGTGATCATCAGCCACAGCAATATATCCAGCTTGATTCAAACGTTTCGCAAACAAATTATATCTAGCGCCATGTTCTGCCATCCCATGAACAATTTGAACTACACCAACTGGATTTTCTACTTCATCCCAAATATGTAAATGTAAATCTAATCCATCCGTAGCTTTTAATTTCATTTGTTTGTACATGTGTCTCCCTCCTATTTCATCTTATCATTAGTATACCACCAGAGCCTGATTTTCACTCTTTACTAAGCTTTAATTAGGACTTTTGTATAACTAGTTAAAAAGTTACAGTTCCATCTATTCATTTCTCTCAATTAGATTGTTCACATAATCACAATATGCTATAATAGTCCCATAAGGAGATGACACACATGGATAACTGTTTAGCGCAATTACAAATGTATGATTATTTACTAAAAAAATACCGTAACAAAGAGGTTTTTCCTGAGACGAGAATGATCGTTGAAATCGATGGAAAGCTTTGGACTGGTGACTTCCTGCAACTGGACGATTGTCATATCATCGAGATTGATTGGGAAGATACACGATTTACACGGATTGAACGCACAAAAGATGCTATCAATGATGAGTTTAATGAAAAAGTGACGAACTCCAATGTGAATGTAAGTGAAAATCGCATTGATTCAAAAATTGGTAGTCTAAAAAATATTGAAATTTTATATCAAGAAATTGGTAATTTTGTTCGCCAAGTAGAAAACAATACAACTACTTTAAAACCATTACTTTACAACGCTTATTGTCTAGACACACGAGTTAAATTACCATTCTTAGACATTAGCAAAAAAGAAATTACGTTAGTATCTTTAACAAATTAAACAAAATCCCGCGAAATGGCAGTTTCGCGGGATTTTTATGTAGTTTACTCGATATGTTTAATTGTTTTTCCGGCTAATTGTTTTAATTCCACTCCAAGAAACGGTGGCAAAATAGTTATCTCATCCAACTTATCTAATTCAATCCATTTAAAATTTAACTCGTACGGCATCTCCTCGTTTTGGCCAAATGCTTCTGTTTTCGTGAATGTTGCTAATTCAGGCAGTTCACTATCCGGACAAAGATTCACACAATAATAAAATTCAATACTATCCACTTCTTCTCCTCGATACAAAAAGCGATTTTCAGCAACTATTTTTAAATCACCAATGCTTACTTCTTCCCCAAGCTCTTCTTTCATTTCCCGCTTTAAGCCATCTTTCGTCAATTCATTTTCTACTGCGCCACCTGGGAGCGTCCAGTAATTTTCACCTTGGTTGGAGTGAAGTAAAATTTTATTTCGATGAGTGATAATTGCTGCGGTTCTAACATGTTTCATTGCACCCCTCCTTCCATTTTTATTGTTCAAATTTTCCCACCGCTATTTTAGCACATTTACCCTTAATTGTAACCGAAATTTGTTAACCCGCTTTATTACCAAAATCAGCTGAAATTTGGTACACTGATAGTAGTAAGGTCTGCACTTGTGTTTTGATTTAAGAGGAGGTATTTTCTATGACTAAAGTTATTTTAACTATTTTTGCAATTATTGTTCCAGCGTTTCTCGGATTTATACTTGCTTATCAAATCTATAAGAAAAAAACTGCCACTTATATGCCACTTAAAAATGAATTTGTACACTGGGCGAAATAAGCGCGAAATAGGGAGGGAAACAAGTTGAAAAAAACAGAAAGTGAAAAACCGCTTGTCATCAAAATTGTTATTAGTGTTCTTGTAGGCTTATTTTTACTTAATTTAATGCCATTTTTAGCGATTTTCGGCTAATTATTTATACTTAAAAAAGGCTTGAAGCTGCTTATTTTTTATGGTATATTGTAAATTGTGTTGAAATGAATAGCAATTTTTTATGGTGAGACAATTAATGACAACGATGTCAGTTAATGCTTTTTTAATAAAAAGACTCCAGAGTGCCTTTTTAGAGGTGTTCTTGGGTCTTTTTTTGTGTGGAAAGGAGAAATGGATATGAAAAATAAAACTGGTTGGAACATCGCAAAAATTGTTACGGGGGCGCTTATTTTCTCGCTCGCTGTCAATATTTTTGCCATCCCGAATAATTTAGGAGAAGGTGGCGTTACGGGGCTAACAATGATGCTTTATTACTTGCTTGGCTGGACACCCGCTGTCACTACTTTTATTTTTAATGGTATTTTACTTATTATTGGTTACAAGTTTCTTGATCGTATGACGATTGTCTGGACGATTGTCGCGATTAGTTTCACATCGATATTTTTACATTTTTCTGAGCCGCTTGCTTTTGTGGCAAACCAAACTATTATTGCCGCGATTTTTGCTGGATTAATGATGGGTGTTGGAATGGGGCTAATTATGAACGGTGGCGGAACAACAGCTGGCAGCGCGATTTTAGCGAAAATTGCTAATAAATATCTTGGCTGGAACACAAGTTATGCCCTGCTGTTCTTTGATTTACTTGTCGTGATTCCTTCTGTGTTTGTCATCGGATTTGAAAATATGTTGCTGACAGTCGTTTCGCTTTATATTTCGACTAAAGTACTTGATTTCATTCTGGAAGGTTATAATCCTAAGAAATCTGTTACGATTATTTCGGACTATTATGAAGAAATTGCTACGGAAATCGATGCGAATTTGGAACGTGGTATTACCCTTTTCAACGGTCAAGGTTTCTATATGCGCCAAGATAAAAAAATCCTTTATATCGTGATTAGTCGCGATCAACTACTACCGCTTACAAAAATCGTCAATAAATATGATGAGAAAGCATTCTTTATTATTAATGACGTTCAAAGTGTAGTTGGTGAAGGATTTACGAAACAAATTACAAGCGAATAATGTCGTTTAGCTAAAGATATGTTACAATAATGTGGAAATTATTTTTAATGTAAGTGAGGCGTCCTTATGAAAAGATCTAAACCGGCTTATTTGGTTTTACTTGTTGTTGGCTTGGTTTTTGTTTTTCTAGGACTATCTAATATCGGAATCTCTATCTTTTGGGATTTTAGCGACTTAGAGAATTTGATGGTTGGCGGCTTGCTAATTATCATCGGACTCATCA
This sequence comes from Listeria swaminathanii, assembly GCF_014229645.1. Classification (GTDB taxonomy): domain Bacteria; phylum Bacillota; class Bacilli; order Lactobacillales; family Listeriaceae; genus Listeria; species Listeria swaminathanii. The sequence goes on along the minus strand of NZ_JAATOD010000001.1, from coordinate 963,042 downwards.
CACTTAGAATTCGATATTCATTTAAAAAAAGAGGATAGAAAAGCACTGCAGTCATTTGCAGTGCTTTTCTTCAGTTAAAAAATCACGTTTTCTTGGATAACGTCTAATTTTTTAATAATAATATAACGATTTTGCATGGTAATGACGCCTTCTTTTTTCAGTTGCTGGAAAATCCGGTTCACGCTGCTCGCTGAATTTATACCGCAAAAATGACCAATTTCTTCATTGCTCACTAGAAAATCAATTAAATATTGGTCTTCCGCTATTTCCACTCCGAAAAGTGTATAGAGTTCATAGAGTTGCGTACAAATCGCGCCTAGCTTGCCGTTCATCAACATTTGCTGCATCTTTTTAATTGATTGCAAAAGCCGCGTCCGGTAATAATCTTTGACATAAATTTGCAAATCCACATCGCGGTTCACATCTTTCCAAAACCTCACCCGGTCAACTTGATACAGTTCTGCCGTATCAGACTCCACACGAATATTAAACGGCGCATTGGCAAACTGGGAATACTCATCTTTTAACAGCGAGATAATATCCATTTTGTTAATGTAGTTTAAGTTAAACTCCCTACCATCCCTTGAAATAATACTCGTTTTAATAATCCCTTTTTTAAGTATGTACACATAAGAATCTTCAAGCCCCTCGTAAGTTAAATATTTACGTTTTCCCCTTGTAATAACTGGAAAATCATTTGTGCTTACATAATTATTAAGAATATTTTGCTTCATGTTCTTAACCTCCTTTTTGTCATTCCAGTTAAAGCATATTAATCATACAAAATACTATTCCCTATTTTTTCAACATATGTTATACAAATTTGTATATATCAGAAATAATTACCAAATTAAAAAGTATCCTCTTCGAATTTCCCCTATAATACTGTTTGTCGCTGAGATAAATAACAAATTACATGTAGGAAGGGATTTTATTTATGAAAGAAAAATTGTTTAACAAGGGTTTTGTCTTAATAACATTGATTAACTTTGTCGTTTATCTCGTTTATTATTTGCTTATGGTGATTATCGCCGTTATTGCCCAAGAGGAGCTGAATGCATCACTTGGCGAAGCGGGATTTGCGTCTGGGATTTATATTATCGGAACGCTTCTCGCACGGCTTTACATGGGGAAAAAGCTCGAACTGTTTGGCCGTAAGCGTGTTTTAAGATTTGGGATTTTATTTTTCTTAGTAACGACGCTGGCTTACTTATACATGCCGACAATTGCGATTATGTTCGTTATTCGCTTTTTGAATGGGTTTGCTTACGGGACAACCTCGACAGCCACCAATGCGATTGTAACAGCATATATTCCTAATTCTCGAAACGGTGAAGGGATTAATTATTACGGTCTTAGTACGAGCCTCGCTGCTGCAATTGGACCGTTTATTGGAATGATTCTACTTAGCAAGACGAACTTTTATACGATTATTATTTTCTCCACGGTAATTGTCTTTTTAACTGCACTACTTTGCTTCTACTTACCAGTGAAAAATATTGTTTTGACTACAGAACATCGCAAAGCGTTACAAACTTGGACAGTCAAAAGTTTTATTGAAACTAAAGTTATTCCGATTACTTTTATCGCCTTTTTAATGGGGATTTCTTATTCGAGCGTACTTACATTCCTTGCTTCTTATGCAAGAGAAATCAATTTAGTAAGTGCTGGGACATTTTTCTTTGTCGTTTATGCGCTCGTTATTACGTTCACTCGGCCAATGTCCGGCAAACTATTTGATGCCAAAGGTGAAAAATATGTGATGTATCCGAGTTATCTATTTTTAGCAGTTGGTTTAGTTGTGCTAAGTACTGCAACATCCAGTCTTGTCTTACTTATTTCAGGTGGCTTGATTGGTTTAGGTTACGGGACGTTTATGTCAAATGGACAGGCTGTTTGTTTGAAAGTTTGTGAGCCGCACCGTATTGGGATTGGCTTATCTACTTACTTTATCGGGCTTGATCTAGGTCTTGGTATTGGGCCTTATATTATGGGTGAAATTCATCATGTTCTTTCATTCCAAGGTATTTACATTATCGCTGGTGCTATCGCATTTATTTGCGTCTTTATCTACATGTTTTTATCCAGAAAAAAAGTGTCCAGTAGCGCGCATGAACAACTAAAAGGGAGTGAAGAACTATGAATAAATTATTACTCGTGACTGCCGCGGGTTATATCGTAGGTGTTCGAGGTATCGATAATGAGAAAAGACAATCTATTTTGTTGCGTGATGTGTATATTAATAACTCATCCCAACGTTTAATTGATCATTTTGAGAGTCTAGAGATTGCTAAAGAGCAGATTATCGGGCATAGGAAGTTAACTACTGAGGATGCGCAAAATTTGATTAGTCGTTGGGAAGCTAGTTATTTTACGACATCTTGATAGTATGGAAGCATTGCGAATGGGCGCAATGCTTTTTTTTATAAGGATTCGTGGCTAATATGTAGTAATGTGGTTCCGTGATATTTTGTTGTGATTTTTATTCGTTCGGAGTCATTTTGTACATGCTGGAAAATATAAGATAAATAGCTTACTACACCCGTATTTTCTTGGTCAAAAATCCAGTCACATTGTTTAAAATCTAAAATGCCCTCTTCCATGGCGCGCGGGGTTGGATAGTCATAATCATCTGGAAGTTTCGCAAAAAACAAATGCATTCCGCCTAAATATTCTTCGTTTACAAACCATATCATTTCGCCAATATCCCGGATTTCATAGTCTTCGGAAGGAATTCCCGTTTCTTCCGTGATTTCACGTTGAATGGAGTCGATAAGTACTTCCCCCGACACCGTTCCAGTTCCCCATCCAAGGTGCTTTTTCCCGGTTTAATAATAAAATTTGATCGCCTCTTTGTATAAAACAAATGGTGTATTTGTACATGTTGTCACCTTCTATTTCAGTTTTATTTAGTATAGCATAATTTTACACACAAAAAAGAGCAGCATCCGTGTTTTAGTAGGGAGACGGATGCTGCCAGGTGAGATATTTCATTAAAAAAAAGGTTACTCTTAATATAACGTAGAGTTGTGAACAAACTATGAACAAATCATGAAAGTTCATTTTTAATTTTTTGCAGTAAAAAATCCCCTTGTTTGGTTATGCTGTAGTACTTTTGCTTATTATTATTTTCGTCTCTCTGAATAAACCCATGAAACTCAAGCCAATAAGTACAATATAACAGCTCATTTCTTGTAGAATCGCCAACGATGTCAGTTTGCAAAAAGTGGATGGTCAATGATTTTATGTTATATATTGGATTTTTAACAACATTCAATACCATAAGAATAAGCTCATTACTGGGCCTTTCCATACTTGAGACCTTCTTTTCTTATTATTATCGTTTTCTAGCTTCGTTTACTTTCAAGCGTCTACCTTTCACTTTACGGGAACGCATCATTTCCAGCACTGCCGGTCCTTTTCCATTTAAAATTTCGACAAAAGAAACATGATCCTCAATTGTAATAATACCAATATCTTCTGCTGTAATTCCTTCTAATTTAGAAATCGTTCCAACAAAATCTACCGCGCGGATTTTTTTCTTTTTGCCGCCGTTAAAGTAAAGTTTCATGATGTTTTTATTTAATTTTTCCCCGCGAGCTTTTTTGACTACTGGGCGTTTTTGTTGTTTTTTGTGGAAAGCTTCTTCATTTGCTCTTACTTCTATCACTGTCGGTTTACGTTTTTTCTCAATGGTGATTTGGAGCATTTCTTCTATGTCCCGTAGCAGCGGATTTTCATTCGTTTTCACGAAGCTAATCGCTTTCCCGCTTTTTCCAGCACGACCAGTACGACCGATTCGGTGGACATAGTTTTCTTTTTCAATCGGCAAATCGTAGTTGATTACGAGTGATACATTATCTACATCAATCCCGCGCCCCGCCACATCTGTCGCAATTAAGAAGCGCGACTTGCCACTTTTAAAATCATCCATCGCACGAAAACGGTCTTCTTGTCTTAAGCCGCCATGAATTTTACTAACTCGTAAATCGAGTAAATCAGTTAACTCATCCACTTGATTTTTCGTGTTACAAAAAATAATCGCGCTATCAGGATTTTCTGTAATTAAAACGTCTTTTAGTGTTTTTTCTTTATTGTCTGTTTGCATTTCGACATGGAAAATCGGGTTCGTTTTTTCCGATGCCATTTCAATTACCATTGGATCGTCTTGGTAACGTTTAATTAAATCTTGCATTTCTTCTGGCATTGTTGCAGAGAAAAATAGATTTTGGCGCTCTTTTGGTAAACGGCTAAGAATGTCTTCTACTTGATCAATAAAGCCCATGCTTAACATTTCGTCTACTTCATCTAAAACTAAGTGGGCTACTTTATCAACATTCAGTGAACCTTTTTCGATGTGATCAAGTAGTCGGCCAGGTGTCCCAACGACAATATGATTTTTTTGGCTTAGTTCTAATTTTTGTTTGGCAAATGGTGATTGTCCGTAAATGGCTGCTGCTTTAACCCGTTTAAAGCGGCCAATGTTCGTGCATTCCGTTTTGACTTGCATCGCTAGCTCTCGGGTTGGAACGATAATAAGCGCTTGTGGCTTGTTCTCTTCCCAAACGACTTGTTCGGCGATTGGAATTGCGAATGCCGCTGTTTTCCCACTACCAGTTTGTGATTTAGCAACAATATCTTCTCCTGTTAAGGCAACTGGAATTACTGCTTTTTGAACAGGCGTCGCTTCTGTATATCCTAGTTCATTAATCGCTCTTTTAATTTCTTCACTTAATTTTAAATTATTCATGTCAGTCCTCATTTCCTCATATCATCATACCATATTTTTTCACAAATGACGGAACGAATTGTTTGTACTTCTCCGCGGCTTCCTTTAGAATGAACTCTAAGCCCCCAAAATAAGGAGGAAACAATGAATTTAGATGATTTGAAGAATAAAGTTACCGAGTCCCTGCCCCTGGAAAACCTAGGAACACTGACAGAAGAGGCAACAAACAAAGCATCTGAGCTTGGCGAACAAGTAAGTAATGTCACGGAAAATCTACAAAATGAAGCGACGAACTTAACAGAAAATCTGCAAGATAAAGCAAGTGGACTTACGGAAAACTTGCAAGATACCGCGAATGAATTAACTGGTGGGTTTTTGGATAAAATAAAGAATTTGTTTCAATGAACGAAAAAAGCACTCATTTATGAGTGCTTTTTTTATTTGGCGCTTTCAATATGCGCTCCACTATCAAAATCATGATTAATAAAATTAACCAAAGTAAACTCTCCATTTTCATATTCAAACTTCAATATGCAGCAATTTTTCAGACCTGTTACTTTGCCAACCTTACTCGTTTTCTCCCAATATCGGGCAAACTGGGCGCAAGCGGCTCCGTGGGATACAGCGAGAACCGTGTCATGCTTATCTTGGCTCATGATGCCCTCCATTGTTTCGAGTAAGCGATCTCTAAAATCCATTTCCCGTTCCCCACCAAATGTCGCGAAAAAATCACCATATGGAAGTGGTGGATTTAAATCTTCGCTCTCCCCTTCAAACGTGCCGAAATTCCATTCTTTTAAGCCTTTCAATCTAGTGTAACTTTTATCTGTAACAAGCTCTAACGTGTCGCATGCGCGCTCTGAAGTGGAACTATAGGCTTGGTCGAATTCAATATTGTTTTCTTGAAAGTAACTTCCAGCGATTTTGGCTTGTTTGATACCAAGCTCTGTTAGTGGTGCGTCGCAAAAGCCTTGAATTTTTTTGCGCTGATTAAATAATGTTTGACCGTGGCGCATTAAATATAGCGTTTTTTTCATGTGAATCTCCCCCTGTATCTAATATCTTATTATTAGTCTATCACCTTGGAGTAGCTCCAAGTCAAGCATTTATCGGCTTAACTTTTCCTCTTTTTTCTCGTATCTGCTATAATAAATACACTTAAATCAATAAAACTATAGCGAATAAAAATCGAGGAGGAATTCAAATGACGTTAAATGTTTACTTGAATTTTAGAACACAATCCAGAGATGCTATCGCGTTTTATGAAGAAATTTTTGGAACAAAGTGTACAGATTTGCTGACATATGGGGAAATCGAAACAAATGAAGAACCTATAGAAGATTCGCTAAAGGACTTAGTTATGAACGCTAGCTTAGTCATGGACGGGGTTAAAGTCATGTTTTCCGACGTACCTAAGTCTATGCCACTTACATTTGGCGACAATATTACGTTTGTCATTGATACATCCGACGAAATAAAATTAACGAAACAATTCCATCAGCTTGCAGAAGGTGGTACTGTCGTGATGCCACTTGCCAAAACATTCTGGTCGGAAAAATTTGGAGAGGTTAAAGACAAGTTTGGTGTCGGTTGGCAGCTCAATTTATCATGAAAACAAATGAATCTGGGGTAACTCTCAGGTTCTTTCTTTAAGTCCATTTTTAGTAGGATGACCAAATTTGCAAGGCCTTTCATATTGCGTTAAAATAACACGTATCAAAGAATTATTTTTAAATTGAAAAAGCGTAGAAAAGAGGAATTCTTTATGGCAAAAACAGAATTAAACCCTAAAGTCGATGCGTTTCTAAATAAACCATCCAAATGGCAAGCTGAATTCAAAACATTAAGAGAGATAGCGATTGGTTTTGAACTAGAAGAAGAACTCAAATGGGGCAAACCTTGTTATGCTATTAACGGCAGTAACGTTTTCTTAATCCATGGTTTTAAAGATTATTGTGCCCTGCTCTTTATGAAAGGTGCGCTTCTCCGTGATCCAGCAAATATTTTAGTGCAGCAAACGGAAAACGTGCAAGCCGCGAGACAAATTCGCTTCACTAATTTACAAGAAATCCTTGATCAAAAAGAGAATTTAAAAGCATATATCCAAAATGCCATTGATGTCGAAAAAGCGGGTCTTGAAGTAGAACTTAAACCAAGAGCTGAAACACCTATTCCAGAAGAATTACTTGTGAAATTTGAACAATTACCTGCTTTACAAACAGCTTTTGAAGCGCTCACTCCCGGTCGACAAAAAGCTTACTTGCTTTATTTTGCGGCTCCTAAACAATCGAAAACACGTGTTTCTCGAATTGAGAAATATGAAGCAACGATTTTAGATGGATTAGGACTGAACGATTAATACAACAAAAAGAAGCGCAACCTGCAAATGATTGCGCTTCTTTTTGTTTATTTCACTTCTTCAAAATCATATAATTGCCAGCTGTTATCAAAGGCTGGTTCGGTTGGTCCGTAAATACGGAAGTAGGTGAACCAATTGGCGTCAAGAACTGTTTGAATCCATGGTAGCGACTCATCTTCTGGTGGATTTGGTCCAAAGTAAAGTGTCGTATTTCCATCTGCGTCTACTTCAAACGTATCTTTAATGGAATTAAGCGCTGGCATAAATTGCTCGGTAACAATTTCTGAACGTGTGTCCATGTCATAAACTGTTACTGACCAGAAAATACTCGTAGGTACTGGTGTTGGCACTTTTAATGTATAATTTTTGCCGCCATCCAGATAGTTTCCTTCTTTGTCTTTCACTCCAAGCATATACACAGAGCCAAATCCGACTTTATGCATAAACATCATATGGGTTTCGAGTGTCGCTTGATAGAACCAACGCTCTCTTACAGGAAGATTTAAATAAGTTTTTTCATAAAAATCATTATTTTCCCCGTATACTGCCCATTCCCAATTCTTCCCTGGCCAAGTGATTGCAGCCGGATCATCTGTATTAAAGGAATTCACGAACATCATTTCATCCGCTTTTTCAGCAGCTTCAATTAATAAAGCTTTTTTATCTGGATCAGGATTGAATTCTTTGTTTGGCGCTAAACCAATTGCTTTTAGTAAACCGTACATTTGATAATATTCTGGATCCGTCTTATCATTATCCAGCGCCCATTTAATCACTTCCCAGTAATCAAATTTCCCTTCCACAAAATACGGTGTAGAAATTGCTTTACGATGCGAAAAATCATGGAAAGTGCTCACCGGTTTATCTTTTTCTTCTTTTAAAGGATAAAATTTCACTTCTTTAAGGAGCGCAAATGCTTTTTCATAATCACTCGCTTGATGAACCATCGCCCGTAAACAGATGAGGAAACGATAACTAGAAGGTTTTCGAACTATGTAGCCTTCCGGAATATCGCCATCATAATTAGGTGGTAAGTATAAATATTTAGCACCTTTGCCTTGTTCATCACCGGTTAATCCCATATTGGTAATAAATTTAAAATTAATATCATCCGCCACACCAACGATTGCACCCGGTGGTAACTCGATAACAACTGGACCATTCTCGGTGTTTCCAGTTCCAAGGCAATAAGGCGTATCCGAATTTTGTGTCAGTACATTTAAATCAGGAGTCGTCAGTTGAATAATAAAATCGTGATTCTCGGTAATTCCTAAATCATGTAATGCCTTAAAATTTGATACGTTGGAAACAGTTGGGTAGAAAAACCGATAAGCCTCAACAGCTCGATTTAAAAATCCCTCTTTTCTGATTGCCTCTACTTTACTCTCAGGTAGCATTTTTTTCATGTAAAAATCCTCCTTCAATTAGCTTTTTTTAGAACACTTGTATAATACCCCTGTTTTTGGATATTCAAGCGTAAAACAAAAAATCTCCTCGTCGTGAGAAGATTTTTTGTAAGAAATCATATTAATTTTTCTTTTTTCTATTGTTTTTATAGAGCCAAATGCTACTAAATAGTGCCAAAAGTAAGCCGAATCCCAAAATTAAATTTGACTGTAGATCTCCGGTTAGAGGAAGTGAGAGCTTATTTTTAGTTGTTATCGCACTACTTCCAGCTGAAGTATCCGAAATTACATCTATTTCGAACATGGAATCCGCTTTTTCAGCTTGATAAATGTATTTTATCGTTTGCTCCTCTTGCATAAATTTCCCGGTTGCGTTGGCTGGTGTTTTTATGAGTGTGTAGCCTTTAATTTCTTTTGCTTCAGTAGAATATATTTCGCCAATTCCGCCACTTAATACATCACTCATTGCAAGTTCATTTTGGTTCTCATCGATGTATTGCACCGTAACATCTTTAGCGGAAATAGCTTCGTTTTTACTCGTGCGATATACGTAGGTTACTGTTTGACTTGTTTCACTGAATTTGCCCGTTTCATTGCTTGGTATTTCAATGAGTCCGTATCCCGAAATCACTTTGGCAGTTGTAGTGTAGTCGTCGTCAACATTTCCTGATAAAGTATCGCTCGTTGCTAGTTCATTGCCTGCTTCATCCACATATTGTACTGTAATATCTGCGGCTGGAACGAGGTTTTTCGAATAGATATATGTCACTGTTTGTTCTTCTGCGCTAAATTCGCCTTGTGCATTTGCTGGCGTTTTAGTTAATGTATAGTCCAGAATTTCTTTTTCGCTTGAATGATATCCCTCGCCAATATTTCCTAATAATATCTCGCTTGGTGCCAGTTCGTTTCCTTCTTCATCCACATATTGCACCGTAATGTTTGCGGCTGGGACGGGGTCTTTTGAATATACATATCTCACTGTTTGTTCTGCCGCGCTAAATATACCTTGTGCATTTGCTGGCGTTTCCGTTAATGTATAGCCTGCAATTTCTTTTGCACTCGACTGGTATACTTCGTCGATATTCCCTAGTAATATTTCACTTGGGGCTAGTTCATTTCCTTCTTCGTCCACGTATTGTACCGTAATATTTGCAGCTGGGATAATATCTTTCGAATAGACATACGTCACCGTCTGTTCTCCCGCGCTAAATCCACCTTCTGCATTTGCCGGTGTTTCTGTTAATGTATAGCCAGCAATTTCTTTCACGCTTGAATGATAATCTTCGCCGATATATCCAGTTAAAATGACACTTTCCGCAATTTTTTTCTTAGCTGTATCTTCATATTGAACCGTTACATTTGCTGCTGGCACCGGATCAACGTAGACTGTCACCTCTTTAGGAATAGCTTTAACTCCGTCGATATTCACTGCGCTGATTGTCACTACATATTTTCCAACCTTTTTCAAATTAACGATAGATTCAAAATTGCTTGTCACAGGCGTTTCATCATTCGTTTGTGCCTGAATATCACTTAAAAATTCGGTTTCGGTTTTCTCGATTCTTTGCGGATAACGAATTTCAGCATCTGTACTAATGATTGGTACGGTAGATGCTTTAACTTGTTGTCTTATGGTTCCCGTGAAAGAACCTTTTACGCCAGTCATATTAATTACTTCAGAAAACCCATACTGGACTAAATCAAGATTTTTGAGTGCTTTATAAGACCAAGTTATTTGGTTATTTGCGTATGTACCTCTATCTGATATAGAAGTTGGTTGGACTATTGCCCCCATATTACTAATTTTATTATCAATAACTAAATCATCCAAAACAACGACTTTTTCTAAAACTATTAACTGGCTCCCTGCAGTTAATATCTTTAGGTTAGGCATAATGGTTGGCAGATCACTTGGTAAAACACTAATGGCATTAAATCCGATATCCATAGAAGTTACTGCTGGTAATTCTTTAAGCATATCAATATCTGTCAGTTTATTGTTAAGTAAATTTAAAGTCATTAGTTTTGGCATATTTTGAATGATACTGTCGCTTTGTAAGCTATTATTTTGTAGCCTCACTGATGTAACTGACGGTAAATTATCCAGCACGGCATTTTTGATTTTACTATGTTCAAATTTTAATGCAGTTACTTTTGGAAGATTCACCATTTCTACTTTCGATAAAGTCGGGATATTTCCATAGTACACACCTTCTACACCAAAGTAGCCCATGTTAAGTAATTGAGGGTTATTTTTAGCAATTACTGTAGTTAAATTGATGAAACCTGAAGACTTCGGAGTATACACATTGACCAATTTCGGCTGATCCTCTATATCAATAACTGTCAGCGTAGGATTATTTTGGATATCAAGCGTCGTTAATTTTGGTAGTTGATTTTCTGCATTTAAAGTAATGGTGCTAATTTGATTATCGCTTAAATCTAGTTTTACCAAATTAGGTAATTGCGTTAATGGAGAAGCATCTGTTATTTGGTTATTATTCAAGTTTATAGTTGTTGCTTTGACCAATAAATCCATTCCCGTTAAATCAATAATACCTTTGGCGTTTGCAGTTAAAATGATAATTTTATTCAAATCTGCTTGATTCACTAATTGTGTTGTGTCCTCAGAACCAGTCGCTGCTTTAGCAATACTTTGGGCTAATGCTGTATCTGGGAAAACTTTTGCATATGTATCTCCGTCTTGAAGTGTTGTTTTGTTTGGACTTTGTTTTAGGGAGTTGCTTTTATTTAAATTTTTCTTCGCATTTTCATTCTCTACTGCTTCAATCATTAAAGGATAAGCACTTAACGATTGAAAAAACAGTATTCCGACTATGATGATAGTACTTATCCTTTGTTTCATGATTAATTCTCCTCAGATGTTAGTAGTGGTTATATGAAAGGACGCGTTGATTTCACTATTTGATATGTAAAATTATTTTATCTCTATATCTAATAATTATAGCAACAGTATGCCTAATATTTAAACAAAGGATTAGGTTTTTTTTTAAATCGCCTTGTTTTTGTTCACAAAACGTTCACATAATGTCGAGAAATGCTGTGGTTTTAATCTTTTTAGTAGTTGTAGTCTTATTATAAATGTGGTAAAAGAAAAAACGTTCCTTTTTTTAAGGAACGTTTTTCAAGAAATGCTATCAGAAAGTTTTAGATTTATTCTTTTCTCTTTTATTTCTGAACAGCCAAATGATACTAAGAATTACTAGTAAAATTCCCAAACCAAAAATCAAAGTTAATGACTGATTTCCTGTTCGAGGGAGGATGGTTTGTTGGTTTCCATTCATTGGTTGAATATTTCCTTTTATTGGTTGAATATCTCCATTTGAATTATCCCCTAGTAGTTCTATATTTCGATTTACCTGTTCTTTATTCGCACGATACAGATACTTTATAGTTTGATCTGCTGCGATAAATTTACCAGTTGCGTTAGCTGGCTTTTTCACAAGGGTATAGCCTTTAATTTCTTTAGGTGCAGTTGTGTAGGAATCATGAATGTTTCCGTTTAACACAATACTTGTGGCAAGTTCTTTCCCCGTTTCATCTTCATATTTCACAATAATATTTGAAGTCGGGATAGTGTTCTTTTTATACAGATAGATTACCGTTTGAGCTTCTGTTGTGAAATTCCCGCTAGCATTATTTGGTACTTTCACGAGTGAATAACCGTCAATTTGCTTTGGTTTAGTTGTATATGCTCCACCCGCTGTTCCACTTAGTACCTCACTTGTTACTAGCTCGTTTTTATTTTCATCCAGATGCTTAACTGTAACATTTGCTGCTATTGGGGTATTTTGTAATTGATACACATAAGTTACCGTTTGAGGCGTTTCGCTAAAAATCCCGTCAGCGTTCGTAGGGGTTTCAATTAATGTATAACCTTCTATTGTTTTAGCCACAGTTGTGTATGTTTCGCCAATCTCACCAGTTAATACTTCCGTTTCACTAATTTTAACCCCTAATTCGTCTTGGTAGTTCACCGTAACTTCTTTAGCTAAAATTGGTTCTGCTTGAATCGCACGATAGACATAGGTCACTATTTGAGCACTATCGGTAAACTTGCCCTCTGCATTGCTCGGTGTTTCCATTAAAGTGTATCCTGTAATAGCCTTCGCTGTTGTAACGTAATCTTCATCCACATGACCTGATAATGTATCACTTGCTGCTAGTTCCATTCCCTCTTCATCCGTGTATTTTACTGTAATATCTTCTGCGGGAAGTGGATTTTTTGAATAGATATATCTCACTGTTTGTTCTTCTAGGCTAATTTCACCTTGTGCATTTGTTGGCATTTCAGTTAGCGTATAACCTAAAATTTCTTTGGCACTTGAATTATATTCTTCGCCAACATTTCCAGCTAATATACTATCTTCCGCAACTTTATTCCCGGATTCGTCTTCATATTTCACAGTTATATTTGCACCTTGCACAGGATCAATGTGGACGGTCACTTCTTTTGGAACAGCTTTAATTCCATCCATATTCTCTGCGCTTAATGTTACGGTGTATGTTCCTACTTTCTTTAAGTTCACCATTATTTCAAAATCGCTTTTAATAGCTAAATCATCATTTGTTTGTGCATGAATATCACTTAAAAAGGCTGCTTCTGTTTTTTCTGTTCCTTGTGGATAGTGGATTTCGGTATCCGCATTAATTACTGGAACGGTAGATCTTTTAAATGGTTGTGTTACTTTTCCTGAAAAAGTTCCATCTATGCCCGTCGTATTAACTCGCTCAGAAAATTGGTAATTGACTTCTGTTAGACTTTTGATTCTCTCATACGACCAAGTTAGTTTACCATCTGCATACGTCCCTGAATTTGATATCGGGATTGGCTGGCTTAATTTACCAAAATTACTAATTTCATTATTAATAATTAAATCTGCATCATCCAGGGTAATTACTTTATCTAAAGTAATTGTTTGATTTACAGCGCTGAGTGTCGTTAATTTCGGCATTTTTGTTTTGAGATTACTTGGCAAAACACCGATGGAATTTAATTCGACATTTAAAGTAGTTATTTCTGGCAAATCATTAAGCACATCTATATTGGTAATTTGATTACTGTTTAAATTTAGAGTTGCTAGTATGGGCATATCTTTAAACTTCTCGATGCTATCACTTGTTATTTTATTATAATTTAGATTCACTTCTGTTACAGATACTAAATTATTCAGCTCGATATGATTGATACTATTACGATCTAATCGCACTACTCTTACTTTCGGAAGGTTGACTAACTCGACGTTCGTTAGGCTTATTATCCCCTCAAAATAAACACTTTGTATACTAAAATATCCTAGATTAACTAATTCTGGATTATTTTTGGCAATTACTGTTGTTAACTTAGATAATCCCGTTTTATCAGAAGTCTTTACATCTACCAATTGAGGTTGATCTTGGATATTTATTGAAGTTAGTGTTAAATTTTGCTCTATATTTATTGATACTAAATTAGGAAGATTTTCTACATCGGTTTTGTCTAATTTAACTTCTGTTAGTTGATTCTGAGACAGGTCTAACGTTTTTAAATTAGGGAGATTCTGAAGCTTATCGAACACATTTCCTGTTAGTTCATTTCCTTGTACCGGAAGATTTTCAATGGCTAAATCAGTCACTTTCAACTCGCTAATACTGTTCCGGTCAAGACTTACCTTGGTTACTTTTGGAAGATTGACTAATTCGACTTTTGTTAAACTTGCAACTTGGCTAAAGTAGACATTTCGCATAGTGTAATAGCCTAAATTAACTAATTCTGGATTATTTTTGGCAATCACCGTTGTTAACTGGCGTAATCCTGTATTAATGGAAGTTTTTATATCTACTAATTGAGGCTGATCTTGGACGTTTATGGAAGTTAGTTCCGAATTCCCTTCCATATTTAGTGATATCAAATTAGGTAGATTTTCTACATCGGTTTTGTCTAATTCCACTTCTGTTAGTTGATTCAGGGACAGGTCTAATGTTTTTAAATTAGGCAGATTTTGAAGGTTATCGAACACGTTATCGGTTAGTTCATTTCCATTTAATGGCAGATTTTCAATGGCTAAATCAGAAATTTCCAGCTCGCTAATACTGTTACGATCAAGACTTACTTTCGTTATTTTTGGTAGATTGGCTAATTCGACTTTTGTTAAACTTGCAACTTGGCTAAAGTAGACATTTCGCATAGTGTAATAACCTAAATTGACTAATTCTGGATTATTTTTAGCAATCACCGTTGTTAACTGACGTAATCCTGTATTTGAAGAAGTCTTTACGTCTACTAATTTGGGTTGGTCTTGGATATCCATAACTTCCAGATTGGGATTCGTTTCAAGATCAATGCTCGTTAGTTTTGGTAACTGGCTTTGTGCATTTAAGGTAATACTGCTAATTTGATTATTCTTTAACGCCAGACTTACTAAATTAGGTAATTGATTTATTGGAGAAATATCTGTTATTTGATTACTATTTAAGCTTATACTTGTGACATTTATTAGCAAATCCATTCCTGTCAATTCGCTAATTCCCTTGCTATTGGCGCTGAGAGATGTAATTTTATTCAAGTCTTCTTGTGTTACTAGCTGCGTTGTGTCTACTGATCCCGTAGCAGCTTTGGCAATAACTGTAGCCAACGCACTGTCAGGAAATACACTGTCATAGGTGTCTCCTGTTTTAAGCGTTGTCTTGGTTTGTTTTAAGGAATTAGTTAATCCCTTAGTTTCTTTTGAAGGTGTATTTGTTTCTATATTTTGCTCATTTTCTTTGGCTTCAGTGATAAATGGATAGGCGCTCAATGATTGAAAGAGCAATATCCCGACTACAATGATAGAACTTATCTTTCTTTTCATGATTAATCTCCTTAGATGTTGGGGTATTTTATTGTAATAGTGATTATCTTGAAGAATTAGCTGCGTTCACTATTTGATGTTTGGTTTCATTTCGCCTCAATAAGTACTAATTATAGCAACACTAAGCCACCCATTTGAACACAGTATGGGAATTTTTTTCATTTTCCGTTATTCTCGTTCACATATCGTTCACATTTATTTCGGAATTGGTGCTATTTTTAGACTTGTTGGTATTTTTGAAGAATTACCATCAAGCGGACAACAGAAAGTACTATAAAGTATTATTCTATATAAAAAACGCTATAACCATTGTAATTAAAACGGTTATAGCGTTCTCCATATCGTATATTAAAGTTTCCAATTAATTATCCCAATCAATCTGATTGCCTTCATTTTTAACTATTTGATAGAGCAGTTCTTCATTTTCAATGAGATTCGTAATTATTTGGACAAGTTTTTCTGCTCGGGCTTCTGTTTCAGGCGATAGCGTGTAATATGCCACATACATTCCTGCTTCCGGATCAGAGCCCATTCCTTCTAATACATCTGGGGCATGCTTAGCTAAATAATAATTCAAAAATGCTTCCCAATTATAGCCATGCATATAAGCATCTTCGTTCATTTCATTCATTTTCTCGCCAATTGCAATCAACTTCTCCGTGCTAATGTTAAGGCAAAATGATAGATTATCCTCGATTTTTACTATTTTTACGTATTTTTCCATAAAACTTGCTCCTTTTGTTTAGACTTATCGTGGTGCTTTTCTTACAATGGTTTACAATTAAATCAGTTACTATAAAATAACAATTCTTCTTAGGATATAATCGTCACTAATTCAAACTAATAAAATTATGATCATTAAATAAGTTCAACAACCCACTCTCCACACTGTCACCTATTAAGCAAAAATAGTCATCATAGCCGCCATAAAAACCACCAGATTCGGAAACGAAAAAGACCATATGCTCTGAAAATCCAACTCCAACTGGGCATAACTTTTCTTTAATGATATCCTCATAACATTCTTTTACCCACTTTGGATCCAACCATGCTGCAGGTTTCGTAGGATCAAATCCCGAAACATCCGTATCATTAATGTCAGAGTAAGCTTCATGCGTTATTATTAGTCCACCTAGATTACTTAAAAATTTCTCCGCACCTTGATTCAAATAATAGTTTTTCTCCTCTAGAATACGACGAAAGTTATTAATATTTATAAATCTATCGGAATACCATCCGTTTTTCCGTAGTATGTTAGTCACCCGTTCATCAAATGTATAGTTCATCTGTTTATCCTCTCAAAGAATTGGTTTTTGTGATTAAAGCTTTTATGCCTTATAAAAATTTTAAGTTATCAGCAGAAGAACACTTGGCAATTTGAGCATCTGAAGGTCTTGCGTTCACAAATGTGCTGCCGGATATATTTGTTCTAGAAAACTTCGTGTCTTCAAAAATGCAATTTTCAAAATAGCACCTTTGAATAGCTGATTTTGTTAAGTTTGCTTTCGTAAAATCACAATTAATAAACTTGGCTCCTACTAAAACATCCTTCATCTTAGCATTAGTAAAGTTACACGAAATAAAATCGGCATTTATTCTTGTTGAGACAAAAACTGCATTACTAAAATCACAATCCGTAAATTTTTCAGAAAGATTAGCTGGCATTTCGGCATGAATAAAAAGGCATCCTTCCATTATTGAATAACTGAAACTCCCACCTCGGGACATGCCATACCCTTCCGTAATCTCGTGCAGTGAATACGAATAAGAGAAATCCATATTGAATAATTGGTGATATTTGGAAGGCTCCCTAAAAGAAAAACCCCGAAAATCTATTTTGCCACTATCGGTTTGTCCAAAGGGATGCTGAGACCAACGAGCGTTGCGTGTCGTTTTATCTCTCCAATTCTCTTTTTTCAGACTACGATTAATTTCAAAATCAAGCTCGGAATACCAACGATTTCTTAGTTCTTTCTTTAATTTTCTACTCATAGAGGCCACCTCTTAGTTAGCATATTCATTTTTTCTTCTTTTTTGTTGAAGCAGAAACTCTTCTTACCTTCATAATATCCTGTCTTCATGCGTATTTATAGCGGGCAGCTCATCAGATTAGTAATTAAATTTTTTATAAAAAATTTGATTGCTCGTTCAATAAGTCATCTAATAATCTATCCGCGGAAACTGTAACCACTTCATTAGTATTGGGTACCATAAAAACTGCTACATTCACACTATCTTTGGATAAATTCGGTAAGATTTCTTTACTTAGTTGCTTAAAACTTATTTTTTTGAGTTCCAAATCTTTCCATTCATTTTCTTTTAATTTCGAAGCATATTCTTTAAAAGGCCATATTGGTAAAGCAAGGCTCGCCTCTGAATCTGAAGTAGTTACAAATCCCTCTTTATCTTTTAAAGTCCAAGCTGCCCCTTGATCCGCAACTCTTTTGACAAAATAGATGTACCTATCTTTAGCCGATTTATTTACCATAACCTCTATTTCTTTTGGAGATAATTTATACATTTTGACACTTCCTCTTTATATTTTTCATGTAAACAATTCGTTTAGTCTTTTGGTTTGCTCTATTATTCCGCTAACTTACTTTTTATTTAGGTACCACTGCACTCAAACATTTTTAAATGAATTGCCTCTTCATTCATGCTGGTTTCCTCCAGTAAGTTTTATAGATTTACTCGCTCGTATTTATATTCGATGTTCTCTGCCATAACTAAAAAAGGTAAGCCATCTATATCATCTGTTTTAAATTCAAATAGAAATGAATTATCTCTGACTTTAGGAAGATTCATCCGCGAACTTTCATAACTATCTTCGTGCACAAAAAGAAAATCTTCTGAAGTGTCTATATGTAAGGAAGTATATCCTGACAAAAAACAAACATTGCTAAATTTAATTTCTATTTCATAAAAATAACTAAGATCAATCCCGCCAATAATTTCGAGTTCATGACCATTAAATGATGAAATATCAAGGTCAAGCCATAAGCGGCCGTTTCTAACTAATTGATTAATTTCTGCTACTTTTCTTTGCATTTACGTTCATCCTTTATTAAAGTTAGGAATATTTTCACAAACTTGTTACTGTAACTTTAGTATACAAATGGAATTTATTGTTTGTAAAGTTCTTTTTCATTTAATTTAGCAAAGGTTCTTTAAAAATACATAAATGTGTTTTATATCTGCTAACTTCCACCAATCAAAAGTTAAGCCAACTCTGAGCCCTTTTGAGAACTTTGCAATTAACTGCACGTTGATTCTTCTGGTATCAAAATCCACGTAAAAAAACTACTAGCAATTATATCTCGTTCCCGCTAGTAGTTCATTTATTTTCTCTAAATCATTCTCGTCATCATCATTAATATATAATAGAATGGTATCACGAAGCATTAAACAGCAGCAATTTCGAAACTAATTTCGCTTCGATTCTACGCCGTAAGTCTTCATCTACGCAAACGTGTGGATTTCCATATTCATCAAATAATACTCTTGTAGATAACGTTGTAATATAACCCGCATAGTGATCTAAAACTGCTCCAACTGCTTCTATATCTCCCTCTGACGCAGCAACTATTGTTTCGTAAGGTACTAGTCTATTTTTTCTCTGCGTTGTTTCATTCATTTCTAGTCTTCCTCCATTATCTTTTTTAATTCAGCTAGTGTACTATTTCTCCTACGTGATACAGTGCGTCTGACTAGGTTTAGCTCTTCCGCGATTCGCCTGTCAGACATGCCGAGAATATAGGAGAGTAATATGATAGCTTGTTTTTCTTTTGGTAATAATTTAATAGCTTCTGCGATTATTTCTCCCGTTACTATTACCATACCTACATTTTCGACGAAGAACAGAAATTCCCTAGTCATATTACTTTCATAAATAACCTGTTTACCTAATTCTTTTTCTGACAAACTCTCCATTGATACTTCATATTTTTTTAAACGTTCAATTTCTTTGTAGATATTTCTCGTCTCATTTCTCAGTATTTTTTTACAATAGCTATCAAAGGCATGCTGTTTATGTTTTTTATGTGCTTGTAGATGCATCTACTCACCTCCTGTTTCTATCGCCCCGTGTAAAATTGCAAGGGTATCCTTCCCCTACATCACTATTACAACTAAATCCTATTTTTGGGACAGTAATCTCGAAAAAATGTTTAAAAAAAGTACAATTCTGCATTTTTTTTGCATTTTAGCTTTCCTGATTACAATCTAAGCTCTTTTGATAAACTCCTCTCTATGAAAATTATAAAATATTTTTTTGTTTTATTGCTAAAAATATATTTATTTTTGTAGTAAAACGGAAACTATTTAGCAGCAAGTGTTGGAAATGAGTAGCATACCATATAATTTTTGCAAAAAAAGAAAGAAGCCTAATAACTCAGGCTTCTTTTCTTATTAGATATTTGTTTGTTTTCCATGCTGCTCATTTTATTTTTTACGTTTGCCGTTATTTTTTTTGCTCCAATATATCGCTAGTCCAGTTACTACAAGTCCTAGACCAATAAATACTAAAGCAATACCGTCATTATCTCCGAGCAGTGGTAATGGTCTAGTTTCTGCCATTTTTATTACTGGGTCTACCTTATTTCGAGTTGATTTCTTCGGTAGTGGTTTAGGTATTTCAGTATTCATGATTTTTACTTCAATGATGCCCTCATGTGTTCCGTCAATAGTTATTTTAGTTGGTTCATTCGTCAGTTGATAATTTTTTGGAGCAATAACTTCCGTCAATTCATACTCTCCATACGGTAAATCTTCTGTCACAAATTCTCCCGACTGGTCGGTCATAAATTCTGATTTTCCTTCATGCTCTATAAACTCACCTGTCTGCAAATCTTTTAATTTAAAAGTAGCAGCATTATTCTTGATAGGTTCTTTTGTCAGCTCGTCGCATTTAATTACTTTGATTTTTTCTTTGATGACTTGTTCTTTGACTGTGACAGTTACATCAGCCACTTCTGCTTCTTGGTTATAGGTCAAATCAAAAGGATACTTCTCACTATCCAACAAGTAGCCAGTCGGCGCTTCTTTTTCTAGCCAGTAATAGCTGTCTAATAATAAATTATCTGTTTGCGCTTGACCATCTTCAATCGTGACTGTATCCATTAACATATCATCTGAGGAACGATATAATTCATAAACAGCTCCATCTAAAACGGCATTTCCTTGGGCTATTTCGCCTGTTTCAGCATCTTCTTTAATTAGTTTAGCAGAACCTTTTTGCTCCACATCGACCGCTTGTACTTGTGTGTTGGTGATTGCAACATCTTGTCCTGCATATTTGATTTCAAAAGATAACTTTTCGTCACTTAGAAGATAGCCAGCGGGTGCTTTTTCCTCTAGCAGATAATATTGCCCTAGCGAGAGTGAACCAGATTCTGCGTAGCCTTTTTCATCTGTAATTAATTCTCCCACTCGTACATCACTACTGTTATAAATCCCGTATACAGCTTCTTTTAAAGTGTAATTATCATTGGGCATGCTCGCACCAAATTCTTGACCGGTTTTCGTTAATTTAACCGTTCCCATTTGCTTATTATTATTAAAAATAAGTTCTATTGTTTCACTTGGTTTAATAGTGGTTGTTTTGACTTCTCCACTATTATGGTAGCCTGCTGGAGCTGCTATTTCGGTAACTTTTACTTGCGTCCCTTCTGGAATTCCAACAAGTTCAGCAATACCAGTTGCATTTGTTACGACTGTTTTGGATGTGCCTCCGTATTCAAATTTAATGGTGGTATTTGGTAATGGTTGATTTGTTTTTGGATCTATTTTTTTCACTCGCACGCCGCCGAGTTTTTTCACGTTTACTTTTAGTTTTGCTTTTCCAGTATCTTGTAAATGAAAATCTACCAGACTTTGGCGATCTGCTTTGTTATAAACAATCGATGTTCCTAAAGCAGAATCTGGCACTTTAGAAAACATAATTTCTCCTGATTTAGAATTCTTATCCGCTTTTAATTTGAGTGTGTTCCCGGTTTTCGTAACCTGGATTCCCGTCGCATTATTTGTGATATTGAGCACGTCTGTTACATTGCTTGTATCACCCTGTACAAACTCTTGGCCTTCAATTATTGTAATTGTCTGCGTGTCCCATGATGGCTGTGTATCATGCTTTCTTACCTGCGCTAAAATTGTATCTCTATCCGTCCAGTAGTTAGGTAATGATGTCCACTCTAATTGTTCACCAAGCACTTCCCAAATAAGTAATTGGGTGGTCGCAAAATCTTTATAACTTTGTTCAGATTGAGTAAAACCATAGTAAGCAACTTTAGATAACAAGTCTTTTTTACTACCTGTATATGTTTCCGCACTATAACCTTCTTCTGTATTTGCTGGTGCGGCAGAATCGATACAAAAGACATCTTTACCATCCATCTTCATGTTCCAGATATCTTTGTTTTCTAATTTCTGCCCATTTGTAAAACTAATTCCTGTGTAAAAATAACCTGTTTCATCGAGCCGAAGTGATGCCGCTATTCCATTGAACGGTTGAAATAGATTTGCTAATATCATAACTACTAACGCCATTGCGATTATTTTTACTTTCTTTTCCTTCCTTTTTTGACTGTTCATTTGTCTGTTTCTCCCTTTTGTTTTTAGTCAATTTACTTCTGTTAATTTCACCCGTAGCAGAAGTGGTTACATTTTTTCTTGCTGGTTAAAAATTTTATGGTATTTCGACGTGCTCTTATTTAGTTGTCAAAGAACGAATGCAAACTTTTTTATAGCTTACGTAACTACTACAATTAGAATTTTCTTTTGGGTCATAAAAATAAAAAAAGCATACTATTAAGTACGCGTTTTAAATGAGTTTCATTTTGTTATGTTAATGGAAAAAAAATCAAGATATCTATACATTTATTGAAAAAATAGAAAGCCTACTAAAA
Source organism: Listeria swaminathanii (assembly GCF_014229645.1). Classification (GTDB taxonomy): domain Bacteria; phylum Bacillota; class Bacilli; order Lactobacillales; family Listeriaceae; genus Listeria; species Listeria swaminathanii. The sequence goes on along the minus strand of NZ_JAATOD010000001.1, from coordinate 940,795 downwards.
TTGCAAAATAATTGGTATAGTATAAGATAATGAGTAATATTCGAGAGATTTGATATGTATAAATTGGTTATGAAAACTCATACAAGGGAACCAACAGCAGAGAAAAAAATAATCCAAAGAGGTGCAACATATGTTTAATGAAAATGAGTTATATCCAGTGTTACTAAGCAATAACTTTTCTAAAGTTGACGATTTTCTAACTAAATATGGCATAGATAGTGTGGACAGGGACAATCGTTCTTTATTAATGTCAGCAGTCGTAGAAAGAAAAATGAGCATTATCGAATATTTAATTGAAAAAGGTAGTAATTTGAATTTACAGGATAAAAACGGAATGACTGCATTGCATCTAGCTGCAATGCATGACTATACTGAAATAGTTGAGTACTTGATTTCAAAGGGGGCAACTGTTGATGCAGAAGACAATAATGGGAATACGGCGTTATGGCGTGCAGCAATGGAGCTACCTAAAGAAGCTAAATCTATAACTATTTTATTGGAAAATGGAGCCGATGTAACAAAGCAAAATAAATACCAAATATCTCCTGAAGACTTATTGTCTGATGAATAGGAAGCTAAATATAAATGTAAACGTAAAGAAACTAAATGAAAAAAGTTAATATCTATATGGGAACTGAATCCTTAAAATGAGACAGTAATAAAAAAGCAATTGATTAGGCTATGGATTGCCGATATTCTATCGGTGATTTGTAGCCTAGTTTTTGTTGAATTCGATTTTGGTTATGATAAACTATCACAATAAATATCGGCGTATTATATATGTTTCTGCACATGTATGTCATGCTGACATTAGTACAACTATGAAATTATACGTATGTTAGTAAAAACTAGAAACTTGAATGAAGATAGAATCTCTAATTTTCTTCCCAAAAATAAGGGAAACATCATCAAACAAAAAAATCTCTAAAGCGTTCATCCACCCTTTAATATCAAGGATTTCTAACGTTTCAGAGATTTATTTGATTTACTTATTTTAACGTCCTGAGAGGGATTCGAACCCCCGACCGACGGCTTAGAAGGCCGTTGCTCTATCCAGCTGAGCTATCAGGACAAATGGCACTGTCTTTTCAACAGCCAAATACCATTTTATGTTTAAATCGCTTGTTTGTCAATGGTTTTCTTTAAGTTATTGCATTTTTTCTTTTTCGGGTGCCTTTTGACCTAGTTGTGCTTGATTAATGGGAATGTTTGGGTTAGGTCTGTTAGTTCGTTGTCGTCCCGGTCCATGAAGCGCACTTGGATGCCTTCTGGTGTGGAATCGATGAGTGCATATGTTTTGATGCGGATGCGGCCTCTTGGTAAGGAGATGCTTCCTGGGTTTAAAATGATGGTGTCGTCTAGCATCTCTGCGCCTAGTTCATGGGAATGACCGAAGAAGGCGAAATCTGCGTTTAGTTCACGTGCACGATATCGTAAATTCATGAGTGTCATCTTGATGTTATAGAGATGTCCGTGTGTGGTTAAAATGCGGTAGCCGTCTACTTCTCCTACCCAATCATTTGGGAAGCCGCCACCAAAATCACAGTTGCCTCGAACAGTATGAAATCCCTGAATCGCAGGATCGTCAGCTTCTAATTCAGAATCCCCACAATGAATCATAGCATCGACTGTATTTTCGTATTTTTCTTTAAGATGGATTAAGCAGTCACGTTCTGAGTGGCTGTCGCTAACTACTAATAATTTCATTTTGTTTCCTCCCCTGTGATACTGTTACTTATTTTCTCACTTTTTGGTTACTTTTTCTACTACTTCTGTTAAATCTTTTTCTAGTTGTTTAATGGCATTTGCACGGTGGCTGATTTCGTTCTTTTTCTCTGCGGGAATTTCTGCCATCGTAAGACCAAAATCTGGTAAGAAAAATAATGGATCATAACCGAAACCATTTGTTCCGCAAAGTTGTTCTGCAATAACGCCTTCTACTTCACCTGTGTAAAAAGATGTTTTCTCAGAAGGTGTGGCTACAGAAAGTGTACAGTGGAAACGAGCGGTTCTTTTAGCGGGTTCAACGCCTTCTAAATTTTTAAGTAGTTTTTCATTGTTTTTGGCATCATCATGAGCGACACCAGCATAGCGTGCGGAATAGACGCCAGGAGCTCCGTCAAGCGCGTCTACGATTAAACCAGAGTCATCAGCAATAACTGTTTGATTTAGCAAGCTAGCGACCGTTTCGGCTTTAAGAGCAGCATTTTCAGCGAATGTTGTGCCAGTTTCTTCGATTTCGCCAATTTCTGGAAAATCTGCTAACGTAGCTACTTCGATATTGAATTTAGCGAAGATTTTTTCAAATTCTTTTGCTTTCCCTTTGTTGGCGGTGGCAATAATAATTTTACTCATTTTTTATTCTCCTTTAATCCGCGCTGTGACTTTTTCTCCAAGTGTTTCTTTTTGGATTTCGATTAGTTCGCTAATACCTTTTTTACCTAAAACAATTAGTTCAGCAAGTTCTGCTTCGGAAAAAGTAGCTTCTTCGCCGGTTCCTTGAAGTTCCACGAAGGCGCCGCTACCAGTCATAATAATATTCATATCTACTTGCGCTGCGCTATCTTCTACGTAGTTCAGGTCAAGCACGGTGCCGCCTTCTTCTAAAACGCCCACGCTTGTAGCAGCTAGGAAATCTTTTACCGGAAATTTAGTGAATGGTGTTTCTTCGTCTAGCTTGGCAATTGCCATAACCATTGCAATAAACGCGCCGGTGATAGACGCTGTACGTGTACCGCCATCAGCTTGGATAACGTCGCAATCAAGCCAAATCGTTCTTTCGCCAAGTGCGTCTAAATCAACAACTGCACGGAGCGCACGTCCGATTAAACGTTGAATTTCCATTGTTCTGCCGGTTACTTTACCTTTAGAGGATTCACGGATGTTACGTGTGTTCGTTGCTCGTGGTAACATCGAATATTCAGCAGAGATCCAGCCGCGGCCTTCTCCTCGCATAAATGGTGGTACTTTTGTTTCCACACTTGCAGAACATATAACTTTTGTATTTCCTGATGCAATTAAAACAGAACCTTCTGGATGCATTAAATAATCTGGTGTTACTTCGATATTTCGTAATGCATTACTTTCTCTTCCATCAAATCTCATTATTGGCACCTCTTATTTTCCTAATTTAATATGTTCTACAGTCATATCTGGCATATTTAACCAGTCTTTTGCAATATCTTTAAAAATTTGTGTCGAACCCGTAGTGAAAAAACGGTGCTCGATTTCTTCATCTGTAGCCTCTAATAAATTATGATAATCCAGTAACGCGCTGACTTCACTCGCAGTTTCTTCTCCGGAGTTAATAACGGACACACCGTCACCCATGAAGTTCTCGATAATTGGTTTTAAAAGTGGATAATGTGTACAACCCAAAATCACCGTATCAATATTAGTACTTTTCAGTGGTAAAAGTGATTCGGCTACTACTTTTTTTGCAATCGCACTTTTATATTCGCCTGATTCTACGACAGATACAAATTTTGGACATGCGAGGGAATCTACTTCCACTCGGCGATTTAATCCTTTAAGCGCTGTTGGATATGCCATACTTTCGACGGTACCAAGTGTTCCTAGTACGCCAATTTTATTGTTTCTTGTTGCTTTGAGTGCTGCTCTCGAACCTGGTTGAATAACCCCGATAACAGGGATATCCAGTTTTTCGCGAATGTCATACAAAGCTGCTGCCGTTGCTGTGTTACATGCAATAACGAGCATTTTGATGCCACGATCTACTAGAAAATTGGTCATTTCCCAAGTAAACTGAGCTACTTCTTCTTTGTCGCGTGGTCCATAAGGGCAACGTGCGGTGTCACCTAAATAATATACTTGTTCATGGGGTAGCTGTTTTAGCACTTCTCGCACTACTGTCAAACCGCCTACTCCCGAATCAATAAAGCCAATAGCTTGTTTCACAGTCTCGCCTCAATTTCTTTATTAATTTCCATTTTTTTATCTATACCTTCCATTTTCTTATTTTTTCGGTTTTTTCGCAAGTCTTTTTTGAGAAAAAAGGTTTTTTATAGAAATTTATTTATTGTGCTTTCCATTTTAGGGTGATTTTGGTTATAATGGTGTATGAAAGTGGGGTATCCGAAATGACAGAAAATGAACAGAATAAATACGAGGAAAAAGCACTTGTTCCAAGTTTTGGTTTAGATTTACTACGAGATTATTTAATTCCTGAAATACTTGGAGATGAAGCGCCTCACATTATGTACTGGGCAGGAAAAGACTTAGCTCGCAAATTTCCACTTGAGTCCCTAGAAGAGATAGCTGAATTCTTTGAAGAAGCCTCTTGGGGAAGTTTCAGTATTTTGAAAGAAAAGAAAGATGAACTACGCTTACTTTTAGAAGGCGAAATGGTTGCCGCCCGTTTTAACGCGCAAGAAGAGCCTACCTTTAGACTAGAAGCTGGTTTTATTGCCGAACAATTGCAATCACAGAAAAAACTATATACCGAAAGTTACGATGAAATTGATAAACGTAAAAAACAAGCAACGATTATTATTAAATGGGATCGTAAAGAAACAATCGATAACGAAGAGCGCTACTAAAAATTATAAGCTTGCAGCGACAAAGGAAGAATTCACTTTGTCACTGCAAGCTTATTTTTTATTTATCTAATTCAAATTGGTCATGTAAAACTTGTGCTGCTTCGACCATTTTACGTGCAGGTACTACAGTGGAAACTTTAATTTCAGACGTACTAATCATTTTAATTGGAATATTATTTTCTGTTAAAGCTTCGAACATTTGCGCAGCTACCCCTGGATTACTTACCATTCCAGAGCCAACAATCGAAACTTTCGCCAGTTCTTGCTCGGATTCTAATTTTTCGATTTGAAGCAGTTCTTTACTTTCTTCTAAAACAGCTAGTGTTGCTAAAAGTGCGCTTGTTTTGATAGTGAAGGATAGGTTGCCGTGACCTAGACCAGTAATTCCTTGGATGATAATATCTACATCAATATTATTTTCCGCTAATTTTGTAAAGACTTTGGACACACGCATCGCTTCTTTTTGTTTCCAGTGGATAGTTACACGGGTGATTTGGTCTTCAAAAGCGATTCCACGGACTACTTTGGTATTTTCCATTGTTAAATCCTCCTCGATCATTGTTCCTGATTCTTGTTCGTGGCTCGCTCTTACTTCGAGCGGAATCCGGAAATTTTTGGCATATTCAACGGAGCGTGGATGTAATACTCCAGCGCCGAGATTGGCTAATTCTAGCATTTCATCATAGGTAAGTTGTTCGAGCTTTCGGGCTTTTTTGACGTAGCGTGGATCTGTTGTAAACACGCCAACAACGTCCGTGCAAATCGCGCATTTGTCTGCTTTAAGAGCGGATGCAATGGCAACTGCGGTTGTATCCGAACCACCCCGACCGAGTGTAGTAATCTCCCCGTCTGCCGTTAAACCTTGGAATCCAGCAACGACAACGATTTGTCCCGCATCAAGTGCCGCTTCAATACGCGCACTATCAATATCAGCAATTCTCGCATTACTATGTACAGCTTCTGTTTCAATTCCCGCTTGCCACCCTGTATAAGAAGTAGCATCATGCCCTTTTTCTTTTAAAGTCATCGCAAGTAAAGCAATCGTGATTTGTTCCCCAGTAGAAAGTAGCATATCCATTTCGCGTTTATCTGGAGCCTCGCTAATTTCTTCAGCCATTGCGACTAATTTGTCGGTTGATTTCCCCATTGCGGAAACGACGACGATGACTTTATTTCCTTGTTTTTTCTCATAAATGGCTTGATCTGCTGTTTTCCCGATTTTATCCACGGTGCCGACAGATGTTCCACCAAATTTTAATACGACTAGTCCCAATCTCGTTCCCCCTGACTTTTAGTTCTTTTTTATCAATGATTTTATTTTAGCGCATTTATGTGTTGAAGGGAAGTTTATTATATATAAAAGCTATTTTATCTGACGTGTTAGTTCATATATGTAACATTTTTTACGCAATAAAACGCCAATAACATCAAAGTCATTGGCGTTTATAATCGTGTGGAAAATCATTTTTGCTCGGTATTTTTTGCTTTTTCATTGAACGCTGTGATATGTTTATGCACTTCCTCAGCAACATTCAGAGGGACGCCAGCTTCTTTTATTTCTTCTACGGTTGCTTCTTTTAATTTTTTCATTGAGCCGAAGTGTTTAAGTAGTTTTTTCTTGCGGCCTGGGCCTACGCCTGGAATGCCGTCGAGAATGGACTGGAAGCCGGTTTTGCTGCGTAGTTGGCGATGAAATGTGATCGCGAAACGGTGGACTTCATCTTGCATTCGTTGTAGTAAATAGAATTCTTGGCTGTTTCTTTCCAAAGGGATGATTTCAAGTGGGTCGCCGAATAACAATTGACTGGTGCGGTGTTTGTCATCTTTGGCGAGGCCGGCTACTGGAATGTCTAGGCCTAGTTCGTTGGTTAGAACGTCTTTGGCGCTGTCGATTTGGCCTTTTCCTCCGTCAATTAAGATTAAATCGGGCATCGGTAAGCCTTCTTTGAGGACGCGCCAGTAACGACGGCGGATGACTTCGCGCATTGTTGCGTAGTCGTCTGGGCCTTCTACGGTTTTGATTTTGTATTTGCGGTAATCATTTTTACTTGGTTTGCCGTCAAGGAATGTGACCATCGCGGAAACGGGGTCTGTGCCATGAATGTTGGAGTTATCGAAAGCTTCCACGCGTGATGGCGTTGGGATTCCCATTGCTTCTCCAAGTCGTTCTACTGCCCCGACTGTGCGTTCTTCATTACGTTCAAGTAGCATGAATTTTTCGTTTAGGGCAATTTTGGCATTTTTATAAGCAAGTTTTACGAGATCTTTCTTATTCCCGCGTTGTGGTACGATAATTTTTGTGTCAGGAACGACTGCTTGAACGGCTTCGCTATCAACATCATCTGGCAAATAAATTTCTTTAGGCGGAATATGGTTGGCTTTTTGGTAAAATTGGCCAATGAAAGTGAGGAAATCTTCGTCGGCATCGTTATAAAATGGAAACTGGGAAACATCGCGTTCGATGAGTTTTCCTTGGCGAATGAAGAATACTTGGACGCACATCCATCCTTTATCAATGGCGTAACCAAATACATCGCGGTCAACGAAATCATTCATTGTCATTTTTTGTTTTTCCATCGTTGTTTCGATTGCGTTGATTTGATCGCGGAACTCGCCAGCTTTTTCGAATTCCATATTTTCAGCGGCTTCTTGCATTTTTTTCATTAAATCATTTTTGACGGTTTTATAGCCGCCGTTTAGGAATGATACTATTTCGTCTTGCATTTCTTTATACTTACTTGCTTCCACATCAAATACACACGGCGCAAGGCATTGGCCGAGGTGATAATATAAGCATACTTTATTGGGCAAAGTGCTACATTTTCGTAGTGGATATAGGCGATCTAAAATCCGTTTTACTTCATTGGCGGCATAGACATTTGGGTACGGACCGAAATATTTCCCTTTATCTTTTTTTACTTGGCGGGTAATAATTAGGCGCGGATGTCGTTCGTTCGTAATTTTAATAAACGGATAGGTTTTATCGTCCTTTAGCCGAATATTAAAACGTGGATCGTGCTTTTTAATTAAATTGATTTCTAGTAGTAAAGCTTCTACGTTGGATGATGTGACGATATATTCAAAATCCACAATTTCTTGGACTAAGCGTTGTGTTTTACTATCGTGCGTTCCTGAAAAATACGAACGTACACGATTTTTTAAAATTTTTGCTTTCCCAACATAAATGATGGTTCCTTGTCTATCTTTCATCAAATAACAACCAGGTTGGTCCGGCAGAAGCGCTAGTTTATTTTGGATATGTTCAGAAGACATTTTATCAACTCCAGTTACACATTTAAAAAGAAGCTTAGAACAAACATTCTAAGCTTCTTTCATTTTAGCATAATTTTAAACGTATTTGTTGATGACTTCATCCAGTTCTTCTTTTGGACGGTAGCCGATAATTGTATCTACTACTTCGCCGTCTTTTTTGATAAGAAGTGTTGGAATACTCATAACACCAAAGCTTCCTGGTGTTTCTGGGTTTTCATCTACGTCCATTTTGACGATTTTAAGTGCTTCGCCGCGTTCTTCTTGTATTTCTTCTAAAACTGGAGCCACCATGCGGCAAGGACCACACCATGTTGCCCAGAAATCTGTTAATACTAAGCCTTCGCTAGTTTCTTGCTCGAATGTTGCATCTGTAATTTCTTTTACCATGATTTAATTCACTCCTTATGACTTTCGTACACACAGTATAGCATTTACACCCTATTTGGAGCTATATTTTTGCTCAGTTGTTTACTTAAATTCGACGATTGTTACGCCGTTCCCGCCTTCTGCTGCTGCACCGAAACGGATTGATTTGACCATGCGATGATTTTTCAAATATTCCGTAACACCAGTTCTAAGTGCGCCAGTTCCTTTACCGTGAATGATTGCTACTTGCGGATAGCCTGCGAGCAATGCTTCATCGAGGTATTTGTCGACTTTTTGCAGAGCATCTTCGTAGCGTTCGCCGCGCAAATCGAGTTCACTTTTAGCTGGTGAGCCGCTGCTATGAACCGATGTAATGATGCGTTGTTTCTTCGGTTTTTCTGGTTGGATGTATTCGAGATCGGTAGTTTTGATTTTCATTTTGATGATACCGATTTGAACATTCCATTCTTTATCGTTAATTTTGCTTAAAAGTGTACCTTTTTGGCCGAGTGATAAGACGCGGACATTATCGCCATTTTTGAAAACGTGTGGTTTTTGTTTTGGCGCTTGGGGAATGGTTTTGTTGATTGTTTTTGGTTTGGCTTTCCCAAGTCTTGTTTTGGCGTCAATCAGCTCGTGTTCTTTGATGCCGGCTGCTCCGTTTAATTGCATTGTGCGCAATTCATGGATGATTTCTTCGGCCTCGGCTTCCGCTTTTTCCACGATCGTTGCGGCTTTTTCACTCGCTTGTTCGATTAATTTGTCTTTTTGTTGATAGTAGTTGGTGATTTCTTTTTGCAGATCTTTTAAAAGGTCATCGGCACCACGAGCTAGTTCGCGCGCTTCTTCATATTCTGTTTCTGCTAAGTTGCGTTTTTCTTCTAGGCTCGAAATCATATCATTTAAATCGGCGCTTTCGGTATCGACAAGGCTTCTTGCTTCTGTGATGATACTTTCGCTTAATCCAAGGCGGCGCGAAATATCGAAAGCGTTACTTCGTCCGGGAACGCCGATTAGTAGTTTATAAGTCGGGCTAAGCGTTTCGACATTGAATTCAACGGAAGCATTGGTTGCGTGAACGCGGTTGTATCCATATGCTTTTAATTCAGGATAATGGGTCGTCGCGACAACACTTGCGCCTTTTGCATGGCTTGCATCAAGAATCGCAATTGCGAGTGCTGCGCCTTCTTGCGGATCTGTCCCAGCCCCAAGTTCATCATATAAAATTAGCGATTTGTGGTTCACTCTTTCTAAAATGGACACGATATTTGTCATATGGGACGAGAAGGTACTCAAGCTTTGTTCGATGGATTGTTCGTCACCAATATCGGCAAATACATGTTCAAAAACAGCAATCGTAGAATCTTCTTGTGCTGGAATTTGTAAGCCAGATTGTGCCATTAATGTTAGTAATCCCAATGTTTTCAGTGTAATTGTTTTACCACCTGTATTTGGACCAGTAATTACAATCGTCGTGAAATCTTCGCCTAAATAAATATCATTAGCAACGACTTTAGCTGCATCTAAAAGCGGGTGTCGCGCGGCAATTAAATGCACTACGCCTGTATCACTAAGATGTGGCGTTACGGCTTTCATCGCTTTCCCAAAACGTGCTTTTGCAAAAATAAAATCAAAGCGTCCGAGAATAAAGGTATTATGATGAATTTCATTAATCCAGCCAGCGAGTGATGCGGAAATTTCTGCAAGAATGCGTTCGATTTCTTGTTTTTCTTTTGCTTGAAGTGCTTTTCGTTCGTTATTTAAATCTACTACACTTTGTGGCTCGATGAAAAGTGTTTGACCGGATGCGGATTGGTCATGAACGATACCACCATAATGCCCTTTATATTCTTGTTTAACGGGAATAACGTAGCGATCGTTTCGAATCGTAATAACGGCATCGCTTAACATTTTCGAAGCATTGCGATCGCGCAAATAAGATTCTAATTTTTCCCGTACGCGGTCTTCCGTGCGGCGGAGTGTACGTCGAATTGTACTAAGTGCTTCACTCGCAGTATCTAATACTTTCCCGCTTTCATCAACGGAAATCGCAATATCCTCTTCCACTTCTTTTAATACTAAAAGTTCATCCGAAAGCGCGCCGAGAAGTGGTATTTCGACACCAATTTCAAGTAAATCGTTCATAAAGTTTTTCATTTGACGGCTTACGCGCAAGTTGCTACCGATTTGGTAGATTTCAAGCCCGTTTAAATCGCCACCGATTTCCAAGCGTTTCAAATGGGCAAAAACGTCTGTTAGACCAGTAATTGGCGCACTTCCCCGTAAACGAATAATCTTGGCTCCTTCTTCTGTTTCGAGTTGCGCTTTTTGCACTACTTGAAAATCTGTCGCTGGAGCGAGTTCCAAAATCGCTTGCTCTCCTAGTGAAGACGAAGCAAATTCCGCGAGTTGTTTTTTTATTTTATCAAATTCTAAAATGGCTTCTACTTTTTTTTCCATTAGTCATCCTTCTTTTTAAAAGTTATTTATTCTGTAAAAATTGTTTAAATTCAGCCGCTGTTTTCGTATTTAGAATTGCGGACTTATCTAGCCACGCTTTCGTTGCCGCGCGAACACCGATGGACATAAAATCAAGATGCTTCGTGTCATGCGCATCTGTATTGATTGCAATTGGAACACCTGCTGCATGAGCCATTTCTAGATGCTCACGGTTTAAATCGAGGCGCTGTGGATTAGCGTTTAATTCCAGTGCAGTTCCGGTATTTTTTGCTAATTTGATTAGTTCTTTCATATTAACATGATATGGCTTTCTTTTCACGACAATTCTGCCTGTGGGATGAGCAATCAAGCGAACGTAAGGATTTTCGCACGCTGTTTTTAGTCGTTTCATAATCTCTTCTTCGGATTGTTGGAAACTGGAATGAATGGACGCAATCACAAAATCCAATTGTTTTAGTGTTTCGTCATCAAAATCGAGCGAGCCATCCGCCAAGATATCCATTTCAACGCCTGAATAGACATCAATTTCCGGATAATTTGCGGCAATTTTTTTAATTTCTGCTTGTTGTTCTAAAAGTCTTTTTTCGTCTAAGCCGTTAGCTACTCGTAGAAATTTCCCGTGATCGGTTATTACCATATATTCATAACCTTTCGCGATACAGGCTTCAATCATTTCCGGAATGGCATAAGCGCCGTCTGACCAAGTGGTATGCATGTGTAAATCACCGCGAATATCATCTAACGCTAGGAATTTCGTATCCTTCGTTACGCGCTCAATTTCGGTGCCATCTCGGCGAACTTCTGGTGGTAAAAATGGGATATTAAAATGCTCAAAAAAGCTTTTTTCTGACTCAAAATGACGCATGCTTCCATCTTCTTGCTCTACGCCATACTCACTTATTTTTTCGTTTGATTGTTTGGCCAATTGGCGCATTTTGATATTATGATCTTTAGAACCAGTAAAATGATGTAGCGTTGTGGCAAAGGCTTTCTTTTCCACTAGGCGGAAATCGACCGAAATGGTAATGTTATCTTCTAATACGACCGATACTTTAGTTTCACCTGCTCCGATGACATCTGTAATTAAAGGAAAGGCAAGTAACGCTTTTTGCACTTCTTCTGGTTGTTGAGTCGCGATAACATAATCTAAATCTTTTACCGTTTCCCGCAAGCGTCGTAAACTTCCAGCTTGCGCAAACGTTTCGATTGCAGCAATTTCAGCTAAATAAGCTTCTACTTTTCCAATGATTGGTAAAACATCGTTGAGCGGATAGCGATCAGGTCGTTCACCCATTTCGCGCACAGCTTCTGCCATTTTCTCAGCAGACTTTTTACCAAAACCTTTTAATGCTTCGATATGGCCGTTTTCTGCTTCTTTGAGTAAAGTTTCTTTGTCGACCACACCTAGCTCATGATAAAGCCGCGATAATTTTTTACCACCAAGCCCCGGCACATCTAAAAGTGGAACGAGGCCAGCGGGTACTTCTTTTTTCAGCTCCACGAGTTCTGGACATTCGCCGCTATCTAAATAACGTTGAATAATTTCGCCGGTTGTTTTACCAATACCGCTAATTTTTGTGAAATCCTCAATTTCTGACAGACTTCTACTATCTAATTCAATTGCTTGGGCAGCTTTACGGAAAGCTGATATTTTAAAGCTATTTTCTCCTTTTAGTTCCATATAAATGGCAATTTCTTCCAGTAAACGAATGATTTCTTTTTTATTAGTAGCCATCGTTATTCCTCCCCGTTTGGTCATTAAAAAATACCAGCGCAATCCTATCCAAAATTGGCTAAGAGTGTACATCTGGTATCGAATGTTTCTTTTATTTTGGCAGAATGTCTGTCATCCAGTCATAAAATTGTTCGGACAAAATCGGCGTGTTCTCGAGCATCCACTGAGCAACCGTAGAGCTGTCAATCAGATTTTCTGACCAATTCGCCGGGTAAATTGCCATGATAAACAATACAATAAAAATAAGTAAATAAGACTTAACAACACCAAAAACAGCCGCTACTAATCCATTAATTTGACGCAACACAGGTATTTTTGTTAAGCCGCCAACAAGTGATGCAAGCATATGAACGACAATGATTGCTACAATAAAAATAATCGCAAATCCGAGTACGTTATAATAAGCTGTTTCTGTTCGTAATTCCTGTAAAATAATTGATAATCCATCTGAAGTATCACTACCTGGATAAGGTATAAAGGTTAAATGGGGCGCTAAATCTTCGTAATATGTATACGAGATAAAAAATGCCAAAATATAACCTAGTAATAATATAAGTTGTTTGATTAGGCCCGTTCTAAAACCTGCGAAAAAGCCACAAACAAGTAAAATTAAAATAATCGCATTTAAAATCATTGATCTCTTCCTTTGATACGAGCCAGTTCTTGTTCCAACTCTAGATATTTTTGTTCTAGTTTTAAATAATCGTGAGTTGCATTCACAGCTGTCAGTACAGCGAGCCTTCCGCTATCAAGCGCATGATTTTGAGAGCCGATTTCGTGCATTTTTTCATCGACTTCGCGAGCTACTTTTCGTAAGTGGTCTGTTGTTTCTATGCCAACAATTGTATATTCTCTACCATAAATTGTGGTCACTACTCTATTTCTCTCATTTGCCACGTAAATTCCTCCTCGCCCAAATTCATTTAGGCCGCTACTTGTCATAATCTTATCACGAAAAAGCCCGAAAGAAAAGAGTCAACCACCCGTTTAGCCGATATTCAGTCTTTCGTCGTAGTATGTTACAATAGAACTTTGAAAGGATGATGCCTTATCGCAAATACAGTTATCATAGTTAATCAACCCACACTTGAAAAAATGAAACAAACATATCTCCCTTTTTCCAATCCAAAACTCCCACCAGGAGCCGTTTTTGCAGCGAAAAAACCTGGTGTCTCCATTACTGGCTATAAATCGCGCAAAGTGATGTTCCAAGGAGTAAACGGAGAAGCCGAAGCAAAAAAATGGGTTGCTACACTTCCAGAAGCAAAAACAAAGACGCCAAGTGTTTCTAAAGGCGTTCTTCCAGCAAACTTCGCATCAAAAAATGTTGTTGGTTCCGATGAAGTCGGCACGGGTGACTTTTTTGGTCCCATTACTGTTTGCGCAGCTTATGTCGATGCAGAAATGATGCCACTTTTAAAAGAGCTTGGTGTGAAGGATTCAAAAGCCATGAAAGATCCGGAAATTTGCCGAATCGCTGAAAAAATCATGCCAATTGTGCCGCATAGTGTGCTACTTTGTCCGAATCCGAAATATAACGAATTACAACAAAGAGGCATGAATCAGGGTCAAATGAAAGCTTTATTACATAATCGTGCGATCGAAAATGTCTTGAAAAAACTGGCACCTGTAAAACCAGAAGCGATTTTAATTGACCAATTTGCTGAAAAAAATACGTATTACCGTTATTTGGCAAAAGAGCCTAGCATTGTTCGGGAAAATGTCTTTTTTGCGACCAAGGCAGAAGGATTGCATCTTTCGGTGGCGGCGGCTTCGATTATTGCTCGTTATAAGTTTGTTCAAGCGTTTGATGCGATGTCGAAAGAAGTCGGTATTACGCTTCCAAAAGGCGCTGGACCACATGTTGACGCTGTTGCAGCTGAAATCATTGAACGCTTTGGAATGGAAACATTGGCTAAATATACAAAACAACATTTTGCAAATACCGAAAAAGCCTTGAAAATTGCTAAAAAATAAAAAAAACACCTCGTCTTTCGCAGGCGAGGTGTTTTTATTTATATAGAAGGAATTTGCCAATCAATTGGTGTTGCTCCGTTTTGTTCTAAAAATTGATTCGCTTTGGAAAAATGTCGGCTTCCCATAAAACCGCGTGATGCGGAAAGCGGGCTAGGATGAACGGATGTGAAAGCAATGTGTTTCGGGTTAGTTAATAGTTGTAACTTCTCTTTCGCGTTGTTGCCCCAAAGTAAAAAGACAACTGGCTCCTCTTTTTGGTTAATCATTTCGATAATATGGTTGGTTAGGATTTCCCAGCCTTGGCCGCGGTGCGAATTTGCTTGGCCTGCGCGGACAGTTAGAACGGTGTTAAGTAGTAGCACGCCTTGGTCCGCCCATGGTATCAAGTAGCCGTTGTTCGGTATTTCACAATTCAGATCATTATGTAGCTCTAAATAAATATTTTGTAACGATGGTGGAATTTGCACCCCTTTTTGGACGGAAAAAGAGAGTCCGTGTGCTTGGCCTGTTCCGTGGTACGGGTCTTGGCCGAGTATCACTACTTTTACGTCTTTGTAGGCTGTGTGTTTTAATGCATTGAAAATATCATACATATCTGGGAACACTTTTTTTGTTTGGTATTCATTTTTAAGGAACTGGCGGAGTTTTAAATAGTAAGGCTGGTTAAACTCATCTTTTAACAACTCATCCCAGTCATTTTCGAGTTTTATCATTTGGTTCCTTCCTCCTTTATTCATCTCTACCTACATCTTAGCAAATTAACTTTTGAAATCAAACTAAAAACCGCACTCCTCTTGAAAAGGAATGCGGTTTTATTGACTTATTTTTTCGGTGGTACGTTTTCTTGATGGTCCCCTTTTCTTGTGATAAATGGCCACCAGTTGCCGCGTCCGAATAGTTTAACCATTACTGGAACGAATAGTGGTAAAATAACGACGGCATAAAGTACTAAGCCGATTAGCACTACTGTGGCGATTTCAAGCAAGGAAAGTACGCCAGCTGGCATCATCGCGGCAAATGTTCCTCCGAGAATGATAACTGCGGAGAAGATAACGCCACCCATATTTTTCATGGCTTTTATCATTCTGTCGCGTACGGAAAGTCCATTGTATTCGTTAAATCGTGACATCAGGAAGATCGAGTAATCGATACCGAGTGCGACGAGTACAACGAATCCGAAGAACGGTGTTGCCCAAGTTAGACCGCTATATCCAAGAATTCGCATGAAGATAATTTCTGCAAATCCAAGTGCGGCAAAGTAAGTTAAAATAAGTGATGCAATGAGATAGATTGGCATTACAAGTGAACGTAAAACAATAACCAGTGTGACGAATACACTTGCAAGAACGATAACAAGAACTAAATGATAATCGGCTGTCGACATATCTCTTGTATCATAGTTAACGCTCGTCATTCCACCAATACCAATTTTAGCATTTTCAAGTTTTGTGCCTTTCATACTTGCCGCTAGTTGGTCATTAATGTCGTCAATGGAATCCATCGCTGCATTAGAGTAAGGGTTTTTAGTTAAAATAACGTTAATGGTTGCTAATTTTCCATCAGAAGAGATATATTGATCTAATACTTTTTGGAAATCGGCGTTTTTTAGTAAAGCATCTGGAACATAAATTCCGGAACTTGCATATGGCACTTTCGACCAATCGTCAATGAGTCCGTTCGCAGTGTTTAGGCCACTTTGTACTTTTCCTAGACCATCTGCACCAGAAGTTAAGCCATCTGTTAATTGACCCATTTGCCCACTAATACCTGCAAAGCCATCTTTTAATGCGCCTTGTCCAGCTGCGATTTGAGCTAGAGCATTAGAAATTTCGGGCATTTTAGAAACAACTTGGCCTTGACCGTCTGCTGCTTGATTTAGTCCGTTTTCTAATTGAGCTAGTCCTGTTTCGATTTGACCAAGTCCTGTGTCAAATGCGCTAAGTCCGTCTGAAATTTGTTTAGACTGCTGATTTAATTGGTTCATGGCAGTTGCTAATTGTTGGATACCTTGATTAAGTTCTTTCATTTTTGCTTGAAGTGCTGCCATTTGTTTTCCGGCAGATGTTTTCAGATCATTTCCAGCTGTTTCTAGGCCTTGGATATCCGCGGCTAGTTTTTGGAATTTAGGATCGTTTTTCACTTCCGGATGCGCTGCGGCGAATGCTTGGAACGATGCGCCGATTTTTTTGAACTGCGCTTCTAGTTTAGACGTATCAATTGCTTGGGAGTTCGGGTTTTCGAAGCCTTTTAATTGGTCGGCTACAATTTGTAAGTTTTTCTGAATTTCAGTGTAACCTGCTTGAATTTGTGCTTCGCCATTTTGTAGAGTAGCTAATTGTGATTTGGCTGCTGCTACGCCTTGTTTTAAGTCACCCGCTCCTGTTGCGCCGCTTTCAATCCCAGTTTGAATTTGTGCAAGCGCGGTTTGTAGTTGGTTGATACCTTCTTGAGTTGCAACGGTACCTTTTTGTAAATCGCCAACTCCTGCAACGGCTTTATCTAGTGCCGGTTCTGATTTTTTTAATTCGGAACTAGCGGAATCCAGGCCTTTCTTAACTTGGCCTACTCCATCCGTTGCTTGGCCGACACCATCATTTACTTGACCGGCTTGGTTTTTGATGTAAATATCATCGACGCGTTTTCCGGCTGGGCGTGATGCGCTCATTACCATGTCAACGCCTTTTACGTGAGATAAATCATCGGAAATTTTTTCAATTTGGGCAATGTAATCTGTGGTGCGCATATTATCATCATTTTCGATAAAGATTTGCGTTGGCGCGACTTGCCCTGCACCAAAGCTATCTGACACAATTTCAAAGCCTTTTTTCGAAGGGTATTTGTCACTGATTTCATCCAAAGAGTTGAATGATTCTGTTCCTGTGTGAAGTAAAATTGGCGGTAGTGTGATAGCTGCGACAATTAATAACGCAATCCACGGTCTTGCAAAAGTGAATTTACCAGCAGCACCCCAAATTTTATTTTCTTTATGGCTAATATTTTTGTTTAATGGCCAGAATAGATGCGTTCCGAGCGTGCTCATAAAGAATGGCACGAGCGTGTAAAGTGCGGCAAGTAACACGACAATGCCGACGCCAACTGCTACAGCGGAACGATATAAATCGAATTGAACGAAATAAAGTGAAGTAAAAGCAACGAGAACGGCTACACCACTATAAATAACGGTTTTACCGGCTGTACGATAAGTTGCATGAACAGCTTCTCTTGGGTCAAGCCCCGCTCCCATTTCTTCTTTAAATCGGCTCATTAAGAGAATACAATAATCGGTCCCAATCCCAAACATGATACAGACCATAAATATCTGCGTATAGGTGGAAACGGGGAAATTAAAGAGATCTATTAAGAATGCTACTGTACTTTGTGCCACTAGATAACTAATTCCAACAGTTAAAAGAGGAATAAATGGCGCTACAGCAGAGCGGAATACAAGGAATAGAACGACTAAAATAAAGACTACAGTGATGCCCTCTGTTTTATGTAAACCGTCTTCGGAACCTTGGACAACATCTTCTTGAATTAGTTTGTTTCCGGTTAAGTATGTGTCAACGCCCTTCACATCCATTTTTTTATCTAAGGCGTTACGAATGCTTTTAACAGAGGCGTCTGTATCATCTACAGTTAAACTTGCTACTAGTGTTTTACCGTCTTTTGATAAAAATTTATCCTTTAGTTCTGGTTGGTTAAAACTGGATAGTACACTCGTGACGTGGAGTTCTGTTTTATCTTTTTCGATGGAGTCTAGTGATTTTTCGATATCGTTTAATTCTGTTCCAGTTAACTTGTGGTCGGAAGTGTAAACAGCGATGTAAGCAGAACCTTTGTCGTCTGGATTATGTTTCTTTTGCATTTCTGTTGCAAGTGATGACGGGTAGCCATCAGGCAGTTTTAATTCGCCTTTTTCGCGTACAAGATCTGCCATGGGTGGTGCAATAAACATTAGTACGACTGCTGCTGCAAGCCAAAATGCTAAAATGGCCCAGCGGAGTTTCATAATCCATTTCATGCCAAATCTCTCCTTTTATTTTTTAGGTTTGACAACTGACTTGGTGATTTTTTGAAATAATTCAAAGAAGTGTTCGCTGTCCTTTTCCCCTAGAATTTCGAGCCATTCGTTCACGAGTAACTCTAATTGTTTTTCGCACTCTTCGTAAACGTTATTCCCTTTTTCTGAGATGGTTAAAACCACGGCACGTTTATCTTGTTGATTTCGTTTTCGCTGAATATATCCTTTGTCTACAAGTTTTTTTAGTTTTGGTGTGATTGCACTTTTATTGACGGACAAAGTGGCTGCTAGTTCGGTGGCGCTAATTCCATCGTAAGCAGCGATTTCACGCAAGACAAAAAATTGTTCAATCGACAAATCGACTGTATTGGTGGATATTTCGGAAATAGCTTGATGTATATGTGACATAGCGAATATGTAGGTTTGTTGGTAACTCTTTATCAGTTGTTTGACTTTTTGTCTTTCCAAATAAAGTTCACCCCCTTAACTATTTTTCAGTTTAAGCTTTATTTATTTTGAAGTCAAACAAAAAGAACTTGCCGTTAAAGCAAGTTCTTTTCATCATTATTCAACTGATTTTAGTGCTTCAATCATGTCGATTCGTTTGAGTTTAATGTGCATTACGACCATCACCACGGTTGCAAAAACAAGCGTGAGAATGCCGGAAAACAGATAACTTGTCCAGCTAATTGCTGGGCTAAACATCATTTGATCGACTTCTGCGGTGGTAATAATAAAGCGGTGCAAGAAGAAGCCGAGTACGAATCCAGTCACAATACCCATTAATGTTAAAATAATATTCTCGCGGTAAACGTACATCGTCACTTCTTTTGGATAAAAGCCAAGCACTTTGATGGTGGAAAGTTCGCGAATACGTTCAGATACATTAATATTGGTTAGGTTGTATAGAACGACAAATGCGAGAAGTGCGGCCGATGTGATGAGTACGACGATAACGATATTCAAGCTATCAAGCGTGTCTGTTAACATCGAACTAACGTTATTAGAAAAAGTAACATTGAGAACGGCTTTGCTATCTGTTAATTTTTCAGCAAAATCGCTTTCCACTTTTTCAGAAGTATCTTTTAACATTAATAAATCTAAATTATAGACAGGTTTTTCTTTGAAAATTTGCTGATAATATGTTGGTGTCATGTAAATATAGTGTAGTGCGTAGTTTTCTGTAATGGCACTCACTTTTATTTGGAACTTATCGTTATCGGCGTTTTTGACTGTAATGGTGTCGCCTGGTTTTACGTCAAAAAGTTTAGCCAGTTTTTCGGTGATGATTGCACCATCGTCTGTTAATTTTTCTGTTGTATGGCTGGCACGATCGCGTAATACGATATAATCTGGCAGTTCGTTTAAATTCTTAGGCACAATAATCGATGTAGCTTGCGCGGACTGCCCTGCTTTCACGGTATCGATATTGGTTTGTGACATATCGAGTTTGCTTTTGATATTGGAATCATTCATTAGTTCATCAAAATTATCTTTGGCTGTAGGTGGCGCACTCATATCTTGATAGACAGCGGCATCGTATTTCATTATTTGGCCGTATTGCATTTTAGCGATATCACTAATGGAGTTCCGGAGGCCAAAGCCAGTAAGGATTAACGCTGTACACCCTGCTACACCAAGAACAGTCATTAGCATCCGTTGTTTGTAGCGGAATAGGTTTCTAGCGGTTACTTTACTTGTAAAATTCATTCGTTTCCAAATAAATTGTATCCGTTCTAAGAAAATGCGTTTTCCGATTTTTGGTGCTTTAGGGCGCATTAATGTGGCAGCATTGGCCCGAAGTTCTGCGCGACAAGCTACATAAGCTGTAAATGTCGTACAGAATAAAGCGACAAATAAGGATAGCAAACTGTAGCTCCAGTAGAAGCCAATGTCAACTGACGGCATTTCGTACATTGATTTATAGGCGTTAAAAATGATATTCGGGAAGAACTGGAAGCCAATTAGTATTCCAAGTATGCTCCCAATTACACTCGCAAGCGAACCATAAACGAGGTATTTTAAAATAATGCTTCCATTAGAATAACCAAATGCTTTTAACGTTCCTATCTGTGTTCTTTGTTCTTCCACCATACGCGTCATCGTTGTTAAACAAACGAGCGCAGCGATTAGGAAAAAGAAGATTGGAAATGCGGTCGATAAGGAAGTTAGTCTATCGGCATTTTCTTTGTATTCGCTATAACCCGGATTATCATTACGATCTAATACATAATACTTTGGAAGTTCTAGCGTATCTAATTTTTCTTGACCGATTTTAACCTCTTTTTCGGCACTGGCTAGTTTTGGTTCTGCTTTTTGTTTTTCAGTTGTGAATAACGCTAGATTTTTTTCGTAAGTTGCTTGTCCGGCGTTTAATTTGGCAAGTGCGTTTTGTAGTTCTGTTTCGCCTGTTTCTTTGCCGGCAGCTAGTTGCGTTTTTGCTGCAGCGAGTTTTTTCGTTCCGGCTTGGTATTTTGCTAAGCCTGCTTGGTACGTATTTTTTGCTGCTTGTAACTCCTGCGTTTTTGCTTTTAGAGCTTGTTGACCTTGTTCTATTGTTTGTTTTTCTTTATCTAACGTTGCTCGTGCTGCTTGATATTCTTTTTGAGCATCCGTTACTTGTGCAAGGGCTTCATTTAATCCAGCACGAATTTCTGAATCGGAAATTGCGCCACTTTCATAGTCATTTAGCAGTTGGTTCATCGTTGCTTTATAAGTAGCTTGTTCTTTAGCGGAAAGTCCCAAATCTGCGGCAACACTATCAAATGCATTAAGTAAGCTCGCTCGATCTAACTCAATATTTGTTAAATCTGGCTGTTTTAAGGCGTTTTCTAGGGTAGATCTTGTATTGCGTAAGTAGCCATTGGTAGTATTTAAAAGATTATTTGCGTCTTCCCATGCGTCTTGACCTTCTTTTAACTCTACTTCCGCTTGGCTGATTGCTGCTTCGCCCTGGCTAATTTGTGGTTGGGCGGCGTCTAATTGTTTTTTCGCGCTAGCTAGTTCGGCTTCTCCGTTGCGGATTTCTGCCTCGCCTTGGCTAATTTTGGCATCATAACTTGTTTTCGCAGCTTGATACTCAGAAAAGCCGGCGTCTAACTGTGCTTTCGCGTCTGCTAGTTTCGCTTCGTTTGATTTTAGTTCTGCTTTTCCTTGATTAATTTCTTTCGTTGCATCGTTTAATTTCTGTTGTTCAGTTGCTTTTATTTTTTCTAAACGTTTTTCTGGTTGATTTTTCAAAGCTTTTTCAATGTTGTCTTTATCTTTTTCTTCATTAGATATATACGCGTCACTAAAAGCTTTCTCAGATGCTAAATTGGTGAAGGTTAAATTGGCGATAGTATATTCTGGTAGCGCAAAGTCTTGCTCTTGGATGACCCCGAATGCTTCGGTTTTCCCTTTGCCGACTGTGCTTGAGCCGCGTTCTGATTTTTGGATATAGGCTGGTGACTGGACGAAACCAACTACTTTATAGGTGGATTCTTTTAATGTATCTGTCAGCTTATTTCCATCACTTTTGACAAAAGTTACTTTATCACCTAGTTGGACGTTTTCGTGGATAAGTTTGTTATTATCCAGTGCAATTTCTCCAGATTTTTCAGGCAAACGACCTGTCACTACTTTATATTTATTGAGCTGATTATCCGCATTCAAAGAATATAATTTAGTAACGATATTTTTGTCTTGCATCAAGGTGTCTGCTGTATATCCGAGTTCCACTTGCTTCACGCCGTCCACTTTTTCAAGCGCTTGTTTGTCGGTTTGATCGATTCCATAGGTTGATTGTACGTTGAAATTGGCTAAATCATACTTATTGAAATAATTATTGGCGGTTAAAAGCATATCTGGGCCAGTTGCTTTTAGTCCAGAGAAAAAAGCAACCCCAAGCATAATAAGCATGAAAATCGAAATAAATCGGCTTTTCGAACGCCATATTTCACGGTAGATATCTTTCCATAATGCTGAACGTTTCACTGGTTGCTCCTTTCTACCATTCTAAGTTATCAATGGACATTGGCTCTGGATTTTCTTTGATACTGCGCACTTTTGCATTATTAATTTCAATAACTCGGTCAGCAATTGGTGTGATTGCTGTATTATGTGTAATGACGATTACGGTCGTTCCGGTTTTTTCACAGGTTTCTTGTAATAACTTTAAGACGGATTTCCCCGTATCGTAATCAAGTGCTCCTGTTGGTTCATCGCACAAGAGTAACTTCGGTGCTTTCGCTAATGCACGGGCGATGGCAACGCGCTGTTGTTCCCCACCTGATAACTGGGCTGGAAAATTGTCTAATCGGTGACTTAATCCAACTTGTGTCAAAACGGTTTCCGCGTCTAGTGCGTTAGGAGCGATTTGTGCCGCTAACTCGACATTTTCTTTCGCGGTTAAATTAGGAACTAAATTGTAAAATTGAAAAACAAAGCCGACATCTGTGCGGCGGTATTTCGTTAGTTGTTTTGCATTATATTGAGCAATATCTTGCCCATCTACCATGATTTTTCCTTCACTCGAACTATCCATCCCGCCTAATATGTTTAACACGGTGGATTTACCAGCTCCAGAAGGTCCAACGATAACAACAAATTCACCTTTATTTATCCCAAAATTGATTTTGTCATTAGCTGTAACAACATTCTCTCCCATTTGATAAAATTTAGAGACATCTTTCATTTCTACGTAGGTCATTTTCCTCGTCCTTTTCTCTCTGTCATGTGCCATAATTATAACATGTGGTATTTAAGTTAGTGAAGTACTAAATAAGG
Source organism: Listeria swaminathanii (assembly GCF_014229645.1). Taxonomy (GTDB): domain Bacteria; phylum Bacillota; class Bacilli; order Lactobacillales; family Listeriaceae; genus Listeria; species Listeria swaminathanii. Next base: position 917,637 of record NZ_JAATOD010000001.1, on the reverse strand, counting down.
AAAGTAGCATAAAAAAACTAACCGGAGAAGTTCCAGTTAGTTTTTTTCATTTAGCGGATAATCGCATTTAGTTTTGTTTGTAATGCTTCCACTACTTTGTTCGTTGCTTTTTGGACGTCTTCTTCGACTAGCGTTCTTTCACTGTCTAGGAAAGTTAATGTGTATGCAAGCGATTTTTTATTTTCGCCAAGGCTTTCTCCTTCGAAAATATCAAATAGCTCGATATTGACTAATAAGTTTCCGCCGTGCTCTTTGATTACTTGAGAAATTGCAGCATGGTCGGTATCCTTGTCAACAAGTAAGGCTAAGTCGCGCGTCATTTCTGGGTAGCGTGGAATTGGATGATAAACAACTTTTTCTTTTGTTGCATCAAGTAAAGCCGCTACATTGATTTCAAATACATAGGTTTCTTTTAAATCATAGTTTGCTTCTACTGCTGGATGAAGCGCCCCAAGATAACCGATTTCTTGCCCTTCTAAAACGATGCTTGCTGTTCTTCCTGGATGCAGTTCTTCTTTTTCGGTTTGCTTCCAGTGCAGTTCAGCTTTAATTCCTAATTTGTTCACTAAACCTTCGACAATTCCTTTTAAAACGAAGAAGTCTACTGGTTTTGGTGTTTTTTGCCAATCTGCAACATGCCAGTTCCCAGTGATTAGGCCAGCTAAATGCTCTTGTTCGATTGGTAAATTGTCGCCTTCTGTTGCGTAGAACACGGTTCCCATTTCATAAAGTGCTACGTCCATATTTTTACGAGCGATATTATAACTTGCGCTACGAATTAATTGTGGGACGATACTTGTTCTTAAATGGCTATGTTCTTCACTCATTGGCATTGATAGCGCCACTGTTTTTTCATCAGATAATGCTAAACGAGTCGCATCTTTTTTGGAAGTTAAGGAATATGTTAACGCTTGGTTAAGTCCAGCTCCTTCTAAATAAGCGCGCATCACACGACGAGCTTTTTGGCTGTCTGATAAACCACCTGTTGTGCTTGTTGCTGGAAGAGTTACTGGAATTTCGTCATAGCCATAAATACGTGCTACTTCTTCTAAAATGTCCGCTTCAATTGTAATATCCCAACGTCTTGTTGGTACTTCGATGATCAATGTGTCATCTTTTACTTCTAACACAAATCCTAAACGAGCAAAAATAGTTTCGATTTCCGCAAGTGTAATCGCCGTTCCTAAAATACGGTTAATTCGCGTTAAGCTTGTTTCGATTTTATTTACTGCTTTTTCACGGTTATCTACTTCCACTACACCGCCAACAAGCGTTCCACCACTAAGTTCAGCGATTAATGCTCCGCCGTGCGCAAGTGCTTTTTCTACTTTCCAAGCATCAGAGCCTTTATCGTAACGAATACTTGCTTCGGTACGTAGGTATAATTCTCGTGATGCTTTACCGATAGAGGAACTACTGAAAATCGCACCTTCTAGCGCTACGGTTGTTGTGCTCTCTGTTACTTCGGAAAATTCGCCGCCCATAACACCAGCGATGGCAATTGGTTCTGTTCCGTTAGTAATAACTGTATGTCCCGCTTGTAATGTTCTTTTCTCGCCATCAAGTGTCGTAATTTCTTCTTGTTCTTTCGCAGAACGTACGACAATTTTTTTACTGCCGATTTTATCATAGTCAAATGAGTGCAAAGGTTGGCCGTATAATAAGTTGATGTAGTTGGTTACATCGACAACGTTATTATGTGGACGGATACCCGCTTTCATTAGTTTTGTTTGTAGCCACAGTGGTGATTCTTTGATTTCGATGTTTTCGATCATTTTAATCGCATAGTAAGGTGTGTCAGCTGGGTTTTCTACTTCTACAGAAATAAATGCATCAGCTTTACCTTTTTCGGATACGTCGGGCTGAGTTGGTTGGGCTGGTTTTTGATGGATAATCGCGCCAACCTCATGAGCTACGCCGTTCATGCTTAATGCGTCGGCACGGTTTGGAGTGATTGCCATATCAAGAATGGCATCATCTAAGCCAAGTAACGTGATTGCACTTACGCCTGTTTCAACATGTTCTGGTAATACGTAAATGCCATCTGCGTATGCTTTTGGCACGACTTTACTTTCAAAGCCAAGTTCTGCGAGTGAACAAATCATGCCTTCTGATACTTCGCCACGTAATTTAGCGCGTTTGATTTTAAGTCCGCCTGGAAGTCTTGCACCAACTTTGGCAACGATGACTTTTTGACCAGCGGCGACGTTTGGCGCTCCGCAGATAATTTGAACTGGTTCTGCTTCATCTGTTTGTACGAGACATTTATTTAATTTTTCTGCATCGGGGTGGCGTTCGCATGATAATACTTCGCCAACCACAACATTTTTCAAACTAGCGCTTAATTCTTCTACGCCTTCGATTTCAATACCTGTTCTTGTAATCGCTTCTCCTAGCTCTTCCGCCGTTAACGGGAAGTCTTGGAAAAATTCTTTGACCCAATTATATGAAACTAACATTAGATTTCCCCCGTTTCTGTACTTTGGAATTGCTTCGTAAAGCGTAAATCATTTGTATAAAGGTGGCGAATATCATCCACCGCATATTTCAACATTGCAACACGTTCAGGTCCTAAGCCGAAAGCAAAGCCGCTGTATCGAGTAGAATCAATTCCAGACATTTCAAGGACGTTTGGATGTACCATTCCGCTTCCTAAAATTTCAATCCAACCTGTTCCTTTACAAACGCGGCAACCTTTACCGCCACATTTGAAACAAGAGATATCCATTTCAACGGATGGCTCTGTGAACGGGAAGAATGATGGACGAAGACGAATTTCACGTTCTTCACCAAACATTGTTTTTGCAAGGACTGTTAGCGTTCCTTTTAAATCAGCAAAAGTGATGTTTTCGCCAACTACAAGCCCTTCGATTTGTGTAAATTGGTGCGAGTGCGTCGCGTCGTCATTATCACGGCGGTATACTTTCCCTGGGCAAATAACTTTGATTGGCCCTTTAGAGAAATCGTGTTTCTCCATTGTTCTTGCTTGTACGGGTGAAGTTTGGGTACGTAGTAAAGTATTTTCTGTAATATAGAAGCTATCTTGCATATCACGAGCTGGATGATCTTTTGGTAAGTTTAGCGCCTCGAAGTTGTAGTAATCTAATTCTACTTCTGGTCCTTCTGCGATTTCGTAGCCCATACCAATGAACATATCTTCCATTTCTTCAATTACTTGTGTTAAAAGGTGTTTTGTTCCGATGCTTGGAGCAGTCCCTGGTAACGTAACGTCGATAGTTTCTGATTTTAGTTTTTCATTGATTGCGGCTGTTTCGAGAATTTGTTGCTTGCTGGAAATAGCTTCTGTTAAAGCTGTACGAACTTCATTAGCAAGCGAACCCATTTTTGGTCTTTCTTCTGCGGAAAGTTTCCCCATTTGTTTCATAATTTCGGTCATCGGGCCTTTTTTACCAAGGTATTTTACTCGTAAGTCGTTTAAAGTTTTTAAGTCTGATGCTTCGTTGATTTGTGTTTCTGCTTCACTTTTCAGCGTCTGTAACTGTTCTAACATACCGTTCACTCCTTCTTTTTAGACAAAATAAAAAAGCTCTATCCACAAAGGGACGAGACTTCTCGCGGTACCACCCTAATAAGAACAAAAAAATTGTTCCCACTCATGATTCGATAACGGCTTAGTAACCGGACCACCTTCACACGTTGCGTGCTTCCCGGCGGCGACTCCAGAGGTGAAATGTTCACAAATTTGTTTGTAAAGTGGCTTTCAGTCTTTGACCACTTCTCCCTATACAGACTCAGTTTGCTACTTGGCTCTTTCATTGTCTTTACTTATTTAGATAGTTTCTATTATAGTATGGTTCTACGAAAGATTCAAGCTAAAAAATAATCTCCCCCAATTTAACAGGAGAGATTATTTCTTTTTAATTAGGTACTTCCACCCATTTATCCGCCCAACACTGGACTTCAAGCATTACTTCTTGGAGTGCTTTGCCTTTTTCGGTTAGTTCATATTCAATGCGTACAGGAGTTTCTGGATAAACTTGTCTCAAGCAAATATCCATTTCCTCAAGTTCCTTCAAACGTTCTGCAAGCACCCGATCACTCATTTGTGGGATCTCAGCGGCAACTTGTTTAAACCTTTTTGGACCAGTCAGTAAGACATTGATGATAAGTCCAGTCCAGCGTTTACCTAGTAATTGGAACGCCGATTCAAACTTCGGACATACTGTATGTGCATCAGTCATAATTCTCACCTCTAACGTTATTGTACCATATCTATCATCAGAAAGTAACTAATAAATGTTATGTTGCTTATATTTAGTAAGTTGAAATACCATTGACCAAAATATCCTTCTGGCTTAAAATATAACTAAGATAGATTTATTAAGGAGGCGGCTATAATGCCATCTATTAGATACATTGTCAAAACTGATGTTACTGAAACCTTCGAAATAATCAAAGCAGGTCAAGCTGGATCGAATATCGTGTTTTCTGAGATTAGAACGTTTGATTTTGGCGAACTTGCGACTCTTGCTTGCGAAAAATTTTATTTGCGCTCTTCTAATCGAGCGGCACTTTTCGTTAATATTAATAATTTCCACGGCGAAACGGAAGTAACGATTATCTCGACAGGTAGTTCGAATAGCTTCTTCACTGGCATTGACTGGGGAGCAGCATTTGATTACATGCATAGCGTTGTAGCTGATTTAAAACGTGTTGCGATTCGCGAAGTAAAAATGGAAAAACAAGAAGAAATCTAAAAAAGTGGTGACTAAGTCGGAATGAACTTAGTCACCACTTTTTATTATTTTCGTAAACCGTACAGTAAAATTCCTGCTGCAACAGCTACATTTAAAGACTCGCTGTCGCCGTAAATAGGAATGTAGACTTTTTCAGAAAGACGATCTTGTAATTCCGGAGAAATACCGTTTCCTTCATTTCCAACCATCAAAGCTAATGTTTCGCGTTTTGGCATGTCGTTTAATGATTTCGCTTGGTCATCTAAAACTGCGCCAATTACAGGAACACCTTCTTCTTCTAAATTGGAAATCCAATCAAATAAATCTGCTTGAATAACAGGAATGTGAAAATGGCTACCTTGTGTACTACGAATTACTTTTGGATTATATAGGTCTGCACTACCTCGGCCGAGCACGACACAATCATAACCAGCAGCATCAGCCGTACGAATTAACGTACCAACATTCCCTGGATCTTGTACTGCGTCTACAAGTAATAATTTCTTACCATATAAAAGCATCATATCTGGCTCAGAAGTGGAGACTACGGCAAAGACGCCTTGCTCTGTCATTGTTTCGCTAATTAAGTGGCTGATTTCTGTACTGATTTCAAACACATCATAATCGCCTTTTAACCACTCTTCTGGAACAGAAACACCACTTGAAACAAGCAGCTCCAGTACTAAACCATCTTGACGTAGTGCTTCTTCTACTAAATGAAAGCCTTCCACCAAATAAGTTCCAGTTTTATCGCGGCCTTTTCTCGTTTGCAATTTTTTCCATGTTTTGACACGGTCGTTTTTTACTGATTGAATCTGTTCCATTAAAGTTGTCCTCTTTTCTCGAAACTCAACCTAAGCGAATTTCTGTTACTTTTTCTTTATCTAAACGTTTGACTACTTCGGTAATTAGTTTCACTGCATTTTCAAAATCGTCGCGATGTAGCATCGAGGAATGAGAATGAATGTAGCGTGTTGCAATGGTAATCGATAGTGACGGGATTCCGTTTCCTGTTAAATGAATCGAACCAGAATCCGTTCCACCCATTGGAATTGCTTCAAATTGGTAAGGAATGGATAATTCGTCTGCTACGTCCGTTACAAAATCGCGGAGACCAGCGTGTGCTACCATTGATGCGTCGTAAATAACGATTTGTGGACCTTCGCCCATTTTGCTCATCGCTTCTTTGTCGGTTACGCCCGGAGTATCTCCCGCGATGCCAACATCAACAGCAAAACCGATATCTGGTTGTACGAAATGTGCGGCTGTTTTCGCGCCACGTAAACCGACTTCTTCTTGAACCGTTCCAACGCCGTAAACGATATTTGGATGTTGTTCTTTTTGTAAGTTTTTAAGTACTTCAATGGCAATTGCAAGGCCAATACGGTTATCCCATGCTTTCGCCAGTAGGAATTTCTCGTTTTTCATTACAGTAAAATCAAAAGCGGGAACGATCATGTCGCCAGGACGGATGCCGTAGCTTTCCACTTCTGCTTTATCTACTGCGCCAACATCAATAAACATATCTTTAATATCAAATGATTTTTGGCGTTCTGCAGCTGTCATAACGTGTGGTGGTTTAGAACCGATAACCCCTGTGATTTCTTCGCCGGAACGCGTCACGATGGTTACTTTTTGTGCGAGCATTACTTGAGAAACCCAGCCGCCCACTGTTTGAAATTTAATAAAGCCTTTATCGTCAATTTGCGTTACCATAAAGCCTACTTCATCTAAATGGCCAGCAATCATAATTTTAGGTCCATCTTCGTTGCCAACTTTTTTCGCCACAGCACTTCCTAAGCCGTCTGTTTCAAAACTATCCGCTAGTGGTTCGATATATTCGCGGAACACGTTTCTTACTGCGCGCTCGTTACCGGGAATACCTTTTGCATCGGTTAGTGCTTTTAACATTTTTAATTGTTCATCCATATTAATACCCCTCCTTATAAACTCCTTTTACATTATAACAGTTTCTTTCTAAAAATCCTTTGAAAACGCAAAAAAAGCCGAGTAATCTATTCAGCTTTTTTGTGCGTTACTTACCATACAATGGATTGGACGTTAAGTAAAGGTAAATTAAAGGCTGTTTTTTCTTTTGTGTCAGCCTTCGCTAATTTGGTTTTGTGTAGTTCGGATGTATCGATATCCATGTTGATGACTAGGCGGTTTTGATCATCCGTTTTTAATAATGCATCAACCGTTGGCGAATAGTCTTCTAATTGATAGAAGTTTTTAATCGACGTACTTTCAATCCAACCGATTGATTCCCCGTTTTGATGGATTTGGTACCAAGTAATATTAGAGTCGGTTACTTTTACTTCTTGATTAATCGAAACTTGGCGACCAAAATATTTTGTCGTACTTGCTACGGGGTTCGCTCCTTTAGTACCACCTGGCGCGGACCAAACAAAGCAATTATCTTTGATAGCTACTTCACCGGCAGCTTTGATTGCTTTATCAGATACACGTTCGCTATAAACGGTATCGTATTTATTTAAATTTGCTTTTTTAATGAGATCAATTAGTTTTGCTGCATACTCTGGGTCTGATGAATAGCCAGTTTTGCCAAGAGCAACAGCTGCTTTTTCAAAGTTGTATTCTTTGATTAATCCACCATATAAATGCGGGTTCCATGATGGGCCATTGACAAATAAAAGTGCGTGGTCATTCATGGATTCATACCAGCCTGGATACGCGCGGAAAACAGCATCTGTTCCAACCCAAACAACACCATTGTGTTCTTTTGTTGGTAATTTAATCGATGCTCCATTATAAGAACCTTTAATTCCGAATAAATTATTACCGTCTTTTGCTAGTTTACTTTCGCCCCAATTAGATTCTAGGATTGCTTGCGAAATAGTAATACTTGCTAAAATACCATGTTCTTTTTGCACTTTTTGAGCATGCGGCGCAATCTCATTAATAAACTTCTCTTGCTTGGAAGTCAGGCCGTCCTCTAGACCAGCAGCTTGGGAGTGGATTGGTAAGGCGCATAATGTAATTGTAATTCCGAGACCAATTGTCACCAAATGCTTCTTTGCGAGCTGTAACATAATGATTTATTGCACATCCTTCTTTGAGTTATCCTTCCAGCTTTTGAAAAACTGGAAACAGGTGTTCTTTAAAACAACTATTTCATTCTATCAAACCAGCCTTGTAATACACATTACTTTTACATTACTTATGTTACAATTCGGGCTTAGCGCTTTGATAGAGCAATTCTAGAAAGATGACTCTGATGAAAATAAAAAAGAAAAAGAGCTTGAAAAGGACTTTTTGCCTATAAATAAGACAAGTCATTTTGCTCTTTTTCGGTTATTTTCTATTTTTTTGCGATTAATTCTTGTTTTACCCAACCAATTGGCTCAGTATCTACGGAAATCTGGTACCAAACGCCACTATCGGTCTTTGCTTCGCGTAAAATTTTCAAATCTTCACGTTTATAGTAGTTAATTTCCTCTACTTTTAACGCGCCAGCTAGTCCATATGGCTTGGTCCAAATCGCGCCAGATACGTCTTTTTCTACTTTGCCGTAGCCCGTTGATTTTGTATCATAGTAAATTTTGTCTTCAATGCGATCGTATAATGCTAGATCATATTTTTCGATAATATTGATTAATTTCTCTGCATAATCCGGGTCTGTTGCGTAGCCTGCTGATTGTAATTCTTGCGCGGCTTTTTTATAATCATCTGCTGCAACGACGCCGTTATATTTATCTTTATTCCAGGAAGTACCTTTCAAAAAAAGTTCTGCATGCGAATCGAGTGACTCGTTCCAATCTTTGTATTTTCGGAAATTGGCATTGATTTCAATCCACTCGCCGTCTACAAATTCTTTGGTCGTCATCGTTACCATTGGTTGCGGAGATTTACCTTTTACCCCGAATAAATTATTGCCTTTTTGGGCTAAACCGCTTTGGCCCCAGTCAGATTCCAAAATTGCTTGGGCTAGAGTTATGCTTGTTAAAATGCCATGCTTTGCTTGAATTTCTTGCGCACGTGGCGAAAGTTCATTTAGGAAGTTTTGCTGTTTGGAATGAAATGCCGGGTCCGGTTCTGGTGCTGTCATAATTAAGTATTGCTGTCTAACAACGGATGCAATGACACCTACTAAAATAACTAGAAGTAAAATTCCCGCTATTCCAATTAGCCTTTTTTGCTTCTTCTTTTTGGATAATTTTCTATATTTCAGATGTCGTCACGCCTTTCTGTCTACGAATCCCTTGATGGTACTAGAATACGTTACTTTTACTACAATTGCAATCCATCTGGGGGTCTATTTTAAGGAATTTAAGAAATCTTTAACATTTATATGATTAGGTTAAATTATTGCTATTAAGCTATTATCCGTGTCATTGATATGAACATTTCTTCATTTTGTAACATTTGCCATCATTTAGTCATATAAAATTGCTGCGATTTTCTGAATATATATTTTTCGGGTATAAAAAACCGTCTTTCTTCTATATATAAGAGCGAATTGTAGTAAGCAGAAAATATGCATTCTTTTAACGGCTCGAGATTATTTGCAAAATGTTTTCCTGAATGTCTTGGAGTTCTGCTTTTTCTTTGATAATCAGCCATTTTTTTGGATTTTGAGTGATTTTCGCGGTAATGAGTGGTTTGGTTCGTTGGTCGAATAGCTTATCCCAGTAAAACATTTTCTTTAGCATCTTTAAACGGACTGGATAGTGTGCGGCTTCTAGTCGTAGTATTTGTTTGATTTGGCGTTTGACTAGTTGGGAACGGATTTGGTTTTTAGGTAAATCAAGGAAAATGACAATATCGGCTTGAGTAATGCTTTCGTTTGTCCATTCTTCTAAATGAACGCCTTCGATAATCCAGTTTTCATTTTGGAGGATGTTATTTAGTACGGCTGACTTTTCGACGTCGGTTCGTCTTACTTCCGTCTCTTCTCGTTTCCAAACAATGCGGTCGGTTTCAAAATAGTCGATTTGTTGCCACTCGGAAAGTTTTTTGGCTAGCGTCGTTTTACCGCTTCCAACTGATCCGATAATACGAATTTTCATAAAAAAACCTCACTTTGAATTAAATACTATCTTTTTGCCCCTCTTTTATTTTATAATTATCTCATTGTGATAAAAGGGAGGGAAATTTTTGATTATATTATTTATTGTATCAGGTCTGTTAGCTGGGATGGTATTACCAGTTCAAACGGCCATTAATACGCGACTTAGTACATATACGAAATCCCCGTTTTTAGCTTCGTGGGTTTCTTTTATGGTCGGAACAACGGTTTTACTTATTGTTTGCTTATTTACACAAAAATCATGGCCAATATCATCAGAAATGATTGCCTCAAATCCTTGGTATATCTGGGTTGGTGGTGGAACATTAGGCGTTATTTTCTTAACAGCTAATATTTTACTCTTACCGCGACTTGGTTCTGCCCTGCTTGTAATGATTACGGTTTGTGGACAAATGATTATGGCTATTGTAATTGATAACTTTGGTTTATTTCAAGTACCAATGCATGAAATTAACATCGAACGTTTACTTGGTGTTATTTTAATGTTCGGCGGCATTTACTTGATGCAACGATTTTAAAAGGAGGAGAAAACATGACAAAAAGATCATCCAAATCATTATTACTGTTTATGGCAATGGGACTTGTTTCTGGACTACTTTCACCGATTCAAACGTCGATTAATAGCCAACTTCGGCTAACTGTCGGTTCTCCTTTTGTGGCATCATTTATTTCTTTTTTAGTTGGGACGACTTTACTTACAATTGTTTGTTTAATTGTGGAGCGTCGTTTGACTTTTCAACTGAAAGGGGTCGGTCGGATTCCTTGGTGGGTTTTCACTGGCGGTGCGCTTGGAGTACTCTTTGTAACATCTAACATTTTACTTTTACCATTGCTCGGCTCGGCAATGACAGTTGTTTTAGCTCTTTGTGGGCAAATGATTATCGCGCTTATTATTGATCATTTTGGCTTTTTCGGGGTTATTCCTCATCCGATTAACCGTTACCGAATGATTGGTGTGTTGTTAATGCTCGTTGGCGTATTTTTAATTCAACGCTTTTAAAAAGGAAAACCTCTCCGGATTTAGGTCTGGAGAGGTTTTTTATTATTTCTTTTTATTGCGGAAAACGAGTTCAGAATTTTTGTAGAAAATATCTGTTTCGCCAGCGCGGTAATTGACGACTCTGGCTACAGCGAAAAAGTAATCGGATAAGCGATTGACGTATTTTAACACTTCTTCGTTGCTGGAAGCGATTTTTAGCATGCCAACGATTTCGCGTTCGGCTCTTCTTGTTACGGTTCTAGCCATGTGCAGTAATGAAGCCGCTTGCGTTCCGCCTGGTAGGATGAATTTCTCAATTTCTGGTGGTTCGTCGGCGTAGATATCAATTCGGTCTTCTAGCCAAGCAACAGGCTCGTTCGTAAGTTTATAGGCGCGCTTACCTTCTTCGGTTGCAAGATCTCCTCCTGCATCAAATAATTGTTGTTGAATTTGCTCGAGTTCGGCTTGGATTTCTGGTTCACTTCCAAGGGTTGTTATTGTGTAACCGATGAGCGAATTAAGTTCATCCAAGGTGCCGTATGCATCAATGCGAATATTGTCTTTACTTACTTTGCTCCCCCCGATAATTCTGGTCATTCCTTTATCGCCGGTTTTGGTGTAGATACGCATATTTTTTCTCCTTTCATGATTTTTTCTAATTGGTCCATTTGGATATTTGCTTCTAAAAGGGCCGCTAGTTTGTTATATTCTTGTTCTTTGTGTTCTTTCAGTTTGATGATTTCATGTGGATAAATTGATTTGTTTTTGTGTGCTAGTAGTTCGTTGAAGAGATTTCCTAAGAAAATGGCGTTATCAAAAATACCGTGGATGTAAGTTCCAATGATATTTTTGTTAGCGGAAATGGCGCCGTCTTGATGGATTTCTTGGTTGCTGTTCACTGCTTTAATTTCGCAAAATGGGTTGGTGTTCTCGCCGCGTTTTGTCTGGCCCATATGGATTTCGTATCCTTCAACTGGCTCGCCGGAAAGTGTCACGCCAGTAATTTGGGTAGTACGTTTTTGGTCATGGAAAATGGTTTCGGTGTCTAATAAGCCAAGTCCAGCAATTTCGAGTTGTTTACTTTCCACTTGATTTGGATCGAGCATCTTTTGACCGAGCATTTGATAGCCACCGCAAATCCCAATCACTTTTCCAGCATTTTCAGCGTAGTTTTGAATGGCTTTTTTCAATCCGGATTCTTCGAGAAAGGCCATATCTTCTAGCGTATTTTTACTGCCAGGAATAATCACTAAATCTGGATTTCCAAAATCAGCTAAGCTTCGTATGTAACGCACACTTATCTCCGGTTGAATTTCTAGAATATGGAAATCTGTGAAATTAGATATGCGTGGTAAACAAATAATCGCAATATCAAGCAAAGCTGAACTGTCTGGCACGTAGTTTTTTCCGCTAAGTGACACACTGTCCTCTTCTTCCAGTTGGAGATGCGCATATGGGATGACGCCGATAACTGGGACATTCGTGAGTTCTTCAATCATATCAATCCCCGGTTGCAAAAGCGCCACATCGCCGCGGAATTTATTGATGATTACCCCTTTAATCCTAGCACGTTCTTCTTCTTTCAAGAGCATGATTGTGCCATAAATCGAAGCAAACACGCCACCTTTGTCGATATCCGCCACTAAAACGACGGGTGCATCGACCATTTTTGCCATGCCCATATTCACGATATCGCGGTCGTTTAAATTGATTTCGGCAGGGCTTCCGGCACCTTCTAGTACAATAATATCATTTTCATCCGCCAAACTCTGGTAAACTGCTTGGATTTTTGGGATAAGTGTTTGTTTGAAATCGTGGTACGTCACGGCATCCATATTATCTAAAATCGAACCCATAAAAATGACTTGTGACTGGCGATCATTGGTCGGTTTAAGTAACACGGGATTCATCCGGACATCTGGGAACACGCCGGCCGCTTCTGCTTGGAACACTTGCGCCCGCCCCATTTCATCCCCGGTTGCTGTAATAAAAGAATTAAGCGACATATTTTGCGATTTAAACGGAACGACTCGCTTGCCTTTATTTTTGAACAGACGGCATAATCCCGCAACTAGCACGCTTTTTCCCGCGTCGGAAGCCGTGCCTTGAATCATTATTTGCTTTACCATTAATCAGTCACCTTCCCCGTATGCGCGAAAAAATCGGCTTCTTTTTTGAACAGTGGATAGCCAGCTTGTTGGTGTAATTTGATTAACCAGGGCTGAACTAAACCTGCTTGTTCGATATTGCTTTTCTCTAAGAAAACACTGCTTGTTTCCCCGTTTGTGAGAACAGCTCCATCTTTTAACATATACACGTAATCGCATATTTCATAAATTAAATCGATATCATGGCTTGAAATAAGGATCTTTTTCCCTTGATTTGCCAGACGTTCGATAATTTCCATCATGATTTTTTTGCCGATGGGATCAAGTCCGGCGGTTGGTTCATCTAGCAGTAACCAATCTGTGTCAAGAACAAGGGCGCCGGCAATCGCGACACGTTTTTTTTGGCCATAACTTAAATATTGGACTGGTTTATTTTGAAATTCCGTTGCACCAACAATCTCAAGCACATTCGTCACGCGCGATTCTACTTCACTTTCACTCACGCCTAAATTTCTAAGCGCAAAAGCCACATCGTCACGCACATTCGAATAAAAGATTTGTTGATCCGGATCTTGGAAAACGATGCTCACTTTTTTCCGCAAAGCAAACAGTGCTTTTTTATCGTAAGAAAGTGGTTTTCCGTCAAAATAAACTTTACCAGAAGTTGGCTTGTTAATGCCTAATAGCTGCATAAAAAGTGTCGATTTACCGGAGCCATTCGCACCAATAAGGCCGATAATATTGCCTTTTTCTAAATCAATTGAAACATCCGTTAAGGCTTGTTTGCCATCTTCGTATTGGAATGAAATATGTTCTGTTTTAAGCAAATTGGCTTCCTCCTAGATATGAAATTCTCCTTGATATAGCTTCACATCAAGTGTTACAACCATTTCATTATATCTTTTCATTACACGATTAAATAAAGTATTTACGAGCATTCCAAATGAACAATAACTATTTTTTATGCCGTGATAACCAAAGCGAAGGCTCTGTGCTTTTCGAATCGCCGCTGCTTCTTCTAAGAAAATAAAGATAAAACGGTAAATTAAAATCGTTAGTTCAATGAGCACTTTGGGGATAAAAATTCGCTTCATTACTCTTGTTAATTGTACCACGGGAACGGTTAGGACGAAAAAGTATGTTGCGGCTAAGCAAGCGATACTTCGGAAAAAAACTTGGGTCGCCGTCGTAATCGTCACATCAGAAATCCCGAGATAAAAACTGCCAAGCGAAATCGAAGCGAGAAAACTACTTGGATCTTTGGAAATCGAAATAAGAATCGATAGTAAACTAAAAAGTAGAAATGAAAATGGTAAAAGGAGCCATTTCAAATATTGTTTAAAATGAATTTTTACGACATAGAGCGTTAGTGGCACCATGCACAAGAATAGGATGGCTTGGACGAGCACGGGGCCGGTTAACGCGACTATGAGAATTGCGACATAAAATAAAGCTTTTGCTGATGGTGAAAACGCAATCCACCGGTTTTGATACGCATATTTATCAATGGTTAACATCGGTCTCAGCTTTCCGCTTGCCACGACTCACACCAATGACATAAGCGATAATTCCTGTTCCGATACAGCCTTGCAGTGTAAATAATAAACTTTCAATTTCGCCACTTTTTGGTTCATAAAGTGGTTCAAACCATGGTTCATAGCTTGGGTCAATTTTAGTAATTTCTGCTTCGGCTTCCCCGTCAGAACCGCCATACTCCCCTGTTTTATTGAAGAAAAACGGACTCACCATTAACAAAACAACTAATAGAATTAAAATGACATTAATATTTATTTTTTTCATCGTAATTGTGCCACCTTTTCTGGTAAATTTTTGCTAATAAGATTGTACATAACTACTGTTAGCAAGCCTTCTGCAATCGCGATTGGAACTTGAGTCACACAGAAAATCGCCATGAATTTTAGAATAGAAGCCATCATGCCTGATGCTGGATCTGGGAAAACGACTCCGAGCTGAACGCTGGTGGTTAAGTAGGTCGCTAAGTCAGCTGTCATCGCACATAAGAAAATCGAAACACTTTTATTGCAGTTTAATTTACGAGCTAGTTTATACACGACAAAACCGACCATTGGGCCAATTACAGCCATTGACATTGCGTTCGCACCAAGGGTTGTAATCCCGCCGTGAGCAAGTAATAACGCTTGGAAAAGTAGTACAATCACGCCTAGAACACTAACAACGAGCGGACCGAACATAACTGTCGCAAGGCCAACACCAGTCGGATGCGAACAAGAGCCTGTCACGGATGGAATTTTTAGTGCAGAAAGAACAAAGATAAAGGCCGCACATAATGCTAATAGTAATTTATTATTTTTATCTAGAGCAATTAATTTACGAATACGCATTAAACCAAGTACAAGAAATGGAATGAAAACAATAAGCCAAAAAACTGCCCATTTTACTGGTAAAAAACCCTCCATAATATGCATTGCGTGTGCGGATTCTGGATTGGTTAAAGTAAAGTAAATTACGCCGATTAAAACAAATGGTAGAAACTTCCATAATTTTTTCATTTGTATTGCTCCCTTCTTTTTTTCACGATAATCGTGGTAAAGTATGACATTTTTCCTTCTGGATTTATGTTTTGCATGCCGTATGTGATTTTTTCTGTCGCCATGGCAACGTCGCTTACTACAACTGCTGCATCAAGCAAATTCAGTTTTTTTAGTAATGTCGTAAGAAGGGGTAAATTGCTTGCTGCTTTCATGAAGACAACGGTATCAAACAACATGAGCGCTTGTTCGATTTTTTCAGCGCCTGCTGTGACCGGGATAACGGCAAAACTTTCCTCGTCCATCACGAGTGGTAATTCAATTTTGGAAGCGATATTCGAAAAGGAAGAAATACCCGCTAGCGTAACTGTTTCAATTTCGCCTTTTAACAGTTCTAGTAAATAGCTATATGTGCTGTAAACCATTGGGTCGCCTAGTGTGATGAAACCAACATCGTTTCCGTTTTGAACGTCTATTTTGATTTCTTCCGCAATTTCTTTCCATGCCAGCATCTTTTCTTCTTTGTTGTAACTCATTGGAAAATGGCGTTCTTTGATGATTAGCGTATCTTTTAAATATGGGCTGACGATTTTCTTAGCTAAGCTTTCGCCACCTTTTTTCGGTTGGGGAGTGTAGAGAATGGCTAATTTCCCAAGTCGTTCTGCCGCTTCCATTGTGACTAGTTTGCTGTCACCGGGGCCTGTGCCAATGCCGTAAAATTTAGCCACGTGCTTTCACCCTTTCTATTGCCGTGTGGATGTGGTCGATAAATTGGGCTTGGATGAATTCGTTCTCGCCTAATCCTTGCAAATGACATTCGGTTTTTATGCCAGCTTGTTCTAACGTACTTTTCCAAGAATCATCGTCATCAGAGGCCATATCGTTGGTGGCATGATCGCCTGCTACAAGCATAAATGGCATTAAATGTGCTTTTTTGATTTCTGCTTGTTGCAATCGTTCAATCACTTGATCCAGACCGGGATAACTTTCTACTGCACAAAGATAGATTGGTTCGTTTAAAAGCATATGGTCAAGGCAAGCATAGGCGCTGAATGCATGGTGTTTTGAGCCATGCCCCATAAGGATTAATGCTTCTTGTTCTTTCAAAGGAGGCATTTGATGGCGGATAGCTTCGATGGCTTTTTCGTAATCTTCCTTAGAATCAAGCAGTGGTTGGCTAACGATGATGGAATCAAAATCCGGTTTAAATCTTTCCACTTGGGCCGTGATTTTTTCAAATTCACCACCGCTAATAATATGTAGTGATTGAATAATGACTTCCTTATAGCCTAATTCTTTTAGTTGGTTTAACGCTTGACTTGGCGTGTTGATATGCATGTTGTCACGTGTTTTTAGTTTTTTAATAATTTTATTAGATGTAAAGGCGCGGAATACCGTGTAGTCAGGAAATTCTTGAGCTACACGTTTTTCGCATGCTTCAATGGTTTTTTCTCTTGTTTCTGGATAACTAGTACCAAAACTAACGACTAAAATGGCTTTTTTCATTGTGGTACTCCTTCTAATTTTGTTTTTTGGATTAGTTCGATTAAGCTCTCAGGTGTGGCACTTTCGGCTTCTGTAAAATCGTTAATGCCGAATGATTGCAAGGTTGCGCTTGTGAATCTTCCAATGGAAAGGATTGTTTTCGTTTGTAAAATGGCTTTTTCTTCAGCTGTTAAAACATCAAGTAAATTTTGGACGGAACGCGAGCTAGAGAAGCACACTTGTTCAAAGCTTTCGAGATCAAATGGGCGCTCGGTCACTGGGCGCATATCGTATAGCGGCATCATTTCGAGTGCTTCCACTTCGGATAAAATCGCGCTAACTTCCGCTGTATCAACCACGCTCCCGATAATCAAGTTGCTCGCATTGTTTTGGAATCGCGCTAGATGCTCTAAAATCAATTCCGTGCTCCGTCTTTTAATGAAGCTATCTGGGATAATTCCTTTTTCGCTAAATGCTTCTTTTGTTTGCTTGCCGATTGCTGTAAGATGGGTATTTTTTAAAGAGCGAATATCTAAATCTAGTGCTGTTAAATAGCCGAAAAATCGTTCTACAGCTTCTTTGGATGTGAAAAGAAGTTCGCTTACTTCAGCAAGTTCTGCTTTTGTTTTCGTTGGTGCAACATCCAAGACTTGAATATTTGGATACATCGTTACTTCTCCGCCTAAATCGCGAATTTGTTCCGCGAGCATACTTTTTCCAGCACGTGCTCTTGGAAGTAATACTTTTGTATGGAAAAGAGGCATTTCTTCAAAAAAGTTCAGCTGCGGCCGTAAGCTCACCACATCGCCAACCACGATAAGCGCTGGGGAGGAAATACCGGATTCTGCTACTTTTTGCTCGATTGTTTGTAAGTTTCCCGTAACCGTTAATTGTTTGCCGCGCGATGCCCATTGTACAATCGCAACACCCGTTTCTGCTTTACGACCATTTCCAAGTAGATTCGCGCAAATATTAGGCAAATTTGTCATTCCCATCAGGAAAACGAGCGTTCCTTCAAGTCGCGCAAGTGCTTCCCAATCTAGCGGGTCGCGTCCTTTTTTCAAATGACCAGTAATCACGTGAAAACTTGAAGCAAAATCACGATGTGTCACTGGAATTCCCGCGTAAGCAAGTCCGCCAATTGCAGATGTGATTCCCGGAATAACTTCAAACGGAATTCCTGCTTTATAAAGCGTCTCTCCTTCTTCCCCGCCGCGCCCAAACACATAAGGATCGCCTGCTTTTAAACGTACAACTAGTTCATTCGTTGCGGCTTCTCTTACAAGAATTTGCTCGATTTCATCTTGGGGAATTGGATGATGTAAAGGTTCTTTTCCCACATAAATTAGTTTACAGCTAGCTTTTCGTTCTTGGAGCATCGCCGGTTCAACGAGACGGTCGTATACAATAACATCTGCCTTTTGAAGTGCGGCTAATCCTTTTACAGTTAGTAGTTGTGCATCTCCTGGACCTGCGCCAATTAACATGACTTTTCCCATTAGTAGACCTCCAATTGTGTTAAAATTTCTGGTAGTTCTGTTATATGATTTATTTCGATTGGATAATTTAATTTTTTGCGGCGAATGACAATGACAGGAATATTTAGTTCTGCAGCTGCTGTAAGTTTTTCTTGAAAGCCGCCTTGTTTGCCACTTTCTTTAGTTATTAACACATCAGCCCCAGTCATTTCTAGCTGTGTTCGGTTCGCTTCTTTCGTGAATGGTCCTTTCATGCCGATGATTTGGTCGGCAACGAGTCCTAGTTCTTCTGCTGAACGAATGACATCCGACACTGGCAAAATGCGCGCGATAATGTGCTTCTCCTTCAAGCCAGCCACAAATTCGGGTAAATTTTTGCTGCCGGTTGTCAGGAAAATCCGCTGACCAAGTTTAGCCGCTACTGTACATGCTTCATTGATATCCGCTACCAAATACGTATTATCTGTTTGTTCGCTCGTGCGTTCGAACCGAACATAAGGAATGTTCGCTTCCTTACAAGCCTCCATCGCTGTTTCAGAAACGATTGTCGCAAATGGATGGGTTGCATCAATAACGAGGTCAACATTTTTAGCGTGCCATTTCTCGAGCATTTCTTCTTTCGATAATCTGCCACAAAATACAGTTTCGGCGTGCTGCTTGGCCAATGTTTCCCCGTAATCTGTTGCGACTGAAAGAATAAAGGCAAGTTTTGTTTCAGTTAGCCAGTCGCTAATTAACAAGCTATCCGAAGTTCCTCCGAGCACGAAAATCATAGTGAGTAGCCTCGAGGTGTAATCATTTTGCCATTTTTTACGTATGTTTCTTTATTTCCTACAATGACCATCGTTGTCATATCCACTAACTCATAGTCGATATCTTGCATCGTAGTAATGATTTTCCGCTCTTCTTTTCGACCAACATCTTTGACGATACCAACAACCGTATCTCCTGATTTGTGCTCCATCATCTTTTGAAAAGCGTTCGCTAAATGGTTGGCGCGGCCTTTACTTCTTGGATTGTAAAAACAAACAACAAAGTCGGCCATCGCGGCATGAGTTAAACGTTTTTCGATTACTTCCCACGGTGTCATTAAATCACTTAAACTAATATGGCAAAAATCGTGCATGATTGGTGCGCCAAGAACTGCAGCAGCTCCAATACTCGCGGTAATTCCTGGGATTACTTTAACTTCTAAATTGGGGTCGCTTTTTTCAGCTAGTTCTAAAACTAAGCCAGCCATGCCATAAATCCCAGCATCACCACTGGAAACGACAGCCACTTTTTTGCCTATTAATGCGATATTTACGGCTTCTTGGCAGCGGTCGATTTCGCGTCGCATGCCCGTTTTCACTACTTCTTTATCTTTAATTAGCTCTTTGATTAGTTTGATATAGGTGACATAACCAACGATAACGTCTGCATCTTCTATTGCTTGCAGCGCTTCACCTGTCATTAATCGTTTATCTCCTGGGCCAATTCCGATTACATAAATCATTTTGCCACCTCACTATTTTTAGTTAGTTTTCCAGCTGCGAATGTCACACCATTTTCGGCAAATCGGCTTGTAATCACGTTTCCATTACTGCCAATATCAGCTGCTGATAAGGCGACATTTCCTACTTGCACGGTTTTTTGAACGAATGCGGATGTTGGGTATTTTTCAGCCACTGTTTGCAATTCTTCCGCTGAATGGACGATAAACTCAATGCCCCATTTTTCCGCTAAATGTAGAATTGCTGGTTCTTCGGCTTTGAGTGTAATGCTATGAATCGCACGAAATGCTCGTGGGTGTATGTTTTCTTGTTCACAAAAATGTCTAAAGGCGGCATCAATTGTTTCCACCGAAATACCTTTTCTGCAACCGACTCCAAGAATAAATTGTCTTGGTACTAGCTGGATTCGTTCTAGTTTTGCGGTTGGTAAATTATTTTTAGTTGATATGAAAATTTGCGGACTCACTTCTTTGTAAGTAAAACCTCGCGTATCAACTTCAAACGGTTCATCTACGTGCAAACCGACTTCTTTTCCTGCTGCTAGTAAGCCATTGATACGCTTCGTTGTTGCTTTAAAATCGGGCAAGTAACCGTCTAATTGTTTAGCGATATTATCAATCGCCGCCACATTGGCCCGATCGGTTGCGGTTGTAATAACTGCTGCGCCACCTGTTAGTTCAGCAATTTGCTCCGTTAACGCATTCGCTCCACCAACATGACCGGAAAGTAAACTAATGATAAATTGACCATATTCATCCATGACGAGTACTGCCGGATCTGAAAGTTTATCTTCAATGACTGGCGCCAGCGTCCGAACCGCAATTCCTGTCGCCATAATGCAAATTAACGCTTGATATTCCGTGAAAATCGTCCGCAGACCTGTTCCAAAATTTGGCGTTAAGATTTGTGTGTGTGCATTGTGATGTTTTTCTGGAACGAAAATCGTTGCAGCTACTGTTTCTGCTAACGTTATTGCTAAATCACGCCCACGTTCGGTGACAGCAATAATGGCAATTTTATCTGTACTCATGTTTGAAATCCTTGTCATATAGCTTGGAATAATAAAATTCTTCTCCAAGGAAATCGCCGACCATAATAAGTGCGGTTTTCGTAATTCCTGCTTCTGTCACTTTTTCCGCGATGTCTTCTAGCGTACCAGTTACTTTCTTTTCTTCTGCCCAAGTCGCTTTATAAATAACCGCAGCTGGTGTTTCTGGTTTATAGCCACCTTTGATTAATTCTGAAACGACTTTTCTAATACCTTGAACGGATAAGAAAATAACCATCGAAGTTTGGTGCGCTGCGTATGATCTAAGCGATTCGCGTGATGGTACTGGAGTTCGGCCAGCCATTCGCGTAATAATCACACTTTGGCTTACTTCTGGAACCGTATATTCGACGCCAAAACTACTCGCTGCACCAAGGAATGAACTTACTCCAGGTGTACATGTAAATGGAATTGAGCGTTTTTTCATTTCCTCGACTTGTTCGCGGATGGAACCATAAATAGAAAAGTCTCCCGTTTGCAAACGAACAACTTCTTTCCCAGCTGTTACACCTGCTTCCATACAGTCAATAATTTCGATTAAGTTCATACTCGCGCTATTATGGATTTCACAGTCAGCTTTACAATATTCCAGCAACTCCGGATTCACGAGTGATCCAGCGTAAATAACTACATCCGCCTCTTTTAAAAGTTGATATCCTTTTAGTGTGATTAATTCTTTATCTCCAGGTCCTGCTCCGACGAAATGTACTTCTGCCATTTTCTTCACTCCTCTAATTTTTTACAGCCAATAATGATGGTTGGGTTTTGTGGTTCAAAGTAATGCCCCGCGCCAAGTTTATGCCAGCTCGAAACTTGAATTTGTTTCATCGTTAATTCACTCACGGCTAATTTTTCTAAATGGTTCATTGCGGTTAACGCATTTTCTAACAAAATAAAATTAAGAACTAAACGGCCGCCCGGATTCATTTGTGCCAGTGACCAATCAATAATATCGGTTAAATTCCCACCACTTCCACCAATGAAAATGGCGTCAAATGTATCGTTTTCTGCTAATTCAATCGGCGCATAAGCTTCTATAACTGCCACATTCTCTAATCCAAACTTGGCTTGGTTTTGTTTGATCAAATCGACCGCATCCGGGTTTCGCTCAATTGCAGTGACCTTGATTTCTGGGAACTGACAAGCTACTTGAAGGCCTACACTCCCCGTCCCAGCTCCGACATCTAGGAATTTTCGACAGCTAGCATCTAAACCGAGCAAATCAATGCTCGCCGCTCGTACTTCCGCTTTTGTCATTGGTACTTTGCCGCGAATAAATACTTCATCCTTCATCTATAATCACCACTACATTCATATCGTATTTTTTTGCCACATCTTCGGGCTTTAATTTGTGGATTCGTTCTTCTTTGGAGCTTAAATTTTCACCTATAAAAATGATTTTTTGGAGGTTTCGCTTTAAGATTTCAGCAGCAATTTCGTATGGTCCAATAATCGTATCGGTCACCATTGCGACTTTTTCATGTTGCAATAAAAAATCAAAGTTTGGCGTTTTACCATGGCTGCTCGTAATAAAACAATCATTCATTGGTAATTTAATTTGGTGAAACATCATTTGGATGGCGCTAATACCTGGAATAATTCGAACATCTTTCGCAAAATTCGCCATCGCCCAGTTGCCAATTCCGTAAAGGAGCGGATCACCCGATGCCAAAATCACTACATTTTGATTTTGATGAGGAATGTTTTTTAAATCTGCTAGTTTTTTTGGTAAAAGCATGGGTGTTGCAGTCGTTAATTCGGCAATTTCTTGTAATTGTCTGGTTGAGCCATATACCGTATCCGCCTTGCTTATCGTCACTTTTGCTTCATTGATTAATAGTTTTGTATCGCCTGGACCAATTCCGACTACCGTAATCATCGCCATTCCTCCCGTAGTACGTCGATGTCTTTCGTTGCAGCAAGTAAACCGCGCTCGGTCGAAAAAGTGACAACATCAATTTCCACGCTTGGTTTCGTGAATTTCAAAAAGCGCTCTGATCTCGTTTTAATTTTTTGTGCGATAACGTCATAAACTTGCGTGTAACCAGCTGCTTCAATTAATTCACCCGCCGCTTCCGTCGTATTGCACTGCTCCACTTCTTGCAAAAGTGGTAACGGCGCGCCGAGTAAAGCCAAATTGGCAACCAAAATTTCTGCCCGAGCATCGGCATCTTTACTATATGTCGTAAAAATCCCCGCCGAAACCTTCACTAATTTGCCGAAATGGCCGACCATCAGTACTTTTTTGAAAGCGAGACGCTGCGTTTCTTTTAGCATATAACCAACAAAATTACTCATCGAAACGATATTATTACTTGAGAAACCAAGTGTATTTTGGACAAAATCATCGCCATAATTGCCGGGAACGAGGATAATTTGGTCGATCCCTTGATTACGTTTCATTTCGAGTTCGATCGATAGCGATTTTTTCCAGCCTTCATCCGACATCGGGGTAACAATTCCGGTCGTGCCTAGAATAGAAATCCCGCCGATGATGCCTAAGTTGCTGTTCATCGTTCGTTTCGCACGTTCTTCGCCTTCCGGAGCATAAACTAAAATGTTTGCACCACGATTTTCGCCAAGTGATTCGCGCACCGTTGCTAAAATATTTTTCCGTGGTGCCGGGTTAATTGCCGCTTCGCCAACTGCAACAGAAATTCCTTTTTGCGTGGCACGTCCAATCCCAACACCGCCATCTAATACAATCTCAGCGCTATCCGTTAATTCCACATCCACAAAAATCCACATTCCGTGAGTCGCATCAATATCGTCCCCGCCATCTTTTTGAACCGCGGCAGTTGCTTTATTTTTGGAAAATTGTTGATGTGCAACAGGAATTTCAAGGATAGTTCCCCCGGTCGTCGTTACTTGTACCGCGCTCACTTCTTCTTGTGTTAAAATCATTTCAACACAAGCTTTAGCCGCGGCGGCCGCACACGTTCCAGTCGTATAACCTTTGCGATATTTTTTGCCATTATAATAAATAAAATCTTCCATCAGTTGTCGCCTTCTTTACATCGTAATCAAGATAGCATTAATGATCGCCGCAGCAAGGTTACTACCACCTTTTCTACCACGTGCCACAATTGCTGGAATATCTGTTTCAAGAATTTCTTCTTTGCATTCAGCAGCACCGACAAAGCCAACAGGAACTGCGACAACTGCATCCGCTTGTAACTCGCCACTTTCCGTCATTTCGATAATTTTATACACCGCTGTCGGCGCATTTCCTAAGACAAACAATTTCGGTCCGTCTTTTAAAGAAGCAAGCTTAATTCCGGCCATTGACCGCGTAATACCGTGTTGTTTCGCAATTTCCATTGTTTCCGGATCACTTACATAACAATGATACTGACAACCTAATTCATCTAAAAGTCGTTTATTAATACCACTAAGCGCCATATTAGTATCGGTGAAAATCGTTCCTTTATTTTGAAGAACATGAATGATTTTCGCAATCGCGTCTTGTTGAAAAACAAGGCTATCCAAGTAATCAAAATCCGCTGTCGTATGTATCGCACGTTTGATAATCGCTTCCTCTAGTTTGTTTTGAAACGTGTAGTCTGGACGAATATCATCAATAATTTGTTGAATAATTTCAAAGCTTTTCTCTTCAATTTTGGCTGGATTTTTAATGTAATTCATTGTGCCACTCCTTTAAAATAGTATTAGATATATACTTGCAAAAACGATAAATGCAATTGTTGATGCCGCATATAATAAGTGAATTGTTTGGCTAATTTCTGTTTGTGTCACTGGTTTGGTGCCGCTGCCGATAGTTGGTTTAACTACTGTTTCACCAAAGTATTCGTGCGTGCCACCAAGCGTGATACCAAGTGCCCCCGCAACCGCACCTTCTGGATAAGCACAGTTGGGACTCGTATGATTTTTCCGGTCCCGAAGTCCTATCACCCAAGCTGCGCGCCCATCATACCTTAAAATAAAACTCGCAATAACGAGGAATAACCAAGATAGTCTTGCTGGAATAAAATTGGCAATATCATCCATTTTCGCGGAAACAAAACCAATCGCGCGATATTTTTCATTTTTATAACCGACCATTGAATCCAGCGTATTGACCGCCTTATACATTAAAGCAAGCACTGGTCCGCCGATGAACAAGTAAAAAAGTGGTGCAATTACACCGTCTGCCGTGTTTTCGGCTACAGTTTCAATCGTTGCTTTGCTAATTTGTTCTGCCGATAGCTTATCTGTGTCGCGCCCAACAATCATCCCAACTTGCACTCTAGCCGCCGCCAAATCCCCGTCAGCTAGTGTCCGCTCTATTTTCCGCGCTTCTTTTGCAAGACAAGTCATCGCAAGTGTTGTATAAGCCAAGTATATGAAAACAGCTGCGTAAAGCCAGAAAGCAATTTTTGCACTAAGGTAAAGAATTAACCATGAAACAAAGCCTGTCATACCAACCGTTAGAACGAATAATAATCCACCAGCAAAATATAATGCCTTCGCATGAAAAAGTTTCCGTAAAACGTTCGTTAAAAATTGAATCCAATTTCCGATTGCTTTGATTGGATGCGGCCAGCTGTATGGGTCACCTAGCAAGCAATCTAAAAGAAAGGATGCCGTATAAAATAGTAATGTCATCGCTGCGCACTCCTAAACATCTGAACTAGGATTGCTGGATTTTGATAGAAATGAATGTGCAAATAACTCGCAAACGTATTCCCCTTTTGATAGCCGCCAAGCCATTCTTTCACTATTTCGCCGTCTCGTTTTTTCGAAAGCTCTAGACAAGGTGTTTCGGTCGTTTCAAAAATCGAATGATGGAATTCATGACCCCGAATTGCGGAGCCTTTTTTGCCAATCAACGTGTCTGTGCTTGGTGTCGCGGTACAGTAACCAAACTTCCGAAGTCGCGTCGTCATCTTACTTATCCCAGAAAAAATACCGACCATTTCATATTGGGCATCGTCCATTTCCAAATGCGAACCAAGATACATCAACCCGCCACACTCCGCATAAATTGGAACGCATCTTTCATGCGCAGCCAAAATCGATTTCCTCATGCTTTTGTTACGTGCGAGCCGCTCCGCAAACACCTCCGGAAACCCGCCGCCAATATAGATGAAATCCGCTTTTGGAACTTCCTTATCTTCCAGTGGGCTAAACGGAATCAGCGTTGCCCCAGTCGAACGAATCAGTTCTAAGTTATCTTGATAATAAAAATGAAATGCTGCATCGAGCGCATAAGCAACCCGAAGTCCACTAAAGTCCGGCAGCGCGATATCAAGTGACTCTCCGACCAAATCTTCACTAGACTTGCTTATTTCCAACAATCGTTCCAAATCAACATGTTCGGCAATCAAATCACCAAGTAACTCCCATTTTGTTTCTAATTCCGTCATTTCTTCTTGTGGTACTAAACCAAGATGCCGTTCTGGAAGTGCAACCGCCACGTTTTTCGGTAAGTAGCCTAGTACCGGCACATCCGTATAACGCTCAATCGCCCCTTTAATTAAGGAAAAATGGTTTTCAGAAGCAACTCGATTAATAATCACACCAGCAATTTTCAGCTCCGGATCAAAACGATTAAAACCATCCACAATTGCTGCCGCGGAAGTCGAAATCGCTTTACCATCCACGACTAAAATCACGGGCGTTTTCGTGCATTTGGCAATAAAGGACGTGCTCGCATTGTCACGATCAATCCCAAGCCCATCAAATAATCCCATCACACCCTCAATCACCGAAATATCCGCCGATTCCCCGTGCTTTTGAAAAAGAGCAGCGAGCATAGCATCATCATCAATCAGGAAACTATCTAAATTAATCGATGCAACACCTGTTATCGCCTGATGATAATTGGTGTCAATGTAATCTGGCCCTACTTTGAACGGTTGAACCCGTAAGCCTCTTTTTCTCAGTGCATGCATAATTCCAAGCGTGACTGTTGTTTTGCCAGCTCCACTTGATGCAGCCGCAATTAAGATTTTGTTCATCTCTTTTCACCTTTCAAATTTAGCCATAAAAAAAGACACCAAACAGAACTTTGGCGTCTTTTTGAGATTTACGCAAATAAGCTATTTCCTTGTAGCACAAAGAAACTTCCCCATCGTGAAAATCTACTTAATCAAGACAACTCGCTCCCTTAGAAGTTGTTTTTGGATATCGAATATAAAAGCGGTCTCCTGACTTAACATCATCCTACTCACCAGTCTTCCCGGAATTACTTCCAGTGACATATGTTTGGCTTTCGTCCGTATTACAGTAGCTAGGGCCTGTAGAGGATTTTCACCTCTTTCCCGGATTAATATATTCACCTATTTAGTTGTTTAGTACCCGGCAATTCGTCTTTTCCAGCGTTCTGGTAATACTTGGTAAACGATTTCTGCGACTAAAATGTTGCAAATCGTTCCCACTGCAAGAACTGGGAATAAAACAAACACCGCTTGATGCATTAATGGATAAAGTGCAAGTAATGATAATGGGCAATTAAAAACAAAAGCGACAACACTCGATACACTAATAGCTACTAGTGGATTTTTTTCTGCCAGTTTTTGGCGTGTAAACCCGTAAGCTATCATTGTTACGCCCATCATTCCAGCGACAATCAAATGAATCGGTAGTGTGAGCGGAAAACCCGCCAGTAATGCTGATGTTAAATGACCGAAAATCCCAAGCACTGCGCCGTACATCGGACCAAGCAGCAAAGTTCCAATAAAAGCTGGAGCTGCGTCAAATGCAACAGAACCCATTAATTTTATGTTCGCGCCAATTACACACATCGCAATCAACATCGCACATAAGACTAATTTTTGAATCTTCAATTGAAAAGATCACCCTCTCATGAAAGCGTTATTTCCATTTCATTATATCCCTGTTAAACCACTGGTACAAGGTCACTCAGAGCACCGAAAGCAAAATAGTGCAAGCTTTTACAAACCGATTTTTTCTGTTTTACCCGGCAAAAATAGCCACCAGTGTGAACTTTTTCTCAATTTCTATTTTCCACGATAAGAAAATGACAATATTTTGTTATAAAAAAGAATTTATTGTTCTATTTAAAATACAGGATTAAACGTTATTTAAAGCGATTTTATGGTATAATTAGTGCGAGCCGAAAAGGAGGAGGAATTGCATTTGGAGAAAGAAAAAGTTGTCAATATTCAACCACTCATGACTGGTCAAGTTGAAAATCAATTTACGCAACAAATTCATGAAGACTTTAACAAGAAAAATCCAGATCACTCCGCCCTACTTCATTCGCTTGAAACTGTTGAAGTGTTAGACGTTCTAAGTGATTATTACTCGGCGCATGAAAAACAAAAACAACCTAAAAAAGAGAGTGTTAATTCAAGTAAATCTGGCGGCGAGCATAAAGAAATCAAACAAGCGATTCGCTACATTAAAAAGAACATTCATCGCTCGATTACTTTAGAAGAAGTCGCAAATTATGTTTATTTAAGCCCCTTTTATTTAAGTAAATTATTTAAAAATGAATTGAATATCAATTTTATCAATTACGTCAACGAACAAAAAATGCTCTATGCAAAAGAACAATTAGAAAAAAGCGACTGGGCGGTGCATACGATTGCCAAGAACTTAGGTTTCTCAAGAGCCAGCTACTTTTGCAAAGTCTTTAAAAAAGAATTCGATATGACTCCGAAAGAATATCGCGATTCCTTAAAATAAAAAAAATGATTTCAGCCGTTAAGCTGAAATCATTTTTTTATTTTTATTGTGACTGCCAATCAGCCGGATAAGTAACATAAACAAATCTTGCTTCACCAGTAACGGAAAACTTGATTTGGCTACCTTTAGGAATGAAAATAATTTCTCCTGGTCCAGCTGAAACGGTTCTGCCATCAATGACAACATCTAGTCTGCCTTCGATAACGTAGTCCACTTCATCATAATCCAAGAACCAATCGAATGTTGTATCTTTCATTTCCATTAGACCGAAACCTAGACGTTTACTTTCTTCTAGTGTTACTAAGTCTTTTGTATAAACAACATCGCTCGGGTTACCTGTATCTAAACGATCTTCTTCTGAAACTTTCACAACAGGAAGTTTAATCGATAAAATACCACTTGGATCAACGTGTTTGGAACTTTGGCCCATTTTTTCAATGATAACTTGTTTTACTAGTTGTTCGATTAACTCTTTACTAATATCAGCCATTATCTTTCACCGCCGTTTGTTCTTTTGTTTTATTTTTTTTCATCATTCGGTTAGCCATGTAGATACCAACACCAACAGCAGTTACCCCTCCGACTAATTTCCCGACGATCATTGGGAAGATCATATCTTTAGCAACACCAGCTGTAAAGCCTAGATGATCACCTAAAACAAAGGCCGCAGATACTGCAAAAGCAACGTTAATAATTTTACCGCGCTCATCCATATCTTTTAGCATTTGTAACATTGGGATACTGTTTGCAAGTGTAGCAACCATACCAGCTGCCGCAACTTCATTCATACCAAGTAATTTACCCATTTTCATAAGAGGCTTGTTGAAAAGTTTCGTAATAACGAATACTAAACAGAAAGCTCCTGCAAGAACTAGTGCAATACCACCAACGATTTCAATACCTTCGCCGATTGGTGCAATTCCTGGAATAATAGTTAAACCAGTTAATTGTTGAACAGCTCCAGCAACAAGTCCGATAGTAGCAACAATTACTACGCCTTTACCGAAAATAGTGAAACCTTTAATCATGCCTTCTGGTTTGAACCAAAGACCTAACATAATTAGAGCAGCTACAAGAATAATTGGTACTAAGTTTTTGAAAATCATGATTGGAGAGAATCCAGCTACAAGTCCACCGATTAAACAACCGATTGGAATAGTAATAATACCGGATAATACACCAGTTGCTAAATATTTGTGATCTTCTTTTTTAATAATTCCTAGTGCTACTGGAATTGTGAAAACGATTGTTGGTCCCATCATCGAACCTAAAATTGCTCCCGCAAAAAGACCAGCATCAGGAGTTAGCGCAAGTTCTTGAGCTAGCGCAAAACCACCCATGTCATTCGCAAGTAAAGTTGTTGCAAACATTGCCGGGTCAGCCCCAAGCGCCGTATAAATTGGTACAACAATCGGGCTTAAAATTTTCGCTAAAACTGGTGCTAACGTAATAATCCCGACCATTGCTAGTGTTAGTGAACCCATTGCCATAATACCTTCTTCAAATTGTGCACCTAAGCCAAATTTGTTACCGATAATTTTGTCAATAGCTCCTAAAATCATAAAGATAACCATTAAATAAATAATAATTTCATTAATGCTCAAAAGTGTTCCTCCATTCTATAGATAGCGTTTTAAAAGTTCATCAGGAGAAGGAATAACCGTATGATGTATCACCTTTTTTGGTTCGGCGGTTTCGATTAGAATCCGCATCCCTTCTTGAATAGCACTAACTTCCCCTGTAAAAACAGCGACAAATTTCCCACCAATCGAAGCACCGAGCGTCATTCGTTTTAAATGAATAGCTGATTTTTTCAGCGCTTCATTGACCGCGTTTAGCCCAGCACCGAGTTGACTGATTTCGATAATGCCTACTGCGTCAACTTCCACTTTAGGATGTTTATTGTTTAGAAAAGCAAGTAATTCTTCATGCGCCATATGCAAAATATAAGAAGAAACATGAAATTTTCCAGCTTCTTCTTTCGCATCTTGCATCGCACTAGTAAGTTCACCGGAAGCACCTTGCAAAATAATCAAAAATTTACCAGGACATGTAGGACGAAAAGTAAATAAAGTTACATTGCCTGCTTTCAAGAAAACATCGGCCATTTCGTAACCTTTACTTATACTCCTGAGTTCAAGAATACCTAAGGACTGTTCAGCCATAACGTTCTACCGAGTCGATAATGCCGACGATACAAGCGTCCACTGGTATTGTATTGTCCCCAGTAGATGCTCGTGCTGCGCTACCAGTTGTAACGAGCACAATATCGCCATTTCCTGCTCCGGCATTATCAGCTGCCACTATGGAATGTCTTACATCTTCCGTTTCATCGGTACAAATCTCTACTAATAGTAGTTTTAAACCATTCAGTTTTTCGTCTTTTCTTGTTGCCCATAAACTCCCGGTAACTTTTCCAATTTGCATGACGCTCTTCCTTCCTAACTTTCTTTAATGCTAATTCGGTTTTCCTGTAAATAGTCTTTTGCAAGTGGTGTTAAGAAACTTCCTTTAGGCAAAATGAATTCGCTTTTGTTCTTAGTCAGTTTTTCAACATCCTGTTCGGTGATAACTTTGCTTTCTTTCGTGTCTTTTACCGGACTTTCGATAAATTCGACACCAAATCTGCTCAGCTTCTCCTCGTACTCTTGAAAAAGTTGTCTGATACCAAATTTAGCGGAACGTTTGTAAGCCTGTGCTTTTATCCCACTCTTCATAATCCAAGTAGGCCGTCCTGCTAAAAGATGATCCGTAATAAATTGTTCTTTTTTGTTCATCGGTGCAAACAAACTGATTCGAGCTAATTCAGCGATGTCCAATTCTTCCAGTAATAAAACGTCACAAGCGCGTTCAGAACGATCATAAAGCGAAACTTGATATTCTTTTTGATAACACTGTCTGAGAGTGTGTTCTGAATCTTGCCCCATGATAATCATTTTTTTCTCTGGAAGTTCTAATCGTTTCATGACTTCCTCAGTGACGGCTTTTATGAGTGCTTCTAGTTCCATACTCATTTAGCCTTTGTTTTCTTGATTATTTGACCTCGAATTCCCTTTTTAAAACCACATGCGTTGGCTTCGTCATAATCAATGTGCATATATGTAGCGAAATCAGGGCTAATCCGAACAACAACATCGTCAAAAATTAGCGGTCTGTCACCATTAATTTTCACTTGTACAATTTCACTTTGCGTTACTTGTTGTTTTTCTGCATCAGCAGGCGTCATATGAATATGGCGTTTTGCAACAATAAGTCCTTCAGATAATTGAACGCTGTTTTTTGCGGATAAAAGTAAAATTCCTGGTGTTCCAGCTATGTCTCCACTTTCGCGAACTGGTGCTTTAATTCCAAGCGCCGTACCATCTGTGGAACTGATTTCTACTTGTGTTTTCTTACGGATTGGTCCAAGAATTACGACGTTATGAATAACGCTTTTTGGTCCAACAATACTAATTCTTTCTTTACAAACATATTGACCCGGTTGAGATAGGTCACGGAAATGAGTAAGTTCATACCCAGGACCAAATAGTGCATCGACTGTTTCACGATCTAAATGGACGTGACGGCCAGATGCTTCTACTTCTACGCCAGTTTCAAGTAATGCGCGGCGAGTGACTTCTTCAATAAGGCTTGTTATTAACTCATTATTCATGAATAAGCCTCCTTACTTTTTATATTCATTAGTTCTCACGCGGAACATCAGTATCCAGAATAAACTCGATAATCGGTTAAGCGCTTGAATAATGTCTGGTCGTTTAATGGAATAATCTGCTTCCTTAAAAGCTAAGAAGGCAGCTAATTCTGTTTCACGGACCATCGTTCTTATTTTGTTTAAACGAATGACAGCATTACCCATCGTATAATCAGGCATAAAGTGTGTCATTTGGTAATATTTTTTCGGATTATGACTACGTTCCCGCAGTTCTTTTTCATCCATTCCAAGCAAATTCACTGATTCGATTTGCTCGTTTAAAACTTCCGCTCGTACAATATTTCTTACAAAGGTGAGGATTTCTTGTAAATCTTCCGCAAGATCTTTAAATTCAGCTGCAACGGAACATTGGGTTTCCAGAATTTCAGCTTCCAGTGTATCTAATTTTCCGCGGAAAGCAATTTGTGGATGGTCTTTAAATACAAGCAGATTACCACGCAAATGCGTCATATGTTCTGGCTTCTCATCTAATGCTCCACCATAAATCGTTTGGAATTTTGCTCGAGTAGTTTCTTTTTTCACTGGTTCCACTACTACTTTTGTTTCTGCAATTTCTTCAATATAATGAAGGTCGATTTTCTTTTCAGACAAGAAACTCTTAGCTGAAGGTGTGATAATCGTGCCTTTTTTTATATCTAGTTTTTTCGTTGTTTTTAAATCGGTGTGTAAATAGGCTTTTCGTAACTCATCTTCTGTCAAAATAGCCAAAGAACCACATCCTTTTGTCCCATTTACAATTGGTGTTAGTAATGTTGGGAAGCTTTATCTTGCTTAAATCTGGTAAAAAGCGAAAGTTTCGGGCTTTTTTCGAGTCTGATGGAACTCTCTTGCCTTACGCTCACGCTTTTTCCTGATTTATGTTAAAAATTTATCTTATTCAGCGCTTTTTGGTAGAATTGCGTCTACTTCGCTGTGTGGACGTGGGATTACGTGTACAGATAGTAATTCACCAACGCGTTCTGCTGCTGCTGCGCCTGCATCTGTTGCTGCTTTAACTGCGCCAACATCGCCGCGAACCATAACTGTTACTAGACCGCCACCAACTTGTTCTTTACCCATAAGTGTTACGTTAGCTGCTTTCACCATTGCGTCTGCTGCTTCTACTGCTCCTACTAAACCTTTTGTTTCGATCATACCTAATGCGTTTGCGTTTGCCATTTTAAAATTCCTCCAATTAGTGTTTTATTTTTTATTTTAATTCTGCTAAAACTTTTTCTACTAAACTTTGGATCAGTGCGTCTGCATCAACCGGAAGTTCAGATGTTGCTTGGTTTTCTTCTTTACGAATATCTTCTAACTCTAAAACGCCTGTAGCAATGCGGCGAATGTTGAAAAGATTTTCAGGTCCGATATTATCAGATGAAGAACTTCCTCCAACTGCCCCACAACCAAGTGTTAAAGCAGGTACAAGATTTGTTGTTGCGCCAATTCCGCCAAGTGCTCCTGGTGTATTAACTAAGAGACGGGAAACTGGTTTTTTCAGTGCGAATTCGCGGATGATCGCTTTATCTTCAGAGTGGATAACAAGTGTATGTCCAGCTCCTTCATGATAAAGGATATCCATGCTAAGCTCGCAAGCATCTTGCCAAGTTTCTGCTGTGTAGAAAGCCAAGATTGGAGCTAATTTTTCTCTTGAATAAGGGATTTTAGCGCCAACTTTTGTTTCTTCAGCGATAAGTACTCTTGCGTCAGCTGGAACTGTTAGGCCAGCAAGGTCAGCGATATGTTGCACGCTTTTACCTACGATTGCTGGATTCATTGAACCATTTGGACGTAAGATGAATTTACCAAGTTGAACAGCTTCTGCATCGGACAAGAAGTGAGCTCCTTGTTTTCTAAATTCAGCAATAACAGCTTCTTTATTCACACGTTCAACAACGACAGATTGCTCAGATGCGCAAATTGTTCCGTTATCGAATGTTTTAGAATCAAGAATATGTTTTACTGCGCGAGGAATGTTAGCACTGCGTTCGATAAATGCTGGGCCATTACCTGGACCTACTCCAATTGCTGGAGTACCAGATGAATAAGCGGCTTTTACCATTGCAGAACCACCTGTTGCAAGGATAACTGCTGTATCTTTATGCTTCATTAGTTGATCTGTTCCTTGAATGGTTGGAACAGTCATACAGCTGATAGCGCCTTTCGGACAACCAGCTTTTTCTGCAGCTTCACTAATAATTCTTACTGTTTCAAGAATTGCTTTTAGTGCGTTTGGATGTGGAGAAAATACGATACTATTTCCGGCTTTGATGGAAATAAGTGTTTTGTAAATAACAGTGGATGTCGGGTTCGTTGACGGGATTAATCCTGCAACTACGCCTAGTGGAACAGCAACCTCCATTACTTGATTTTCGTTATCATCTTTTAACATACCAATGGTTTTCATATCTTTGATGTAATTGTAGACGTGTTTCGAGGCAAAGACGTTTTTAATTACTTTGTCTTGCCAGATTCCAAAGCCAGTTTCTTCATGTGCCATTTTTGCGAGTTTTTCGCGAGCATCATAACCAGCATCCGCTATTGCTTTTACAATTGTATCAATTTGTTGTTGGCTCATTGCAGCAAGTTCTTTTTGTGCAGTGTTAGCTGATTCAATGAGGTTACGAACTTCTTGGATTGAGCGTAAATCTTTATCTTCTAGTGCCACTAGTTTTCACTCCTTCCATAAATGTCTTTTAGTGCGTGAACAAGTTTATCCTTGTTCGCATATTTAATCTTGCTCTTTGGAATAGGCACATTATCTAATGTGTAAGCAAGTTTCCTTAAATCAATAACTTTCATTGCGCGAAGTTCTTTTTCTGCACTCTTGGTGTTTGTTTTCACTTCTACGACTTTTTGAATTTCTTCTTTTGGTTCTTCTTGTTTGACTTCTTTTGGTTGTGGTTTAACTTCTTCTTGAGGAACAAAAAGTGCTTTTGTATCTTCGCTCATTCGTGCAATAACATGGCTTGATACTAAACAACCTAAGTCTTCTGTTGCTGCTTTTCCTGCTTCAATAGCTGCATTTACTGCACCTACATCACCAGTTAATTCAACTGTTGTTAATCCGCCGCTAATGACTTCGCATTGAATTAGCTCAACATTCGCTGCTTTTAAACATGTATCAGCTGCAACAACAGCACCAAGAAAACCAGTGACTTCAATTAAACCTAGTGCTTCATTTGACATCTTTTAGCACCACCTTAATATTGAAGTGGATTTTCAGCCACATTTTCTACTGCCATTTTGAAGGCGTCACAAGCTGCTTTACATGCAGATTGGCTACCTGTTAAAAGTGCGCCGCCAAAGTTTGTTTCGGACGGTGGGCCGTAGAAAGCTCCGATTGTTACATCTGCTGCTTTAAGCGCTGCGTCTAGAGCATACATTGCTTCAAGTGGAGGGGCGATTAAGTAAGCAATCGCTTCACCTTCTGCAACATTTGCTTCTTTAGAAAGGAATGTACCAGTTCTTGAAACACAGTGTGCGAAGTAAGGTACGCTATCATCTTCGTTTGCACTAACAAAGCTAGCACCATTTTCGATGAAATCTACTGCTACAGCAAGACCACTTTTTACTTCTGCAGGGCTTGGTCCGGCAATAATACCGATAACTTCACCAGCGAATTTTGTGGATGCATTTCCAGCACCAGCATACATACTTTTCGCATAAACAACGTCTACTTCAGCTGCTTTTGTTGCTTCGTCAAGCGCTGTATAAGTTACATCATCACAATCAGATGTAATAATACCAAGGCTTCTTTGATGCGGTTTTAAGTCAAGTTGTTTAAATAGACCGTTGTCTACGTTAGATACAACTTTTACACTTAAAACGGATGCAGGTAATTTATCATTTTTCATGAAGTTTCCTCCTCTAACTAGCTTATTTTAAGTCGATACCAGAACATTTTTTCTCAAGCATATTGTGAATTAATTCAGCAATATATGCGCCTGCTTCAACCGGTGGAGTTCCGCCGCTATGAATGTTAGAAATAACTGTACGACGAGCTTCTGGCATACCAACTGTTGGTTTGTAAGCAATGTATGCACTCATGGATTCAGCTGTTACTAGACCTGGACGTTCACCTACAAGTAAGCAAACTACGTCAGCGCCAGTGATTTCGCCGATTTGATCCATAGAAGGTACACGACAATGTTTAACGAAAACAATGTTATCAAAATCTAAGTTATACATTTTCAAACCTTGTTTAATGGATGGTAAGATGTCTTTGATGTTAGCTTCAATTGCCGCCGAGCTAAGTCCGTCACCGACAACGATTTGTAGTTTTGCGTTTTTCGTAGTATTAGCACGAATAACTTCTACCATTTCATTGTCAAATTCACGACCTAAGTCTGGGCGAGTTAAGTACTCATCTTTATCATGACATTTAGTGTTTACTGGGATGAAGTTCATTTCTTTTACTAAATCCTCAGAAACGTAAGAGAAAACGGAATCTTGTGCTACTGCATGGTCCGCACGGAAACGAAGAGTTGTTTCTGTTTTGTAACGTGGACCAGCGCGCCATAAACCAAGTCGAGCAGGTGTCATTTGTTTCATTTTCAAATAACCTTCACGATCAGCTGGTTCTGGTACTAGTAATTGTTTTTTGATATCTACTTCAGTAATATCTGGGATACTACCTTCTGTTACAACTGTTTCAACTACAGATTTAGTTGGTGCAGCTGCTACTGTATCAGTTGTTTTACCACCAGACATTTCTGTTAAAATGCCTTCAATCATTTGTTTTAATTCTTGTTCGTTCATCGCTTAGTTCCTCCCTTCCTTATTTTAGGAAAATAGATGCATCTCCAGCACGGCTAGTTAATTTACCATTTTCGCTGAATCCCATTTTTTCCATCCACTGATCAAATTCTTTAATTGGTTTTAGGCCAAATAATTCACGTAAAGTGGCTGTTTCGTGGTAACCAGTTGTTTGGTAGTTAAGCATAACGTCATCACCATGAGGAATACCCATGATAAAGTTACATCCTGCTGCAGTTAGAAGTACTGATAAGTTTTCTACGTCGTTTTGGTCGGCTTTCATGTGGTTTGTGTAACATACGTCACAACCCATAGAAATACCAGTTAATTTACCCATGAAGTGATCTTCAAGGCCGGCGCGGATTACTTGTTTGGAATCATATAAATACTCAGGTCCGATAAATCCAACTACTGTATTTACTAGGAATGGATCAAATTTCTTCGCGAATCCATAACAACGAGCTTCCATTGTTACTTGGTCTACGCCGAAATGTGCGTCAGAAGAAAGTTCAGAACCTTGTCCTGTTTCAAAGTACATTACGTTTGGTCCAGTTGCAGCACCACTTTGAAGGGCTAATTGTCTAGCTTCTTCAATAGTTGCTCCGTCAAAACCGAAAGCTGTGTTACCTTTTTCAGAACCTGCGATAGATTGGAATACAAGACCAGTTGGAGCGCCGCGACGCATTGCTTCCATTTGAGTCTTCACATGTGCAAGTACACAAGTTTGTGTTGGCACATCCCATTTGCTGCGGAATTCTTCAAATTTATTAAGTAAGCGAACTACGCTATCAGTAGAATCATCTACTGGGTTAAGTCCGATTACCGCATCCCCAATCCCGTAAGTTAATCCTTCCATTAGTGACGCAAGGATACCATCAGGATCATCAGTTGGATGGTTTGGTTGTAGTCTAGCGGAGAAAGTTCCTGGAAGACCGATTGTTGTGTTCGCATGTGCGATAACACGGATTTTTTTAGCTCCATAAATTAAATCTAAGTTGGACATTAGTTTAGTAACAGCAGCAATAATTTCTGACGTTAGGCCGCGTGCAACACGTTTAATGTCAGCATCTGTTGTTTTATGGTCTAAAATCCATTCCCGTAATTCTTCCACTGTCCAGTTTTTGATGGAATCATGGATACGGTCGTTTACTTGGTCTTGAATAATACGTGTTACCTCATCTGTTTCATATGGGACAACCGGATTATTACGTAAATCTCCAAGCGTCATTTTAGAAAGCACCACTTTAGCAGCTACACGTTCTTCTGCAGATTCAGCAGCAACTCCGGCTAAGCGATCGCCTGATTTTTCTTCGTTTGCTTTTGCCAACACATCAGTGATGGATTTGAACTGGTATGTATGGCCGAATAAATTCGTTTTTAAAATCATTCGATAAATCCTCCTCTCAAAATTAAAGCTATTTATGTGGATCAGTTAAAGACTAAGGTTTTTACTACTACTGGTAGCACTTTCCCGTCAGCAACTGGTTTTCCTATATCAATATAATCACCATTATCGACTTTGACACTATCCAAACAAATTAGTGGATAGCCGGCTGGTAAATGCCCGAAAATGCTTTGTCCGAGGGCCTTTGCCATGTCATGCCAAGTAATGATAATTAGCGGATGACCAAGTGCAATCGGTTCTTTCATTCCTTCGCAAATGGCTTTCGCATACTCTGTTACTTGCTGGAAACTTGGGCTATTTTCGCCTTCAATTGCAAGCGCAATACGTTCCATTTCATTATCTATTTTGAACCAGCTAAGTTTTTCCTTGATGACTTCTGCCATATTTTCATCTTCTTCTTGTTTGGCAAGTTTCAAAATCGGAATGTTTTTTACTGGGAAAATTTTCTCGGTGTACGTAATGGTGCTACCGCTAATTTCAGCTGTGTGTGAACCGGCTCCCACCACGGTCGCCCGTATGGTTTCGACAGATTCGATATACTTTTTTTCGGTCATCAAGCTAGATTCAGCTATAGCCTTTCCTAGCAGTAAACCAATATCGCCATATCTAAATGGATCACTTAGCGCGCCACTGGAAATACAATCTGCAACGCCTCCGGAAAATGAGATACATTCAATTTCCGTTAAAAATTTCAAGCCTTTATTCGTAATGATTGTTTCATAAAAATCATTTGGCGCCCCGAGAGCAACACTGTTTTTTAGTAATTCGACCATTTCGCCTAAAACTGGCTGTAAATTTTCTGGTGAAGTTGTTCCACCAAGCGTGATTGGATAACCACGTTTTTCGATTAAAGCTTGAATTTTTGGAGCAATATAGGTGATTTTTCTTGTTTCACGGTCTACTTTAATTAACCGACCACCAATATCTAAGCAAGCTGTATCAATGAGTTCCCCGCGATCAAATAGCGATAAGTTCGTTGTTCCACCGCCAATATCCAAATTCACAACGGATGTGTTATTATTTTTGGAATACGTGTGCGCGCCCGCTCCTTTTCCGGCAATGATACTTTCTAAATCCGGACCAGCAGTTGCAACAACGAAGTCTCCTGCAAAACCACTCATTGCCTCTAGCACGTTGCTCGCATTATCTTTACGAGCTGTTTCACCCGTGATAATAACGGCCCCCATGCCAATTTCTTCTTTTTTAATTCCTGCATTGGCATACTCTCTCGTTACAAAATCACGAATTGCCTCCACGTCAATCAAATTATCAGCAAGAATCGGTGTAAATAGAATCTCACTTCTAAAAATAATCCGCTTGTCTGAAATAACAATCCGCGGTACGGTGAAGCTCGATGCCATATTTTGAATTTCTAACTCGGATAAAATGAGTTGTGTTGTCGACGTTCCAAGGTCAATCCCTACACTTAAAATTGTTTCCGCCAAAACCCTCACTCCTTTCTAGCAAAAAGAAAAAGCTTAAAGACAAATAACAGTATCGTTACTTGGCTTTAAGCTTCATTGCTTTTTCATAGCTACTTCTTTGTAGCATGGATAGAATTGTATTTAAAATCAAACATTGTTTTTGTTCCATGTTCATTCGATTCAATTGTTACTTTGCCTCGCAGTTTATCTTTAATGTAACTTTTGACAATGGAAAGTCCTAGGCTTTTTTCGGACACTTTGCGAACGTTGAAGCCATGCCCATTATCCGTTACTTCTGCGTGAATTAAGTTTTTTTCTTCTTTTATTTGTAGTAAAATTTCGCCGGATTCATTTGGATGGAATGCGTGATCATAGGAGTTTTGCAGTAGCTCATTTATAACGAGCGCCAGCGCCACAGTACGGTCACTATCCAAATAAATACGTTTATCGATATCCATTCTAACTGCCACTTTTGGGCAATCCGTACAACATCTTTCAATATTGTAGGCAACTGCTTCGATGACCATGTAAAGATTAATTCCATCTTCCATTTGCTTCGATAAAAGCTCATGTGTGGCTGCAATAGCAAGGATTCGGCTGACACTTTCATTTAGAATTTTCTGTGCCTCAACACTTGTCGAACGTCGGCCTTGAATTCGTAACAAGGAAACGACAGACTGCAAATTATTTTTGACACGGTGATGAATTTCGCGAATCGCTACTGATTTAGAAACGATTTCTGCTTCTTTCACCTTAATATCTGTAATGTCATGCAAGATAAGAATAAAACGGCATTCTTGCTCGTCTTCTTCTTTCACGAAAATCTGCTTCATAATAAAGTAATTCCCGGCAATAACCACTTCTTTTTTAAGTTGAATTGGTTGTTTCCCAGTTTCGATTTGATACATAATTGCGTCAAACATAATCTGGTCGAGTGATAAATTATCATAATGCATGCCTTGGATATCTTCCATGTAACCAAGTCGTTCGTAATACTGGTCTGCCGCGCAATTTTTTTGTTGTAAAATACCTTTACGATCAAAAATTAAAATCGCGTCATCTAGCTGATCGGTAATAGAATCGCTTAGTTTGCTCATCGCGGAAAGCGTAGTGGAGACATCACGATATGCCGTTTCTTCATTATCGATTTCAAAATGCGCTTTAATTTCGGCGCTGATATCGTTTTCTAGAATAAGCACGGCGATGACTCGCTGCTTGTTGCGAATTGGGTAGACTTTTTGGCGAATTAATACGTTTTCTTGTGTTTTTGCAAGTAAGTCATTGGAATTCATGCCCGTTTCAAGCGTTCTAAGTACACCTGGTTCGTTTGTACGAAGGGCTGTTTCTCCGACTACTTTATTTTTGTAAAGTGATTGGGTTGTTTTCGGTGGTGTATGATGAATTACAAGCGCTTCACTAGTAAGTTTGTTATAGACATCAATAAACACATCTACATCTTGATACATGGAAGACACGCTTAATGACTTAGCTGTATGAATCAATTCATCAATATCATGTTCAGACAAATCCGTATAGCGTAAACACATTTCTCGAATCGTTTTAGTCATCGCTCATCACAATCGTTTCTGCGATTTCCATCATCGGACAACGCTTGTCCATACTCAGGTTGCGAATCATGTTGTAGGCTTCTTCTTCTGTGATGTTGTTCTCAATCATAAGCACACCTTTTGCTTTTTCAATCACTTTGCGTTCTTCTAATTTTTTGGTGAGCTTTTCTAATTGCTGTTCTAATTTCCTTGTTTCTCGCCCTTTGGCAATACTCATTTCAACCGTTGGGATCAAACTTTTCTCATCAAGTGGCTTGACTAAATAACCTAATGCTCCGAATCCTTTTGCTTTCTCGGTGTTTTTTTGATCACTAAATGCAGTAAGTAAAATAATTCCGCCAGCAAGGCCATCTGAAATAATTCGTTTCCCTGCTTTTAAGCCGTCTAAGAGTGGCATTTGAATGTCCATAATAACAAGATCTGGTTGATGTGTTTTACAAAGCTCAATTGCTTCAAAACCATCTGTCGCTTCCCCTACAACATTGTAGTTCGCTTCTTCCAAGATGTCTCGGATATCCATTCTTGTAATAGGTTCATCATCGGCTATTACAATTCTTCCATTCATTTCTGTCACGTCCTCTTCTTCTGCTATTGATTGATTCGTCACAATAAAGGACAAAATCATTCTATAGAAGCATTTACTTGAGCGAAAGAGTTAAAGAGCTAGAGAAAAATTCCTCCAAGAAAATAGAAAGAGCCCCTTAAAAATATTGTGCAATATTTTTGAGGGAGCCCCGTTGCTCTGCTATATTTATAATTCCACACGTCTTTGTGCTCGGTTCTATTATAAAGTAGCATGAAAACGATGTCAATAGGTTATTTGATTCCAGTTGTGAAATAAATAACTTTTATGCCAACATTTTTTCGAGAATAGCACTAACATCTGTTTCTGTCGGTGTTCTAGGATTCGTTGCAGTACAGCCGTCGTTTAGCGCGCCTTCAGCGATTTGAGCGATATTTTCATTTAAATCTGTGCGGCTAACACCACATTCTGATAAGGTTGTCGGCATATTGAGTTTCTTTTGCAGTTGTTTAATTGCATTGATCAGGCTGCGAACACCAAGTCTTGTGTTGGATGCTGGCATTTTTAGTAATTTCGCAATTGCTGTGTAACGTTCTGCTGCACGGTTATCTGGATTGTTACCGAAATCACTTGTAATTCCAGCGTTATAGCTAATTACGTGTGGTAAAAGTAATGTATTCATACGGCCATGCGGAATTTTAAATTTAGCTCCAGCTGTATGAGCGATACCATGATTTAAGCCAAGTGATGTAATATTAAACGCCATTCCTGCTAGACAAGACGCATTATGCATTTTTTCACGCGCTTCCAGGTCATTTCCGTCTTTATAAGCACGTTCTAAGTAAGTGAATACTAATTGGATTACTTTTTCTGCCATTGCATCTGAGTAATCGTTGGCTTTTGTGGATACATATGCTTCAAGCGCATGCGTTAACACGTCCATACCAGTGTCCGCTGTAATTGCTGGTGGTACAGATTTTACTAAGTCCGCATCTAAAATCGCTTCATCAGGCAAAATGGCATCTGTAATAAGTGGATATTTAATCGCTTTTTCTTTGTTTGTAATAACGGAGAAACTAGTTACTTCTGAGCCAGTTCCACTTGTTGTCGGGATAACGATGAAAGGCATCGCGCGTACCGTACCAAGTTTTTGACCGAAGAATTTCATTGCTTTCGCCGCATCGATCGCAGAACCACCACCGATAGCAATCATCAAGTTTGCATCACATTCATTTAAAACTTCAATTCCTGCTACCACGTTTTCAATCGGTGGATCTGGAATAATTTCGCTAAAAATCGTATATGTATTCGATGGATCAATTTTTTCTGTAATGGCATTAATCATTCCCGAACTAACCATAAATGGATCCGTTACGATGAAGATTTGTTTGTCTTTAAAATCAAGTAAACGATCTGTTGCTCCTTGGCCAATATAAAGGTCTGTTTTAAAACTAACTTTTTGCATGAGATTACCTCCTAATTTTTTAAAACTAAAAAAAGAAGCTTTGAGTAGAGAAATTTCCTCTTCCAACTCAAAGCTTCTTTGCTAAGTAAACAGTACGCCTTTGTACCGTAAAATATTTTATTTGTCCACTTTATTAAAAACCAAACACGTGGAAATGTCAAATCTTTTTTTGTAAATAGGCAATGAAGATACGTTCCTTGTATCACTCTTTTCACCGTTGAAAAGATCATTGCCCACCATAAAACTAAGCGGTGCACATCTTTGTGCGTATGGTGCTTGATAAAACGTTGCTTCGTTCAGCTTCTCGGCACCAAACCATTTACAGTGGGCTTATTT
This sequence comes from Listeria swaminathanii, assembly GCF_014229645.1. Classification (GTDB taxonomy): domain Bacteria; phylum Bacillota; class Bacilli; order Lactobacillales; family Listeriaceae; genus Listeria; species Listeria swaminathanii. Next base: position 873,963 of record NZ_JAATOD010000001.1, on the reverse strand, counting down.
GCTTTTAAAAACAAATAAAAAAGCCCCAGTGAGACAACTACACTGGAACCAAGAATTATACATGCTTTGCCTCGAAGCAGTATAACCAGTTAAAACAATTAGATAAAAGACCTGACTTAGAGTGTCTAACTCCTTACAGTGGCGGGACCGTGCTGGATTTTCACCAGACTTCCAGTATCTAACTGTTTGTATGAACGAATTCGTTTATCAAGGTTATTATAGCATAAATTAGACCGCTTGCAAGAAGAATTTGCTCTAGAAAATAATTCGTACCCCACCATTTACTAACTCTCGGAAGTAATATCTGCTATAAAAAGTGGTGACGTAGCGCCGTTCTAATTCAAATAAAATTTCTAGTGGATCAGTTTTTTCAAGATCATAAAGCAAACCGACAACTGTTCCACTATGAGAGACATTCAGCCCCACTAAATCAAGATTCTCCGCTACTTCTACTAACTCATTCCAAAATGGTTTGGGTAAAATGGCTTGGTTACACGCTGCGCTGATGGATGCAGCTTCGCCAAGTAGGTGGATGGATTTTTGCGCGACAGCTTGGTTGAAAAGTTGCAGCCCTTTTGCTAGTTGCGGTTCGTTTTTGAGTAATTGTTCTTGGTGGTCTTTTTGGCGGTAGATGGCTGTTTCTAAGATGGTAAGTGGTTCTAATACGACGACACCGAGTTTTGGCATCCAGTTGGAGCTTTGGATTACGTCCCCTTTTAAGTGATCGAATAAGGTTAGTGATTTGAAAATGGTACTATCGGTTGGTTCAAGTTGTAGACAGAGTTTGGCGATTTCAGATTCGGTTATCGGTTTATTGAGCCATTTTGCGGTAGCTCCAATTGTTGCAGCAATATCAGCTGTGGAGCTTGCCATTCCTTTAGCGACCGGGATAGTTGATTTTACTTGTAGCGATACCGGTGGGCGCTCTCTTTTTGTCATGCCAAAATACTCGCACGTTAAATCGAATGCAAGCCATGCTTTTGTGTGCCCAGAGCTATTTACTCCCAGTTTATCGGACAAAGTTACTTCGGAATACCAGTTGATTGGGTACGAAATCAGTTTTTCGCCGCCCGCAATCCATCCTTGTAAAAGTTCGCCACATGAAGCTGGGCAAGTTGCTTTAATTTCCACTGAAAACCACCTCAAGCGCAGACAAAAGTTGGCTATTATCATCCCTACTTTTCACCGCAACTCGGTAATAATTTTCGGATAGCCCGCGGTAATTTGCGCAACTGCGAATGAAAATCCCTTTTAACAGCAATTCTTTTCGTAAGTCGAGCGGTTTTTCAAGGTGGAAAAATATGTAGTTAACGCTTGGTCGATACACTGTAAGTTCTGGAAACCCAGTTAAGCCTTCGTATAGAAATTCGCGTTCTGCTGAAAGCCAGCTGTATGTTTGGTTAATATAATCGGTATCGTCAAATAAAATCTGCCCTGCTAAATCAGCAAATGTATTGATAGACCAAGGTTCGCGCATTTGAAGTAGCGCCTCGGATAATAAATCGTTTTTCGTTAATAAGTAACCCAGTCGTAGTCCTGGTATCGCGAAAAACTTGGTAAAAGCGCGAATAATTGCTAAATGTGGGAATTGTTGCAAATAAGGAATCATTGAAATCGTTTCATTGTCTTCTAAAAAGTCCATAAAAGCTTCATCGATAATTAAATAAATGTTTCGTTTTTCACATAAAGCAGCAATTTGCACCATTTCTTGTTGCGAAATTAGTTGTCCGGTTGGGTTGTTCGGATTGCACAAACAAACGGCATCGATATCTGGTTCTCGTTCGAGTGTCGCTAGTACGATTTTAGCTGCTGCGAAATGGGTTTCATTCGTTAATTCTGCATAAACAATTTCCGCATCAAAAAAAGCACGTTCATATTCCGCAAAAGTAGGCGCAAGTAAGAGAACTTTTTGCGCCTTAGTTACTTTTGCTATTCCGAAAATCAGCTCCGTCGCCCCGTTTCCAGGGATAACATTCGCTAGGTCGAGTTGATGGAACGAGGCAATTCGCGCACGGAGCGCCAAGTAATCTGGTTCTGGATATTCTACCAGTTGATCCAAATTTGCAGTTATCGTTTGTTTCAAACTAGCTGGGACTCCAAGTGGATTAATATTCGCACTAAAATCGAGTACCATTTCTTTTGTAAGTCCATGTTTTTTTGCTAGTTCGTTGTAGTTGCCACCGTGAGAAGCCGTCGTTATTTTCACATCAAATCGCTCCTTAACTTATCGTTTGTTTTGCGTACTTTTCTACATCCCGAGCAATCATTAGTTCTTCATTGGTTGGAATGATGCACACTTTGACCGCTTCGTTATCATCGCTAATTATCATATCACCCGCATTATTTTTTGTCACATTGCACGTTACGCCAAGGTAACTGAGCTGTTCTGTAACCATTTTGCGAATCAGCGGGGAATTTTCGCCCACTCCTGCTGTGAATAATAAAGCGTCGCAACCGTTCATTGCTGAAGCGTATGCACCGATATAATTACAGATTTGGCCGGTAAACATGCGAAGTGTTAATAATGCGCGCGAATCGCCTTGTTCTGCCGCGATTTCAATGTCTCTAAAGTCGCTTGAAATTCCTGAAACGCCAAGAACACCAGATTCACTAGACATCATATGCATCACTTCATCCAAGCTATAGCCTAATTCATCAACTAAATACGGGATGATTGTCGCGTCAATTGTACCAGAACGTGTTCCCATCATCAAGCCAGCATTTGGCGTAAAGCCCATCGAAGTATTCACTGATTTCCCAGCTTCAATCGCACAAACACTCGCTCCATTACCTAAATGACAAGAAATAATTTTTAATTTTTCTAAAGGTTTTTCCAGAACTTCTGCCGCTTTTTGCGCAACATATTTGTGACTCGTCCCATGAAAACCGTATTTTCGAATATGATGTTTTTCGTAAAGTTCGTAAGGAAGCGCATATAAAAAGTTTTCTTCTGGAATCGTTTGGTGGAAAGCCGTATCAAACACTGCTACCGAAACTGCATTTGGCAGCAATTCGCGGAACGTTTTAATGCCAATGATGTTCGCTGGATTATGCAGTGGAGCAAGACTCGTCACATCTTCAATCCCCTTCACAACATCATCCGTTACAATACACGACTTAACAAAAGCTTCCCCGCCGTGAGCCACACGATGCCCGACTCCGATAATTTCATTTAAATCATTAATCACTTGATGCGCCTTTAATTGCTCTAACAAAAGTTCAACTGCTTCTCCGTGATTATTTATCGCACGGGTCTCTTTGATTTTTTCGTTTTGAAAGGACATGTTGAATATGGCATCTGGTAATCCGATTCTTTCAATTAAGCCCTTAACTAAGACTTCTTCTCCTGGCATTGTAAAAATTTGGAATTTCAGTGAAGAACTCCCTGCGTTTATCGCCATAATTTTGTGCATATAGCTCAGTCCTTTCTCATTTTTAAAGGAGTAAACAAGCTGTTCTTTGTTTACTCCATGTTATTTTTTTATAAAAGAATGTTAAAAAGTCCAATGGCTAGTAGACCACCGATGATTGGTCCTACGATTGGAATCCAAGCGTAGCGCCAGTCTGATCCACTTTTATTTGGGACGGGTAGTAAAAAGTAAGCAAGTCTTGGTCCTAAGTCACGTGCTGGGTTAATTGCATAACCAGTCGTTGGTCCGAAACTCATTCCGATTGCGACTACGAGGAAACCGAGAATTAATGGGTTTAAACCATCTGTGAAACTGTTCGCCCCAATCATAAGTAAACCAAAAATAAAGGCAAATGTTGCGATAATTTCACTGATTAAGTTGAAAGGTGTATTTCGAATTGCTGGTCCTGTGGAAAAAATACCATGTGTATCAATTTCTTGTGGTGTCGCTTTAAAATGTGGATAGTAATGTAAAATAACGATTGATGCTCCGACAAATGCTCCGGCGATTTGGGCGATAATATATGGAACTACCTCTGCCCAAGGGAATGACCCTCCAACTGCGAGAGCGATTGTTACAGCTGGGTTTAAATGCGCCCCACTATATGCTCCGGCCACATAAATCCCAATCATTACAGCAAAACCCCAACCAAAAGTGACAACTACCCAGTTTGCACCTTGTGATAATGATTTGTTTAAAGTTAATCCTGCTAAAAGGCCGTTCCCAAACATAATCAAAACCATCGTACCAATAAATTCTGCCAAATATGCTGACATATTTTATCCTCCTTTTTAACGTAAAATCTAAATAATTTGTTCTAAAATTTCTTTTAGTTCTTGATGTGACGGTGTCGTTGGACTTGTTGGCAAGCAAGCGTCTTTCAGTGCATTTGTTGCAATTTCGTCCATTTTTGCATAGACTTTTTCTTTTGCTACACCAGCGTCTGTTAATGTGCGCGGCATTTGCATATGTTCCATCATCGCTACGATACGTTCGCGCAGTAAGCGGACAGCAGTTTCGTTCGAATCAGATCTGGATGCAATTCCACAAATCCGCGCCATTTCTGCATATTTTTGCTCTGTTTCGCGGTTTTTAAAGGCATTAAAACGAATAACTGCATCCAGTAAAATTGCGTTTGCTAAGCCATGTGGCACGTGGAACTGAGCACCGAGTTGATGCGCAATGCTATGATTTAAGCCGAGGTTGGCGCAGTTAAATGCCATTCCCGCCATTGTCGAAGCATTATGCATTTTTTCACGGTTGGCTAAATTGCGGCCATCGTCGTAACAACTCGTTAAGAAACGAAGCGTTAACTGGACACTTTTTTCACCTAGGGCATCGGTATAATCGCTCGCGGCTTTAGAAACATACGCTTCAATGGCGTGTGTTAATACGTCCATCCCAGTGTTTGCTGTAATCGCGGGCGGTACCGTGACAACCAGTTGCGCATCCAAAATAGCCATATCCGGTATAAGTTCGTCTAGGAAAAGTGGATACTTAATTTTTGTCGTTGGATCGGTGATAACGGTTGCGGCTGTTACTTCGGATCCAGTTCCACTTGTTGTCGGAATCGCAATAAACGTACTAATATTAATTTTCTCCAAACGTTTGGCAAAGTAGTAAATTCCTTTTGCCGTATCAATCGCCGAACCACCACCAAAAGCAATCATTACTTGCGGTTGAATTTTGCCCGCCTCACTAACGCCGCCAGCTACTTTCGAAATTGGTGGATCCGGGACAACATCGGTGAAAATATGCACATTATTCGACGCATCCAGCTGACCAATTAATCCTTGAAGTCCTTCTCCATCAGCTAAAAAACGATCACAAATAATCCAGACATTTTTGTTTTTAATTTCTTTTAACACTTGTAAACTATTCGTACCAAAAGCTACTTTTGTCTTAATTTGAAAGCTATTCATTCACTTTGCCTCCTCTTAACGAATCGAAAAACCATCAGTTAAAACACAACGGCGGCGTCTAGCAAAATGACGTGCTGTAGTGGTTCCTTCTCCGGTAGGCGTTGCAATGGTAAACGTAGCGCTACCTTCACCTCTAAAACCTAATCCTGCAAATGAAGGCCCATTTTTTACAAAGATGGATGTTTGCATGTCTCTTGCCGCTTTGTTTAATCTGGAAATATTTTGTGAATGCATCGTTGCAGTATGGTGTAATCCTTGCTCTAACTCAATCGCTACTTCAAGTGCTTCGTCAAAATCAGGCACTCTTACAAGCGGAACGATTGGCATTAATAGTTCCACTGTTGCAAATGGATGCGTTTTTGTCGTTTCTACAATGATTAAACGCGGGGTAAAATCACAAGTTATGCCAGCTTCTTTTAAAATTTCTGCGGCACTTTTTCCGACTAATTTTTTATTTGTCACGCCTTTATCTGTTACTGCCACTTTTTCTAATTTTTGAATATCGCTTGGGTTGGTCACATGTAGTGCACCATTTTTTTCCATTTGGAATAATAAGAAATCAGCAATGCTATCTACTGCTACAATGCTTTTTTCCGCGATACATAAAATATTATGGTCAAAAGATGCGCCGTCCACGATATCAGCGGCAGCTTTTTCAATATTAGCTGTTTCGTCTACGATTGACGGCGGATTTCCGGCTCCAGCACCAATAACTTTTTTGCCTGATTGCATCGCTTGCAGAACTACGCCTGGGCCACCTGTAATCACAAGTAACGGTACTTTCGGATGATTCATCATTTCTTGTGCAGCTTGAATAGATGGTTTTTCGACTGTAACGACCAAATTATCAATTCCGCAACTTTCGCGAACAATTGTATTCAGCTTTTCAATCAACCAAAGGGAAATATTTTTTGCTCCTGGGTGAGGGCTATAAAAAACTGCATTTCCCGCTGCGAGCATGCCGATCGTATTACAAATTAACGTTTCGGTTGGGTTCGTGCTCGGCGCTACTGCACCAATTACACCGTATGGAGAAAGTTCGTAAAGCGTCATGCCATTATCGCCAGTAGCCACTTCGGTATATAAATCCTCTACGCCCGGCGTTTTTTCAATCGCTAAAGTATTTTTCAAAATTTTATCTGCTACATTACCCATTCCTGTTTCCGCTACTGCTTTTGTCGCAATTGTTTCAATTTCTGGATAAAGAGTTTCGCGAATTGCTTTCACAACGTTGCGGCGTTCTTCTAGTGATTTTTCTTTATAACAATTTTGCGCTATCACTGCTGCTTGAACGGCTTCATCAACAGTATCAAAAATACCACTTTTCGCACCTTGTGTTATTGGTTTTGCTGGTGCTTCTTTTTGTTCTGTTAATTTTTCTAAAAGAACTTTTTTCACCAGTTGTTCGAGTTCTAATGATTCCATACAGAATTACCCCTTCTCTATCATTGATAATGCTTTTTTTGCAATGTGAATATCTTCTTCCACTGATCCGCCGCTAATTCCCATTCCCCCAATAATCACTCCATCATTTCCGTAGATTGGAACGCCTCCGCCAAAAGTAACAATGTCACCATTTGTGAGCGTTTCTAATTGATAAAGTGGGGCTCCTGGTTGAACGGCTTCTGCTAATTTTTCTGTACTTGTTTTCATCGCCACAGCAGAGTATGCTTTTTTCGTCGCCAGTTCTGCACTAACTAAAAGGGCATGCTCCATCCGATAATTAAATCTTGGATTGCCGTGCGCATCGACAATTGCGAGTGTGACTGGAACGCCTATTTCTTCAGAAACGATACAAACCTGATGCATTAATTTTTCACAAAAGGAAAATGACAAGTCGCTTGAAATCGGCTTTTCTTGCCCAGTTCGCTCTAAGTATTTAGCAACAATGAGCTTGGTTGCTTTGTCGAGCATTTGTCTAAAGTCCTCTTCTCTAGCAAGGATGTACAGGAAATCAGATAAACGATTGACGAATTTTAATAGCTCTTTTCGGACAGCCGTTTGCTCTGACAAACGAACTAATAATCGCTCGCCACGTCTAGCAACCGTCCGTGCGCTATGAAGAAATGCTCCAGCCGTACTTGATCCTGGCAGCACAAAACTATCGACTTTTGGCAATTTAGCTGTATAGGCATCAATGACTTTTTCAAGCGCTTGAATGTCGTCTTCTGTAATGATAATTTTGCTGGCGAGGGCTGATTCGTGTTCTGTTGCAAGTTCTGCGCAAACGTAAAATAATTGGCGCTCGACGTCTCTCAGCAGAGCCTTATTCTCCGCAGAAGTAACGAATTTTTCTGCCACACTAATTTCCGCATTAAGCTCATCGAACGAGCCATATGTTTCAACACGGTCATCATATTTTTTCACACGATTCCCATCAAATAGTGCAGTCGTACCCTTATCGCCGGTTTTTGTATAAATACTCATGAGTTATTCACTCCTTACTTATCAAAACTATCGACAATTGCAATAATTGCCGAGTCAATCGCACTATTTGGTTCCGCAAAAACACTTCTAGCGGCGTTTCCACGAGCAACAAGCACATATTCGCCAATTCCCGCGCCAACCGAGTCACAAGCCACTTCTTCTGAGCGAACATGTTCCCCGTTTGCATCAACTGGTTGTACAATCATTAATTTTTTACCAGTAAGCGAGTCTTCTTTTTTCGTTGAGACTACGCTGCCAGTAATTTTTGCCATAAACATAACGTCACTGCCTTTCCCGCACTGCAATATTATTTTTAGTTAAATATTCATTTGCAAGCGGTGTAATAAGCTGCTTTTTATATTTGCAAAGTGTACTTCCGCTTGGGATTATTGCGCTATCACCGTAGCAAATCACTTGACCACTTGAATGAAAAATTTGCTCCCCAGTACTTGTAAAAACTGGATAAACCAGCTGACTGAGCATGGCATAATCCAGCCAAGGCTCGCCATTATCATACAGTTCTAGTTCAATTACCACTCCGTAATCTGCTGCTTTTTCGAACCAAGAAGTGAGTGATTCTGCCCGGTTGCCACCAAGTATTCGCTCAAGAAAATGTTTGTTTACTTGTGTCAACCGAACCGTCCCACTTTCCATAAAAACTGCTACTGGATCCTGAGGCATTTTGCTCACAGTTATAGAAGTTTTAGTTTCTGCCCGAAGTTCCAAGCGTTGGACAATGATTTTCACTAATTTTTCTATCATAAATTTCCGCTCCCTGAACTCATGGCAATACCAAGAGGCGTGACATACTGCGGATAATTAGGTTGAAAAACGGGCATCTTCAAATAGCTTTCAAACGTATCTTTGAACTGACTATAAGCAGAAGCACCGCCAACAATATAAAGTGGCTCTGAGGGAGATTTTTCAAGATGAACACGGGTAATTTCTGCCATTTTTTCCACTACAGGACGCATGACTGAAAAATGCTCGCTCGAATCTTTTTGCGCGCGTTTATTCTGTTCAGCTTCTTCTACTGGGACACCATAATATCCAGCGAGAACAAGCGTCATATGCGTTCCTCCTGTTGGTTCATCTGCGGTATAAATTACTTCACCATTCTCAAACACACTAATTCCAGTTGTTCCACCGCCGACATCGACGACTACACCATTTTGCAAATCAAGTACTGCGGCGGCCGCTGTAGGCTCATCGATTGTGTAAAGTGCTTCCATTCCAGCACTTTCGATTACGTTCGCGACCACTTTTTTATTGTTTCCAACTGTACCTGGTGGGATGGCTCCCGAAGCATGTGTCAAACTTATTCCTAAACATTTTTCTGCTCGGTTTTTCAGTCGTGTCACAACTTCTACAGACTCGCGGTAATTGACAACGAGGCCGTCGCGAACAGCATCTGCAAATTCAAATGCACCAAAAAGTGGTACATTATTCTCATCTAACACAACAAACACAATCGAGGAAGTACCTAAATCGACGCCAACTTTCACTTTTTCCCCAGCTGGAATTTTTTGTTCGATATCTTTATTCATTAGCACTGCAAGCTGTTCCATTCGTTCATTCGCTGTTTGTAAAATATCCATTTCTCCACCTCCTTACCAGATCACGACTTGATTATTTTTGCAAAGCTCGTGCCAGCAATATCTGCCGCGTTCGCTTCATCTGTATCAATGTGCATTTCTGGAATAAATTGATCATTTACCCGAATCGTACAATGGTTTAAAACGAGACTGCGCATTTCCGAACCTACTAGTACAGAAACTTCATCACCTTGTTTCACGCCATATTCATTCGCCACACTTTCTGGTAAATGGATGTGTCGTTTGGCGATGATTGCTCCTTTTGGTAAATAGATTTCGCTATGTTTGGAAACGAGTTTGATTCCGGGTGTTCTTTCGATATCTCCGGAAACACGAATCGGGATGTTCATTCCAAGCATTCTTGCATCTGTTTTAGAAAGCTCTACTTGCGAAAATTTCCGAAGTGGCCCTAAAATGCGGACACGTTGTAGCTCCCCTTTTTCTGAGACTACAGTAAGTGTTTGCTCGGCTGCGAATTCGCCTGGTTGTTTAAGCCATTTTTTCACTTGAATAGGTTCATTTGGGAAAAGTTGGTTGTAGTCATTTTCTGTTAGATGAATGTGGCGGTTAGAGACTCCGATTGGAATCTCTGTTTCCGCACCACCAATTTTTTCTACTACTATTTGCTTGATTATTGCTTTTAATTCTTCTCTTTCCACGGCTTATAGACCTTTTGGTAGCAACGTTTCTACATCATTGTGTGGACGTGGAATTACATGGATAGATTGTACTTCTCCAACGTTACGAGCTGCTGCTGCGCCTGCATCTGTTGCTGCTTTTACTGCGCCAACATCGCCGCGAACCATTACTGTTACAAGTCCTGAACCAATTTTTTCATAACCTACAAGTGATACGTTTGCTGCTTTTACCATTGCGTCAGCTGCTTCAATTGCGCCGACAAGTCCTTTAGTTTCAATCATTCCAAGTGCATTATTCATTATTATTTCCTCCTCAAAATTAGGTTTACTTCTCTTCTTCAAAATGGATACAATCTTGTCTTGGATCGCCTTTTACCCGTGGGCATAGTGGATCGTGACATAGATTACATGTTGGTTCTGCCGCTACTTCGGGTTCAGCGACTTCTTCCGGCTCTGCGATTAATTCTGCTTCTACCGGTTTTTCTGGCGCTTCGTCTTCTTGTGGCCAAAACACTGTAAAAATCTCTTCCCCTGGTCGAGGAATGACTTTTTTCGCAATAAAGCTGTCTGAGGCTATTGCGGTTTGTTCTCCTGCTTCGAGCGCGGCATTTACTGCTGCAACATCTCCTTCTACTTTCACGGTAATCCAGCCAAAACCTTTTGCTGTTTCCGTGTCGACGAGTTGGATATTTGCTACTTTAGCCATTGTATCTGCTACTGTAATCGCTGAGGCAAGTCCTTTAATTTCAATTACTCCAATTGCTTGATGCATTCCTTCACCTCCTTATTTAAAAGGTACACCCTTAACGAGTCGCGCCGCATTCATTCCCATATTGCGCTGTTTTTCGAGTGTTGCTGCTCCAAAACGGTATTCCGAAAATAGCGGCTTATCTGGTGGCAAATTACGATAATGAATCACTAAATGATCATTTTTCAGCGTAATGCCAACTAGAAGTGGAGAACTCGCAGATGCTCGAAATGCGGCTTGCACTTCTTCTTTTAAAGAGATAATTTCTAACTCGCACGGAATGCCTTCCTCTTCTATTCCAAATAAAACTTGTTTAATACATTCAGGGTCGGCATCTTTATCTGCATGAAAATAAATAGCTGGCTTACTTACAACCGGAATCATGCCTCTGCACCTCCAGAAAGGATTAAGCCTGTCGCAACAGCATTTCTAGGACCTTCTTTGCCACGAATATTTCCACGGCCAGCAACGAGCGAATAATGAGAAAGTGCATCCGTTATTAATTGCGGAATCTCAAAATCAAGGGCTGACCCTCCGACAATAACGACAAATGGAATATCTCGAATATTCCCAGTTGGGCTAACATATTTTAATGCGCGGATGGTATTCGTTACAAAAACACGCTCTTTTGCTGAACGACGAATTAATTTAATTTTTTCAATCGACACATCACCAGGAATTGGTGCGAAGCCATCTGGTTTTACAATCACCACTTTCGCAAAAACGCTTGGAGAAAGCGGTGTATCGAAAAATTGGACCGTGCCATCTTCATGCCGAATGTGGAAAATGCTTTCGACTTTAGCAAGCGGATATTTTTTAATATCTTCTGCTAAATAACGATCCTCAAGACCAATTTCTGACTGGATAATCATCGTTACCATGTCGCCTGCTCCGGCTAAATGCGTCGCGATAATTTCTCCTTTTCCGTTAATAATCGAGGCATCTGTGGAACCCGCACCTAAGTCTAAAATTGCAAGCGGCGTATTGGTTCCAGGCGTAGTAAGTGCACCAAGGATTGCTGCCTCTGCTTCCGCCCCGCCAATTTTGACCGATACATTTAGCTCTTGTTCGATTTCTGAGGCGATTGCCGCCATTTGTAAATGATCACTTTTTACCATTGAGGCAATCCCAACTGCTTGCTCCATTGAAAACTCACCAGCAAGACCACCTTGAACATCGACTGGAACGAACGTATCTACAGCCAGCAAATCTTGAATAAAAATATCTGCCGGTAATTTATCTGTTAGCCCAGCCATGGTTTGCCGCACTTTTTCCAGCATGCCACCGATATTCGTTCCCGGTTCTCCGCTTGCATTGTCGAGTTTTGGCAGTGATGTAATCGCCTGCATAATCTTCTCGGATCCTTCTGCTACATTGACACGCAAGGTTCGCGAGCCCGACTCAAGTTCGATATGTCCCGCTGGAATGGTTCTCGCTTTCACGTCACCCTCTGGCGTTTTAATCACAACTGCCGAACGGTTTCCAATTAAAGCCCGCGCAACAGGAATAATATTTTTTGTTTCATCCGAGCTCAAATGAAAGACCGTCGCAATACCATATGGATTCGAAATGGTTTCAATGACTTTTCCGGGAGCAGCAACTTCGACAGCTGCTAACATATCCACCGGAACTTTATCAATAAATCCTACCTCGTCAACAATCGGCATTTTGTGATTTAATCGATTATGTACGAGCACGCCGTCATCAGCTTGAAGAATTGCCGCAGTTATTTGGTAGCCTTGTTCGGTATACTCATTAATCTGCTTTGCTGCATCCTCAAAGTCGACTGTTTTGGGAATGATCACAATGTAATCAGTGTCTTTTGATTTAGTTGGCACCTCATCCAAAAGTACAGTCATACCTGATCCCATCCCAAGTCCACCAGGTGTTTTAGGATTATGTCCAATCATGGTAGACTCCGTAATAATCGTTTCCGTAATTGTTTCCATTGCCACATCACCAATCACGGGAGTCGCTTCATTAATCCGGATTTCACTCAAGTCCGCGGTTGTTGCATTTACTTTTTCTAAAGCAAGCCGCAACGCTTTAAAAATCCCGTGAAGATTTTGTTTCGTTCCTTTGATACCAGTTGTATCCGTAATGGCACTTGCGACAAACTCGGCTTTACCTTGTGCGTTTATCTTTGCAAGCGCCACTTCGGTTGTCGAGTTTCCGATATCAATACCTGCAATATACTGCATTCATTTCACCGCATTTCCTACATAATCGCGAGCAAAGGTGAATTTTAATTATCGCCTTTTAATTTCTTACGCTCTTGATAAAGCTGTGCCGCTTCACGAACATAATTAGAACAAATCGTTGCATGATACACATTTTCCAATTCATCCGCAATCGCAATTAGCTCTTCTTTCGAGGAACGATAAGGACGCATTGCATTATAAATTTCTAAAATGCGTTCATCTGGAACAATTGTTAATTCCGCCGCACGTTCGAAGTTATTTGCTAAGGTTGCGCGTCCTGCGTCTCTTGCGACTTGCGCTTGCATTTTCAGTGTTTCCGCTGTTACACGAACATCTTCTGGTTTAATCGTGCCATCTAAAACACTTTTCAACGTAATATCGTCTAATGATTTTGATGTCGATGTTTTTACAAGTTCAGGACGTTTCGTACCAAGTGGATAATCGCGTACCGTCAGTGTATCTCCGCTTACTTTTTTAGAAGTCGTTGTTGAAACGGCACCACTATTTACTTCTTGTAAAATATTTCTAACCATATTTTCTAGTGCTTCTTGATTCATCATTTTCACCTCACTATTAGTTTACTTGTAATTCGACTGCGTTTTTCCCTTGAACAACATGTTTTGTTTCTTTGATATGAAGTAAAGCTGCTTTGGCTTGGAATTTCGGACGTGCCATTTGATCGTTTACCATTGGCACTGGGTTTGGTGATTCACCTTTAGCATATTTCGCCGCATTTTTACCAATTGCTCGGTATGTTTCTAAGGTAATTAGTGGTGCTTGCGGGAATAACTCTAAGTTAGAAAGTGGTTGTAAATCTTTTTGGTGGATTAATGCTGTACCACGCGACTGAATGCCGATACAAATACCAGAACCACTTAATTTGTCGCCTTCTACCGCGACGAAAGCTACGTCAGAAGAACGGAACACACGGACAACGCGCGCTTTTAACCCTTCTTCTTCAATACCTGCAATCACTTCTCGTAAAATTTGTTTATGCGGAACGCCGACAATATTTTTTGTTTGATATTTACCAAAAGCTGGTGCGACCGCAATAACCACTTCATCTTTTTGTCTACCCGGCTTTGCGTCACCAACTTCTGTTAAAAAGCTTTCGTCTGAAACGGCAACACTGGGCTGTTCTTTTTGGAAAGAAACTTTATCTTCTTTTAGCTGTAATTCATCTAGTACTTCGGAGATAATTCCGCGAAGCACTTTTTCGTTAATTTCAACCATGTCTCGTAATCCTCCTTTATAAAAAATGGGAAGTAGCTTATTCTAATTCGTTTGCATCCACTGCAACAGCAATATCTTTTAATTTTTCCCAGCGTTCGCCCTCTAAGCGATAACCAGTTCCTGGGCCTGCGTAATCATTTAAATCATTGACGGAACTAATAACATTCCAGTCTTTGTCAATGATGGCAGAGGTATGAAGGAAGTCTCCAGATACACGTTGTTTCAGCATATTAAGTACGCTTTCGGCAACATCGTCGAATCCACCAGCAGATAGCGCTTTAACAACATCCAGACCAGTGACACCACGGTCCATCATTTCAGCTGCTGCTTTAATATCTTCTACCATGTTACGCTCTGGCATCTCTTTACTTCCGCGTGCATACGTTGCTGCTTCTACTTCCTCATCAGTTACTTCTGGAAGACCTAATTTATCAAAAACAGCTTGAATTACTCGTGCCGCTTTATTTCTAACTGCAACAACTTCTTCTTCTGTAACCGGCGTTAAACCACCATCTACTTTTAAATCGCGTTGTAAAATATTGTAATCATCAAAGTCATCCGCATCAAAATTCGAACCAGCAAACATATTGTCATAGTTCGGTGTTGCGCTATAACCAGAGGAAATATAATCTGTTCCTGGTAAAAATTGCATCAGTAAACGAGCTGTACGGCGAATATCCGAGTGAGAGAATGTTTGGTCATTACCAGACGCTACTTCTAGATCGAGCATAACGGCAATTAAATTCTCTGCAAGTACCGCTCTAATACCACTTGGCACGGCTCCCGGAATTCCGATACAACTAATCGAACCATTTTGTAAACCTTGAACGCCGGCTGCTTTCGTAATGAAAATACAGCGTGATTCAAGATAAAGCATCGATTTTCCTTCTGCATAACCCATTTGAACTTCGGAACCAGTTCCAGAAGTGAAACGCATTTTCAAACCGCGAGACGCGTATGCACTTGCCAAAATACCTTTCGACCAAGGCGTATCATCTCCGTCTGTAAATACAGGCTCCGTTCCATAAACAGAAATCGTTTCAGCGTAACAAGTTAAGCCACGCATACCGAGTTCTAATTCCGTTGCTTCTTCCAACGAACATTGCGTTAATACGCCACCACGGCCAGTTTGCGAACCTACTAATAAGCTAAGCGCGTTAAAAGGTGCGTAACGAACTACCGCAACAGTTGTTTCTTGTTCATCAAAGCCACGAATCGCTGCTTCTGCTGCATCGGCTGCAATTTGAACAGGATTATCACGCAAGTTCGTTACGTGGGCTTGGGTTGTTGGTGTTCTACGTGAGCGCATTTTTTGCATCGACATCATCATTTCGACAACGTTCATTTGCGAAACTACTTCTACTATTTTTGCCGGTGTCATAGCGGTTGTAAGTAAAACGATTTTTTCGCGTGGTACATTTGGGTCGCAAAGCATATTTGCTAGCTTCACAGAATCCATTTGCATGACTTCTTCCGCACGAGATAAATCGACGCCATATTTCGCGATGAAATGGTCAATTAAGTCAAAATCAGCTAGTTTTTTACTATCCATTTCGACTACTTTGCCATTTTCTATTTTAATGCTTGGCTTCGGATCATTTGGGCTTTCCATTGCGATTAAGCCTTCTTCAATCCATTCCTTTACAAAACCATCTTGATTGACCGGGCGTTTTGCTAATTCTTCAAAGCGTTTTGATTTCATCAGTCGTTACCCTCCGTTCTAAATGTAGGATGGACGATCATTTTTCGGTTCATCCCCTAAAGCTCCAAGTAATTTTTTACCAATTTCACGTGCAGAAATAACTGCTTGACGGACTGCTCCAGAATCTCCAGAAATACAAAGGATTACTTCATTGGAGAAACTTGTTCCATCTGCAGGTGAAGAATATGCAACGACATCTACGTTAGCAGATTTCACTGCAGTATCAGCCATTACAACACCAATCCCAGCTGGAGCACCAACCATAAGTCCAAATGCTTTTCCTACTGGCGCGCCGAATGCTTTTTCAAGTGCGTGGCTTGCGCGAGCAGTATATTGAAGTTCAATGTGGCCAGCTTCATTACCATACACATCTCCAAAAGTTTTATCTAATTCATTTAGCGCCACTTCTACTGCGCGTTTAACATCTGAAACATCGTCACCACCAAAGATAATTAAAGAACCGTGACCTGCACCGCCTTTTGTATCACGTGGTAATTCGATTTTTACTACTTCTGTATTGGTTGCTTTTACCGCTTCATCTGCAGCCATAATATGTGGGCCTGCACCAGTACGGGCTCCTAAAATACCTATAGAACGGTAAGACTTCTCAAGCTTCATTGCTTCTAAAAGTTGTCCGTCTACATTCGCAATCACTAGGCCGATCGTATCTCCAATTGCTGTTCCTACAAACTCTGTTAATTGAATTGCTTTTTCACTCATTTGACGTGATCCTCCATCCTCTACTAGTTTTTCCGGGGCATCATTGACCGTTTCCATTACCTGTTTTAGAATTTCGTCAATCAGTTTATTTTGCTCACTCATCTGACTTCACCCTCACTGGTAAAATTTCTTCCACATCAGTATGCGGACGAGGAATAACATGCGTACTCATCACGGTACCTACATTTCTTGCTGCTGCAGCCCCAGCTTCTGTTGCTGCTTTAACCGCACCAACATCCCCTCGAACCATCACAGTAACAAGTCCAGATCCGATTTTTTCATACCCTGTTAATGTTACATTAGCTGATTTAACCATGGCGTCAGCGGCTTCAATGGCGCCGACTAGCCCTTTAGTTTCAACTAAGCCTAGTGCTTCTTGCATGGGTGTACCTCCTTCTCAAAATAAGTATTTTACTCTCTCAGTATAGGCAATCTGCCGTATAAATAGTTGCCGCTTCCAAGCGAAAAAAAAGAAGACACGAATCGTGTTTTAACACAATTTTGCGCCTTCAAAAAAAATAACGACAAAAAGCCATCCAGCAGTGCATGGTTTGGGCTTTCTCTTATGAAATTAGTCTTAGCAATATATTGTTATCTTCATGGCAAGAAAATGTAAGCGCATTATAAATATGCTATACTAAGAACGACAGAAACACGCCAAGTCTCGCCGAAAGGGGAATAGCTATGTTACTACAGTCCAAAAGCAACGAAATACTCATTGAGAAAGTCATGGATGAGTTCTCAGCCGCAACCAGTTTAGCGTCAGTTGTTGTAGATATACACGGTACCGAAGTTTCTAGATTATGTAACTTTACTCCTTTTTGCCAACTCATTCGCTCCAATCCCAAATATCGCTCACTTTGTCAAAAATGTGATATGTTTGGTGGACTTGAAGCCTCCAAAACCGGAAAGCCTCTAATTTATCGATGTCACGCCGGATTAACTGATTTTTCAGTCCCCATCGTTGTCGAAAATCAACTGAGTGGATTCTTACTCAGCGGCCAGGTTATTTGCGAAGAAAGTAGTGAAGTTGGTAACATTCAAACAGAAGAAACCGATTGGAAAAATGACAAAGAACTTATTTCCGCGTTTCGCTCTGTCCCTGTTTTCAGCTCCAAAAAAATCAACTCTTCTGCCGAAATGCTTACAATTATTTCCCAGTATTACTTGAAATCCGAAATGGAAAAAAGCCGGGAAGAACAAAAGCAAAAAATCGCTTTCCATCATACAAAAATAGCACATCATGAAGATAATAAAGAAATCCGGAAAGCACTCAAGTATATCGAGAAAAACCTCAACCGTCCAATCACCCTCGATGAAGTAGCAAGTCACGTATACCTTAGTTCCTACTATTTCAGTAAGCTTTTCAAGAAAGAAATGAATGTCAATTTTATCAATTATGTGAACCAAAAGAAAATGTCACTCGCAAAAGAGATGCTAAAAAATCCGCGTTGGTCGATTGATAATATCGCTCGTAATCTTGGGTTCACACAGACAAGCTATTTCTGTAAGGTATTCCGAAAAGAGTTTGATATAACGCCAAAAGGCTACCGCGAAACCTTAAAATAAGATCCCCAAAAGTCATGTTCTAGCAGCTATAGAATATGACTTTTTTGCTGCCTGAAAAACAAAAAAACTTTCATCCGTCATCGAATGAGAGTTTATGCATAGCAAAAAAAGCTACACTACCCGCATACGCTTTTTAGGACCCCGAAAAAGAGTTGCTTCCGGCTTATTTGGCGAGTATCCTGACTTGGCTTCATCCAACAATTGAACCTTCCCATACGCTAAAAACGCACAGTGGCTACCTCAATTCTTGTCCACCTTACAGTTGCGGGGGCAGTTTCGGCATCGCACCGAATTCCTCTTTCAGAAATGCAAACACATTCCACCAACATAAGACCTATTTAACTACCTACATCTTACCACAAAGCGCTTACAAAAAAGGCACTTTCAGCCGAAACAGCAAAAATCTACTATTGATTAGAAATAATAAAGCATTGAGACTCACTGTCCCAGAGCGAATAACACCCTTGCTTAAAATCGACATCCCAATATTGTGCTATTTTTTGTTTTTGTAGAAAAAGCGCAATGACACGTAAAACACCAAGATGGCCTACGAGCAACACCGTATCAAGTTGCTGCCATTTTTCCATTTCTGTTTCAAAAGTAGCAATCACTCGCTCATAAAAAATCGGAAAACTCTCCCCGTTTGGAAATGAGGCAGTTTGCCAATTGTTACAGTATTCATCCCAAGCCTCGGGGAACTTCGCACTGATTTCCTGATATGTATAACCTTCAAAATCACCGAAATCCATTTCATTAAATGCAGGAAAACAAATCGGCTTAACACTTTTTAAAATGTTTGCCGACTGTTTGACTCGCGTAAGATCACTCGTCACGACTAAATCGACCGAGTAATCGTCAAGCTTTTCGCGGAGCTGCTCCATTTGCCGAACACCAGTCTCATTTAAAGCAACATCTAACTGACCACAATATTTTTTCGCCACATTCCAGTCCGTTTCCCCGTGCCGCACAAAAATAAGTTGCATTTAAATCAACCCCCAAAGTAATACGAAACAAAACAGGCACACTAATTGGCCCATTTGCCCACCAGCACCTAGTGTATCCCCGTTCATCCCACCAATCCGCTGATAAACAAACGCCCGGTAAATAATCGTAAATAAAACTACGCCAGCATAAGCAATGACGCCAATATACGAGAAAAATAGTGCTAAAATAACTAACACAATCCCTTGCGAAAGCACAATCGGCCACCAAGGAACACCTAAGAAAATCGAACCGAGCCCTTCTTTCGACCCAGCGTACGTCATTTTAGCAAAAAGTAACATCGTCACACCTTTCGCAACAATCGGCAACACGAAAAATAGCCAGCCAATTTGCTGTACATTAGGAACCGACAAGAACAAAGCGCCATATAAAAGAAAATAAAAACAAATCGCAATCACGCCATTCGCGCCGACCCGACTATCTTTCATAATCTCCAACATCCGCTCTCTTTTCCGCGAAGAAAATAGCCCATCCGCCGTATCCGCAAGTGCATCGACATGGAATCCTCCAGTAATGATGATTTCTGCAAAAAGACCTGCAATAATCGCAACCGGCAAAGGCATAACAAGTGCCACTAAAGCAAAAATGAGCCAATTCCAAGCGCCAATAATTACCCCAACAAATGGAAGAAGTGCGCTCCCTTTTTTCAAGTTGATTTCATCCATATTAATTTGGATAGGCAGCGGAATTCGCGTAAAGAATTGAATCAATAAAATCAATGTTTTCATATTACTTCCACCTTTTTGGAATGCCACTTACGACAAAATAAACTTCTTCTACTTGCGTGGCAATTTGCTGATTTATCCGGCCGATAATATCTCTAAAAACGCGTGTTAGCTTATTTTCAGGTACCACCCCAAGCCCAATTTCATTCGTAACAAAAATGAGTTTGGCTTGAGACTCTTTCCCAGCCTCCAAAATCGCGCTAACCTCGGCCTGAATTCCCGCCTCGACTTCATCGGCAATCTCATTGGTCAACTCGCGCTCGCCTAGCAATGTGAAAAACAAATTAGTTACTAGCATCGTCACGCAATCAAGCATTATCACATCATAGTTGTTCGAATGTTGATCCAAATATGCTGCAATTCCTTGAAAACTCTCGAAGGTATCCCAATTCGCTGGACGAGTGGCCTGATGTTTTTTGATTCTAGCTTGAAACTCCGTATCATTCTCATACGCAATCCCAGTCGCTACATATAAAACACGACTATACTTGGCCGCCTCTGTTTCAGCAAAGCTACTCTTGCCACTTCTCGCTCCGCCAGTTACAAGCATCATTTCACTCATGTCCATTCCTCATTCCCGCGCAACTCCCCAATACGTTTAGCACCTAGAAACTCTCGCTCAAATGCTGTTACATCATTCATTTTAACCGCGGCCAAAATAACAGATGCTGGCCCCGCAGTTTTATTCATTATCGCTTCACTAAAAGCATCGTTCGCAATAAAAACGGCGTCATTTAGTCGCGCTAAAATATGAGCCTCGTAAGCCATTCCTTTTGAGCCAACAGGTACTACTTCCAGTACCGCGCTATCTGCAACTAACTTTTTCACCAAACGATAATCTGGCAATTCCGCCATTTTTTGCAGGACTTCTGCGCCGACAATCGGTTTACCAAACGCAAATAAGACCGCAGCTTCATGCACATTTACTAACTTTAGTGCAGCTTTAGTCGCAAAACCAGTTACAAGAACGCCTACACTGGTTTGTGTTACAGGCATATTTTCTTCTGTACTTCCATTTAACTCAATGTGACTTAAATCAGCCTTGGCCAGTTCGTCCTTTAACCCTGCAATGATACGTCTGCCAGTCGGCTCCATTTCTGCGCCGACAACATCACTAACAGATACCACTTCAGCCCCTGATGCAATCATTTCAAGCAAAGCCACTCTTAAAGTCAAACGAGCTGTCACTTCCGGAGCAACCATTAAGCCATCATGCGCTTTCTCGCCGAATCCAGCACTTATATCACAGCTCGTCAAAATACAACCACCAGGCACATCAATTACAGATAAATCCCTCACTTGAGGCATAAAAAAACCTCCACTTATTTAAAATTAATCTTCCAAATATGCTCGAAGTTCTTCAATTCCTGTTTCATCCACCGAAGAAATATAAAAAATATTCTTCGCTCCAGCCATGCGTAACTCCCGCTCAGCTCGTTCAATGTCTTTGTCCGATTCTGCTAAATCCACTTTTGTCACAATCCCAATAACCGGTTTAGCAAAAATACTGGCAAACATTGGTGAAAACGTCTGCTTCTTCTCCGAAACACTTTGTAAAATCGCAATCACAGACGCATCTGCTGCCGTCACTGTGAGCGCACTGTAAAGTTGTCTATGTTGTACAAATTCGCCGGGAGTATCAATCATCTCTTGAAAGTACTCCACAGCTTGTGTTTTCTTATATAAAATATCGTAACCATGCAATTTTTGGCACAGCGTTGTTTTACCACAACCGACCGAGCCCATTACCATCATTTTCTTCAAACGACTCAGCTCCTAGTAATTTTTGGAATCGAGAAGTCCAAAATTTCGTTTAATGAAAAAACTACTTGTTGCAAAGCGGATTCAACCGAAGAAACATCGCCAGTAAGTACAACCGAACCACTGAAACGATCAATAAAACCAATTTGAACATCGCCTGATTTTGTCGCAATATCACTTGCAATAATCGAAGCTTCACTTGGTGTGATTGTTAAAATCCCAATCGCCGTCGCGCCATCTTCTAATCCTAATTTTGTATAAATATCACGGTTCGGATTGGCGATTAAATGCGCAAGCGTCACCTGTTTACCTGGTACATATTCTTGTATTACACGTTCTTTATTATCATCAAAACCCATTTTATTCACTCCTCATCTAGACAAACTATCTCAAAATAATCCTATCATATTTAGGCGCCACTATATTGTCAGATTGTTCAAAAGGCACGCAACTCCAGTCAGTGCGTGCCTTCTCTAAAAACTCTATGACAATATATTGTTATCTTTTTAGTAGATTAAACTCTCAAAAACTTCTTTTCGCGGTCTTGGAATAACTACTTTATTAATTAAAAGTGCTTCTTCTTTGGCTGCTGCAAGTCCAGCTTCTACCGCCGCCTCACATGCTGCTGTATCACCTGTTAACACAACGAACGATTTACCAGCAATCCCAGTCGCCAAACGAATATCCAGTAACTGCACATCGGCTGCTTTTACTGCGGCATCTGCAGCAATAATCGAACCAGAGCAAGAATAATATTCCATAACTCCAACCGCGTTCATTTCATCCGGTACTTCGGTTTTATTAATCGCTTTAATCACTTGGTCAGACACACGTGGAATCACTAAGTTACCAACGATATTGGCCGCACCAATCTTCGTACCAGCTTCAATTGATTGTGCCACTGAATCCACTGTTCCAGCAATTAAAATATAATACTTTCCTGGACAGCTGGCTTTTGCATAAATCAATTCTGAATTGGCCGCTTTTAGCATCGTATCGACCGCTTCGATGCCTTTCGAAATACTATTTAATTCGAGAAATCCTAATGTATCCATTTTCATGACATCACCTTCTTAATATGAACTTGTTCTTCGGTTATACGGATAATTTGACCGTCAATGCTCGCATGGATATTTGCCCCAAGAGCCGTATCAGGAATCTTCGCAATTAAGTCCCCTTTTTTCACGATATCGCCTTCACTTACAACAGGAATGGACGGCGCACCAATATGCATTTTCGTCGGAATAAATACTTCATCCACTTCTAAATAATGCATTTTTTCTAAATGAACGTCCGCATATTGCTGCAAGCCCATTTTGATTAAAATGTTTTTGGGTGCAATTGATTTATATTCGCGCATCGGATCTGGTGTAAATTCTTTCTTATCCGTTTGGTAGCGCACACCTTGTTTTAAAAGTTCTTTTTTCACGTGAATGTTTACTTGGCGCGGTGAAAGCCCCATCGGACAAGCGATTACTTCACAAATCCCACATTCACAACAAATCATCGCTTCTTCCCAAATTGGGTCCGGTTTAATATCCGAAATATCTTCCGCAACCGCAAAATGACGCATGACTTTATGCGGATGAATGTCATGTCCTAATTGCTGTCTTGGGCACAAATCTGAACAAAGCGAACACTGAATACAAGCCGATTTTGTTTCATTAAAAATTTGTTCGACTGTTTGATAATGCAACTTGTGCAAATAGCCAGTATCTTCTGTAACGATTAGGCCTGATGTTGTTTTTGTAACTACTTTTTCAGCAATAGTTGATTGGTCATTTAGTTTACCCATCATTGGTCCACCATCTAAAAATAAATACTCTGCTAAATTAGTTCCGCCCGCTGCTGCTAAACAGACTTCGAATGGCGTTCCAACTGGTACATCTAATAGTTTTGGCTCCCCAACTGCACCAGTAACCGTCAGTTGTTTGCGGACAACTGGCGCCTCATCTTCAATCGCGTGAAAGACATTCCACATTGTTGAAACATTCGATACGATACAGCCCACCATTAGAGGAATTCCGCTTGGTGGTACAACACGCCCAGTTACTTCAAATACCATAACTTGCTCGTCACCCGTCGGATATACATTATCCATCTCATGAATTGTTACGCTTGCATCTAGTTCCGTGATTGCTGCGCGTAATGCCGCAATTTCCGCTGTGTAATAACGTTTTGTTGCAATAACGGCAAATTCTGCACCTACTTGGCTTTTAACCATTTCAATCGCTTTAATCGTTTCTACTGCATGGTTTCTCATAACAAAATGATCGGTTTTTAGTAGCGGTTCACATTCCGCTGCGTTAATAATTAAATATTCCACTTCGCCGCTAAATTTGGCATGGGTCGGAAAGCCCGCTCCCCCACAACCAACAACGCCAGCATCTTTAATCTTTTCTAAAATGGACATTTGGCTCAACACCCTCTTAATAGTTTTTCAGTATACTTCAATGATAGAGCGTTTACATTCCAAAATCTATAGTAAAATTTTGCAACCTAAAAGAGAGCAATATAATAGAATAAAAAACCTACTAAAATTAGCAGGTTTTATCTTTTTTATTACGATTCGCGATTTCTTCTGTTTCTAAATTGGCTACCAACTTGTTAACCTCGCGCTTCACTTTCTTCGCGTATCCCGGGTTTCCCCCGCCCGTTGAGATTCCAATCGTCAGCTCGTTTTTCGTCACCGTTGCCATATTGAAAAAATCAGAATTAGCTTGGTTGGTTGTATCATTCACGAGTTGCCCCGGCGCCCGGTCGCGTAAAACGAGTTGATTTACTTCCAGATTATCTGTGCAAATAAATATCATAAATGCCGATTCCAGATGCGCCGCGCGATATGCTTCTTCCGCCACTTGCACATCAAGCGCCTTAATCTCTGGTAAAACAGCAAGCCCGACAACCAAAATATCCGCACCCGCATCCAGCAAACCCGCAATTTTCCGAAGCGCCACTTTCCCGCCTCCAATTATGACAACCTTTTTCCCAGTAACATCAAGCATTATCGGATATTTCATCATCAAGCCTCCGCACATTTTTCTTCATTTTAACACATAATTGAAACATTTTTCGGGTATAGTTAAAATAATTCAGAAGGAGGTAAATGAAATGTTTAATCAAGCGAAACGAATCTCCACATTTTTCACATTTAACGGAAACGGCGAGGAAGCGTTTAATTTTTATTTAGATACTTTCCCCGATGCAAAAAAAGTCGGCCTAACCTACTTCACAAAACCAGAACAAGGTGGCGATATTGGCAAGGTGCTCAATGCTACTTTTGAAATAAAAGGAGCATCGTTCATGATTATGGACATGACAAATAATGCTTCACCAGCCTTTAGTTGGGCGACAACAACCCTTTATTTTGCAGATACAGAAAGCGAGTTCGACACCCTTTTTGAAAAACTGGCTAAAGAAGGTACGGTTATGATGGGCCCAGAAGCAGTAGAAGCCCTTCGAAAAGTGGCTTGGGTTACGGATAAATATGGCATCACTTGGCAATTAGCATTCGTATAAAAGGTTGATTTAGGCTAGCAAAATAATTATTTGAAACAGTATTGAATACTTCATCCATATTCGATACTGTTTTTTCGTGCTAATCCATGATATAGTTTACTAAATAAATTTTTATGGAGGAAACGATGCAAGAGGTTATCATTAAACTAAATGAAGAACTAAAAACAATTAACGTATCTCTCGTATTTGCTTCAAAAAACCCTAAAACAATGAAATCTAATGTAAATTTGTCTTACTCAGAAAAGGAAGAGCAAAAATGGATACAATTATTTTGTGCAGAGGAAGAAATGGAAACATTAATCCCCGGGATACGCGAAGGAAAAATAACCGATTTAAGTCAGTATGTCCTACAAGAAGTGGATTAATACATATCCTTTTAGCTATTCATAACAGAGAAAACGCCGTCCTAAAGCGTTTTCTTTTTTGCATTCAAATTGTTTGACCATTTTCGACCATTGTGTTAAGATACCTGTATTACAAATAAATAAAGGCTTTTAAGGAGGAATTTTTTCATGGCAGAGAATAAAAATAATGAAAATATCACAAACATCCTTACCCAAAAATTGATTGATACACGCACGGTTTTAATTTACGGGGAAATCAATCAGGAGCTAGCCGAGGACGTTTCTAAGCAACTGTTATTATTAGAATCAATCAGTAACGATCCAATCACCATCTTTATTAATAGCCAAGGCGGACATGTTGAAGCTGGCGATACGATTCATGATATGATTAAATTCATTAAACCAACTGTTAAAGTCGTTGGTACTGGTTGGGTTGCAAGTGCTGGTATTACGATTTACTTAGCCGCTGAAAAAGAAAATCGCTTTAGCCTTCCAAATACGCGCTACATGATTCACCAACCAGCTGGCGGCGTACAAGGTCAAAGTACCGAAATCGAAATTGAAGCAAAAGAAATCATCCGGATGCGCGAAAGAATCAACCGCTTAATCGCCGAAGCAACCGGGCAATCTTACGAACAAATTTCAAAAGATACCGACCGCAACTTCTGGCTTTCTGTTAATGAAGCGAAAGATTACGGCATCGTCAATGAAATCATCGAAAACCGCGATGGCTTAAAATAACACGAAAATGTTCACTTCTATTAGGAAGTGAACATTTTTTACTACAAAAAAAGTAAGTGCGATATTAAAATCTACACTTACCCACTTATTTTTTATAATTCATCTGCGGTTGCTTCCCTTACATACTTCTTCATCGCAAGTTCACAAGCACCAAACTCTTTAAAATTTTGCCGAGCTTCTAATAAAGTTAAACCATGATTAGCACCAGAAGGGATATTTAGTAAATCTTCTACCGAGGAAGTTTTTTGATGATGTGAGTAAATCTCCTCCTCAGTAAAGACAAAATAACCGTCATCCTCCCAAAAGCATATAGGACAAATCTCAAACTCACCTCTAACATCAATCGTTAAACAGTTACAACAAGCACATCTTTCTTTATCCATCCAAGTCCTCTTTTCTCGCTGAAGCAACCCACTTAAGCACCACTGTCAGTTCTTTTTCTTCTATTATTTCAAAACCAGCTTTTACAAGAAAAGCAATTCCCGCTTCATTTTTCCGTCTTACCTCATCTAACATAACCGTTCCACCACAATCATTTTGAAAAAACTCCAAGAATAATTGCAAAGCTTTTTGAGCGATCCGCTGACCTCGAAAACATGCAGCCACTTTAATATTTAGATGAGCAGTTCCTTTTTCAAAATCACGAAAGCTCACTTCTCCAACTGATTCCGCATCTTTTTTAATAATAAAATAAGCATTGCTTGCCTGTGATTTTGACTTCAGCCAGTCCATTCGCGTTTCTTCTGGAAAAGAAAATGGTCCACCAAGCACTTCCGTCGTTGCCAAATCTCCCCATAACCATTCGATGAAAGGAAAATCTGCTGTAGTAGGTTTTTGTAGTGTAATTTTCATGAGGTTCCTCCTTGATTATTAGGTAGTTGAAAGTTCACTAATGAACTTGATGATTGTATTTTATAATGATATCATTAAATTCAACATAAATTCAACCAAGCAGGTGTTCATCATGATATATTACAAAGACAAACTTAAAACAATCGGCACCACTTTAACCTCTTTATCTTTTATTTTCATGTTTGGCTTATTAACTCTATTAGCAATCGAAAAACCAGAATCATTTTATTTTGGTCTTATAACGATATTTTTTATCGGACGTTTACTTATTAAACTTCTACTCCCTCCAAAAGAATGGGTCCAAGTCACAAAGACGGCTTTTATTCTTCACACACGCAGTAAAACAAAAACGATCCATCTTGCAAATGTAAAAAGAATAAGCTATAATTTCCAGCCTATTCGTAGGGGTATAAGGTATCAGATTCCAGAAACGATGGAACTATTCTTTCAAACAGAAAACAAAATGGAAAAACTCGACTGCGCCTTTATCGGCCGAAGTAATTTCGTTGAGTTAATTAATCAATTTGATGCCAAATTAGCCTCATTAAGCGAAGATATAATTGAACATGATCATCGCTATCCTCTTGACCTTGTACACGGTGCATTTATTTTCGGTGTTGTCATTCTCTGCTTTCTTCCCATTCTTTTGTTTGGGCGAGAATTTTTATTTGAGCAAATTGGGAAAATTTTTGGATAGTAATCCCAATGAAGATGGCGATACAGTTATCTTACCTTGAAAAATAATGAAAACAGCCTGAGGTTAGCTTATTCTAACTTCAGGCTGTTTTCATTATTTCCCATCAAATCGATAAAATATTTTGAGCAGTAATCCCATTATATTTTTCATTAAAATCATCAAACGACATTTCCCCGTTTATATCTAAAACTGCATATATTTGCTTTAGTTCCTCTTCTGAAAATATGGATTTAGGGGAAACTAGTTTTTTCGAGTATCCGGCAACGGGCGTCATTCCTAATCCAGAATAAGGGAGAAATAGCTCTTTTCCAGTGCTTCTCTTCAAGTATTGCTTCGCGAGCATCGTTTTACTTCCAAATCCCCAATCAAATCTAACAGTAATTTCCTCTTTATGATTTTTAATAATCTCTCTATCGGATGCACCTGTAGCTTGATAACCTGCATATGTTGTAGACGCTCCATTAAAAGAAAAACTCATTGGAAAAAGAATATCGGATTCTTCTAGAACAGATTCTCCAATAATCGGAAAATCCCCACGCAACACTAAGTCATCCATGATAAATTCCGGATTTAAGAGCTCCTGCTGTTTCAAAAATTGGACATCCACTGTATTTTGTTCGCTTGTATAATTAAAAGTACGAATCACAAGCGGAACTCCCATCATTAAATTGAGGTAATGCGAGCTATCTTGAGGCATTATCTTTTGCTTCCTAAACGTCTGAAAACAACCAATCACAAGCGCAAAACCATACTCATTTCCTATCGGATAAGAAAAAATGGCGCCTTGCTGAATCGTTTGTCTCGTTTTCACTGCGCGTTTTGTTTTGGCTAATGTGCTCAACCACTCACTTCCAAAAACCGCAGTAATTTTTTCTTGGACATTTTCTTTAGTGAAAACCATACCTTGCTCGAAGTAGAGGTTTTCAAAATGCCGAACACCTAGTTTAAGCTCTATTCGGTGACTGACTTTATTTATTTTTAATCTTAATTCTTTTGTTTTCGCTTTTAATATTGCTTTAAGTGTCAATGCTTTCGGTTTTGCATTTTTTCGTCCAATCAGTTCATTGTTGTCAGTAAGTTCGATATCAAAATCAATTTCTTTATAAAAATCTGCTTGATCTAGTATCAATTTTATCAGTACATTTTCTCTGATGATGACTATTGCATTGTCCACTGTCAATTTTTGGTCCTCTTCAAGGATTTGATGTAAGCCAACTACTTCTCTTATTTCATTATTAATCATTGATGCTCACCTTTCTTGCTGTTTTATTTTTAAAGTTTCTCTCGGTACCCGTCCACTTTTTTTCCAACAAAAGAAATCGTTTCTGCTAAATTTTTCTGTTGTTCATACAAATTTTCCATATGATTATTTAAAATTGCAATTCGTTCTGGAAGTGAGTCATCACCTTGCTTTTGTAACCCCGCAAAAGTTTTAATGTTCGTTATCGACATGCCGGTTTGCTTTATTTTAAGCAACAGCTGCACCCAACAATAATCTTCTTCCGTATAAACGCGATAATTTTTTTCGTTCCTAGCAGGTATTAATAATTTTTCTTCCTCATAATATCGAAGCGTATCAATCGAAAGCCCCGTTTTAGTGGCAAAATTTTTAATATACATCTAGTTCCTCCTTGCTATCGGGTGTACTCCATACTTTAAGCTTAACATATTCAAAGGAGGAGAAGAAATGTATTTAAAAGAAAACGCCCATTATTTATATTGTACGGCAGTTATTCAAACTACTGGAAAAGTTTCTTATGAACAGCTGGTTGAACATTTGGAAAGGTTACGCGCTAAAACAGTGACAGAGGAAGGCTGTGTTCTATTCGAAATTGTCCCTTTAGGAAAAGCATTAGGTAGATTTGCTTTATGGGAAATTTGGCAAAATCAAGCAGCATTTTATTACCATCATGAACAGGACTACACGAAAAATTTCTTTGCCGCAGAATTCGATACCATTGAATTTTTCGAAAGCTCGCAGAAAGTAGATTTATAAACAAAAACAGCTTGTAACAATTACAAGCTGTTTTTGTTTATTCTACTATCCGTTGCAATACACCATTTTCCAAAAACCACTGCTCTTCTGCCAAAGCTAGCGTCGTTCTTCGGTGGGAAATTACGAGCACCGTTTTATCCTGAATCTCTGAACGTAGCGTGTTGAGAATCGCTTGTTCGTTAATATAATCCAAATTACTAGTTGGTTCGTCTAGCAATAATAACGGAGCATCGTGAAGAAATA
Organism: Listeria swaminathanii; assembly: GCF_014229645.1. Classification (GTDB taxonomy): domain Bacteria; phylum Bacillota; class Bacilli; order Lactobacillales; family Listeriaceae; genus Listeria; species Listeria swaminathanii. The sequence continues at coordinate 843,918 of NZ_JAATOD010000001.1, read as the reverse complement.
GTCTCGCTAAGCCAATTCGCTGACGTTCACCATCCGATAAATTTCGCGATTGTCCGCCAATAATTGTTTCATATCCTTCTGGCAAAGTTTCAATCCATTTATCCAGTGCCGCTTTTCGCGCTGCTTCTTTCACTTCTTCCAAAGTCGCCTCTTTTTTCCCTAAGCGAATATTATTTCCGAGCGTATCCTCGAATAAAAAGGTACTTTGCTCCATCACGCCTTCCATTTGGTGAAGCGACGACTCTGTAATTTCAGGAAGCGCCTGATTATTTAATCTCACTTGACCATCCGGATCCCAGTAACGCATCAGCAGTTTCACCAACGTACTTTTCCCGCTACCACTTTCTCCGCCAATACCCAGCCATTTCCCCTTAGGCAACTCAAGCGAAAGGTCCCTCAAAATTGGCTGTTTCCCGTCATGACTAAAACAAACTTTATCCAGCTCTGCACTCTCAAAATCAGTCAATTCTAGTTGACCACCAAAAGTGACAACTGGTTTTTCTTCTGTTAAAGCATACAGTCGTTTCCCACTCGCAAAAGTAGTCAACAAAGCCGTTCCTAAAGCATTTAATGACAAAACAGAACCAAACGAACTCAGACTAAGCACGGTCCCAATCAATACTGTTTCAAGCGGTAATTGCCAAAAACTACCTAACACTAAAATGAGCGTCGCTGTCCCGATTAGTACCCATTCCCCCAAAATTTGCAATTCGCTTCCTTGGCGTAACCGTTTTTGATACTGTTCGTTCAGTTTCTCACCGCGGCCAGTTAGTTTCGCCAAACGTTCTTCAGCCAATTTAAACTGAAAAATGTCTTGTAAGCTTGCAATATTTTCCATCACAGCTTGATTGAGTCCAACAAATTCTTTCTGGTAAGCCGTTCCGATTTTTTTATTGCGACTGTAACTAATCATCGGTAAAACCACGCCCACTAAAATTTGACCTAATAACAGAATCAACGCTAAACCAATATCATACGTTGCTAAAAAGCCAACCGTCGCAATTGTCGTGCCCACTGCAATGAAAACTGGTGAAATCGTATGCGCGAAAAACACTTCCAATGCTTCAACATCGGTTGTAATCGCCGTAATTAAATCACCACTTTTTTTCCCAGATAAACGAGCCGGCCCTAATTTTCGCAAAGTCGCAAAAATACGTTCACGAATAATCGCAAGCAAACGAAAAGCGATATCATGGTTTAAATACTGTTCCGCATAGCGCGCCAGCCCACGTACAACACCGCACCCAACCATCACAAGAAGCCATTTATACGGATTTAGCGGCTGCTGCAAAATAACCGCAAGAATTCCATATGCTCCAATCAAAGAAATCATAATAACCGATAAATTACTTATAATTCCAAGTAAAATTGCGAGAATCATCTTTCCTCTTAACGGTTTAACAAATTTCAACAACCAACGAATAATCGCCCACTCTGACATATTATGCTCCCCCTTTCAACAACGCTTCTTCTTCTAAAAAGTAGTTTTTAAAGTAACTAGATTCTTGTTGTAACTGTTCAGGATTCGCCACCTCAACCAATTTCCCCGCTTCAAAAACTAGCACCTGATCCGCGGCTAAAACATTATATAAGCGATGTGAAATAAAGAGTACAATTTTCTCCTGCGCTAATTTTTGTAAAACTGCAAGAATAATTTTCTCACTTTCCAAATCTACACCAGAAGTAATTTCATCAAAAACATATAGTTCCGCTTCTCGAAGTAACGCTCTCGCAAGCAACAATCGCTGTCTTTGTCCACCAGATAAATTACTCCCATTCTCATCTAAAAGTTCGTTTAATTGTCCCGGCAACTTCCGCACAAAATCAGCCAAACTCACTTGTTCTAAAACGTTCCATAAATCCGTTTCACTTGCTTGCCGATTACCAATTAATAAATTTTCCTGAATACTATCCGCATATAAATAACCATGATTATCCACTAATACGACTTGCTTACGAATAGCCTCGCCACTTAAATCAGAAAGCGATACATCATTCCAAATAATTTCCCCCTGATAGCCAGGTAATTGATTGAGTAACACACGCACAAAAGTACTTTTTCCAGAACCAGACTTACCAACAATCGCCGAAAAACTACCTTTATTAAAACTTGCAGACACTTCATGAAGCGCCTCGCTTTCGCCCTTTTCATATGTAAAAGTTAAGTCTTGAACTTCAATTTTTTCTAAAGTTTTTTCTAGTTTTTTCGCGCCATACACTTGCTCAGGCAGCTCTAAATAAGCGAACAATTTACTACAAGCACTAATTCCATTCATCGCCACATGGAATAAAGACCCCAGTTGACGCATCGGAATAAAAAACTCTGCGCTCAGTAGTAGGAACATTAGCATGCCCGTCATACTAATCGTGCCATTAGTGAACATAATTAAAGACATTCCAATCCCAAGCGCCGCCCCACTATATGAAATAATATCCATAATCGTGATCGAATTTAGCTGCATAGACAGCAAACTCATCGTCGCTTTACGAAAACGTTCCGCATCAGAAACAATTTCTTCTTGTTTATATTTATCTTGATCATACGCTTTTAAAATACTTAAACCACTTAAATTCTCATGAAATTTGCTTCCTAAATTCGTATAATCAGACCAATAACCACTTAAAATCCGCTTGGCAATTTTCATCACCATCATAATCACAACCGGAATCATCGGCATACAAATTAATAGCACAATTGCCGGCTGCCAAGCAAAACCAACCAAACTGCCAAAAATCATCAAAGACGCGATTAAACAATAAAATAATTGCGGTAAAAAACGTGAGTAATAAATTTCTAACTGTTCAATTCCATCTACGGCCAATTGTGTTAATGTCGACGCTGGTAGCTGGCCTTCGTTGTTGCCTAGCCGAAAAGCTTTTTCCATTACAGCGCGGCGCATCGACAATCGTAGTTCCGCCGAGGCATGATAAATTTGTTTTTCAGCTAATTTGGTAAGTATCGCCTTGCCAATCAAAACGACTAAAACCGTCCCAACTAACATAAGCCAATCAATGCTTTCACCGTTTAAATAACTAGTTAATTGTTGAGCAAAAACGAGCCACAGACCAATCATCAGCCCTAAACTAAGTACCCGAAACAGAATTAATAATATTAAAGATTTCTTTTCAACCAGTTGAAACAAACGCTTATCAATCATTGTATTTCCCCCGAGTTACATGCGGATTCATTATACTGGAATCCTTCAGTACTTTCTTTGATTTTTTGGTTGTGTGAGCCGTGTTTTTTATTACTTTTCCCATTTGATTGCTAACCTCCGTTAATAAATCTTTGTTTATTATATCACAAAAAACGACTTTTGATAATGAGAATCATTATCAAAAGTCGTTTTATTTTTTAATATCTAAATAAAAAAACAGAAGAAACTCCTTCTGTCTTTTTTATCATTTATTTTACAACTTCAATTACTGGTGGAATCCAAGTCTGTTCAATAATAGATTCATCAGGGCCGTAAGCTCTTAAAATCATATAAAATTCATTTTTGGGACAGGGAAGCCAATTGTCTTCTTTATACGCACCAGGAGATTCATGTTGAATATAAATATCAAAAGAACCATCTTCGTTCTTTTTAATATTTGGAGTACGATCCCCAATCGCATATCTGTTAATTAGATTATCCACGAAGTTATGGTCAATCCCATACATACTCAGCGACCAAAACTCATTTACTGGAGGTATTGTTTCGACATCAAAATGAATACGATAATTTTTCGCACCATTTAAATGTTGCTTATCTGCTCCAGCCATTGCCGTCATATAAACAGCCTCAGCAGGATCATTACAGATGATTCCTCCAAAATTTTGAATAGCAGCTCGGAAAACATATTCATTACTATAACCAGCGCGACCCATAATTTTTGCTGGAATCATCCATGAATTAGAAAATTTACTTAAACCGCCGCCTTCAAGAATAGCCGGACGAAGCATTTTCTTTCCGTCAATAGCCGCACGTTTAAGCCCTTGTAAAACAGAAGGATGAAGATGACCGAAATCAAGTGACTCACCTGGTCCAATTCCAATTTGCTTCATCATCGTGACTAACGTTTGATCGATGGCACGTGGTGGATTTTCTGTCATCGCTCGATTAATCGTTTTCCAGTCGCCCATCAAATCATTAACCGCTTCATAAGGCGCCCAGATTTCGTGACTTTCAGGAAGTTTCGCATCTGATTTGCCCCAGTAACTTAAAGGAGTAATCTTGAACTGAGATTGAATTGCATTGACTTCTTCCACATCAGCTTCTCCGTTCACTGCTGTACGTTCAAAAGCAAGTGCATACGGTGTTGGCGATTCAAATGAACCATTGGTATCCGTAGGCAAATCACCTTTCCATCCTGGAGGTGTAATAGCATAATTCCCAGCCTTCGTCCCAGTTGTTCGTTTTCCAATATAGGCAAAATTATCCGAATAAAAATCAGCAAGTTCAATTACATAATAACGACCGTTCGTTTCTGGAACAGAAAAAATAACTGGCTCTTTTGTTAAATCAATCCATCCCCAAGCATAGAGCGTATCATTATTAGGAGAACCACCTGTTGTGTAATTCGTCGCAGTGGCTAATTCCGTTTTAATATGCAGATGGTTCAAGGCTGCATAAAAACTAGCCTCTGGATTTGTAACCCAAAGATGCCTTAATTCCGCCATATAAATTAATGGAAAACCATACATATACGCTTGTAAACCTAACGAATAAGCATTCATCTCACGCCAGTCCACAAGATCCTTCTCAGCCATCGCCTCTGCTAGTGTTAAACCTTTTAGTTCTTCCATAATACCCTCCTACTTAACATGCCCTTTTTAGATAAAAAAATCCTAAAAAAAGCATTTTCAATGTATTTTTGGAGCAATCAATCCCACTTACCCGTTCATTATATCACTGGAACTAGCGAAATCCCAACAAAAAGCCAAGTAGTAATTTAGTTGGTAAAATACGCAAAAAAGTTTTGCTCAGCTTGTTTTGGAATAACAAATAACCGCTATCAATAACACAGACGACCTTTTGCAAGTATAAAAAAACGCTAGATTCATTTTACATGAAGCTAGCAAAGGTATTTTCTTTTACTTTCACTTCTCAAACGCCCTTTTCAAATGAAGTATAGGATACGCCTTCCCAAATCCATCAACTTCACTCCTAGAAGCAACCACAAACCCATGCTTCAAATAAAACCGCTTGGCATTTTCGTTCTGTTCATTCACATCCACTTGATTTATCTGCTTCTCTTCCATCAACCAAGCAAGAATCTTACTTCCAAAACCTTGACCTGTAAACGCCGGATCAATAAAAAGCATATCTAGTTCCCGCTCACTCGTCCCACTAAAACCAACGACTTCTTCACCAGAAAACCACAAAAGTAACTCCACATGATCTAAAAATCCCGGAATCTGCTCTTTATAAAACTGCCTATCTTCCGCAGTTAAAAAATCATGCGTTGCGATAACCGACTTTTCCCAAATCGCTAAAATTGTTTGGTAATCTTGATTTTCCGCTCGTTTATTTATAAGTATCATTTTTCAACTTCCTATTTTTTATTTAAGCAAGTTCTTCTGTCAAAATTAATAAAGACTCCCCATTTTCATCTGTTGCTGTTATTTCAAGAAAATCAAAACCGTCCGTTTTCACTTGTTCCCATGGGATATGTCTATCATCAATTAGGACTACATTGCCATTTCCGTCAAATTCATAATCTTCTTTCTCTGATTCATAATCAATGCCAATTCCTATTGATAAACGAATGTTAGATAAATTATTTATAGGATATTTTTGTAATTCTCTATTTTGCGTAGCCTCTTCCTCAAACTCATCACTAAACATACTATCATACCCATAATATGCGCCATCATAAAGCAAAATTTCTTTCCCAGATAAATTGCTTTTTGCTATAATTTTTAATGGGATTTCGTATGCTTCCCCAGTAATTAACTGATCACCTTCTATTTCTTTAAGCGTTCCACAATATAAAATCTCAAAAGTTTCCTCGTTACTTGTTGTTACAATTTCTACATTAAGAAAATCATTAATGCTTACCTCTTTAGCAGTGTTTTTCAAATAAGATGGAATCAAAATTCTTCCTCCTCAGTCATTGTGTATGCTGGTTATAGCCTAATTTTTCGTTTTCTACTAATTTTGCAACGGATTTATTTTACTCATTTGCGCACCTATTTTTTGCTTAATAACTTTATCTTGTATAAATTCACTACTTTCAACTATAAACATATAATACTCAACTAACCATTCCTGATTAGAGTCATATTTATTATGAATCAAACAATCAAAAGATTCCTCTAAAAGTTCATTTCCCTTCACTTCCGTATGCTTCGCCATTAGCTTTGAAATTTCATTTAACAGTAGCAGCGATTCAGCTTTTTCCATTTCAGAAAGCGAGAAATCTATCTCTGTTAGCAAATATTTCTTCCATCGTTGTCGTTTACTTCGAGATGCACCCTGCTTATATTTCTCCATATACGCATCATAAACTGGCAATAGGTCCGCTCGCTCAAAAAGTAAAAATAAGTCTCTTTCACAAATATAGAAATAATTATCATAGTGCATTTTTGGCTTTTTAGAGTATAATTCCAACAAAGCTTGTGGATCTGACGCAATCATTTGAACGACTGGTATAAATTTATCATTAATAAAACCAACTATATCGTTAATCGCATCCGTATTTTTTTCCCCAGTAGGTGCAAACAATTCATAATCAGCTAAACCCATTAACGTACACGGTGAAATATAAAATAAGTCTTGCTTCGTCTTTTTATCAAAAATAAAGCATCCAAACCGTAGCAAAACATGTCCCTCATTTTTGCTACTATCAATTCGGTTTAAATTACTAGACTCCAAACAAATTTCAAAGGTGAACGGCGGGGTCTGTTTTTTAATCGTCATTTGACTCTTCACAAATTTAAACCCAGTTTCCTTTATTTGCGCACAAATCTCCAGACAAGCATTATGATACAATTCACTCGTTTTTGTATATGTCTTCAAATTCAACTACCACCTATACTTATTAGAATACGTGATTAATACAACTCAGAAATCTTCTCAGCTAAAGCAAAAGGCAACCCATCTTCAAAAATACTATAAGGCTCATCAACGAAAGCATCCCCATTAATCGCCTGCTCCATCACACTCGGCAATGTTTTTTCCGGATCGCATTCTAAATAATCAATCGTCCAATCCGTTTCAAAATCCGATTTAGGATCATAATAAATTTCTTCCTTTTGATAAAAACCATTCACAAATTTCTCTTCCAAAATCGTAATCAACTGAAATTCTTCTTCTAACCACTCTGGAACATCCTGAATAGTCGCATACTGCTTTTTATAACGCGGAGCTAATCTCCAGTAAAAAGCCAGCGCCACCGCTTTATCCACACTAGCATCATTCACTATTTTCTTTGTAAGCGGAGAATCCAAACTAATATCACCATAACTCGCCGTTACCACTGACCGAAATAAATCTTCTGCACTTGCCCCAGAAAGAAACTCTTCCCAAATCGCTTTTTCTTGTGTCGCTATCTTCTCGTTGTCCATTACTATACCTCCAAAATAATAACTATCTTAAAGCAGTTTGTTTTGCCATTTTTCACTGCGATATCTTCTATTTTTATAACTATCAATTTTCCACTCATCGGCTTTACGCAAAAGCACAAACAAGTATTCATCATCAAAATTGGTTTCAGTTTTAATATAAACCTCCGCCCGATTTTTGTTTTTCAACTCCACGTTCGCTTCGACCGAATCCTCGACCCCATTAAATTTCACCGGAAAACCAAAACTATGTTGATTCACATCCACATACGCGCGATGCTTATCCGTGCAATATTCATCAAAAAGTGGCGTTATTAAGCTTGCAAAATTTTTAAACCAATCCGTTCTTTTCGCATAATGAAAATCCACACCAGGAAATTCTTTTCTTAATTCCGCCTCTTCCATACTGTGCCGATCAAAAATATCCGCTTCAAAAGCATTCCACTTCTGACAATAAGCTACTACTTTTTCGAGTAAATAATCTTTCTGTTCTTGCTCCGTCATATCAACACTCCTGAAAGTAATTTTTGTTTGCCTATCCATTATAACTGAGTTGAGAATTATTAATCAATCGGAAAATTAATTACTGTTCCTCTCCCAACAACATTCGCACCCTCCATAACCATAAAAGACTTATTTGCTTGAATCTTACTATAACCTACGCCCTCTTGCTCATATAAAAAAGTACACATGGCATAGCCCGCCGAATCCAGCGCATCCACTTCTATATCGTAAATTTCAACGCCTAAATATTCCTTTTCCTCATCCAACTCCATCACAAAATGCGGCCGATACCCCGCTTCTGGAATCGTTTTTCTTGTCTGAGAATAAAAGGTAACCTCCACCATAAATGACTGCTGCGACTTCATTCAATCCCTCCTGCTCTACCTTGTTGATTAAAACGATTATACTAACTTCATCCATATAAAGCAATGCGCATTTCTTGTTTATTTAGGAAAATAAAAAGAGCCAGCACCCCGAATTTAAGGAGTGTTGACTCAAGCTTCTATATTTGTCTAGATTTTTTCATCATTCTAGCTCCCATACCTACAAATAGTATTCCAGCTAAAAACCAAAATGATCTTGTATCACCAGTTTTTGGTAAAGTATTTACAGCATTTGTTTGTTTGCTCCCCTTTGATGACTTATCCTTATTTCCTGGCTCATTTACAGAAAATTCTCCGTCTGTTTTTTTAAATTGCGCATATAAAGTCATATCGCTCGCTGGCATTGTATCCGCCGCAAAATCCCATTTATTTCCACCTGTTTTCGCATCAAACCAACCCGTAAATGTGTAGCCTTCTTTGGTCGGTTCGGCGGGAGCTGAGAGTATTGATTGATAATTGACGAGTTCTGTCGTTGTCTTCCCATCTACATCAAATGTGGCAATATACTTATTAATACTAAACTGGGCGTATAAAGTCATATTCCTTGCTGGCATTTTACCCGTAGCGAAATCCCATTTATTTCCGCCTGTTTTCGTGTCATACCAACCTGTAAACGTGTAACCTACTTTTTTCGGTTCTGCCGGAGCTGACAACTTGGACTGATAATTGACAAGTTCTGTCGTTTTTTTCCCATCTACATCAAAAGTAGCTGTGTAATCATTAATACTAAACTGGGCGTACAAAGTCATATCTTCCGCTGGCATTTTATCTGTGCTGAAATCCCACTTATTTCCGCCTGTTTTCGCATCGTACCAACCAATAAATGTGTAGCCTTCTTTGGTCGGTTCAGCTGGTTCTGTTAAAAAATCCCCAGTTTCAACCGATTCTTTAGTTTCCGTTCCATTAACATCAAAGGTCGCTGTATAATCTACCGGTATTGCTTGAAGTGGTTGTCTTACTGTTCCATAAAAATCATCTGTTGCGTTTCCGACAGTTACTGTTTGCCTAAAAGTATAGCTTACTTCATTGAGATAGCTTGATAGATTCCACGTAATATTCGGATTAGTATAAGTCCCATTATCACTAATTGTTGCTGGAGCTATTAAAGACCCTGACACATCCTTAATATCATTAGATATCGTAATCGCTGGGTTATACATAATTGGATCGTTCATTATTTCCTGCTTGAATAAACTTAAACCTGTTAGTTTAGTTAAACTTGATAGTGGGCTGATATCACGTATTTGATTATGCTCTAAATACAAATTTTCCAAGTTCTTCAAACCTGACAACGTACTGATATCACTTATCTGATTATAGCCTAAATACAAATTATCTAGATTCGTTAAACCTGACAATGCACTAATATCGCTCGTCTGCGTTTTCACCAAATTCAAAACCTTTAGATTCTGTAAGCCAGATAATGCGTCCAGATTATTTAATTGATTATCAGATAAAGATAAGGCCGTTAGATTTGTTAGATTCGATAATGCACTGATATCACTTATCTGAGTTGAACCCAAACTCAATTCTGTTAAATTCGTTAAGTTAGATAACGCACTAATATCATTGATTTGATTTTCATCCAAATACACATGTTTTAAATTATATAATTTTGATATTACACTGATATCAGTTATCTCGTTAAAGTATACATATAAACTAGATAGATTATTTAAGTACTGTATCCCCTCCAAATCTTTTATTCCTTCCTCCGGTACATTAATTCCTGTCTGCTGGTCTAACTCATTTTGTGATACTATATCTGTTACACTGGCTTTACCTAATCGACTTCTCATTGCATCCGCTAAAGCAGGATCTGGAAAAATTTCATTAATCGCTGTTGGTTGAGTGAGATTTTCCGCCTGCACATCTAGTTGATTACTAGTGCCAATAACAATCATGAAACTAATCAGAAAAAGAAAACCTATCACATTTTTGATTCCCATATATGAACGCAGCTTTTTTAGCCTATTATTCGATTCTTCGCTTTTCATTATTTAGTCCCTCCTGTTTCAAAAACTTATTTCATTCCTCTTGCAACTATTAAACCTCTTGAAAACATTCATAATTATATCATGCGGCATCTAGCATATTAGTACATATTTCTATTAGTCTTTTCATACTTTATCGCCGTTTTTCACAAAAAATTCATTTTTTCGCGAAAAATGCTAGTTTAAAAGTACTTTTCCCGTTATATACATTTATCAACCCTTTAGTCTTAGAACAAAAAAGCGACTCACTCCGCAAAGAGTAGTCGCTTATTTATATATATCCAGCTTTAAAAATGAAAGTAACAATATTTACTCTTCCACTGACTCAGCTAGTTCATTATACCGTTCCTGCAATTCAGGAGGAAAACCATCTGCCCAATCCGCCGACTCAGAAATTCCCATCCCGTTCAAAGCAAGAAACATTTCACGCGCAATCGGTCTTTTCATTTCTTCATCTTGAAACTCGGCTGGTGGTGTGTAACCATATGCTTGATTTTGATAGAACCCATCTAAGTAATTTTTCTCCAGAACAGTTACAATATCAAAATCTTCCTCATACCAACTGCTTTTTTCAGCCATCTCTTCTCTTGTTTCAAACTGATAAGCAAAGTCCGGCTCCATTAACCAAAATAACATTAACGCCGTTCCTTTATCCGTTTTTGGCGAATTCGCAATCCAATAAATCGGTTTCTTAGGATTATCAAAATTCCATTCTACCACCACTTGATGGATTTCTTCCGGTGTACATTTTTCTAGATAATGAATAAATAGCTCCGAAACTTGTTCTTCAAATTCTTCTTCTGTAATACTCATTTGATAATCTCCTTTTCGTGCAGTAATTTTAAGATAGTTTATTTTTTTTAAGTTTTGATACATGCGGCGGTTTCTTTTCCCCGCCGAGTAAGATTGCAAGAATTAGGAAAATATATGGGTGTGTGAAGAGCACTACTTCCCAAACACCTATTGTCTGAAATAACAAATCAGCTGTATCGGAAAGATATGCTAACTCTAAAACATATATAAATAAAACTGCTAGGGAGATAAAACACATCCCAATCAACGCTTTCCCCGCTAAAGAGAACTTATATTTTTCAAGCGATAAAGCCAATGTTGCAGAAAACACACCGATGATAACAAGCAAATAAATTGTCATATACTCTGGCTCATAAACAACCGGAAATTCATTCATAAAGTTACGCTCCTTTAAAATTAGTATGTTGGATTACACTGCTGTTTATACGTTGTTGTTCGAGACACAAAAATCCCATGATGTTTTTAATTTGTTAAAGGTTTTACAGCATAAACTAGAAATTAGCGAAATCAACTTACCCTTTTGTGTATAATTGATTTTCTACTCTCCTCTCGTAATTGAATCTCCCATAGTCCATTTTACAATATTATTGGTGAAATAAAAAGAAATTTTGTGAATAGTCTATCAGAATTGTATGCATTATACAGATATTCCTTAATACAAAAAAACGACTACATCCATGATGTGCGCCGCTTTTCTGAAACTATAAAAGTATCGTCAACAAATGTAATTATTAAGAGACACCATACTTTTTCGTTTGCTGTAACTCTAATGAATACTGCGAAAATATTTCTTCTGCTTCTTTAATTGAAACGGCAGGCATATTTTTCAAAGTCATTGGTTCTATAAGGCTTGATAATGCAACGAATTTCCAATCAAACTCTCCAGTCTTTCCTCTAGGCGTGCTGTTGATTTTTTCTTCATAGCTAAGATCCGCGAGAACGATTCGAGAACGATTCTTTTTATACTGAGCATATCTTTTTTCAGGAGTGTTCCATATTTTCATTGGAATTTTAAAATGTCCATCTATTTTAATGGCAATTTCTTCAGCCTTCTCACTCTTGCCTAATTGTACAAGTATTTTCATTTCAAACATCCAAATCCCATGTATAAATGTCCAAACATCAAAATCACTATCAAATTCTACTTCATTAGTCAGTTCGCAACACAAAAGCGCCTCTTCATAATATTTGTTTATATACAAAATTTTAATCAAATCAAGCAATGACTCCATATCTACTTTTGATTTAAAAGACATTTTCTTAACTAGATTATTGTATTTTGTTTGGGCGGTTTTATTAGGAATGGTAATAGGGATATCGGATAACATGTTTTTTTCCTTCTTTCGTGATAGAGTATAAGCATAGTAGTAAAATTAAATTTATCAAATTTTTAAGCAGCTTTCAACTATTTACTAAGTGTTTTTCAAATTATATACACAAAAAAATCTAGTAACGTTGGGATATTTAGAAGGAAGTTTTATCGAACGAAAACCGAATTTTTCATAAAAAATGACTGCTTCTGAGTCAGTTTCCACAATAATTATTTCTATACTGGAATTGAGATTAATAATCTGTTGAATCATCAGACTCGCTATTCCTCTTTCTTGAAACGATGGCGAGACAGCAATATGAAGTATCTCACAATAATTTCTGGACATTCGCACTCCTATTAATCCATTATTTTCAGGGGTAGTATAAAGGGTACAGCTATTGTTGTTATTATAAAGTTCAAGTGCTTTCAATGGGTGAAAAGTCGCCGATGAAAGCAATGATGTTAGAATCAGTGGGAAATATTTGGTATCAACTTTTTTTAGCATGAATAATCTCCTTGTCCACTTATAATGAAAGCCCTAAAACTCTTCATGATTCTAAGATTTTAAGCCTTTGTTTACTTCCCGCATGCCAGTCACTATTATTTCAAGAACTCTTCTACCATTTCTCTACTTTCTTGGCAAAATTGTAAGTTGTTAACTTTAGCATAATTTTTTTCAGCATAATCAAGTAACTCCAATATATTATCTAATTTATTCTGAGAAAGCAGCGTCTGATTTCTTCTTACAAAAGCAAGTTTCTTATTTGAAAATGTGATAACTGCATCCGTTATTTCTATTAATTTAAAACCATTATGGAATAAAAATTCACTCTTTTTAAGAATTATTTCTTTTGAGTTATTATCTATTTTCATGGTTGAACTCCTCTGAATTTATCAATTAGGCTTCTTAATTAAATATATAAACTCAAACCATCCTTCAAGCCCCCGATTACCTTTCTAGGAACACCGGCCAATTCATATTGCTTATAATCTTCCAACCATTTGTCATCTCCACTAAGCACACTGCTCCAATGACGCGGAAGACCTCTTGCAAGTATTAAAAATGAAACATCAACTCGTCCCCGCACAGAATCATATTTTGGCAAATTCTCCCTATCTTTATCATCAAAGACATGTAAAAATAAGACCATACATCATAACTAACAAGCGAATTATCTTTATCACGAGATACATAATTCAAAGAAACTTCATCAAAATGAATCAAAAAAACAAGCGCAAAATTAGAACCAAAAAGTGCTAGCTCCTCTTCAGATATAACTTTATAATTCAACTTATATTCTTCTATTAATGGTTGGAATCTATTTATAAAATCAGCTTCATATCTCATTTTGAAATCCTTCAATTTTTTTGCCGTTGATATTTTTTATAATAGTTTGATAGGCTGAATACTCGTCTTTGTTAATAGCTCTCGGCTCATTATAAAACTTATTCTCTTTAAACTTCTTCACCCAGTCATTTTGACCAGATAATAAATCAGGGAAATATTTGCTTAAACCTCTCGCATGAATAAGTAAGCTATTAGAAATTTGGTTGGTCAAATTATTTGCAGGAGTTATATTGGCTAACAAATCTTTTTCATAATTTAAAAATAAGAAATTGGTTATTTTCACTTTTTCTAAGCTGTGAAGAAACAGATAATAAATATCAATACCTTCTCTGCTTTTCCAAATCGTTAGCGCGTAATTAGGGTGTAACAACATTATTTCGTCTTCATTTACTTTAATTAAGTTAAATTGATATTCTTGAATTATATCCGCAAAGTTATTTTCTACTTCGTGCTTAAACTCCATTAAATCCACCAACTTTGTTATTTTTTGTATTTAAGATTTTTGGCAATCAAATTCATGAAAATAATGCGGTTCTCCTATTAATCAGTATTAATGAGACAAAAGTTCACGTTCAATAATACGCTTCTCCAAACTCGAAACAAATTCATTATTACCATAGCCACTTAATGTTTCACCCGTTAGCAATTCTTGAAAATGATTATTGAATCCTCTTTCGCAGATTATTAATTCATTCATTATTTTCTCGTAAATTGTCGTACTGGGAAGTAGCCCTTCTCGTTCTGTTTGAGTTAACTTTGCGTTCAATAAATTATCCAAACTAAATTTACTGAGTGTCGAATTATCTAGTTTGAAATAATGCAAATCCACCCCGTCCGTGCTCCATCCTATACCTAAAGCATAATTTTCTCCGATGAAAGCAACTTCATTATTATCTATTTTAGCAAGCTTCAATTGATAATTTTGCTCGTATCCTTTGAATATTTTTTCAACTTCTTTATAAAAATCCAATTGATCACACTCCTATTTTTTAATCATTCAAATCTTAATCATTTGAAATTTTTTACTTTTCATTTTACTAATTTATAGATTTGCTCACTAACCTCATTTTCAAACTCATAATCTTTTGATATAGAATTAACATCAATGCTATATTCTTTACATAAATATTTCTCTAAACGATTAACCATTAGGTCTCTTAATAGCATAACTGGTCTTTCCGGATAGTCTTCCACTATCTTACTTTCTATCTCATCTTGTGAAAATAAAACAGCATTTATTTCCAAGCTTTTCAATTTCTGACTTTTTGCCAATTGAAATCTTACTTTGTCAAACTTATACCAGCTAAAGATAAATTTCCTCATATAATTTCTTAACTCTCTTCTGTCTTCACCTATATCCTCTTTTTCAAGATTTGTCCTAACTTTACTCAAAAAATCCAAGCCTTTTTTACGAGGTATTGCAAATATCTCTTCTTTGGATATAATATGATACTTTCTAATAAAATCTATTGGATATCTCTCATTAGCTAAATCCAAAATATCTTTACCAAGTTTCATATATTTTAATTGGTTATCTTTTGTATCTATCTCATCTTTTATTAAGTAGTCCATTGTTATGTCGAAAACTCTACATATACTCTTGCAATTTTTTAATGTTGGCATTGATTCTAAACGTTCCCACCTACCAACAACTTCTCTTGAGACACCTATCTTTTCAGCTAATACATTTTGTGTCCATTGCTTTCTTTTACGTTCTTCTTTCAGCTTCATATGTATTGCCAAAGGTCTACCCCTTTCTCCTCGAAAACTGAATCCTGTAACATAGATATAAGATCAGTACTTAGGCTTTCTATTTCGACCATTACTTGTTGTATATTTACTGGATCTCTAGTACCCGTAACACTCAATTTTCCTGATCTATCTATATATAGAATTTCATTAACATCTTCTGGTGTACCTTCTTTATCTAATAAATTATCAATCATCCAAAATGTCAGATTATCTAGCGCTGCTTTACATCGATATAATTCTATATCTTCTATACCATCTTCTTTCAAATTATCCTCATACGTTCGCGCAATAATATCATATTTGGGAACAAAGAACCAATCTTTAAACTCTGCTATATCATATACTTTCAAAAACTCAAAAATATTGTCCACCTGACAACAATCATTGATTTGTTTTCCAAAATGATAATACTGTTGTTTCAAATCTAAGTCCGGCTCAACCTCACAATCCAAGAAATTATCAGCACTAATATTATAAAGTTTGCATAAATAACTTAGAGAAGAAATATCTATATCTGATATGCCAAGTTCCCAATTTCGTAATCTATCACTTGTTATAATATTACCAGTATTTTCTGTTATTATTTGAGCAAGTTTTTTCAAAGTTAATCCCGCTTTCTTACGCTCAACTTCAAGTTGTTTATGAAATTCCACAAATTAACCTCCTTCTTTATATACTTGAATCTTATCAAAATATTTCTAATTGTTAAAGTAACTATATACAGTTTTTTTCTTCTTTTTAAGTTCTCATTTAAAGGCAACAAATAATAAAACAAGTACAAACTCCCATAAAAAATTTTATAATTTATTTTTAGAAAAATCATAAAAACCTTTAGCTCTTGTTTTCACAAGTTAATTTATATATTGCTAAAATCATCTGTATTCCATTTGAAATTTTTCATTCTTTACGAAATTTAATATGACTAAAACTGTTGTCACTCCATATAGAAAAAGCCCTAAAACCTCAACATCACTGAGGTTTTAGGGCTTGGTTTCTTATTCCCACTCAACCGTAGCTGGTGGTTTACTCGTAATATCATAAACAACACGATTCACATGATCCACTTCATTCACAATCCGCACTGAAATCTTCTCCAGCACATCCCAAGGAATACGTGCCCAATCCGCTGTCATACCATCAATACTCGTCACCGCACGAACAACCACAGTATGGTCATACGTTCTACCATCACCCATAACACCAACGCTACGGATATTTGGAAGTGCTGTGAAATATTGCCAGATTTCGCGTTCTAAGCCTGCGTTTTTAATTTCTTCGCGCAAGATGTAATCAGAATCACGAACAATCTCTAATTTTTCTTCAGTAATTTCGCCAAGAACACGGATTCCTAAGCCTGGGCCTGGGAAAGGTTGGCGCCAAACGATTGCGTCAGGCATGCCAAGTTCGGTTCCTAGTGCGCGAACTTCATCTTTGAAAAGTGTATTTAATGGTTCGATTAGTTTAAATTGCATATCTTCTGGTAAGCCGCCTACGTTGTGGTGAGACTTGATTGTTTGGGCAGTTGCTGTACCACTTTCGATGATGTCTGTGTAGAGTGTTCCTTGTGCAAGGAATTCTACGCCATCTAATTTGTTGGCTTCATCGTCAAATACGTAAATGAATTCGTTGCCGATGATTTTACGTTTTTGCTCTGGATCGGAAACGCCAGCAAGTTTGTCCATGAAGCGTTTTTTCGCGTCTACTTTGATGATGTTCATGTTGAATTCGCCTTGTAATGTCTCCATTACTTGGTCAGCTTCCCCTTTACGAAGAAGGCCGTGGTCTACGAAGATACATGTTAATTGGTCGCCAATTGCTTTATGAATTAACACACCAACAACAGAGGAATCTACACCGCCAGAAAGGGCAAGCAAGACTTTTTTGTCGCCTACGATTTCTTGGATTTTTGCGATTTCTACTTCACTAAAGTTTTCCATTGTCCAGTCGCCTTTACAGCCACAAACATTTAATGCAAAATTCTTCAGTAATTCGTTGCCGTAAACGGAGTGACGTACTTCTGGGTGGAATTGCACGCCGTAAAGTGAACGTTCTTCGTCCGCAATACCTGCAATTGGGCAAGATTTACTAGTAACTGTTACTTCAAAACCAGCAGGCTCCTCAACGACTAAATCGCCGTGACTCATCCAAACAACTTGATCGGTTGGTAGTCCAGCAAATAAACGACTTGGTTTTTCGACGTGAATGTCCGCTTTCCCGTATTCGCGGTCTTTCGCACGTTCCACTTTGCCACCAAAGTGCGTTGTCATTAATTGCATGCCATAACAAATTCCTAAAATCGGAATTCCCATGTCAAAGATTCTTTCGTCAGCGCGGAAGGCATCTTCGTCATACACACTGTTAGGTCCTCCTGAAAAAATAATCCCCGTTGGATTTAGTGCTTTCATTTCTTCAACTGTAATAGTATGCGGATGTAATTCACTATACACACCGAATTCACGAATGCGGCGCGTAATTAGTTGATTGTACTGACTACCAAAATCTAGAACGATAATTTTCTCTTGCTCGGTAAAGTCTTTCATAATTTTAAACAAAACCACCCTTATCTATAAAATGAAACCGCAAAACTGCGGTTACTTCACAATAATATAAGAAAAGGACAAATCACTTGTCCTTTTCATCTTCTTTCATTTTAACGTTTCCCCTCTAAAGTTGCAACACCTTATTTGGAATTTTTCGCGTTCATCAAGGCTAGACCTTGCGTGAGAATCTTGTCGCCGCGCATCCGACCGAAATCGAGTGAATTAATATTGGCGCAAGGAATATTCAGTTCGCCTAATACTTCCTCCACCGTTTTGTACATATATTTCACTTGGGGCGCTACTAAAACTGCATCGACTTGTTCTTTATAATCGCGGAATTTCCCGGCCGTAATCGCGCCGACCGGTCCCATGACGACAACTAAATCCCGCGCGCTATATTTTTCACGAAAACTATCTTTATATTTCACATCATCAGGAAATAGTAAAACCGCGTCCATTCCTTCTGACGTAGCACTTTTCACTACGTTTTGTGCCATTAAGCTGGAAGTCGCGCCGCCAGCACAAACAATCATCAACGTTTGCATTTGTCATCCCTCCAAAAAAATGATCCCAGGAAAGTCCCAGAATCATTCTTGTTGTTAAGCTTATACGCCTTTTCCGCCGAGTATGTCTAATTCTTGTATTCGTTTTACTTCTTTTATTAATGGTTTGGCACGTTCAATCATCGCTTTTACAGCAGGGTTATCAAGAGAGGCTTCGTGGTGCCCTTTGTCGACCCAAATTTCAGAAACAAAGACCGTATCTGCTTCGTTTTCGGATTCGCTGACGATATACTGAATGCACGTATTATATTCGTCCAAACTTTCTGCTGCTTCAAGCAAAATCTTCACTAAATGATCTCGCTCTCCTGGATGTGTATAAAATGCAGTTAATAACCCGTAACCAACTTTCATTTAAACAACCTCCTATTTCCAGAAATCATCAAATATAGTAATTGCCATATGGCGTTTATGCTCGGTTTTCATAAACCAGTTCTCAATTTTTGCCGCAGCATCTGCTGGAACTTCTTTGCCTTCCAAGTAATCGTCAATTTGGTCGTAAGTCACACCAAGCGCAACCTCGTCCGGTAAAGCTGGCTTATTATCTTCTAAATCTGCAGTCGGTTTTTTCAAATAGAGATGCTCTGGGCAGCCAAGTTCTTTGAGAAGCGCCTTGCCTTGTCTTTTATTCAAACGGAACAGTGGGTTAATGTCCGTTCCACCGTCGCCGTATTTTGTATAAAAGCCGGTAATAGCTTCTGCCGAGTGGTCTGTTCCAACAACGACACCTTTACGCATTGCAGCAATCGCGTATTGGACTTTCATCCGTTCGCGCGCTTTTTCATTTCCTTTGGCGAAATCAGATAGTTCGATTCCCGCTTCTTTCAGCGCCGCAACACTCGCGTCAACTGAAGCTTTAATGTTCACGGTTAAACGATTATCTGGTTCCATAAAGTTCAGTGCGTCTTGACGGTCCGATTCATCTAGTTGTGTTCCGTATGGTAAGCTCACAGCGAAAAACTGATACTCCTCGTCGCCAGTTTCTTCCCGCATTTCACTTATCGCCATCTGTGCTAGTTTTCCTGTTAAAGTCGAATCTTGCCCACCAGAAATTCCAAGAACAAAGCTTTTTAAGAACGTATTCTTTTTTAAATATGCTTTTAAAAACTCGACACTTTTTCTAATTTCTTCGTGCGCATCAATCGTTTCTGCCACTTGCATATCTGCTAAAATTCTTTCCCTGATTTCCATTATAATTCCTCCTAAAACGGCATATCTAGTTCAACTGGTGAATGAAGTTGGACACTTTTACGTACTTTTTCGATATTGCGCATCTTGTTTTTCCAACATTTTACACTTAAATCAACTGGGTATTGCTCTGGACGAACGGTTCGTTTGTACTCATCCCAAAGCAGCGCCAAGTTTTCTTCTTTATAAGCTTTAATTTCATCTAAAGTCGGCATATCATACACAAGTTCCCCATCTTGGAAAATTGGCACAAGTAGCTCACGCGCGGTGAAATTCTCGACTGTTTTCATAATATACGTATGAACTGGGTGGAACATCGTTAATTTATCGACATTCTCCAGTGATTCGTCCGCTAAAGCAATATAATCACCTTCTGCTTTCAAGCCATCTTCATTCGTAATAATTCGGTAAACTTTCTTTTTACCCGGAGTCGAAACTTTTTCGGTATTACTTGAAAGTTTAATCGAATCTTGTAAAATATCATTTTCATCAGCTATCGCAGCCATTTTGTAAACTGCTCCAAGTGCTGGTTGGTCATAAGCGGTGATTAGTTTTGTGCCAACGCCCCATGAATCGATTTTCGCTTTTTGGGCTTTTAACGATAAAATGGTATGTTCATCTAGGTCACTTGAAGCAAAGATTTTCGCTTCTGGAAAGCCAGCCTCGTCTAACATTTGGCGCGCTTTTTTGGATAGGAAGGCCATATCGCCGCTATCTAAGCGGATGCCGATAAAGTTGATTTTATCGCCCATTTCTTTGGCAACTTTAATCGCATTTGGCACACCAGATTTTAGCGTATCATATGTATCTACTAAGAAAATGGAATCAAAATGTGTTTTTGCGTAGCTTCTAAATGCTTCAAGTTCGTCGCGGTAAGCTTGAACCATCGCATGTGCCATCGTACCAGACACCGGAATGCCAAAAATTTTCCCAGCGCGAACATTACTTGTGGAATCACAACCGCCAATATAAGCCGCGCGTGTACCCCAAATAGCCGCGTCCATTTCTTGCGCGCGTCTTGTACCAAATTCCGCAAACGTTTCGTCGTCAATCACCGAACGAATTCGCGCCGCTTTTGTCGCGATTAGCGTTTGGAAATTCACAATATTAAGTAGAGCTGTTTCGATTAATTGAGCTTCGGCCAGACTCGCTTCCACTTGAAGGATTGGCTCCGTTTTAAAAACGAATTCCCCCTCTTTTGCGGCAAGAATATTTCCTTTAAATTTAAAGTTACGTAAATATTCTAAGAAAGGCCCATCAAAGCCAAGTTCGTCGTGTAAATAAGTAATGTCTGTTTCTGTAAAACGCAAATTTTGCATATAATTAATAATTCGTTCCAGCCCAGCAAACACAACAAAACCTGAATCAAATGGCATATCTCGGAAAAACACTTCAAATACCGATCTACGCTCATGAAGTCCATCGTCAAAATACGCTTTCATCATATTTAGTTGGTATAAGTCTGTATGCAGCGTTAGACTATCATCTTGAAATAAATTTGTCATTTCTTCTGCTCCTAACATAACTAGTTCTTTTCGTTATCATTTATACATAATAATAGCACAAAACAAGCCTACCACCTAATGATTGAACATTATCGGCCCGCCTGTTTTGTGCTGCTACTATTTTAAATCGTCTTTAATCTTGGAAGTAGAAATACCATCTGTGCGTGGTAAATAAACAACTTCACAATAAGGTTTTAAGAAGTCAAACTCACCTTCCCAATCATCACCCATCACAAAAATATCAATATCACGATTTTTCACATCTTCTAATTTTTGTTCCCAGTTACTTTCTGGAATCACTTCGTCGACATATCTAATCGCCTCTAAAATTAACTTGCGATGTTCAAAGTTATGGTATGCCTCTTTGTGTTTGATTCGATTAAATTCATCTGTTGAAATGGCTACAATAAGGTAATCACCCAAAGCTTTTGCTCGTTCTAATAAACGAATATGCCCCCAGTGAATTAAATCAAATGTGCCATATGTAATTACTTTCTTCATCAGCCCACCTACTTTCTTTAGTAGTATATCAAGAAAACAAAAATTTCTCTACTTGTTAAGAGCCCTACTTTTCCAGCTGTTCTTTCAAAAAAGATACGAAGCGCTCGCTGGAATGTCCGTCTGAATATTTATTCCATTTTGCCGCAAAAGTCCGTACAGTTTCTAAATCAAAAGCATCTTGCTGAATTACGTGGATTAGTTCATCTGTCGTAGCAACACAAGGGCCGGGAATCGCCTTTAAAAAGCCATCTGATAGCCCTCTAGCTTGATCATATTCTTCCAAATCATACGTGAAAAAGATAATCGGTTTTTCCAGTAGCGCGAATTCAAATGGAATGGACGAATAATCGGTAATTAAAATGTCCACTACCGGCAGAATCGTTTCAATCGGCGTCTCTTTATCCGCATAGACGACAAAATCATCGTCCACTTTATCTAAATCATTGCTCATAGATGGATGCAATTTTAAGATTAGCTGATAGTCATTTCCGAGTGCTTGCTTCATTTTGGCAATATCTAAGTGTAAACGAGTACTATGCAGCTCCTCATCTCGAAAAGTCGGCGCATATAATAATTTCTTTTTGTCAGAAAGGTTCAATTTGGTACAAGTCCAGTCCGCGTTTCCCTTCAATTGCTGCTGATTGAAAAAATTGTCCGTCCTTGGAACACCTAGCTTCAACATCTGCGAATCATCTAGTAAAAACGACTTTTGGAAAATTGCTGCCATTTCGTCAGATCCAACAAGTACTTTCGAAAAACGTTGATATACTGCTTGGAACCGTTTTTTATCGGCGGCGCTTCTTTTTTGCGCAGCCTTATCTTCCCAACCAAATTTTTTCAAAGCCCCATTCGCATGCCAAATTTGGACACAAGTCACATTTTCCCGCTCTTTTAGCCCAGCTAATTCCACAAAATAGTTATCTGTAATGACCACTTTAGCCGTGTTGACATGAAACATTAACGAGATAAAATGGCTGATATTTTTCGGTTTCAGCTGAATAAAAGCAAAATCCAAGTCCGTCACATCTACTCTTGGATCATAGAAAACAATGGTTTTGGGTGTAACTTTCATATCGTTCATTTGCTTTATAATCGCAGTGGGATTTTCCGGAAAACTTATTAAAAATACAACTTTCTCCTTAACTGAAAACATTCGCGCGAAACAGCCGGTTACTTTAACAGCAAGCATATAAATATAAATCGCTATCTTTTTCAATATTCCCACCACCTATTTTTCAGCAAAAACGATTTTCACTGTTTTCTCTGCTGCATGGCCATCTTCCCAAGTACAAAACTGCTCCAAAAAGCTGTCTTCTATTTTAAGTGGATTTTCAAGCATTTTTTCAAGTTCGCTCATTAATGCTTCATTCGTTTCCACAAGCGGACCAGGAGCATTTTTTTCAAAATCAAAGTAAAAGCCTCGTAACGTATCACGATATTCTGCCAAGTCATATGTGTAAAACAACATTGGGCGCTGTAAATTCGCATAATCAAAAAACACAGAAGAATAATCAGTAATCAACAAATCGCTAACTAAATACAGATCTCGAATATCTTCATGGTTTGAAGCATCGCGCACAAAATCACCATACTGGGCAAAATCAAAATGTTCCGCAACTAAATAATGCATCCGGACAAGTAGTACAATTTCATCGCCAAACTTTTCTTGCATTTTTGCGATATCGATTTTTAAGTCAAATTTGTATTTTCCAGCTTCATAAAAGTCATTATCCCGCCACGTCGGCGCATATAAAATAACTTTCTTTTCTTCAGGAAGCGCTAATTCTTTTTTGATGTTCGCGATTTTCAATTCCTTATCAGCGCTAAACAAAATATCATTCCGCGGATAGCCCGACTCAATCATCTCACCAGTAAATCCAAACGCCCGTCTAAAAATCGCGCTAGAATAAGCATTAGGTGAAATTAAGTAATCCCACTTCTGCGCTTCCTTCACAAAATCGGCTTTGTATTGCTCTGTTGTTTGCCCCGGCATATGCACTTCATCAATATCCACACCTAATTTTTTGAGCGGCGTACCGTGCCATGTTTGAACATAAATCGTGTTTTTCGGCTTCGGTAACTCTAGCGGAAGACGACTATTAGAAACCCAGTACTTCGCCAACCCCATTTTAAACAACCAACTAACGGAAAAACGCTTCACATAAGGAACCCCGTGTGCCTCAAATAAATCGACATACTTAGGATTAACACTCCACAAGAGTTCATACTCCGGATTATGCTCCTCCATATATTCAAAAATAGCCCGCGGATTACAACTATATTGCTTACCTGAAAAACTTTCAAACATAACTAAGGCTTTTTTCCGAGGTAACCATCCTACTATTCTAAATAACAAATAATACACTTTTTGCACTAACTTCATCAGGATACTCCCCCCTGTTTAAACTTTCGCTTTAACGCTCGATTGCGTTTTAATTTTCCTAAAATACTACTTACGACGTTGACCTCAGCAAGCAGCGTCTCCTTTTCAGCAGCTTGATAAAAAAGGCGCGCTTTCGTTTGGTAAGGTTTTAATTTAAATACCACTTTTTCTATCGTACCTTGTTCTCTAACCACGATATCCCAAATAGTTTGGTCTGCTTTCCGTTTTACTATTTGAGCTAGGACATCTTTGAACGCAGTGCGCGCAATCCATTTGCCATCATGTGGGGAAGCTTCCTCCACCAATAATTCTATCGCGGCGGCTTTTCCGATACGATAATTTTCTTTTACGGTGACAAGTGGAATACTTTGTTGCTCTGCTGTTTCAAATTTGATTGGCCAACCATTTCGTAAAATCGAGCACATCATTTCTTTGACTACAAGCGGCGTGTCTAGTTCCATAATCGTACTAGCTCCGACTTCTTGTAATACCTTTTGCAATTCCCTCACAAAAACCTCTTGCTCTGCTTCACTCAATACTTCCCGAAAAAAACGATTCTCTTTATAGAAAAATAATTTCGCATGATAGGCAATCAAATACTGCACATACGGAATCACACTACCAAATGTTTCTTTCGAGTCGGCTAAATAAGCTTGGTAGACTTTTTGCAAAAATGGCGTGTATCGTTCTGGCTTTTTCCACGACGAACTTACTAACGAGCCTTTTTGCTGTAAATCACGATGGTAATAATAACCCGCATCCGCAATTAAGCCATAACGCCGATTTTTCAGTAAAAACTGAGTAATTAACAGCTGATCCTCCGCAAAATAAAGCGACTCATCAAAAGCAAATTCTTTCAAACAATCATAACGCAAAAAAGTACCGCCAATATAAAAATGAATTGCTTGTGGTTCTTTTTCGATATCAGCAACTCGATTCCCATTTGCAAAACGGTAATTTAATTTATGTGGTGAAATTTTTTGTTTTTTCCCAAAGTCATCTAAGTAATAAAAAGCTGGCACAAGCATAGGAACATCAGACTCATTTAGAAATGCAACCATACTTGCTAGCGTATTGCTAGACATAATATCATCCGCGTCTAAAAAGCCAACAAAATCCGTATCCTCGCTTACATTATGTATTCCGATATTGCGAGCTTTTGCAGGACCACCATTTGGAACACTCAAAACTCGAATATTAGTAGGATATTTTGCAGCGTAACGATTTGCGATAGCGCCACTTCCATCCGTGCTTCCATCATTAATAAGCAGTACTTCAACATGCTTCAAAAAGCTGTAAGACTGCTTAATTATACTATCTATGGATAATGCTAACCTTTTCTCCGCATTATAAAAAGGCATTATAATCGCAAATTTCATTCTTTTTCCCTCTCCATATAAAAGCTGGGAAGTTAAGGATACCCGCAAATGACAATCGAATAACCCACTTCGATTTTCTTGCTTCCTAAATGTACTTTAGCAAACAATTTCATCAGCTTCTAGCCTAAACTCCCCAATGTTTTATTATATCTTCCACTCCATAACGCTTTTGCCCCATGGACTACGTAAATCAGCTTCAAATGCTTCGATTACATCTTGAATGGAATGAACTGTATGCACTTCCCCAACAAGATTTTGCAAATATTCGACTCCGCGTTTGTTTGTTGATAAAAACTCAACCGTTTTCTCAAAGTCAACGCGACCACTACGGCTACTTCCGTAAACAGTAAGTCCTTTTTCTAGTACCATACGTGAATTAAATTCAATTGGATACTCGGAAACACCTAGTAAGGAAATCGTTCCTTCTGGCTTAATGACATCGATAATTTGACTTACCGCATACTGACTACCCATTCCTCCAGCACATTCAAATGCTTGATCAATAACTAAATCAGCCGGAACATCATCAATCGCATACGCACCATCAACAAAAGAAAAGAAGTCTAATTTATAAGGTGTTTTCCCAAAAATATAAACTTTGCTATCCGGGTACCAATTTTTTAATAGTAAGGATGTGATAAAACCTAAGTTCCCATCGCCCCATACACCAAACGATTCCCGATTAGCATTACTTTTTCCTTCAAAACGTAAAATAGCATGCACTGCAACGGAAATCAGCTCTGAGAAAGCAGCTACTTTCATATTAATATCGTCTGGAAGTGCAACTACGCGATCTCTACGCATGAAGACATAATCCTGCATTAAACCATCATAACCACTCGA
Source organism: Listeria swaminathanii (assembly GCF_014229645.1). GTDB lineage: Bacteria > Bacillota > Bacilli > Lactobacillales > Listeriaceae > Listeria > Listeria swaminathanii. The sequence goes on along the minus strand of NZ_JAATOD010000001.1, from coordinate 817,364 downwards.
ACGGAATTTGCTTGAACGCAAATAGTTTTCCGCTACGACCGGATCTTCTTCAAAAGGCGTATTCGGAATCATCACTACTTTTGTTCCTGGTTTGAATTCTTTCGTTGCATCATAAACAACTTCGCCAACACCTTCATGAATAAGTGCCATTGGAAGTTTTTTAGATAGCATTTCTTTCCCTCTAGAACCTGTATAGTAACGTTGATCTGCCGCACAAATAGATAAATGAGTGGGTCTAACAACTACCACATCATCTGTTAATGACTCGTCCACATTGGCAACTTCAAACTGTCTCTCTGACACAAGTCTATATACTTGATTAATCATTGGCTATCCGCTCCTGAATAATCGCATTCGCTACTTTTAAATCGTAAGGCGTTGTAATTTTAATGTTGAAAATTTCGCCTTTAACAAGCTTCACATCGTCGCCAGCAAGCAAACAAATTTTACATGCATCTGTTAGAATTTGTTTCTTTTCGGTAGTTAGATTTTGGTAATGATTGTATACTTTCTTCATGTTGAAGCTTTGTGGTGTTTGACCTTGGTACATGTGGTCTCTCACAGGAATATCTGTAATCACTTGATGATTGCTTGATTCAACGATTGTATCAAGCGCCTCAATAACAGTATCTACAGCTCCTGTTTCCAGTGCAGCATCTATATTTTCTTCAATAATTCGATGTGTTAAAAATGGGCGAACAGCATCATGTGTTACGATAATATCTTCATCTGTTAAGCCATATGTTTTTTCCACGAAACGAATACCATTCATAATTGTTTCATTGCGGTCTTCTCCGCCTTCGATAACAACAATACGATCATCAGAAATATACTTTTTAATATTATCCTCAGCGTGGTTCATCCATTCTTTCGGTGAGGAAATAAGAATTTTATCAAATCGAGTATTTAGAATAAATTTTTCAACGGTATGAACAATAATTGGTTTACCATTTAGAGGTAGAAATTGTTTTGGCATGCTAACGTTACCCATTCGCGTACCTTTTCCTCCAGCTAAAATTTGAGCGTATATCATCCTCTAATCTCCTTTAACTGTTTTTTATATTGACCTGTTACATTATAACATAAAACTTGTATAACAAACTAGCTTCGATCTGCGCCTTTATGTATTTTAATTAGACCCTTTGTAAAAACTTGCTATTTTATGCACATGACCGTTAAAAACTTGTAAACCCAAAGCCAGATAGCGTATAATTAAGTGGGTCTATATATATTTTAGATTAGAAGGAGATTATTAAAAATGAGAGTAAAAAAAGCTGTAATTCCAGCAGCTGGTTTAGGAACACGTTTTTTACCAGCTACAAAAGCAATGCCTAAAGAGATTTTACCAATCGTGGATAAACCAACTATTCAATACATAGTGGAAGAAGCAGTAGCATCAGGTATCGAGGACATCTTAATTGTTACAGGTAAAGGAAAACGCGCTATCGAAGACCACTTTGATTCCGTACCCGAACTTGAAAACAATCTACGGGAAAAAAATAAACTTGAATTGTTACATTTAGTAGAACAAACAACCAACATTAACTTACACTTTATTCGTCAAGCGAAACCAAAAGGACTAGGTGATGCCATCCTTCAAGCAAAAGGTTTCGTCGGCAATGAACCGTTTATCGTTATGTTAGGCGATGATATTGTAGAGTCAAAAACACCTTGTTCCAAACAATTAATGAATCAATACGAAAAAACACATAGCTCTGTAATCGGCGTACAAACAGTTCCTCACGCGGAAACATATCGCTACGGTATCATTGATCCAATTAATGAATACGACAAGAACTTATACAATGTAAAAGGTTTTGTCGAAAAACCAGATCCAGACAAAGCTCCATCTGACCTAGCAATTCTTGGACGTTACTTATTAACTCCACAAATTTTCGACTTCCTAGAAACGCAAGAACCAGGCGCTGGCGGCGAAATCCAATTAACAGATGCCATCAATAGTTTAAATGAAGTACAACGTGTTTTTGCCTATGATTTTGAAGGCCAACGCTTTGATGTCGGCGATAAATTTGGCTTCATTCAAACAACGATGCAATTCGCTTTAAAACATCCTGAAATCAAGGATGATGTGAAAACGTTAATTGATGATTTACACAAACAAATTCACAAAAATGATAAATAAAAAAAGAAACGACAACAAGTTGTCGTTTCTTTTTTGAACTCATTTAAAAATAAAGTTTGTGACATTTAGCAATTGGATTTAACGAATTCAAACCAACCGCCTTATATACAGCATTCGTAGCACGTCTATAAAAAGCTAAATTATATTGCTTCGTTTGATAATGCATTTTCTCAAAAAGAACTTTTAAGAATTTTAAATAAGCCGTTCCAAATGGTTTGTTGCTGCCCCAAATCGGATATTCTTTTACCGGAACTTGTATATAAAAGTAGCCTAGCGAAACCAGTTCACTCACAAGTCGCTTGTTGTTCGCTTCAAGAAAAGCAGTCAATGCATCTAGCGCATCTTTTGCTTCCGTTAAATCTCCAGCTAGTAATTTTGTTTGGAAAATCGGTCCTAATTTTGTTCGAATCAAATAATTAAATAAGTTCTTGTCAAAATCAAGCAATTCCAAACTTAGCGTTGTGAAACTATTTTCTAAGTTTCGGTAGTATGACCAACAATCCACCATATCACTTATCTTGTAGTCATCAGGAATTTTTATCTTCGCTTCATTCTTTCTTGTTTCTTCCAAAACACTATGTTTCCAAACCATATTGGCCTGATGGAAAATGTTAATTAATTGATGAGATACGTCTGCTTTTTCGAAATAATCTTTCAAAAAGGAAACATTGTACAAAATGTATTGTCCCACTTCTTCTAATAACATATGTGGATCACGTTCTAAATAGGTGCTTGTCGGACTCGGGATAGTTTCTTCTAAAAATTGCAGCGTATCTGTCATTTCATAACTATCTTCATTTGGTAATTTGCGTAGATGTTGGACAAAAACAGGATTTTGACTAAATAAGTGAATATCTGCTCCAGCCATATTGTCGGTAAAACGAGCAATATAGTCTTGGATTTGCGAAAGAATATTTTGTTCACTTTCCGAACAGACCATCACAAAATCAGCTTTTGTAGTAGCAACATTATTTTTTATTTGCTCCAAAAGATAAGAACTTCCCCATCTTTCATCAGTGTCTTTTATAACGAGTTGTTCTACTACTATGCTCATAAATCTTTCACTTCCTCATCCGCTTTTCCGATATACGTCTCTACAAAACGCTTCGTTGAATTACCATCTAGGCTTCCAACAAATTTCTTCTTAAAGACTTCCAGTTCATCATAATTATATTTCCCAGTTTTGATGGAATTAATAAGTGATGGTGTATCTTTAAATACTTCGCCTGGAATAGTTGCTTTATAATCGAAATAAAATCCACGTTCATCCAAATAATCATCAATATCATAAGCAAAGAAATAAATTGGTTTATTCATCAAACTAAACTCGAAAATTACCGAAGAATAGTCCGTAATAAGCGCATCACTGAATAGCATTAAATCATTAATATCGTTATTCAATGTTAAATCTAAAATAAATGGATCGTCCTCATCTACGTTAAATGACACGTTTTTAATAACTGGATGGAATTTCAAAATAAGAATATGCGTATCACCAAGCTCTTTTTTCAAAGCAGCAATATCGAGTACAACGCTATAATTAAAGCGTTCATTCGGACCACCGCGGAACGTTGGAGCATAAAGCAATACTTTTTTATCGCGTAGTTGCGGATACATTTTCATATATTTTTCTTTTGTATAATCTACATATTCTTGGTCAAAAAACACATCTGTTCTCGGCACACCAATTGGTTTAATTTGATTGGCTTGTTTTCTAAAGGCTTCCATATACTCAGGAATAATTCCTTCTGAACTAACAAGCACATCCGTATACGGCGAGTGCGCACGTGTTTCAAATTCTTCGGTATTGGCATCTGTACCTTCCAGCGCACTAAAACCAAACTTTTTGAAAGCACCGGTTGCATGCCACGATTGGATAACATGTGTTTTTTTATTAAACTTCAAACCATAAATTTTATTATAATAATCATCTAGCACAATCGTTTTAGTCCGCCCAAGCGCATAATACAATTGGAACATTTCAAACCAATTACGATTTTTCCGTAAAAATACATATACTTTTTGCGGCATATTGTTATAAAACATGTAATCATAAATAGCTAATAAATTACCTTCTAAACTTGTACTACGTTCTGTAGCCAGAATAACCTGATCCTTTTTACGCGGCAGCCACGTAGCAATTCTAAAGATGATCCCTCTGCTTATTTTACGAATCAAAATAGGTGCCTTAAATTGACGGCGAATAATAAACTTAAAGGAGATTTTACGCGCATCACTCCAGTTATTATTTTCCATAATTTGCAAAGCAGCTTTCATATGAACAGGGTACGTTTTTCTAAACGCAATTTTAGCTTCTTCGCCTTGTCTATCCCATAAATACGTAATCAGTTGGCGATAGTTCTCTTTATTATCTTTCGTAATATAACGAACGCGCTCAATACTACTAAACAATAAGAAATATCTAAACGAAGGAATAATATTTAGGAAGTCATCTGATTTTGTTTTTAACCAATCTAACGTCATCGTAAACGCAATTTTTTGGTTTTCACTTTTCTTGCTTTCAATAGCAGCTCTCAAAGCGCCCCAAAGTTCTATGCTAGATACTCGTTGATAATATTTTAATGCCACTTCATATTCCGTATTATTTTTCAGTAGCTCTGCTTCCCCGTAGTCAAAAATTTGGAAAACAGATTTTAAAATACGAATAGGGTCTTTATTTACAGATTGTGTTAAAGATTGCGATTCCCCGTCACGTAAACGGTAATAATAAACCACTTTCTCTACAGTATAAATATTTTCTGCTTGTAACAAAGCATGTAAAACAAATGGCTGGTCTTCACCGTAACGAATATTCTCAGGGAAAAACACACCATCTATTAAAGAATGATGGTACAATTTCGCGCAAGGGCCAATCGAATAAAACAACTCCGGATTTTTCAAAAGTGTTTTCAGCCCCGGTTTCGCAATATTGTATTGAATATGCATCGGAATAAACCATTCATCCTCTGAATTAAATCGCTTCGTTGCACCAGTAATTAATTTTGAACCAGTGGATATTGCACCATCATACATAAGTTGCAACGCGTAGTTAGGAATAATATCGTCGCTGTCTACAAAACAAATATACATTCTATTCGCAAGACGTAAGCCATGGTTCCTAGCCGAAGCCGGTCCACCATTCGGTTGTGTATGCAACTTGAATTTCGGCTTATCCGCTATATATTCCGTTACCATCTCTATTGTTTTATCAGTCGAACCATCGTCAATTAATAAAACTTCGTACATGTCAAATGTCTGCTCATGAATGCTTTCGAGAGTTTCCAGAATTACTTCTTCCACATTATAGAGTGGAATAATAATACTAATCCCAGCTTCTCGATTCTTATCGATGTTATTATTTGAATCAATGTTCATTTATAGACTCTCCCCAATTCAAAATATATGTCATCCATTGTCTTCAGCTTTTCTTCTAAACACATAATATGTTCCTGCGAAAATAATTATAACACCTAAATCAAAAATAATAGATACGTATTTCGGTATTATCGGCTCAGAAGCGACTGTCGAAACACTAAAACCAATATCTTGTTTCTCTCTTGCTTTACCTTTAATGTACAAAGCACCATATGGATAAAGATCCACTATATCCGAAATGTAAGTACCAAGCATTAGCGGTTCTTTAGGATTTTTATTTTCCACTTGATAGACTTCAATAACGTACTCTGTTTTGCCTTTTGGCTTTTCGTTTACATTTATTTGATAATTTTTTGACTCTTCAAATTCTGAGCCCTCTATCACTTCATTATAAACTTCTTTTTTATTTGTTTTATTAATAACTTTAATTCGATATTTACTATCTGCATCAGGTGCTTTTAGAATAGCTAATTGGATAGAATTAAATGGATCACTTACATTAAAAGTCTGCTTAATAGTTTGATTGCTATTAACTGCCAATTGAATATGGGCATAGCTCTGTTTAACAAGGTATTTATTTATATCTTGCGTTTGCCCAGCAACTGTATTTCCAATATATGCAAAAGTAACAGTACTCAACAAAAACACACAGAAAGTAACAATTAAAAAGCCTTTTCTCAGCCCTTTTTTTAAATCAAATTTCTTCGTATATAATGATTCTACTATAAATTTAAATCCATAGATAGAGGACAAAATCATCAGTGGTGTGATAAACATGATATAACGTTGATTTGCTTCCCAAAATAAATGGAACAACCAAACACCAACGAGTGCAATATTAACGAAAAAGGACATATCGAATTCCTTCTTCTTATAAAAACGTAAAGCACCTAAACAAATTAAAAATAAGTTGATGATATGGAACATTTGAGCAGGCAATTCTGTCACAACACGTTTATCCCCAAAGAAATAATCGTATGGCGCAGGATATTCAAGCGCTGAATTAATGTACCATGTATAAGCGCGCGTCCCGTCCGTCCAAGTATTTAATACTTTATTATCAAAAAGCTTCAATAAGCCAAGCGGTCCATGTTCTTCAATTCGTTCTTTAATTTTTTCGATATTTGCCGCTTCTTTTTCTTCTTTTGTTTTAAATTCAGAAGTGTAAGTTACATCTTCTCGATTATAACGCCCAGCTGGATCGCCAAGCCCCATCATAAGCCAATGTGTTTGCGGAAATTCTACTGTTGGATCTTTCTTGAAGCCATAACTCTCAGCAATTGGTGTAAATGCGGTGCTCAAGCTGAAAAAGCAAACCAATAAAACAAGTGTATTCAAAAGAATTTTTCGCCAATTTCGAATAAAACAAAGATGAATAAGCATTGCTGGAAGTAAAATGATGATATTAGGCTTAATCTGATAACCTATCGCAAACAGTAACCCGATAAAAATAAAATACCACCACTTACTATTTTTCGTGTAAAGATAATAAAACAATGCAATAAGTGCAGTAAAAGGTAATACAAGTGTATCTGTATAAAAATACCAAATGTAACCAAGTAAAGGTACACAAAATAGCACAATTAATAAATAAATATTACCGAATTTAGTACCATTTTCTTTGCGAACAATCCAATACAATACAAAAATAGTTATGTTCATGCAAACAAATAAGAAGGCACTTTCTAGTAGATACGTATTACTAATACCCAGTGTTCCTCCAAAAGAGTATAACCAGTAGCGGATAATCGTTATAAAAACATTATTAGGGTACATTAAGAAATAATCTTGCACCGTTGCATGTCCACCATTAGCAAGCATTTTCAAGGCCTCACCTTTGATGACAAAAGCATCCGCAAATGAATCCATTCTTAAAGAGAAGAGTAAGTATATTTGCGTTAATATAATCAAGCTCACCAAAAAGATGGTTATTACACCATCTCCTTTTTTATTCAATTTCGTAAATAACTGATAAATTCCAATAAGAACTAAAAGCGCCGCAGCACTAAAAATGATAAATATACTTGGATGATTAAAACTGATCTCTTGCGGTTTAAAAATGCTTATGCAAAGTAAGTAACCAAAAATAAGTATAAAAAACGCATTAAAAATATAAGCTAACCTATTCTTCACTTTCTTTACACCTATCTCTCGTTGATTTTATTTTCCTTACATTTCGTTTCAAAAACGTTCTCTTCAATCGTAAAGCGAGGACGTTCTTTGACTTGTTTGAAGATTTTTCCAATGTATTCACCTAACACACCAATTCCGATTAACTGGATACCGCCGATTAACCATAGAGAGACGATTAAAGAAGTCCAACCAGGTACAACCGCACCAATTATTTTTTGGACAATCGCATAAATACCCATGACTACACCAATCATAAAAATAACAGATCCAATAACTAGTAACAATCGAATAGGCGCAACGCTGAAGGAAGTAATCCCGTCCACCGCAAATAATACCATTTTCTTCAATGGATATTTGGATTCACCCGCAAATCTTTCATTTCGATTGTAGAATACTTTGGTAGATTTAAATCCTAATAATGGCACGATACCACGGATAAACATATTTTCTTCTTTATAACGTAAAAATTCGGTTAATGCCCGTTTGCTAAGTAATCGATAGTCAGCATGATTTGGAACCATGTTAACGCCAAGTTTACTCATAATTCTATAGAAAGCTAACGCTGAGTTTCTCTTAAAGTAAGTATCTGTATCACGTTTGTCGCGCACACCATAAACCACATCGTAGCCTTCATGGTATTTTTCTATAAACTCGATAATTGCATTCACATCATCTTGTAGGTCGGCATCAATTGACACCACACAATCTGAATAGGCATGTGCTTCTGTTAAACCTGCAAGCAACGCGCCTTGATGTCCGTAATTACGGCTTAATTTCAATCCTGAAACATGCTCATTTGATTCTGAGTATTGTTGTATAAGTTCCCAAGTTTTATCTTTACTTCCATCATCTACAAACATAATCTGACTTTTGTTGCTGATTGATTCACTCATCACTAATTTTTGTATAATATTTGTTAGTTGTGCAACGCTCTCACTTAGAACTTCCTCTTCATTATAACAAGGCACCACAACTGTTAAAAATGGTTTTTCCACTCTCACTACAACCCCTTACTGATATGCTATTCTATAAAATTCAGTATCTACAGCATATCTTATTTACAACAGTTTATCAACTATCTATACAAAAATAATCCACTGTATAGCCATTCTAAACCAAAATCCACTTACATTTTAATATCATTTTCCATCCCCTCTCAAAAATCAAAATTGCCTCCTAAAAAAACCAGGCTCAAAACCTCTAACTTTAATTAATTTTTGTAGGGAATTCTATTAATATATGCTAAAATATACAATAAGATAATTAAATTTTAAGGAGTTAAAGATGAAATTTTACATTAAGGAAATTCAGCTAATAGAATCTAAAACATGGAAGTTGCACGGTTTTTCAGATGGAAAAATCAGTAGTATACAAGCATACTACAACGAAGTCCGAGAATATAAACACCCTGAACAAAAGTTAGATATTCCTTTTACTCAAGATAAGAATTCATTTACAGCGCTTATTTCTGTTGATGAACTTGCCAATCTTTCTCTACCTAACAATCAAACTGTATGGAAATTCAAAGTAAATGGTGATTATCCGTACACAAATTTAATAACAGATGGACCTATTATAAATAAACCGTTCCAACCGGCTAACTCGCTTTACCAGTATCATTTTGATTTTCCAGAAGGAGTTTTGACACTTGTTAGTAAACCTATCGAACTATTTGCTTCTATAGAAAACTATACGTTAGATAAAGACGTTATGTCTGGCGCTATCAAAATCAACTCTTCCCTTCCAGCACACGAATTTAACGCAAAATTAGTTCTCAAACGCAGACCTACACCAAGTTTTTATTTATTCCATGAACAACAACAAGTCTTTGATTTAGGGGTTATTAATGATAATACGGTTAATTTCTCTGTACCAATCAAAGAGTTATCTGCTGATTTCTTAGTAGATAATACAAATATTCTTGATGCGATGATTGAAGTATCCTCTAGCAGTGAGCAAACCGGATTATCTGCTTTCTTGTCTATTAACCCAGATATGAAGCCTTCTATACCTAGAGAAATTGAAATAGGCGCACCACTTTTTGCTTCACTACGGTCTTATGTCACTGGATCCAATCGCTTATCCTTCTATTTCAAAAAGAATATTCAAGGATTAATTAGTTTAACACAACTTAAAGAATCAAAAAGTGATATTACATTACAATTCAAATTAGAAAGCAGCTTTTCAGATAGTCAAATTGTTGCAAAACGATTGGACAAAAAAGCGAATACATTCGAATATAATGTAGAACAAGTTTGGCCACTAAAAAAAGGGCTCACTAAATATTCTGCTCAAATTAGCAAAAAAGATTTCTTAGCTGGTCCAATCAATAAACCAGACGCGACCTGGGATTTCTTCCTGCGTTCCCAAAACATGCCCGACCTACCTATTTTGGTCCCAAATACGATTGAACTTGACTCCTCCGATTTCTTTGATATTGCTAACAAACAATTCAAGGCGCAACTAACAAAAAATGATTTCAATAATTTAGCTTGCCTTACTGTTGCTGCACCTAAGATTAAAGAAGATATAACTAAAATTGCTGTTATGGGAACTTGTTTTAGCCGTAATGCTTTTAATTCATCACCATTCTTTAATCCAGATTATAAAGCCTTTTTCGAATGTAATTTCACGCAGTTCCATTCGTCTATCATCAGTGTTATGACGAAACCTGCTGAACAAGTTAATTTAGATAAATATACCGATATCGCCAAAAGTGAAAAAGCGTTTGTAGTGGAAGATTGGAAAAAAGACTTCTTTACCAATCTCAAAGATTCAAACTCGGATTATTTCCTAATCGACCTTTATCCTGATGTCATTCGTCCTGTTATCTGGATAAACGATGAAACAGCGATTACATTATCTTATGTCATCGAACAAAGTCAGTTACTAAATGATATTTCTTATGAACGGATTTTAGACCATATTGATAACGAAGCGTTCTTTAACGAATGGAAAGGTTATGCAGACCAATTCATCGAAAAATTGACAGAAGTAATCCCTGCCGATCGAGTTATTTTAAACTTAGGTGGATTCACTACTTCCTATTATGACGAAGATGGTAAAGTTGTAACCTATAAAAATAAAATGGCTATTGAAAAAAATAATTACTTCTGGGATCGCCTAAATAATTATTTCTTATCCAAATTGCCCGAAGCTCGCGTAATCGACTTTTCTAAAAAGACATATATAGGTGATTTCAACTATCCATTCGGACATTCGTTTTCTCACTTTGAGTCGCCATATTACAAAGATTTCTTGAAAGAACTTATTTACATCACTAAATCTTAATCACATAAAAAAACCAGAGTGAGAAGCCTCACTCTGGTTTTTTATTATTTAACGTTTGTAAAAGCACGTTTATCGACCCAACCAACTATTTTGCCATTAACGCTCATTTGATAGTAAGTCGCGCGCGTTGTTTTAGCTTCACGCACTAGCTGTACAGTCTTATTCGCATAAGCAGTTGCTTGTCCGACGTTTTTAGTTCCAATGGTTCTATAAGGCTCTGTCCAGATACCATTACCTGGTGCATTGCTCAGTAATCCAGTCATATTAATAGCCTTATTATATTCAATAGAATCGTAAACATCAAAAGCTTTTTTATCTAGCCAGCCAATGACTTTACCATCAACACTAAACTCATAGTATGTTCCTCTACTTGTTTGCGCTTCACGAGTTATTTTAGTTGCTTTACCTTTATAGGTTGCTGCTGAAGTAACAAGTTTAACACCTTTACTCTTATAAGGAGTAGTCCATACGGCATTACCAGTTACATTTTCAACTACAGCGTCCATATTAACCGCTTTATTGTAAATAACGTTGTCGTATACTTCAAAAGCTTTTTGATCCAACCAACCGATTACTTTACCACCAGATTTAAATTGGTAGTAGGTTCCTTTTGGCGTTTTTGCTTCGCGTACAATTTCTACTTCTTTATTCAAGTAAGTTTCAGCTGGTCCGATTAATTTTGTTCCAGCTATGCGATATGGTTCTGTCCATACGGCATTACCACTCACATTTCTTACTGCTGCATCTAATGAAACTGCTTTATTATACTCAGCTTGGTCATAAAGCGTAATCGCGTTCTTATCTAACCAACCAATTGCTGTTCCATCAATGCTGATATTGTAATATGTGCCATGTTGTGTTTCTACTTGTTGGCTAATTTTCACATCTTTATTCGCATATTTAGTTGCTTGCGCTACAGAAGTTGTGCCTTCCAATTTATATGCTTTTGTCCAAATACCATTTCCTACTGGATCTGTGATTTGTCCATCAAGATTAACATTTTTGCTTGAAACAATGGAATCATACGGATAGATAGTAAGCGCTCTTTTATCAATCCAACCAATTGTTTTATTGTTAATGCTAAATTGGTAATAGGTTCCTTTTGCAGTTTGCGCTTCACGTAAAAGTTTAATTTCTTGTTGTGCATATGTTGTCGCATTCGTAACAAATTCTCTTCCGTAAACATTGTATGGTTTAGACCAAATACCATTGCTTACAGGCGATGTGATTTTAGCACGGCCAACGTTTACATTATCATAATTAACGCTATCGTAAATAGTTAGTGCTTTTGCATCTACCCAACCAATTACTTTACCATTGTATTTAAATTGATAGTACGTACCTCTTTTAGTTGTAGCAACAGATACTAAATCGATATCTTTATTAGCATATGTGCTAGCCGGGCTTACAGACTGCACGCCTTTCACTTTATACGGTAATGTCCAAACGCCATTTCCAGTTGGACTTGTAACAGTCGCTTTTCCAGAAGTGGATTTTTGAGTAAGAATTTTATCGTATAAAACATCATATTTGGCTAGATCATAATTTTCAATTACTTGAATTAAACTAGCACCATATGTTGGAGAAGTTGCATATCCTGCTTTTTGAAGTTCCATTGCAGCTACTTTATAGTCCGTTGCATCGACTACTTTTTTATATAAGTTTTTGTTCCAAGAAGTTCCATTCACTAATAAAAGTGTATGGTCTGTTACAGATTCGTTCCAACTAGGATATTTACGGAACTCAGCGTCAATTCTAATCCACTCACCGTTCACATATTCAGATGTTGTCATGATAACGGATTGTCCGTTGTATTTCCCTTTAATACCAAATAAATTATAACCTTTTGTAGCAAGTCCACTTTTTCCCCAACCAGATTCTAAAATTGCTTGAGCTAAAGTTATACTAGATAACAGATGATAATTCTCTTGAGATGCCTGGGCTGCAGGTGCTATTTTGTCGATAAACGCTTGTTGTGATGCTGTTGTAGCAGCTTCAGCGTCTTTAACGAAGGAATTTTTCCCAGTTAATGAATCTTGTATTTCTCCGCTGACCGTTGTCAAACCATACATTGGGACAACTAGCATTGGAATCATTACAATTTTCATCCACTTTTTATTTATCATTTTTCTCCAACCACTCCTTAAATTGCTTTACTGTCCTATATTTTACCAAACTTTATGCCATCGTAAGTTACAGATTCATTACAAAACAAAGGAAAAAGGTTTTAATTAGGCATTTGTTAATTATTTAGACAAATTTTTCACTTCATTTTGCGCTAAAATGCTTTACTTCTTTAAAATTTCTCATAAAAAAAACTTTCAAAAGCTAGCCAGCCTTTGAAAGTTTTTTTATTACTTTAGTTTTAAATCTTTATTCGCTACATGAGCTATTTGTTCGATTTGGTTCGTGGATCCTTCGCTGATTAAGCCTTTAAAGGATTTCCCCGTCGCCACTAATGTCCCGAACAGTACCGTTAATGCAATTAGAACCGTTAACAATATTTTATCGAACATTGTTAGCCGATATTTATTGGCATTTGGATTTGGATAAATCTTTTTTTGTGGCGCTTTTTGATGTTCTTTATGTTCTTTTTGATATTTTTTCTTATAATCGTTTGGTTGTTTGTTAAACCATTTGACAAACTCGTCATATTTTTGAGCAACTTCTTGTGCTGTGCCCATTTCTCTTATTTCACCGTGGTGCATCCAAATAATTCTGTCACACAAGCTTTTTACTTGACCAAGCGAGTGACTGACGAAAACAATGGTTTTTCCACGTGCTTTAAATTCATTAATTTTAGCTACACATTTTTCATAAAAAGTCTGGTCACCTACAGATAATGCTTCATCGATGACTAAAATATCAGGGTTAGTATGCACCGATATCGCAAAACCTAAACGAGAACGCATCCCGCTTGAATAGTTTTTAATTGGTTGATTAATAAAGTCACCAATATCTGCAAATTCGATAATACCTGGCATCAATTTGTTAATTTCAGAACTTTTCATTCCGTGCATAAGCAATTTCAAACGAATATTCTCATATCCTGTAAGTGGTCCTTTTAGCCCAACTGCAATGGCGATTAAAGAGGTCTCACCGTTGATAATGACTTCCCCTTGTGTGGGAGGAATAACGCCTGACATAATACTCGATATCGTTGACTTACCTGAACCATTGATTCCGATAAGTCCTACTGTTTCACCATCATGAATATCAAAAGATACGTCTCGTAAAGCCCAAAAGGATTGCATTTTTTGACTTTTCGGCATGAACAAGCCTTTAATCTTATCAGATTTATTTTGATAGAGGTCATATTCCTTCGACACATGTTTAAATGATACTTTGATATGTTTACCCATCTGTCTAACCTCCTATAAATAATCCACGAAACGTTCGCGGAATTTCATGTGTAGTGTCGCACCAACGAATAGTAATGTCAGTGTGATTAACCAGAAATACATCGTGTATGATGGAGATTCCCAGAAGCCTCTATTCATTAAGAATGTTTCTCTAAAACCATTAACAACATAGTAAATTGGATTTAGTTTAAGTAAATCTACTAGCCACTGCGGTAACATTGTTTCTAAATTCCAAACAATTCCCGTTACGTAGAAAAGCACACGCATAACAGACTGCAACATAATATAATAGTCTCTTACTAAAACACTAATTGTTGCGTTAAACAACGTAACGCTAAATAGAAACGCAATCATCGCCACAAAATAATACAAATACTGGCCCCAATAAATAGTAACCGGAGTTCCATTAATCGCAAGCAGGCCTAGTAAAATAACCATCATTGTAAAATAACTTGTTAAGTTAGAAACAATCGTTATATTAGGCAAAATACTCATTGGGAAATTCATTTTTGAAACCATGCCTATTTTATTATAAATACTATTCGCACCTTGTAAAATAACAGCACTAATAAAGAACCAAGGAATAATCCCAGCTAACATCCATTCAATATAGCTTGCGTCAGAGCCAGATTTTGCATTCATCCCAAATCCAAATACAAAATAATAAATAGCAATTTGGATTAATGGATTTAAAATCTGCCAAGCTAGTCCTAAATAATGGCTTTGATATGTAGCCTTATCTTCATAGCGCGCAATGCGAAATATCATTGGTAAATTTTTAATTTGTTCTTTAATAACTTCCATAACCTGTTTCACAAAAACACTTCTTCCCGAAAAATAATATGGTTTTAAAAACCAGATTCAGCTCACTATTCTTTTATAGGCAACTCCTCCACTTAAAACCACATACACCTTGTTTGTATTATTTGTCGTCTGTGTTGCCGTATTCTCGCTGTTTATGCATGATCTTCTAAGTGTAAATAGCTCTGCTTATTTAGCAGATTCCATTACTAATACTGTTTAGTAAAAAATCCACCCTATGTTAAATTACCTTAAAAGTCATTTTTTGTAAAGCTTCATCTACAATTTTTGAGGAATTAGTTTCCAAGAACGGCTTGAATATCCGCAGCACCTTCAAGTAATCTTGGTCCTGGACGGCTTAATTTATTCGCATCCATTTCGTAGATTTTATCATTCTTAACAGCCGGAATATCTTTCCACGCTGCACGTTTTAGAATAGTTGCTTTTGCATCAGGATATACAGATAGAATAATATCTGGTTTTAGTTCCACGACTTTTTCTTCATTGTAAGGAATAAAGCCAGTTTCAGTAACGATATTTGTACCACCAGCAAGTTCTAGCATTTCATTCATAAATGTCCCTTTACCTGCAGTATATAAATCTGGGCTAATTTCAATCCAAACTTTTGGAGAAGTTTTTAGTTCTTTTGCTTTCTTTTCAATGGCTACTTTTTGTTCTTCCATTGAGTCTGTTACTTCTTTCGCTTCTTTTTCTTTTCCAGTCAATTTACCAACCGTTGCAATTGATTTTTCTGCAGCTGCTAAATCCGTAGTATCTGGAACAACAAATACGTTAATTCCTGCATCTTTTAAAAGTTGATACGCGTCTTTTTCTGTTGCAAGCATGGATTCGTGACCTAGAACTAAGTCAGGTTTAATTGCAATGATTTTTTCTGTATCTACGCTTGTAGAAGTTACTTTTTCGATTTTTTGTGCTTCTTTTGGATAGTCGTCATAAGCGGTAACGCCTTTAACTTTGTCGCCTAAGCCTAGAGCGAATAAAATCTCTGTATTACTTGGCATTAATGAAACGATTTTTGTTGGTGCTTCTTCTAGTGTGATTGTAGTCCCTGTAGCATCTTTCACTTCGATTTTTTCTGTTTTCTCTTCTGGTGCCTTTGTTTCAGTATTCCCGCAAGCAGTTAAGATAGCAAGTAATAAAACTACGGCAATTCCTTTAAACCATTTCATGTATAAGTTCTCCTTTTTTTAGAAAAAACGGGTGTAAATATAGCGCTAAGTAATTCGAAAAGAAACGTCATTTTTGCTCCGTTTAAGTTTTCGATTTTTAAAGTTTGCTACTTTAAATTAGCGTCATATTCCCACCCGTTAATTATTTATGTTTTTTTAAATTCTGTTTACTTCAATTAATAGATCACCTGATTCGATTGTATCGCCATCAGACACATAAATGCTGCTGACTTCACCATCGAATGGCGCTTGAATAGTTGTTTCCATTTTCATTGCTTCTGTGATTAGTAGTGGATCACCTTTTTTCACAGAGTCGCCTTTTTTCACGACTACTTGAATGACTGAACCTGTCATTGTTGCTCCAACGTGTTCAGGGTTCGTTGTGTCGATTTTACGGCGTGCAATAACTGTGGATTGAACGTTCATATCTTGGATGTTAATCTCACGCGGTTGTCCATTTAATTCAAAATAGATGACACGTGTTCCATCCGCAATTGGTTCACCGATTGAATTTAGCTTGATTAAAAGAATTTTCCCTTTTTCAAGTTCTACTTCAATGGTTTCACCTAAGCGCATACCTTTATAGAATGTTGGTGTATCAAGGACTGTTACATCACCATATTTGTTAATCATTTCTTGATAATCTAGGAACACTTTTGGATATAAAATGTAGGAAATGACATCTTTTTCTGTTGGTTCATAACCCATTTTTTCTTTTAATTCTGCTTTGACATCAGCAAAGTTAACTGGCTCCATTAAAGCGCCTGGACGATCTGTAAGTGGCGTGCGTCCTTTGAGTACTAGTTTTTGAAGTTTTTCTGGGAAGCCGCCGTACGGTTGACCAATTTCCCCCATAAAGAATTCGATAACGGAATCTGGGAAATCAATGGTATCGCCTTTTTCGTATACGTCTTCTTCAGATAATTCATTTTGAACCATAAATAGTGCAAGGTCGCCAACAACTTTGGAAGAAGGTGTTACTTTAACGATATCACCGAACATTTTATTTACAACTGTATACATTTCTTTTACTTCGTCCCAACGATCCCCAAGTCCAACTGCAATTGCTTGTTGTTGAAGGTTCGTATATTGACCGCCTGGCATTTCATGAATGTATACTTCGGTTTGTGGTGAGTTAAGCGCATTGTCAAAGTCTTTATAATAGTGACGAACATCTTCCCAGTAATGATTGATGATTTGGGAATTTTGCGCATCTAAATTCGTTTGACGGTTACCATTAACTAATCCGTAATAAAGACCAGTCATGCTTGGTTGGCTTGTTGCTCCACTCATTGCGCTCGATGCTACGTCAACAATGTCAACGCCGGCACTGACAGCTGCAGCGTAAGTATAAATACCGTTACCGCTTGTGTCATGCGTATGAAGGTGAATTGGCACATCTACTGTATCTTTTAATTCCCCAATTAGGCGATATGCCGCTTGTGGTTTTAGAAGTCCAGCCATATCTTTAATTCCTAGGATATGCGTACCTTGAGCAACTAACTCTTTCGCCATATCTTTGTAGTAATCAATTGTGTATTTTGTTCTTGTGTCGTCATCGATATCTCCTGTATAGCAGATAGCAGCCTCTACGACCTTGCCTGCTTCACGAACAGCATCAATGGACACTTCCATACCTTTAATCCAGTTTAAGCTGTCAAACACGCGGAATACATCGACACCGGATTGTGCTGATTGCTTAACGAACTCACGGATAACATTGTCTGGATAGTTTTTATAACCGACAGCGTTAGCTCCGCGAAGTAACATTTGGAACATAACGTTTGGAATTTGTTTTCTAAGTGTTTCTAGGCGCACCCAAGGATCTTCATTTAGGAAGCGATATGCTACGTCAAAAGTCGCACCGCCCCACATTTCAAAGGAAAACATATTTGGTAATAAATGAGCCATTGCATCTGCCACTTGGAAAATATCTTTCGAACGGACACGAGTCGCAAGTAGCGATTGATGTGCATCCCGAAGTGTTGTATCTGTTAGGAGCACTTCTTCTTGTTTTTTCACCCAGTCAACAACGCCTTCAGGACCTTTAGCATCCAAAATTTGTTTTGTTCCTGGAGCGATTTGCGAACCGTATGGAATTTTCGGCAAACGTGGTTCTGCATAAACAGGTTTATCACGATGCTTAATTCCCGGGAAGCCATTCACAGTTACATTTCCGATATAACGTAGTGTTTTCGTACCACGGTCACGGATATGTGGGAATTTGAATAGTTCTGGCGTTGTATCGATAAAGCTTGTATTGTAATTACCACTTGCGAAATCCGGATGACGAACTACATTCAATAAGAAAGGAATATTCGTTTTAACACCACGGATACGGAATTCAATTAAGTTACGACGCATTTTGCGCGCAGCTTGTTCAAATGTCATTCCCCAAGTACATAATTTTACAAGCAAAGAATCATAGAACGGTGTAACTACTGTTCCTTGGAAACCGTTACCAGCATCCAAACGAACACCAAATCCACCTGTGGAACGATACGTATCTACTCGACCTGTATCTGGCATAAAGTTGTTAAGTGGATCTTCGGTTGTAATACGGCTTTGAATAGCAGAACCGTGAATATGAATATCTTCTTGCTTAGGAATAGCAACTAGTTGATCATGAAGCGCATAGCCATCAGCAATAAATAATTGAGATTGAACGATATCAATCCCTGTAATCATTTCAGTAATTGTATGCTCAACTTGGACACGAGGATTTACTTCGATAAAGTAGAAATCGTCGCCTTCCACTAAAAATTCAACCGTTCCAGCATTAATGTAATCAACGTTTTTCATTAATTTCACTGCAGCATCGCAAATACGGTTACGTAGTTCAGAAGTAATCGCATTACACGGAGCTACTTCCACTACTTTTTGATGACGACGTTGAATGGAACAATCGCGTTCGAATAAATGAACGATGTTACCATGCGTGTCACCAAGAATTTGTACTTCGATATGTTTCGGATTCATGACACATTTTTCGACATATACTTCGTCATTTCCGAATGCAGCTTTTGCTTCTGAGGATGCACGTTCAAAGCTTTCTTTGACATGTTCTTTTGATTCGACAACACGCATACCACGACCGCCGCCACCAAGAGAAGCTTTAATCATTAATGGGTAACCGTTTTTCTCGCCAAATTCTTCTACTTCTTTAATACCAGCAACCGGTCCATTACTTCCCGGAATTACTGGAATATCAGCTAATAGAGCTTGTTCTTTTGCTTTGATTTTGTCACCAAACATATCTAGGTGTTTAGATTTAGGACCAACGAAAATAATGCCTTCTTGCTCACAACGACGAGCAAATTCAATGTTTTCGGACAAGAAACCATATCCCGGATGAATCGCGTCTGCACCAGATTCTTTAGCAATTTCAATTATGTTTTCGATATCTAGATACGCATCAATAGGCTTTTTCCCTGCTCCAACCAGATAAGCTTCATCTGATTTATACCGGTGAAAACTTCCAGTATCTTCTTGTGAATAAATAGCCACTGTTTTGATTTTGAGTTCAGTACACGCACGCATAACACGGATAGCAATCTCGCCGCGGTTTGCTACTAATACTTTTTTAATTCGATTCATTTTTTTCCTCCTAACCAACACTGATCTGTTCTATACTTGATACGTTGCCTAAACGGACGAAACGATTATGTAGACTTTAAAAGCAATCCCTTTTTTTAGGCTGTAAAACGGTATATAAATTCAATTATAGTATTAAATACCATCAGATGTAAATTATTTTCTTTCTAAATATTTAAAACAATATCGAAAACACGAATAAACTGGCTATAAAACGCCAAAAACATGCGGTTAAGCAAAAAAAGAAAAAGCTACTTAAATAGCTTTTTCTTTCATAATTTATCGTCTTCTTTGTCGCTTAGGTTGCTCTTGTTTGGAGCCATCCGATTTATATACACGTTGATATTTAGTAAACATCGAAATATTTGCCACAATACCAAGCATCATCGATAGTACCATTAAGGACGAACCACCGTAACTAATAAACGGAAGCGTTACCCCAGTCAGCGGAATAAGTCCACTTGCACCACCCAAATTAATAAATGCTTGAATCGCAATTAAACTCGCAATACCATAACACATTAACGAGGCAAACGGATCCTTCGCCCTGAGCCCGGTCGTGATTGTCTTAAAGATAATGAAGAACAGCGCTAAAATAATAAACATCACCCCGAACACACCCAATTCTTCTGCCACTACAGCGATGATAAAATCGGTATGCGCTTCAGGTAAGTAACCTAACTTTTGCACACTTTCTCCAAGCCCTTGTCCAGAGACACCACCTGAACCTATTGCATAAAAGGAATTAATCAATTGATGCCCTTCCTTATCCGCATATTCAAACGGGTTCATAAAAGTCGTAATCCGAGCTACTTTTGTTGGAGAAACAATTTCATTTCTGATATTATCCGGTAAAGCAAACAAAATGAGGCTAAGACCAACAATAACGCCCAGCCCAATCCCGATTAATTTCATAATCGTTCGGAGCCGCATTCCAGAAGCAATAATAATACAACAACCAACTAAGAATATAATAAATGCCGTCCCAGTATCTGGTTGAATCGCAATTAAGAAACATACAAAGGCTAAATAGAATATTGGCGGTAAAACACCACGGTTAAAATCATCAATATAACTTTGTTTCTTCGCATAAATTGCTGACATATAAATAATAACAGCTAACTTCGCAAACTCCCCTGGTTGCAGTGAGCGCGGCCCTACAACAAGCCAACTATTTGCATTGTTTACTGTTTTACCAACTAAGAAAATTAGCAACAAAACACCAATAGAACCAAATACAATTAACATTAACACTTTATTATTTTGATAAACTTTAAAAGGTAAAAGAGCAAAAAGAATAAAGAAAATAAAACTAATTATAAAGTTCTTTACTTGACGTGCATAAAAATAATCTGCTGGTAAGCCTTTACCAATTGCTAAAGACCAGCTGGCACTATAAATCATAATTAGCCCAAATAAACATAGCACGATAAACACCGCAATAAATGCATAATCATAAGATTTTAAAATTCGTTTAAACATCGGCATCTTCCAATCCCTGAGAAGTTACTATCCCATCTTATTTTCTATTCTTCCTATTATAAAGGAAAAGACCTTCAAATGAAAAGAAGAATATCCTCCTCCTTTTGGCTCATTTTTCAGCCTTTTCCCTACCAAACAAAAAAAGATGCCAGAAAAAATCAGACATCTTTTCAATTAATTCATTATTTTTTACTCATGGACAGTTCATGTAAAGCGGACAATTCTTTTTCCAGTGTAGACATTAATTTCTTGCCTTCTTCTGGTTCGATTAATCCTAGGCGGGTTGCAAAGTTAATTTCGCGTGATAAACCATACATTTGTGTATCAAGAACTTCCTCATATGCTGGACATTGTGGTAATGTTAGATTATCCATTTGGACTTTAATCAACTGTAAGATTCGTTTCGCGTCTTGTTTTAAAAGCTCGACTGCCTCTTCTCTGTGATCTATCTTTTTGTTTGCCATCACAGAAACCCCCTATCATACGCCAAGAATAGCGCTTTATTTTCATCTTAAGGAAAACCTCAAGTAAAAGTTAATACTAGATAATAATAGTATAGCATAATTTATAAGCCACGCAAGCACGATTGAACTAAAATTTTTGAAAAATTCACTTTTACTCCCCTTTTTTGATAATCATGCTATAATACTTGTGTGAGGTGAAGATAAATTGAATGCAAAATGTATCCTATGCGAGCGTGTAGATGAGCTAGACAATCGCGAATTTAAAACAAAGCAATTACGTAACAAACCAATTAGAATGTATTTATGTCCTGAATGTGAACATCGAGTAGCTATTAATACTATCAGTCGCGTTAATTCTGGCCATTTCAATTTTCATAAACCAGTAGTAATGTCGAATAGTGAGTTAAAGAACTTAATAGAAGGTAATGCAAAATAAAAAAATCCGCCCGTTGAATGGGCGGATTTTTTTATTTTACTGGGAAGCTAGCAACAACGTCATCGCCTGCGTTAGAGGCAGAAACGCTTGCATCGAATTTGTCAGGATTTGGAACGCCGATTTTTGAGTCAGCTGCTAAATCGTTGTACACATCTTCTGTCATTGTGAAAGTTAGTAGTCCACGAGCTGTTTTTCCAGCAGTGAAAATGTTTGGATCTGCTTTACTTCCAATAAGATGGAAATTAGAAGGAACAAAATTATCTAGGCTTCCTCCAACGAATTCATTGGCTCCAACTAGTGTAATTTGGTCTGCTTTGTACATTTTGTCTTTAGAAGACGTATTTTTAATGGAGATGTCTAGCGTGATAACATAGCCATTTTTGTTTGCTAAATAACTTTCTGGATTACTAGCACTTACGGATTTATTAGCTCCAACAACATGTTCTACTTTGTATTGATTAACTTCAATTGTTAAATACTCAAAGATTTTTTCAAATGAAGGAGAACTTGATAAATAAGTTGTTGTGACTGTACCACCTAAAACAGAAGATACATTAGATGTTTTGAATCCTGTGGCAGATAATGAAAAGGCTGGTGTCGATGTATCTGTCGAACTACCACTATCATTACTATTACCGTTACTTTTTGCAGGTGCATTTTTTTCTACATCTGAGCTTCCTTTAGTTACTACGCCTTTATCATCTGTTACGGAATCTTTTGTTGGTTCGGCTTTCTTCGTGTCAGTTGTTTTCTTAGGTGTAGATGTGGTTTTTTTAGCTGTTGTTTTGGTTTCGTTGTCTTTTGCAGAGTTTCCATTTGCATAAACACCGACTACAACGCCTCCGATAAGAAGTACCACTAATACTGCGAGAATAATTATACGTTTTTTCATCATACTAACCACCTTTTCTACTTACTTCTAATATACCAAATAGCTATTCATATTACAATAGTGTTACAAATATATTATTTTATTCCCTTTTCTAGCAAAATAAAGCATAAAAAAACCAAATAGTTTTTAAAGATTTTTACATCTCTTAAAAACTATTTGGCTTTATTGAAAGTTACTTATTCAGCAGTTTTTGAACGTTTTGCTGCTTTTTCACGTTCGTTTTTGTTTAGAATTTTTTTACGTAAACGGATGGATTCTGGAGTTACTTCACAGTACTCATCTTCGTTTAGGAATTCTAATGATTCTTCTAGTGATAAGTGACGAGGTTTTTTGATTACGTTTGTTTGGTCTTTGTTAGCAGAACGAATGTTAGTCATTTGTTTTGCTTTTACAATGTTTACAGCGATATCGCCTTCACGATTGTTTTCCCCAACGATCATACCTTCGTAAATATCAGTACCAGGTTCGATGAAAATAGTACCACGGTCTTCTACTTGCATTGTTCCGTAAGTAGTAGATTTACCTGTTTCCATGGATACAAGAACACCACGGCTACGTCCACCAACGCGTCCTTTTTGGATTGGTTGGTAGCTATCGAATGTATGGTTGATAATACCATAACCACGAGTCATCGAAAGGAAATCAGTTGTATAACCGATTAATCCACGAGCTGGAACCATGAATTGTAAACGAACTTGGCCGTTGCCGTCGTTAATCATGTTTTTCATTTCGCCTTTACGTTGGCTGATAGATTCAATTACAGAACCCATGAATTCTTCTGGAGTATCAATTTGAACGTCTTCTACTGGTTCACATTTCACTCCATCAATTTCACGGATGATTACTTCTGGTTTAGAAACTTGTAATTCATAACCTTCGCGACGCATTGTTTCAATCAGGATAGATAAATGAAGCTCACCACGACCTGAAACTACCCATGCATCTGGGGAAGCTGTTGGTTCTACGCGTAAGGATACGTCTGTTTGAAGTTCTGCTAGTAAGCGTTCTTCAATTTTACGGCTTGTTACGTGTTTACCTTCACGACCTGCGAAAGGACTGTTATTTGTTACAAAAGTCATTTGTAGTGTTGGCTCATCGATACGTAATAGTGGAAGTGCTTCTTGGTGGTCAAATGGTGTTACTGTTTCACCAACGAAGATGTCTTCCATACCTGCTAGTGCAACTAAATCACCAGCTTTTGCTTCTTTAATTTCGTCACGTTTTAGTCCGAAGAAACCGAACATTTTCGTTACACGGAATTGTTTTACTGTGCCATCAAGTTTAATTAAAGCAACTGTTTGTCCTACGTGCATTGTTCCGCGGAATACACGGCCAATACCGATACGACCTACATAGTCATTATAATCAAGTAATGAAACTTGGAATTGTAATGGTTCGTCGCTATTATCAACTGGAGCTGGAATATGTTCGATAATAGTATCTAAAAGTGGTTTCATTGTTTCTTTTTGTTCTGCTGGATCGGAATCATAGCTTGAAGTTCCGTTGATTGCAGAAGCATAAACAACTGGGAATTCTAATTGATCGTCGTTCGCACCAAGTTCGATGAATAATTCTAATACTTCATCAACAACTTCTTCTGGGCGAGCAAAGTCACGGTCAATTTTGTTTACTACAACGATTGGTGTTAGGTTTTGTTCTAGTGCTTTTTTTAGTACAAAACGTGTTTGAGGCATAGTACCTTCATACGCGTCCACTACTAAAAGAACACCATCAACCATTTTCATGATACGTTCTACTTCTCCACCGAAATCGGCGTGTCCAGGTGTATCCATGATGTTTACGCGAGTATCTTCATACTTAATCGCTGTATTTTTCGCTAAAATTGTAATTCCGCGTTCTCTTTCTAAATCATTGTTGTCCATTGCGCGTTCTGCAACTGTTTCATTGTCGCGGAATGTGCCTGACTGGCGTAATAATTGGTCTACTAGTGTTGTTTTACCATGGTCAACGTGGGCAATAATTGCTACATTACGAATATCATTTCTTAAATTCAATCTTGTTTCCTCCTAAATTAAAAATCCAAACATTTATCGTGAAGATTAGCCAAAAGAAAGAGGAAAATAGATTTATTTTCCTCCGTCGCTATCGTCTCGTTTAAATCAACTTACCTATTATAGCATAGCTAGGCGGATTTGGCACGATTTTTATTTTCTGAAAATAACTTTTTTTATGTTGAGCGCTTTCTTTAAGGCAGGTAGTTATCTAATAAGGTTTGATGAATTTTCGGTGCGGCTACAATCGAACTTCCTTTTTCTAGCATATTGATTTTTTCACCATTTATTCTAGTGACAATTCCACCTAATTCTTCGACGATAATTTTTCCAGCCGCGATGTCCCATGGAGCTAGATTTGCTGAAAGGTATGCACCCGCTCGTCCCGTGGCTACATCCATATATTCAAGCGAGGCTGCTCCGTGTAAACGCAAGCCGCGGGATGCTTTTACTGCTTCCCACATCGTTGGGAATTTTCGTGTTACGCTCAAATTAGCAATTAATAATGTGTCTTCGAGATCAACAGTTGGATCTAGTTTAGGAATTGTTCTGCCATTTACTGTGGCTCCCTTTCCTTTTTCCCCGAAGTATAGTTCGTCACGCGATACATCATAAATATAAGCAAGTCGCCCTACTCCGTCTTCATAAACGGCAAGAGAAATCGCAAAATCTCGCTGCTGTTCGACAAAATTAAGCGTTCCGTCAATCGGATCAAGAATCCAAACAACGCCATTTAAATCCGTTACATCTGCCGCCATACCTTCTTCACCAAATAAACGATGATCCGGAAAATGTTCTTTAATTTGTTTGACAAAAAAAGCTTCTGTTTCTTTGTCCATATTGGTTACTAAATCGTTTCGGCCGGATTTTACATCAATATCTAATGTTTCTTTAAATGATTGTTTGATTTTTGCTGCGGCTTCCATAATCCATAACCTTGCTAAATAATCTATTTTTTCGCTGTCCATACATACACCTCTTCGCACTCTTTTTGTTTATTTTATCACAAAAATGAATTATCTGAATAGAACAAGATTCTTTCACTTAGAACTTAACTTCCGTATAATGAAACTATATGCAAAATTAGGAGGAAAACAGATGACTTTTAAAGGGTTTAGTAAGAAAGATTTTAAAACAATGCAAATTCCTGGGCTTGATGCACGTATGGCCGGAATTCAAAATGATATTCAACCGAAATTTAGAGCTGTTGGGGAAGAATTGACTACTTATTTAAGTGCCAAACTTGGCGATGAAATGTTTTTACATATTGCTCGTCACCAAAGACGTTCGGTTAATCCACCAGAAAGCACGTGGCTTGCGATTTGCCATGATAAACGTGGTTATAAAAAGCACCCTCATTTCCAAGTTGGGCTGTTTGATAATTATTTATTTATCTGGCTCGCTTTTATTTATGAAAATGAAGAAAGTGCCAAAATCGCCAATCGCTTTTTGAAAGAAAAGAAATTACTGGCTGACTTACCGGACAACTTTGCCATTTCCCCAGATCATACGGAAGAAAAAACGTATCCTGTGCATGACGGACAACTAGAGGCAACGCTTGAACGTTTCCGCGATGTGAAAAAAGGAGAATTTTTAGTTGGGAAAATTTATCTACCTGACGATAATCATTTGTCCCCAGGTAAAGACTTTATTAAAGAGGCTGAAATGGTGCTAGATGAGCTAATTCCGCTCTATAAGGCTGCGCTTCAATAAAAGATGTACAAATGACTATAATCTAGGTATAATGGTAGAGTTGTGAATTACTATGGTTTGAAGGAGTTGAGGAACGTGAAAAAGGAGCAGCAAACAGCAAGTGACCCTGGTCCACATCGAAGTATTCATACAGGTGATTTTTCACGGGAACGAAACTCTAACCGCGTGAAATTTACCTGTTAAAAAAGGAGGTAAAAAGCATGCATCAAATTTTCAAATCAGATGAAACTGGCAAATTAATTGAATTAGAAGAAGTGACCCGCAATTGTTGGATTAATATCGTTGCCCCTACTTCAGAAGAAATAAATAAAATTGCCGATAACTATGAAATTCCTTTGGAGTTCTTAGAAGATCCACTAGATAAAGATGAAAGTGCCCGGATTGAACGCGATGACGACTCGGATTCCGTTTTAATTGTCTGTGACTTTCCGGTAGTTGATGAAGATGATATTCATTACGCTTCATTTGAAACCATTCCGATGGGGATAATTATTACAAAAGACTATTTTATTACGATTTGTACGATTGATTCTTCTATTGTACAGTCATTTATTCGAAACCGGATTAAAGGTTTTTATACACATATGAAAACACGGTTCGCTTTGCAAATTTTATACATGATTTCGACTACGTTCTTGCGTCACTTAAAACGCTTGAATCGCCAAACAGATGAAATCGAAAAAGAATTACATGAATCCATGAAAAATAAACAACTTTATGATTTAATGGGGATTGAAAAAAGTTTGGTTTACTTTGTTACAGCCCTTAAATCAAACAAAGTCGTACTGGATAAAATGATGCGCCAAAATATCGTTAAAATGTACGAGGAAGATCAAGACTTATTAGAAGATGTTATTATTGAAAATCGTCAAGGTATCGAAATGGCGGAAGTTCACTCGAATATTTTGAGCGGGATGATGGATGCTTATGCTTCAATTATCTCGAACAATATGAATATCGTGATGAAATTCCTTACTTCTTTTACCATTATCTTGACGATTCCGACGATGGTGTTTAGTTTTTACGGCATGAACGTAAAATTACCGTTTATGGACACACCGATGGCTTGGATGCTTACGCTTGGTTTTGCTTTCGGAATTGCCGGAGCACTTGCGATTGTATTCTGGCGTAGGAAATTCTTTTAAATCTAATCAAAAAACGAATGTATTGCCTAAAATTTTAGGACAATACATTCGCTTTTTTTATTTAGCCAGTTCGCCGTCAAGTAACGCACGTAATTCTTCTGGGCTGATATGCTCATCAAAAATATGTTCACCAACAATAACAGTTGGTACAAATACAACATTTGCCGCGTTTGCTTCAGCAATAATTTTCTCTGATGCTGCTTTGTTATCTTGTTCGGTTAATCCTAATTTTGTTTCCATATAAGTAGCTACTTCTGAAAGTGACAGGCTACCCCATTCATCTTGCGTGCTATAGATTTTATTAATTGTTTCGCGCGTTTCTACAGGTTTTGAATAATCTAAGTAACGGTGCGTTACATTGCCACGTTGTAAAGATTCTTTTTCTTTATCAAATGGTTTAATGATTAATTCGATTTTTCCAGCTTGAATATATTCTGTTAGAACGTCTTGGGATTTTTCGTTCCACTCTCTACAGAATGGGCAACGTAAGTTAACGAATGACATCACTTTGACTGGTGCGGACGCTTCCCCTACGTGTATTCCTACTTCCGGTGTTACTACTTCTGCTTTAATTTGACTAATATCCATCAAAAATTTCCTCCTCTTAATTACGGTTGCATTTTTATTTTGCTTGTTGTCGCGTTTTTCACGAGCTGCATGACTCTGTAAGCTGAATATCCGCTCGCTTTTTCAAAGTCCATTCCGATACGTTTTTCTTCCCCTTTGGCAGGTACTACTTGTTTAAACGCGCGGTACTTTTCTTTGAGTTCTTGCGTATCAATGCCTTTTTCATATGCTCGTTCGATAGCTTCTAAAAATTGTACAACAATCGTCATTTCTTCGGTTGTCCAGTCTGGATTTAGTGGATAACTGTATTCCATTAACTAATCCCTCCTTTGTTAAGTTGCAATACGTCCAATTTCTCGGTGGTTTTTGTGGCGATTTGCTTTAATTCTTTTTGTTCATCATCGGATAAATTTAACTCGAGTAATTCCCTGACTCCTTCTGCCCCAATCACAGCCGGAACGCTAATAAAAACTGGTTGTTCCAGGCCGTACGCTTCTTTCACTTCAACGCCAACTGTTAGAACTCTCGCTTCATCTCGCAAAATGACTTCGGTTAATTCGGCAAGAACAGTTACGGTACTGAAACGGAAAGTACAGCCATCTTTATTTTCAAACGGGAAATCGGGAATTTTTGTCATCATTTTCGTTAAATTTTGTAAATCCTCTGATGTGATTCGTTTTTGTTCTTCGGCTAAATAGCTTAAAATTGGCTTGCCGCCAAGAAAGGCCCTACTCCAAACGGGAATGACATCGTGCGCATTGTCGCCAATGATATACCCGTGAACATTTTTCGGGCTAATTTTAAATAATTTAGCAATTTCTACTTGAAAATAAGAAGTGGCAAGCATGGTGCCAAGTGTGATAATTTGATTTGCGGGCAAACCAGAAAAACGTTTAATTAATGAGGCTACTACATTGCTTTCCGCGGTTGCGACTAAAACAATTCCTTGGAAACCTGTCGCCATCATTTTCTTCACTTTTTCTTTGATTAGCGCGACATTATCTTCAGTTGAAAATGAAGCATTTGACATTTCTTCTTGGAAAAATACAACAATATCAGCGTTGCGACAATCATTGAAAGTTCCTGTATGGATTGTGGCTGTTGCGTGATAATAGCTCGCATAGTCAAAATCTTGCACACTCGTTTTCGCTTGATCATCTATTAAGTATATCTCGGCTGGTAGCTTTTTTAAAAGAACTGTATGAATATAGAGATTTTGTAAATTGCTTCTGCCGATAACGACAATTTTTTTCTTCTTAGATGGCATTGTAGATCTCCTCCTCATCAAGTCTTCTACTGTTATTTTAGCATGCTTCGGAGGCAAAAATAAAATAACTTGACCACATAAATAAAAAGCATCGCTCATTCGCTTTGCTTTTTACAAAATAATGTTATTTTAAGCCATTTTACGTCGTTTCACTTTTAAATAATGCGTTGCAAAACAAAAGAAAATCGGTAGTACATAGCTGACGATAATAAGAATAATTACTTCTAAAATTCCTTTACCGATATAGCCACCAGTCATTTTTATAAAGCCTGTGATTGGAGTTTCGAGAATTTGAATAACCGAGCGCCATCCACCTGTATCATGCATATGATGAAAGAACCCTACTCCAAAGGCTATAATCGTCAATAAAAAACAAATTCCTGCTACTACATACGCAAACCAAAATAGAGCTTTCTTCCAAGTTGCTGTTTGTTTCTCCATTTTTTCACCTGATTCAATTAGATTTGACTTGTTACGTTCACTTGTTACATTATACTCCTTTTTTTCTAAAACGGGTACTTTAAATATTTCAAAAAATGAACTAAAAATTATTTTTGTGAAAATGTACACTTTTAACGAGAAATAAAAAGCGAAAATACCCGTAATGGATATTTTCGCTTATTGTTGATTACATGTGAATTGGGCGACCTAAAGCAAGTTCAGCTGCTTCCATTGTAAGCTCTCCAAGTGATGGGTGAGCGTGAATAGTAAGCGCGATGTCTTCAGCTGTAATACCTGATTCGATTGCTAAGCCGATTTCTGAAATAATATCAGAAGCGTTCATTCCGGCAACTTGTGCGCCGATAACTAGGCCATCTTCTTTACGAGTAACTAGACGAACAAATCCTTCAGGTGCATCTAAAGAAAGCGCACGACCGTTACCACCGAATGGGAATTTAGCAGCTTTTACATCAAAGCCTTTTTCTTTTGCTTCTTTTTCTGTTAAGCCAACTGTTGCAAGTTCTGGATCACTGAAAACAACAGCTGGAAGTGCTGTATAGTCGTTTTCGGATTTTTCACCAGCAATTGCTTCAGCAGCGATTTTTGCTTCATAGCTAGCTTTGTGAGCTAGAGGAACACCAGGAACGATGTCACCAATTGCGAAAATGTTAGAAACGTTCGAGCGACCTTGTTTGTCAACTTCTACTAAACCGCGTTCTGTTACTTTAACGCCAGCTTGTTCTAAACCGATTTCGTCTGTATTGGGACGACGACCTACTGTTACTAAAACATAATCAGCTTCGATAGTTTTTGTTTCACCATTAGCTTCATAAGTTACTTTAACGCCGTTTTCAGTTTCTTCCGCAGATTTTGCAAGTGCTTTAGTAACCATTTCAACGTTTTTGCTTTTCAGATTACGTTTAACTAGGGAAACCATATCTTTTTCGTAAGTTGGTAAGATTTCTGGACCACCCTCAAGGATAGTTAGTTCTGTACCAAGGTTAGCGAATGCTCCACCTAGTTCTGTTCCGATATATCCGCCGCCAATTACGACTAATTTTTTCGGAACTTCTGTTAGTGCAAGTGCACCAGTTGAGCTTAATACACGTTTACCATATTTGAAACCTGGGATTTCGATTGGACGAGATCCTGTTGCAATGATAACGTTGTTGAATGTATAAGTTTGAGCGGAATCAGGGTGAATCACACGCAAGGAATGATCATCCACGAAGAACGCTTCTCCTTCTAACATTTCTACTTTATTTTTCTTAAGAAGGCCTTTAACACCTGATGTAAGCTTGTTAACTACGCCGCCTTTCCATTCTTGTGCTTTTGTGAAATCTAGGTTCACGTTGTCCGCTGTAATACCCATGTTATCAGAGTGTCCAGCTTCTTTAAAACGGTGACCAATTGTGATAAGTGCTTTAGAAGGAATACATCCAACGTTTAAGCACACGCCGCCGTAATATTCTTTTTCAATAATGGTAACTTTTTGTCCGAGTTGTGCAGCTCGGATTGCGGCTACATACCCACCTGGGCCTGCACCGATGACTATGGTGTCTCTTTCTTCTGGAAAATCGCCTACTACCATTTTGTTACACCTCCATTAGTAATAATTCTGGATCGTTTAATAAACGTTTAATATTGTTCATTGCTTTTTGAGCTGTTGCGCCGTCAATTACACGGTGGTCAAAGCTTAAGGAAAGAGCTAGTACTGGTGCTGCAACAATTTCGCCATCTTTTACGATAGGTTTTTGTGCAATACGACCAACACCTAGGATAGCAACTTCTGGGTAATTAATTACTGGAGTGAACCATTGTCCGCCGGCAGAACCGATATTAGAAATAGTTGCGGAACCGTGGCGCATTTCGTCAGCTGTTAATTTACCATCACGTGCTTTTCCAGCTAGTTCGTTGATTTCATCAGAAATTTGGAATACGGATTTTTTGTCAGCATTTTTAATTACTGGTACGTATAAACCGTGATCTGTATCTGCTGCGATACCAACGTTGAAGTAATGTTTGTAAACAAGTTCTTCAGTTGCATCGTCTAAAGTTGTGTTAAGCACTGGGAAGTCACGAAGCGTTGCAACAAGAGCTTTCACCATATAAGGTAAGAAAGTAAGTTTGATACCTTTTTCGGCAGCCACTTCTTTGAAACGTTTGCGGTGAGCCATAAGTGCAGTTACTTCGATTTCGTCCATTAAAGTAACGTGTGGAGCTGTATGTTTCGAGTTTACCATTGCTTTTGCAATCGCACGACGAGTTGGTGTTAATTTTTCGCGTGTTTCTGGGTAAGCATCGGAGCTTGCAACTGGTTGTTTTGCAGCAGCTTTTTCTGCTTTTGGTGCAGATGCTTTTTCTTCTGTTTGAGCAGTTGTTGCTGCAGCTGGTTGTTCGCCGTTTAGGAAAGCATCGATATCTGCTTTGATTACACGGTTGTTTTTACCAGAGCCTGCTACTTCAGCGATATTAACGCCTTTTTCACGAGCATATTTACGTACAGAAGGCATTGCAATTACAAGGCCATTAGGATCTTTTTTAGATGATGGAGTTCCGTTTCCACCTGTTGCTGGTGCGGAAGTTGCATCGTTGTTAGCAAGTGCAGCGTCTTCTGCTGGAGATTCTGGAGTTGATTCGTGGCTTGCTTCTCCTTCAAAATCACCTTCGAATGTTACTAATACTTGACCAACTGTCGCTACTGTTCCTTCGCTAACTAAAATATCTTTAACAGTTCCATCTACTGGTGAAGTAATTTCTTCGACAGATTTGTCGTTTTGTACTTCAAAAATGGACTGATCTTCTTCTACTTTATCGCCCGGTTGAATAAACCATTTAACAATTTCGCCTTCATGAATTCCTTCACCGATATCTGGTAATTTGAATTCAAAGATTCCTTTTCCGCTAGCTTGAGCCGGTGCCGGAGTTGATTCTGTGGATTCTGCTTTTGGTGCTGCGCTTTCTTCTTCAGCGTCGTCTTCGTGACCTTCTACGCCATCAAATGTTACTAGTACTTGTCCAACTGTAGCAACTGTACCTTCTGCAACTTTGATTTCTTTAATTGTTCCTGAAACTGGAGAAGTGATTTCTTCCACTGATTTGTCGTTTTGCACTTCAAATAGGGACTCATCTTCTTCAATCTTATCGCCTGGTTGTACAAACCATTTAACGATTTCACCTTCATGGATACCTTCACCGATATCCGGTAATTTAAATGAATATGCCATTTTATTAAGCCTCCTGTAATTTCTAAGGTCCAGATAAACTGAACCTTAGTATAAAAATATTTCTTTCACCTTCTAAAACTCCCCATAAGTTTTAAAACGGTTATTATAAATTAAAATGCGATAACTTCTTTTACACGTTCGATGATATCGTTGTGATTAGGTAACCAAACTGTTTCTGCTTGAGAGAACGGGAATACGCTATCTGGAGCAGCAACACGCATAACTGGAGCTTCTAGAGAAAGGATTGCATGATCGTTAATTTCAGCAACGATATTAGCTGCAATACCAGCTTGTTTTTGTGCTTCTTGAACAACTACAGCACGGTTTGTTTTCTTAACGGAAGCAATGATTGTATCTACATCAATTGGGCTAATTGTACGTAAATCGATAACTTCAACAGATACGCCTTCTTTTTCAAGAGCTTCTGCTGCTTTCATAGATTCTTGTACCATTGCACCGTAAGTGATGATAGAAACATCTGTACCTTCACGACGAACAGCTGCTTTACCAATTTCTACTGTGTATTCGCCTTCTGGAACTTCTTCACGGAAAGAACGGTATAATTTCATATGTTCTAGGAAGATAACTGGGTCGTTATCACGAATAGCTGAGATTAAAAGACCTTTTGCATCGTATGGAGTGGATGGAATTACCACTTTTAAACCAGGAGATTGAGCCATTAAGCCTTCTAAGTTATCCGCGTGCATTTCTGGTGTATGAACGCCACCACCAAATGGTGCGCGAATTGTGATTGGAGCATTACGAGTTCCGCCTGTACGGTAACGCATACGAGCCATTTGACCAGCAACGGAATCCATTACTTCAAATACGAAACCAAAGAATTGAATTTCAGGAACTGGACGGAAGCCTTCAAGTGCAAGACCGATAGCAAGACCGCCAATACCAGATTCAGCTAAAGGAGTATCGAATACACGCTCTTCGCCGAATTTTTCTTGTAAACCTTCTGTTGCACGGAATACGCCGCCATTTTTACCAACGTCTTCCCCAAAAACTAATACGTTTTCGTCTTTTTCAAGTTCTACTGCAAGCGCATCTGTAATCGCTTGAATCATTGTTTTTTGCGCCATGATTATTTCGACTCCTTCGCTTCATAGATTGCCAGTTGCTCTTTGATAGGAGCAGTTGGTGTTTCGTACATATTTTTAAGAAGATCAGTCACTGTTTGTTTTGGTGTAGCGTCTGCTTCTTTAATAGCTACTTTAATTTCTTCTTTTGCTTGATCGATAACAGCATTTTCTTTTTCTTCGTTCCAAAGTCCTTTAGCTTCTAAGAAAGTACGGAAGCGAACGATTGGATCTTTAAGTTCCCATTCACCGTCAAGTTCTTTTGTACGGTAACGAGTTGGATCATCACCAGAAAGTGTATGTGGACCATAACGGTAAGTCATAGTTTCGATTAATGTTGGGCCTTCACCAGCAACTGCACGTTCACGAGCGAATTTAGTTACAGCATATACTGCAAGTGGATCCATTCCGTCTACTTGTACGCCTGGGATTCCGGCTGCAACTGCTTTTTGAGCTAATGTTTCAGCAGCTGATTGTTTTTCACGAGGTGTAGAAATCGCGAATTTGTTGTTTTGTACTACGAAAATCGCTGGAGCATGGTAAGCACCCGCAAAGTTCATTCCTTCATAGAAGTCACCTTGGGAAGAACCGCCATCACCTGTATAAGTGATTACAACAGCATCTTTTTTACGTTTTTTAAGACCTAGAGCAACACCGGCAGCTTGAACAATTTGTGCACCGATGATGATTTGTGGTGATAATACATTTAAATCTTCAGGGAATTGGTTACCTACAAAATGTCCACGAGAGAACAAGAACGCTTTTGTAAGTGGAAGTCCGTGCCAGATAAGTTGTGGCACATCACGGTAACCCGGAAGAATATAGTCATGTTTTTCAAGCGCATAGTGGCTTGCAAGTTGAGAAGCTTCTTGTCCAGCAGTTGGAGCATAGAAACCTAGACGTCCTTGACGGTTAAGTGAGATAGAACGTTGGTCAAGTACACGAGTCCAAACCATGCGAGTCATTAATTCTACTAATTGATCATCAGTTAAATCCGGCATTAAATCTGGATTAACGATTTCTCCTTTTTCATTCAAAATTTGAACTAATTCAAATTGTTTATGAACAGCCTCAAATTGTTTCTTTACGTCGATAATAGCCTTCTTTGTTTTAGAAGCCATTTCGTATCCACCCTTTCGTCATTCACATTGTACAGTTTCAAATTCGTCATTAGTTAGGTATGCGTTTCATGTAACGCTCGTCCGGTCATCTACCTGTCTAAATGGATTCATTTAAAACCGCCATCCTGATTGTGTATTAATTATAATAGCGTAGTAAAAAGAAAAGTTATTCTATAGAAAGAAGCAGATTCCGGAAGCTTTTTTCTAAATCCCTATCAACTAATTACGCAGCCTCTCCAGTTATTACCACAAAACCCTCATTGAAAACATGAGTTTTAGAAGGGCTTGTGAAAAAACATTCATTCTTTCACAATGTTTCATAAAAAATAGGAACTTTCCTTTTATTCAAAAAGTGATTTCTGTTTTAATTGAAAACAAGAATTTTATTAATACACTAATCTTCTCTCTTAATTTACACTACCCCGATTATGAAGTCAATAAGTTAATCTCTATTTATTTTATCGCTTACAATGGCATTATTACTTAAATCATTCGCTTTCCACTTCTGTATTAAAAAAAGATGAAACAGAAACAAACTGTTATATAATATTCCAACTCTCGCATTATCACACCTGTTTCAAATTTATTTTCGATAAAATCATCTAGTTTGTGAATTCACAAACATATAAAATTTTTCATCATTTGTTTTATACGAACATTATAGAACAAAAAAAGATTATCGTTCGCCTTTAAAACTTTCTCTTTTTTAACAAATATGTCTTTAGGCCTATTAAACTACCCTTTTTTTCTTGAACAGTAATCTTTCATTCCATTTTTTTCGTTCTTTTGTTAAAATAAAGGTAAGTTATTAAAAGAACAGGAGAGAATCAAATCATGCTTACAATGGACGATATTGTACGAGAAGGTCATCCGGCGCTTCGAGAAGTTGCGACTGAAGTGACTTTCCCGCTTTCAGATGAAGAAAAAAAATTAGGACGTGATATGCTTGAATTCCTAATTAACAGTCAAGATGAAGAGTTGGCGGAAAAATATGGTTTACGTGGTGGCGTTGGAATTGCAGCTCCACAACTCGCTGTAACCAAACGATTCCTAGCTATTCATGTACATGATGAAAAAGATCGTCTTTATAGTTATGTGCTTTATAATCCAAAAATCCGCAGTCACTCTGTACAACAAGCTTGTCTTTCCGGTGGTGAAGGTTGCCTTTCTGTTGACCGCGAAGTTCCTGGTTACGTCGTGCGTAGTGAACGTGTGACAATCGATGCATTTGACGAAAATGGTACACCGCTTAAATTGCGTTTTAAAGATTATCCAGCGATTGTAATTCAACACGAAATCGATCATTTGAACGGTATTATGTTTTATGATCATATTAATAAAGAAAATCCATCTTACTTGCCACCAGATGTGGACGTATTTGGTTAAAATGAATAAATCCCCGCAGGAAGCAATATCCTGCGGGGATTTTTATCTTTATGAATGACCGCCAACTTTTTCTGTTTTTGTTGCCAGTTGCCTGAATTTACGTTCATTAGCATCGCCTGAGAACAGAACTAAATCGAGTTCTTCGTGAATAAAATGACCATCTGAATCCAGCAAATTTTTTTCAAATAGTCGTGTATTGATTTTAGCAAAGATTGTATGATAGTCCGCGTCTGAAACTGTTTGAGTTACGGTGCACTCAAGAACAATCGGACACGCATCAATGTAAGCTACTCCCCCGTTATTACTTTTGGTTAATTCGATTTGATGAACTTTTATTTTATCGTTGCGCTTTCCTGACGAGAATCCGCCTTGTTCAATTAGTCCTAACTGCTCTGTGTTTGGAAAATTCACGGCAAATTTTTGGCCAGCGTATATATGTTTGCTAGCATTACTTTCTGCAGATACGCCGATAACGATACTATCTCCTAGTGTGTACGATGATGACCCCGTTGACATTTGCGGTTCTCCAACCTCATTCAAATATGTTAATACAAAAACTGGATAAGCCGGATAAAATTTTTCTGTTTCTACGCGCTGTTTCATAGTTAGCACCTCTAGTTTTTTCTTTCATTATAAAGATGCCGTACCAAGATTTCAAGAATAAACTAAAACCCTACAAGTAAGCGCTCTACATATTTTTCTGGTAAAATAAAACTGGAAAGAAGGTGGAAAACTTGGAGCGTTATGATAGACAGATGCGCGTTAAAAACATCGGAAAAGCCGGTCAAGAAAAATTGCTCACGAAAACGATTTTGATTGTTGGTGTTGGGGCGATTGGCTCCTATGCCGCTGAAATTTGCGCGCGAATAGGTTTTGGAAAGTTAATTTTAATTGATCGTGACTATGTGGAACTAAGTAACTTGCAACGCCAATCACTTTTCACGGAACAAGATGCGTTAGACAAACAAGCAAAAGCGTATGCCGCGTCTAAAGCATTACGAATGATTAATAGTGATATTGAAATCGAATATATGGTTGATGATGCAAACGTGACAAGTTTAACTCCTTATGTCGGGAACATCGATTACATACTCGATTGTACCGATAATTTTATGACACGCGAATTTTTGAACCAGTTCTGTTTTATTCATCAAATTCCGTGGATTTTCACTTCTTGTGCCGGTAATTATGCTAATCTTATGCCGATTATTCCGCCTGATTCCGCTTGTTTGCACTGTTTACTTGGTGATATTCCTCAAACAAATGCGGCAAGTTGCGATGTTATTGGTGTCGATGGTGCGCTGATTCCAATCGTTGCTGGCATGCAAGTTTCCTTACTTACACAAATGATTTTAAAACCTGATTTTGCTGCAAATACATACTACCAACTAGATAATTGGCAATTTACTTTCCGGTCGCTTGAAATCAAAAAGCGCCCCGATTGCCCTAGTTGCACAACTGGGAAAACACTTTCAGAAGTCCCTTTTTCCGAGCAAACGGTTGCCCTTTGTGGACGGGATACAGTACAATTTCGATTGCCAAATAAAAGCAATTACCGCGAAATCAAACAACTGCTAACAGAACGAAAAATTACGTACAAAGAAAATCCTGCTTTACTCAGTTTCAATTACGAAAAGTTCCAATTTGTTATCTTTAAAAATGGGCGAGTTTTGCTCCATGGGACAGAAAATATAACAGAAGCAAAGAAAATATATCACTTATTTTTCAACTAAAGGAGGCAATTATGGAGCAAAAAACGTTTATCAAGGTACCTTGTAGTATTTTAACGATTAGTGATACAAGAAATTTGGATACGGATACTAGTGGTCAACTGATTCAATCTGCCTTAGAAACCGCTGGACATGAAGTGATTTCGCGGGTTGTCGTTCCTGACGATGTTACACTCATTCAGCAAAAAATAAATGAATTAACAGCTAACGGATCGTTTTGCCTCATCACAAATGGTGGCACGGGAATTGCTAAACGCGACGTTACTTATGAAGCATTATTCGCAACGATTCAGCAAGAAATCCCCGGGTTTGGCGAGATTTTTCGCATGCTCAGTTACGAGGAAGTTGGTAGTCGTGCGATGGTATCTCGTGCATTCGCTGGTTTTTCAGAAAGTGGCTTACTGCTTTTTGCATTACCCGGGTCAAGTAATGCTTGCCAGCTCGCGGTTCAAAAATTGATTATCCCAGAATTACCTCATTTAATTGCTGAACGACAAAAATAAAAGATCCGGCCACATTCGCGGCCGGATCTTTTATTTATCCCCCAATTTGGCTCATACGACGCCAAGTTGGTTTATTAGACTGCACTTCATCTTGTAATTTTAACGCCATTTCATGATTTTCCGGTTTGTTATCAATCGCTTTTTGCACGAGTTGCATCAGTTTCACCGGCTCATGGATAAAGGGCCGAATATTCATTTCTTCATCCCAGTATAAACAAGCTTTAATATAGCCGTCCGCCGTCAGTCTGAGTCGGTTGCAGCTATCGCAAAAATGAGCACTAACTGGGTGAATGACACCGAATGTCCCTTTTGCCCCTTTTATACGAAAATTTTCGGAAGGACCATTGCCGCGGATTGAGTCAACTCGTTCATATTCATAGCCAGCTTCATCACAGGCTTCAAAAATCGTATCGAGTGGCAAATACTTTTCTTTCCAACTCGTGCCGGCGTGGCCAATTGGCATATATTCAATGAAGCGAATATTTATGTCTTTATCTTTTGTAAACTTCAGGAAATCAGTTATTTCGTCATCGTTTTGCCCTTTAATCAGAACAACATTAAGCTTAATTGGAAATAGCCCAACTTCTTCTGCTTTTTGAATGCCATCGAGCACTTTTTGTAAACGGCCTCCACGTGTAATCGCTTGAAAACGGTCTGCGTGTAAGGAATCCAAACTAATGTTAACCCTTGTCAGCCCAGCTTCTTTCAATGCTTCTGCTTTTTTCGCCAAATACATCGCATTGGTTGTAATCGAAATATCTTCTATTTCAGGAATCGCTCCAAGTCCGCGAACAATTTCCACGATATCGGTTCTAAGTAATGGCTCTCCGCCAGTGATGCGCACTTTTTTGATGCCAAATTTCACCATTAATTCCATAAAACTGACAATTTCATCTTTGGATAGTACTTTTTCATGAGGCAAAAATGTCAGGCCTTCTTCGGGCATACAATACACACACCTTAAATTGCACCGATCTGTTACTGAAATGCGAATATAATCGTGTACCCGCCCAAATTTATCCTTTAATAATTGCATAAAACAAAACTCCTATCCTACAAAATAGTTACGCTTCTGCTTTAAATGTCCCGCTTTTCCCGCCAGTTTTCTCCACTAAATAGGTTTTTTCTATTTTCATTCCTTTATCCATTGCTTTACACATATCATAAATGGTTAACGCGGCAATCGTGACTGCGGTGAGAGCTTCCATTTCTACACCCGTTTTTCCAACCGTTACGACTTCCGATGTGATAGTTAGCGCCGTTTCCCCGTCATCTTCAAAAGAAATATCCGCTTTGGTCGTCATAATCGGGTGGCACATCGGGATGAGTTCGCTTGTTTTTTTCGCTGCCATGATACCAGCCACTTGTGCAACGGCCAGAACGTCTCCTTTAGCCATTTTACCAGCATGGATTCGCGCTAATGTTTCTTCATTCATATGTATCGTTGCTCTGGCAATTGCACGGCGTTTCGTTTCTGATTTACTTGTGACATCGACCATTTTTGCACGTTTTTCCTCATTGAAATGGGTTAAATCGTCTTTTTCCATCTGATATCCTCCTTATCCACCGCTAACTGGCGGAATGACAGCTATTTCAGTTATTTCTTCTGGTAAAAGGTCCCCGTCGTGTTGAAACTCCATATTGACGGCCAGCATACATGTCGCCAAATCTATGGCTATTTCGGGAAACTCACTACTAATGACTTCACGAACCTCGCCAACTGTTTGGCATTGCTGTAAATTCAATTTTACTTCTGTTTGATTTGTTTTCTCGGCTAAAAAAGCGAAGAATTTAACTGTTGTCAGCATCTATGCCACCCCACCTTGTTTTATCGACATCTTTTTCTTCTTTCCATATTGGTACCCGTTCTTTTAAGTGTTCAATAATATATCTGGAACCCTCGTAGCAAGCAGCCCGGTGTGGTGTTGATACGCCGATAAATACAGCAACGTCGGTTATTTGCAACAGCCCTAACCGGTGAACGATAACGACATCTGCGCCCCATTTCGCTTCTACTTCTGTGGCTAACTTGTTTAATTCTTTGAGTGCCATTTCTTCGTAGGACGTATAGCGAATTTCTTCGGTTTGGATGTCGCCAGTCCATTCGCGAATGGTGCCAACAAACAGGTTAATACCACCGTGATTTTTATTGATTAACTTCTCAGAAAGTAGGCCGATTTCGATTTTTTCGTGTTGTAAAGCTACATATTTCATTGTAAAAACTCCTTGATTAGCTTTTCCGCAAATACGTTTAAAGCTTGTTCCTCTCCAATAAAAATCGCTTCTTCTTTTAACGCCGGGTTATGGGTGGCGATTTTATGGACGGCTTTAGTATTTTTTAAATGTTCAATTTCTGCTTTTTCACGAATTAAAATGATTTTGGGAAATGGGCCTTCTTTGTAGCCTTCCACCAAAATAAGATCTGTATTGGGAAGCTTTTGGATGGCTGTTTTTAAGTCAATGCCCGTCTGCTCCATGACTGCATGTTGCCGGGAGTTCGCAATGATAACCGCCTCGGCACCATTTTCTTGAAAAGAGTAGGAATCCGTTCCAGCGTGGTCGATGGAGAAATCATGCGCATCGTGTTTAATCGCTGAAACCGTGTAGTTTTCTGTGCGGCATGCGCGAATTAATGCATTAAGCAAGGTTGTTTTTCCGCTATTTTTAAAACCGATTATTTGGAGGATAGTAGCCATGCTTCGACCTCTTCTCCTTTTAATTTCCCGACTTGACCGCGCGGGATTTTAAATAAACAGGTAGTTAAATGAAGGTTTCCGAGCGCACTCGACATATCACTTCCAACCAGTTCGACCAAATATTCCCCTTCGTCTGATAAACGATAAGTTCCTCGTAAGAAACGGTCATAGCCATTATTTTTCGTATAATCACTCGCCATTTTTGCGCGTACTTGAGTCGTCGCGGTCGTATCTTTTCCCATTAAAGTGGCTAAGACTGGTTCCACTAATAAATAAAAGCCTGTAAAACATGCACCAGGGTTGCCGGAAAGCGCGACGATAAGTGTCTTATTCAGCCACATCCCGGTCGTCGGACTCCCTGGTCGCATTTGAATTTTATTAAAAAGTAATTCTGCTTCTTGTTTAGCTATATCAGCCATAAAGTCAAAATCGCCTACGGAAACGCCGCCAGTTGTGACAATTAAATCCGCTATTTCGGTCAGTTCAAGCAATCGTTTTTTTGTGTCTTCGTAATTGTCTGGCAGTTGCTCGGCCGCACAAATTTCCGCATGATGCACCTTCAGTAAGTTTTCGAGTAACGGCTGATTGCTATTATAGATTTTACCATCTGGAAGCGGATTTCCAGCTGGAACAAGTTCACTACCTGTAGATAAAATTGCTACTTTTGGCTTTCGGATTACTTGTACTTCGTGAATACCAAATGACGATAGCAAACTTATCGAGCCTGCATTTAACGTGTGTCCGCGGTTTAACAGTAAATCTCCTTTGGCAAACTCTGCGCCGATTTCGGTAATATTACTAGATTGTTGCGTATTAATGAGCACGATATCATTTTCATTGTCAGCTTCTTTTGATTGTTCTAGCATAATAATTTTTGAAGCATTGTCTGGCACTTTTGCTCCGGTCATTATTCGAACCGTTTCGCCTGGTTGGAGTGGCTTGTCGTAGGTTGCGCCACATGGAACTTCCGCGACAACTCGTAAAGTAATTGGATAATTCCCGTCGTCTGCTTCTGTAATTGCAAAGCCATCGTAACCAGATCGGCGAAAATACGGCGCAGGAAATGGTGCAAAAATTGGTTCTTGTAACACTTGATTCAATGCCTCTGTCACGTTCTTTCGTTCAACTGGAAGATGCGTTATTTGGTTACATAATACTTCTCTCGCCTGCTCCATTCTAATGGTGTTTCGTTTTTCAATCATCTGGGCGCACTTCCCTTCTATAAATCATGTATGCGTTTTCTTTAGTACCAATATACAGGAGTTTCCTTGTTTTAAAAAGTAAAGCGACTTCCCCTTAATTAGCGGCTTTAAATCCGTATTTTTCGAGTGTTTTTCGCGCTTCTGCTTTATTCATAAATTCGAGGAAAGTTGCTGTAGCTTCTTTTTTATCTGAATCGCTTACTTGCGCGCTGTAGTATGCAATTGGCTCATGAAGCTTCTCGTCAATTTTCGCTTTCACTTGTACTTTTTTACTTAATAAAGCATCTGTTTGGTACACAAAACCAGCGTCTGCATTTCCCGCTTCTACATAGGATAAAACTTGGCGAACATCCGTTGCGAGAACGAGTTTTGCTTTTTCGGTATTATAAAGATTTAAGTTTTCGAGTGTTTGTTTGGCATAAGCGCCGGCTGGGACTGATTCTGGATCTCCGATAGCAATTTTGCTCGCGTCATTTAATAATTGTTCTAAATTCGCATCTTTCGTCTGCTCAGCGTTTTT
Organism: Listeria swaminathanii; assembly: GCF_014229645.1. GTDB lineage: Bacteria > Bacillota > Bacilli > Lactobacillales > Listeriaceae > Listeria > Listeria swaminathanii. Next base: position 773,586 of record NZ_JAATOD010000001.1, on the reverse strand, counting down.
TGGTTCTATTAAAACCAGTTCATTCCCCGCAAATTCTTTCGTATCTTCTGCTAAATTTTGTTTACTTAATGTATCCGCATCTTTTTTACTGGCTAAAAGAACACCATCAATCGGTGCGCCACTTTCGACACGTTCGCGAATTTGCCCAGAGCCACCAAAATCAAAAGACAATTTAATAGTTGGGTTCGCTTTTTCAAAAAGTGGTTTTATGTCATCCATCGTATCTTTCAAACTTGCCGCTGCTGAAATATGTATTGTTGTGGTCTTTTCTTTCTCGGATGTATCCCCGCAGGCCGTTAAAAGTAGTAATAATCCACAAGTTATGACTAAAGCTATTTTTTTCATTGTTCATCCCCCTTTTTTATTTAGTTTCATTGTACTTAAGTTTGACATTTTATACCAGAGAGAACGATAATAATAGAAGTACTAAAGGGTTGTTCAGGAGGAGATTTATGTTTACATCTGTTTGGCATACATTACTTGTTGCCACTATTTCTACGTTTCTCGCATTTATGACGATGTTGCCACTTAGTTATTATTTTACAGGCCGAAAATCACGTTTTCAGTTATTAGTGGAGATTTTAATTTTACTTCCGCTTGTTTTACCGCCAACTGTGGTTGGTTTGGTCTTACTGAACGTCCTCGGCCGCAATGACTTTATTGGTGGTGTACTTTGGGATACTTTTGATTTCAGTTTTATTTTTTCCCTTAGTGGCGCTATTGTTGCGACAACGATTATTATTTTACCGATTATGTATCAAGGACTAAAATCCGCATTTTTATCTATTGATCACGAACTTGTATGGGCAGCAGAGACTCTTTCAGCGAATAAAAAACAGATTTTCACTCAAATTATTTTACCGAATTGTTGGCAACCAATTTTAGCAGGAGTTTTGCTTAGTTTTTGCCGGGCGATGGGTGAATTTGGAGCGAGTTTGATGGTAGCGGGTTATATTGAAGGAAAAACCGATACAATCGCTTCTAGCATTTACTTTATGGTGCAACAAGGCGACATGCGTACAGCGGTTTATCTAGGGCTAATTAACGTCATTATTGGCGTATTTGCCTTACTTGTTATTCACGTATTAACCGTACGCCAAAGCAATTTAACGAGGGGGATGTAACGATGCTCAAATTACAATTCCATAAAAAACTTCCTTTTCATGATTTAAATATCGATTATACTTTTGATAAACCGGTTACGGCGATGATGGGCGCGAGCGGTTCCGGAAAATCCACGTTATTCCAATGTGTCAGCGGATTGAAGAGCATTGACGGCGGCATTATTGAATTTGACGGGACGCCGTGGGACGATTCCAGTATTTCACTACATCTTCCAGTTACAGAGCGAAAAGTAGGCTATTTATTCCAAAATCTCGCTTTGTTTCCAAATATGAACGTATATGAAAATATCGCTTTTGGCTTAAAAGTGAAGAAAAAGAAGAAAAAAGAGCAAGCAGAAATCCAGCAGCAAGTACGGAAAATGAGTGACTATCTGCAAATTTCTCACCTACTCTATTCTTCTGTTCAAAAACTATCTGGTGGCGAAAAACAACGTGTCGCAATGGCGCGAGCAATGATTACTGAGCCAAAATTACTTCTACTAGATGAACCATTTAACGGTTTAGATGAAGAAACGCGTTTAATTTGCATGAAATTAGTTGGTCAAATGGCCAAAGATTTCCATATTCCAGTCATTTTTGTAACACATTATGCCTCGGAAGCAGAAATGATGACTGAAGAAATTTTAGTGATGCGAGATGGACGGCTTGAAAAACGAAAAAGTTAATGTTGGCATTGTCCTAGCTGGCGGGCGTTCTAGCCGATTCGGAGAGCCAAAAGCCTTTTTCCAGGATGAGGCAACTGGGAAAACATGGGTAGAACTTACAGTGAACAAATTGGCGCCACTCTGTGATACGGTATTTGTATCAGCGAATCAAGCAAATTATCCAAAGCTAGTTGAAATTTTCGCGAAACAATCGGCTATTCAAATCGTTCCCGACCTAGCAGCGTTCCGCGAGTTTGGGCCGCTTGGTGGTATTTATGCGGTGATGGATCGCGCACAGGTTTATCAAGAAGCTAATTTTTTGATACTTCCTGTTGATATGCCATTTTTGACTTCCAAAGAAATTGGACGGCTCGCAGTTCACCCCAACCACTTTGCCAGAACTCCGCAAGCAGATCACTATTTGGTTGCGAACATCCCTTATTCACGCGAAATCCTACATGAATTACTACAAAACGGACAACACCGGGTGCTTGCTTTACTTGAGAAACTGCAAGCGAAACCGTTAGCATTTGAAAATGAAATCCCCTTTAAAAATATCAATCGACAAAATGAACTTTTTTAACCTTTTCTTATCCTTTTCTTTAGTATTATTTGGTAAACTAGAGAAAATCATGAGAAGAGGTTTTTTTATGCACTTTTTCCGCTTACTTTGGGTATTTACTTGGAAGCAAGCACTTTGTTGTATTTTCCCCGGTATTATATTTATTTCACTTGCACTGACAAAACTGATTGATATTCCCTTTATTGCACGCTATGACTTACTTTTAATTATTTGTCTTGTGGCGCAAATTTTGCTGATAAAATTCGGGCTAGAAACATGGGACGAGCTGAAAGTGATTATGGTTTTTCATGTTATTGGGCTTGGGCTTGAAATTTATAAAGTACATATGGGTTCATGGAGTTATCCGCAGCCTGGTTTAATGAAAATTTTCGGTGTGCCACTTTATAGTGGTTTTATGTATTCAAGTGTGGCGAGTTATATTTGTCAGGCCTGGAAAAGGTTTGATCTTAAGATGAAAAATTGGCCAAACATTTGGTTAGTAAGCACCCTTTGTATCGCTATTTATGCTAATTTTTTCACGCATCATTTTATTCCTGATTTTCGTTGGGTTTTAATTGTTTTAGTGCTCGTTTTGTTCCGGAAAACCTATGTTTATTTTAAAGTTAGCGCTACTCAGCTCAAAATGCCTTTATCTTTTTCCTTTTTATGTATTGCATTTTTTATTTATCTGGCTGAGAATATCGCGAGTTTTTACGGTGCATGGGCTTATCCTGACCAGCTTGTTGCTTGGCGCCCAGTGCATGTATCGAAAATCACGAGTTGGTATTTGCTAGTAATTATTAGCATTATTATCGTCGCCCAACTCAAATTCGTTAAACAAAAATTAGAACAGACCGTTGTTACAGCAAAAAGCGAGACCACCGTAAAATAAGTGGTCTCGCTTTTATTTTAAATTAGCTTAAAGTGTTCTAGCGCTTTATAAACGCCATCTTCATCGACATGGTCCGTGACGTAATCAGCAACTGCTTTCACTTCATCACGACCATTTCCCATTGCAACACCTGTTCCAACAGCTTGAAGCATCGCGATATCGTTCAGCCCATCACCGAATGCATACGTATCTTCCATTGAAAAGCCGAGTTTTTTAATCATTTGTTTAATGCCTTCCGCTTTAGAACCGTCTGCCGGACAAACATCTACCGAAACATCATGCCAGCGCAGGAAACCATATTGTTTAAATTCTTCGCGGTAATAAGCATCATAGGACTCCTCGCAGAAAAGTAAACATTGGAAAATATCGCGGCCTTTATAATAATTCGCATCCACTTTAGGATAGTCTCTTTTAATAGAATTCATTCCTATTGTAACGCGGTCATGATCCGGCAAGTTGGCGCGCATCGAATCTTTTCCCGAAAAAACAATCGGATGCTCATGTTCCGAAGCAACCGTAATTAATCGCTCTAAAGACTCTGTTGGTAATGGTTTGGCATAAATTTCTTTGCCTTCAAAAATAACATATTGGCCGTTATAGCAAATGTAAGAATTAATATCTAACTCTTTTCTAATTTCATCTAGCATAAATGGGCCTCGACCCGTTGCAATGGCTACATAAACGCCATTTTCTTTCAATTTAGCAATCGCTTGTTTTGCTGATGCGGGAATTTCTTTAGTTTCACCTACAAGCGTGCCATCTACATCAAAAAACACAATTTTACTCATCGATTAAACGCCTCTATCCTCTATCCATTTTTAAATCACTTACTTTAAATTATAGCAGAAAATCCACACGATAAAAGGGTTGACAAAATTAATTATACTTTCTAGTAGCAATTATCTGGATTTATGGTATATTAGAATGAAGGATATAGATCGGATGAACATTTGTAGAACGACAATGGAACGTGAAAAAAAGCTTATAATTACATCTTTTACTCGGAAATTTGTTTCAAATTCCCAAAATAAAGGTATGCAATTATAACGGATAAGAAATTTAACATACGTGCACAGCTATTTTTATACATTAGTCTGTGGTAATTTTTCTTTGTCTTTTTTATGCCTAATTGTTAGTATCTCGTGCACCCATATCCGCTTGCTACTAAGTCCACAACTGAAAGCAGGCCAATTAATACTAAATAAATATTAGGTTTTCAGCTTGAAAATCTATTTTTAAAAAACAAAACTTAAATTTTAAGGAGAGAAAAACATGATTTTTAAAGTATTTTATCAAGAAACACTAACAGAAACACCCGTACGCGAAAAAACACAATCTTTATACGTAGAAGCGGAAAGCCAAGTAAAAGTACGCCAACTTTTAAAAGATGAGCCTTTCCACATCGAATTTGTTGAAGAAATTAGTGACGCTCACTTAGCTTATGAAAAGGAAAACCCAGACTTCGCGCTCTGGGAAAAATAAGCCTATATGAAATTTGTTAAAAATAATGAGACAGCTGTTTTCGCCCTTGGTGGACTAGGCGAAATCGGTAAAAACACATATGGCGTACAATTTCAAGACGAAATTATTCTAATTGATGCAGGTATCAAGTTCCCAGAAGACGAACTTCTAGGGATTGATTATGTTATTCCTGACTACAGTTACCTAGTTAAAAACAAAGATAAGATTAAAGGACTTTTCATCACCCATGGTCATGAAGATCACATCGGTGGCGTTCCTTACCTACTTCGCGATCTTAATATCCCGATTTACGCTGGGAAACTTGCGAGTGCACTTATCCGTAACAAATTAGAAGAACATGGCTTGCTTCGTCAAACCAAAATTTATGAATATGAAGAAGATGACGTTTTTAAATTTAGAAAAACAAGCATCTCTTTCTTCCGCACAACACATAGTATTCCTGATACGTATGGTATTGTTGTCAAAACTCCATCTGGTAACATCGTTCATACGGGTGACTTCAAGTTCGATTTCACACCAGTTGGCGAACCAGCTAACCTTACAAAAATGGCTGAGATTGGTAAAGAAGGTGTTCTTTGTTTACTATCTGATAGTACAAACGCTGAAGTACCGAATTTCACGATGAGTGAACGTGTTGTTGGCGAAAGTATTAAAAATATTTTCCGCGATGTAGAAGGCCGAATCATTTTCGCCACTTTCGCATCTAATATCTATCGTTTACAACAAGTAGTCGAGTCCTCTATCGAAACTGGCCGTAAAATCGCTGTTTTCGGTCGTAGTATGGAATCTGCTATGGAAATCGGTAAACAATTAGGTTATATTCAAGCACCAAAAGATACCTTTATTGATGTGCATCAGCTTAACAAAACACCCGCTGGAAATGTAACTATCCTTTGTACAGGGAGTCAAGGTGAACCAATGGCGGCTCTTTCTAGAATTGCTAACGGTACTCACCGTCAAATCCAAATTCAACCAGGCGATACGGTAGTCTTCTCGTCTTCTCCAATTCCTGGTAATACAACGAGTGTTAACCGCACAATCAATTTACTTTATCAAGCTGGCGCAGAAGTTATCCATGGTAAAGTAAACAATATCCATACTTCTGGTCATGGTGGTCAACAAGAACAAAAACTAATGCTACGTCTTATGAAACCTAAATTCTTTATGCCAATTCACGGTGAATTCAGAATGCAGAAAATCCATGCTGAGTCTGCTGAAGAATGTGGTGTTCCAGAAGAAAATAGCTTCATTATGGCAAATGGTGATGTGCTTGCTTTAACGAGTGAAACAGCTCATGTTGCAGGTAAAATCCACGCGGCAAGCGTCTATATTGATGGTAGCGGTATTGGTGATATCGGTAATATTGTCCTTCGTGATCGTCGCATTCTTTCCGAAGAAGGCCTCGTAATCGTCGTTGTGTCCATTGATATGAAAAACTCTCGTGTAATGGCGGGACCTGATATTATTTCACGCGGTTTCATCTATATGCGTGAATCCGGTAATCTAATCGGAGAAGCTCAAGGCCTCCTAACGCGCCACCTAAACAAAGTAATGGAACAAAAAACAACGCAATGGTCTGAAATTAAGAACGAAATTACAGATACGTTGCAACCTTTCTTGTATGAAAAAACAAAACGACGCCCAATGATTTTACCAATAATCATGGAAGTATAGTTTCAAAAGCGGTAAATGGTTTCAACATCATTTATCGTTTTTTGTTGATTTCTTGCAAAGACGATGGTATGTTTAAACAAACAAAATAGAAAGACGAGGAAAATTTTATGACAGAAACTAGGACTGAAAAGAAGCAAAAAACAACGTCCACTTTTACTAAAGTTATGAAAATTGCTAGTGTAACCCTTTTAGGAATTATCTTTTTCTCAATAACAGGATTAGCAGCGAAGTACTACATCACCGTTCAAAATACCTTTTCAAAAATAAATGTGCCTCTAGAATCAAGTAATAAAACAGCAAGTGACTTAGAAAAGAAAAAACCATTTTCTGTATTGTTAATGGGTTCAGATGCTCGGCCTGGCGAAACAAATGGTCGTGCCGATACTATTATTCTTGCCACTGCAAATAAACAACAAAATTCCGTAGAAATGGTCAGTATCCCTCGTGATACAAAAGTTGACTATGGAAATGGCGATATTGGTAAAATTAATGCTTCCTATTCCAAAGGCGGCCCCTCAGGAACCGTCTCAGCCGTTGAAAAACTTATGCCAGGAGTTCCTGTAGATTATTTCATTTCAATCAATATGGAGGGCTTTAAGGACCTTGTAGACGCAGTTGGTGGTATTACTGTTACTAATGATATCGATTTAACGGTCGTAAATAGCAAATTTGTCAAAGGTGATATTACCCTGAATGGCACAGATGCTTTGCAATATGTTCGTATTCGTCATGAAGATCCGCGCGGTGACTTTGGTCGCCAAGATAGACAACGCGATGTTATTATCGGGATTGCGAATAAAGTCGTAAGTTCCTCTGGTGTTTCCAATTTTGAAAGCATTATGAAAGCTGTTGGTGATAATTTCCAAACGAATATGACACTAACCGACATTACAACAATGGCAACAAATTATTCTTCCGTACTAAAAAACGTTGATTCCCAAGAGCTCAAAGGGGAAGGCGAAATGATTTATAGTGAGTCTTACGGATTTAACTTATATTACTTTGCACCTGAACAAACAGATTTAGAACGTGTGATTACCATGTTTAAAAAGAGCTTAGATATTACTGAATAAAAGAAAAGATGACTGAAGCTTTAATCGGCCTCAGTCATCTTTTTTATTTATGTTTGGTAATAAGTGCATCCAATTCTGTAATTACTTTTGCGCACGCTTGTTGGTGATAGGAAAACACTACTTCATAATCAGGTTCCGTCTCTTTTTCTAGCGTCACATGATATAAAATTTCAATATTATTAATCGCCTGCTCTACTAAACTTGTAAAACGGAGCATTGGTTCATCCGATGTTAAACTTGGAACAAAGCTGCTATCTGTAATAATCTGTTCGCGCGTCTTTCTCAAATCAATCAATTGTTTCCATAAGGCTTTTATTTTCGGCGCCAACTCTTTCGCATCTTCGGCATTAATATCGATTGCTTTTATTCGCTCTAATACTTCTTTTTCTTGAGAAATAAAAACTTGATTCAATTTTTTATTTTTCTTTCGCGGATAAAGAGCGTAGACAGCGAAACCAATCACTAACCCGATCATCGTGTCAAAAAGTCGGTCTCTTAAAAATACAATTGGTTCCCCGTCCCCTTTTCCGACAAGTACCATTACAGTAATAACGACAATAACCATCGTGAATTTTTTCGTAAATAGATAACTTAACATAACTGCAAGCGCTGCACCAATCGGAATCATAATATAATGATGGTTTGGTACTAAAAGATAAACAAACGCTGCAAGTAGTCCACCTACAATGGTCCCAATAATCCGCTCAATACTTGATTTATACGTATCACCTTTACTCATTTGAGCGGTAATATAAATGGCATTAAATACGTAAGTTGGGTAGACAATCCAATCCCCCATAACCGGGAAAAGTATTATGGCGATGGTGATACTAATTAACACTTTAGCCACTCGCGGATCAAGAGCAAGACGTTCTCTCATAGAGATCTTTTTCATTTCTTCGCGCCCCCTTCTGCTAATTCGGCCATTCCAACCTTAACAGCTAGAAAGTTCTCGACAAATTTTTTCACATGAAAAGACGCGACTGGATCGATTTCTTTTGCATTAATTTCCTCCGAAACGTCGACATTAATCTTGGCGAGTGCTTGTTTTGCTTCTTCCGATAAACCAACTCTTCCAATGTCTTCCATCGTTTGCATATGGAAAAAGAGTTGTAAATAATTAGGTAATAATGCTTGATAGAGTTCCACATGACGAGGATCCGCCTTTTTACTGGCGCTATATTCTTTAATAAACATCTGTGATTGAACAAATATGCTATACAATGGTTTCGTTACAAATTTGCCATTGTTTTTAAACACACTTTCAATTTCCTTATCGAATAGCCCTACCAGCTGTTTCATAATCGTTTGAACCGTCTTTTCTAATGGCAAATGAACATATTTTACGACTAGTTGAACGAGTAAGAAGAACACGAATACATCAATTAGTGCCACGATAATCATGACATAAAGTGGCATTGGTAAATCATCGGTTCCAAGAAAATAAAGTGCTGTTCCAATCGCGAGTGTCATCACCATATATTTCTGCGGCATCATAAAATTTACGGCTAAAATGACTACTATCATCACAATATAGTAAATATATACATTAATCGGGAAAAAATAAGTACTTATAATGACAAATAAACACGCTAATGTAAATGCTAATGCAATTTGGGGAATGACTTTTCTAGTAATTCCATATGTAGGTTGCATTGAAATAATCCCTATTAGTACAACTATAGGTAATACTCCAGCCAAATCAGGGAAAATAACTGTATGGACCACTACACAAATACTCGCATAAATAAATGCTTGCAACATTTGAATAAGTCCGCGAGCACCAATTTTATCAAGTAAAAATTTCTTCATCTGTTTTCTCCCCCTGTCCCTTTAAGTAAAGCTCTGTAACTATCATAGAAAATAACTGGCTAGATAGCAAGCGGTAAAGCGTAAACAATTAAAAAAACCTAGGAATATAATCGACATGGCTACATATCTTTTTATATTGCATAGGTTTTATTTTTATTGAATTTTTTCTTGTAATCGTTCGATATCATCATCTGAACCGATAACAATGAGGATATCCCCTTCATGGAGAACATCATTTGCTTCTGGTGTGATGATCATTTGTTTATCTTTTTTAATACCGACAATATTCACGCCGAAAGAGTTACGGAAGTCTAGATCAACTAGGCTTTTCCCAAGGAAGCGTGGATCGGATACTGAAATCTCGACAAGACTATATTCATCAGAAAGTTCCAGATAATCAAGCATGTTTTTCGATACGATATAATGGGCAATCCGGCGTCCCATATCCCGCTCAGGATGGACAACGCGGTCCGCACCGATTTTATCAAGCAGTTTGGCATGCTTATCATTCGTTGCTTTTGCCGTTACGTATTTTACACCCATTTCTTTTAAAATCAGCGTTGTTAAAATACTCGACTGAATATCTTCCCCAATGGCAACGATAACGTGTTCAAAGTTGCGAATCCCTAATTGACGAAGCGCATTTTCATCTGTTGAATTGGCGATTACTGCGTGGGTTGCAATCGACATATATTCATTTACTCGTTCTTCATCTGAATCAATAGCAAGTACTTCCATTCCTTGCTCGACTAGTGAACGACAAATACTTCCACCAAATCGCCCAAGACCGATGACTGCAAATCCTTCTTTCATGTGTACGTTACCTCCTTGCTACTTTTTTTCTACTAAGTCATGTTTAAATGCGTAGATGGCTGCTTGCGTGCGATCTTGTACATCTAATTTTGATAAAATGTTACTTACATGTGTTTTAACCGTTTTTAATGTAATGAAAAGTTCATCGGCAATTTCTTGGTTAGATTTACCTTCCGCGATTAAAAGCAAGATTTCATTTTCACGATTCGTTAAATCATCATGTAGATTTTTTTCTGGTTTAGCGGTTAGTCTTTGCATCATTTTGCCAGTTACTTCTGGTTCAAGTACAGAGTCTCCACCGTATGTAGCACGAATCGCATCGGCAATTTCGCTTGCTGTGGATGTTTTTAGCATATAACTACTAGCACCAGCTTCCAGTGCTGGATATACTTTTTCATCATCAATAAAACTGGTGACGATAATAATTTTGGCTTCTTTCCAGTTTTGCATAATTTCTTTTGTGGCTTCAATGCCGTCCATTTCATCCATAACTAAATCCATTAAGATAATATCTGGGCGTAATTCTAAGGCCATATCAGCACCTTCACGTCCGTTTTCTGCCTCGCCAACAACTTCCATGTCATCTTGCACAGAAAGATAAGCTGAAACGCCTATACGTACCATTTCGTGATCATCTACAAGTAATACTTTTATCATTCGCTTTCCACGTCCTTTTTCGCAACAAGTGGGATTTTTATTTCTACACTAGTTCCTCTTCCTGGGAAACTAATTATTTTGATGGTGCCACCGAATTCGGCAACTCTTTCACGCATATTTTGTAAGCCATATGAGCCTTGGCGAACATTGTCCATATCAAAGCCAACTCCGTCATCGACAACTTTCATTACAGCTAAATTGTCCATTGTTACTAAGCGCACTTCTAATAGTTTTGCTTTGGAATGGCGAAGTGTATTCGATAGTAGCTCTTGAACGATGCGGAATAAATGATCTTCAATGCCTTTTTGCAAATTAATATCTTCAATTTGCCATTCGACTTCGATAGGTAATTTCGTTGTTAATTCTTTTAATAATTGTTCAATACCAGTTTTAAGCGACTTACCTTCAAGTTGTGTTGGACGTAGATGTAGTAATAACGCGCGCATCTCAGATTGGGATTCATTGACGATGGATTCTACCATTTTCAATTGTTTTTGCATGGCTGGCGTGGCGCTTTTTTCGCTTTGTTCATTCAATGCCGATAAAAGCATCATCGCTGCAAAAAGCTGCTGGCTCACCGAATCATGTAATTCCCGAGCAATCCGGTGCCGCTCTTCTGACAAAATGGCTTCTTTCGTTTGGCCCGTTGATTCCGCGCGGTCGCTTGCAAGTTTTTGTGTCAAAATCGTTTGTGCCTTCATTTTATCACGTAAGCGGTCGATTTGCTTGTATACTTGCTGTACTTCTAAAAAGTTTTCGTCTTCTTCACTCGTAATCTTTTTCTCCAAATCGCCTTGTCCGAGCAACCGAATCGAGAAGTCAATCGATTCAAACTTTTGCTTCACGAAATAGCCAAGTAGTCCGCCGATGATTAACCCAATCGAAATGGCTGTTAGCGGAACAAAGACGACAAACGGAATGTAAAAGATTTTTTGTTCAATTAAAATTTTATACCAAGAGCCTTCACTAAAAAAATAGTATCCGACTGTGCCGATAGCTGTTGCAACAAGTAATAAACCGGAGCAAACAACCATCATTAGTTTCGAAAAGCTCATAGCCTAATCACCTCTAAATCTCCGAAGATTACAGAAGTCATGATTTTCACTTTTCGTGCCGAACTTTCGTAATTATCCGAGTAAACCTTGATGCTATTATTTTGAATAGAAGTGCTTTCTTTATCATATTGAATGTTTCCGAAGATTGCGGAATGTTCGATGCAAATGCCGATATCGAATGGAACTAATATACGAATTTTCCCTGATACACTACGAATCATAATGACACTTTCGCCGGTTGGAAGAACTGTATTTCCTAAATCGAGAATCGTGTCACCAATTCCTGTTTGGATATTGATATCATCCCATTCATACACTACATCGAGTATACGCTGGTTACCGAACCATTGATTGCGAATAAATTTATCTGTGCGGTCAATCTTGCTGTCTGGCTCTCTAGTTTTAAGCATTAATAATTGAGGTGCCCGCTTTCGACTAATATAGTGAATGATCGCATAAATCCCCGCAACAACAAGTCCTACTTTAAAAGTGGTTGTAAGTAACACGGCGATAATGATAAATACGATACCAATAAACAATGAGTTTCTCGCACTTTTCTTCGTTGCGCTTGCCTTTCTTGATGTAAAGATGAAAAATATCCCGAGTGCAAACAAAATAAGTAGCTCCCACTGGAATAACATTTCTAGTCCTACACCAACAATAATCGCAATTAAAAATACAAAAACAACCGAGCTTTCCATTTTTTTCAAGCTGACACACCTCCTTGCGTTCATCTTTTGACAAAGTTATTTCTCGATTTTTGCTACTTTGTACATGCTGTGTTTATTATAGCGATGATTTGCTAAAGGAAACAAACCGCGCTAGTTGGAACATGCCCTACTACTTTAGTCGGATGTTTCTTCGGTGATTTTCGTCACCACGCCATCTTCTTGTGTGATGCGTCTTGCTTTTAAAAGTGTGCCAATTGCACGCTTGAATTGTGCTTTACTTATACCAAATTTTGCACGAATAGCATCTGGGTCGGATTTATCGCCAAATGGCATTTCTCCGCCAACGCTTCGTAAATACGTTAAAATCATTTCCGCGTCATCATTCAATACTTCATGCGATCTGCCACGAAGAGATAAGTTTAATGAGCCATCTGGTTTTACAGCGATAACACGTGCCTTCACGCGCTCACCCATTCGCGGTTCAGAAGTTCGTTCGCTTTCATGAATAAAACCAATATGGAAATCATCTGTAAATACAAATGAACCTATTTTTAATAAACGATAGATGGTACCTTCGATATTTTGGTTAAATAAATCTTGTTCTGCTCGAACGGCAATTGCGCGGAATTGTTCTTCTTCTGCGAGAACTCCCCAAACGCGATTTTCTTCATCCACGCGCAGTGCAATCATCACACGGTCTTCTTTTTTAGGCCATAAGTGCAGTAGTGCTGGTAGGTCGTCTAATGATACAACGACGTCTTTTTCAATGCCGATATCGACAAAAACGCCTAGATGTTTACGGACTTCTGTTACTGTTCCCCAGCCATAATGTCCTACTTGGATTTTTGGAATAATCGTTGTTGCTGCGATTTCACGGTCATAGTCCACAAAAATAAATACGGTTACTTCCGCACCAACAGCAAGTTCCGTTTCATGTGTATTTGATTTAGATAAAAAAACAGTTATGTCATCTTTTTCAAGAAGCCAACCTGTTTCTTGGACTTCTTTTACTGTCATTACTTGGCTTTTGCCAATATAGTTATTCACTTTTTTTCCACCTTTTCATTAAGAATAGTCTTGTTTCATTATAGCGTATCTAAGCTTGTAAGGCTACCTGCTACAGAGAATCAAGCTTGGTTTATTTGTTGTTGTAATATATCGATTTTTTCTTTTAAAATGTCTTTGGAAAAATCACTGGCTTCTCTTGCAGCACTTCCGACGTGGTAGTCTGTATGATGTAGTGTTGTTTGGAAAGTGGCAATGTTGTCTGGTTTTACGCCACTTCCGACTAGAATTTGAAAGGAATCTGGGTTTTCTTGGCTATCCTTGATCCAGCGTTTTAGGCGAGGTAAAGAATCTAATGCGCTAGCTGTGCCGCCAGAAGTGAGTAATTGGTTAATATCTTTTCCATATGTACGTAAAACTTGGTAGCTTGCTTCGATATCTTTGGTCGCCTCTAGCGCTCGGTGGAAAGTAAGATCCAAATCACCTTTCCAGTGAATCACTTTTTCGAGAAGATCTTGGTCAATATTTCCGTCTGCTGTTATGCCACCGTAAACAATTCCTTGTACGCCGACTTCTTTTGCAAGTTCGATATCCCGTTCCATTACGATTTGTGCCGTCTCGTCATATACAAAAGAAAAGCTGTGTGGTCGAATCATCATCATTGCGGGTAACTTGGAAGCACGAACTATTTCTTTAATTGCACCATAACTTGGCGTTAAGCCGCCTTCACTGATTGCGGAAACCACTTCCATTCTATTTGCACCATATTGCTCGGCTAAATGAGCATCTCTTGGATTTTGGACGATTACTTCTAACATATTATTCCGCTCCTTTTTATTACTAATTATCTTCATTTTACCCTTTTAACACGTAAATGAATACTAAAAAATCCATGAAAAGAAAATTACTCTTTCACGGATTTTTTCGTTTGATTATTTTAAATTCGTTGTAAATACTTCGGTTTTCCCTGCTTCTGCTTTTGTTACGTCATGGAAATCAAAATCGTATTTACCTTCTGAACTGTTTGTTATAACCATTGGAACAACTGTACTTGCGGCATTTTTCTGGATAAAATCAAAGTCAGCTTCTACAATCGGATCGCCTACTTTTACTTTATCACCGACACTTACTAAAACATTGAAGCCTTCCCCATTTAGAGATACGGTTTCTAAGCCAATATGTACAAGGATTTCTTGGCCCATATCGGTACGAATTCCAAAAGCATGTTTTGTTTCCGCAAGTTGAATGATTTTCCCGTCAACTGGAGCGACAATCGTGCCTGCTTCTGGCTTAATCGCAATGCCTTCTCCCATCATTTTTTGGTTAAAAACTGGATCTGGAACATCTTCTAAGGCGATAACTTGCCCAGTTACATGAGCGAAAACTGCTTCATGTTTTGTCTTTTTTAAAAATTTTTTAAACATTCATCTTCCTCCTAGCAAATTCATAAATCAACTACTATTTTACCCTTATAGAGAAGAAAAGGCACGGAGAAAGTATCAAGTATCGCTTGAACTTCTTCGTACCTTTTCAAAAGCTTATTTGCTTGTTTTTAAATCTT
Organism: Listeria swaminathanii; assembly: GCF_014229645.1. GTDB lineage: Bacteria > Bacillota > Bacilli > Lactobacillales > Listeriaceae > Listeria > Listeria swaminathanii. The sequence continues at coordinate 758,561 of NZ_JAATOD010000001.1, read as the reverse complement.
CAATGGAATTAATGTTTGTCATGTATTTTGGAACGGCTAGGCCAATTTTGGCACCTTTTAAGTTCGGTCCTAAATCTTCAAACTTCCCTTTGTAATCTTTGTAGTAAATTCCGGAAGTGTTTGGAAGCCATGCCGCGACCATACCATCCGCTGCATCCGTTGCAACCGACGCCCACATTGGTTGAATTTCCATTGCTTGGATAGTTGGTTTGTAGCCAACTTGTTTTAATGCTTCTGCGACAACGTTTGTGGAGGCAATTTCAGAATCCCAAGCTACATAAGTTAACTTGATTTCATCGCCATCTACTTTTTCTACGCCATCTGTCCATTTTGCCACTTTTTCTGGATTATTTTTAATCCATTTTTTGGCTGCTTCTTCTGGGTCAACGCCGTCATTAACTTCGAGCATTACTTCCGACATATCCTCAGCAGTCCAGAAGAAATTATCTAACACTTGGTACGCGGAAGGTTTATCTTCTTTTAAGCCTTTACGTACAATCGTGTGGATATTTTCTGCGTTTCCATAGACATTTTTCGGATCATCTAAAAATTTCAAATCAAATTTTGTAAACATCCAGTGCGGTGTCCATCCAGTAACAACAATTGGGCGCTTATCTTTCATCGCTTTTTGGAGTGTACTAGTCATTGCTGCAGTGGAACTTGTTTGTAACTGCCAATTATCATCATCTAAATGGTAATCTTTAATCGCATTTTGTGTTGCAAGCATGATTCCTGCTCCTGCATCAATTCCAGTGATTGTATAATTGATTTGTTCGCCTAAATCTTTTTTCGCGTCATAAGGAGCAAGTGTTGTCCCGCAGGCTGCTAAAGTGAAAATAAGCATAGCCAAAACTGCGGTGGTGATTAATTTTTTTAGCAATCTACTCTCCTCCTTATTCCGATTTCGCTTTTTTGTTGAATGCTTGTGTTAGACGGTCTAGGATGATTGCTACGATAACAATCGCAATCCCAGCCACAAATCCACCACCAGCGTCATTACGTCCTACTGCAAAGTAAACGCGTGTTCCAAGTCCCATCGCACCGATCATCGAAGCAATTACGACCATGGAAAGTGCTAACATGATACTTTGGTTAATACCAGCCATCATAGTCGATTTCGCCATTGGTAGCTGTACTTTCCAAAGTTTTTGCCAAGGTGTTGAACCAAACGAATCTGCTGCTTCAACAAGCTCTGTCGAAACTTGGCGAATACCTAGGTTAGTCATCCGAACAGTTGGAGGCATTGCGAAAATTACAGAAGCAACAACCCCTGGAACCATCCCAATTCCGAAAAATGCTACAGCTGGAATTAAGTAAACGAAGGCTGGCATAGTTTGCATAAAGTCGAGTACTGGTTTAAAGATACTTTCGACAATATTGCTTTTCGCCATCCAAATACCAAGTGGAACCCCAATAACAAGAGCGATTAAACTACTTGTCAGTACGAGCGTCAATGTTTGCGTCATATCGCGCCAGAAATCTAAGTTCCAAATTAAAAGTAAACCGACAACTTCAAAAGTAATTAAACCCCATTTTTTGCCTTTACGGTTTACCCAGAATGTTCCAAGTACAAGTAAAATAATAAATAACCATGGTGGAACTAAGTCAAAGACCCATTGGAATGCGTCAACAACCCCGCCAATGATATTGGTAATTACATTAAAAAATCCTTCAAATTGCGTTAAGCCATCTACTAATTTGTCAATCCAACTAGCTAATGGAATCGTTGGAATATTAGGCATTAACGTTCACCTCGTTTCCAGAAAGCGCGGCCAGAACGGATCCGCGAATGATAATTCCTTTTAGTTTCCCATCTTCTGTTACAGCTATTGGAATCGTTGTTGTCGAGATAGTATCCATAATTTCTGCAAGAGGCGTATCTAGGCCAGTTGTTGGCACATCACGATGCAAAGCAGTTTCTAGCGAAGTTACATTCTCTTTTACAAGTTTAGATACTTCAGCTGCATGGACGATTCCGACTAACTCACGATTACGTTTTACGACAAATACACTGGAAGTTCCAGCTTCACGCATCCGTTTAAGCGCAACACGAGGGCCATCTTTTTCAAAATTAACGATTTCTGGACGAATCATTACGTTGCTCGCTGTATAGACTTTGGAACGGTCTACATCTTCAATGAATTTTTCAACATATTCATTTGCCGGATGTGCCAGAATTTCTTCCGGAGAACCAGTTTGAACAACGGAACCATCACGCATAATCATAATGTGGTCGCCAATACGAAGCGCCTCATCCAAATCATGGGTAATAAAGATAATCGTTTTTTTCATTTTATCTTGTAAATCGAGCAATTGATCTTGCATATCTTTTCGGTTAAGTGGGTCAAGTGCGGAGAATGCTTCATCCATCAGTAAAATGTCCGGATTGTTCGCAAGTGCTCTCGCCAGACCTACACGTTGCTGCATCCCACCAGAAAGTTGCGAAGGATATTGATCGCCGTAACCAGCTAAACCAACTAATGCCAATGATTCTGCTGCATTTTTCTCGCGTTCTTCTTTGTCCATGCCTTGAATTTCAAGACCATATTCAACGTTACGGTTAATCGTTCTATTCGGGAATAAACCAAAGTTTTGGAAGACCATACTCATGCTTTTTCTTCTAACTTCCAAAAGTTCTTTTTTATTTAGACTAGATAGTTCTTTTCCGTCAAGCCAAATTTTTCCGCTCGTAGGCTCAATTAGACGGTTTAAAAGTCGTACCAACGTTGACTTCCCACTACCAGAAAGCCCCATTATAACGAAAATTTCTCCTTCTTCTACGCTAAAAGATGCTTTATTAACACCAATTGTCGCGCCTGTTTCTTTCAAAATATCTGTTTTTGATTTTCCCTGAGAAAGTAAAGAAGATGCTTTGGAAGCCTTTTTTCCGAAAATCTTCGTTAGCTCTTCTACTTTAATCTTACTCAAAATAAAATCCCCTTTCTTTTTTTAGATTGAATTATTTACTAGGCAAAAATTCGGCCCATATCACTTTTAAAAAAAGCAATAACATTTATCATTGTACACAAGTTTCGGCTTAGTTTCACATCATACAGTTTGGTTTGCGCCATTTTGCACATTTTAGAAAGCGCCTCCATCTTACTACAAGAGTGGCTAACAGTTTTTTAATTTTTTTTGAAAAAAAGTAGTGTTTTTCAAGAAAAATAGGCGTTTTCTAGCGGGAATTTATTTTTTATAACAGCATTTTTGTAAAATATTTGTTAGAATAGAAAAGGACATTTCATTAGAAAGGGGGAGATGAAATGGATGGAGATCTTTCAAAGGATGTGGACCAAAAGATGAATTTACTCAAAAAGTGGTTCAATTCGATTGATTGGGAACAATTTTGGAATCATATTATTTCTGTCGGGATAAAAATTGCCATTTTACTTGTTCTTTATTTTATTTTCCGCGTGGTTGGTAATAAGATTATTCGTAGTTTCTTCCGTAAATATCGGCAGCAACAGGCTGTTTCTGTTGGTCGAGCGGATACGTTAGAAAGCTTAATTTCTAATTTTTATGGCTATGTGTTATTCTTTACTTTCGCGATTTTATTATTACAGAACTTTATGGATGTTACGGCGATTATTGCAAGTGCTGGGGTTGCGAGTTTGGCAATCGCGTTTGGTGCGCAAGGGCTTGTTAGTGACGTGGTAACTGGATTTTTCATTCTGCTTGAACGACAACTTGATGTTGGCGATACGATTACAATTGGACTAGTCAATGGAACTGTTGAAGCACTTGGACTTAGAACAACGCAGGTACGTGATTTTGATGGCACGCTTCATTTCATTCCTAACAGACAAATTATGGTCGTTAGTAATCATTCGCGCGGTAATATGCGCGTGATGGTGGACATTCAAATTAGTCCACATGAGGATCCGGAAAAAGCAATTACGATTATTAGTGAAGTTTGTGAGGCTGCTGCAAAAGAAAATAAAAATATTGTAGAGCCCCCTATTGTACTAGGTGTGCAAAACATTGATGCGACAAACATGGTAATCCGCGTAGTAGGTAAAGCCGTGAACGGTGAGCAGTATTCTGTTCAACGCGACTTACTCAAAGATATCCGCGAAGCACTCGCTGAAAATGAAATCGAACTACCACTCAATTTTGTGAGCACATTCGGACCAAATAATAATTAAAAAGACGTAAATTCGCTCATTTAGAGAACGAATTTACGCCTTTTTATTTACTTTCCAAAAATTGAACTAATACATCAATCGCAAATGGAATAGCTTCTTCTTTTGGATTAAGTTTCGCGTGATGCAAACTATACTTCGAGTCCACACCTAACCAAAACATAAACCCTTTAATTTCGGATAAAAAGTAACCAAAATCTTCGCCAGTCATCGCCGAACGAGCTGGTACATAACTGTCAGGATAACGTTCTTCTAAAAACTGGATAAATTCTTCTGTTTCTACTGGATCATTGTCTACTTGGTAATAATCCGAACCGGGATGGAATTCTACTTCACATTGGTAAGCTTCTTCCCAACCTTTCGCCAGTTGTTTCAAACGCGTCCAAACGATTTCCATTGTTTCCGGTGAAAGCGTCCGAATTGTCCCATCTAAATAGGCCGTTTCCGCAATCACATTTTGAATTTCACCGCCATGAATGCGACCAATCGTAATAACCGCGCTATCCATTGGATCAATATTTCGGCTTATAATCGTCTGCATTTGCCCAACAAATGCACTTGCCGCAACAACCATATCATTCGCCAAATGTGGATACGCCGCATGTCCGCCTTTTCCTTTAAATGAAATAAAGAGTTCTGATGTGTTGGCGAATAGTAAGCCTGGCTTAATCGCAATTTCGCCGACTTTGTATTCTGGTGCGATGTGCAGTCCATAAATAGCATCTGGACGCCACTCGGCAAATTCCGCGCTTTCCATGATTGGTTTTGCGCCACCCGGACCTTCTTCTGCTGGTTGGAAAACGAAGAGTAAATTATCTTTGGCAGGTTTACCCGCAAAATGAGTCAACACTCCAAGCGCGATACTCATATGTAAATCATGTCCACAAGCGTGCATATTTCCAGCATGTTTCGATTCAAATGGCAACCCAGTTTCTTCTGTAATCGGCAGCGCATCAATATCTGTACGATAACCAATTGTTTTTTCGGGGTTCGTTCCCTTCACTAAAACTAAAATCCCAGTGCGCCATTTTTTTACTTCTAAATGTTCATTGGGTAATTTGCTAATATAATCTAATAAATAAGCTTGTGTTTTCAGCTCTTTGTAACCTGTTTCAGGAATTTGGTGTAAATCACGTCGAATGGCAATAAATTCATTTAACATGGCGACTCTCTCCTTCTAAAAAAGGACTGCTTCGCCAAAAGACGAAACAGTTCCCTTTGATTTTTTAAAGTTGGCGAAGTTCTTGCATGATTTCTGTTTTAGAAGCAGTTTTTGCATCTAATTTTTTAAGTTCACGTGCAGGAATTCCCGCCACGACTGTTCCAGGAGCTACATCTTTTGTTACGATTGCGCCTGCTGCGACAACCGCACCTTCGCCAATGCGTACGCCCTCTAAAACAACAACATTCGCGCCGACAACAACATTATCTTCGACGATAACTGGTTGTGCGGATGGTGGTTCTACTACACCAGCAAGGACGGTACCAGCACCGATATGGCAATTTTTACCAACAGTTGCGCGTCCACCAAGAACAACATTCATATCAATCATTGTACCGTCACCGATAACAGAACCGATATTGATGCTTGCTCCCATCATAATCACCGCATTGTCACCGATAGTTACTTGGTCGCGAATAACTGCGCCCGGCTCAATACGCGCGTTAATATTTTTCATATCTAACAAAGGAATAGCGGAGTTACGACGATCATTTTCAATCACGTAATCTTCAATATTCGCTTTATTTGCTTCTAATAACGGCTCAACAACAGCCCATTCTCCAAAAATTGTTCCCGCGTTTCCAGTAATGAAAGTTTTTACATCACTTGGAAAATCAATTTTTTCTAAGCTCCCTTTAAGGTAAACTTTGACCGGTGTTGCTTTCTTGCTATTTTGAATAAAAGAAATAATTTGGTGTGCATCCATTTGTTCCATGAATTTTTGTCCCCTTCCGATACGTTCTGATTTCTATTTTGCCATAGCTATTTAACTTGTTCAAGGAATTTATCTGTTATTTCTAAAAACGCCTTCACTTGCGGTAAGCTGAGTGACTGTTCGTAGGTCAGCAAATTCGTTTCACGGCTTAAAATTGAGCCATCTTTTTCTGTCAGTGGGATTTTATTGATTTTATCCGTATATCCTAACATTGTTACTTCTGGTAAAATCGCAAAGCCGATGCCGTTTAATGCCATTTGTCTCGAAGTTTCCATTTGGTCCATTAGCATTGCTTGGCGTGGCATTTTCCCGAAATTTCTTTGCCAGTAGTCTTGAATAACTTGATAATAATTCGAATCACTACGAAACTGAATAAACGGGCGATTGGTTTGGAAAACTTCTTCAATTTTCGTGATTTCTGTATCCACTAAAATTAATTTGTCATTAAATAACGGTTTTTGAACACTTTTCCAAGTCGAATTCCCGCGGACAATCCCGATGTGGACATTTCCAGCGGCAAGTTGTTGCGTCACCTCACTGCTCCAACCTGTGACAAGTGAGATTTGTACATTGGGATACGCTCTTGAAAATGCTTTTAATACGCGCGGAAGCCACATTTGTGCAACTACGCTCGCGCAAGCAATTCGCAGTGTTCCTCGTACGACACCTTCCATCGCTTCGAGTTTCTCTTGAATAGTGTGTTCTCGTTCAATAACACTAGATGCATGACGGACAATCGCTTCTCCTTCTGGGGTTAGCAACAGTCCTTTTTGTGTACGAATAAAGATTTTGGTGTTCCATCTGCTTTCAATCGTTTGTAAGCGTTGCGACAAGGCTGGTTGACTTAAAAAGAGTTTTTCCGCACTTTTACGCATATTCAGTTCTTCTGCTAAACAAACAAGTAATTCATATTCTGTTACAATCATCTATTTTCCTCCACCTGCAAATGAATATAACGATTGACTTGTTTTAACAAAACGCGTCTAGTTACTATTCCTTCAAAATGGTGGTCAGCATCTACAACACAAACAAAAGGATGATCCACGAGTAAGCGAACAATTCGTTCGTTATTACTAAAATCTTTAATTACCGGAAAATCCGTTTGCATGACATCTTCTACTTTTAAATCTTCTAATCGTTCAAATTCGATACGTTCGAGTCCAAGAATGGCATCCGTAATCATGGCAGCGCTTATTAATCCATGGAGTTTAAATTCAAAGTCTAGTACAGGAATAACTGAATAACCGCATTTAGTTAAAACAAGTAGTGCATGCTCTAAATTATTACCAAGCTGCACGTGGGCAACCTTTTCAGCGGAAATCATAGAATCAGCTAGTTCATTATCGATAAATTGTCCAAATCTATTTGAGATCATTTAGAATCTTCCTCTTCCTTGTATTTTCAAGCTCTACGAAGTTTCTTTCAACTTTTTAAAATAAAGCGAAACTTTTCCATCTCCTATTCTACCACATTATTTAGTCTGATTTCTTTCATTTAGCGCTTGAAAATAAAAAAAGCTGTGAATAGATATTCACAGCCTCTAAGTAAAATCCAGATTAACTGATTTTTACCATCTTATTCGTTTTCTTGTAATGTTTCAAAAATTTCGATAGCCGTCATGTCAATATCATCAAACTGATATTTACTATTGTCGCCATAGATTTCTACTTCAAATGAGTTAGAAGCTTGGAAAAACTTCACTTCGCACACAGGCGTACCATTTTTTTCAAAACGTCTTGCTTGTGTTTCAGCAGACTCATCTTCTTGCATTGCATGTAAACGTTGAATAATTCCCAATAACTGAGACATCTTACACTCTCCTCTCAAATCCACCATCTGACGTGCAAAAATTTGCATACCTTGCTGTGGTACACGCGTGGCAATGCTTTTTTACATATTTCCTCATAGTTGGTTTCTTCGCCATATCTTATTTCTTTCACTATACTACCAAATTTTATCGCAAACCGCACGTATAACGCAAGGGTTCTGGAAATATTCAGAAAAAGAAATTATTTTAAATTAACCAGAAAGACACGATTTAGCGGATTTTACGTGTGTTTTATCCCAAAAAAAGACTGTAAAAAAAGTGATCCACCTTTTCTACAGTCTTTTGATAATTAAAATTCATTTTTTCTATTTGCTGTTGCGCTTAACATCATTTTTGTAGCTCGCACAATGGTTTTATGACGATTGAATCCTTTGACACAAATCGTTTGATCGCCAATTGTCGCAAATACTTCTCCCCATGAACCACAAGGATTAAAGCCATAAGCATGTATTTTTAGCAAGCCATCTTTCGTTGGAAAAAAGAGAGCTTCGTATTTACCTGGTTTACTCATATCCGGCGGCCCCTTCCACATTTAACCAATCACTTCTAAATGAAAATGATTATCATTATTAAAACTATCTTATAGCATTCCCAATAAAAGTGCAAGGCTTTTTAGTAATATTTTCAGATATTTTGCTTTTCTTCCGTTTTAAGCTATAATGGAATGAAATTACGAAGCTTACTCCCACCTAATTTTCACGGGATTTTCTTATAAAGAAAGGTGACGAAAATGACAAAATCTATTCGACCAGAATTGCGCGATATTCAAGTAAGTGGTATCAGAGCTTTTAATACACGGGTGACTGGTATTCCGGATATGATTCGCTTAACACTTGGCGAACCAGACTTTCCAACACCAGAACATGTAAAACAAGCTGCCATTACGGCGATACAAGAAAATTTCACCAACTATACACCAAACGCAGGTATGCCAGAGTTGCTAGAAGCCGCCTCCACCTATTTTCATGAAAAATATGACCTAAGTTACACAAATAAAGAAATAATCGTCACAGTGGGTGCTACAGAAGCTATTTCAGTTGCCCTACAAACGATTTTAGAACCAGGCGACGAAGTTATTTTACCTGACCCAATCTATCCTGGCTATGAACCACTTATTACTTTAAATAAAGCACAACCAATTAAAGTCGATACGACCGAGACAAATTTCAAATTAACGCCTGAACAATTGCGTGCGCACATCACGCCTAAAACGAAAGCCTTAATTATTCCGTATCCTTCCAATCCAACCGGTGTCACTTTAACCAAAGAAGAACTTGCAGCATTGGCAGAAGTTCTAAAAGAAACAGGGATTTTCGTTATCGCTGATGAAATTTATAGTGAACTTACTTATCGCCAAGAGCACGTGAGCATCGCGCCCATGCTAAAAGAGCAAACCATTGTCATCAACGGTCTCTCTAAGTCTCATGCGATGATTGGTTGGCGGATTGGCTTCTTGCTTGCTCCGGAAAGCCTCACTGCAGAAATGTTGAAAATTCATCAATATTCCGTTACATGTGCCAGCTCCATTTCCCAAAAAGCTGCCTTAGAAGCGCTCACTCACGGCAAAGACGATGCCTTCCAAATGCGCACGGAATATAAAACGAGAGCTAATTTCACGCAAGATCGTCTAGAAAAAATGGGATTCACTGTAATTCCGCCTGACGGAGCATTTTACTTCTTTGTCAAATTGCCCGATACAATCCAAGAAAATTCCTTTGACTGGGCTGTTAAACTTGCTGAAGAAGCCAAAGTAGCCGTCGTACCAGGCAATGCTTTCTCAGAAAAAGGCGACCGTTATTTCCGTCTTTCCTATGCTACCTCTTTTAATAATCTTGCCGAAGCTTTAGACCGCATGGCTGCTTTTCTAGGCAAATAAAAAATAACCCAACCACATCATTTGTAGTGGCTGGGTTATTTTTAACGATAATATTTGATTAATGCTTGTGTTCCTTCTTCACTTAAACCCTGCTCGGCTAACGTTTGATACATCTTTTCTGCTAAAAGAAGTCCGGGTAACTCAAGCCCCATTTGCTTCGCTTCTGAGATTGCAATTCCCATGTCTTTTATAAAATGTTTAATAAAGAAACCTGGCGAAAAGTCATCTTTTAATACACGAGGCACCAAATTAGAAAGCGACCAACTTCCGGCTGCTCCACCAGAAATCGATTCAAGAACGCGCGATGGATTAAGTCCTGCTGCTTCCGCGTAAATGATTGCTTCAGTTACGCCAATCATGTTCGATGCAATAGCAATTTGGTTGACCATTTTCGTATGTTGTCCTGCTCCCGCTGCGCCTTGAAGCACCACACTACTTCCAAGAATTTCAAAGATTGGCTTCACTTTAAGAAAAACCTCTTCTGCACCGCCAACCATAATAGCTAGCGTTCCGTTTTTCGCGCCAATATCTCCGCCAGAAACAGGTGCATCCAACATGCCAACTCCTTTTTCCAAAGCCACTTTCGCCATTTTTTTCGCTAGAGCCGGGGATGAAGTTGTCATATCCACTGCGACAGATCCACTAGCTAAGTTTTCCAAAAAGCCATTTTCGCCTAAGTATAATTCTTCTACATCTTGTGGATAACCGACCATTGAAATCAACACATCTACTTTACTTGCAAGCGCACCCGGCGTTTCTTCCCAGTGTGCCCCTTTACTTAACAAACCTTCTGCTTTGGCTTTCGTGCGCGTATAAACAAATACTTCATAACCAGCCTCTAGCAAATGTCCAGCCATGCTTGCCCCCATCACACCTGTACCAACAAATCCAATTTTCTTCATTCTTCCAACCTCCTATCCAAAAGTAACACCAATAATAGCTAAAAATACAAAACATAACAGTGCTAAACCAAGTATAATCAGATGCACTTTTTTATACATTACGGTAATTGCTATAAATTCCCGAATTAACGCATTTGGCATATAGTATAAAGCTGTTTTTGCACCAATTCCTTGACTTTTCAAGCCAGCTTTTCTTGCATAAATTCCGGCGCGAAACAGATGAAAATTATTCGTCGAAAATAAACTATGATAATTTGGCATAATCGCATCCATTTTCGCTTTTGAAAATTTCATATTTTGCAGCGTATTAACCGATTTATCTTCCATAATAATAAAGTTTTCATCAATCCCTTGTTCAATCAAATAACCTCGCATTGCTTCCGCTTCTGAAATTGTCTCATTAGCGCCTTGTCCACCAGACACAATAAACGTCGCACGCTTGCCTTTTTTTGCATATTGCTTGTCGTAGAACTTAATCGCTCGGTTCAATCGACTAGCAAGTAGCGGCGGCACCCTGTCTCCTCCTATCAAGCCACTTCCAAGCACAATCAAGAAATCTTGATTATATCTTGGAAAATTAAATTGGTAGAGAAACGTCGACAAAAGAAATGATAAAAATAAGAAAGAAAAGTAACCAACTAATGCTACGATAAAGACAACCGCAATCCCAAGAATCGGACTACCCGTTTTTAAAATACTTACAAACCACGCAATAATAAGTGCTAAAATACCTAAACCAATAATTAACGGCAGCATGTTTGCTAATTTGCGCCCTTCACGTTTTAACATTAACCGTCCGTTAACAATGAGCATCGTTGCTATCCCAATAACAAAAAACGGAATAAGTAACACTAATAAAAGTAATACCGTCCCCATAATCGAAACGAGCAGTTCATTCCCTTTTGAAAAAGTAGCGTAAACGACCGAAAGTACTGAAAAAAACAGCGCCATTGTCAAAACAATCCCATTGCTAATTCGTCTTCTATCTATAATCGACAAAACAATGAAAAGTAGCAGAAAAAAGCCTGCTAATATGTAGATAACCAACCTTGTTGCCCCCTTTAAAACTAACTGTCCTCCCAATTATACTTGGGGTCTTACTATTTCACAACATAAAAAGACCTAGACAAAAAATTTGTCTAGGTCTTCTATCAGAAATTATTCTGCAGTATATTTTTCAACTAATTCTACAACTTCTTCTGCTGTAGATTTGTTTAAAGCTTCTTCCGCTAATTTCACCATTTCAGATTTATCTAAACGTTTGATTAGCGAACGAGATTTAAGAATGCTTGAAGCACTCATTGAAAATTCATCTAAGCCTAAGCCTAAAAGAAGTGGTACAGCCGTTTGATCTCCAGCCATTTCCCCACACATACCAGTCCATTTGCCCTCTTTATGAGAAGCATCAATTACCATTTTAACTAAGCGTAAAATGGATGGATTGTATGGTTGGTAAAGGTAAGAAACGCGTTCGTTCATACGGTCAGCAGCCATTGTATACTGAATTAAGTCATTTGTTCCGATAGAGAAGAAATCAACTTCTTTTGCAAATTGATCAGCTAAAACTGCAGCAGCAGGAATTTCAATCATAATTCCAAGTTCGATGGAATCAGATACTTCTGTTCCAGCAGCTTTTAGTTTCGCTTTTTCATCTAGTAAAATATCACGTGCTTGACGGAATTCATTTACTGTTGCAATCATCGGGAACATAATTTTTAAGTTACCATATACACTTGCACGAAGTAACGCGCGAAGTTGTGTACGGAATAATTCTTCATTCGCAAAGCAAAGACGAATTGCACGGAATCCTAAGAATGGGTTCATTTCTTCAGGAAGTTCTAGGTATGGTAACGTTTTATCGCCACCGATATCTAATGTACGAACAACCACAGATTTTCCGTCCATTCCGGATACAACTGCTTTATACGCTTCAAATTGCTCTTCTTCCGTTGGGAAATTGTCGCGACCCATGTACAAGAATTCTGTACGATAAAGTCCAACTGCTTCCCCGCCGTTAGAAATAACACCTTCTAAATCATTCGGAGTTCCGATGTTTGCTGCAAGCTCCACGTGAACGCCGTCTTTAGAAACTGTTTTTTCATTTTTAAGTTTATCCCATTCTGCTTGTTGTAAAGCAAAATCAGATTTAATTTTTTCATAGTGAGCGATTTGTTCTTCTGTTGGGTGGATGATAACATTACCTTCCAAACCATCAATAATAACAATATCGTTTTTCGCTACGCTAGCAGTAACTTCTTTTGTTCCAACTACTGCGGGAATTTCAAGAGAGCGCGCCATAATAGCGGAGTGAGAAGTACGTCCACCAATATCCGTTACGAAACCTTTAACAAAGTTACGGTTAAGTTGTGCGGTATCAGAAGGCGTTAAATCAGCTGCAACAACAACTACTTCCTCATCAATTAAAGCTGGATTAGGAATAGTTACACCTAGTAAGTGAGAAAGAACACGTTTACGTACATCTTTAATATCCGCTGCACGTTCACGCATGTATTCGTTGTCCATAGATTCAAACATACCAATAAACATGTCTGTCGTTTCTTGTAAAGCTGTTTCTGCATTCGTTTTAGCATTTTTAATGCTGTCTTCGATTGGTCCTGTTAATTCAGGATCATTTAAAACTAGAAGATGCGCATCAAAAATTTGAGCCTTATCTTCGCCTAAGTCTTTAGCAGCTTTCTCACGGATCATTGAAAGTTCTTTTCTAGAAACTTCTAACGCGCTTTCAAAACGCTTTACTTCACTTTCAACATCCGTTACTTCTGTTTTTTCATAGGAAAGATCAGGTTCAACGAGCAGATAAGCTTTCGCAATGGCAATCCCATCAGATGCTGCGATACCTTTCAACTCTTTAGCCATTATTCAGCCAATCCTTCTTTCTTAAGAACTTCAGTTAGTCCTTCGATTGCTTCTTTTTCATCGCTACCTTCAGTGTAGATAGTAATGTCAGCGCCTTTACCAATACCTAAAGACATAACGCCCATAATTGATTTAAGGTTTACTTTTTTACCAGTGTATTCAATTTGAACGTCAGAGCTGTATTTACTTGCAGCCTGCACCAATAGAGTTGCTGGGCGTGCGTGAATTCCTGTTTCATCGATTACTACAAAACTTGCTTGTTCCATAATTTACATTCTCCTTTGTAAAGAAATTTGTTGTAACCTTTTCAGCCGAAAAAATTTCGACAAAAAAGACTATCCCTCAATTAAAAAGAGTACCATGTTTTACCTATTGTTACAACTATTTGATTAAAAATTTTTTAGAATATTTTTTTACGGTCTGCCCTGTTTCTTTCTTTATTAGCTAGAAAAAAGGGAGCGTTTTCTATAATTTTATCAATAAAATGATTCCTTTTTTATTTAAAATACACTTTTTAATGGCTTATAGTTGATTTTAATGGGTTTTTAGTGCAAAATTTAAGGAAGGTTCAAAAATGCATACATTCTTTTTCAGCAAGATAGTGGCAACACCGAAAATTGAAGGAGTGATAACAATGGCAAAAGCACATGTTGGAGACATTATTGAATTTAAGGATGGCTTAACAGGAATTGTTGAAAAACTCAATGAAAATTCCGTTATTGTCGACTTAACTTATATGGAAAATTTCAAAGATTTAGGTATTGAAGAGAAAACCGTTGTAAACCACAAAAATTACCAAATTATTCATTCTGTGGAAGAAGACGAAGAAGAAACCGAAGAATAACAAACAAAATAGTTTTTTAAGTGCGCAAAAATAAAGCATTTCCGTGTGATAATGCTTTATGTTTTTGCGTTTTTTATATGTAGAAAAACGGGAAAAGGAGCGTTTTAATTTGGAGAGTAAAAAGAAAATCGCCATTATTGGAGCTGGCCCCGGTGGCTTGGCTGCTGGTATGCTATTAAGTCAGCTTGGCTATCAAGTAAACATCTATGAAAAAAATGATCGCATTGGTGGAAGAACTGCGCTACACAAAATGGGTAAATACTCATTCGATGTCGGGCCTTCTGCGCTCACGATGACGCATATTCTGACTTCTCTTTTTATGGATTGTAACCGAAATATTTTGGACTATGTTTCGCTTTTACCGATTAATCCAATACATACGCTTTATTTTAAAGATATTACTTTCCCGCTTTATAGTGATCATTCCGAGACAAAAGCAGTAATTAAAACGTATTTTCCTGGTGAAGAAGTTGGTTTTGATCGATTTATGCGCGAAAATACGAAAAAAATGCTCTATGTCTCCCCTCTCAACCAATTTAATTATAGTTCGTTAATTGACTTTTTCCGTCCAACAACGTTACGTGCTATTCCAAGTTTGACGCTTGGTCGCTCTTTAATGGATGATTTAGCGCGCTATTTTAATAGTAAGACGCTCCGGCTCGCCTTTTCATTGCAAATGCGCTACTTAGGCATGTCACCGTGGGATATTCCGGCAGCTTATAGTATTATTCCTTTTTCTGAATACTACTACGGCACTTTTCATCCCATAGGTGGTCAAAATAAAATTGTCGAAGCGATGCAAACAGTAGTGACCGAAAATAAAGGCAAATTCTTCTTTAATTCCGAAGTCACTGAATTCGAATCAGACGGCAAAGAAATTACAGGAGCCGTACTTGCCAATGGAAAAACAATTGAAGCCGACTATTATTTCACTAATTTAGATTTTATTTATTCTTTAACAAACGAGCAACCGAACAAATTGGAAACGAAAGAATATTCCTCTTCTGCTTTTATCATTTATCTTGGTTTGAAGACGGTCTTGCCTTTTACGCATCAATCGATTATTTTTCCGAAAAATTACCGGGAATTTGCGAATAATACTATCCATAAAAAAATTCTTTCAAAAGATATCTCGGTTCATTTGACGAATCCTTCCGCAACAGATAATACGATGGCGCCAATTAATCATTCGAGTATTCGAATTATGGTTCCTGTTCCGAATAACACGAGTGACATTGATTGGGAAAAAGAAACACCTGCCTTTCGTCAACTCATTTTAGATACTGTCAAAGAGCGTTTAGACGTGCCTGATTTAGAAGATTATATTGAAGAAGAATATATTATTACACCCACAGATTGGGAAAAGAAATACCATGTTAAATATGGTGCGATTTTTGGTTTACAGCATTTATGGCGCCAACACGGGTTCCTACACCCTTCCAAAAAATCGCCTAATTTTAAAAACTTATTTGTAATCGGAGCTGGCGCAATGTCGGGTAGTTCTCTTCCTTTCATTATCGAAAATGCCCAAATCGCGACCCAGAAATTTTTACAAAAAGAAAAGAAATCCGAGTAATCATTAAGTTGATTACTCGGATTTCTTTGTAGTCTCGGTTTCCTTCTCCAAACCGAAAAAATAACAGGCGGTAAAAATAATATTGGAAACAATGATAATCGCAATGGATGTCCATAAATCAAGATAAAAGGACAAAAAGACAAAAAAGGCAATGATAATCCAATAGACGATAACAATTTCTGATTTTAAATCTGGATATTTGAGGTGTCCCCAGCTATCTGTCAGACTTAAAATAAAGTAAATCATTAAATGTAAAATAAGACCTAATAACCACCAGTTAACAAAATCTGATAACTGCAATATCGTAAAACCGTTTTGGGTAATATAAAGTTGTTTGGATTGCATCGTGATTGGCTCGATTAATACTTCAAAAATCATCACCATCGTTGCTGCGATAATCGAATAAATCCCGCCGCGAATCCAGTCAATATTTATTTTTAGTGTAATTTCACGTGCAATAATATGCGTACCAGCAACCATTCCGACCCAAATAAAGCCCATCGTAACAGGAATACCGTACACGCTTCCGCCTAGTGCAGACCCGATATACTCATCCGTATAACTTAACTGCATCCACTCAATACAAGTACTGACAACAAAAATAAGTAAAGTAATCGCCGAGCCTAACCATTTTCCATATTGCATAATAAAGAAAACAGCCGCAAAAACACCAGTAAAGACTAAAAATAACGATTGAATCGCCGTTAACTCTGGTGGAATAATGTGCAAGGATACAAGTAGGACACTGCCTAAAAACCAGAATATATAAATCCAAAGTAAAAATTTGTAGTTTTTTTCTAACATCTATGAACCACTCCTATTTTTTAATTATATAGGATTTATTAAATTGCACAACTTTTATCTTATCTTTTGTTTAATTGTTGCCAAACGATTTCATTTGTTTTAAAGTAGTATGAGAAGTAATTGTTAAGAAGAGGTGTAAAGTATTTTGAAGAGCATCAAGATCGATTATAAACTTGTACTGGGACTCATTTTATGCGCCCTACTTGTTATATTAACATATCAGTTTCCTCGCGTTTTTTGGTATCTATATGGAGCTGGAATGTTATTTTTACTTAGTTTTGTGATATTTAATGACGATTTAAAAAAAGAATATTCGTTTGTTAAAGGCATTTTACCAGGTGTTTTTTCTGGAATTGTCCTTTATATTGTTTTTTACATAGGCGCCTTTATTCTTAAAGTCATGCCGGGTGGTCTGGATAATTCAGTTGAAGCTGCTTTTAATAAGTATTCGACGCACTCTTGGGTGATTTGGTTGCTGCTTATTGTGGCCATCATTCCCGGAGAAGAAATTTTCTGGCGCGGTTTTGTTCTCAAGCGTTTAAATCATTATTTTAATCCGTGGTTTTCTAATGTATTTGCAGCGTTACTTTGCATGGTAATGATGTTTCCAAGTGGTAATTTTGCGGCTATTATAGGTATTTTCGTCGCTTCACTCGCATGGAATATCATGTATTCTTATCGTCCAAGTCTCCTAATGCTCTATATATCGCATTTAACCTTCGCCTTTTTGTTACTTGCGGCACTACCAATTTACTAAAATGAACATAAGAAGCACTCCTTTTATAGGGGTGTTTTTTTTATAAAAATTTGAAGCAAAATACTTGAAAGTCAAAATAGGTCAGTATATAATAAATTCATAAGGTCAAATATAGTCAAAGTCAAGACCTTTTATTTCTCATTTTTAAAAGGAGGAAATTAATGATGAACTGTGAAAAATGTAATCAAAATCAAGCAACAATCCAACTATATATGAATATTAATGGCAAGCGTGTAGAAATGCCGCTTTGTGCCTCTTGTTATGCCGAAGTTAGAAATCAAGCTAACTTTGGAGCGAATGAATTTTCAGGTGCTGGCGGTTCCCCGTTTGACGATATTTTCCGTCAACTAAGTGGCGCTGCTGCAAATCAAGCTGGCCGTGAACAAAGAAGCCAAGCAAATCCACAAGTACAAACACAAACTAATGGTGGCGGAAATGGCTTGCTAGATGAATTTGGAACAAACTTAACTGATATGGCTAAAAATGATCAATTAGACCCTGTCATCGGTCGCGACAAAGAAATTAAACGCGTGATTGAAATCTTGAATCGCCGCAATAAAAATAACCCTGTCCTTATAGGTGAACCAGGTGTTGGTAAAACTGCCGTTGTCGAAGGCCTTGCAAATGCGATTGTCGCAGGAAATGTCCCAAGCAAATTAATGAATAAAGAAGTTATTTTGCTCGATGTGGCTTCCCTAGTTTCTGGCACAGGTATCCGCGGTCAATTTGAAGAACGTATGAAACAGTTAATTAAAGAACTGCAAGAACGTAAAAACACGATTCTCTTTATTGATGAAGTGCATACTATCGTTGGTGCTGGCTCCGCTGAAGGCTCGATGGATGCAGGAAATATTTTAAAACCAGCGCTCGCACGTGGCGACTTGCAAATGATTGGTGCTACTACGCTAAAAGAATACCGCACGATTGAAAAAGATGCTGCTCTTGAGCGTCGTTTCCAACCGGTAACGGTGAACGAACCTTCTACTAAAGAAACACTTACAATTTTAAATGGCTTAAAACCAAAATATGAAGATTTTCATGAAGTAGTTTATTCACCGGAAGCTTTGACAGCAGCAGTTGAACTAAGCTCTCGCTACATCCAAGACCGTCATTTGCCAGATAAAGCCATTGATTTAATGGATGAAGTTGGTTCCAAATATAATCTATCCATTGAAAAACTAGATGAAAATACCGTGAGTGAACGTGTTGCTCGTTTAGAAGAAGAAAAAAATCATGCTCTTCAAATGGAAGATTATGAAAAAGCAGCCAAAGTTCGTGACGAAATTACTCGCCTAGAAGAAAATAAAACAAGCAATTCCTTCTCAGAACGCCCTGTCATTCAAGCATCAGATATCCAAGCGATTATTGAAGAAAAAACAGGTATTCCTGTAGGACGTTTACAAGAAGATGAACAATCCAAAATGAAAAACCTAGAAAGCAACCTAACTGGTAAAGTAATCGGCCAAGAAGACGCCGTGAAAAAAGTAGCCAAAGCTATTCGTCGTAGCCGTGTCGGCCTCAAATCGAAAAACCGGCCAATTGGTTCCTTCCTATTTGTCGGACCAACCGGGGTCGGAAAAACAGAACTTGGTCGCACACTTGCTCGTGAATTATTCGGCACAAGTGAAGCGATGATTCGTTTAGATATGAGTGAATTCATGGAAAAACACAGCGTCTCTAAACTAATCGGTTCTCCTCCAGGCTATGTTGGTCACGAAGAAGCTGGACAATTAACAGAAAAAGTCCGCCGTAACCCTTACAGCATCATTCTTTTAGACGAAATCGAAAAAGCTCATCCAGATGTTCAACATATGTTCCTACAAATTTTAGAAGATGGTCGTCTAACGGATTCACAAGGACGTACAGTAAGCTTTAAAGATACGGTTATCATCATGACAAGTAATGCTGGCGCGACTGATACAGAAGCTTCTGTCGGCTTTAACACAGCAACTGACACAAAACTGGAAAAAGGTTCGGATATCCTTGCAAAATTAGGCGCATACTTCAAACCAGAATTCTTGAACCGTCTTGATAGCGTCATTGAATTTAAATCACTCGAAAAAGAAGACTTAGTTCAAATTATCGACTTAATGCTCGTTGACTTAAATGCTATGCTTGCCCAAGAAGGCGTAACAATCGATGTTTCCAAAGAAGTAAAAGAACATTTGATTGAGCTTGGTTATGATCCTAAATTCGGAGCAAGACCACTACGCCGGACTATCCAAGAGCATTTAGAAGACGCTATTGCCGACAGCTTAATCGATCAACCAGAAGCGAAAAACTTAACAGCAACACTAAACGAAGAAAAAGAAATTGTCATTACTGAACAAGTAACAGCTTAAATAAAAAGGCTTGAGTTAACTTAAACTCAAGCCTTTTTCTAATGCAAGTAAATATTGTTTTTTATCGACATCCGCGCCGTTATAGCCGCCAAGTTCTCCGTTACTTTTCACACATCTGTGACAAGGAATAATAATTGGGATTGGATTAGCACGATTTGCTTGCCCTACCGCTTGAACAGCTTTTGGACTCCCAGCCGAAATCGCAATATCTTTATAACTCACCACAACCCCATATGGAATTTCGCTCAACGCTTGCCAAACCCGTTTTTGAAAATCAGTCCCTTGAAGTAATACTGGCAAATCGAACGTTTCGCTTGTTCCTTCAAAATAGCTTGCTAATTGCGTCACTAATTGCTGCAAAAGTTCTTTTTCGTTCGTAGTTCCATCCATCAGTTCCCAATTTTCCGGCTTGTCATAGGAAATACGCGTAATCCATTTGTCTTCAATCGTTATAAATAGTTCCCCAACTGGTGATGCATTTTTTTGTTTTAGCATACCTTCGTTGCCTCCCGTTTGTTTTATTGTCCTAAAGATAGCACGTCCCTTAGAAATTCGCAAACGTACGTCATCCGCTCTTAATATTTGATACTTTTTGTTACGCAACTGTTGGGTAACCGTTACAGAATCTAGGGTAAACTATATAGAAGCTATTTCAACATAGAATAGAAAGGACTGTTTTTTTATGGAACAAACCGCCGTAAAGCGGGAAAGTTATTTTGACAACGCCAAATTTATTTTGATTTTCTTAGTCGTATTTGGCCATTTTCTCCAAACATTTATCGCGGAATATGCCAGTGTCCGTGTGCTTTATATTTACATTTATACTTTTCATATGCCAGCCTTTGTACTTATATCTGGCTTTTTCGCTAAAAGTTTTGGTAAACCTGGTTATTTAAAAAAGACGATGAAAAAGCTGATTTTACCGTATGTATTTTTCCAGTTGATTTATAGCATTTTTTATTATTTTCTTTTAAGTAAAGATAACCTTTCTATCAAACTGCTTGATCCGGAATGGTCGCTGTGGTTTTTACTAAGCTTATTTTTCTGGAATGTGATGTTATTTGTATTTTCGAAAATCAAGCCGTGGAAATCTGTGAGCCTAGCGCTTTTTATTGGCTTAGTGGCTGGTTATTTTGATATTATTGGCGGTTATTTGAGTTTATCGCGGACACTTGTATTTTTCCCATTTTTCTTAGTGGGCTATTTTTTAAAGAACGAACATTTTTATTTTCTAAAAACGCATATTGCCTCTATCATCGGAGGGATTTTCATTATTTTACTTCTGACATTCATTACGTTACATCCCAATTTAAACGATAAATGGTTTTTAGGTTCTAAGCCATATGCGAACTTTGTAGAAGTGAAATCGCTCGGTCTGTTTATTCGCGCACTTGTATATTTGATTAGTTTTGGTTCGATTGCTGCTTTTTTCAGTTTTATTCCTAGAAAGAGGTTATTTTTCACTAAATGGGGTAAAAATACGTTATATGTTTATTTGTTACATGGCTTCTTTATTAAATTCTTTCGTGAAGGTGGCCAGACTGACTTTCAATATAACCCATCTACATTTTTACTACTATTTCTCATTACCTTTGCTTTAACGGCGTTGTTATCCAGTCGATTGGTGAAAACGGTCGTGCAGCCGGTCATTGAACTTAGGGTATCGATGCTACGCGATGTGTTTAGCCGCTTAGTAAAACGGGAAAGTTATTAAACGTATAGCTAGAAAAAGGAGGTTTTACTATGGGTTCAAGAAAACCAGAAATTATCATCGGATTAATTGGCTCTATCATTGGGATTTTAGTTGGCTTTTGGATTATTAACTATGGAGATTCCGTCACAGATTATATACAGACGTTTACTTATTTACCAGGTGAACTGGGAAATGAATTAGAAAACCTTGGATGGATTACATTAATTGCATCCGTTGTTGCTTTAATTGCTTCCCTTTTAATCAAATCAGCGCCACGTGGTTGGGGTGTTATCTTAGTTATTATCGGTATCGTGCTTTTCTTCGTTATCGGAACTGCTTGGATTGTATCAGGAATCTTAATCACTCTAACTGGTTTAATGGGGATTTTCAGAAGACCAGTTCCAAAATCAAATTATTAATTAGTAACCTCTTGGTCGCTTTGATCAAGGGGTTTTTAATGCACTAAAAAAGCCATTCCGCCGTTAGCAGAATGACTTTTTTTATTTAACCAGTAATAATTTTCTCTTTTGGTAAACGAATCGCGTTTTTAGGTTGGTTTTTATTTCGCAAGCTAAGCATCGAATACATAATCCCCACCCGGCCAATAAACATTAACACGATAATAATTAATTTGCCTGGTGTAGATAAGTCTGGCGTCAAGCCAACTGATAGCCCCGTTGTACCAAATGCCGAGAATACTTCAAAAATGACGGCAATGAGCGAAGCGGTCTCCGTTTGCATTAAAATAACAATAGCTGAAATACTCACAAACCCTGCTACCAAAGTAACTGCAAGCGACTTCCGCACATCTTCTTGATGAAGCTCACGCCCAAAAATATAGACATGCTTTCGACCACGAATAACCGAATAAATAAACAAAATCGTAATCGCAAATGTTGTCGTTCGTATCCCGCCCCCAACTGAACTTGGTGAAGCCCCGATAAACATGAGAAATGAAACAAGTAACAACGTAGAGATCGATAATGCTCCACTATCGATTGTTTGCAGCCCCGCGCTTCGTGAGGTCGCTGATAAGAACATCGAATTAAAGAACCCGAAGTCCCAGCTTTTCCCACTAAAGAAATGCTGATATTCAAACAACCAAATGAGTAAACCACCCACAATTAAAAGAACAAAGTACGTTAGCGTCGTCACTTTAACAAAAAGAGAAAAACGAAACGGAATCAATGTATTCTTTTCAAATAAAAAGCGGCGTGTTTCGAGCAATACTGGGAAACCAATCGCGCCGGCAATGATTAACAAAATCGAAATAAATTGAACGAAATAATCATTCGCAAATGGCATTAATGACTTACCTGTAATATCAACGCCCGCATTCGTAACTAGCGAAACTGAGTTATATAAGCCTTGGAACATCGCATCCCAAAAATTTGGATACAGCGGAATAAAGTAAATCCCTAAAATCAACGCCCCGATTAACTCAATACCGAAAATTAAAACGAGAATCTCACGAAGCATCCGTACCATACCACTCATAGTAAACTGATTCGTATCCGTCATAATTAATTGGCGCTGCTTTAAGCCAATCCGTCTTTTCAAAATTAAGTAGAAAAAGGTACTAATCATCATGACACCAAGTCCGCCAATTTGGAAAATCGCCATTAATACCCAAATTCCGGCCGTACTATAGGTCTGACTGACATCTACTGTGGTTAATCCTGTCACACTCACCGAACTCGCTGCCGTAAAAAGTGTATCAATAAACGATACCTTTACCCCTTTTTGTAAAGTAAACGGCAAACTTAGAACGATGGTCGAAATCGTAACCGCCAGAAAATAATACGCAATAATGACTTGAACTGGCGTCATACGTGCCAAAACAAGCTTTAATCTTCTGCGTAATTTTACTTCCTGATCATATTCAAACTCTTTTGGTTTTCTTCTCTTTTTTTCTCGCAATGATATAACCACCCAAACCTATTATTATCATAACCGACCAGAATGTCAGCTTCCAAACGGCTGAATCCGGGAAATCTTCTGGAATAATTGCTACAGATGGATGAGCTAGCGTCAGAACCGCCATTTTCACACCCACCCAACCAACAATTAAAAACGCTGCTGTTTCAAGTGTAGGGTAACGCTCTAATAATTTAACAACTTGTGTGGCCGCAAAACGAATAACGACAAGTCCTGCGATTCCACCAAGGAACATAACGATAAATTGTCCACCGTTCATTCCCCCAACATCAAAATTCCCTAAATCTGGCAAAGTAACCACAAGTGCTGCCGCCGCTAACATCGAATCCAGCGCAAAAGCGATATCCGTCAATTCAACACGCGCAACCACACCCCAAAAGGAAGTAGCTTTTGTTTCTGATGCTTCTTTGACTTCTTCTTGCTTACCTTTTTTAAGGCGCCACATGTGCTTAATTGCTAAGTACAATAAGTAAACCGCGCCAATTGCTTGTATTTCCCATATTTTTACTAAAAATGAAATTAAAAATAGTGCAACAAAACGGAAAACAAATGCGCCAACTAACCCATAAAATAAGGCTTTTCGTTGTTTATCGTGCGGTAAACCTTTAACAATTACTGCCATAACTACGGCATTATCTGCGGAAAGAATTCCTTCGAGTACTACTAAAACAAGGAAAACTAACGCATATTCGCCCCAAATAGAAACATCCATTCCTCATTCACCATCCTTCTACTCTATCATAAAATTGTGATTTCAGCATCTGGTTGTATGTAAAACCAGAAGTACAAAAATGCACTTCTGGTCCATTAAAATTATTTAGTTGTTTCTGCTTTTTTCTTACTACGGTAGGAAACGAACCATCCCCATAGAATAATAAGAATCATCACACCCCAGAAAATTAATTTCCAAAGCGTTGACTCAGGGAAGCTGTGTGGAATTACCCCAAGACTTGGATGTGCTAATGTATAAATTACGAGCTTCACGCCTACCCAACCAACAATTAAAAATGCAGCTGTTTCGAGGCTTGGATAGCTTTTTAGTAATTTAACAAATTGTGTAGCTGCAAAACGGATAATGATTAGGCCAACAAGTCCACCTAAGAACATAATTGTGAATTGCCCTGTATCAATACCGCCAATGTGACCCCAGCCAGTTTCTGGAAGTGTGATCGCAAGTGCAACGGCCGCAAGCATGGAATCAATCGCAAACGCTATATCCGCAATCTCTACTTTTAGAACGGTCATCCAAAAACCAGAGCCAGCTTTTTCCTTTTTCTCTTTTTCTCCGTCTTTTCCTTTTGCATGTTTCCAAATATGACTAATAGCAATATAAAGTAAATATGCGGCACCAAGCGCTTGAACTTGCCAAACGTTTGCCAAAAAGGAAATTAAGAATAATGCGCCAAAACGGAAAACAAAGGCACCCATTAACCCGTAAAATAACGCTTTTTTCTGTTGTTTATCAGGGAGATGTTTGACCATAACGGCCATTACGACTGCATTATCTGCCGCCAAAATCCCTTCAAGACCGATTAGGACAAGTAACACCCAACCGTACTCTAAAATCATTGCTGTATCCACTAATTCTTTTCCTCCTTTGTTCTATTAAAATGTCAAAGATCTCCTATTTTGAAGAAACAAAAAAGCGAGACCTGCCCGTAAAGGCAAAGGTCTCGCTAACATTTAAAGTTAAATGTGATAAAACCGATGATATCTCTATCATGTAATGACGACTTTATCCTGATTAAAAAACTAATCAGCGCTACTCCCCTCTGACATTTGTCAAAGAACGATATATGATTACCTAGAGAATAATACCATAATTTAGAACTTCTCGTCAACTAATTTTTCTCACAAACTTTTCAAACGGCTAAGTCTTTCGTTTTTGCGCTACTAGCTATTTTGATATTGTGGATTGTGAATAGTGTCACACCGATTATACATGTAAGAATTTCTGTTGCTGTTAATGACCAAATCACGCCCATAAGTCCGAAATAATGTTGTCCTAAAATGATGACAGGAATAAAAATAATCCCCTGCGAAACCGACATAATCGTCGCTGGAATAGCTTTCCCAATCGCTTGAAACGTACTCGTAAAGAGCCCGGTAAATCCGCTGAAAAGGGAAGATATCAGCATAGCGACCATAATATGCACACCAAGCGTTATCACACTTTGATTATCACTAAATAAATGCATCACTTGAAAACGGAAGATAAACACAAAACTCGAAATCACAAGTACGATAAGCCCAATACTAATCGCAGTAAACCGAATGGCTTTTTCAAACCGCGCAATATTCCCCGCACTGTAATTATATGCAAGAAGCGGGATAATCCCCATGTAAAGCCCCATGCAAATAAACTCAGGCAACTGCACCACCCGAAGTGCCACGCCAAATCCCGCAACAACCCCTTCCCCGTAAAGCATCGAATAATGATTTAAAACGAGCGTTGTCACAATGAGGAATAACGATAAAAGCAATTCTGAAACGCCAATTTTAAACACATTTTGAACGATTTCTTTGGATGCTTGAAACCATTTAAAACGAATCGATAAATAATCACTTTTCTTCTCTAAATACCAAGCATAGTAAATCAGCGAAAACAAACTTGCCAAACCTACCGAAACTGCGGCTCCTACTACATTAAAATCAAAATACAAAATAAGCAGTGGATCAAACACTAAATTGACAAGCGTACCAATCAGCATCCCATTCATAGAAATCCGCGAAGCTCCCTCCGCCCGAACCACTTGTTCTAACGCAAAATTTGCAATAATAAATGGACTACAAATCAGAAGCGCCAGCGTATAATTTTTCGTGTGTAAAAAGCTCATTGCATCCGCTCCAAGAAAATGAGTAACTGGATTAATTAAAAAACCAAGTAAAATCGCGCATAGAATTCCTAACACTAAACTTCCGTACAAAACAAAGGCCGATACTTGTTTCGCTTTTTTGCCTTCATCATTCCCAAGTAAACGAGAAATATACGTCCCGCCACCAACGCCAAACATATTCCCAATCGCCATTAAAATCGTAAACATTGGTAAACCGAGCGTTACAGCAGTTAACATCGACGTATCATGCAGTAAACCAATAAAGAAAGCATTAACGATGTTATAAATTACTCCTACTGACATACCGAGCATCATCGGAATTGATAAATGCGCTATCGCCTTAGGAATGCTCGCTTTTGTTAAGTAATAGTTATCTGAGTGTTTCATTTTAGTTCCCCCTTGAAATTAGTTAGAATTCTAACTATATAGTTAAATTTTTTTATTCGGTATTATCGTCAATCTTGCTAAGTAAATCAATAAAAGTTTTATACTCATCAGCGGAAAGAATTTTCTTCGCTTTATCGTCTTCACGCGGAAAAGAAGCATTAAATTCGTCTACAATCTGCTTGCCCTCATCTGTTAAAGTGACTACTTTTTCTCTGCCATCTCGAAGGCTTGGCTTGCGCGAAATTAAGTTCTTTTTCTCGAGTCCTTGAATCAAGCTAGTAATACTTGCACCACGTGTTTGGAAGATTCGCTGAAGATCTTTTTGGATAATTTCATTCGCCGCATTATCATTTAAAAACCCTAACACTCTGGCTTGTTGTGTTGTCAGCCCAAATTGAGCTACTTTTGCGTCCATTTTTCGTTTGGATTTAATCATAATCGAACGAATTAACGTATCCATCGTCTTCTCTCTTCTCACGAGTATTCCTCCTTATTAATTAGAATTCTAACTAATTATAGCGCGTTTCGAAAAATTGTCAAGAAAAAAAAACAACCTATTTGCGAAAATACAAATAGGCTGCGTCTTTTATAGTAATGAAGTTAACTCGATATCTGGATTTTTATCATTAAACCAATTAATCGCGAATTCATTTTCGAATAAGAATAACGGCTGATCAAAACGGTCTTTCACTAGCATACTTCTAGCTGTGGATAGTTTTTCATCCGCATCTTCTTCTTTCACCCAACGAGCGATTTTTTTACCGATTGGCTCCATTCGGATTTCCGAATTATATTCGCCGCGCATTCTGTGTTCGAATACTTCAAATTGCAACTGACCAACAGCTCCAATGATGTATTCTTCTGTGCGCCACGTTTTAAATAATTGAATCGCACCTTCTTGCACGAGTTGCTCTACACCTTTATGGAAATGCTTTTGTTTCATAACATTTTTCGCATAAACGCGCATAAATAACTCTGGCGTAAACTGCGGAAGTTTTTCGAATTCGAGCTTTTTACTTCCATTAGTAATCGTATCGCCAATTTGGTAATTACCCGTGTCGTACAAGCCGATAATATCACCCGCTACAGCACGGTTAACGGTTTCCCGGTCATCTGCCATAAACTGCGTCGAGTTCGCAAGTTTCATACTTTTCCCTGTGCGCGTTAATGTAACGTTCATACCACGTTCAAATTCGCCCGAACAAATTCGAATGAAAGCAATCCGATCACGGTGAGCAGGGTTCATATTCGCTTGGATTTTGAAAATAAATCCAGAAAACTTCGGATTATCTGCTTCAATAACCCCTTCATTTGATTCATGGCTTGAAGGTGCTGGTGCAAAATCAACAAACGTACGTAAGAAAGTTTCTACGCCAAAGTTCGTTAAAGCACTCCCGAAAAATACCGGCGTTTGCTCACCTGCAATAATACGTTCGCGGCTAAAGTCATTGCCAGCCTCATCCAGTAGCATAATTTCTTCCAAAGCTTGATCGTAATAAAGTGATTTTTGAATAGCATGTGCTTCCTTCAAATCACCATCTTCGCCAAGTGGTAAGAAACGCTCATCTTCTTCTGAACGATATTGCTCAATTACACGATGATATCGATCATAAAGCCCAGCAAGCTCTTTCCCCATACCAATCGGCCAGTTCATTGGATACGATTCAATCCCTAGAACTTCTTCTAGTTCAGCAAGTAGTTCAAGAGGCATTTTCCCTTGACGGTCCATTTTATTAATAAAAGTAAAAATAGGAATTCCGCGCATTCGACAAACTTTGAATAGTTTTAACGTTTGGGCCTCGATCCCTTTCGCAGCATCGATAACCATGACTGCACTATCGACCGCCATTAGCGTCCGGTACGTATCTTCACTGAAATCCGAGTGTCCCGGTGTATCCAAAATATTAATTCTTGAACCATTATAATCAAACTGCATCACAGAACTCGTTACCGAGATACCACGTTGTTTTTCAATTTCCATCCAGTCACTTGTCGCAAACTTGCCAGATTTCTTTCCCTTTACAGTCCCAGCTGAACGGATAACGCCACCGAATAATAATAATTGCTCAGTAATCGTCGTTTTCCCAGCATCGGGGTGAGAAATAATCGCAAACGTTTTGCGTGAAGCAACTTCTTTTTGCAAATTTTGACTCATTGTTATTTTCCTCCTAGATTCATTCACATTCCATAAGTATAGCATAACTAGGAGAATTTCGGCTGTTTTTTTATTCAAAAATTATTTTGTTTGCCGTTTCATTAGGACGACAGATAAAACGCCAAACACGACTGCAAAGGCAATTAAAATAAGTAAACTTAGTCCCGTTGTTACTGTTTTATCGCCCCAATAAATCGTGATGCCAATCATTTCTTTCGTCGCATCCATCGCACTTGTATTTCCCGCGAAAACTTCTTGTAAAGGTTCTTTTGTCATGATTTCCCGGATAGTAGATGCGCCGTATGTGAAAGGAAAACATTTCATCACCGTTTGAACCGCAGCTGGAAGCGATCCGATTGGCAAATAAATTCCCGCTATAAACCCAATAACTGTTCCAACAATTGTCGAAACGGAACTAAAGGCACTAGCTTTCTTCACCAAACTAGCAATAAAAAACATGATACTACTACAACACAATACATTGAGCAAAATTATCCCGATTAAACTCAGCCAACTTTCAAGCGGTAAAAATGCTCCACCAGTCAACCAAATATACAATTCTCCTACAAAAAGGGTTATCACAGAAAGCACAAACGAAGCCACCAGCCCACTTACGATATAACTAGTAACAATCCGCCATCTGGAAGCCGGAGTTATCGCAAAACTTCTCGCAATGCTAACCTCTTCATCATGCACTTTTAAGGAAAAAACAGCTAATGAAACCGTCACTGGTGTGATTGACAAAATCCCAGCAATCACCCAAGTATTCACTAATTCTTGTATCCCCGTTGTTTGCCCAGAAGCCTGTTTGAACATCTCCTCCATATTGCTTCCTAGAAAAATCGCATACAACCCAATAATAATTAAAATCGTTAGTAACGACATAAATACAGCTGTTCTATCACGAAAATAGATTTTTAAATTACGACTAATCATTGGAATCCTCCTTAATCATCGAGATAAATGCATCATCAAGATTCCCTTTAATTACCTCAAACGAACTATAAAGTCCCGCCGCTTGGTTTAAAATAGCCAAAATTCCGATATCTTCCTTTATTACATCGACGCGCATCGTCCCCTTGCTCACCTTATATGGCAAATTTAGTTCCTCGATAATCGTTTGAAGTTCCACTAACTTCGGTTCATAAAAGAAAATTTTATCCACAGAAAAGCGACTTCTAATACTAGCCGGCGTACCTTCAGCAATGATTTTCCCTTTATGAATAACCGCCAACTGGTCCGCATCTTTCGCTTCTTCCAAATAATGCGTTGTCAAAAACACCGTCATTCCTAATTCTTCTCGCAAATAATCAATAATTTCCCAGACACTCACCCTCGTTTTCGGATCCAGTCCGGTTGTCGGCTCATCCAACAGTAAAATTTCCGGATCATGCATAATCGCTCTAGCAATTTCAGCCCGGCGCTTTTGTCCACCAGATAATTTCCCGAAACGCCGATTTAAAATATCCTCAATCCCCATAATTGACGAAACAAGCTTTAACCGTTCAGCAATTTCCACTTTGGTTTTCCCATATAAACTTGCGCGATTATATAAATTCTCACGCACCGTCAATAAATCATCCAACACATTATCTTGAAAAACCACCCCTAATTTCTGCCTAAAAGCTTTCCGATTTTTAAAGGTTAACTTTTCATCATCAATAAAAATTTCTCCGGAGGTTGGTTCGCTTTCTGTGCAAATCATGCTCAGTGTCGTCGATTTCCCCGCACCATTTTCGCCTAGAAAAGCAAACAACGATCCTTTCTCAACTTCTAAATTAATACCCTTGACTGCTTCAACTTTACCAAACGTTTTAACTACATTCGTCAGTTTTATCATTTTGTCTCCCTTTCTCGCATTTCTGCTAGTTTTTGATTAATTTCATTACTGAATTTCGCATCGCGGTAACTGAAAAAAGCGTGCATGACCAGGAACGTCACACAAATAAAGCCAAAAATAATCATAAATCCAGCAATTGTATCATACCAATCAAACAACCATCCCAGCCCTAAAATCGCCACACCAATAAAAAGGAAGAACGCAATCAGGCGGCTGTAAAAAGCTCGTTTCGTCTTTATCGAATGATTAAAAAGTAATTGCTGAATAAAAGTTGTCACGATACTAAAACCTAACATGATAAACACATCCCGAATCGCGACCACTTCCATTTGCCCAGTTGCGATATAAGAGCAAATCATCGTAATTATCGAGGCGGTGAAAATAATAGACATCGATTGAATAAATTGAATTAGCTTTTTACTCATTTACGCTTCCCTCCCATGTTTAATTTCTGCTTTAAGACTTTGGCATATTGTCTGGAAATAATCACTTTTTCTCTATTAAAAAGGTTAGCTTCAAATTTCCCGTTAAAACTTGGTGTAATTTTTTCAATCGCTTCGATATTTAAAATCATTGATTTCGAACATCTAAAAAACGAACTATCTTTGAATTTTTCTTCTAACTCATATAGTTTCCAATGAATTTCATAGACGTCTTCTTCCGTATAAACAAATATTTTATTTTCTACTGCTTCAAAATATAAAATCGCTTTTGGTTCTAGTAAATAGGTAGCGCCATCTTTTTTGACCGAAATCTTTTCTGTCGCCTCTTCTAGCTCCGCCACCATATTCGTAACTGCTTCCAGATCGTTCGGGTGGCAGTATATGTCCACTTCACCAATCGCTAAATCAGTATTTTGCTTCACATGGAATTTCATCTAGTTGCCTCCCTTTTTTTATTTTTATTATAAACGCTATACATAAAACTACAAGCTGATTTTAGTAACTTGCATTTTAAGCTAACTAAGATGCAAAAAAACTCGGTAGCGCGATTCATTCACTACCGAGTCTGGCTTATTTATTTTACTTTGGCAACTAGTGCTTCTACTTTGTCTTCAAAATCTTCCGGTTTCATTTTCGATGGGAAACGTTCGACCACTTCTCCATTTTCATCAATGAGGAATTTCGCAAAGTTCCATTCTACTTTTTTACCGCCAGTTTGTTCAGTTAAATATTTGTATAACGGGCTGGCGTCTTTGCCTTTTACTTTGATTTTAGAGAACATTTGGAAGGTCACACCATAATTCATTTGGCAAAATTCTAGGATTTCTTCGTCACTACCAGGATCTTGACGTAAAAACTGGTTACACGGGAAGCCAAGAATTTCAAAATTAGCTCCACCTAGTTTTTTATACATCTCTTCAAGTCCTTCTAGTTGAGGGGTTAAGCCACATTTGCTTGCCGTATTCACGATAAGCAAAACTTTACCTTTATAATCACTTAACGAAATTTCTTTGCCATTCATTGCTTTTTCAGAAAAATCATGGACATTCATACGGAATTCCTCCTATTTCAATATATTTGAAAATAAATATGCATAAACTAATTTTTCTGTGTGATAAAGTGAGTCGCGATGTGTGCGCTCGTATGCGTGGCTAGCATCAATGCCTGGACCAATCAAGCCGTGAACAATGTCATTACCAGCATTAATCGCGGCACTTGCATCAGATGCATAAAACGGATAAATATCCACTTTATAATCAATATTATTCTTTTTAGCAAGCTCAACTAAATGTTTGCGCAAACCAAGATGATACGGGCCACTTCCATCTTTTGCACAAATCGAAACAGTGTATTCATCAGATGTTTGTCCGTCTCCAAGCGCACCCATATCAACAGCTAGATACTCGACAGTTTCAACTGGAATATTGGAATTACCACCATAGCCAATTTCTTCATTATTAGAAATTAAGAAATGAGTAGTGTGCGGTAGCTCAAGTTTATTTGCATGAATATAATTGATTAGTTGCAGTAAAATCGCGACACTTGCTTTGTCATCGAGGTGGCGAGATTTGATATATTCGTCATTAATAATTTGGACACGTGGATCAAAAGAAACGAAATCGCCTACTTCAATTCCAAGTGCACGAACTTTGTCTGCGTCAAGCGCTTTTACATCTAAGCGAACTTCCATATTTTTGTCATTACGCTCAGCAGTTCCAGCATCTTTATACACATGGACGGAAGTTTGGTGCATCAAAATAGTTCCGCTATATAAATCTCCATCACTAGTTTCAATCGTACAATATTCGCCTTCAATTGCGTTAAAACGGTATCCACCAATTAATGTTAAAAGTAAGCGGCCATCTGCTTTGATTTCTTTGACCATTGCACCAAGCGTATCCACGTGAGCAGTCAACATGCGGTGTTTTGAGTCATCTTTCCCAGGAAGCGTTACAATCAATCCGCCTTTATTGTTTAAAGTATAAGGGATTTTTGAAGCATCCAAATCTTTTGCCAGTTTTTCAATAATTTTCCCTGTATTGCCTGTTGGGCTTGGGATAGATGTTAGTTCTTTAATTTTTTGCATCGTTTCCTTTGTATTTGGTTCGTATGTCAAAAAAATTCCTCCTTTAGTTCGCTTTCTTCTATTATATTATAGCGCTTATCTTGAAGGAGCGCATTTCTTAGGATTAATTTTTTCCCAAATTAGTCATTTTATATGCTATAATTCGGTAGACGAAAAGGGAGGGAATTTTTTGGAACAAACAAAAGTAAAGGCCGTTACCATCGCCGTATTTGTCGCAACATTTATGGCAGCTATTGAGGGTACCATCGTGAGTACTGCGATGCCAACGATTGTAAGTCAGTTGGACGGTATAGAGTTAATGAACTGGATTTTTTCTGTTTATTTACTAACATCAGCAGTAACAGTTCCGATTTACGGGAAACTGTCTGATTTGTATGGACGAAAAAATATCTTTGTAATTGCGACAATTATTTTTATCATTGGTTCATCGCTTTGTGGATTCGCACAAAATATGGAACAATTAATTATTTTTCGCGCGATTCAAGGTATTGGAGCAGGTGGGATTTTACCATCTACTATGACAATCATTGCAGACGTGTACCCATTTGAAAAACGTGCCAAAGTACTTGGCTTTATGGGTTCTGCTTGGGGTATCGCTGGCGTATTTGGACCACTTGTTGGTGGATTTTTAGTAGACCAACTTTCATGGCATTGGATTTTCTTTATCAATGTGCCTATTGGTCTTTTAACCATCTTGCTAATTTTGCTTTACTTACGCGAAAAAGTGGAACATGTAAAATTACCAATTGACTATCTCGGTGCCTCGCTCTTTACAGTGGCACTGCTTGGTTTATTATTTGCATTACAGCGAGCCGGTGAATCGCTCAACTGGACAGAACCGCTCGTCGTTATTCTTTTTGCCGTTTCGATTATATTATTTGTTGCTTTTTATTTTGTCGAAAAACGTGCAAAAGATCCGATTATGCCATTTGTATTATTTAAAAATCCCGTTGTTTTAATTGGGAACTTAATTGGCTTCTTGATTAGTGCCTTTTTAATTGGAATCAACGTTTATATTCCAATGTGGGCGCAAGGGATGCTTGGTCACGGAGCTACGATTGCCGGCTTCATGCTTGCACCGCTTTCAGTAACATGGATTGTTGGTTCATTTATTGGTGGAAGGCTTTTAATGACACTTGGAAATCGTCACACAGTCGGTATCGGCGTGTTGATTACAGCTGCAAGTGGACTAATTTTAGCTTTATTCCCCGCTTCCACAAATGACATCTTCTTCTATTTAAATAGTGCATTTATGGGATTTGGCTTTGGAATTATTTTTACTACTACTACGGTAACCGTTCAAGATGCTGTGCCACGATTCCAAACTGGGATTGCTACTGCATCTAACACGCTTTTCAGAACAGTTGGTCAAACAATTGGTGTCGCTGTATTTGGAACTATTTTCAACTCAATTCTTACTAGTGAGTTCCGTGCAGCTGCTGGCAGCGAAGTAAATCGTAGTAATTTAAACCAGCTAATTAGCCCGCAAACTTCTGGCAATGTGAGCGCAGACCTTGTTGAACCGCTTCGAGATATTTTATATAGCGGACTTCATATGGTTTTCTGGGTAATGTTCGCTTGCTGTATCGTTAGTTATTTAATCCATTTTATCTTACCGAAAAAACATATTTCCGGTGAAAATTAAAAAAAGGTTGGCTCTGCGGAGCCAACCTTTTTTGTTTATACCATTTTTTTATAAATCGTTACGGCAAAAATATAAGCTACAACGGTAATCCCTACACACCAAGCGAGCGCAATCCATATTTCATTTCCAATCGGCTCTGAATAAAGCAATGCGCGTATCGTGTTAACAATCGATGTCACTGGCTGATTTTCGGCAAAAACGCGCACTGCAGTTGGCATTGTATCCGTTGGGACAAAAGCCGAACTAATGAAAGGTAAAAATATTAGCGGATACGAAAAGGCACTCGCCCCATCAACCGATTTAGCTGTCAGACCAGGAATAACCGCGACCCATGTCAAAGCTAAAGTAAATAGCAACAAAATCCCCGCAACAGCAAGCCATTCCAAAATCCCCGCAGAGGAACGAAAACCAATAAGAAGCGCAACAAGAATAATGAGTACAATCGAAATCGCATTAGAAACGAGCGATGTCAACACATGTCCCCATAAAACGGAAGAGCGGCTAATCGGCATCGAATGAAACCGTTGGAATAACCCTTTTTGCACATCCGTAAATAATCGTACTGCCGTATAAGCAATCCCACTTGCTATCGCCATTAAAATAATACCCGGTAGTAAATAATCCACATAGTTATCCGTTCCCGTTTGAATTGCCCCACCAAGCACATACACAAACATTAACATAATCATAATTGGAATAATTGCCACGGTAATAATCGTATCTGGACTACGCAAAATGTGACGCATAGACCGACCAAATAATATACTTGTATCACGAATTGTCTTCATTTCACTTCCTCCTTCCCATTAATAATCGCAAGGAAAATTTCTTCCAAAGATGGTTGTTTTTCGACATATTCTACTTCAGCAGGCGGGAACAGTTTTTTAAGCTCATCCAATGTCCCATTTGCAATAATTGTTCCACCGTGGAGAATAGCGATTCGATCAGCGAGTTGCTCCGCTTCATCTAAATATTGCGTCGTTAGTAAAATAGTGGTGCCACCATCAGAAAGCGCCTTAATTGTTTTCCAAACTTCAATTCGTCCCTCAGGATCCAAGCCAGTTGTCGGTTCATCAAGAAAAATCACATCCGGAGAGCCAACCAGACTCATTGCAATATCCAGTCTCCTCGTCATCCCGCCTGAATAAGTGTCCGCACGTCGATCTGCTGCTTTTTCAAGTCCAAAACGCGCCAATAAGTCATTCGCAGTTTGCGCCGGGTCCTTCTCACCCCGCAGTTTAGCAATTAATACAATATTTTCTCGCCCTGTCAAAAGCCCATCCACTGCCGCAAATTGCCCTGTAAGACTAATATGTTCACGAACTTTCTCAGGTTGTTTTTTTACGTCAAAACTTGAGACAGCCGCATTTCCATTATCCGCTTTCAGAAGAGTTGCTAAAATTTGGATTATTGTCGTCTTGCCGGCCCCATTTGAACCAAGTAAGGCAAAAATTTCGCCACGCTTTACTTCCAAATCTACCCCTTTCAAGACTTCGGTTTTCTTAAATGCTTTTTCCAAACCAGTGGCTTTAATCATCACTTCTTTCATTTGAATACAACCTTCTTCCCAATTTTTATTATTAACCCCACTACTAAGTAACACGGGTATTCTGTATCACTTATTACTACTACATAGTAACACCGAGTTGCTATTATGTCAATAAAAAAGTCACTTCCAATTAAATATCGGAAATGACTTCTACAAAAAAACCGCCCGCTTAAACGGACGGCTTGTCATTATTTCACTTTATAAATCCAGCCTTCTGGAGCTTCTATATCTCCAAATTGAATGCCACAAAGTTCATCGAATAAACGTTTTGTTACTGGTCCTACTTCTGTTTCGCTATGGAATACATGGAACTCATCTTTCGTTTGAATTCCGCCAATTGGAGTAATAACCGCTGCTGTTCCACATGCTCCAGCTTCTTTAAACTCATCTAGCTTATCGATATACACATCGCCTTCCACTGCTTCTAAGCCTAGACGATGCTCTGCCAAATAAAGTAATGAATACTTCGTGATACTTGGCAAAATAGAAGGAGAATACGGTGTGATAAATTTATCATCATTTGTAATACCAAAGAAATTAGCAGAACCAACTTCTTCAATTTTTGTATGCGTAGCTGGATCTAAATAAATACAATCACCAAAATTACGATCTTTTGCAGCTTGACCTGGTAATAAACTTGCGGCATAGTTTCCGCCTACTTTTGCTGCACCAGTACCATTTGGAGCCGCACGGTCAAAATCAGATACGATAAAGTTTGTTGGCGCCATTCCACCTTTGAAATATGGTCCAACTGGTGAACAGAAAACAGAGAAAATATACTCTGGCGCTGCATGAACACCAATATTATCACCTACACCAATAACAAACGGACGTAAATAAAGAGTTGCACCAGTACCATATGGCGGCACAAATTCTTCATTCGCACGAACAACTTGCATCACTGCATCAATAAATTTTTCTGTAGGGATGTGCGGCATTAATAAACGCTCACAACTTTTTTGAATGCGCGCAGCATTACGATCTGGGCGGAAAAGATTAATCGAACCGTCCTTACAACGATATGCTTTCAAACCTTCAAAACATTGTTGTCCGTAGTGAAGTGCCGTCGAACCTTCGCTAATGTGTAGCGTATTGTCTTCTGTTAGCGCACCTTCGTCCCATTCTCCGTCTTTCCAATAAGAAATGTAACGCTTGTCCGTTTTAATATAGCTAAATCCTAAATTGCTCCAGTCAATATCTTTACTCATTCAAAATCCCCACTTTCTATCTTTAAACAGAATTATTGTATGTTTCAGTATAGCATAATAAATAGCATTATTGCAGTGAAGTCCCGCGAAAAAGAAAATTTTTTCTAATAATAGGCAAAATGTTCTTTCTTTTAACGTAATTCATGCTAAAATAGAGTAACTTTTCAAAAAACAATCATCTTAGAAGGAATGATTTCAAGAAAGGAGAGAATGAAAATGACAGCTCACAAAATGTTGGATGAGAAATTTTATAGTAAATCGCTAGGAGAGGAACTAGATTTAATTATTTGCTTACCACCTGATTTTTCGCCACTTTACAAATATCCGCTTTTTATTGTACAAGATGGAAAAGATTATTTTCAGTTTGGTAAACTTGCGCGCCACTCCGAAGAATTAGCGGTAGCCGAGCAGATTCAAAAAGCCATTTTCATTGGTATCCCTTACAAAACTGTCATGGATCGGCGCGAAAAATATCATCCCGATGGTAAACAAAACGACGCGTATATCCGGTTCTTAGCATTTGAACTTGTTCCTTATCTTGAAGAACGATTCCCTTCTTTCCAAATGCCAACGAGTAGATTCCTGATGGGTGACTCACTTGGAGCATCCGTTTCCTTAAAAGCAGCGCTACTATTTCCATTTACATTCGGCAACGTGATTCTACATTCACCATATGTGGATGACACAATCCTTACACTTGCCGAAAAAGCAGACCCTGCAAAAGTGAAAATCTTCCATATAATTGGCGACCAAGAAACCGCTGTCGAAACAACTGGAAATGAAGTGCTCGATTTCCTATCACCAAACAAATCATTAGAACAAATATTAACCGCTCGCGGATTTGATTATTATTTCCATGTATTTAACGGCGACCACCGCTGGAAGTACTGGCAGCCATTTATCAAAGATTCTTTGCAATTTATGCTTCCGGTCAATACATTTGATTTAGAAAGCATGCGCGCATAAGAAAGGACGGAAACAACTTGACCGTAAAGAAAGTAACAGATGAAATCGGCAAACAAGCCGCATTAAAAATTAGAAACGACGTATTTGTCGTCGAGCAACATGTCGATCCCGCACTAGAATGGGATGAATTTGATGAAATGGACTCCGTTGTCATGTTCGTTGACTACGCAGAAGACGGCACACCGCTTGCAACAGGTAGATTCCGTGTGGCAGATGATTACGGCAAGGTCGAACGCATTTGCACTCAAAAAATAGCTCGTGGTACTGGTAGCGGCCGTAGAATCATGGCGGCGATTGAATTAGAAGCCAAAACGCGCGGCTTAACTAAATTAAAATTAGGCGCACAAGTAACTGCCATTCCCTTCTATGAAAAGCTAGGCTACGAAACTTGCTCGGATATATTCCTCGATGCAGGCATTGAACACAAGGAAATGAAAAAAACAATATGATACGAAGATAGTTATTTCTTTTATATAGAAGAAATAACTATTTTTTTATGAGCTCAATTTCTCCGTTCGCTTTGCCGCAAATAATCATATCTACATAATCAAGAAATAAACCATGTTCCATGACACCTGGAATTTGCGCTAATTTTTCTTGCCACATTGCCGTATCCGTAAATGTTTGATTTACAATATCCAAAATATAGTTGCCATTGTTTGTCACATACACTACACCAGAAGATTGTTTCCGCAAGTTCGTTTCAATATCGTCTTTTTCCAGTTCGCGCTGAATTTGCTTCCAACCAAAAGGAATTACTTCGAGCGGCAGTGGAAATTCACCCAAGTTCCTTACAAGCTTCTCCTCGCTCACAACCCAAATATTTTTCAAACTCGCATTCGCAACCATTTTTTCACGTAAAAGTGCGCCTCCTCCACCTTTGATTCCCTGAAAGTCGGCATCAATTTCATCCGCACCATCAATTGTGACATCAATTTCTGTCACATCATTTAGCGATTTCAAAGGAATTCCTAGCTTTTCTGCTTGTTTCGCAGTTTCTTCCGAAGTGGCAACCCCAGTAATCTGTAAGCCTTTCGCGACCATGTCACCTAGTTTTTCAATCGTGTAATATACCGTACTTCCCGTCCCAAGCCCCACAATCATGCCATCTTTAATCCATTCACACGCTTTTTCTCCAGCAATTTTCTTTTGATTCATCATTTCTCCTCCTCCACGCTTAGCATTAAACCCTTGCTATATCTATAGTTTCATTATACTCGCCGACACTTTTAAGTTCAAAATATGTTTATTTTTCTAACCTTACAAAAATGTAATTAGACATTTAAAGACAGATGTATTACAGTAAGTAAGTATTAAACGTTTATTTTTAATATTTGTAACACAACTGAAATAATAAAGAGGTGGATTTATGAACAGAGTAAAACTATTTTTGCATCATCCAGCGACTATCTTTACTATGAAAACTGTTTTCTACTTAGCTATTCTGCTTGGATTGCTTTGGTTTTATGGTTTCAAAAACCCTGAAGGTGCGAAATTCATTTACAACGAATTCTAAAAAAGAAAGGACTGTTAAAAAATGGGAATATCAATTATGACAACGAGTATCATCGAAAGAATTGATGCATGGGCAGAAAAGACACCGGATTTCCCTTGCTACGAATATGCCGGCACACGTCTTTCTTACAAAGAACTAAAACGGCAGTCGGATGCATTTGGCTCTTTTCTACTAAAAAATCTAAATACTGACAAAGAAAAACCGATTATCGTCTATGGTCACATGTCTCCACTAATGCTAGTTGCATTTTTAGGCTCTATCAAATCAGGTCGAGCTTACGTACCAGTAGATGTTTCTATGCCAGTTGAACGTATAGAACAAATTAAAAAAGCGGCTGATCCTTCTATGTTTATTTGCACAGAAGAATTACCGAGCAACCTTACAATTACTGGTTGCCCCGTGCTATCACAAAATCAACTAATGGATGCTCTAGAAAAACATTTTGAAGAAGTACCAGATAAAACTGAATGTGTAAAAAATGATGATAACTACTATATTATTTACACATCGGGAAGTACTGGGAATCCAAAAGGCGTTCAAATCAGCCAAAACAACCTAGTAAGCTTTAGCAACTGGATTTTACAAGACTTTTCGTTAAGACAAGGATTACGCTTCTTAAACCAAGCGCCATTCTCGTTCGACTTGTCTGTGATGGATTTATATCCAAGCTTACTATCCGGTGGAACACTCGTACCACTTGATAAAACAATTACTGCGAACATGAAAGATCTATATCGTGAAATTCCTGCGCAAAACTTTGACGTATGGGTTTCCACTCCTTCTTTCGCAGACTTGTGTTTACTAGATGAAAACTTTAACCAAGAAAATAACCCTAGCTTGACTCGCTTCTTATTCTGCGGTGAAGTACTTGCTAAGAAAACAGCAACTGAATTACTTGACCGTTTCCCAGATGCAGTGATTTACAACACTTATGGCCCAACCGAAGCAACAGTTGCCGTAACACAAGTAAAAGTAACTCGTGAGCTTATCGATGCATATCCAAGTTTACCACTTGGCGTTATTAAACCAGATATGCGTTTACACATTGTAGACCAAGAAACTGGCGAAATTCTTCCAGATGGTGAAAAAGGAGAAATCATCCTAATCGGTGCAAGTGTTTCCAAAGGTTATTTAAATGAACCAGAAAAAACAGACCAAGTATTCTTTGATTATAAAGGCTACCAAGCTTATCATACTGGTGATTCCGGTATTATCAAAGACGGTTACCTATTCTTCCAAGGACGCCTAGATTTCCAAATTAAACTTCATGGTTATCGAATCGAGCTAGAAGATATTGAAAACAATCTTAAAAAAGTAAGTTACATCCAAAACTGCGCTATTATTCCTAAAATGAAAGACGAAAAGGTAGAT
This sequence comes from Listeria swaminathanii, assembly GCF_014229645.1. GTDB lineage: Bacteria > Bacillota > Bacilli > Lactobacillales > Listeriaceae > Listeria > Listeria swaminathanii. The sequence goes on along the minus strand of NZ_JAATOD010000001.1, from coordinate 717,042 downwards.
ATGTTGGTCGCTCAGGTCATCCCAACTGCCAACGACTTCGAAAAAGAATACCAGCTAAGTGCAGCTATCAAAAATGAACTCAAAGAATTTATGCCAGCCTACATGATTCCAAGAAAATGGATTTATAAGACAGAGTTCCCGTTAACGATGAATGGCAAAATTGACCGCAAAGCGCTTAACAGCGAGGTTAACAAGTGAGTTTACCATACGGTACAATCCTTTATTTTGGTGTACTTGTACTATTTTTAATTCCTATCATAGTAGCTGGTTTGTTAGGAAAAAGACTACCAATTTATAATGCTTTTGTAACACTTGTATTTTTATACTTTATGTTCTCTGCAAGCCCAGTCCAAGGAGCTACTTTTATCTTCTTCGTCTTCTGGCAACTTGCACTTGTACGACTTTACTTCCATTACAGGCAGGAGAAAAAGCTGAATCACGGTGGCGTATTCGTCATTGCAGTAGTTCTCTCCATCCTTCCACTTGTCATTTCTAAAGTTGTTCCAATTTTAGGTGACAATGTAACAATGGTTGGTTTCCTAGGAATTTCGTACCTAACATTTAAAGCAGCGCAAATGATTATTGAAATACGCGATAACTTAATTAAACAGTATAACGCGTGGGATTTTGTTAACTTCTTACTATTCTTCCCAACTATTTCATCCGGACCGATTGACCGGTTCCGTCGCTTTAAAAAAGACATTGATAATCCGCCTAGCAAAGAAGCTTATGTGGCGTTATTAAATCGAGGAATATTCCTTATCTTCCTCGGATTTCTCTACAAATTCATTATCGCTTACTTAGTAAACAAACATTTTGTTGTTCCACTAGACATCGCGATTACACACAATGTAGATACAACAAAGAGTTTAATTGGCTATATGTATGCTTATAGTATGTACTTATTCTTTGACTTCGCAGGTTATAGTGCCTTCGCAGTTGGTGTTAGTTACTTACTTGGCGTTCAAACACCGATGAACTTTAACAAACCATTTGCAGCGCGAAATATTAAAGAGTTCTGGAATCGTTGGCACATGACGCTTTCATTCTGGTTCCGTGATTATGTATTTATGCGTTTCGTATTATGGGTAACAAAAAAGAAATGGTTTAAAAGCAAGTTCACTGTTGCCTACCTAGCTTACTTCGTTAACTTTTTCATCATGGGTGTATGGCACGGACTTCACTGGTATTACATCGTTTATGGTCTATATCAAGCAACACTAATTGTCGGATTTGACCTAATCGAACGTTTCAACAAGAAACACAAATTCTATCCAAAAAACAAAATAACTTATGTAATCGGCGTTATCATTACATTCCAATTTGTTTGTTTCGGATTCCTGATTTTCTCAGGTATTTTAGATAAAATTAATTTTTAAAACTAACTAAAGGTGGTAATTTAAAATGGCTTTTCGCGAAAACGTATTAGAGATCTTAGAAGAAATTACAGAAACTGATGAAGTAGTACAAAATACAAACATCAAATTATTTGATGAAGGTTTGCTTGATTCTATGGCTACTGTTCAACTATTAATCGAAATTGAAGAAAAACTAGATATTACTGTTCCCGTTTCCGAATTTGACCGCGACGAATGGGCTACTCCTGAAATGATCATTACTCAACTTGAGGCGCTAAAATAATGAAAAAAAAGCTGTGGATGACATTTGGGCCTTTAATGGTCGCATTCGCGGTTTTCCTTTTCGTTCTATTCGGACCTAGCAGCTTGTTCTCTCACGTTTCTTCCAAAACGGTAGAGGATAGCGCTACGTCTATGAACGAATACGTCATCCAAGGCTTAGACATCCAGAAAGAAGCTTTAAAAGAAGGAAACTATTTACCTATTTATGGTTCATCAGAGCTTTCTCGTGTCGATTCATTTCATCCTAGCGTAGTATCAAAAAAATATGATCAGGGCTATACACCATTCTTACTTGGTCGTCCTGGTACACAATCATTAAGTCATTTCTTAGATGTAAATGCACTTGGTGACGATTTAAAAGGCAAAAAAGTAGCGGTAATCTTATCTCCGCAATGGTTCCAACCAAAAGGCGTTTCCGATCCATCATTTGGCGCTAACTTCTCTCCTCTTCATGCTTACAAATTTGCACTTGAAGATACGAAAAATACGCCTGAACGTCGGTACGCTGCAAAACGCTTACTTACTTTCCAAGTGGTTCAAAGCGACTCTACTTTAAAGAAATTACTTGAAAACATTGTCGCAAAAGGGCCTAAAAAACCGCATGATCCAAAACTTCTAAAAATTACTGGAAATATCGAACTGAAAATTTTAGAACGTAAAGACGATTTAGAATCAAAATCTGTCTCTGGTTCTAAACAAGATCGCGTAGATGAGGGCCTAAAAGCTCTTCCAGATAATTTAGATTACAAACAACTTGATGATTTAGCGAAAGAAACTGGTGAGAAAAGTATTGGTAATAACCCATTCCAAGTGAAAGAAAAGTATTATCAGAAAAAAATCAAACCAATTGAAGGTGAACTAAAAGATAGTCGTAAAGATTTACGTTATGACCAATCTCCAGAATTTGCTGATTTGCAACTACTTATGGATGCATTCAAAAAAGCTGGCGCAGATGTCATCTTCATTAATCCTCCTATCAACGGAAAATGGATTGATTACATTGGTATGAACAAACAAGGATTAGACGGTTATTACGCTAAAACAAAACAACAAATCGAGAGCCAAGGCTTCCGCTATTACTCTCTAGAAGAATATCAAAATGAAGCGTTCTTCTTAGAAGATCCGATTCATTTAAGCTGGCGCGGTTGGGTTAAAATCGACCAAGCATTAGCTGATTTCGTTAAAGAACCGGTCCAAACAAACTATAAACCAACACCAAAAGATTATTACTTTAAAGAACATCCAGAAGACGGACCAAAAAAAGACCAGAAGTAGTTTAAAACTACTTCTGGTTTTTTCTTTAGAATCCAATAATATGATAACCGCTATCCACGTGAATAACTTCGCCTGTAACGCCTCGAGATAAGTTACTGAATAAGTAGTAAGCTGTATCGCCAACTTCTTCCGCTTGTGTTGCACGTTTTAGTGGGGCTTTTTCTTCTATTAGTGAAATAGAGTCAGAGAAGCCGCTAACACCACGAGCAGATACCGTTCTGATTGGTCCAGCTGAAATAGCATTTACACGTACACCAATCGCTCCAAGGTCCATAGCAAGGTATTTAACGCTTGCATCAAGAGAAGCTTTAGCAACACCCATAATGTTATAGTTTTCTACTACACGTTCCCCACCAAGGTAAGTTAGTGTTAATAGGCTTGCATCTTCTGTTAACATTTCTAAGTGTTTTAACGCACGAGCAACTGCTGTAAACGAATAAGCACTAATTTCATGAGCTTGTAAGAAGCTTTTACGATCTACTTCTAAATAATCCCCAGTTAAAAAGTCTTTGTTAGCAAAAGCAATACAGTGCGCTAAGCCACTAAGTTTACCAACTTTATTCTTAATTGTTTCAAATGTTTCCGTAATCGCTTCTTCACTTGATACATCACAAGCTAAAATAAGCGGATTTTGATTTTCTTCGTTTAATGAAGGTACTAATTCTGTAATGCTTTTTTTCGCACGATCATCGGCGTATGTAAATACAAGTTTCGCGCCAGCTTCATTTAGTGAACGAGCGATTGCCCAAGCGATACTACGCTTATTAGCTACTCCCATTACAACATATGTTTTTCCCTCTAATGATAAATTCATGTTCTTTCCTCCTAAAATTGATGCGATTTGTTCGCTTCTTCCATTTTACATGACCAAATAGCTTTTTAAAACACTTATTACTCCGATTTTCGAATTATCTCTTCCATATCCGCTGGTAAAGGCAAATCAAACGCCATATATTCTTCTGTCAAAGGATGGACTAAATGCAGATGACATGAGTGTAGTGCTTGTCTTTGCAACAAAGTAGTATCTCCCCCGTACATATCATCGCCAATAAGCGGATGTCCAATATAAGAGAAATGAACACGGATTTGATGCGTCCGTCCTGTTTCAAGTTGAATGGCTACGTGATCAAACGCTCTGTAACGCGCGAGAACCGCGTAATTTGTTTTAGCATATTTTCCCTCAGGAGTAACAAAACGTTCCATTATGCTTACTTCTTTGCGCCCTATTGGTGCTTCAATCGAACCCTCTTGCTCTGCTAAAACGCCACCCGTAAAAGCTTGATATCTTCGTTTTAACAATCCTTGCTGTAAAAAGGTGCTTAGTCTAGCGTGCGCAAACCTATTTTTAGCGATTAGCATTAGTCCTGAAGTTTCACGATCAAGCCTAGTTACAATATGAATGGCACTCGTAAGCCCTTGCGCCTCATAATGCCCTTTGACAAAGTTTGCGACCGATCCATGTGGATGATACTGCGATGGAATCGATGCCATTCCGGCCGGTTTGTTAATAATTAATAGAAAATCATCTTCAAAAACTATCTCCAACTCGGTGTGCTCAGCAAGCAAACGTTCATTTTGTTGCTCTGTTGGAAACGTTAGTCTAACCTGATCACCACTTTTGATGTGATAAAGTACATTTTGTTCTTCATTATTTACTTCAATTTTCCCATCTGCACTAAATTTCACAGCGGTTAATAATTGTTTAGAAATATGCTTGCTCTTCAAAAAAGTCCGAAGTAGCAGACCGTTTTCTTCTATTTCTACTGTCCATTCTAAAAACACATGCTTCCTCCTGCTAGCTTAATCTTCAATAAATGAATCGTGTACGCGACGCCAAAACGGAAATGATCTAAATCTGGCAAAATGAACTTTTTTGGCAGATACTTCATAACGGATTTCTTGTACTTCACGATGCAAAATGCTTAAATGATCCACCGAAATCTGGAAGTCCTTATCATTGACCGGCTGCAAACTAACGACATGATGCTTTGGAAAAACAAGCGGGCTACCAATTGTCCGGTAAACACGATTATTAATCGACGCCATCTCCGTTAACTGCATTGCTTCAATCGATGGATGCATCAGCGCCCCACCCAGTGATTTATTGTATGCCGTTGTGCCACTAGGCGTTGACATACAAAGTCCATCACCACGAAATCGTTCAAAATGAATATCATTAATCACTACATCAACCACAAAAGGCCCTCCTGAACTTTTCACGGTTGATTCATTTAGCGCTAAATATGTCGCTTCTTTTTTACCAATACCATATTTTACTGTCGTTTTAAGAAGAGGATAGGAAACTTTCTGATATTCCCCTTTTGCTAAAAGTTTAACTAATTTCTCTGCCTCTGCTGGTCTCCAGTCTGCATAAAAACCAAGATGCCCAGTATGAATCCCAATAAAGGCAATCTCATCCAAGCGCTCTTCATATTGATGAAACGCAGACAGGAAAGTCCCATCTCCGCCAATAGAAATAACAATTTCAGGCTCTACATCATCATATTCCATGTCATATTCCCCAAAACCTGCGATCATATTCAGTCGCAGCAAATCAGACTTTTCGTCCCCTTTTGAAGTAATCATATATTTCATTATTTCTATTCGCCCCTATTCCTACAACTAATTACTTATTTTTCTTTGGCATCACTTGATGTACTGCTTTTTTGTCCTTTGATGCATCTTTGTTTTGTGAAAAATAGACTTGCGCTTCTTGGATTTCTTCGCGAATTTGCGACATTTCTTCGTCTAATTGGAAAGCCGCCTCCGCAGCACGTTTTAGTCGTTTATTGATTGCTTCTGGAAATTCACCTTGATACTTGTAGTTTACCGAATGCTCAATTGTTGCCCAGAAATTCATTGCTAACGTCCTAATTTGGATTTCCGCTAAAATTTTCTTTTCGCCTTGAATGGTTTCCACTGGGTATTCAATAACCATGTGATACGACCGATATCCACTGGGTTTCTTGTTCGTAATATAATCGCGTTCTTCTACAATCCGAAAATCATTTCGCTGCCTCAAAAGACGAACTACTACTTCAATGTCATCTACAAATTGACACATCATTCTGAGTCCCGCAATATCCTGCATTTCTTCTACTAAATGATCTAGCGCAATATGTTTTTGATTAGCCTTGTCTAATATGCTCGCAACCGGCTTCACTCGTCCTGTAACAAATTCAATTGGCGAATGATTATTTTCAAGCTCAAATTGTGAACGCATTCCTTTAAGTTTAATTTTAAGTTCTTCCACTGCCTGTTTGTAAGGCGCTAAAAAGTCTTCCCAATGATTCAAATCGCTCACCTCAAGTATATTCATGATTAAATTTATGCAACATCAGTTATATTTTAACACAAAAGCTGTTAATCCACCTTGCTTAAAGTAACCTTTTTTTCAATCCCATGGTAAAATAAAACCGAAGCATTAAAACGACAACAAAAAGGATGATTAAAATGATTCTTACTTTACTTCAAAACGGCGATTACGAAACAGCCCGCACTACAGCCCTTAGAGAACTAAAGAATAATCCCGAAAGTGCTGAACTTCATTATTTCGCTGCATGGGCTCATGATGCGCTCGGTAAAGAAGATGCAGCTATCCCTTTTTACGAGAAAGCACTCGCGCTAGGTCTTCCTGATGCCGATCGTAAAGAAGCTTACATCGGTCTCGGTAGCACCTACCGCATTACCGGTCAGCCCGAAAAAGCCAGCCTACTTTTCCAAAAAGCGTTACAAGAGTTTCCGGAAAACAACGCTTTACGGACTTTTTTCATCATGGCCAAGTATAACCAAGGCTTAGAGAAAGAAGCCTTACAAGAAGCCCTACTGCTACTAACAAACACAACGAACGACGAGAATATTTTAAGTTACAAAAAAGCGATTCAATTTTATGCGCAAGATTTAGATGCGACATTTCATTAAAAGGAGCTGAATTTTCATGGTAAAAGAACTAGAAATCGAATTCCGCAATTTATTAACTAAAGAAGAATACGATACCCTAACAGAAAGTTTCCGTGTTAAAGAAGAAGATTTTTTCGAGCAAACTAACTATTATATAGATACAGCTGATTTCGGCTTAAAAGAGCGCAATTCTGCACTCCGGATTCGTCAGTTAGAATCACAATATCAATTAACGCTTAAAACACCAGAAGCACGTGGCTTAATGGAAACGACACAAATCCTCGGCGCTGACCAAGCAACTGCCATTATCGCCGGAGCAAATATCCCCGTTGGCCCTGTTCGCGATACGTTAAAAGAAATCGGCATCCACCACGAAGATTTGCAAGTTTTCGGTTCACTAAAAACAATCCGAGCAGAGAAAGACTACAAAAAAGGTTTACTTGTGTTCGATAAGAATTTTTATGGTTCTATATCTGACTTCGACCTAGAGTATGAAGTGGCCGATTACGATAAAGGAAAAGAGATTTTCGACAAACTGCTCAAAGAATATCACATAACAAATCACCCCGCCGAAAATAAAGTAGCAAGATTTTATCATCACGTCTATGAAGATAATCAATAAAATATACGTATTTATCCTAAAATGACACAAATTCTTAAAAATTAGCGAATAAATATGTTAAGCCAATGACAATTATTTGTTAAATTTACATTACGCTGATAAAATAGATATGTAAGTTGCAAAACCAAATTTTGTATCAGCTTTTACTGAGCAGTGAATGGTTTCTTTTCACACTGGTACATTGAAATGAGTGTCTGCATAAAGATACTTAGAATTTGAAAATCAGGTGATAGCAAATGATTAACCAAAACTTATATTATCAGTCAGTAGCAAATGCCAAGCCCATCGAAATTTATCTATTTTTCGATCCAGCTTGTGATGACTGTTGGAATATTGAAGCGAACATGCTCCGCTTACAGATGGAGTACGGGAACTATTTTAAATTGCGCTATGTTCTGCATAATAATTTGCAGACATTTGTATGTAAACAAAAGCGCGCCGGAAATAGTAACCTAAGCTTAAAAGAACAACAAATAGGGGCGCACCTTTCCTATATTTCTTGTCTTGCAGTCAAAGCCGCTGAACTCCAAGGAAAAAAACAAGGCATTACATTCTTACGTAAGATTCAAGCAGCCTATTTCCTTGAAAACAAAGATATCGCTAGTGAGGAAGTACTCCATGATATCGCAGTTTCTACTGGCCTAGATCTTCCAGAATTCAAAAAAGATTTAGCTTCTACTGTTGCGAAACGCGCCTATATTGGCGACCAAAAAGTAGCACAAGAAATGGAAATTCGCGAAAATCCTACCGTAGTCTTTTTCAATAAAAATATAGAAGATGCCGGATTAAAACTAAGCGGACTTCATCGTTACGAAGTTTATGTGCACGTTTTATCTGAGCTTTTAAATGATTCCCCAGAACCAGAAGCACGCCCGCAAATGGAAGAATACTTAGCAAAAGTAAAAGTAACTTCTTCCGCTTCGATGGCAGAATTTTATGGTGTTTCTGAACAACAAATCGAGCGCCAAATGAAGAAATGGCGCCTCCAGCAAAAAGTAGAATTAATAGATGCTCCAGCTGGCAAGTCCCACTGGAAGTACATCGGCAACTTATAACAAAAAAGTAGCATCCTCTTCTAGAGGCTGCTACTTTTTTATTACATATTTTCTAAGCGTTCAATCCGCGAACTAATTGGCGGATGAGAGTCAAAAAGACCTGGCTTATTTTTTTTAGACTTTAGTGGTGACGAAAAGTAAATAGATTCACTAGAAGCGCTAACTTCTTCCATTTTTTTCGTATCCCCGCTAATTTTTTGTAATGCTTGGATAAGTCCATCTGGATTTCGTGTTAGTTCTACCGCGCTAGCATCTGCTAAATATTCCCGGTTACGAGATAGAGCAAATTGAATAGCAGTTGCAATAATTGGTGCCAAAATAACAAAAATCAGCGCTACGATATAGATAATTGCTTGCGCGCCACCACTGTTATTATTGTCACTTTTACGGTTATTTCTGCCACCAGTCAGGCTTCCCCAAAATATCATTCGCATTGCCAAGTCACTAAGAATCGCAATTACAGCTACAAGCGCAATAGCAATTGTTGATAACCGAATATCATAATTACGAATATGAGAAATTTCATGCGCAATAACGCCCTCTAATTCATATCGTTCTAATTTATTTAGTAATCCTCTAGTAACAGCCACTGCTCCTTTTTCCGGAGAAATACCTGTCGCAAAAGCGTTTGGACTTGCATCCTCGACAATATATACTTTTGGCATCGGAATACCAGCAACCATTGCCATACTTTCAACGGTATCCCACAAAACTGGTGCTTGTTCTTTTGAGGTGACTTCCTTCGCATGGTTCATCGCCATAACGACTGACGAACTGCTCATCACCATAATCAAAATATAAACTACACCAATAACTGCTGCCAGTATAAGCCCATTCAGATAGTTATTCCAAACAATGATACCTATAGCAGCGCCAACCATAAGAACGAAAATGAAAAAGCCAAGAATAATAAAAACTGTTTTTCGCTTATTTGCTGCAATTTGTTCGAATAGCATAATTTTCGCTCTCCTTCATGGCTTAAAACTCTACTTTTGGTGCAACGCGTTCTACTTCTGGAATAGAAAGCATCTCACGTTCTGTAAAGTTATGCAGTTTTGCAACGATGTTAGTTGGTACAGATTGTACTTTTGTGTTATAAGTCATTACGGTTGTGTTATAAAGTTGGCGAGAATAAGCCACTTTGTTCTCCGTAGTAGTTAATTCATGTTGTAATTCGATGAAAGAAGTATTTGCTTTTAAGTCTGGATAAGCTTCCCCTAAAGCAAAAATGGATTTAAGTGCTCCACTTAGCATATTGTCAGCTTCGATTTGTCCTTGACGGTTGTCAGCAGGAACTTCCATCATTTTGTTACGAGCTTCAATTACTTGTGTTAATGTTTCTTTTTCATGTTTTGCATACCCTTTAACTGTTTCAACTAAATTAGGAATCAAGTCAAATCTACGTTTTAATTGTACGTCAATTTGCGCCCAAGTTTCATCCACACGGTTACGGTATTTTACAAGGCTGTTGTATAGACCGAAATAAATCAATACTAAAATAACAACAACAGCGATAGCAATAATCCATCCTATCATAATTAATCTCCTCCTTCATATGTACTTACCCCATTATACCTTACTTAGGGAGTACACGACAATCCTACTGCAGCATGAGATTTTATTTTTTCTTTCGCATAAAGTAAAATGGCTTCACAGGCTTATCTACTGGCATTTTTATCGTCATCATCGCATTTGGAGCACGATCAATTTCCTCACCATGTTCATTCCAAAGTACTTCCACGACTTGTTTAAAGCCAGTATCTCCTGGTCCATAAAATTCAATTTCTTCCCCTACACCAAAATTATTTCGTTGTTGTAAAGTAGCAATTTTTGTTTCCTCGTCATATTCCAACACTTGCGCCGCAAAAGCATATTGCGGTATTTTCCGCGTTTTACCGAATAATTGCTCGTCTTCGGTTGGCTCTTTATAGAAAAAGCCTGTAGACAATTCGCGTTGTGCAACTTTCCATAATTCTTCTTCCCAAGCGGGATCAAACACATAATTCTCAGGGTCCGCGCAGTAAGCATCTACTGCACGACGATACACACTTGCAACGGTTGAAACATAATGAATCGACTTCATACGTCCTTCGATTTTCAAGCTATCCACGCCAGCATCGACCATATCTGGAATATATTTAATCATTGATAAATCGACCGCACTCATCGAAAATGGTTCTTCATCGGTATCAACTAAATTTTTCGAAACACCATTATCAATTTCAAATAAATCATATTTCCAACGACAACTTTGCGCACAACCGCCACGATTGGCATCACGGTTCGCCATATGATTCGATAATGTACAACGACCGGAATAAGAAATACACATTGCGCCGTGAATGAATGCTTCCATTTCAACATCCGTTTTTTCACCGATTTCTTGAATTTCTTGCATGCTCACTTCACGCGCAAGTACCACACGCTCTAAGCCTTGTTTTTTCCAAAATTCTAATGTTTTATAGTTTGTCGCTGAAGCCTGCGTGGATAAATGAACTGGCAGACCTGGTGCATCTTGGAAACAAATGCTAATTAACGCTGGATCAGAAACGATTACGGCATCAATGCCAATATCGCGTAGTGTCCGGAAAAATTCACCAGCACCTTCTGTATCTCCAGCATGCGCAACCATATTTGCCGCCACATATACTTTCGCATTTCGTTCGTGCGCAAAAGCAATCCCTTGTTCCATTTCTTCAAAACTAAAATTCCCTGCACGCGACCGAAGCCCAAAAGCTTGACCACCAATATATACAGCGTCCGCACCGTAGCGAATCGCAATCTTTAATTTTTCTAAGTTACCAGCCGGAGCTAGCACTTCTGGTTTTTTTAATACTTTACTCATTATGCTATTCCCCCTACTTCACATCATCCGGATTTTTCAAGTAAAATCCAGCGTCTAAATTTCTAGTTTTAGGTTGTAGTTCCGTTAATTTATTCACAAAATACTCCGCAACAAATTGGCCTTCTATAACGGCTTCTTTCGCCTCAACGAGCAAAGCAGCAATTTGAACAAAGTTATCCGATTCCGCAAGAACACCGTCTAGTTTCCACGTTTTCAGTCCCGCTTCGTATAAATCAGCCAAATAAGGCACTAACGAAACATCTTCGGAAGCAAAAATGTGCGTCCCAGACTCATCTTCATAAATGGGTAATTGACTTGTTTCATCATTAGGTTCACGTAAATAAAGCCCGCGTTCCTTCGATGTGTCATCTTCCATTTCAACAATGCGTTGGTAGTTCGTTACTAATCTACGTTTGGATTGATGGATACAAGTTGGTCCGTAAACAAGCACTTCGACTGGAATAGAGAGGCTTTTGGCAATCGCCTTAATTTCGCCTTCTGTTAATTCTCTTGCAAGTACTGCCCCGACCGCTCCTTGTTTTTCCCAAAACGAAATTTGTTCTGCGCTAGTTACAAATGTTTGGGCATCATAAATAAACGGTATCGGTTGAGCCATTTCACTCAAAAGCATAATTGCACCTGGATCGCCACATGCTACCGCGTCCACTTTCATATCAGCGAGTTGCTCTAAAAAGCCCGGCAACCCTTCCATATGTTCGTTGTGCATTAACGAATTTACTGCTACAGTTACTTTTTTTCCTTCTTGGTGCGCTAAATGAACTATTTCACGTAATTCTTCGACAGAAAACGAATAAGGCAATCTTAAACCAAATCGGCTATTACCTACATATAATCTGTCTACCCCCGCGCGAAGCAATTTTTCAGCTTGTTTCATTGAATCTGCTGTCGCAATGATTTCCATGTTTTTCTCCTCATTTCTACAAAAACGTTACTTGATAAATGTATCACAAGAAGACTTGTTACTCAATAAGAATTTTGGCATAAAAAAAGAGACAAGCCAAGGTAGCTAGTCTCTAATCTATTTTTTCTTCTTTGGTTATTTTAAATAAATTCAGTAGCGGGCGATACGTACTCCCTACTAATCCTAACGTCTCAATCAATACCTCAATTAATACAAGCAGTACGCCGATTAATATCATCGAACCCCAAAGTGTCGACATCGTGAAAATGAAGGCGAATAAAGAAAATAAAGCGGCAATAGCATAAATCAAAATAACTGTTTGACGATGCGTAAAACCTAGTCGTAATAAGCAATGGTGTAAATGTGATTTATCTGCCATCGCGATTGGTTGTTTTGTCACCATTCGCCGTATAATTGCAAAAATCGTGTCAGAAATCGGTACGCCTAAAATTAAAATCGGTACAATTAAAGAAATAAACGTAACATTTTTGAAGCCCATTACTGATAAAACAGAAATAATGAAACCTAAGAAAAGCGCTCCTGTATCCCCCATGAAAATCTTGGCAGGATTAAAGTTATATGGTAAAAATCCAAGTGTTCCAGCGATTAGCACGCTCGCAATCATGATAACAAGAGCATCACCCATGATAAACGCCATTCCTAAAATAGTTAATAACGCAATTGTTGAAACCCCGGCAGCAAGACCATCCAGTCCATCGATTAAATTAATGGCATTCGTAATTGCTACAATCCAAATAATCGTTAGCGGAATACTTAATATCCCAAAATGAATTTCCCCACCAAATGGTAAGTTGATAAAGTCGATGCTAATATTGCCCCAAAAAACAATAATAAAAGCAGCAGTAACTTGACCAATTAATTTATATCTTGCTTTAAATTCCATAATATCATCTAATAACCCAGTCAAAACCATAACAAATGCCGCAATCAAGAGCGGCCATAAGAATTCGTTTTCAATTGGAAGTAAAAACATTCCGATAGAAAAACTTATAAATATTGCTAGCCCACCCAAGCTCGGAATTGGCTTAGTGTTAATGCGACGTTGATCTGGTTTATCTGTAATATCAAAGTAGAGTGCTATTTTTCGAATTAGCGGTGTAAGTAGTACGGACGCGCCAAAACATATAAAAATAATCATCCAGCTCATGGCTAGTCCTCCCCGCAAATTTTTTACTCATCTCATTATACTTTTTTATTTGCAAAAAGACAACGAAAATCATTATGCAAAAAAGCTTGAAGCAGTTTGCGTTTGCTTCAAGCTTTTTATTTATTGTTTAATCCTAGCTACAAATTGAAATCTACTACCTACATACTGGGAACGAGTAAATTCAAATGGTCGACCGTCTTCTAACGTTGTAATTTGCCGAAGTTTCATAACCGGTGATCCGAGTTTCACATCAAGATATGGCGCAATTTTTTCTGATACTAAAGAAGCTTCCATAATTTGCTCCGCTTCTCCAATTGTTTGACCAAGTTTTAATTCAATTGCTTTATAAAGAGAATCCATAATGTCTTCCTTTGTCAGCAGTGAAGCAATTTTTTCTGGAATGGCAGCAACTTCATAAAGAATTGGCACGCGGTCGCCGTAACGAATCCGCTCAATTTTCATTACATTGCTATTTTCTGGCAGTTGCAGCGCTTCTTGTTCTTGCGTACTTGCCGGACGAATGCCATACGATACGATTCGTGTCGAAGGAACTTTTCCTTCTTGTAACATCAAATTCGTAAAACTCGTAACTGCTTCAAGTCGTTCCGTTAATTTCTTTTCCGCAATAAAAGTACCTGCACCAACACGTCTTTGCAAAATGTTATCATCGACTAGGCCTTGAATGGCTTGTCTTACAGTCATTCGGCTAACGTGGAACATTTCCGCAAGTTGACGCTCAGCTGGGATGGATGTCCCTACTTTCCAGACGCCATCTTCCATTTTCTTTTTAATTTCACTTTGAATCTGAATGTAAATCGGTATTCCTGATTGTTTATCGATCATTTTCCCGCCCTCTTCTTATAGAAGTGACGCCGCCTCGTTGTCAAGAATCACAGTAACATCTGGATGATTTTGAAGTACAGAAGCAGGACAATTCACATCTACAGGTCCTTTAATAGTTTCTTTGATTGCTTGTGCTTTGTTTTCACCAAAAGCAAGTAGGATAATTTTCTTCGCATTCATGATGGATTTAATTCCCATAGAATAAGCATGTGTTGGAACATCTTCTTCTCTTTCGAAAAAGCGTTTGTTTGCTTCACGAGTAGAATCTGTTAAAACGACTTTATGTGTTAACGAATCAAAAGAAGTTCCTGGTTCGTTAAAACCGATGTGGCCGTTTGTACCAATACCAAGCACTTGAATATCAACTGGGTGCTCAGATAAAATTTCTTCATAACGTGCGCACTCTGCTTCTGCATCAGTCGCTTCTCCGTTTGGTAAGAAACTTTCTTTAAATGCTTTTTTAGAGAATAATAAGTCGTTCATATAGTAATGATAACTGTTTGGGTCATTTGCTGCAAGACCTACATATTCATCTAGGTTCGTTGTTGTTACATTTTTAGTATCCACGTCGCTTTTTACAAACTCAGCGTAAAGTGTTTCTGGAGTGCTGCCTGTTGCTAGACCAAGTGTTTTTACTTCACCAGATGTGATACCTTTTTCAATGATTTCTAGTGCTTTTTTGGAACCTGCTAATTTATTTTCTGTTGTGATAAGTTGCATATTAATATCTTCCTCTCAAGAATGTTTTTTTCCGAATGAATAAGTTGCTGTAATGTGTAAATCTTCATCTAGTAAGTTAAAATCTGCATCTTTACCAGCTTGGATTGCACCTTTTTGTGTTAAGTTGAATTCACGTGCTTGGTTTCCAGAAGACATAAGAACTGCTTCTTCTACCGAACACCCGGTGAATTTAATCATGTTGCGGAAACCGTCGTCATAAGTAAGTACGCTTCCGGCTAAAGTTCCGTCTTCTAAACGAGCTTGTTTATCTTTTACGATAACTGTTTGGCCGCCAAGTTCTGATTTTCCTTCTGGCATCCCTTTTGCTCGCATCGAGTCAGTAATAATGCATAAATGTTCTGGCCCTTTCATTTGGTAAGCTAATTTCACCATATCAGGATGAACGTGAATACCATCAACGATTAATTCTGCATTAATACCGCGTTCTAATAAAACATGACCTGGAACGCCTGGCTCACGGTGTGTCATCCTGTGACAAGCATTATATAAATGTGTCGCATGTGTCGCTTTACTTGTTTTCAAGTGTTCGCGCACATCATTAGAGTGACCAATACTTGGAACAACGCCTAATTCAAAACACAAATTTTCAAAATCAGCAGAAGTATCATGTTCTGGTGCATAAGTAACTAATTTAATTAAGCCTCCAGAAATATCAAACCATTTTTTGAATAGTTCCAAGTCAGGTGCTTGAATGTATTCTTCCGGTTGCGCTCCTTTAAAGACTTTGGAAACAAATGGACCTTCCAAATGAATCCCGCCAATAACAGGTTCTGTTTGAGCGACTTCATTAATCACTTTTAGCGCTTTTTCGATATTTTCATGTGATTGTGTCATTGTTGTTGGGAAGTAAGTAGTAATCCCTTCATTTAACATACCATTCACTTGTTTTCTAAGTGCTTCTGGATCCGCATCCATTGCGTCAAAACTATAACCACCGTGTGAATGAACATCAATGAAACCAGGAACAAGTTTTTGTCCTTTTGCATCGATTACTTCTTCTGCTTTGTCCGCTTGAAAATTAGCCATGGAGCCAACTTCTGTTATCTGTTTATCAAAACGTACGAAAGCATTTTCTAGAACACCTTTACCAGTATAAATTGTAGCGTTAGTAATTACTTTATTAGTCATTACGTATTGCCTCCTCGTTAAATCGGTCTATACCAATTATTATAGCATGTATCTATTAAAATGCAACTTATCTTTTCCTCTTTACCCGAAAAAAAGTAAAATAACCAAAAAATTCTGCGCACAAAAAAAGCGCAGAACATTAATTCTGCGCTAAAGGTTTTATTTCTCGGTATCTTGATCTTCTTCTTTTTTCTCTAATTCTGGAATTAAAACTTCTTTTTCTTCTTTTGGTTGTTCTTTTGCTGCTTCTTTTTCAAGTTCATTTAATTGGTCTTCCATAGAAGCTTTTTCTGGTTTCTTGAAATTTTGTTTTTCGCGTTCGATAATTTCATCTACCATTGTAGTAAAGTTTTGCGCTTTATCTTTGATGATTTCTTTACTTTTCTTCGTTTTCTTTTCAAGTTCATCCATTAAGTCATCGAATGATTGAGATAGTTCTTTGTTCATGTCGGCTTTTTTCTCTGCTTCTTCGGCTAAGTCGCGTTGTTTTTGCGCTTCATGATAGTCACTAACGCTGCCCCAGCTCATATCATGGATAACTTTATCCATTTTTTCGGAAGTTTCTGTCGCATTTTTTTCCGCCATTTCAGCTAAATGCTGTGTTTTAAGGTTTTTCCATTTTAAGCGCATCTCGTGCATGCGTAGTTCTAATTTATCTAGTTGTTCGGACGCTTGGTCATAGTGTGCTTTCGTAGCGTTTAGTTGTTCTTCGTATTGAGCCACTTCTTCTAAAGCGAACTCAGCTAGTTTTGTTTCACCAGCTTCTTTTGCAATTTCGGCTTGGCGGCGACGTTTTTCAACATAAACTTCCATTTCTTTATATTCTTTATAGAAAAGCGATTTTAGTTCACGTTGTTTTTCTACCATGCGTTCTGCGTCTTTCATTTCTTGTTTTGTTTTATCCATATAATAACTTACCGAATTACGACGTTTTTCTTCACGTTTCTCGATTTTTTCACTAACTTCTTTATTCCATTGTTTCATTTTTTCAAATAGGTTTGCCATTTTTTTCTCCTCCAATTATTTATTGTATGGGTAGTCGAATACGTCATCATTTTTTCTTGGTTTATTTTTATTTCTAGTTAGGAAGTAAATGATTGCTCCGATAATTGCGACAACCAAGATTCCTTTTAAGTTAGCTAGAATTATTAAGGCACCCACGCCGATTAGAACACCATAAATAACTTTTTCGCTTACAGATCTTGCTTCAAGTAATTTCTTTAGTGACCAAAAGCCTAGTACTGCGCCAATAGTTGCCATGATTGCTGGCCATAAGACGATAAGTATCATCGCTATTAGTAAAACGATTAATATGCCAATGAATATTGCTCTCATACGTCTACCTCCTAACTTCCAAATGTCGCTGATATATTTTTCTTTTATTACTGTACCTATCATAACGCTATCTATCAAGTAGAATAACCCGCTGTAGAAGGAAATTCACCTACAACTTGAGTCCTATTGTCTATCTAAAGGATAACATATATCTACTATAATAAGCAGTTTTTCGCGCACAAAAAAACAGCTTGTTTCTCGCATAAAACAAGACACAAACTGCTTTTACACTATTTTACTTTTTCTTCATACTGAATGGATGAAACGCCACCTTCTGAAATCATGTTGTTTTCTTCCAGCTCTGTTTCTGAAATTTCTTTGTCGGCATACCGTGTTCGAATATCGTTTACCTCATCAAAAGGGGTAGGCGGCATTTGCTTTTTCACCACATAAATTGCTGCACAGGCTACAACTCCAGCGACCCCAGCGACGGCTCCGGCAATAATTCCTACTTTATTTTTCACACTATCAACCTCCTCTTGAAATCCACTATTTTATTCCCTAAAAAATAACAACTAAAACAAAAACGAGCTTGAAAAATTCAAACTCGTTCCAAATTATAATCCTGAAAAAGTGCTTTTAGGTTTACGAACAAAACAAAGAATTGCTGCGACGATTAATAGTAACGCAGGAATAAACGTTATTAGTGCTGTAGAAAGTAATGACACAATCCCTGCTGCTAAAAATAAATATCCCGCAAAGGCTGGCTTTTTATTTTTCATTATGTAGTAAATGCCAAATCCACCTAAGGCAAGCGTAATCAGTCCACCTGTCAATGTTGTCCAAGATAATGTTTGCACAAAATTTAGCACACGGTCAGGATCAGGAATATCACTTTTTGGAATTTCCCATTCTGTCATTGTTTGGTAGTAATTATTGTAGTAAGTCGTTAAACCTTCTTTTCCTTTGGAACCACTTGTCATTAATAGACCTATAATAGCAATAGCTGCTTGTGTGAGTACACTAAAAATAAGACCAATAATAGCGAGTACAATCTCACCTGTTCGTTTTATCATGTTAATATGCCTCCGTTTCTTCGCTTATTTTTCCAGTATACTATATGTTTTCATGAGAATAAACTATTAAATTGGTAGAAAAAGTAGACCAATCGTGCGTTTTCCTTTAAAAAAATGTATAATTTGTTCATAACGAAATATAAAGGGGCGTAAAATAATGCTAAAGCGCGTGTTCTTCTCCATTATCTTACCATTAGGCTGTTTAGTTGGAGCTATATTTATTTTACTAACGATTAACACGACATATCCAAAAGCAGCCAATGATTCCATTCCGACCATTTTTATTCATGGTTATCGCGGGACAGACCGTTCGCTTCATGGAATGATACGTCGCTTTGATCAAAAGTATGATTGGGGTACGGAGTCTTTAACGGTTAATGTAAGCCCAGATGGCGATATTTCCACTACCGGGACTTATAATAAAAATGAAAAAAATCCGCTTATCAACATTGTTTTTGAAGATAATCGGGCAACGCTTCCCCAACAATCTATGTGGACAAAAAAAGTAATGTCTTATTTACAACAAAATTATGGAATTAAAAAATTTAACGCGGTTGGTCATTCGATGGGTGGCGGCGCTTGGGTAGCGTATTTAGCAAGTTACGAAAAAAACAAATCCTATCCACAAGTAAACAAAATTGTGTTCCTTGCCGTTCCATTTTATCCAGAAGAATATGTCAATGGTGATCAGCAAGTCGATATTAAAAACGCCAATAACGTTCATGCAAAATTTGCTGAAAAAATGGCGAAAGTTTTACCCGAAAACACTGAAATTATGATTATTGGCGGTAATTTGGAAGATGGATCGAATAGTGACGGCGAAGTGAAATTGGATAGCGTCCTATACGGCGAAAAATTATTTGCGCATCAAAAAGTGATTACACATGTAATTAAAGGACCACAAGCAACGCACAGTAGTATGCATGAATCTACCGTTGTGGATAAATATGTTGGCCAATTTTTATGGGGAGAGAAATAAAATATTAAAGGATGTTTCGAATGAAAAAAGTTATTATTGCAATTATCGTTTTAGCCATTATTGTTGCTGGCTTCTGGATAATTTTCCTTCAATTTGAACCGACTAAAAAAGCAGCCAAAGAACCTACTATAACAGCAAATAAAGCAACGAAAAAAACCGAAAATCCCGTTTCAGAAATTGCTATTCCTACCCTTTTCGTCCACGGGTATTCTGGAACAGCGAATTCATTTGGTGGCATGATTAATCGTCTTGCCGATGAGGGTGATGTAACAAAATCACTTGTCATGACCGTAGCTAGTGACGGCACTGTAAGCACGGAGGGAACCTACGATAAATTTAGTAATAACCCGACGATTCAAGTTGTCTTTGAAGATAATAAGAGCTCGACAGAAAATCAGACACAGTGGATTCAAAATGTGATGAAAGAGCTGAAAAACAATTATCATATCGAGAAAGTTTACGCAGTCGGTCATTCCATGGGTGGTGTTAGTTTAACAAGTTACATTGAAAAAGTAGGCAGCGACAAAGCCTATCCGGTTCTGGAAAAACTTGTGCTAATTGGCTCACCGCTTAACGGACTAGTGATTGGTGATGATGGTGTTACGGCTTATGATCTTACGGACAAAGGGCCAAAACAATCCTCAGACCGCTATAGTGAATTCATGAAAAATAAGCAAAATATCCCGACTCATTTGCGCGTGTTAAATATTGCGGGTGATACGTTAAACGGAACGAAAAGTGACGGTAGTGTTTCTGTCGCGAGTGCTTTATCCGGCAAATTCATTTTCGAAGGTCAAGCTGAGAGTTATAAAGAAAAAATCTTCACAGGAAAGAATGCAGCTCATAGTAAACTTCACGAAAACACGGACGTTGATGCCGAAGTAGCCAATTTTTTATGGGGCATAGAAAAAGTAGATTAAGCAATATGCTTAATCTACTTTTTTCTTGCGTCCAAATATCGTGCGTTTCTTTAAATCATCTGCATTTCTCACTTCCAGAATATCTAGTAAGAATACAAAGACTGGAATTCCGACAATAAGTCCCCATACGCCGAAAAACGTTTCTGAGAAGATTAAAATAATAAATGTGTAAAATACAGGTAAATTCGTTTTTGATGACATTAGTTTTGGGTTTAAAATATACGTTTCAATCGCGTGGACAATGACCACCGTAATTAAAATATAAATAACATCTTGGAACCCGCCAACTGTATAAGCGATTAATACCAGAGGGATACACGAAATAATAACACCGGCAACAGGAATTAATCCTAAAACGAACACCATAATCGACAAACTAAGCAACTGTGGGAAATCCATTAAATAAAGAGCTATCGTCGTAATAATCGTATTTACAAGCGCAATCATTAACTGCGCTTCTAACACAACACCAAACGTCGCCACAAATTTCTTCCCAAAAAAGGCCGCTTCTTTAAAAATAAAACCAACTTTACTCGTCAGAAATTGCCCAGTAAAGGAAGTCACTCGTTCTTTTTCCAAAGAGAAAAACAAACTAAGTATTAACGCTAAGAAGAAAGATAAGCCTACAGACCCAATACCTGAAAGCGAAGCGATAATAAAATCAACCCCGGCTTGTAAGTATTTTTGAATGTTAGATTCTTTTAAAAATCCAACAACCCATTGCACAATCGTGTTATCGCTTGGGTTATTATACATTTTTACAAGTGAATCTACTAGCTGGGAAATTTGTTCGATTAAAATCGGTAAAAAATGCACAATAGAAATATATAAAAACACTGCTACTAAGGAATACAATACGATAACAATTAATTTTCTTGGTACTCGTACCCTTTTTAAAATAACGTTTTCTAATCGCGTCACTAAAAATGCAAAAATGAATGTTAGTAATATTAAATCAATCATGCTTCTGAGTAAATATAAAACAATGCCTAGCAGGACAAACACTAGCACCCGTCTTGCCGTGTCATTTTCTTTTAGTTTCTCTAACCAATTCATTTCGTCACCTGCCCTTTTCTTCCTTCATTCTATCACAATTTAACAAAATAAGGTTTACAAAAAAATTATTCTTATGTAAAATAGAACCAATCATCCTACCTTTAGAATCGGAGTGAAAAATGTGGTAGAAAAAATTGAACGAAAATCACTGGCGGAACAAGTTTATGATCAAATAAAAGCTGAAATCACGAGTGGCACTTGGAAAATTGGCGAACGTATTCCGAAAGAGGCGGATTTAATGGCTGAATTTGGTATCAGTCGAAATACGCTACGTGAAGCCATTCGTGCCTTAGCGCATATTGGTTTGCTGGAAACGAAGCAAGGTGATGGTACTTTTGTCCGTAATAATAGTGAGCTCAATGCGATTATTCAAAAACGTGTCCGGGAATCTTCTGTTCAAGAAATCCTTGAAATCCGTCATGCGCTAGACCGGGAAGCAGTTATTTTAGCTTGTGAACGACGTACGGAAGAAGATTTAGCGACGTTGAAAAAATATAGCCAATGTTGCAATTTAGCGCATGAGAGTAATGATGTGGAGGCTTTTGTGAAAGCTGATTCTGCCCTTCATTTAACTATTGTGAAAGCAGCTCATAATAAATTGTTGTTGGATATGTACGGTAATATTTTAGAAGAAATACAGTTTTCGATTACGAGTACAACGGAAATGAACCCAGAAGCAAATCAGCATAATGGGCATGGATTGCTTGTCTCAGCTATCGAAAAGCGAAATAAAGAACAAGCCGCAAGTGAAGTTACAGAGTATATTACTCTTTTCAAACGAATTGCTGCTAAGAATGGAGAAAATAAATGAATTCAGATTTAATCAATAAAAAAATCCTTACGCGGTCGAGTAAGGTGATGCTTATTATAGGAATTATTTTAATTGCAGCGAATTTACGGACGCCTATCACATCTGTTGGTCCGTTACTTGGAATGATTCAATCAGATTTACATTTAACGAATACGATGGCTGGGTTGCTAACAACTATTCCGCTGCTTGCGTTTGCGGGGTTATCCCCTTTTGTTTCTAAGTTAAGCCGGGCTCTCGGTATCGAAGTATTAATTTTTGTGGCCCTTTTGACGCTTGTAATTGGTAGCTTGGTGCGCCCATTTGGTGGCGAACTTAATTTGTTTGCTGGGACGTTTTTGATTGGTCTTGCAATTGCAGTTGGGAATGTTATTTTGCCTAGTTTAATTAAGAAGGAATTTCCATTTAAATTGGGGTTAATGACTGGGATTTACTCGATTTCGATGAATTTATGTGCGGCACTTGCAGCTGGCTTGACGGTGCCAATTGCGATGAATAATCGTTTCAGCTGGCACGGAAGTATGGGTTTCTGGGCAATGCTTGCGGTTTTGGCGTTAGTTATTTGGCTTCCGCAGCTAAAATATAACCAACGCAGCACAGAGAAAATTGCGACCCATTTGGCTACTACTTCGGTTTGGAAATCACCGCTTGCTTGGAAGATTTCGTTATTTATGGGTTCGCAGTCGGCGATTTATTATATTTCAATTGCTTGGTTGCCAAACATTTTAGCGGATCAAGGATTATCCAGTACTTCTAGCGGTCTCATGCTTTCCTTGATGCAATTTGCGGTTATGCCGATTACATTTATTATTCCGATTATCGCTGGGAGGATGAAAAATCAGCAGCTTCTTGTTGGAATTTCCGTTTCGTTATTTTTAATTGGGATTTTTGGAATTATGTTCGCTTCCGGTAATGTGGCTATTTTATCTACTGCGATTATTTTATATGGCATTGGTTCGGGGATGTCGTTTAGTCTTTCGATGATGTTCTTTAATTTGCGAACAACAAGCGCTACCGAATCAGCGGATTTATCTGGAATGGCACAATCAATTGGTTACTTGTTTGCTGCTTCCGGTCCGATTTTATTTGGTACACTGCACGATACGCTTGGCAGTTGGCAACCAACAATGTATGTTTTAATCGGTATTACGCTAATTATGTTATATTGCGGCCTAGATGCTGGACGCAATAAATTCCTCTTCACACAGAAAAAGTGATTTTTGCGCATAAAAAAACTAGTGCGGAAAAAGGGAGTAAACCGCACTAGCTAAAAGGGAGTTTGGGATTTTCATTCTAAAAAGGGAAAGAAATGAAAATGTTTTGCTTGTTGTTAGCTTATACATATAATAACTTTTCTAAAAAAGAATGTGCTGAAAGAAAGATGATAATTTCATGAGAGTTTAAAAAAGTTTTTCTCAGTTTCTTCCTCGTAGTTTTTCCAGCTTTTCTGCAATCCTTTTTTTCATTTCGTCCGTTTCTTGGGGGTGTTGTACTATTTCATTTGTATCTGAAATAGTGACAACATCCCCTTCTTTTATGGCTGAATCGAGCTTTTCTTGGTCTATGATCCATTCTGCGTGGTCAGGTTCCATGAGAAAAACTGCTTTTCCATCTTCTATACGATCTAAAATTGCTTTTTTCACCCTAATCACCTACTTTGTTACGGCAATGCCTTGTTCTTTGATTTGGCGCACAATACCATCGCCAATGCCGTTAATTTTTTTCAAGTCATCTATTGATTGATATGGGCGCCCTGCAATAATTTTATCTGCAAGTGCGGGCCCAATAAGTGGTAATAGTTGCAAATCTTCACTAGAAGCTGTATTTAAATTAATGCTTTTAGGCAATTCTTTTGAGCTAGCGTCTTCTGTTTTTTGTGTGCTACGCTCTTTGTTATAGCTGCTACCTGATTTTGGTGTGCCTTCTTTTTCCGTTTGAACATGAATTTTTTCGCCATCGGTTTCGATGATAACTGTTCCGTTTACATCGGTTCCGTATGTTTTAATATCGCGTTCTTTCAGCCATTCTAGTACTTCCACGTGCGGATGTCCATAACTATTTGCCTTCTCAGCTGAGTAAACAGCCACTTGTGGTTTTACTTTATCCAGGAAGAACGGTTGGTTGGATGTCGATGAGCCGTGGTGCCCTAAGTCCAAAATATCTGCTTCTAAATTGGCGCCACTATCGACCATTTCCCTTTCACGACCTTTTTCAGCATCACCTGTGAAAATGGCCGAAATGTCTTTATAGGTCATTTTTATTGCGATAGAATCGTTGTTTGCCTCGTTTTCTAACTTGTCGGGGCTTAAAACTTCGATATTAAATGGTCCAAAAGTGGCTTTATCGCCGCGTCTTGGCTCTTTATATTTCGCGTCTGAAGCTAATGCTGCATCGATTACTTTTTCATAAATACTACTAGAAAAAGTTAAGCCGTCCATCCAAATTTCCTTTGGTTTATATGTAGCAATTACTTTGTCAGCATTACCAATATGGTCGGCGTGTGGGTGTGTCAGTAGTAGCAAATCTATCTTCTTTATATTCGCTTCTTTTAAATAAGTCAAAATCCGGTCATCGTCTTGGCGACCAGTATCAATTAAGATTGTCGTGCCATCCTCTGCCTGAATAAGTGTGCTATCCCCTTGGCCGACATCAAAAAAGGTAAAACTTGCACCATTTAAGGTTTTTTCAGTGATGTTAGATGTTTTGGTTGATGGTTCTGAAAAACTACAACCGCTTAAAAATATTGCGATTAAACTGATACATATTACTAATTTCTTTGTCATGTTTCTCCTCCTGCTCTCTTAGTAGAATAGCAAAGGAAGGCGAAACAGTAAAGTTTTTAAAACAAAAACCGCCTGAAATCAAATTGATTACACGCGGTCATTTATTGTTGGATTCATTTCACTTTTTCTTTAAAGGAAAAGGATACTTCTTCCGTTTTTGGTTCATAGTCAATTTTCCAGTCGTGGTCTTTGAAATACCAATAATCATGGTCTTCAATGAAGAAAATTAAGTCTTCTTTCTGCTCAGCAACTGCTGCTTCTTGCGGTTTTTCGGCGGTTAGACCGATAGAGAAACCAGGATGTAAGGAACTGTTAGAACCACCATATTTGGCAAAAAGTCGAATTCCATTACCATTGGCTACATCGAATTCATCATGAAACCATTTATTTGCTTGGTCCGTTACCTCAATATTCATGCTTTTCACTCCTCGTTTCCATTTTTTTATGCGTGAAGATTGTTATTCAAGAATAGCAGATTTGACTATGAATTTCACTTTTTCTGCTTTTTGTTATGAAGATAATATACCTCTTTCTGAGATGCTTCAAACCAAATTGTGTTAAAACAAATCAAAAATAAGGATATTGTACTATAACAGTATAGCGTATAAAAAAACTGTGTGAGAAAAATTTCCCACACAGTTTTTGATTAATTTTATTCTAGTTTTTGGTTAATTTTATTCTAATGGAGCTTTTCCTAAGAATGCTTTGAACATCCAGATATGTTTGTCGATGCTAGCTTTGAAAGCAATTAGCATATCGTTTGTTACATTGTCGCCTTCTTTGTCAGTTAGCTCGATGCCTTGTTGATATTCGTCTCTAAGTAATTCCAGTGTACCAACTAAGTCTTCCATTAATTGATCCATTGTTTTAGGTTTTGTATAAGGAGCTTCTTCTACGCTCGCATTTTCTAAAAACTCTTTTAAAGTGGATAGTGGGCTTCCGCCGATAGCTAGTAAACGTTCTGCTACTTCATCCATTTGTTCGCCGAATTCGCTATATAAATCATCCATTTTTTCATGTAAAGTGAAGAAGTTGTGGCCTCTCATATACCAATGAATTTGATGAATTTTTACTGTGAATACGTTTAAATTCGCTACTTGGTGATTCAAAAATTCCTTTGTGTCTACTGAGTTGATTGTTTTCATAATTATCTTCCTCCTATTTTGTAATGATTATCTCTTAATAATGAGTATAATCTATTTCCATCACATTGTCCAGTGTGGAAACCATCACAAAGTATTTACCACTGATAGAAATTCTTAAACATCTATAACTGTTTTCTCATTATTTATCTCACCCTTTATGATAGAATAAAAAAGAGATTTACACAACTAGGAGGCCCGGACTATGGAAAATTATTCTCACCGCTTTCAGGTGAACTTGGCTGGTATGATTGACATTCTTTCAAACCACCTTTATGACGAAAAAGATGTTTATATTCGCGAATTGTTGCAAAATGCAACCGATGCCATTCGCGCCCGAAAAAAAATAGATCCAACTTTAGAAGGTAAAATTCATGCCTCTCTAACTGGAGATAATAATGAAAAAACATTAATTTTAGAAGATAACGGGATTGGTTTAACGGAAGAAGAAGTTCACGCTTTTCTTGCTACTATCGCTAATTCATCTAAAGGCGAAAAAAACTTTGATGGTGAGAGTTCCAATGACTTTATCGGTCGTTTCGGAATTGGCTTGCTTTCTTGTTTTATCGTGAGTGATGAAATTGTGATGATTTCCACCTCAAAAAAAGACGGCGGCACAACCGAGTGGCGCGGGAAAGCGGACGGTACTTATTCCGTTCGAAAAATAGAAACCGACACTCGCGAACCTGGTACGCAAGTGTATTTACGTTTGCGCGCTGGTTTAGAAGATCATCCTGAATGCGAGGAAGTCGAATATTTAATCAATACATTAAAAAAATATGGCTCCTCTTTGGAAAGCAATATAATAGTAGAAATTAATGGTTTAGAGGAAGAAATTAATAGCTGGACCAAACAGTTTTCCGATAAAGAAACCTTGTTTAAACTTTCGCGAGAGCAGATTATTCAGTACGGCGAATATATTCTGGGAACGCATTTCCAAGATTATTTCTTAATTGAAAATGAATCTGGTAGAACATTTGGGATTGCTTATATGATTCCTCATGCTGTTCAAATGAATGCTATCCGGAAAAATACGGTATTTTTAAATAATATGTATGTAACTAGTGAAGCAAATAATATTTTACCGGATTGGTCGTTTTTTGCTAAATGCGTGATTTGGACGGATGAGCTTCAACCTGTTGCCTCCCGTGAAGCGTTTTATAAAAATGAGCGGTTAACTAGTGTTGCTGATGAGCTTGGCGTTGCGCTGAAAAAAGGAATTGAAACACTTCCGGAAGAAGCGCTGATGAAATTATTAGCTACCCATTATCTTGGTTTTAAAGCACTTGCTAGTGAAGATGCACCATTTTTAAAATTGATTTATCCTTATCTTCCAGTTCGAACATTGAATGGTGAAGAAAAATTAGGTGATATTATCGCGAAAAACGATGTCATCTATTACACTTATTCTGTCGATGATTTTAGACAAATTAAAGATATTGCGAGATCAAGCGGTATAACACTTATTAATGGTGGTTATTCCTACGACTCGCCAATTTTAGCGCAGTTAAGTTACTTTGTGGAAGGAACTGAATTTGTTTTAATCCAGCCGGAAGAAATGACGGATAAATTACGTCCAATGACAGCGGATGAAGAACAAGCGTACCAACCTATTTTGACAGAAATGAATAGTATGATGGCTGAGTTTGACACCGATGTGCTGATCAAACATTTTGAGCCAAAAGATTTACCGATTATTTTCATCCATTCTACAGCAACACAAGAGTTACGCGAACTAGAACGAGCTGTCGAAGAGACGAATTCAGTTTTTAGTGATATTTTAGAGAGCATTCAAAAAGAACAAGAACCTGCCCCGCTCGCTCACTTGTATTTAAATTTAGATAATGAACTGATTAAACGACTTTTCAGCTCTGGAAAAAGCGTGAATGAATTGTCCGTGATTGTGAATGTACTTTACATCCAAGCCTTACTGTTAGGGCATTATCCGCTTAAACGTAAGGAAATGGAATTAATGAATCAAAATATGTTGCGAATCTTAGAGATGCTGTAGGAGGCAAAATGATGGATTACTTAAATGATATGAAAACAGTTTGGGGCATGGAAGATACGCCTGAAAAAATTAAAATCTTAGAACGAATCATTACTGGAGCAGATGCGCATAATGATGTAGAAAGTGGCATGGATGCTCGCGATATGTTGATTGAAACTTGTTTAGATGCTGGCTTCCCGAAAAAACAACTACAAGCTTTTAGTTGGTTAATTAGCAAATGGGAAGATGAAGACAACGATGTCTATATTGACTCAGAAGATCTTCTTTGGAAATATAAATGGATTAGCGAACATGTTCCGACTTTTGATGAAGTATCGAAAGCGCAAATTGACGGACTTTTGGATGATATGAGAGTTAAATTTGAACAAGAAAATTATTCACTACGACCTTACTATAAAGTGTGTACCCTTGCGGCAATGCGGATGGGTGATGTAAAAAAAGCGAAAGAACTATTTGAAAAGTGGAGCAACACGAAGGAAGATGTCTTAAATGACTGCACTGTTTGTGAGCGGCAAGATAAGTTACACTATTATTATTTCGTGAAAGATTATGAAGCAGCGAAGAAAAAAGCGAAACCAATTATTGAAGGAAAACAGCGTTGCGCAGAGGTTCCTCATTTAACATATGGTATTATGGCTCTTACCTATTTAGCACTTGGAGATGCGGAAATGGCACAACAATGCTTTGATAAAGGTTATCCACTTGTGGAACAACAAAGTTCCTTAATTCCGCCACTTGGCCAATTGCTTAGGTATTTAGTAGCTACTAATCAAACCGAAAAAGCACGCGAAGTCATCGATACCAATCTGGAAATCGTTCTCCAAGCCGAGGGTGGATTAGACCGTCTTATTTTCTTACAAGCAGCCTATCCCCTTTTCGACCGGGAAAAAGAAGCAGATTTAGTGGAAATGACGGAAGCTTTAACAGCGAAGTTTGATGCGCGTAATGAAAATAGTTATTATCAAGATTGCTTAAATGCTTACTAAACTTGTTTCACAAAACTTAGAGATACTTCAGGAGGAACAAACATGAATTATTTACAAGACTTAGAAACAGTTTGGAAAATGGCAGACACATCTGAAAAAGTGAATTTATTAGAGCAACTAATTACCGCCGCAGATAAATGTAAGGATGTACCCAGTGGTATTTATGCTCGTGATTTGTTGGTTGAAACTTGTTTAACTATGGGTTTTTCAAAAAAACAATTGCAAGCATTTTATTGGATAATCAAAAAATGGGAAGATGCAGACAACGATGTATATTACATTGATACGGAAGATTTTCTTTGGAAATACACATGGTTTGGTGAACGAGTTCCTACTTTTGAAGATGTATCAAAAACACAAATTGATAGCCTTTTAAATGACCTGAAACTAAAACATGAACAAAAAAATTATTCATTACGCCCTTGCTATAAAGCTTCTACATTTGCCGCAATGCGGATGGGGGAAGTAGCTGAAGCACAAAAAAGATTTAAACAATGGATTTCTACAGAAGCAGATTTATCAAATTATTGCCCCATCTGTGAAGCACAAAATCAAGTTTATTACTATTTCTTTATGAATGATTTTAAAAACGCGAAGAAAATGGCACAACCAATCATCGAAGAAATGCAATGTTGTCATGAAATTCCTCATCAAACATATGCTATGATGTCTTTAGCTTATTGGGAACTCGGCGAGAAGGAGAAAGCCCAAGAATGCTTCGATAAAGGCTATCCCATGGTCGCAAAAGAAAGCGCGTTAATTCCACCAATTAGCTATTTACTCAAATTTTTAATTAAAACAAGCCAACTCGAAAAAGCGCGCGAAGTTCTTAATACAAACAAAGAAATGGTTTTGAAATCAGAAAATGGATTAGACCAACTATTGTTTTTACAAGCAGCCTATCCCCTTTTCAACCGGGAAAAAGAAGCTGATTTGGTGGAAATGACGGAAGCTTTAACGGCGAAGTTTGATGCGCGAAATGAAAATAATTATTATCAAAGTATTTTAGAATCTTACTAACAAGTTTTGTAAAGATTCTACTGGAGGGGAACCATGGATTATTTGAATGCACTAGAAGAAGCTTGGGGAATGGATGATAATGCTGAAAAAGTGAAATTATTGGAACAAGCTATCGCAAGTGCCGATATGTATAACGATGTCGAAAGTGCTGTTGAAGCTCGGGAATTATTGATAGAAACTTGTTTAACGGCTGGCTTTCCTAAAAAACAACTGAAAGCATTTAGTTGGTTAGTGAAAAAATGGGAAGACGACAATTCTTCTGTAGATACTTTTGATTTGCTTTGGAATTATAAATGGATTAGTGAACAGATTGCTACTTTTGATGAAATATCAAAAACACAAATTAACCGGCTTTTAGAGGATATGAAGCTGAAATTCGAGCTGCAAAATTACTCACTACGCCCTTATTATAAAGTTTGTACGCTTGATGCTATGTGGATGGGTGAAGTGGAAAAAGCTAAACAATTCTTTGTTAAATGGAATAACACAGAAGCTGATCACTTAAATGACTGCCTTGCTTGCGAAACATGTTCTCAAGCAAGTTATTATTACTTCATTAAAGATTATGAAAAAGCCAAGGAAACAGCCACCCCGATTATTAACGGAAAATTAGCATGTGCTGAAGTCCCTCATTATACTTACGGGGAAATGGCGCTTGTTTATTTGGAACTCGGCGACGCGGAAATGGCGCAAGAATGCTTCGATAAAGGTTATCCGCTTGTTGAAAAACAGAGCGCCTTAATCCAACCACTCAGCTGTTTGCTTAAATATCTAGTGAAGACAAACCAAACAGAAAAAGCACGCGAAGTCATCGATGCCCATCTAGAAATCGTTCTCCAAGCAGAAAGCGGAATGGAGCGTCTGTTATTCCTACAAGCTGCCTATCCCCTTTTCGACCGGGAGAAAGAAGCTGATTTGGTGGGAATGACGGAAGCTTTGACGGCGAAGTTTGACGTGCGGAATGGAAATAGTTATTATCAAGATAGCTTGAATGCTTATTAAAAATGTTTTACAAAACTTAGAGATACTACAGGAGGAACAACAATGGATTATTTAGTAGATTTTGATATGTCTTGGGATTTAGAAGATGGACCGGAAAGAATTAAATTATTGGAACGAGTAATTGCTGGGGCTGATGCGCATAATGATATAGACACGGCGATTGAAGCACGCGATATCTTAATTGATACATGTTCGGTGGTCGGATTCCCCAAAAAACAATTACAAGCTTTTAGCTGGTTAGCGAAATTATGGGAAGATGATGCATCTATTTATGATACACGTGATTTGCTTTGGAAATATAAATGGATTAGTGAAGATGTTCCCACTTTTGCAGAAGTATCGAAAGCGCAAATTGATGAGCTTTTAAACGATATGAAAGTGAAATACGAAAAGCAAAATTATTCGTTACGACCTTACTATAAAGTGTCCACCCTTGCAGCAATGCGAATGGGAAAAGTGGATGAAGCCAAAGTATTTTTCGAACAATGGATTTCGACACAAGGAGATTACTTAAATGACTGTGCCGCTTGCGAAACGCAGGATCAGGTCCACTATTATTTTTTCATGAACGATTTTGAAAATGCGAAGAAAAAAGCGAAACCGATTATCGAAGGAAATCAAAGTTGCCAGGAAGTGCCACATCTGACGTATGGTATGATGGCGCTGGTTTACTTGGCAGATGGTGATAAGGAAATGGCACAGAAATGCTTTGATACGGGCTATCCAATGGTGGAAAAACAAAGTGGCTTAATCCCGCCTCTTGGTGATCTGCTTAAATACTTAGTCCTTAGCAATCAAACCGAGAAAGCACGCGAAGTTCTTGATGTGAATAAGGAAATGGTTCTTCAATCTGAAAGTGGATTAGACCGTCTTATTTTCTTACAAGCTGCCTACCCTCTTTTTGATAGAGAAACGGAGGCAGATTTGGTGGAAATGACAGAAACTTTAACAGCCAAGTTTGATGCACGCAATGGAAATAGTTACTATCAGGATCTTTTGAAATAAATGTCTCGAGCATAGTTAGGAAATCCGCCTAGCTATGTTCTTTTATTTGCGCTAATTCGCTTTTTTTAGGATAATACAGGGAGGAGTTGAAGATGATGACAATTTGGGTGGAAAATGGGAATAAAGCTGCGACTGAACAAGCTATACATGAAAAAGAAACTGCGCTTGGCTTGATTTTGCCAGCTGACTATAAACAATTACTATTGAAGCAAAATGGCGGATTGATTCGCAAAAATCATTTCCCGACTACGGAGCCAACTTCTTATGGGCTTGATTTTGCTGAAATATATTATTTGGCGAGCTTGGATGAATTATTAACGGATATTCCGGAACAAAAAGAGGTGGATCTTGCGGGAAAACAAGTTTACTTTCACCGGGATGAATCGCGCTATATTGGCTTTTCTTATCCAGATGACGCGTCTCAGCCCAGTATTATTTATGTTGATTTTGAAACGTTGCAAACACTCATTGTTGCGGAAAATATGGCAACATTTTTAGAGGCATTATATTTTAGCCCTTTTCCAATTGATTTTGCGGAACAATTTCCGGTAAAAAAATTAGAACAAATTTTGGCTTCGAGTAATGTTCAAAAAACAAAGCAATTACTGGAGTTATTAGAGGATTATTCGGATAAAAAGTGGTATTTAGAAACGCTAATAAGTTTATTTGAGAAACAGGAAATTCCTTATAATTTAGTTGCGTATAGCTTATTTGAAAATCAATTGCTTTATTTCCAGAGAAAGCTTGCGCCTAATCTTGTGGAACGGATTTTCGAATTACTTAAAGTGAGTGACGGCATAAATCAAGAGGCTGCTGCTGCGTTATATAAAGAATGGAACTAAGGAGGAATTTAATTGGTTAAAGTTGTTTTTGTGTGTTTAGGGAATATTTGTCGTTCACCAATGGCGGAGGGGCTTTTTCGTAAAGAAGTCACGGAAGCTGGCTTAACGAATGAAATCAAAATTGACTCTGCTGCAACAGGTACGTGGAACTTAGGAAAACCGCCTCATCGCGGGACACAAGCCGTTTTGAAAAAGCATGGTGTTGATTATCAGGGAATGCGCGCTCGGAAAATTTCTGATGCAGATTTTAATGAGGCTGACTTTATTATTGGGATGGATCAGCAAAATTTAGCGGATTTAAATGAGCTTAATAGTAATCCTAATGTAGTCATTCGTTCACTGATGTCTTTTGTGCCTGGTCAAGAGGATAAAGATATTCCGGACCCTTATTATACAGGTGATTTTGATGAAACGGAGCGGATGGTCACGGAAGGTGTGAAGGCACTTTTAGCTTATATTACACAAAAATAATAGTTAATATGTTTAAAGACTGGGCTTGCGGGAATATATAAGAGTACAATCAAAAGTTCAGAAAGAGGTTTTTTACATGTTAGGAATTATTTGGGGAATAATCGTTGTTTTATTAGCGGTTTGGTTACTTGGAATTATTTTCCATATTGCGGGTGGATTAATTAATATCTTGCTAGTAATCGTTTTAATTCTCGTTATTTGGAATCTAATTCAAATGGCTAGGAATAAAAAGAAATAAATAAAAAAAGCGGTTCGGCGCATTATTAAAATGTGCCGAACCGCTTTTTTTATTTTTGGTTTAAATGTTGTTTTTCTAAAAATGCTTTTAAGTCGAGTCGGCTTGTTTTTCCAAGTCCGCGGGCGATTTGTTCGGACCAGCCTTCAACGCGTTTGCCAGCTGTTCTTTCGTCGTAGTACATTTTAATTTGTTCATCGTATTCTGCTAAAATGGTTGAGTCCATTTTTTGATAGGTGTTTTCATGATATACCAAGTCTTGAGGCAATCTCGGCTTGGCTTTTTCTTTATCTGCCGCTGGATGGCCAATGGTTAAGCCGAATAGTGGCATGGTGTATGGTGGCAAATTCAAAATTTCGGCGATTTGTGCGACATTATTACGAATTCCGCCGATGAAGCAAATGCCTAGTCCTAGTGATTCTGCAGCGATAGCCATATTTTGTGCGGCAAGCGCGGCATCTATTACGGAAACAAGCCATTTCTCAGAGGTTTCTAGTGATTCTGTATTTACTTGATGTTCTTCTAAAATCGCATGATGGCGCGCTAAATCGGCCACGAAAATAAATAATTGTCCTGTTTTTACGGTATACGGTTGGTTTCCCGCAATTTCTGAAATTTGTTCGCGAAGTGTTTTATCTGTTATTCCAATGATGGAGTATGCTTGAACAAAGCTGGATGTAGAAGCGGCTTGTGCGCTCTTGATAAGTAAGCTCAACTCTTCTTTCGTTAAGTCCTTGTCTTCAAATTTTCGCACAGAGTAATGTCCTAGAATCGCATCTATCGCCTGATTCACTCTAACTCCCCCTTAGTCTTGAAATATTTTCCGATCATAATTTGGTTCTTGTAAAAGCGCGCCAAAACTTTGCTGACGTAATGCTTCATAAGCTAAAATTGCTGCTGTATTCGATAAATTCAACGAGCGAATATGGTCTGTCATCGGAATTCGTAAACAGTTTTCTTCATTTTTTTGTAAAAGTTCGTCTGGTAAGCCGGTAGTTTCTTTTCCAAATACGAAGAAATAGTTTTTATTGGGATC
This sequence comes from Listeria swaminathanii, assembly GCF_014229645.1. GTDB lineage: Bacteria > Bacillota > Bacilli > Lactobacillales > Listeriaceae > Listeria > Listeria swaminathanii. The sequence goes on along the minus strand of NZ_JAATOD010000001.1, from coordinate 682,256 downwards.
GCTATAATCGATGTCACTATATACGTGGCGACCAAATTTGGTAATGTAGAAAAATTCTCCGCCTTCGTTTTTCTCGAAAAATTCATCTAAGGAATCGTAATAAGCAAGTTTGACGTTATCCCAGTAATCGAGTCCGGCGCGTTTAAGCATTTTATCGTCAGTTGAAAAACCAAGTGGACGAATTAAATGTAAATAAGTATCTGTTCCAGCACAAGTTCTGGAGATATTCCCGGTATTTGCAGGGATTTCTGGTTGATATAGTACGATATGATTTGGCATGTTCTTTTCACCTGGTTTCTTTTAATTTGGTATAGCAGTTAATTCTTGTAGTACTTGTTCATCTTGTTCGGTTTGAAGCGCTTTTTGGACAGCGGCTTCTGCGTCAGCCCCGCCGATTTTGCGTAGCGCCCAGCCGGCTGTTCCGCGAATAACTGGTCTTGGATCATTTTGCAAGCAGTCGATTAGATCTGGCACTGCTGTTTTATCTTTGTAGCGCGCTAAAATAATAATAGCATTGCGCTGGATTGGTTTCTTACCGCGCCACGACCCTGCCATATCGCCAAACTTCTCTTTGAATTCTCGGTTGGAAATATGTAGAAGTGGCTTTAATTCTGGACGAACAAGTTCTGCGTCTGGCTCCATCTCCTCATGAAAATGGAAATCATGCCCGCGGTTATAAGGACAGACAACCTGACAAGTATCACAACCATACAAACGATTATGCAACACTTCGCGATATTTTTCATCTAGAAAGTCTTTTGTTTGGGTAAGATAGCTTAAACAAATTTTCGGATTCATTTTGCCCTCACCTAGTAAGGAACCTGTTGGACAAGCTTTAACGCATTGGTTACAGCTGCCACACAGGTCGCTTGCTGGCGTATCTGGCTCAAAAGGTATATTGGTTATCATTTCGCCTAAATAGACCCAAGAGCCGTATTCTGGCGTTATTAGCAAAGTGTTTTTTCCGCGCCAGCCAATGCCAGCTCGCTCAGCCACAGCAACATCTGATAATTCACCGGTATCTACCATCGATTTCATCCGCACATCAGGTAACCGTTCACTTAAAAATTGTTCTAGTAGCGCTAATTTTTCTCGTAAAACCGTATGATAATCGATGCCCCAAGAAGCTCGTGCGAAAACGCCACGTCTTGCTTCTTTTTTGCTGACGGGCGCTTCTTTTAATTTAGACGGATAAGCAAGAGCAATCGCGATAATCGACTTGGGTTCTTTGAAAATTAGCTCTGGGTAAACACGCTCATCAATTACCGGATGCTCGAAACCTGTAAAGAGATCTAAGGCTTCCGCTTCTAGTAATCGTTCCTTTAAAAATAAAAAAGGGTCCGCTGTGGTGAAACCAATTTTTTGAATACCGATTTCGTGGGCGTATGCGATTATCTCTTCTTTTAACGATGCGTAATTCGGTTCCAGTTTCACTTTCATCATCCCCTCTCTCCTTATTTTCAGGCAATAAAATAAACGCAATGCTTCGCTTAAAAAGGTCGAAACACTGCGTTGATAACAGGATTTATAAAAAATATAAAGCGGGTGATGGGAATCGAACCCACGACAACAGCTTGGAAGGCTGTAGTTTTACCACTAAACTACACCCGCACAGTAAGTAGTTCTTAGTGTTTTAACAACTTTTATATAATACCATTCTATGTAAGTTTTGACAAGACTTTTTCCGAAATTTCTTTACAAAAAAGAAATATCTACTTTATTTCCAGATTTATTCACGTTTTTTTCATATTTTGACTCTAAAATAAAGGTATTATCTTATGGAAAGAAGTGAAGACTATGAAGAAACGAATACAACATTTAGACTTTTATTTTGTTGGAATTATTGTTATTGCTATCTTTTTTAATTTTTATGGTATTTGGAATGATGATACGGTAAATCCTTATTATACAGCCGCAGTAACAAGTATGGTGCAAAACTTCCACAACTTTTTTTACGGTGCTTTTGATCCTGCTGGTTTTATTACGGTGGATAAGCCGCCAGTTGCGCTTTGGCTTCAAGCGATTAGTGCACTAATTTTCGGGGTGCATGGTTGGAGCGTTATTTTGCCGCAAGCCTTAGCCGGTGTCGGTTCGGTGATTTTGCTTTATGTACTCGTTAAACCTAGATTTGGTGCTTGGGCTGCAAGAATTACCGCGCTAATCATGGCACTTACGCCTATCGCGGTAGCAGTGACACGCACGAATAACATGGATGCGATTCTGGTATTTATTTTATTACTGGCAACCTATTTCCTTTTTAAAGCGGTTAATCGTGCTAAATTTGGTTGGCTTCTGCTTGCTTTTGGATTGATTGGTGTCGGCTTTAATGTAAAAATGCTTCAAGCTTTCATGGTTGTTCCAGCGTTCCTCTTATTTTACTTTATCGCGGTAAAATTAAGCTGGCGAAAAAAGCTTATTCAATTAGTAATCGCGCTCATTTTAATGCTTGGCGTGTCTGTTTCATGGGCAGTCGTGGTGGATCAAACTGCTGCGTCAGAGCGCCCTTACATTGGTAGTAGTCAAACAAATTCAGTGCTCGAACTTGCTTTTGGCTATAATGGCATGGAACGGCTGCTTGGGCAAGAAACAGGAACTGGTAGCAGTGGTAGCAATATGGAGATGGGTGGGCCACCAAGCAATAATTCCACTGATTCTAGCAATGCGACACCGCCAACGCCTCCAAGTGGAAATATGCAAGGCGGTGCAGATGGTGGTGGAACTCCTCCTCAAGGTAATAACGGCACGCCACCAACTGGAGGTCCTGGTAACACTACAAATGGCGGAACAGGTTCGAAAATGACTGGTAGCACAGGCATGTTTGGCACTGGGAATGCTGGACCGCTTCGTTTATTCCAAACCGCACTTGGTGATCAGATTAGTTGGTTTTTACCACTGGCTATCATCGGAATGTTAGCGATTTTCCTAGCTTATCGAAATGAAAACAAGCGAATTTATCAATTGAACTCTAAGCAAAAAGAAATGGTCTTCTGGGCAGCATGGCTCATTCCAGTCGCCGGATTCTTTAGTGTTGCTGGATTTTTCCATCATTATTATTTAATTATGTTAGCTCCTCCAATTGCGGTACTGAGTGGCGTTGGATTGGTCGCACTTTTCCGCCTATATCGTCATAAAGATAATTGGCAAAAATTTCTTTTACCAACTACACTTACACTAACTGGCGCACTTCAAGCTTTCTTTGTGGCTAGTTACTTGCCAATTTTAGCGGCTGTTATCGGGATTGCTGCACTTGGGGTTTCCGCCTTGTTAATTGCAATTAGACAAAAACAGCCAAAACTCGCGGCGAAAATAACAGCGATAGCTTTAGCAATTCTGCTTATCGCACCAACCTATTGGTCCTTGACGCCCATTTTATATGGTGGAAATAGTTCCTTGCCTGAAGCTGGGCCACAATTAAAACAATCCAGTGGCGGCGGTTTTGCTGATGCCTCAGTTGATAGTGGTTTGATTAGTTATTTACAGAAAAATAATACTGGCGAAACGTATTTATTTGGCACAACGGATGCCACAACAGCCGGTCCTTATATTATTAAAACCAAAGAAGCAGTTATGGCCCTCGGAGGATTCAATGGCACAGATCCAACGCTCACGGTCAAACAGCTAAAACAAATGATTAAATCCGGCGAAATAAAATATTTTTATCTTCCATCAAATAGTAAAGCTTCCGACTCAGATGTGGTAAAATGGATTCAAGAAAATGGTACCGAAATTGATCAATCAGAATGGAGCAGTTCCACTTCCACGGACGACGATACTACTTCAAGCGCTTCTCAAAATACAAATGGCGGCGCTCCCGGAATGAATGGCTCTGGAGAAGGAACACTTTACCAATTAAAATAATTCCTTCGAAAATGAAGTTCATCGTTAAAAATGTTAAAATCCTGGTTTTAAACTAGGATTTTAACGATATTCAAGCTGTTTTATTAGCGCTTTATCATTTTTATGTGAGAAAATAAAGTAAGTTGTTAAAGACTACTGGAGGCTTGCTTATGACATTTTGGCAGGATATGATGAATTTCTTTTCTTATGATAATTTAATGTATTGGCTAAGTGAATATCGGAATTTAGGTCCACTTTTAGCTTTTTTCTTACCTTTTATTGAAGCGTTTTTACCATTTTTACCATTTATAGTATTCGTTGTAGTTAACGTAAATGCCTACGGACTACTTGGCGGTTTTTTAATATCAGTGACAGCAGCAATTGCGGGTAGTTTATGTGTATTCTTACTAGCACGAAAATTTGGTCAGACACGATTTTTACGATTTATTTCGGGTCATAAACAAATTAAACGTGTAATGGAATGGATTGATAGACATGGTTTTAGCCCGATTTTCATTTTACTTGTAATGCCTTTTACGCCCTCTTCGGCTGTAAATATCGTTGCAGGTCTTTCTAAAATTAAAGTGTATCAATTTATCTTAGCGCTTGTAGGTGGAAAGTTGATTAAAGTTTTTGCGATTAGCTATATTGGCTATGATTTCGTCGATTTAATTCACCAACCGCTCAAACTGGCTATTTTAGCTCTTTCCGTCGTTATTTTATGGTTTGTTGGAAAACGGCTGGAGCGCTGGATGTCAGGAAAAAATCTCAAATAAAAAAACGGAAAGCACACTTCATGCGTGCTTTCCGTTTTTTAATAAAGTAAATCTAAAAATTCCTCTTTTGTGATATTACCAAAGTATTCTTTGACGTCTATATCCGCTAAAGCCTCGTCCAAAGCTTCACGTTTGTAAGTGGTATTAACTAATTTCTCCTCGATATCCGTTACATTTTTCACGCCGAAAAAGTCGCCAAAAATCTTGATATCGGTAATAATCCCTTTTTGCACATTTAAGCGAACATCTACTGAGCCAACTGGGAAACGTTTTGTACGTGTTAGGTCGAATTTTGGTGATTTCCCGTAGTTCCAATCCCAATTACCGTAACGTTTAGCAGAAATTTCGTGGATTTTTTCCCAATCTGCCGCTGTCAATTTGTATTCTTTCACATCTTCTACTTTATCCACACCAAAAATGTAAAGTAATAGCAAATCGCGGAATTCCTCGGTTGTCATTTCTTGATCCATGAAGTCAGAAATATTCGCTACACGACTACGAACAGACTTAATTCCTTTTGATTCGATCTTATCTTTACGTGGTTTTAGCGATGCCACAACGTTATCTATGTTCAAATCGTACATCAATGTCCCGTGTGAGAACATTTTGCCTTTCGTTGCGAATTGGGCATTTCCAGACACTTTGAAGCCATCAATCAGCAAGTCATTGCGTCCTTTCAGTTCCGCATTGACGCCTAAACGTTTAAGAGCTTCCACAATGGGTTGCGTGAATTTCGCGAAATTATGGAACGAATCTCCGTCATCTTCTGTGATAAAACTGAAATTCAAGTTTCCTTCATCATGATACACCGCGCCACCACCGGAAAGTCTGCGCACGACAATTACGTCATTTTTTTCAACATATTCTGTATCAATTTCTTCTACTGTATTTTGATTTCGCCCAATAATAATCGATGGCTTATTAATGTAAAATAACAGCACAGGCTCATCTAGCTTCAATTCCGTTAAAATAAATTCCTCCACAGCCAAGTTAATCCGTGGATCTTTTTCATTATTATTATCTATAAAATACATACCCCTAACCCCTTTTCTTCTATATTAAAATGTTTTCGTCAAACCTTTTGATGCGAGTGCGATTTCCCCGGTGTAAATTGCTGCTGCTTCTTGTTTCAATACTTCTAAATCGCCCACTTCTGGTAAATGGCTTAGTAGTAATGATTTCACGTTGGCTTCTTTGGCAATTTTGGCAACTTCGGTACTTGCCATATGGACTTTCGTTTTCCCTGCTAAATCATGGAAAAAGTTCGTGTCGGTTACTAATAAATCCGCGCCCTCCGCAAAAGGAATAAAACTATCTTGATACGCGCTATCTGCGGTGTAAACAAAAACTTTCCCGCCGGCTTCAATCCGCATCGCATAACAAGGCACTGGATGAACTGTTTTTAAGAAAGTTACTTTAAACGGTCCAATTTCCAGTGTGTCGTCCGCTTTATACTCGATTGCTTTTGTTACGCCTGCCATTTCTAAAAAAGAATAGCCGCGTTTGTCTTCTTTATGCCCATAAATTGGCAAGACTGGCGGTTTTTCCTTCCTTTGTGATAATAGTCGAATGTGCTGTAAAATCCCTACGTCTGCTACATGATCTGGATGGTAATGAGAAATTATTGCCGCATCAATATCATCAGGATCAATATAGTTTTGCATAATTGAAACAGCACTTGCTCCAACATCAATTAATAACTTAAATCCAGCTTCTTCTAGCAAATAACTAGACGTCCCCTCATTCGCTACCGGATAGCCACCCCAATGTCCAAAAACGGTTAGTTTCATCACTGCACTTCCTTTCTCAAAGTAAACCTCATGTCTATGATACAACATTTACAATAAAAGGAGAAATCATCCAGAAAAAATGCTACACTTAGAAAGCACCTTTTTAAATTTACAGATGAGGATGATCAACTATTGAATTATTTTAAAAAGACAGGCCTATGTTTACTCATTATCGCGCTTTCCGTAAGCTTACTGGCTGGTTGTGGTAGTGATAAAAAAGAAAATTCCGCAACCGATAACGGCCTATACACCAAAGAAGAATTAGTAAAGTATAACGATTATGTAAAACTAAGCAACGCCATGAATTATGATTTTATTAACGCAAGAACGAACTATTTAAAAAGTTATTCTGATGAAAATGGCGATTTCAAAATACCGAGCAATAACGATTTCTTAACACCTATTAGAAATCCCGCTGGAACAGCCAATGCTATTATTGCTATGAAAGATTCCGTGAGTAAAGCACCATCACTTCCAATGGATAAAAATTTTGAAAAACTTTCCAGCGAGATAACTAATGAAATCCACATACTAAATGATTTACAAACTTACTTCACTTCTAAAAGTTATTTGGATGATAATTATGCAAAAGCTGCCACACTCCATAAAGAATTGACCAATTCCATCCAAAATTCGAATAAAGAAATACAATCTTTTAATGAAGCAATGCAAAAACTAAACACCGCACAACAAGCTTTTGCAGCAAAAGAAATGGAAAAATCTGGCAGTCTGACATGTCTTGCCTTAAATAATTTTATTTCTGCTAGTGAAAACCTGGTCGCTGAACTTCGCAACCAACAAATAAATGCTTCCAATTTAACGGAGCTGGATATCGCAGCTTACGAAAAACAATATACTAATTTAACAAAGACTTATGAGGCATTCATCAAAGCAAGTACAGATGAAGCGCAACTAGAAAAAGAAAAATTAGCGAGTAATGACCTTGTTTTCTTAGTAAAAAAAGTGACAAGCACAAAAGCAGAAGCAACGTTAATACTCGACCGCGCGAAAAAGAAACAAGCCATACCTGAAGATGAGCTAAAAAATCCTATCTTTATTGAAACAATAGAAGGAACGCCAGAAAAATTAATAGAGGAATACAATAGTTTAATAAGTGATTATAATGGTTCACTTTCTTTCCATAAAAAATATCCCCGCAGAATAAATTCTGTAGGGATATTTTTTATTTACTAGGGAAATATTTATCTTCTAGTTCTTTTGTAAGTTTTTCAGTTTTCTCTAGTTCACCAACTGCCACAAATCGTTTTGTTGTTTCGGTTGGTTTATCACATGTAATCAGTGTCACTCTAGCGTCTTTTGTGTTGTCAATAACGCTTACTTCTGTTTCATCAATTGTTTTTGTTTCAGTGACTTTGTATTCATATAAGTTCTCAAGATCTGTTAGATAAATCTTGTCGCCTTGTTTAACTTTCATAATTGGGCCAAATAACATCGACTCATTACGCATATGGTGTCCCGCTAGCGGATAATTACCTTTACCCATTACTTGATCGGAACGCATGGTTGTCGCGCCTGCAAGCAAGTTGGCTGTATTGGTTCCTTTGAATACGAGTAAGCTTACGTCTACAGATGGAACTGCGATCGCACCGACAACTGCATCTTTGTCATAATTTGCGGCTCCTTGAATAACGGAAGTCATGGATGGTAGCTGCACACTTTCAAAATCAAAGGTAGCGTCTTTTTTATTATTTTTTTGTATGTCTGATGCATTATATTGTTCGATTGTTTCATGACCACTCATGTATTTCACGATACCGTTTTTGATGAATGGGGAAAAAATTAATAGTAACCCGATGATTAAAATAATTATTGCGATTGTTTTCTTTAACATATAATTCCTCCTTGTAACTATTTCATTATATAGTAGCTCCTCTGATGAAGCAAAGAAAATTAGTGACTTACGCGAAGTATTTTTCCGACCTGTGACAAAATTGTAAAATCACTCCCAAATATGGGTCAAAATACTACTTTTTCGCTGAGCAGAAATATATGGGCTTCCTTTGGCGGTGAATCTTAGAGGGAAATGGGTTGCCATTCCTTTATTAGGTACCCCGATTCGATTAGTTGCTTCTATTATATGCGGCGTTTTTGCCCCTTCTAGCCAAATGTTACTATCAAAAAGAGTTTTCCCGTAATCTTGCATACTTAATCCTAATGCTTGCGATAATTTTCCTGGACCATTTGTAAGTTCAAAGCCTGTTTTCCCGTGACGATTATGTGCCATTTGTTCGAGCGACTCTTCGTCAGGTTCGATTGCTCGTATTAGAATGGCTTCTGGGATACCTTTTTGCATAGTAATAAAATTAAGCAAAACTTGGCGATGCATTTGGTACATATAGATTGTACCGGGTGAGGCAAACATCACTTCGGTTCGTTTCGTTCGAAGGTTTTGAAAACTATGTGCTGCCATATCGGTTGCGCCAAGGTACGCTTCAGTTTCCACTATCAAGCCAGATAGCTCACCACTACTTGTTTGATGTACGAGACGCATGCCAAGAATATCCCGCGCTAATTCCATTGTCGTTTTAGTTTCGAAAAATTCTTTTGTAATAATTGGATTCATTACTTACCTCAATGTTTTCTTTTTATTCTAGCAGAATTCTATTCCAAATGGTTCTTTTTTGACTAGTTATATCAGCCTATTTCTTAATAAATCCTACTTCAGACGTATAGGTTATAGCTTGCCTTTTATTAATCTTGTGTTAGAATTATGTTAAAGTGGGTGCTGTATGAGATTGTTTTTTTACATAATACAGCTTCTTTTTTTCATTTAAAAAAACAACAAATAAAACGAGTAAATAGTGTGTAGGAGAGGTGTTTCATGAAGGATTGGAAAATAAAAATCCAAACGTTTTTAAGCAAGAATTATGGATTTTTTGTTCTAGCCGTCATTCTTTATTGGCTAAAAACGTATATTGCATATCAACTTGAATTTAAACTTGGCATAGAAAATCTTATGCAGCAAATTTTGCTGTTCATTAATCCATTAAGTGGGGCCATTTTCTTTATTGGTCTTGCGCTTTTTGCTAAAGGACGTCGTTCATTCATTTGGATTATCGTTATTGACTTTTTAATGAGTTTCATTCTTTACGCAAATATTGTTTATTATCGATTCTTTAGTGATTTCATTACGCTTCCGAATCTAAATGCAAAACAAATGCAAAACATGGGCGACATGGGAAGTAGTATCACAGCGTTACTCAGCTGGCACGATATTATTTACTTCGCGGATATTATTATTTTAATTGCACTACTTGCTTTCCGCTTTGTAAAACCAGACAAAACTGCCCGTATTCGTGCGAGAAAAGTTGTTGGAGTTCTAACACTTGGTATCGCGATGTTCTTTGGTAACTTAGGACTTGCAGAAATTGATCGTCCACAACTGTTAACAAGAACATTTGATAGAAATTATATTGTTAAATATCTTGGTATGACTAACTACCAAATCTATGACGCAGTAAAAAGTACCGAATCATCTACGCAGCGTGCACTTGCTGATAGTAGTGACGTTACTGAAGTTTTAAACTATACTAAATCCAAATACGCCGCGCCAAACCCGGAATATTTCGGTAAAGCGAAAGGTAAAAACGTTATTTATATTCACTTAGAAAGTTTCCAACAGTTCCTAGTGAATTACAAACTTAATGGAGAAGAAGTAACGCCGTTTATTAACTCTTTCTTTAAAGATCAAAATACACTAAGCTTTACAAACTTCTTCCACCAAACTGGTCAAGGTAAAACAGCTGACTCTGAGATGCTACTTGAGAACTCGCTTTACGGCTTGCCTCAAGGTTCTGCCTTTACGACTAAAGGGCAAAACACGTATGAATCTGCCTCTGCTATTTTAGGACAGCAAGGCTATACAAGCGCTGTATTCCACGGTAACTATAAGAGCTTCTGGAATCGTGATGAAATTTATAAACAATTTGGTTACGATAAATTCTTTGATGCTAGTTACTACGATATGAACGAAGCAGATGTTTCTAACTACGGCCTTAAAGATAAACCATTCTTTAAAGAGTCCGAAGAATATCTATCGTCCTTACAACAACCGTTCTACACGAAATTTATTACGCTTACGAACCACTTCCCTTATCCAATCGATGAGAAAGATGCTTCCATTGCTCCGGCAACGACTGGCGATTCTTCTGTAGATACGTATTTCCAAACAGCTCGTTATTTAGACGAATCTGTTAAGAGCTTTGTTGATTACTTGAAAAAATCTGGTCTTTACGATAACTCTGTAATTATCATGTACGGTGACCACTATGGTATTTCCGACAACCATGAAGAAGCAATGACTAAAATTCTTGGTAAAGAATACAACACTTTTGAAAATGCCCAAGCGCAGCGTGTTCCATTAATGATTCACGTTCCTGGTGTTCAAGGTGGCGTTCAAGAACAATACGGTGGTCAAGTTGACTTACTACCGACATTACTTCACTTACTTGGTGTTGATAACAAAGAGTACTTGCAATTTGGTACAGATTTACTTTCCAAAGATCATAAACAACTGGTTCCATTCCGAAATGGTGATTATATAACCCCTACTTACTCGATGATTGGTGGTAACATGTATAATCAAAAAACCGGCGAACCAATTGCTACGGAAACAAAAGAAATGAAAGAAACGAAAGAAAAAGTTGCGAAAGAATTAGAGCTTTCCGACTCTGTATTACAAGGTGACTTGTTACGTTTCTACGCTCCTGATGGTTTCCAAAAAGTAGATCCAAGTAAATACAACTACAATAAGAAAAAATCAACTGACTCAACTAAATAAAAAAAAGGTAGTCCAGAATAACTGGACTACCTTTTTTATTTGCCTAAGCCGTGCATAATGTAAGCGACCGTATCATCCATTTCTTTCTCATCCTGCCAATTTGCATCTGGCATAACGACAAAGCGCGTCAACATAAAACCAACAATATTCGTAATAAGCGCGCGCATAATCGTGCTATTTGGCATATCAACAATTTCGCCACGCTCTTTATAATAGTCAATCATTTGGTCAAATTGCCCTTTTACATGGGTCATAAAAATTTCCGAAAATTGTACTCTTAGTTCATCATGATAAAACAATTCCATAAAGTAAATCTTAATAACTTTTCCATTTTCTTTAGCAAACTCAAAACGATTAACGATGATTTCCCGAATAAATGACTGGAAATCTGGATAATCACTTTCAAACACTTCTTTCACGAAGCTTTGTGCTAAAAATGGGATAACACCGCCAATCAATGTCGGCATAGTGATTGCCATCAATAAATCTTTTTTTGTTTTATAATGTCTGAAAATGGTTCCTTCTGCGACGCCAGCTTTTTTGGCGATTTCATTTGTAGAAGTACCCGCGTAGCCTTTTTCGGCAAATAGTTCAATCGCTGCGGCTACAATACGACGTTGTTTATCGCTCATTTTTGTTTCACTTTCTGTTAAATCGAGCATTTGGCGCAAGATATCTCCTTCTGCATCCACGTCTTATCCCTTCCTTTCTAGTTAAACTTTACGGTATTTTTTTAAAGCAAAAATATTTAATACAACGAATACGAGAACAAATCCAAGTAAAATGTAGAAATCATTCGCAAACGAAGCAAATCCTTCCCCTTTTACCATGATGGATGTTAATGCGTTGGCGCCGTAATATAGTGGCATAATATGCGCGATCCAAACGAGCCAATCTGCCATGCCGTCGAGTGGGAAAATCCCACAGAATAGCACTTGTGGCACGATAACGATTGGAATAAACTGAACGATTTGGAACTCATTATTCGCAAAGGTCGAGAGTAAGATTCCTAGCGCGAGTGAAACCATTCCGAGTGTAAGCGTAATTAGTAAAACATAGAATAAGGAGCCGTTTTGCATCATGCCGAGTACTTGAATGGAAAATACGGCGACTAAAATGGACTGTAGTAAGGCAAAAATTCCAAAGCCAATCAAATATCCTAGTTCTAATTCAATCCGCTTAATTGGAGTGGCCATGAGTCGCTCAAGCGTCCCAGTTGTCCGTTCTCTCAAGAAGGAAATCCCGGCGATTAAAAATACGAAGAAGAAGACGAAAAAGCCAATGAAAATCGGGCTAATGGTATCGAAAAAGCTAGTATCCTTGTCTCCGTATACGTAATCGGTTGAGATGGTTAATTTTTCTGGGCTTTGAGTAAGTGATGGAATGGTGCTTGGGTCAATTCCAGCTTTGGCGAGTACTTCTCCGGTTGCTTTTGCTTGATTCTTCACTTGTATTTGCTGCTCCGCCATCAAGGATTTTTGTAGTTTTAAGCCGATTTCTTTACTTAGGCTTGGTTCACTATTTTCGTAAGTTACCTTGATTTTTTCACCATTTTGTTGGAAAAAGGCATCGAGGTCGGCATCTTTAATTTTAGCTGTTGCATCGGTATTGTCTGGGTATGTTTTAATGGTTAGATCATTTGCTTTTAGTTCTTGTACCATGGAATCAGTTAGTCCGCTTACGCCAACGACTGGCTTCACTGTATCGCCTTCAAATAAATAAGTGAGCAGTGTGATTAGTAAGAGTGGTGCGAGAAACATTAAAGCGAGCGTGCGTTTGTCACGACGAAATTGGTTGACGATTCGTTTGACGATAGCAAGTATTCGCATTAGTTCTTCCCTCCAAACTCTAAAAAGGCATCTTCTAGTTTACCAGACGAGGTTTTGCTTGAGAGCTCCTGTGGGGTCCCTACGGCAATTATTTTCCCGTTTCTAATCATTGCAAGTCGATCGCATTTTTCGGCCTCATCCATCACGTGTGTCGTTACAAGGATACATTTGCCGTTTGCTTTCAAGTCTGCTAGTTCTTCCCAAATGGTTTTTCTTAGCTCTGGATCAATTCCGACTGTTGGCTCATCTAAAATAAGGACGTCTGGATCTGCAAGTACAGAAATAGCTAAAGAGAGCCTCCGCTTCATTCCTCCCGAATAATTGGTCACCTTTTTGGTTAAATCTTGTTGTAAATTAACGAGATTGGCTGCATAGTTCATGCGCTCTTTCTTGGCCGCACCTTTAATAGAATAAAGTGAAGCAAAAAAATCTAAGTTTTCTTTGGCGGTCAAATCGGTATAGAGTGCGTCCGATTGGGCCATGTAGCCAATTTTGCTAATGACGGGCAAATTAGGCATTACTTTTCCTAGTACTTCGGTTTGTCCGCTCGTTGCTTTTTCCATGCCGATGATTGTTTTGACGAGCGTGGTTTTGCCAGCGCCGGATGGGCCGATTAAGCCGAATATTTCCCCTTTTTCTATTTCGAGAGACATATCGGATAAAATTTGTTTCTTGCCAATTTCCACTGCTAAATTCGTTACATTAATCGCTATTTCTGACATTGCTTTCCCTCCTTTTTCAAAAATGAGTGATTACTCACTTCCCATTGTACTCCGATTTTCTCTAATGTAAAGAAAAAACCGAACGCAGCAAGAAGTTTCCTTCTTTCTGCATTCGGTTATTTGCGTAAATAAATATCTGAAATGAGGTGATCTGTGCCTTTGTGAAGCACTAGGTCCGCTCGGTATTTTGTTTTCTCAATGTTTTCTTTTAAGTTGACTCCGTTGATTGTATCCCAAACACCCAGTGCAAAAGTTTCGGCTTCTTGTTTGCTGATTTTGGTATATGGATGGAAATAGGAGCTTTCGTCTTGGAAAGCTGTTTCGCGAAGCATGAAGAAACGTTCTAAGTACCATTTCTTAATGTCAGCTTCATTGGCATCCATGTAAACGGAGAAATCAAAGAAGTCACTTGGAAATAGGCTCTCGTGTTGGTCGGCTTGGAGGACGTTGATTCCTTCAATAATCACGATATCCGGATTATGCATCATCCGCGTTTCTTCTAAAACATCATAGGTGAAATGCGAATAAAGTGGCACTTCGACGTCTTCTTTATTAGCTTTTAAGTCTGTTAAAAACTTGGCAAAACGGTCACGGTCATAACTTTCTGGAAAGCCTTTTTTATCCATGATGCCGCGCTCTTCTAAGACTTTGTTCGGATAGAGAAAGCCATCTGTTGTTACAAGCTCAACTTGTCTTGTTTTGGAGAACCAGCGATCGAGCATTAATTTAAAAACCCGCGCGGTTGTACTTTTCCCAACAGCCACACTTCCAGCTAAAGCAATGATAAACGGGGCACGCGATTCTTTTTTCTTTAAGTATTCCATTTTTTCGCCATGAATAAAAATCGCTTCATGGTATTGAATCGCAATTAGTTTTATTAGTGGTAAATAGATTTCAGAGATATCTTGTAAAGAAATTCGGTCGTTTAAACCACGTATTTCTTCTAGTTCCTCTGCAGTTAATATTTGGTCCTTACTCACTTCCAGCTTGCGCCATTCTTCTCGTTGGAAATGAAAGTAGTGGTTGTAATCATTCATTCAATGTTCCATCCTTTTATTCATTCGTGAAAACGTAAACAGCTTTATTTAAGGATAACGCAAGCTGCATAAATCCGCAAGTAGCGATTTAATATTTACGATAGACATAAACTGATTTTGGTTTTGCTACTTCTTTATAGCTTTCTACTTGCACAGATGGAATATTCATTTTAAAAGGTGAATAGTATTCTTGGGTGATGGTTCCTTTTACAGTAAGCCATGTATCGTTTTTCAAATCGGTTTTTTCGGGCATTTGAACGAGCATTCCGAACACACCTGAATCGGCAACACAGTGAATAATTCCAAAGCGGAACAAGAATAGGTTATTATCTTTGGTGACATCATCATTATAAACAAACCCAGTAAATTCGATTTGTTTGCCAGTAAACTCGCCTGGATAATTGTAGAGGATTTCCATCGTCATTAAATAATTACTGTCATTGACTTTGATGGGATTTTGATCGATGATTTCGGCTTTTTCTTTCGCCATCATTTTTTCATAATCAGTTTCTCCAAAATAGCCACTCGTATCTGGTCGTAAAAATTGATTTTGGGCGTATGGGTCATCTCCAGCAGCGTTGTTTTTTGGGAAATGAAATCCTTTAGCAGAAACAATCGTTGAATCAAGGGTTGCGACTGGGAAAAGAAAACCAGCGATTAAAGCGTAGGAAAGTAAACCGTACACCATGATTTTTTTCCAAATAGTATTTTCGCCGTCATGGGTATGCCCCATATGTTCTGTTTTCGCACCAATATCTTCATCGCGAAAAACCATAATTAGCTGAATAATCGCGAGTAAAAATGCGGCAATCATTGCGGAAAAAGATAAATAAGCGTATTTCATATTAATATATTTACTGATATCACCAGAAATATGTAACTGCATCAAATAAAAACCAAATCCAAATAAAATAAATACGCGAAACATCTGCTCACCTACTTTCGGTTAAATTACTAGGGCGTATAGAAAGACAACAATCGTTACACTAGTAACAATTAATAAGACAAATTTTGCTTTAAATGCTCCTAACATCATCATTAAATTTTTAATATCGAGCATCGGGCCAAACACTAAAAATGCAACGATGGATTGCGTGGAGAATACGCTACGGAAAGAGGCGCCAATAAAGGCATCTGCTTCGGAGCATAGCGATAATACAAAGGCAAGAACCATCATGAGTAAAATGGATAAAATCGGACCGTGCCCAATGGAAACGAGTGTGGATGTTTTAATGTATGTTTGCATCGCAGCGGCAATTAATGCTCCAAAAACGAGGTATTTTCCGACTGAAAAGAATTCGTCCACGGCATGTTGTACGGTATGCCAGATTTTTTGGCTTAATGTCATTTTTGCATGTGTGTGCTCTTCGCCGTGATGATGGTGCTCATGATCTGTATGCGCTACTTCTGCCGGAGCCGCTTCAGTTGTTACTACTTGAAAATTAGTTGTGGTACTTTCTGTAGGGCCGCCAGCAAGTGCTAGGTTTCCCGCTGGAACGGCGACTTTTTCACTTGCTGCTTCATATTTTAAAAAGCGATCTTTGAGTCCAGTTCCTTTATATAAATAAGCGATAATATTTCCAACAACGAGCGCTACGACCAAGCTTCCGGCAACACGTAACAGCGGAACTTCCCAGGTGCTTCCAAAGGCGACATAAGTGGAAAATAATACTACTGGATTAATAATCGGCGCTGTGAGCATGAAGGCAATTCCGGCGTGAAGCGGCACACCTTTTGCAAGTAAATTACGAACGATAGGAACAATGCCACATTCGCAGGAAGGAAAAAATATACCAATAAGCGAGCCGACAATAACGGCTAGAAATTTGTTTTTGGGGATAACTCGAGCAATGAATTGTTCTGATATAAACATTTGAATAAAGCCGGCAATGAATACTCCAATTAACACAAACGGCAGTGCCTCAATCAAAATCGAAATAAAAATGGTATTCATTTGTAGGAATGAATCCGGTAGATGACTAAACATGGGATTCCTTCTTTCTGTACTCTTTTTAATAACTATTTGATTCTAAGCCTATCTTTTGCAGAAATCAAGTAAAAGACAAATGACTATATTTTTTATTTTGCTTGAATAAAAAGACAACAATTTAACTAAATTGTTGTCTTTTTGTGATAATTTCTTGGTAATCTTGTTCGAGCATTGCCTTTTCAGCCGGCTTTAAATTCGGTTGCATTAGCTTCGCGGCTATTTCGGACATGCGCATTTCTAAAATCAATTTATCTTCTTCTGAGATACGGCTCGGAGTCTTACTTTCTTCGTATTCCTCGTACGTCATGCGGTGGAAAGTCATTTGGTTGTTTTCGATGGCGAGCACCTCTTCTGCCACTTGCTTTACAAAGGTTCGATCATGCGAAACAAAAAGGACTGTTCCAGTGAATTGTTTGATTAATGTTTCTAGCGCTTCCATTGCATAAATATCCAAGTAATTGGTTGGTTCATCAAGGATTAGGAAATTGGCGTCGCTAACTAAGAGCATGCTGAGAAGTAACTTCACTCGTTCCCCGCCAGAGAGCATGCGCACTTCTTTATGCAAATCGCTTTCTTTAAAATGCATGCTGCCAAGTACTTCCCTATTCACTTGTTTGGTTTGAACGCTCATATCTGTCATGTTTTCTAAAAGGGCTTTCGTTTCATCTAGACCTTTGAGTTCTTGATCAAAATAGGCGATTTTAGCTTGTGGGTTCGTTGCCAAATTTGGGTTTCCTTGGATTATTTCTCTTAAAAAGCTCGTTTTCCCACTCGCATTTTCGCCGATGAGTGCTACTTTGTCACCCGCTTTGATAGAAAAAGCTTTTGTTTCAAAAAGTTTACGCCCGGCGATTTCGTAGGTTGTTTCTTTCGCGCTTAGTATTGTATTGCCTTTTTTGATTAAGCGATTTTCTGGGGTGATGATTTTAATTGGCTTTGTTGTATGCGGTTTTTCGATATTGCCGAGTCGTTCAATTCGTTTTTCTAAGGCTTTGATTGTGCTATGTTGTTTCTTTTGTTGGGTGCCTTTTCCAGCTTTAAAGGCGCTGGCTTCTTTGTTGTTTAGACGTTTTCCGGGTTTAACAATCCGCCCGGCTTCGATTTCGTGATAGTTTTGGGATGCTTGTAGTTGTTTCTTTTTGTTTTTAAATTCTTTGTAAGCGAGTTCGGCTTGGTTTGCTTGTTGCTCTTTTTGTTCTAAAAAGGCGTGATAATTTCCTTTGTACACGTGGATTTTTTGATTTTCAATTCCCCATATTTCTGTGCAAAGTGCATCTAAAAAGGCGCGGTCATGCGAGATAATCATTAATGCTCCATGAAAATCGCTCCACTGACGTTCTAAATGCTGCACGCTTTCGACATCTAGGTTGCTCGTTGGTTCGTCTGCTAGGAGAACGCTTGGATTTTGACGCATCGCCTGTTGGATGGCTTTTCTTGTTTTTTCACCGCCACTTTTGGTGGTTGTATCTGTGGGTAATTGTTTGATATAGGCAAGTTTGCCATGCGTGGTGATCATCCCAGCCGCGGCTTCTTGTCTGCCAGCAATTACTTCCATTAGGGTTGTTTTCCCTAAACCATTTTGGCCGATGATGCCAATTCGTGCTTTTTTATCGACTAGTAAATGAGGGATTTCGACTAAAATTCTATCCCCTACTTCTATTTTTAATTGATTAATTTCGATTATAGACATAAAAAATAACCTCCTGAATATTTTCAGAGAGGAATCCGCGAAGCTACGCCAAAAAAGGCTTAGAGCTAGAGTTATCATGCGAAATGAACATACGAATCCCGTCCGAAAAAATAGTTTCTATCCGAGAAATGGATAGCTTTCTTCATTTTTTCATATAGTACAGGATTAGAATTTCATTGGCTTAAGATAACACTCCTTTTCATTTGATAGTTTCATTATAGCGCAATTTCATTGTTACTTCAACCGAAATAAGCCGTGTAGTTTGAAATACACGGCCTAGTTGGTGACAATTTATTCACTTTCTTCAATCATCATTTTTAGTTTTTGGATGAACTCTTCGAAGCTTTCTGCCATGGATAATCGTTTGGCGTTGATTGGTTCGGATACAATTTCTACAAATTTCTCAAAAAAATCGTTAAATTCATTGGCATCTTTTTTACTGATGGCGACGAGGGCGATTATTTTCACTTTCACATCGTTCCAGTAAATTGGTTCTTGTAGCGTCATTATCGAAACGCCGCTCCGGAGTGCATCGTTTTTGATGGAATGAGGGATAGCGATGCCTGACGGGAAACTGGTCGGTGCCATTTGTTCTCTTTTTTCCACTTTTTCTTTAAAATTGCTTGTGACGAAGGCTTGTTTTTCCATTTTAGAAACCATTTGTTCTCTGATTTTTGCGGGTGTGAGTTCTGAGGGGTCGATTTGATTGGCGTAGAGATCGCGGACAATGTAATGATCAATTTGTTGTCCGAGTAAGTTGTTTTCGATGATTTTTTTCTTTGTTTGGATGCGGCTCGTGATTTTTTTGATGTCCTTTGTCGTTAGTAATGGGTGAATAAAAATGGATCCCGCTTTTTCAAGGGCAACATCTCGGTTCGTCGTTAAAATAATATCGAAATCTTCTTCGCTCGCCTCATTTTCAATCACTTTTATGGTTGCTTCATTTTCGAATAATGCTCGTAGTTTTTTTAGCATGTTGGTTTTTAAATCGTGGTAATCATCCACTAAAATTCCGATTTCAAGGCGAATATAATCACGGTTTTCACTTTCTAAAAAAGAGCCGATATGCAGTGCTATAAAGGAAATTTCGTCTTCGTTAAAGTCGATTGCTAGCTTTTCTTGTAGTAGTGACGAAATGTAAACGGCGATATCAAATGTTACCGGATAGGAAGTTTTAATATCCAGTAAACTTAAATTTCTCGTATAAGCTTTGTAGCGCGAGCGGTAGTATAAACTTTGAATATGGATAGCTAGTTTGATAAAAAGCTGCTCATTTTGCAGGTCAATCAGGTAGGTTTCTTCCACATTCGTGAGGACGATTTTAAGTGCTTCAATGATTTTTTTATCGACAAATTGGTCTAACTCGGCTTGATTGGCGTTGGCAGATTGTTCATTTTGTAGGCCGACGTAAAGTAGCCCTAATTGTTTTGT
The DNA here is from genome assembly GCF_014229645.1 of Listeria swaminathanii. Lineage (GTDB taxonomy): Bacteria > Bacillota > Bacilli > Lactobacillales > Listeriaceae > Listeria > Listeria swaminathanii. Next base: position 662,353 of record NZ_JAATOD010000001.1, on the reverse strand, counting down.
TTCTGCTTCTGAAAAATGAATTTGGTATTCTTCGGAAAGAATTTCGGCAATTTTCTTCGAGATTTCGTATTCTTTGGAGTGTTTTTGAATGAGTGATTTTTGTGTTTCGATGAGGGTGTTTCCTTGTTGAATTCGAACGATGCTGATTGCGTAATGCAGCACGATATTCATCATCGAGTATTGGTTGGTTGTAATCGATTCGTTTGCTAGGACTTCTTTGACAATGCTTTGTAGTTTGTCGATGGAAACAAATTCAATCATTTCTTGGATGTGGTTTTTGATGCTCTCGCGGTAGCCGCCTTCTTCATACAGTAAGGAAATCATGTATTTTCTTTTGGCGCGTTCTTTGCCGATTAGTTTTACTTGGTTTTTATCGATGATGATTTGGACATCCGCTTCTTTCAGTTCATTTTTTAATTGTTGAATGTCTTTTTTTAAAGTGACTTCTGAAATAAATAGAATATCTGCGAGGTCGAATAAATCAACGCCTTTTGTAGAGTTTTTAATTAATGCTAGTAAAAGTTTGGACTTTCGTTCTGCGGCATCACTTTCTGTTGGAACATCCAAATGGATACTAGGATTGATTTGATAGCCTTGTTTGGCGGATTTGATTAAACCCGGTGTTGCTTCATTTATTTTGTAAATGTTGTTGCGAATGGTGCGTGTTGTACACTCGCAAAAATCTGCTAACTCATTGGAGGTAACCCATTTATTTTCCTGTTTATGCAAATAAGCTAGTATTTCTTTTTGCGTATCCATTTCCTGCTACCCCCTATAGATATACCGAAAACCAGTTGTATTAGCTATCCACTACCACAACTGGCTCCCTGTTACATTAAGCTTCTAAGTCTTCCCCATTAGACTCTATTACTTTTTTATACCATGAAAAGCTATCTTTTTTAATTCTTTTGCCTGTGCCGTTTCCTTCGTTATCTAAATCAACGTAAATGAAACCGTATCTTTTTTCCATTTGCGCGGAAGAACAGCTGACGATATCAATCGGTCCCCAAGCGCAATATGCAATCACTTCTACGCCGTCATACATTGCGCGTTTCATTTCTTTTAGATGGGCGGATAAGTAATCAATTCGGTAATCGTCATGGATTTCGCCATCTTCTAACTTGTCATACATTCCAAATCCATTTTCGGCGATGATAATTGGCTTATGGTATCTATCCCAGTATTGTGACAACGCGTTATATAGTCCTTTTGGATCAACTGCCCAGCCCCACGGATTGGCTCTTAGATGTGGGTTTGGTGTAATTGATGCTGGATCTAAGTCGTTTTTCTTGGAATCTACCATTTGCGAATAATAATAGGAAAGCGCAAGATAGTCCATTGTATTTTTTTGCAAAATGGCTTTGTCTTCGTCTGTGATTTCAATGTTAATATTATTTTCGGCAAAATAGTTAAGCGCATATTGTGGATATTCGCCTTGGAACTGCACGTCTGCGAAGAAATATTCCATCCGATTGCGTTTCATTGCGAGCACGATATCATCTGGATCACATGAGAAAGGATAAGCCGTACAATCAGCCAGCATCGTGCCAATCATTAAATCAGGGTTCAGTGCTTTTCCGTATTCGTAAATTTTTGCACTGGCAACAAATTGGTTGTGGACTGCTTGGTAGGTTGCAGATAAATAATCATCGACTGCATCATATGGAATGGCTGTTGAGTTGAATGGTTCAAATTGGATTAAATTAATTTGGTTAATGACAATCCAATATTTCACTTTTTTGTTGTAGCGGTCTAGTACGATTTTGCCGTATTTCTCAAATAAATCAATGACTTTGCGATTATGCCAACCTCCGTAGTTTAAAACAATTTCAACTGGAGTTTCGTAATGTAAAATCGTAATGATCGGCTCCATGCCAAGCTCGATAATTTTGTCGATTAATTGGTCATAATATTTTAAGCCTGCTTCATTTGGTTCTTCTTCTTCGCCAGTCGGGAAAATTCGTGTCCAGTCTAGCGAAGTTCGGAATGTTTTAAAGCCCATTTCAGCAAGTAACGCCAAATCTTCTGGATAGGTATGATAAAAATCAATGCCGTGGCGTTTTGGATAATAGTTTACTTTATCTTCTATGCTTGCTTTAATATCTGCTAAACTTACTCCTTTATGTTGTTCTTCGCTAATTTCATCGTTTGTTTTACCTTTGTGGTACTTGTGTAAATCTGCTAGGCTAATTCCTTTTCCATCTACTTGAAATGCTCCTTCTGCTTGGTTAGCGGCAATTGCTCCACCCCACAAGAAGTCTTTCGGGAATTGATAATTTTCAAACATGCTTATACCTCCTATTTTTTCGTAAGTTCGGTCATTTTCTTGAATAAACGCAGCATATGCTCACCGATTAATATTTCACTTTTGGCTGTCATGAGCGTATCTTGTGCGTGACAGAATAGTGTGGAATAACGGATTTGGTTGCCGGATGCTTCTAATTGCAGTGTATCTGTTTGCAGACTATGTGCGATCACCATTTCTTTTTTTGCGGAGGCAATGGATTCCTCGGCTTCACTAAATTCTAATTTCTCTAAATGATTCAGCCCTTTCACTAAATCATTTCTGGCGTTTCCTGCATGGATTAAAATATTCATCGATAGTTCATTTAAACTATCTGTTTCTTCAACATAGTCTTGCTCTGACATGTTAGTTCCTCCAATCAATTTGTTACCATTTCTTTATCTGCTTCCACTGCATCTAGTTTTTCTTGTTTAAGTAGTGAGTTATCGTATGCTTTGAAGAATGGTAGGTATACGAGCCATGTGATGACGATAATCGCTAAACAAGCAATGATAGCGCGGAAGTCTTGTGTTGCTAAGTAGGACGTTACTGGGTAAGGCATGTACCATAGCAAGAACGATTGTGTGGGAATGCTTACTAAGTTCATCGACATAACGAAATAGGCGATGCTTGGTACTAGGAAAGCGTTAATCCACGTCGGAATCATTAAGTATGGATTGAAAGCAATGGGTGCCCCGAAGAATAGTGGTTCATTGATATTAAAAATCGATGGGACAATGACTGCTTTTCCGATTGCTTTGAGTTGTAGAGATTTGCTTAAAATGAGCATCATAATTGATAGTGATAGTGTCGTGCCCACCCCGCCGATTGAAATTAATGCGTATACTGTTTCTTGTGTTGCAATGTTTGATGCACTTGCGCCATTTGCTACGGCTTGTGAGTTTTCCGCGAGCCCAGCCATGTACACTGGATAAATCGCTGGCATCATCACCCACCCAGAAATCCCGAATGTATAAAGGAAAGCAGGAATGAAGACCGAAAGCACAAATCCTGGATACGATTGTACAATTGAAGCGAGTGGGCTAAATACCGCGACAATCACTTCAAAGAAATCAATATTAAATTGAACGGTAATTAACCAACCAACGATTAAAATAAAGGTAATTGGCAGTAAGCTGTTAAACCATCCGACAACGAAATCTGGAATCGGCGTATCTTCACTGAAAAACGAACGCTTCGCAGCAAAGTTCATCACACAACCAACAAATAATCCGGTTGTGATTGATAAGAACATCCCTGTAGCTCCAAATCTAGATAAAATGAAAACCGCATCGCCTTCTGCTGAAATGGTTGGAAATAGTAGCATTAAAAATAATACAAGTCCAGTTGCCCCAGAAATCAATTTTTGACTACTATTGCCTTTTTTCTCCATAAGATAGTACGGGATTAAAAATGCTACAACTAAACCGAACATCCCAAACGAAAAATTGCTTATCATCGAAAAATCAGGCATGCCGGGGAATAAATTTTTAAGTAATGAAACGATGGTGACTAAAGAACCGACAAAAACGAGCGGAAGCGCAGACATAATTGCATCTTGAATTGCTGATACCCAAGGATTTTTAACAACTTTATTTACTTTTGGAGCAAATTTATTTGTCATAAAATCCATCACTTTGTTGTTCATCGTTTTATCCCTCCATATTTAAAATGAGATCAAGTGCTTTTTCGCCGTTAAGTGTGCCGTATGTTGCTTGTGGAATGATGGATACTAGCACATCTTTATCGGCAACTTTTTGTTTTAAATCATCTAACATATAAGCCAAATGTGGCCCGATTAATAGGTAATCAATTTCATTTATTCTTTCATCAATTTGTGACTCACTTGCTGCTTTCACGGTTACTTGCTCACCGCGTTTTTTTGCTGCTTTTCTAATTGCCGCTGCCATAAATCCACTTGAAGCCCCTGACCCACAAATAAGTAAAATGTTTTTCATTTTGTATCCTCCCTTTCCTTAACTTACTTTTATTATATAAATGACTGAATCCGCTTACAAATATACTTTTTTCCTACTGGTAGGAAAGTGCGCAAAAAAGAACCCCTCCGCCTGCCGCGAAGGAGTTCCTTATTAGTGAATTTTAATCACGATATTTTAAGTTGATGAATTTCACTTGGATGTATTCTTCCATTCCGAAATGACCATTTTCACGACCAAAGCCAGAATGTTTTACGCCGCCGAATGGAGTTTCTGGGTTAGAAATGGCAATTTCATTTGCGCCAACCATTCCGTATTCTAGGGCTGCGCCAACTTTTTCTACGCGGGCTAAATCTTTTGTATAGAAGTAAGATGCAAGGCCAAATTCGCTATCATTTGCCATTTTGATTGCTTCATCTTCTGTTTCAAAAGTGATAAGCGGGATAACTGGGCCAAATGTTTCTTCATAGAAAATGTCCATTTCTTGGGTAACATTATCTAAGACAGTTGGTTTGTAGAAGTTTCCTTTGTCATATTCGGAACCTGTTAAACGACCGCCGCCAGTAAGGACTTTTGCGCCTTTGTCAGTGGCATTTTTTAGTTGTTTATCGATTTTATCAATTGCATCTTCGCGGATAAGTGGACCGACATTCACATCGTCTAATCCGTTGCCGACTTTTAATTGTTCTACTTTAGCGACTAGGGCTTTAGTGAATTTTTCTTTAATTTCTTTAGCAACGAAAATCCGGTTTGGCGAGACGCACACTTGACCGTTGTTGCGGAATTTTGCTGTGACTAAATCATTTACGGCTGCATCAAGGTTGGCATCGTCAAATACGATAAATGGCGCATGTCCACCCAGTTCGAGCGAAAGTTTTTTCAAGGTGTCAGCTGATTGTTTAAATAGCGTTTGACCGACTTTAGTGGAACCGGTAAAGGTTAATTTGCGGACATCATCGCTATTTGTCAACGCTTCGCCGATTTCTTTCGAGCTACCCATGACGATATTCGCCACACCTTTTGGCAAGCCTGCTTCTTCAAAAATTCCAAAGATTGCGAGAGCCGAAAGTGGTGTGTCGCCAGAAGGTTTTAGCACGATTGTATTACCAGTTGCCAGTGCCGGAGCGAGTTTCCGTGTTACCATGCCACCTGGGAAATTCCACGGGGTAATCGCAGCTACAACGCCAATTGGTTGTTTTTTAACGATAAAAGCATGATTGTTTGGGGCTGGAATTGTTTCGCCATATAATCTTCTTGCCTCCCCAGCGGCAAATCGGAAGTTTTCAGCGCCAATCAAGACTTCTCCTTTTGATTCTTTTAGCGGTTTACCTTGTTCCAGTGTCATGATTTTTGCTAATGTATCTGCTTTTTCTTCCATTAAATCAGCAATTTTGTGTAATAATTTGACGCGATCTGCTAGCTCCATTTTTTCCCAGTCAGGAAAGGCATCTTTCGCGGCTTTAATCGCTTGGTTCGTTTCGTTCGGTCCCGCTTGGGCAATTTTTGCAATTACTTCGCCAGTTGCCGGGTTGACGATATCTTTCGTTTCCTTATTATCTCCATTTATCCATTTTCCATTTATAAATAATTTTGTTTGAACTTTTGGTAATGCTGTTTCTTTAATACTCAAAAATACCACTCCTCCATCAAATTTTCTGCCGACGCTTCGTGCTGCTTATATTAGTGTTTTCCACAAATAAAAAAAGCTAATCAGGATTTTAAGCAAACGGCTTCTGAAAAAAGTGATTCTATCCCGGCATGATAGGAATGAGAAAGTATTTAAATTTTTTATAAAAAAAGCTAGTTACACGGAATGCAACTAGCTTTTACGTTTAATTTTCTTCAATTGGTTGATGAATTTCTTCTTTTACTTTTTTTGGTGCGTTTTTCTTATAGGCAAGGAAGTAGAATAGGCTGACGAACACTGCTCCGCCGACGACATTTCCTAAGTATACTGGGATGACGTTCCAAATAAAATCTGCCCATGAATAGTATCCAGCGAAAATCGCGGCTGGAATGATAAACATGTTGGCGACAACGTGCTGGAATCCAATTGCGACAAAGGCCATTACCGGGAACCAAATGCCGAGAATTTTGCCAGCGAAATCTTTGGCCGCGTAACAAAGCCAAACAGCAATTCCTACAAACCAGTTACAACCAATACCGGAAACAAAAGCAACCCAGAAAGGATCGTTAATTTTTGCACCAGCTGTTGCGAGGGTTTTTGGTAAGAAATCGCCTTCTGTTAAGCCGACGAAATGTCCAAAGAAATAAGCGACGAAAAAGGCGCCTACTAAGTTCATTACGGACACAATGGCCCAGTTTCTAAGAAGTTGTTGGAAGGAAATCTTTTTGTCGTACCAAGCAATCGCTACGGCCATCATGTTGCCAGTGATTAGTTCTCCTCCACCTAGCAAGATACAAACAAGTCCAACTGGAAACAAACTTGCTCCAATTAGCGTTGCAAAACTTCCCCATTCGTGAGGCATTGTTCCTACTGCACGTATGTATAATAAGTAACCAAGCGATATAAAAGCCCCACCCAAAAATCCTAGTAAAACGAGCGTTAATGTACTGGAATTTGCTTTTTGGGTCCCTTTCTCAATCGTAATCTCTGTTACTTCCTGCGGGCTGTAATATCCCACATGAATCCCTTCCTTCTTGTTAAAATAATCACAAAATAGCGTTCTTATTATAGCACACTCAAAAACAGCTTGCTAGTATAAAAAAGCCCAGAACAAAAGTCCCAGGCACACGCGTTTACGTATAAAGTTCTTTAACAACAGGAATTCTAATTTCGATATTTGCCTTCTCACTCTCGTCTATCGTATACAGTTCCAATTTGAATGGTAATGGATCAAAGACGGGATTGTTTGCTGTAATGTATGGCTTGTAGTTCTTCGCTTGAATCGCTCTGGCAATTTCTTCGTAGCTTTCGATTATGTCAGTACCTGAGATATGCTCGGCAACAAAATACGTATGAGCCGGCACTTCAATCCACTCTAGCGGTTCTTTTAAATTAGGATATTTTTGTTCTACGGGAATGACCGAATAATGCGTTATCCCATCTTCTATATTATGGACAGAAATACCATAAAACGTTTTTTGTTCGGAAAAATCAGCTAGTTCTTGCGCAAGTTTGAGCATTTCTTTGAAGGCGCTTCTAATTTCTGTGTGCAAGGCTTCTGTTTTAAGACCTTCGCGGACGAATGCAATACCAGTAAATCCTTCCCATTCCTCTAGTCGCTTTAACCTAATCGCCATGATTATCTACTCCTTTAAAAAGCATCTCACCAAGACCTGCATAACATATGGTAAATACCCCACTCCGAACAAGTTAAAACAAGACGCTAATTAAAATGATAACAGCAATAATAATGACAAAAGATAACCAAGCAACCGGACGAGCAGTATTAATCGTCCAACCAATCCCAAAGCGTTTTTCTACAAATAAAGCTGGATCGTTTCGGTTAAAATAAATAACGCCCGCTTTCCAAAACGCATCATCATCGCGAATTGGTTTATTCACACCATCCGGCTCATCTGCAAATTTAAGTCTGCTGCCACCTTGCCCTACTTTAACAGCAAGTAACACGGTACCAAATAGAATCAACACAACCGTAATAATCGTAGCTGTTAGCATCCATTCAGCCGGCAATGACAGCAACGTAACTACTTGCATCACAAGGAAATCAAGTACCATAATCGTACACATGATTAACATCGCTTTACTAGAAATCTGTCTAAATAACATATTCCGTTTTAGCGAATCTGCCGGGTTTTCATTTTCTACGGTTTGTTTGCTTCTGGCTATGACGAAATTAATAAAGATAAAAAGCACAATCATCCCTAGTTGCATCATAGGTAAAAGTAGCGCAACTCTAGGTGATTTGCTGACTGTATCCGTCACCGCCCCACTCATATCAAAATGAATCGGGAATGCTTCTGGGGCTACAGGATAAAAAACGACGGTAATTGCTAGCGTAATAATAAATATAAGGAACGGCACCACAAACCACGTATAGGAGATAACCATTTTTCTGCGATGAAAACTAGTATCTACCATAATGATGGAATTGGTCGAAATTTCTCCCGCCTCTATCTTGTCTCTCTTCCACTGTAAAGTTGTTTGGTGGAAACGGTAATAAATAATAAAAGATACAATTAATTGGCCAAACATGGAGGCGATAAAAATACCTGCTTGGATATTCTCGCTGGAATGAAAGCCTTGAATGAGTGCGATACCAATGATTGCAACGAAAGAAGTCCACAGAACTACTTGCCCCACGTATTGTTTTTTTAATCGCGTCAATTCCGCATTTCGGTTTGCACGTTCGCCAACATTGACACCAAAACATTCTGATTTTCTAATTACAAAAGGGGTGATTGCTTGCAGTGAAATGATTGCAATACTAACAAAAATATAACTGATGATTTCCATCTCTACTCCACTCTCCGTCCATGCATTTCGTCAAAAATCGCTTTACTTACTTCTAACCACTTCTCTTCGGTGACGCCACGAACAACAGATTCAGCGATGAGCGGTCTTAGTTTCGTTTGTAATTTCGCAAAAAACAGCTCATCTGCCTTTGCTACCCCGTCCGGATGAATAACCACACCTTTTTGACGGTGAATTTGAATAAATCCCTCTTGCTTTAAAATTTGATAGGCTTTATTTACGGTATGAAAATTAATGCCAATATCCGCGCCAAGACTTCGAACAGAAGGTAATTTATCTCCTGGTAAAAGTTCCCGTTTTGCCATACCTTCGATGATTTGATTACATATTTGTGTATAAATCGGCTCGTCTGATTGAAGGTCAATCGCGAGTAACATAAAACCACCTCTTCTTCAACTGTTATATATATTGTATAACACATATACTTTTACGTCAACGGTATTAATTCAGTGGCTATTTAAAGCAGTTAATGGTACTATAAAAATTATCAATAAGGTTTTAGAAAGAAGGGAAAAATTTGAAGTTTTCACGTTTTCGAGATAGCAAATTATTTTTTTGGACCATCGAAATATTAGCAGTGGTCGCGATTTTGTTCGTACTATTGCAAATGAAGTACATATTTTCTCCAGTCGGCATCATCGTTTCGACGCTATTTATGCCAATTTTAGTAGCAGGATTTCTATTCTATTTATTTAATCCGCTCGTGTTATTTTTAGAAAAAAGAAAAGTGCCAAGGCTTCTGAGTGTTATTTTGATTTTCATTGCCTTTATCGTACTTGTCGTGTTAGCGGTAATGCAACTGGGACCAACACTTGCAGACCAAGTCACTGAATTAGCCAAAGCTATTCCAGGCTACTGGCAAGATTTCGAGAAATGGTTACAAAGCTTCTCCAATAACCCAGCGTTCCAAGGGGTGGACATAAAAGAAGAGCTTTCGAAACTAAATATCTCCTTACCAAAAATCATGTCTGTTGTCGTAGATGGTGTTGCTTCTAGTTTTGGAGCGATTGTCTCCTTCGTTTCTGGTTTTGTAATGATCCTTGTAACTGTACCGTTTATCGTCTTTTATATGTTTAAAGATGGTCATAAGTTCGTTGAATCCTCTGGTAAATTTTTCCCGGCTGGTATTCGTTCTGAAGCAAAACAAATTATTAAAGAAATGAACAAAACAATCTCTACTTACATTAGTTCGCAAGCAATTGATTGTATGTTTGTTGGTTTATTTACTTTTATTGGGTATTTAATTATTGGTCAACCTTATGCGCTACTTTTCGGGTTCATTGCTGGTGCGACAAATATTATTCCTTACCTTGGACCTTTCATTGGAGCTGCTCCCGCGGTTATCGTGGCGCTATTTACTTCTCCAGTCCAAGCATTACTAGTTATTGTTGTTGTAACGATTGTTCAACAAATCGACTCTAACTTACTTTCTCCATATATTATGGGTAAATCATTATCTATTCACCCACTAACTATTATCATTATCTTAATTGTTGCTGGAAACTTAGCAGGAATTTTCGGAATGATCTTAGGTGTTCCACTTTACGCAGTTGTGAAAACAATTATTGTTAACGTTAATCGTTTAATTAAATTGCGGCGAGGTCAGCTGGCGATTGATAATAATCTTCCTGACCCGGATACACCGAAAGAATAAAAAAACGAGCTTTGGGAAACTAATTCCTAAAGCTCGTTTTTTCTATGCTTTTTTAAAATGAGAAGTGTCATTTAAACGTTCTAATTTGAATAAGCCGTTTTCGTAGGCTAATACGGTAACACTCGCATTGTCCAAGATGACTGCTTCGTCCATCGATGGTTCTAGTTCATGGACGATGTTACGAATAGTATTTCCGTGAGCGACGATAAGGACGTTCCCGCCAGTTTCACGGTGACGATTGATAACGTGTAAGAAACCTTGTTCTACGCGAGTCCAAAATGTCATGAAATCTTCCGCATCTCCGGTTGGATCAGCAGCTTTCGTACCGTTCATTGTTTCGCGCACATCGGCTTTTTTGAATAGCTCTTCTTGGTTTGCATATCCCATGTGATGCGCAATTTCGTTCCATGCTACATCGCCTTTTTCGCCTTCGTAGGAACCGAAGAATGTTTCCCGAAATTCGCTCAGTGGTTCTAGCGTTAAACCAAATGCGTGTTTATTTTCTTTAAGTAAGTGTCCCGCTGTTGCGATTGTGCGGTGTAAGTCGCTTGAATAGGCTGCAACGAACTCTGTTTCCGCCAGTCCACGACCACTTTCTTTCACTACTTCAATGCCTTCTGGTGTGAGCGGCGTATCAGCCCAACCTTGCATACGTAAATTTTTATTTAAGTAGGTTTGACCATGTCTTACAAAATAAAGTGATAATTTTTTTCCCATTGCGTACTTCCTCCTCCATCGTTGTTTTCTATTTCATTGTAACAAATTCTTCGGATCCTGTTGGGTGGATAGCGACTGTGTTGTCGAAATCGGCTTTTGTTGCGCCCATATTAATCGCAACTGCGAATCCTTGAATCATTTCATCCACGCCGTAACCAATCCCGTGCAAGCCGATGACGCGCTCTGTCTTACCTTCACATATTAGCTTCATCCGACAAGGTTCGCGGTGGTCTGTGATGGCTGTGTACATCGAGGTAAAGCTAGAAGTGTACACTTTGATATTTTCTTTGCCGTATTTTTCGATTGCTTCCGGTTCTGTTAATCCGACCGTTCCGATAGCTGGATGGCTAAATACAACGGTTGGAATGTTTTCATAGTTTAAATGAGCATCTGTTTTATTGTTAAAAAGGCGTTCTGACAAGCGGCGGCCAGCAGCGATAGCGACCGGGGTTAATTCGTAATGACCCGTTACATCACCAACTGCATAAATTCCTTCTACATTAGTATTTTGGAATTTATCTACAGCGATATGTCCGCTTTCTAAGAGTTTTACGCCCGCTTTTTCGATTTGAAGTCCTTTGATAACTGGCTTACGTCCAATTGCCCAAATAAGCGTATCGACCGTTTCTGTGCGACCATCTTCTAAGCTTAACGTTAAACTGCCATCTGAATTTTTTTCGACTTTTTGAGGAACCGCATGTTTATGCAACGTCATATCGGATTGCTCGATAATTTCGGTTAATGTATCGGTTAAAAGTGGATCGAAATTCCTTAGTGGCGCATGTTTCCGGACGAATAAATGCGTTTCTGAGCCAAGTTGTTGTAATACGCCAGCAAGTTCAACTGCAATGTAGCCCGCGCCAACAACCGCCACTTTTTTAGGTAGTTCTTTTAATGCGAAAAAGCCATCTGATGTGATACCGTATTCTGTGCCTGGAATGGAAGGAAGTGCTGGTTCACCGCCAGTTGCAATTAAAATATGATCCGCTGTCACTAATTCGCCGTTCACGCGCAATGTTTTTTCATCGACAAATTCGGCATAGCCTTTTATCCAATCTACGTTATTATTATCAAGACCATTTTTGTAGGAACCGCGAATGCGTTCAATATATGCTTCTCGGTTTTCGACTAATTTTTGGAAGTTAAAGCTTGCATCCACTTGGTAACCATAGGCATCTGCGTATAAATCCATTGCTTCTTTGATTTGCGCGCCGTACCACATTACTTTTTTCGGAACACAACCAACATTTACACATGTCCCACCTAAAAATTTCGGCTCAATTAATGCACATTTTGCTCCGTGCATGGCTGCGCGATTAATCGAAGCAATCCCGCCACTACCGCCACCAATCGCAATATAATCATAATGCTTCTCCATTCAAAATCTCTCCTAACATTTCTTCGTTTTCGTTTTTATAAATACGCTTCGCCCCGCATAATCGCGAGAACCCGCGGATTTGGTAAATATCGTTTAATTACTTGAAGTTTATTATATGTGTCCGTGTCCTCTAGATGTTCAGCAATCCCCATAGCAACCGCGCTACTTCGGCTGACTCCCGCGTGACAATGGACAACAATCTGCGTAAAATCTGGGTGTGCGTCCACAAAATCATAAATCAAATCGCGATGTACTTCATTAAATAGTTTCATCTCGGCCTGCTCCTTGTCACTAAGTCCCCAGTAATCATCTTCTTCGTTAATATCATTAAAATGAACGGGCAAAATAGCTTCAAAAAGTGATTCGTGTTTGAGTGGCTGATAGGTTGCGCCGACATCCGCAATACGAATAAGTAAAGTATGCTCTGAGCGCGGCTTAAACTGCACCGCTACTACTTCTGGTACGGCAATTATCCGTAAATCAAATGGATCAAAATCAATTTGGCGCCTTTCTTTGTTAATATAATTCGCCATCCTGCATGTCCCCTTTTCCAGTGCAACAAGATTTTGCTTCGTCTTATTCCCCCTCTATTCTATCACGCCTAGAGACTTTTACATAAAGAAGCAGTTTCAAACATAAAAAAAGTAACCAAATAAAATTATCTGGTTACTTTTTCCCTTGTCGGTAAAGATCTTTTGTTTTATAACCTTGGCTCAAAATATCGACCATTTCTAAACGTCTTTTTTCTTGTGTGGCTGGTTGTTTGGCAGAGTAAATATAACGCGCCCATACTCGCTGGTAGCCTGTTGCTAGATTATTATAGAAGGTTTGTAAATCGCCTTTATCTGCTAAAAATTCTGCGACTAGGGGAACGTGGTTGGCGTATTCATCTGCGGAAGGATTATTCTTTTTGACACCCTTTGCTTTTAGCTTCGTTGCTTCTTTCAGGCCAACAACCGTGTACGTTTCATCGAGCGCAACCATTCGCGTGAATTTGAGCGTGCTACCGTCGACGTAACCTTCTTCATCGGTTTTTAGCGCCGGCATGAGTTCATCGCGGTGCACGTATGTATCGAACTTTTTATTGCCTTTTTTGGGGTAGGCGAAAAATAAATAACCATCCACGGAAAGTTTATTTTCAGCAATGACTTTTTGCACGAACGTAATTAATTCTTCTAGCGTTTCAACAAAATCGAAAATTAAATCGTATTGTTTATCAGCCATTTTTTCCTCGTAATTTGTTAGATTTCGGAAATAATCCGCTCCATCTGGTTGATTTAGGATGACCGCTTCTTTATATTTAGTCAGTTGTAATTTTTCTACTATTGTTTTTTCTTCCATGTCCCAGCACCTCGTTTGTATTGTTTGGTTCCAGTATATAGCCTTCCCTCTAAGTAATCAAGCCAAACTAAACGCAAAAAAACAGACCAAGCAACAAGGCTCGGTCTACTCATCATTTATTTAAAAACAACAATCTCATTAATTTCAATCGATGGGTCTAAACTTTTCGCAACCGGGCAGGCATCTTTCACTAAATGCACCGCTTTTTCCGCTTTTGTTTGATTGCTTTTATCCACTAAATCAACTGTAAAAGTAACATTAATTTTCGTCAAAACATGCACGGCGCTTTCTTGGTCTTGCTCATAGTCCGTGTGAATGCTTAAATCATTTATTTCAATTCGTTTTTTCTCAAGTAATGTTTGATATACGTATCCGCTACAAGCCGCTACAGCAGCCACAGTTATTTGAACTGGAGAAAAACCTTCTTCTTTGATTAATGTCCAGTTTCCACTTGGATGTACAAGTTCTAATACTTTCCCATTTTTCACTAAATCCATGATTAATTCCTCCAATTTAATTCTTACAATTCTTATATGAATAATAAGATTATAGCTCAAATAAAAAGCCATGTCCAATTTCCCGTACGAAAAAAAGAATCCAAGTAAACTTGGATTCTTTTTGAGCGGTCCCGACGGGATTTGAACCCGCGATCTCCTGCGTGACAGGCAGGCATGTTAACCCCTACACCACGGAACCATATGTATAGAAAATGAATAAAAAAGTGACCCGTACGGGATTCGAACCCGTGTTACCGCCGTGAAAGGGCGGTGTCTTAACCGCTTGACCAACGGGCCAGATAAAAAACGAAAAATGAATATATATTCAATTGAATTCATTTCTCTTACACCAGCTTTTTTATTATAACATAATCTGAGTGACTGTCAACGGCTTTTTCTAATTTTATTTACAAATTTTTTATCGAACGCTTTTTATGCATTTTTACTAGGATAAAACAAAGTCAGCAATACTTTTTGGGCATGCTGACTTTATTTCATTTTTCCCGGTGGTCAACCATAATAAAACTTCTCGTATCATAGCGATGTCTTGAGCGAGAATACTCGACTGGTCTGCCATCTTTTAAGTACACTACTTGCTCTACTTCAAGCACTGGGTCGTGTTCCCCGCACGCTAAATATTCTTGGTCATATTCAGATGGCTTATCGGCATTAATTTTCCGAAATGCACCGCTTAGCACGAGCCCTAGTGAATCTTGTAAATAAGCATAAATCGAATGATGTAAAATCTCTTTCGTTAGGCCAGGAACTAAATCTGCCGGCATTGTTGTATGCTCCAGCACGTATGGCTCACCATCTAACAAGCGTAATCGAATCAATTTATACACTGGTTGGTCT
Source organism: Listeria swaminathanii (assembly GCF_014229645.1). Taxonomy (GTDB): domain Bacteria; phylum Bacillota; class Bacilli; order Lactobacillales; family Listeriaceae; genus Listeria; species Listeria swaminathanii. The sequence continues at coordinate 647,231 of NZ_JAATOD010000001.1, read as the reverse complement.
GCTTTAATTAAAAGTTGTTCTTGTGTTTTTTCATCTGGGAAAGCAATATCGAATGCAATAATTTTACTCGAAATTCGATTGCCTCCCATCATTTTTGTTAATCCGTCATAATCCCGCAAACTCGCATCTTGCTTATTAGCTAAGGCATTTTTCATGACAAAGGTTCCCGCACCACGTTGCCTATAAACAAGTCCTTCAAGCGCCAATACGTCAAAAGCTTTTTTTATTGTCATTCTGCTACAATCATAGGTTTTGCATAAGCTCACTTGATCGGGAAGAATGGATTCTGGTGGATAAGTACCGTTGTTTATTTTTTCACGGATATCTGCTGCAATCAGTTCATACTTAACCAATTCGATCGCTCCTTTGCTTGAATTAAAAATGTCTAGCCATTTCCAATCAAATTATAGCATATCGAAAAGGAAAAGATAACTTATTTAATAGCCGCTTCCGATTCTCGGGCAATATTCGTGCGATCCACCAGTTTTAAGAACGGATACCAAATAATTAGGACGATGAAGAAATCGACCACTTGAAGCGCTCCGCCTAACCATGAGTTCGTCGCCAAGATTCCATTTATGATAATTGGCACTGTCCACGGCACCGATACACCAGTTGGCGCTGGCACAATTCCTGCAGCCATCACAAAGTAATTAAGCGTAGTTACAATGAGTGGCGCCAATATCCACGGAATTAAAATCGTCGCATTCAGCACAATCGGCATCCCGAAGAGTACCGGTTCATTGACGTTAAAAATACCAGGACCGAGCGCTAAACGACCGATTTCTTTGCTCTGTTTACTCTTCATTAGAAAAGCGAGCGCGATTACTACTGCGAGTGTCATCCCAGATCCACCCATGCCGACCGTAAATACTTCCATAAATGGTTTGGTAATAATGTGTGGTAACGGAGACCCAGCTTTATAGGCATCCAGATTTTCAAGCATTAACGTATTCCAAATCGGATCCATTACAGAGTTTACAATAATTTGACCATGTAAACCGAAGAACCACAATACTTGGACAAAGAAAAGCGCAATCAGCGTTGGGATAATTCCCGATCCTAAACCAACGAGCGGTTTTTGGATAACTGTGTACACTACATCATGTAAGTTAGTATTGAAGAAGAATTGAACGACAATGTTAATTACTAAAAAGATACTTAAAGTCAAAACGGCTGGTATTAAAGCTGCAAACGATTTGGCAACAGCTGGCGGAACCCCATCAGGCATTTTAATCGTCCAATCACGTTGCACGAAGAAACGATATAATTCCCCCGCGATAAAACCAGTAATCATCCCAATAAACATACCTTTTGCACCAAGACGATCAAGCGAAAGCGCCCCAGTAACTAGTTCCCCATTGGCACTATTAAAGAAAAATGGCGTTAAAATCAAGAAACTAGCGAGCGCCACTGCACCCCCGTAAATCGCTTCTACTTTATAATACTTCGATAACGAATAACCAATTCCAAAAACAACAAAAACCGTCATAATACTCATCGTCGCATTTTGGGCATTACCTAAATACAACTGTAAAACGGCTTTCGTTTCGTCACTCCAAAATGGCAAGTTCATCAAAACAACGGCAATCGAACCAAACATCGTCAGTGGAAACGCTAACATAAAAGCATCTCGTAAAGTCGTTAAATAGCGATTCTCTCCTAACTTTGCAGCAAGAGGCATTAATTTATCCCCCAGCAACTCCATAAATTTATTCACTGTTCTTCCCCCAAACGTATTTTTTTCTAAAAGAAAACGTTTTCTATTTATTATTATACTCATTTAATTTTAAATGTCTAGTCTTTTTAAAATAAATGACCAAACAAAAAAGCTCCCATCATTATGATGAAAGCCTCTCACTTATTTTTTCTTTTTCTTCACTAGCTTGTCTGCTGCTTTTTGTTTATTTTCAGCCAGTCGAAAAAGCGTCATTTCTTTAATTAAATCGTAAGGAACTTCTTCTTTGATTGGAAATTGTACGGCCCCTTTGGAATGTTTGTAGTTGCCTAGCTTAGATTCGAACGCCGCAATACCACTAGAAGCTGGGTAAAAACCGTAATGATTTTTCGCAACAGCAAAGTGAACTAAATTCCCTTCAAAATAAAAAGTCGGCATTTGATAGCTTATCTTCTCCGTCGCTTCCGGCGCAGCACCTTGGATAGTCTCTCTTATTTTTTGCAACACTTCTTTTGTTTCTGGTGGCGCTTGGGTAATATATTCATCAATCGTTGTAAATTCTAGTTTATTATCCATGGTCCATTCCTTTCTGAAACGTTTTTCTTATTATAGCAATTCTCTTATAAAAAAACTATTTTAGAGTATAAAAAAGGTCACCTTAAAAATTCAAGGCAACCTTTTTATTACGGAGAAGGAGGGATTTGAACCCTCGCGCCGCGCGAGCGACCTATACCCTTAGCAGGGGCACCTCTTCAGCCACTTGAGTACTTCCCCAAACTCCACAGGCAGGACTCGAACCTGCGACCGATCGGTTAACAGCCGATTGCTCTACCAACTGAGCTACTGTGGAATTATCTGACTTCCACTAGTATACGCAGAATCCGGCGAAAATGCAAGACTTTTCATGGGTTTTCTGTATAAATTTTCTTGGAGTCCGTTTGCTTTAGTTTTCCGCCGCAACTACCACAGCGATAACGGTTCACATTAAATCTACGCTGCCTTAAAAATGACTTCCCGCAGCTTTTGCATGTATATTCATGCATCGTAATTTCACGCGGAATCGCTGCACAAAATCGTGGCGCGTCTACTTTTTTTAATAAATCTCGGAAATCTTTATCGCGATGTTGATAGCCTTTGTTCTCTAAATGGAGGTGATAATGGCATAGTTCGTGCTTCATAATGCCGATAAAGTAGTCTAATCCGAAGTTTTCCAAATACTTAGGGTTCATTTCAATATCATGACTTTTGAGTAAATAACGCCCACCAGTCGTCCGTAAACGCGCGTTAAAAACGGCTTGATGACGAAATTCTTTTTGGAAAAATTGCAGCGACACTTCTTCCATGTGTCGCTGCAATTCTGCTTGATTCATTATTTAACACTTCCATTTGGATTAAGCATCGTTAAGGCAATACGATTTTTCTTCGTATCTACTTCATCCACCCAAACCGTTACAACGTCTCCTACAGAAACGACATCCATCGGGTTTTTAACAAAAGAATTACTTAGTTTCGAAATATGCACAAGGCCGTCTTGTTTCACGCCAATATCAACAAAAGCGCCAAAATCAACCACGTTACGAACCGTTCCTTGAAGTTCCATGCCTTGTTTCAAATCTTCCATCGAAATAACATCTTGTTTTAAAAGTGGTGCTGGAAGTTCGTCACGAAGATCACGCCCAGGAGCAATTAAGTTATCAATGATATCGCGCATTGTTTCTTTACCAATGCTTAATTTCTCTGCTTCTTCTGGGATACTAAGCGCTTGTAATGCCGCTTTTAAATCTTCGCTGCCGATATCTTTTAAGCCAAAACCAGCTGCTTTAACAATTTGCTCAGCCGCCTTATAACTTTCAGGGTGAATCGCTGTTTTATCAAGCGGATTTTCGCCTTCTAAAATACGTAAGAAACCGATACTTTGTTCATATGATTTCGCACCTAGACGAGGAACTTTTTTCAACTCTTTACGAGAAGCAAACGAGCCATTTTCCTCGCGATATTTACGAATATTATTTGCAACTGTTTTATTCAAACCAGCAACATATTGTAAAAGAGAAGCGGATGCTGTATTAACGTTGACTCCGACTTGGTTAACGGCTGTTTCAACGACAAAAGTTAGCGTTTCATTTAGTCGTTTTTGAGCTACGTCATGTTGGTATTGGCCTACGCCAACAGATTTTGGATCAATTTTCACAAGTTCTGCTAATGGATCTTGCAAACGGCGTCCAATCGAAACGGCGCTACGTTCTTCTACTTGATAATCCGGGAACTCCTCACGGGCTGTTTCACTCGCGGAATACACACTCGCACCAGCTTCATTCACGATACAATAATAAGCATTAGAGTTCGATTCACGAATAACTTCCACGATAAATTGCTCCGTTTCACGCGATGCCGTTCCGTTACCAATCGCGATAACTTCTACTTGATATGTTGATAAAATTTCTGCAATTTTTTGTTTCGCTTCTGGGCGACGTGCTTTAGCCGTATGTGGATAAACAACACCGATTTCTAGCACTTTCCCCGTTTGATCTAACACAGAGAATTTACAACCTGTTCTAAAAGCCGGATCGACCCCAAGGATGATTTTCCCTTTTAAAGGTGGTTGTAATAGCAATTTGCGCAAGTTCTCGGAGAAAATATGGATGGCTTGTTCTTCACCTTTGTCTGTTAGTTCACCGCGAATTTCACGTTCAATTGCTGGACCAATAAAGCGTTTATAGGCATCTAAAATAGCTTCTTCTACATAAGGACGAGTTGCAGAATTGCGATTTTGGATAACTTTTTCAAATAAATATTGGAAGATTTTTGTTGTATCCACTTGGACTTGGACGCGTAAAATGTCTTCTTTTTCGCCGCGGTTAAAGGCAAGAATACGGTGACTAGCTACTTTGCCAATCATTTCGTTAAATTCATAATACATTTCGTACACGCCTTTTTCGTCTGCGTCGGCGTTTTTCGCTCTGGATTCAATCATCCCGAATTTGCGTGTAAAGTTACGAATCCATTCACGGAAACTAGGCTCATCACTGATTTGTTCAGCGATAATTTCATGCGCGCCGAGTAATGCAGCTTCTGCTGATTCCACTTTTTTTTCTTCTGAAATGTAGTTTGCAGCTTCTGTCAGTGGATCGGCATTGCTCGGAAAGCTCATAAGCCATTCAGCCAGTGGTTCTAAGCCTTTTTCTTTGGCAATCGTTGCTTTCGTGCGTTTCTTTTGTTTATAAGGACGATATAAATCTTCAAGCGCTTGGTGTTTTTCCGCTTTGACGATTGCGGCTCTCAGTTCGTCTGTTAATTTTCCTTGTTCAGCTATTAGGCGAATGATTTCTTCTTTACGATTTTCTAATTTCGTTACATATTCAAATGTTTCTTCAATATCGCGAATTTCAACTTCATCTAGGCTACCAGTCATTTCTTTACGGTAACGTGCGATAAATGGGACCGTGTTGCCCTCTTCCATCAATTTGATAACGGCATTAATTTGCGCTGGTTTATACGTTAGCGATTTTTGGACTAATTTCATTATTTTTTCTTGCATTTGTTCCATACTTGATAGCCTCCATTTATTTCATTATCTACTAAGTGTAACATAATTACGTTTCAACTGACAAAAGCTACCCGCCTTACTTATTTAAAGCATTTTCCGCATAACGAATCGCATCTTCGGTATGGGAAAAGAAGTGCTCTTCACCTATCCGGTCGTAAAGTCCGCTACCTTTCAGACTTTCTTTCGCCTTATCCGTTAGCCCGGTAATTAAAATTTGACCGCCTTGCTTCGAAAATTCTTTTTCAATTTGGTGGAAATAGCCTTCTGCAGTCGCATCGATAATCGGCACTTTCCCCATCCGCAAAATCAGAAATTCCGGTTTCACATGAATTGCTTTAATAATATTTTGTTGAAAAATCTGCGCTGCGCCAAAGAAAAGCGGACCACGAATCGTAAAAATACTAATTTTCTCGTGTAAATGAGGAGCAATTTCAGCGCCTTCTGGTTCAATTTCTTCGATTTGCATCGAACTGCCCATTTGTTTCGCGAAAAGAACAACCGCCAACAGCAATCCAACTTCGACCGCCACAGTCAAACTTGCAAATACGGTCAATAAAAAAGTGATAATTAGCACTAACGTATCGCCTGATTTTAGTTTGATAATGTGCTGGAAGGTTTTTCGTTCGCTCATATTCCAAGCTACCAACATTAAAATTGGCGCCATTGCTGCAATCGGAATATTAACAGCTACCGGAGCAAGCACGAGTAAAGTCAGTAATACAAAAATCCCGTGAATAACACCCGAAACACGGCTAGTCGCGCCATTATTAATATTGGTCGCCGTTCTCGCTATAGCTCCCGTTGCTGGGATCCCGCCGAACATCGGTGTAACAATATTGGCAATCCCTTGCCCGATTAGTTCGCGATTACTATTATGTTTGGTATTCGTCATTCCGTCCGCCACCACAGCTGAAAGAAGTGACTCAATCCCGCCGAGCATCGCGATAACAAAAGCCGGTCCAACGAGTTTACTCATATTCGCAAACGTCATATCAGGAAATTCAAACGGTGGAAACGTGCTAGGAATATCACCATACGCCGAGCCAATCGTTGGCAGAGCATCCGGGAAAAACAGCATCGCAATCGCTGTTGTAATCACTAGTCCAATGAGTGGCGCTGGAATTCTCGGCAAGATTTTCGGAAAAACAAATAATACAAGCATACAAATACAAGAAATGAGTATACTATAAAAATTCCATGAATCGAGATGCAACCAGATCTCTTTCATATTCGCTACAAATGATTCGTGTTTCTCCATTCCAGTTAATCCTAGGAAATTCCCCACTTGCCCCATAAAAATCGTAACAGCAATCCCTGCCGTAAATCCGATCGTCACTGGTCGAGGAATAAATTTAATCAGTGTGCCAATTTTGAAAATACCCATTAAGCATAGTAAAACCCCTGCCATCATCCCTGCTACAAGTAAATCTTGATAACCATATGTTAATACGATTCCAAGTAGTACCGGAATAAATGCGCCAGTTGGTCCGGCGATTTGAAATTTCGAACCACCAAAAATAGAAACAATAATTCCCGCTACAAAACTAGAATAGATTCCATATTCCGGACTTACTCCCGATGCAATCGCAAAGGACATCGCCAGTGGCAAGGCAATAATGCCCACGATAATACCCGCAAGCAAGTCTTTCCTAAATCTCGCCCACGTATAACCTTTTACACTATTCAATAGAACTTTCTTCAATTTGCTCCTTCTCTCTTATTTGTATTTTAATCCGCGCGAAAAAAACGCAAAGCAATTTGGCTTCACGCTTACTAAGTGACATTTATCACATGATTAAGTATAAAAAACTAGCGCTCTATTCTAATATACCATAAATAGACCCTGTTCTCACACCCAATCTGAAAAAAACACCTTTCAAACCATCACTAGTTTAAAAGGTGTTATTATTATTCTGGAAATTTGCCAACCATGAACGTTACATCATCTGTTGGAATATCCAATATATTTCGCTCAATTAAATGTCCAATTTTCACTACACAAAGTGGCGATTCTAGGCTTTTTCGAACGCGAGATAAAACAAGACCATCTGAATGCATCAAAAACTTACTGCCTGGTTTGTATTTAAAAGATTGCAACCGATACTTCTGTTTTCTACCTGATAAAAAACCAGAGCCAGAAAGTGGAAAAATAAGTTTATCTTCTATGCCAATCATATAAAAACGAATATTGCCCATGCCGGTATAATGAAGTGTTTTCGTTAAGTAGTCACCTTTGATAATGGCAATTGCAGCACCACGCAAGCCAGAGACAGCCTGGTTCGCTTTTTCAAGCATTTCTGTAATGTCTGCATGGATATCTTCTTTGATGGCGTCAACGGTCGCTTTGGCCGCTCTATTGGCTTCAAGACCACTTCCAAGCCCATCCGAAAGAACATACAGAAAACCATTTTCGTCCTCATGGGTATAATAAACATCCCCGCAGTATTGTTGTAATGCTTTAGAACGTTGAAATACAAATAAATTATTTGATTCAACCGCCTTGTTCATTTACTCCACTTCCTCATTCTGCAACGCCTCTCGAAGTTTTTTAATAGCTTGACGTTGGATTCTAGACACATGCATTTGTGATATATCGAGTAGTTCACCAGTTTCTTTTTGACTGCGATTTTCAATGAATGTATATTGCAAAATCTTCTGTTCTCGCTCATCTAAAACAGGGAGAACTTTCTCTAAAAGCATACGTTGATTTACACGTTCAAATCCATCATCAGTACCACCAACAACATCAAGTAACGTAATGGTACTTCCATCCGAATCAGCTTCAATCGAATGATCTACAGAAAGTGCTTGGTAGCTTTTCCCCATTTCCATTGCTTCTAAAACTTCTTCTTCCGTGACTCCGATGAAATCAGCAATATCGCTAATTTGAGGTGAGCTTTGTAGTTCTCTCGTCAGCTCTTCTACAGCGTTTTTAATTTTCGGTCCCAATTCCTTGATTCGGCGTGGCACATGAACACTCCACGTTTTATCACGTAAAAATCGTTTAATTTCACCAACAATTGTTGGCACGGCAAATGCTTCAAAGCTTTTTCCAAACGTTGCATCATATCTTCTAATAGCTCCAAGTAAACCAATATTCCCAACTTGAACTAAATCTTCATGAAAAGATTTACCTTGGGAATATTTGCGCGCAATGGATTCTACTAAATTTTTATAATGAACAACTAAATTATACTGGGCATCTTGGTCGCCATTTTCTTGGTAAGCGGCAATCCAAATATAGACTTTTTCTTTGGCTTCTTTATCAGGTTGAGATACTTTTGGCATTCTCCTCCACCTGCTTTTCATTAATATATTTGGTCATTACGACAGAAACCCCTTCATCGTAATAAAGTTTCACGTCATCCATTAATGTTTCAATTAAAAATAAACCTAGCCCACCGATACGCATCATCTCCGCATCCTCGCCCACATCATATGGGCCAATTTCTTGTTTACGGGTTTCTAGGTCGAAGCTTGTGCCGTTATCGGAAACACGAACTTCTAGCTTATCTTCATAAATAAGATATTCGACTGTGATCTCGCCATCTTCTTCCCCTTTAAATGCATGCTTTACGGAATTAGTGATGGCTTCACTTACAGCTATTTTCAAATCTTCAATTGCTTCATAAGAAAATCCTGCGCGACTTGCAATTCCTGATAATGAAAGTCTACCTAAACTTACATATTCAGGCTTGGCAGGAAGTTGTAATGTAATTTTGTCATGCATTGTTGCCATTCATTTCACCCTCTACATTTTTGATTTCGATGATATCTGACAATCCTGTGATTTCAAACAATCGGAAAAGTCGGTCGCTTAAACCAAACAAGACAAGTTCACTTTGGCGTTGACGTAAGCTTTTGAAAGCCCCTACAAATACGCCTAATCCGGTGCTATCCATGTAACTCACTTCTGTTAAATCGATTCGAAGTACAATACCCTCTTTTACTTGATATACTTCTAGTGCTTCTTTTACCTTTGGCGCTGTATAAGCATCGATCTCCCCAGCAACAAATATGTCTATGTGGTCAGTATCACGTTCTTTTATTTCTATACTAATATTCATCACTTCACCCCATCTAATTTAAGTATACTGTCGATTTTACCCTAACAAATAAAATTAAAACATTCAAAAATAAAAACGCTCCACCCTTTAAATACGTTTACTCACCAGTAAATGCTCTCTAAAGAATGAGGTACGTCTTCACTTCTTCTTATTTAGTTCGTTTAATACAAATAAGTGTAAAGTCATCATGCAACTCAAAGTTTTGCATTTTAACTAACTGATCATAAATCGCATGAACCATTTTTTCAGCAGATAATGAAATATGCGCTGCTATAATTTCTGTTAACTCTTCACGTTCAATAAAACCATTGGCTGTTCTTGTTTCGGTTACACCATCCGACATAATAAATACGGCATCGCCCACTTCAATTCTCTTATCAAATTGACGATAGACGGCGTTTTTATCCACACCGAGTGGTAAACCTTTGGCATATAAATCAGAAAAAGTGTTCTCTTTATGTTGGTAATATAAGCCCAGTTCGTGTCCGGCTGAACCATATTCAAACAAATGTGTATCTTCGTGATAAAGCCCGTAAAACATCGTAATAAACATGTTGTCGTTAATATTTTCTTCCGCTACTTGGTTTAGCGATTCGAGTACGATAGATGGTTTTCTATCATCTCCCGTCATTCCAGCAAGTGCATATTTTATCATGGAAATGCTAAATGCAGCTGGAATTCCTTTACCAATAACGTCTGCCAAAGCGATACCGATTTGCTTGTCGCCTTCTTCTGTAAAGCTATAGTAGTCACCGCTCATTTGTCTAGCTGCGACACTGATAACACCAAAATCAAGTTCGTCGTGTTCCGGTACTTCTGTTTTCATTAACGTTTTTTGCATATCTTCTGCTTGAGCGATTTCACTACGTAATTCTTTTTGCTCGGTTCTTAAACTTAGATGTTCCATATAAGCTAAGCCGTAGCCTACCATCATTTCTAGTAGTACATCAAATGATAATCGTACAAAATCTGGCAGCTGGTTTCCGTAAAGTTCAAGAACCGAGCGATGCAAATGGACAATTTCTTCTGGTGATACTCGCTCTTCCATAGCTTCTCTGGATAATTTTTCGCAAGTATAAAGAATTTCTTCATCTTGATGTTCTAAATATTGAATTAGAATATCACGGTATTTTCCCTCAAAAGCTTTTTCCATTTTTTTCTAGCTCTCCTTACCGAACCCATTTCGTTGTTGTAATTACCGTTCCTTTAGAATCGCCTTCAATACTGGATTCAATATCAAAACTGTCCATTAAACGTTTGACTCCTGGGAGACCTGCTCCAAGACCGCCCGAAGTTGTATAACCGTCCTGCATTACTTTTCTAATGTCTACAATTCCTGGGCCTTTATCTTTGGCAACAATAATCATACCTTGCTTGCCAGACTCACTTACTTTTTCGATACAGATTTCTCCTCGTCCAGCATAGAGGAAAATATTTCTTGCTAATTCACTGATGGCAGTTGTAATTCTTGCTTGGTCAACTGTTCCAAAGCCAATTTCTTTGGATATTTTTCTACCTAGTTGCCTTGCAGCTACAATGTCCCATTCATTAATTATCTTTACACAGGATTGGAATGTCATGTTCATTCCCCCAATTCCTGTTTAAGTTTTTCCAGGCCACTCTCAAGGTCCATCGCCGAAAGTACTCCACTAAACGTAATTCCGAGTTCAATTAGTGTAATCGCAACTGCTGGCTGTATCCCAGTTACAACCACTTTTGCACCCATCAATTTAGACATACTAACTACGTCCCCAAGAATTTTTGCAATAAATGAATCAATAAAATCGATGGAAGTTATGTCAATAACTACTCCTCTGGCCGACGTTTCATGGATTTTTGCAAGTAAGTCTTCCTGGAATTCTACCGCAGTATGATCATCTAATTCACTCTGGATAGAAATTAATAAACATTCACCTAACTTTAAGATTGGTATCCCCACAGTATTCACCCCTCTTTTTCTACTATCTCTCTGTTCGTCAAGGCTAGCGCACGCTCCATGCCTTTTTTCATTGTGTTGGTCGTGATAATTTGATCTAATTCAATTCCCAAGTTCACGATGGTTTGCGCAATTTCTGGTCTAATACCTACAAGCATTGCCTGACAGCCGACAAGTCTAACTGCTTCGGACGCTTGAATGATATGGTGCGCAACCATTGTATCAACAACAGGAACTCCCGTAATATCAATCAAAACCACTTCTGACCGATTTTTTACAACACCTATTAACAAGTTTTCTATGATTAACTTCGCTCTTTCTGTGTCAATCGTTCCAATTAGAGGCATTACAGAAATTTTTTCAAATATTGGCAAAAGTGGTGCCGATAATTCCTGAAGTGCACTTTTTTGGATAGAAACTGTCTTTTCCCACGTATCCGCGTAGGCTGTGACCACTTTGTTATACATGGAGGAAAGCCATGTTTCAAAGCGATAATAGGCATCATCTTCTGGTTTCTCTTCTCTCTTTAAGAATAAATCTTCGTCTCTCATTGCTGTATATACTAAAAGCCCAAACACACGTAGGCCTGTGGTGACAAAATGAATTGGCCAACCTAAGTGGACCACTTTTTCTGCAAAATCATCTAGTTTTTCATTGAATTTCGAGCCGTTTTCAGTAACGTTTGAGACAATTAAATCAACAAATTCTTTGCTCGTCTCTTCGTACATTGCTTCTTTGGCAATGTCGTTGATTAGCTGATCTGATTGTTTCTCCATTTCGTTCATCCAGTCATTCAGTAAGTCTGCTTTATTAGTACGGATGAAGTTTGCAAAATCTTTATACATCAGTTATTTTCCAACCTTTCTCCACTATTAACCAAATTTTCTCTTTTACTCTGCGGTTTGATTAACTAGCTTTTGAAAAAAAGACATTAGAAACAAATTTAGCGAGTATGTTGATACGCGTTGTTTGTAGGTTTCTGATGTCCTCACTGTTTCTCAAAAGCAGTTAATTATTTCATTATGTATTAAACTATTTTTTTACGTCAGACCCGTTTGCCCTGCATTCATCATTTTATGTTATTTTTTAGGATGGATTAGAATTCTACTACTCCTAGACTAACTTCGAGTGCCTTGTTTACCTTGGCCATTAACTCTTCGTCCAAATGTGTAATTTTATCTGTCAGGCGCTGTTTGTCAATCGTTCTAATTTGTTCCAAAAGAATGACAGAATCTCTCTCAAAGCCATCTTTACGAGTAGCTTCCACGTGAGTTGGCAGTTTTGCTTTTTGAATCTTTGCAGTTATTGCTGCCACAATCACAGTTGGACTGAATCGATTTCCAATATCATTTTGAATGATGAGAACAGGCCTTATTCCCCCTTGCTCGCTTCCGACCACGGGGGAAAGGTCCGCGTAGTATACGTCACCACGCTTCACCATCAGCCATTAACCTCCTAAAATACTAATATTCCTGTCTTCTGCTTCTGCCTCGACATGAGTACACTCGCATGCAATAGCGAAATTAATTGTCGCCATTTCTGCATAACCGCGTTCCATCTCGTCTCTTAATTCGCGAGCCCTTTTCTCTTGTAAAAATTGTTGCGTTGCTTCCATTATAACTTCACTCCGCCCCATTTTTTCTTTTTCTACAACTACGTCGAGTTCTTGTACCATTTCCTGTGTCAGTTCTACGGATATTATCATCCGCTTTTCTTTCTCTAACACGTGTCACACCCCCAAAGCCTCGTACCTGTAAGTAACAACTATATCGTACCATTATCACGCCATGAAGAAAAGAGTTATTTCGCATTTTATTGTTAAGAAAGTTACAGTTCTAGTTGAGGTTACTCCCTTAAGTCCTATATATAGCTATAAAGTTTCATATGTTAGATTATAAACGCTTCTACTAAAAAAAGCACGAATATTACCTTTTAATGGATGTATTTCCTTGGTATTCTTTCAGTTAGCAAACAAGTAACTTCATAATTAATTGTATCTAGGTATTCCGCTGCATCATCTGCTGTTATCGTGTTTCCATGATCTGTACCAATTATCGTTACTTTTGAACCAGTTTGAAATTCGCGCGGAAGTTTTATGATTGTTTGGTCCATACATACTCTTCCGATGATTGGAGCATGCTCTCCGTCTACTAAAACGTGAAAACCACTATAATGCCGAATAAGTCCGTCTGCGTAACCAATTGGCAAAGTTGCGACCCATTCTCGTTCTGTTGCTGTGTAGGTTGCCCCGTAGCTAACACTATCACCTGGTGCAAGTTCTTTCACAAGTACCATTTCAGTATAAAGTGCGAGTGCTGCTTTCAGCTCGAATGGCAAACTCATTTTAATTTCTTTGGAAGGCGTTAATCCGTACATCGAAATGCCAAAACGAATCGCATCGAAATTCATTTGCGGCTGTAATAATGAAGCTGCGGAATTTGCTGTGTGGACGAATGTCGGGCGTTCTTTTAGGCTCGCTAAAATCGTCGTAAATTTAGCTAATTGTTGCTCGAAATAACTAGTTTCTAGTTGGTCGGCTGTCGCAAAATGCGTGTAAATACCTTCTAGTTGTAGTTGCTTATTTTCAGCTATCGTTGCTTCGATGTGTCGTGCTTCTTCCGCGCTACGAATACCAAGGCGCCCCATGCCACTATCCACTTTTAAATGAATCTGTAATGGTGCTTCTAACGCTAAGTTGTCTAGCCAGTCTTCTCTGAAAACGGTAAGCGAAATATGATTTTTTGCTGCGAGATTGGCGTCTTCTTGGCTGGTTGCACCTAATACGAGAATAAAGTCGGCTTGAAACCCAGCTTCGCGAAGGGCAAGAGCCTCATCTAAAATAGCAACGCAAAAACCTTTAGCGCCTGCTTCTTTCGCGGTTTTGGCTACTTCAATAATACCGTGGCCGTAAGCATTGGCCTTTACAACTGCCCATAATGCGACATTTTCAGGTAATTGCTTTTGTTCGTTTTTTATATTTTCGCGAATTGCTGCGCGGTCTATTTCAATCCATGTTGGACGATGCCAGCCTGTCACCATGATTGTTCACTTTCCTTTCTATATTTCAATAATCACTTGCGCTGCGGCTGATCTGGCTGTGTGGGTAATACTTACAAAAACATTTTCGCCCGGTTTGGCTGGTAAGGTAACGTGTGGCCGGCCATCTTCTACTTGCAAAATTTCCACATCAGTAAAGCTTAAATGTTTCCCAAAGCCAGTTCCATTTGCTTTGGCGTATGCTTCTTTGGCAGCAAAACGTCCAGCTAAAAATTCAATTTTACGGCTACCTTCATATTTTTCAAATTGCTTAATTTCTTTTTCTGTTAAAACGCGTTCGATAAAGCGTGGATTCTTCTCTACCACTTGTTTTACGCGATCTAAATCAATCATATCTAGTCCAATTCCTTTAATCATGTTACACCTCTTCCAAGTAATCTGCTAATTCAGTAACGGCCGATTGTGCTCCCGCGATGCAATCCGGAATACCGACGCCTTCATAACTCATTCCAGCAAAATAAACGCCTGGGTAATCTGCCTGGATATTCTTTTTCAATTGTTTTAAACGGTCTTGATGGTTGACTAAGTATTGCGGCATCGCTGATTTCATTCGACTCACTTCATAAAAAAGTGGTGCGGCGTGGAGGTCCATTATTTCCGCGTAATCCGACAGAACTGCCGTAACAATTGCTTCATCACTTGCTTGTTCTAACCATGTTTCCCCAGCTTTTCCAACGAAGCCGCGGAGTAACATTTTATTTTTCGGTACCATATGCGGCCATTTTTTCTGAACCCATGTGCAAGCGGTGGTTTTATACGGCGCGGTTC
The DNA here is from genome assembly GCF_014229645.1 of Listeria swaminathanii. GTDB lineage: Bacteria > Bacillota > Bacilli > Lactobacillales > Listeriaceae > Listeria > Listeria swaminathanii. The sequence continues at coordinate 632,178 of NZ_JAATOD010000001.1, read as the reverse complement.
GAGCCACTAAGTAACCCGTTCCATCTGGCAAAATCGGCACATCTTTTTCATTATATGCGAGCGAAACAGTTGCGAGTGTCGTAAGTGGCTGTCCCGCAAATGGTTCGGTAGTTGTTTCTGCTAGTAAATGAATTAGCGCATCATGTGTGGCGGCAATAATCACGCCATCTGCTTCCATTTTAGTTCCATCTGCAAAAGCAATTTCGTAAGAGCGATTCTTTTTCGCGATATGGGTTGCTTGTTTCGCTGTATGCAAGTTTTCCGGTGGTAGCGCGTCCGCAACCGCTTTTGGCAACGTATCTAGTCCACCTTCTAATGTTCGAAAAGCGCCAATTGTCGCCTTTGTGCCTGTCGTCTGCATGCTGCTTTCTTTCAAGCCATCCATAAGATTGCCGTACTTTTTAACAGCCTGTTCAAACTGTGGAAAAGTGGCGCGCAAACTCATTTTATAAATATCACCCGCGTAAATTCCTGATAATAGCGGTTCGATGATTGTTTTCACTAATTCTTTGCCAAAACGTGCTTCAAAAAAATCGCCAAGAGCTTGATCATTTTGTTGATTGTTTGGCTCAATGGTTGGTTCTTGCAATGCCCGCGCTTTGCCAATTTCTGATACGAGTGTGCTTGCTAGCAAGGCCTGTTTATCGGTTGGAATTCCCATCACCGAGCCTTCTGGAATCGGATGGAGCGCTTTTTCGTGATAAATATACGACCTTCCCGTCGCGTTAGCAATCAGTTTATCTTCAAGACCTAAGTCCGTAACTAATCCCACACCAGCTGGCTTTCTAGCTAAAAAGGAATCCGGCCCTTTTTCAATTAAAAATCCGTCACGTTTGACCGTTTTAAATTTACCGCCTAATTTTTCGTCTTTTTCTACTAATTCCCATGTATAATTCGGATGTGTTTTTTGTAATTCATACGCTGCTGCAAGCCCTGATAAGCCGCCTCCGATAATGACTATATGTTTCACTACTTAACCAATCCCCTCTAACTACTCTATCGTTTATTCTATCTATTTTACCAGATTTCCTCGTAATTGAACAAAAAATAAAAGAACACCCACCCCTGAAAAATCGTGCGCTTATTTCAGCAGATTTTTCGCGAATGGAATGTTCTCTTTTTAGTTGGTTGTTTTGGATGGGCTGTACCAGTTGTAAATAGCGATGGCTTGATCTTGGTGTATATAGCGAACGTAGGCCTCCGCGCTCGTACTTCCGGATTTAAGCCAAACATTTAAGTGGCTAGATTCGCCCTTCTCCATCCAAATGCTCTGTCTTAACCGCAAGCCTTGGATTCGTTCTTTGCGGATGATGTGCGTTAATTTGGAAAAAATCGGCCGCGACTGGACGAGTAGTGTGTTGTTATCTGTGAAAACGCCTGTCGCGCGGTAGCTGGCTATTGCTTTTATCCCCGCTAAAACTGGCAAAATAATGCTAATTAAGCCGAGTGGGAAAAATAATATACTTGCAAGAGCGGCCGGGATGATTGTCCAGATTAAGTAAATTCGTAAAAATCTGCGCAAACTGATCTTTGGTGCGCGTTCCATTGTTTCCATTTCGAATAAATAATCTGGTAGCATTTCTTTTAGTGTTTCTAAGGCTAGCTCTTTTTTCATAATCGGTAAGAGCAAAATGTCGCCGGATTGTTTTTCATCGCCAGAGTTACCGGCTGTAATAACTTTGACCGCAACCAAGCCGAGCATTTGTCGTAATGGGGATTCGATGATGGTAATCCCTTGAATACGCGCCAGTGAAATTGTCGTGTGATTGCGTTCTAGTAACCCTTTTTCCACGACAAGCGAATTGGGATATTTCATCAGTTTGAACTGGAAATATTTGAATAAGGTCGTCACAATCGAAATGCCCCATAATACTAAAAGAATGAGGACAATTAAAACGATCAGCACGATGACGCCCAATTTCCATAGTTGTTCGGCTTGCGCTTCCATCCAGTCGGTCGGAATGACTTCGCGGAATTGTTGCATGAACGCAAGGACGATGAGGAGTGTTCCGAAAACGCCGCCGGATGTTACGGCCATTAGGATGAGTTGTTTTGTTTGTAGCATGACGGTTTTTTCTGGTGTTTCGACTACTTCAACTGCTGGTTCCTCGGTTTCTGGCGTGACTTCTTGAATCGCTGCTTTTTTACCGTCGCGTAAATCTTTTAGTTCATCAACCACGCCTACAGGAACAGCGACTAAATCGGCTTCTGCTTTTCCTTTGCCACCAGCTGTTTCGATTAAAACTTGGCAGACATTAAACGGGATAAAGAAAAACCACTGCTTCTTTTGGACGGTTTGAATGCGTTCGTATGGTATGTATGTATTTTTCCGGAAAATCAAACCGTATTTAATGCGAATTCCTTGGTCTTCCAGTGTGTATTTATATGTAATGTATTTTAAAACGGCCGGGGTTAAAATGAGCAAAATAACGACGACAATAATCAAATATACCGCCCAGTTTGGCAAGTAACCATTGCTATTAACTGCCCGAAAAACAGAAAATAAACCAACGACGATTGGCACAATATTGCGCCTTACGTTCGTGATAATTTCTTTAATTAAGGCGATTGGATGGAGGCGTCTTTCTTCAAACATCTTCTTTCGCCACCTTCACAAGTTCAAGGATATGATGTCTAAGTTCATCCGACTCGCACTCGTTTACCGCTTCAATTTTATGTGTCCTTGCTGCTGTTGTAATCGATAAGGAAACTAATTTTTGTCTTCTCAGTAGTGGGCCTTGCTCTGTTTCCACGTGTTGAATGCGAATCATCGGAATTAAGACACGACTTCTAAAAATGATACCGTGCTGAATTTCCATTTCGTCTGGTTTAATCTGATAGCTCCAACGTGCAAAACGAAACGGAATAATGAATAAGTAGATAAATGCAGCATAGACAGCGGTCAAGCCAAAGCCAATCGCGCTCCACCAAACCGAAACTTCTGCATAATACAAAATAATCGCTGCTGCAACCGAACAAAGCAGAAAAACTAGGACCGCAATTCCCTCTGTTTGCCGCCAAACTGTTTTAATTTTCTCCGGTAATTTCTTTTCTAAATTTTCAAGTTCCATTGCTCTACTCCTTTTTTCTTTTTATCTTACGTTAATAATTGCTAAATTGGAAGCGATCTTTTTAAAAGTATCATGTTTTATTCATAGTTTGTTCATATTTGTTTTTTATAATGTATTAAGAAGAGGTGAGGATAATGAAGAAAAAAGGTTATATTCTAGTAATAATTGCGCTTTTGTCGTTAACGCTAAACTGGCTTCCAGAAATAGCCCACGCGCAAAAAGAAACAACAGAAACCACTTATACAACGGCAACAACGAGCGAATTAATGGAAATGTTTCTCCCTTATTCTATTCAAGATCCTTATATTGAAACGATGAAAAACAGCGCGGAATTAATGTTCGTAACCGAAACCGCAGCAACGATTACCGCCACAACCAATAATAAAACGCAAACAATTGCTGGTAGCACCGAAAACCATCAATTTACTTTAGATAATTTACAACCCGGAAATAATTTAGTTACGATTACAGCGACAATGGCTGACGGAAAGACTGAAAGCAAAACCATCACGATTAACCTTCCAGAAAAGCCAAAGAAAGGCTCGAAAACATTCCATGATTCTTCTAAAAACCAAATGGTGACGCAGCGGAAAAAAGGTCATCTTTTATAAAAAAACAGGAAGCGCTTGAGTAAAATCAGCGCTTCCTTTTCTTTAATTTCTACGTCCAAATGTAAAACCAAGTGCAATCAAGCTTAACCCTGTCACAAATGGAATGAGTGGATTGCTGTCCCCTGTATGCGGCAACGTACCTGTCGCACCGCCGCTCACAACCCCATCTACTCTCGTTGTGCTTGTCACTTTTTGCACTGGTGGAACGGTGATTTTTGATAGCAATGTTTTTTCAATCGTTAATTGTAGTTTTTGTCCTGCTTGTAATGTGTCTGAAGTAAGATTATTCCAGTCTTTTATTTCTGAAACGGTGACATCGAATTTTTTCGCTACACCCGGTAATGTATCGCCGCTTTTCACTTTGTAAATGACTTTGATTTTGCCATTTTGTTCGGAATCTTTGACAACTTCCAGTGGGCCAAAGTCTGTTTCGACTGTTTTTTCAATCGGCTGCTTTTCGGCTGGGATGAATGGTGGTTCTTCTTTGACTGGTGGTGCAGTTCCTGAGCCTTGTCCGCCACTGCTGTAATCATTAACCGTTGCATTCCTTGAAACTGGATCTAAATTGTCACCAGAAAGAGTTGCTTTATTCGTATAGCTTTTTTGTTTTGTCGTAATTTTCGTATCGTAAGTAATGACGACAGATTGATTGTTTAATGTGCCGATTGACAGTTCGAAATTACGGTCAGGATCTAGTGTAATTGGTTGGATATTTGTTGTGATGACTTTTTTATTGGCATCTCTGTATTTGATTGTCGCGCTTCCGACCAGATTTTGACCTGAACCAAGCGTGTCGGTATAAATCGCATTATCAATTGGCGTTAATGCATTATTTAAAGTAACCGTCCAATGTAAAATGCTGTTGTCTTTATCGTCCATTCGTCCTTGTTTAAAAACGATTGTCGGCGAGCCAGTTCCACCGCCCGTATTCACTTTGCCAATAAAAGCATTTATCGTTTCGGTCGTATTGTTCACAGGAAATAGAATTGGATTTACTTGATCCGTTTGAATATTTTTGCTGTTGAAAGTGGCGTTATAAAATAGGCTACCTTTTAAATCTGTATGTGTATTGACGTAATCTGTAAAAGTTAATGTGATAGTTCCCGTTGTTGGGTCGATTGTTGCATTTGCGATGGTGTTTCCTGCTGTATCACTTACAGGAAATGCGCCAAAATTAATTAATTTCAGCTGATCGGGAATGGTTAATGTCATTGTTTCTCCGCTAGTAACAGGTTGTGTAATCGCAAAATCGTACGCCACTCGCACCCTACTATTTTCTTTAAAATTCGTCGCTGCTTCCCCGTTTTGATTTTGTAAAGATACCTTTGTAAAAAAGCTACTACCATAATCTGTTGCAGCTTCTGCTTTTGGACTTAAAAATCCACTTGCAATTAATAATAGGATTGCAAAAAATAGCCATCTTTTTTTCATTTGTTTCATTCCCCCTTAAAACATCTATCTTTATAGTTCCCAAAACACGCTTGTTAAAAACGGTACAAAGATTTTTGCGCACGAAAAAACGCCAGAATAATTCTGACGTTTCTTTTTTTATAGATGTAATAAGTAGTGATAACTTGCTTCTAACGTTTCGAACATATCGCGTTTGGATCTATCTTGCTCGATGCAGTAGTATTCGACCCCATTTGTTTCGCCCCATTTCATAATAGCGCGGAAATCCACTTCGCCTTCACCCATTTCAACAAGGTTATTGTCCATATCTTCTAGTTCGAAACCGCTCACAAAGTCTTTCATATGAACAATTGGCGCGCGACCACTGTAACGCTTGATAAATTCGACTTCATCATGTCCAGCTGCTCTTATCCAGTAAGTATCCGGTTCGGCATAAATACAAATGCCATTGACTGGATCCGTAATATAATCCATCACCCTACGCCCATCGATACATTCGTTAAAATCATATTCTGGATTGTGCAAACCGATGCGAAAACCAAGTTCATGGAGCTTTTCTGCCGCATGAATCAATGCAGCTTTTGTTGCCGTGTAGCCCGCTGTTGTTTGGTCCTCTTCTTCGATATATTTATCAAAGACAGTTTTACAATCGAAGTAATAGGCTTCTTCAATAATTCCGTCCAAATCGGTCATAAAACGGTCGTGCTTGATGTGCATGCCAATCACTTTTAACTCATATTTTTGTAGTAAACGGCGCACCTCTGCAGGGTCATTGCCACGCATACCATCGAGTTGCACATAACGAAAGCCGATTTCATGAATTTTCTTGAGCGTACCTTCTAAATCGCGCTCCATTTCTTTTCGAACAGAATAAAGTTGGACTGCCATTTTTTCTTTCATAGCCATTTTTTCTCCGCCTTTCCTTATGCCTTCAAATCTAGCCAATCAACCTCGGTTTGCGTTAACTTAATTCCCGCTGCCGAAACAGAAGATTGGAGTTCAGCAGCATTTTCTGGTCCGATGACTGCGGCTGTTGGGAAAGATTGCGTTAAAACATAAGCAAGCGAAATTTGAATTGGTGAGCAGTCTTTTTGCTTCGCGAGTTGCTTCGCCCGGCTGTAGCGTTCCCAGTTCGCCTCACTATAATACACTTCCACCATTTCCGTATCGCTCGTATCTTCCTCGGAAAATCTGCCTGAGAAAAATCCACCAGCTTGTGATGACCAAGAAAACAGCGGCAAACCAGTTGCTTCGTGCCAGCGAATCATTTCTTCATTTGCCGAAACACAATTTTCCCAGCGAGGTCGATTCACTTTTGCCAAACTAAAATTAGGGCTATTAAAGCTTAATGGCGTCAAACCATGGCTAACCGCATATTCATTCGCTTCGATAATACGCGGCAGCTCCCAGTTTGAAAGGCCAATAGCATAAACACGGCCATCCTCGACTTCTTTATGCATCGCTTCCATGATAGCTCCCACTTCCACTTCTGGATTATCACGATGCAAGGCAAACAGCTCCACATGATCGGTTTTTAATGTATCTAAACTAACAGAAATATCTTCATGGATAGCTTCTGGAGTGACACGCGGCACATCGCTCGCTTCCCGTACCGGATGTCCACCTTTTGTTTGGATAATCACGCTATCACGGTTGCCACGCGCTTCCATCCAAGTACCAATCGCTTTTTCACTATGACGATAATGGCGCGCCGTATCAAAAATATTCCCACCCATTTCGAAATATTGATCCAACACCGGACCAGCAAAATCCATGTTATCCGCCCGTAAGAAATCCCCAGCACCCATCACTAAATTGGAACAAGCTATCTCGATTTTTTGACCATTTTTCCGACCTTTAACAATAATCTTTTCCATTATGCTTCCACCCCACTCGCTGCTATTTTATCAACTACAAGAGTCGTATTTGCTTCTTTTACAAGCGTTGCTGGAATCGCTACAGTGGGATCTTTTTCGACTACTTGTTTCACGATATCGATTTTTTTCTCGCCTGTTGCAACTAAATAAATCTCTTTTGCTGCTAAAATTTGCTGCATACCAAGTGAAATTCCGTGCGTTAACGGCAAATCTGTATCGAAATATTTGCTCATGACGCGTTTCGTTACATCATCTAGTTCCACAACATGACAATTCACATCCACGGGTACAAATGGCTCATTAAAGCCAATATGACCGTTAAGCCCGATTCCAAGCAAGATAAAGTCCAGCCCGCCACGCTCGTCGATAAAGGCATCCACACGAGCACATTCATCCGTTAAACTCGTTGCCTTCCCATCAAAAAAGCAAATTTGTTCACTGGAGACATTTTCTAATCGATCAAAAAATGCATCATACAGCGTTTGGATACAGCTACCTTTTGTTTCGCGACCTAAGCCAATCCATTCATCCAAGCCAACAAATTGCGTTTGACTGAAATCTACTTCACCAGCTTGATTCGCTTTAATGAGCGCTTCTATCGTCAGTAAAGGCGTATCCCCGCCAGCAATACAAATTAAGCTTGCTGGTTTTTCCTTTACTAATTCAATGATTCTTTGGCTCACTGTTTCAGCCACGACTTGCTCATTTTCGTTAATAACTAGTTTCATTTTTAAATCAACCTTTCTCTATTAGAAATCCAAGTCCAGTGCATCATGTGCTGCTTGGCGTTCTGATACAACTGTTTCCTCTTTGATCAAGCTCTTTTCATACATTTTAAAGAACGGGTAGTACATACAAACCGCTGCCGCGAGAACGACGATAATTAAAATAATTGCTCGCCAGTCCATTGTCGCCAAATACTGCGCGAGTGGAATCGGTGTGCCGCCAACATTCGCAATCGGAGGACGAACCCAACCAAAGTGGAACACAAACCATTGCCCTACCGCTAAAATTGGCGTTCCAAGTACGAACGGAATAAATAAATACGGGTTAAAACAGATTGGTAAACCGAAGACAACTGGTTCGGAAATCGTGAAAATTGCTGGAACTACGGATACTTTTCCGACTGCTTTTAGTTCTCTTGATTTACTAAATAGCGCGAGGATAACTAGCGCACCTGTAATACCAGAACCCGAGAAGCCCATGAAGTAATCCCAGAAGTTTGGCGCAAATACGTGAGGAATTGGTTCTCCCGCCGCATAAGCCGCCGCGTTTGCTCCTAAATATTGTGTCATAAACGGAAGTACAAAGCCAATCAAAATCGCATAACCATTTAGACCAATAAACCAGAATAACATTTCCAAGAAACAAATGAGGAAAACCGCATAAGGCGTATCAATACTATTAATCGCCGGAGCTAACATTGTCGTAAAGGCTTCCGGAATAATTTGCCCACTTGTGACACTTTGCATTAAAATACTTAAACCAACCGCACTGAACAGTAATACGACAAGCGGAATAATAGCTTCAAAAGTCGTCGCAATCCCGGCCGGTAAACCTTTAATACGAATAGTAATATTTTTTCTAATAAATAAGCCGATAAGTTCTACAGAAATAAGTGCTGCGAAAATAGCGATAAATAGTCCTCTAGAATCTAGGAATTCCGTATTAAGAACACCATCAACCATTTTCGTATTAAGGATTAGCGTTACCATAACAGCAGCCATCACACTATGTAACACAGGGACTTTCATTTGTTTCGCGTGGCTGTAGGAAATAGTTATTGCAGCATAAATCGATAGTAACCCAAACGTAAATTGAAACGGTAAGTTAAGTGCTGCTGCGTTTTGAACAAAGAATTCTTTTACAACAGAACCCGCCGGAAACATATTCCCGATTGCGGAAATAATCAGCGAAAATGATCCAATAATTAATACCGAGATCAAAGCGATCATCCCATTTTTTATTGAGGAAATATGACGTTGTTTTTCAATTCTGGCTGCGACTGGCTCAAAATACTTCTCCATAAAAGCGATAAAACGATTCATAAAAGATTGTTTGTTTTTACTCGACATGTTGTTTCCCTCCACTTTTTTATTTGTTCATTTTAAGGATAATCGCGTCTTTTAAAATGTTCGCACCATTGACTGTGCCGTAATCTTTCGTATCGATGACTTGAATTGGCTTATTATATTCCGCCGCGATTTCGCTTAAATGTTTTAATTGGTGTTTAATTTGAGGTCCGACTAAAATAACGTCGAAATCTTCAATATACTCGCGTAATTCTCCTGCTGGATGCGCTTCGATTTTCACATCGGTATTTGTTAATTTTTCACTATTTTGGGCAATTTCCTTCATTTTTGTGACCATTACCCCTGTAGATGCGCCTAAGTTACACACTAAAAGTACATGTAATTGATTGATTTCCATTTACTTTTCCTCCTCTTTTCTTAATGTTTTAATCTCTTGATGCATTTCAATCATTTCTCGAATTAAAGTTGATGCTAAGATGGTGTTCATTAATGTATCTTGCGCGTGTACAAGTAAAACGGAAAAATTAGCTTGTTCCCCTCTTGTTTCTTGAATCAGCATTTCCGTTTGTACTTTGTGCGCTTCAATCATGAGGTCATCTGCTTCTTTCAAAAGTTGTGCTACTAATTCTGAATCTGACTCTTTTGCGGCCTGTAAAGCTTCAATTAATTTAGAAAATGAATCCCCCGCTAGTGAAATTAATGAAAACGATATTTTTTCTATGTCCATTATGAATCCCTCTCTCATTCAAAGATAGCTGACTTAACGTAATGATAAATATCACGTTTTGAGCTAGCCATTTTAATTTTTTGCATTTTTTCTTCATTCAGCGCTAATTTCATTAATTGTTCCACGATTAAATGCGCTTCTTTCGTTTTTAAAGCCAGTGTGAAAATGACATGAACCGGCTCCTCGTACCTATCAAAAAACATAATACCGTCCTCAATGATTGTCACCCCAATACCATCCATCAAAACGCCATCGCTTGCCCCCGCGTGCGCAATTACTACGCCCGGCGCCACAACCATATATGGCCCATATACTTTTAAATTGTGAATGATTTTTTCGTGATAACTTGTCTCAATCACATCTAATTGCTCCATACATTTCGTTCCAAGCTTAATCGCTTTCCGCCACGTTGAGCACGTTTCTTCCATAACAATGGCTTCTTCTGTAAATTGAAACGGTGGGATAATTCTTTTTGGTGTTTCTCCTTCGTCCGATATAAGCGCTTCCAATAAATCGAATTCTAACTTACTTAAATTATTGATTTGCGTATTTTCACCAATAATCGCTAAAATCTTACTAAACTTATTAATAATCTGCTTATCACTTTTGACGAGTTTCATCCGTAAATGCTTTTGCAGTAATTCCATATCTTCTTTTTGCAAATAACTGTGGATTCGGAGTACCTTAGAATCTTGCATATCCGGTAAATCCACGGTACTAATGACAAAATCAAAATCGTTCATCATGGCGCGCTTAAACTTCCGCAGGCCAATCGTCTGAATCGACTCAAACTCAAACATCCGCTTCAACTGAATGGCGATCATTTTCGAAACTGCGACACCTTCTGGACAAATAATCAACAAGTTCGGTTTCATTTCGACCGTTTGCTTATTGCGCTGTACCTCGGATGCAAAGTATATCGCTAAAAATGAAATTTCCTGAGAGCTAACTGAAATTGGTAGTAGCGGCTTTAACGCTTCCAAACTTTCCTTCACGCGCATAAAAATTTCGCGATTATCACGCATAAATTCATTAAAAATCGGATTTTCAATAATAACCCCAGCGCGAACACGTCGAATCATCAACTTAATATGCGCCTTGATTTGTGTATAAAAATCCGTATCGCCATGCACAAAATCGACTTGATAAATTTCGCCCATTTTTTCGCAAATACCAGTCACAAACGCTTCAATAACCGCTTCATCCTCGCGCCCATATTGATATTGTTTCAGTGACCCGATAATCGTTTCTAGCGCCTTATCAAGCTCATCAACTGCCACAAAATCTGCTGTAAACTGAAAATCCGCTTTTGCCTCATGCTGTTTTAGTAAAATCGCAATTAACGTTAAATATAATTGCTCATCCATCGCACGCGTCATATTCTCCTCAACCGAATGCGCCTCACGATTCACTTCCTGCAAAACTTCCATTTCAAAAAGATTATAAAAAAATAACTCGCCTTTTTTAGATAAGCTATTTTCCGAATCTAAAAACTGATAAAATTCGCGGATATTAATAAAACGCAAGAAACTCCTAGCAAAAAGCGATGTTTTCGTAATTAAATTACCAGTCACTAGAAAACCATGCCTCGGTTGATGCGATAAATCCAAATTATTTAAAAAAAGCTCGCCTTCAATGGCACGCAGATGATTTAACACAGAGGATCTTGAAATAAACAACACTTCTTCAAAATAAGTAACCGGGAGCACGTCTTCACTTAAAAGCAGTTTTAGCAATAAAAATTGCTGCACTTCTTCTTGGCTGTAACGATATTTTTTCGGCGTGATTTGTTGTTTGAACTTACTCACAACCGGGTTTACGATGTTCTTTTCCGGAAGTAGCACCCCTTTCCTCGTATGTCTGATAAGAGCTGGTAACGTTTGCTCATGGAGAAAAATATCGATTTTTTCCAAACTATAACGAACACTGCGCTCAGAACAACCAAGCGAGTTAGAAATATAACCAATATTTTTAAAATCTTCCTGCTCCATAAGAAAATCTAAAATTTGAATACACTGCTGATTTAGTTTCATCAGGTATCACTCCTCTTTCTAAATTCAATTTATCATTTTTATGATAGGGCTTACAATAAGCTATATAGCTATTTTTGTCAGACACGTAGGGACAAAAAAACTACCCATTTTACTATAACTGGAAAAAAACCTTGCCGGAATAGGTCGGAGCTACTGAAAGCACAAAAAAAGCCTCCTACAGTCACTGTAAAAGGCCTATTATTTGAACTATTTATCTTTTTTCATATAGAAAGTTAAAATAATTGCAATGAAAACCATCAAAAATCCGACAATCGGCGTATAACTTAAACCAATATATTCGGTCACCAATCCACCAATAAGTGCGCCCAGTGCAATCCCAACATTGAAAGCCGAAATATTAAGCGCCGAAGCCATGCTCACCGTTTCCGGCAAATAACGCTCCGCCAATTGCACAACATACAGCTGCAAACCCGACACATTCATAAAGGCAAAAAATCCCATCAACATAATAGTAATTAATCCCAAAATCGCATTCCCCGACGTAAATTGAAGCAATAACAACGTCACCCCTTGCAAACTAAACATCACAAAAAGTGCCTTAGCCGGGCGTTCATTCGCAAAATGCCCACCAATCGTATTCCCAATCGCAACCATCACGCCATAAACAATCAACAAAACGACAATCATGCTCGTAGAATAACCCATTTCACTAAACATCGGCGATAAATACGTATAAACCACAAAAGTACCACCATAACCAAACGCCGTCATGAGCAACACCATCACGATTTTTTTATTGACTAACAATTGCCCAATCGATTTAAATGAAATGCTCTTGCCATTCGATAAATTTTTCGGCACAAGGAAAAAGTTAGCAATAATCGCCACCACGCCAATCGCAACAATAAACAGAAACGACATCCGCCAGCCAAAAAGTTGACCAATAAACGTCCCAAGTGGCACCCCTGTCACAGTCGCCACCGTAAGTCCCGTAAACATCACCGCAATCGCACTAGCCCGTTTACTCGGATGAACCACATCAGCCGCGATAACAGAAGCAATCGACATAAATACCCCGTGCGCAAATGCCGCAACTACACGCCCAGTGAGGAGCATTCCAAAACTCACAGCAAATGCCGAGACAAGATTCCCAATCAAAAACACAAACATCACTAATAATAATAAATTTTTACGATTCATTTTCGACGTCATTGTCGTTAAAACCGGCGCCCCCACCATCACACCAAGCGCATAAATCGATACAGTCAAACCAGCCGTACTAATCGACACTCCCATACTAGAAGAAATCAGTGGAAGCAGCCCGACACTAATAAATTCCGTTGAACCAATCCCAAACGCACTAATCGCCAGCGCCAAAAGCGTCAAATTAGGATTTACTTTTTTCATATCCACTTTATTTCCCCCTAAAAAATTGCAAATTGTTTCGTTCTGTTATACAGTATCTTATATACCGTATGAAATAACAAGAAGGTACTTAAAAGTCATATAGATACTAAAAAGTGCCTATAGGAGGATAACGATGACTAAAGTATATAATATCGGCGTCGAAGCTACACTAGAAGTTATAGGCGGCAAATGGAAACCAGTTATCCTTTGTCATTTACGCGAAGGCAAAAAACGAACTGGCGAATTAAAACGACTAATCCCCAACATCACACAAAAAATGCTCACACAACAATTGCGCGAGCTGGAAAAATCCGGGGTTATTGTGCGCAAAGTATATGAGCAAATCCCACCAAAAGTCGAGTATTCTTTAAGCGAATACGGCGAATCGTTGTCGGAGATTTTGAATAAACTTTGCTTATGGGGCGAGAATCATGTTGATCTTTTGCTTACGAAGAATGAGGATATTGTTTTGTTGAAGCGAGATTAATAAAAAAACAGCCACCTTTTTGGTGGCTGTTTTTTAACGATCTCCCTCACTTAACACCCCAGAATCAATTTGTCCCCCATCTAAAAACCAATACCCATGATAATCTCCACCAAGAGCCGTAAACGGAACAGGCGTCTTCCCTGCCTCCGCGACCTTTTCAAGCAAATAATTTCGCAAAATCCAGCCATCATTTAAAGAACGTTGTTTCAAACCTAAAATCCGTTCAATTTTCACTTCACTTGTATTTAATTCTTTTGCCACTTCTGCGACGGTTAGATCCGCCTGTGCTAGATTAGCCGCAAATTCACTTTTCGTTGACTTGATTTGTTCTTTTGATAAAGTCATTTTTATTCCACCTTTTATAAATGTAATAATTTTTCTGCGTTTTTGTGAGCGATTTTTGCTTTTGTTTCGTCCGTTAAATCAAGCGTATCTAAGAAAGTTCCGGCATTTTCTGGTTTTACAAAAGGATAATCTAGCGCATAAATGAGATGGTTTTCATCTAATTCATTTAATAAAAACTTCCATTCATTTTGGTATAATAATCCGCTTGGTGTCACATACACATTTGTCCGGTAGTAATCAGAAATTTTCCGTTCAAGCGTTGTCCAGTGTCCTAGCGTGTCGTCCATTCTTTCTAAAAACATTGGTACCATTTCGCCTAAATGTCCTGTAATGATTTTTAAATTCGGCAATTTATCAAAAATACCGGAAAGAATCATTCGCACGACTTGAATACCAACGTCCATATGCCAACCAAAACCAGCGGAAGAAAATACTCCTGTAACCACGTCAGACCAAGCTTCACTGGCAAAATACTGTTCCGTAATTTGTCCTGGAATAAACGATGGGTGGAATGAAATAGGTACATCTAATTTCTCCGCCATCTCAAAAATCGGATAATAAAAGCTATTATCAAAGTATTTATTTTCAAATTGACCTTTTACAAGCGCCCCTTTGAAACCTAATTCTTCTACTGCTCTTTTTAATTCAATCGCTGCGTCTTCTGGTGAGCCCACAGGTAAAACGGCGAAACCTGCAAAACGACTAGGATTTGTTTGAATCACTTTCGCTAGTTCATCATTTGCTCGTTTACACAGTGCTACCGAAATTTTTGGATCTAAGTTTTGCGGCGAACTATTTCCATAAGAAAGAACTTGCATATCAATGCCATGTTGATCCATAAATGCTAACCGATTTTTTGTTTCTTGCATTTCAGCTGCTGACGGAAGTTCCTTTTGCATATAATTAAACATTTCCGGACTAACCTGCCCGCTTACTATGTTTCCAGTCACCTTGTTAATTTCGTTCGTAATTACTTCGGATTCAAAATGTTCTTCTATCGTGATAATTTTCATGTCCATTCCTCCTTAACTAAACAATACCCCTTTTTAGGTTGCTAATATAGCTATGTTTCGATACAATAATAACTATTATGTATCATAAAGTAGAGGTGCTCTCATTAATAAATATATAAAAGTACATCAGCCATTAAATGTCGATTTACGCGCACAAAAAACGCAAACTAAATTATATACGGTTATTGAGCGATTTTATAAAGAAGGCCAAACATTCGAATCCATTACTGTAAAAGATTTATGTGAACAAGCGCAAGTATCACGTGCCACTTTTTATCGTCATCATGAAGAAATTATTCAAGTCGTTGAAGTCCAGCTTTTACGGACAATGCAGTATTTTTCTTTGAAATTCGATCAAACTTTTTTGACAAAGCAAAATATCCAGCAGTTAATTATTGCTACCATTCAGGAAAACCAACTTTTATTCCAAGTGATTTTTTGGAGTCGCGCTGAAAATATTTTTTTAGATGTCGTCTCTGGAGAAATACTTCGAATTGCTTTATTAAAAGAAGTTTCCTTTTCCGATAATAAGTTTATTCCCAATTATTTAGCTAGGATGATTTTAAGTTTGGCGGCTGAAGTACATCAAGCTAAAAAGGAATATACGAACAGCCAATTAATTGATTTAGTACAGGAAGCCGCTCATTTTTCCCAAAAATAAAAAGAGCCTAAGTTCCCTTAGACGCTCTCATTTAATCAATCATTTTACGGAAATTCAACCGTTTATTTAATAGATACATTAGCGGAATCCCGACACCCATCACAATGAACTCACTTGCGGCTGTTGTTGCCCAAGTAATTAGGAATGGTAAGTCAAAAACGATCACTAGCTCCCAAGCGATAATCGCCATCGTTACGGAAAATAGAATCGTATTAATAATCATCCGCGGAATAATTCCTTTAACGTATTTAGAAATTCCAATCATTAGTAAAAGGGAAATAGCTGACTGCGCTACGCCAAAAACTAAATCAATCCAACCTAATCCGGAAAAGAACAAATTCGTAATAAAAACACCTACGATAATGCCCCAAAAGTACTTTTTATTAAAGACGATTAGGTGATTAAAAATTTCTGGTATTCTAAATTGTAATGCCATAAACCCAATTGGTGCGACAATCATTCCGAGCACTACATACAGTGCGGCAATAATTGCATTCACCGTCAAAATTTTCATTTTCATTATTATTTCCTCCTAGTTTTTTTACGTGGGATGGTATGAATGAACCACGTGTGGCAATTTTGCCAACATGCTATTTTCTCATATTTAGAAGTTATTGTAAATGACTTATTATACATAAAAAAACGGCTACCTTTGCGGGTAGCCGTTTGTCTTGTAATCTTATTTAGATTTTTGTGAGTAGTTGCCTTTGTTGCCGCCGCTACGTTGTTCGCCGCCACTACGACGATCACGATTTCCGCCACCGCCAGAGCCACTTCCACCACCGGAACCGCCGCCACTACGACGACCTTTTCCGCTGTTGTTGCGATCACGGTAGCTTCCGCCTTTGCCGCTTCCGCCGCGATAGCCGCCACCTTTGCCGCCTTTACCATTTTTACCTTTGTAGCCGCCACCGCCACCACGGGATGGTAATGGACGTTCTTCAGTAATATGGACAGGAGTTTTATCTGGTTCTTTCGCTAACATTTTAAGCATTGCTGCTGCGATGTCAGTTGCATCGTATTTTTCAAGAAGTTCGTTAGCAAACGTTTTGTAGTCAGCTAAGTTTTCTTCTGTGATTGCTTCTTGAATTTTTTCAGTTGCTACGCGTAATTGGCCTGCAAATGCTTCGTCCCATGTAGGAGCTTGAAGTGGTTGCATACGTTTTTTCGTAGTTTCTTCAACAATACGTAGGTAACCCATTTCACGAGGTTGTACGAAAGTAATCGCCATACCTTCTTTACCAGCACGACCAGTACGACCGATACGGTGAACATAGCTTTCTGGATCTTGTGGAATGTCATAGTTATATACGTGTGTTACGCCGGAAATATCAAGTCCACGTGCTGCTACATCTGTTGCAACAAGAACATCAATTTTTCCTTCTTTAAATTTGCGTAGTACGCTCATACGTTTTGCTTGCGTTAAGTCACCGTGGATACCTTCAGCCACATAACCACGCATATCAAGCGCGCGAGATAGTTCGTCTACACGACGTTTTGTACGACCGAAAACGATTGCTAGTTCTGGTGCTTGAACGTCTAATAAACGAGATAATACGTCAAATTTTTCTTTTTCGTGCACTTTTACGAAGAATTGTTCGATTAATAGTGCAGTCATTTCTTTTGCTTTAATGCGAATAAGTTCTGGGCTGTGCATGAAACGTTCACCAATACGGCGAATTGGATCAGGCATCGTTGCAGAAAATAGTAATGTTTGACGTTCTGCTGGTACTTCTTTTAGAATAGTTTCGATATCATCAATGAAGCCCATGTTTAGCATTTCGTCAGCTTCATCTAGTACAAGTGTTTCCACGTTGTCTAGTTTCAGTGTGCGACGGTTAATATGATCCAAAATACGTCCTGGCGTACCAACTACGATTTGTGGGTTTTTCTTAAGTGAACGGATTTGACGGCTGATATCACTACCACCGTAAACCGCTAGCACGCGTACATGTTTGTCGTAGCTAAGTTTATAAAGCTCTTCAGAAACTTGGATTGCAAGTTCACGTGTTGGAGCAATAATTAAAGCTTGTACGTTGTTACTCTTTTGGTCAATTTTGTGGATCATTGGAAGACCAAAAGCGGCTGTTTTACCAGTACCTGTTTGTGCTTGCCCGATTAAGTCTTTACCTGCTAGTCCTAGTGGAATTGTCTTTTCTTGGATTGGTGTTGCTTCTTCAAACCCCATCCGATTTACTGATTTTACAATTTTTTCGTCCAGTCCGAACTCCGAAAATTTTGTCAATGTCATTTCTCCTTTACCTGTTTAAAGTTTGGTAGGAGAGCTACTTTTATAATTCATCACAATACGCTTATTACGATTGTTTGTCTGTTCATTTGCAGTTGTTTTTATGAAAACTGCTATCTTTCATTTTCATTTTTCTGCAATAGAAAAGCCTGGGCGCACCAAGCAAAATGATTCACGGCATCAGAAATACTCTCTGCCATTATAGCAGTTCTAACGCATCAAATAAAAAAGCCCTCATTAATCACTAGGCTAAATATAAACCTAATAAACTTCCATCTATCATCATAACACACTAACTATTTCTTTTCAACGGCAAAACCTTATCTTTCCTTGCTATTATCGAATAAAAAAAGTTATTTTCTTGCAAATGTACGTTTATCAGTGCCCTTTAGCTATTTTTATTGTGAAATCTTTTAAAAAAAGCTGAAAACTGTCCGAAAACAATTTCCAGCTTTTTATTAATTCCATTTAGCTAGTACGCGTTTTTTTAGATTGTCCATTGCTTCTGTTGCGATTTCTTCTGTTTTACCGATTGTTTGGAAATAGATTTTGCACTTAGGTTCCGTCCCTGATGGTCGTATAGCGAACCAGGATTCATCTGCTAAGTAAAATTTCAAAACATTTTCTTTAGGTAGGTGAACACTTGTTACTTCATTCGTTAAAAGGTTCGTTCGCGTGCTCGTCAGAAAATCTTCAACAGTTACTATTTCAGATAAAAAAGTGGGTTCTTTTCGTAGCAATTCGATCACTTGGTTCATTTTTGCATTGCCATCGTTGTTTTCGAGTGTAATCGTGTGCAGATGTTCTTTGTGATAGCCAAATTTCCCATATAAATTTTGCAGTCGAGCAAGGAGTGTGGTTCCTTCTTTTTTATAGAAAAGCGTCATTTCTGCTGTTAGTAGCGCTGCTTGAACTGCATCTTTATCACGGACAAATGGCGCAATCAAATAGCCATAGCTTTCTTCATATCCAAAAACAAACTTAGCTTCTGTCCCTTCCATTTCGGCTATTTTTTCACCAATGAATTTGAATCCTGTAAGTGTTTGAATGTGACTAACGCCAAAGTGGCTCGCTATTTTACCACCTAAATCCCCAGTGACAATCGTATTTATCATCGTATCCGCTTCTGTTAACTGTGTTTTTGCTGACAGAATATAATCTAATAATAACGCCCCAAGCTGGTTTCCTGTTAAAATTTGGTACTCGTTTTGGTTGTTTAAAACTGCCACTCCAAGTCTGTCGGCGTCAGGATCTGTTGCCAAAATAAGATCAGCTTGTATTTTCCCCGCTTGTTTTTTGGCAAGTTCAAAACTATTTTCTTCTTCAGGATTTGGCGAAATAACTGTCGGAAAATCTCCATCGGGCTCACTTTGCTCGGAAATAAGCGTGACATTCGACAAACCATTTTCTAAGAGTCCGCGCATAACGAGCTCTTTACCCGCACCATGAAGCGGTGTATAGCAAATAGTTAATTCATTCCCATAATCAGCAAGCAAGTCTGGTCGAGACCCTACTTCAGTTAATGCCTTTAAATATGCATCGTCCATTTCTTTTCCGATGAGCGTAACTAACAGATTTGGTAGTTCGCGCACTGGTATGCTAAAAATATCAGTTATTTTAGCTAAATAGCCAGCAATTTCCTCTGCTACTTCTAGTGTGATTTGGCAGCCATTTTTGTCATACACTTTAAATCCGTTATATATAGAAGGATTATGACTTGCGGTAATGACGACACCTGCAAAAGCAGCTCTTTCTCGAACGCAAAAAGATAATGCTGGGGTCGGGCGAATCGCGTCAGATAAATAAACTCTAATTCCTAGCGCCGATAAAACTTTCGCCGTTTCAGCCGCAAAAGTATTTGAATGATGTCTAGAATCATATGCAATCGCAACACCCTTTTCCGCGCCGCCATTTGCTACAACATATTCCCCTAACCCTTTAGCCACTCTTCTAATCGTAAAAAGGTTAATGCGTTTCGAGCCAACACCCATTTTACCGCGCATTCCACCTGTCCCGAACGTTAAGTAACCATCAAATCTTTCGCTTTCATTTGCTACTCGTTTTATTTCATCCTGCCATTCATCAGGTAAATCAGCATTTTGCCAGGCGTTCAAGTAGTTTTGCCAGGTCATTTATTTTCCACTTCTAACTGATGTAAAATTTCACTGACTTTCATATCGCATCCTGCCATTGAAGTATCCGCCACGCCGTAATACATATGTAGCGTGTCGCCTTCTTGGATTGCTCCACAAGCAAAAACAACATCGCCAAAGAAGCCATTTTTTTCATAATCAGCTACCGGTTCTAAAATCGGGGTTTTCGTTCTTTTTAGCACAATTGTTGGGTCATTTAAATCAAGCAACGCCGCGCCCATCACATAACGATTTTCTTTGGTCGCACCGTGATATAAAATCAGCCAGCCTTCTTCCGTTTTGATTGGTACACAACCGCCGCCAACTCGGCCACTATCATATTCACCGGGACGAATACCTAGCAAATGACGATGGTCGCCAAAGCTGCGCAAATCTGGTGATGAAGCAATCCAAATATCTAAATTCCCAATACTTTTCAAACTCGGGCGATGCAAGGCATAATATTTTCCGTTAATTTTTTCTGGAAAAATCAGTACATCTTTATTTTCAGGAGCAAAAATATTTCCTTGATACTCCAAATTTTCAAAGTCTTTTGTTGTAATTAATGCATCCGCCACGCCAAACTCAGATACCGCACTAAAGTTCACGTGATATGTATCGCCTATTTGCGTTACCCGAGCATCTTCAATACCAAATGTTTGATACTCATTAAATGGATATAAAAACGGTTTTTCATCTAATGCAAAATGGTGACCATCTTTACTACGCGCAATTCGAATATAAGAAAGAGAAGTCAAAAAAGAAAAACCTTCTAGTTTTGCTTTATTACGAATCATTCGTGGATCTTCAAAATCATAATTTTCATCATCTAACCGGAATTCTTGCAGCTCTAATGCTTTACTTTCCGCATTATACACTGGTGCAAGTACCACTTCAGGGTCCGCACTTACTGGTTTTTCTGCGACACGAAGCAGTAAAAGCACTTCGCCATTATACTCTGCTACACCCGCATTGAAAGCACCAATCACTTCGAATCCTTCATGAATTGGTTTTACGTCTAACGGTGTAATTAATGGATTTTCTTCATAACGATAAATGTTCATCTCTATACAAAACTCCTACTATTAGTTATTTTTAAATGGATCTGGAATAGTTAATTTTT
Source organism: Listeria swaminathanii (assembly GCF_014229645.1). Classification (GTDB taxonomy): domain Bacteria; phylum Bacillota; class Bacilli; order Lactobacillales; family Listeriaceae; genus Listeria; species Listeria swaminathanii. Next base: position 611,039 of record NZ_JAATOD010000001.1, on the reverse strand, counting down.
GCGCATCTGAATCGCCAATCCCCGCATAAAGCGTGGCAGTCCCATCCGCATTCCTGATTAAACCGCCGCTAAACACAACGTCCGCTAAATCCGGTCTTTTTGGTTCACTCGGAGCAAAATTAGCGCGTTCAGCGATTATTTTTTCTTGCTCGATTTGTGTAAAATCTTCATTCAATTGAAAAGAACATGCGTAATAGTGGCGATCGCCGAGCTCATCAAAACAAGCAATATGGCCAAGAACACCAACGCTACCATCTTCTAACAAATGAATTTCGTTGCCGCCACCCCATTCATCACCTGAAAAATTTCGTTTCAAAAGTGGGGCTGTTTCTATTTTCTCCTTTGTTAATTCCACCAAAGAATCAATGACGATTGCACCAATTTTTCCACGACCGCCTTTTTCGCCTTGTGGTCTCGTTAATACTAAAATGCGTCCGTCTGCTAGCTCTTTGATACGTAAATCTTTCATTCCAATTGGACCAGTAAGGATTTGTTCGAAGTCAGTAAGCGAGGTGGCACGATACAAATTGGTTCGCCAATCTAGCTTAGTTGGATCCGTTTCTTGCGGAAAAACTTCTACACCACCAATGATTAGTTCCCCTTGAACAAACGTGACAAATGGGTCTTGGAGCGCTAGTACAACTCCCTTTTCAACTAATTGATACGTGTCTGTCCCCGTGTTTTCAAAAAAATGTACTTCTGCAAACTCGCTATCCCGCGACTCCACTCGACCAGCAATGTATGTTTTATCCAGCCAGCTAAAAGGCGCGGTAATATTATATACATCCTTGTCACCCGCTCCATTTAATTGAATCTGAGTTCCACGCGCTGTCGTATTTTCACGAAATGTTTGCAATAAGGTTTCTATTGATTTCAATTTAATCCTCCACTCTGAGCGCAATTCCGGCATGCGCACCCATCTTAATACCCGTTTCTAACATATCCGCTTCCCCAAAAACGAGCCTCCCTTGCCCTCGAAACGGATAGACCACTTCGCCCTCTCCAAAATGAAGTAAAAATAAGATTTCACCACGTTGATAGCTGAGTATTTCGCCATCTAATTTCAAAGAAGTGTATTCTTTATCTTTAAAGTCATATTCTTTTCGGAAAGTAAGTAATTCTTTATAAAGATGCCACATCGATAGCGCTTCTTTTTCTTGTAAACTAGCCGTTTTAATCCATGACTCGCCCGAAGTGAATGGTTTCCCGTCCGGAAATACCATCGGGCCGCGAGCTTTATCACGCGTTTTTTCTATCGCGCTTTCAAGGGCTTGCGTTTCAGCTTTCCCCCTTTGCAACGCTTGGTAATAAGCAGCTGTTCCTTGAATATCACGCATCTCTTCCACTGACGAAAACGTTAAATCCGGCATCCCCATTTCTTCCCCGTAATAAATAAACGGCACGCCTTTCGCAGTCAACATTAAAAATGCTAAAAGCTTTGTTTTTATCAAGTTTCCATCCGCAAGCCGCGTTGTATATCGGCTCATATCATGGCTTCCAAAGAAAAGCGTCGGCCATTGCCCTTCCTGTAATTCTGTTTCCATCTCATTCAACGAAGTAAATACAGATTTCGCGTCAATTTGTTCCACACTTCCAAAATTAAAATTAAACGTTACATCAAGCATTTTTTTCGAGCTATACTTCGCAATTTCCGGCAATTTATCCGAACTAATTTCGCCTACTAAAAACACCTCACACTCTTTACGGCAAAAAGTGGCAATATGCTCCAAAGCTTGTTCCAATCCTCGCTGATTACGGTCATAGACATGCTCCATTTCACCCTCAACAACTGGATTATCCGGAAACTCCAAGACGAGCGTTAAATTATTAATAACATCTAGTCTAAAACCAGCCACGCCTTCATTTAACCAAAACGCTAACACTTGCTCCATTTCCGCTTGAACAGCTTGGTTTGCCCAGTTCAAATCAGCTTGTTCTTTAGCAAAACTATGATAATAATATTCGCCAGTAAGCTCATCTAATTCCCAAGCAGAACCGCCAAAAAACGACTCCCAATTATTCGGTTTTTCGCGCCAAATATAATAATCTCGTTTAGGATTGGTTTTATTCATACGCGATTCCTTAAACCAAGCATGCTCCGTCGATGAATGATTGAGCACTAAATCAATAATGACTTTTATACCTCGCGCATCAGCCGCTTTCATAAACTCACGAAAATCAGTCATATTGCCGTAATCCGGGTTTATTTCGCAGTAATCCGAAACATCATAGCCATTATCCACTTGCGGCGAAGGATAAAATGGTGTGAGCCAAATACCATCTATCCCCAAATCCGCCAGATAGTCTAACCTGCTAGTCAACCCTTTAAAATCACCTAAACCATCACCATTACTATCCTGAAATGATTTCATATAAATTTCATAAAAAACACTGCCTCGCCAAAACTCCAAGTTCAGTCGCTCCTTTTATTTCAAAGTGAATTGCATTCCTTCTTGGAATTTCTTCGAGAAGAATAAGAACAGAATAATAAGTGGAAGCGTTAGTAATACTGAAGCTGCATACATTGGACCAGGATACGTTGCATAAGGTCCAAACATTTGCGAAATGAGCACATTCAACGTCACCGTGCCATCACTCTTCGTTACTAGCATATCCCAAAGCAAATTCGTCCATCTGTCTGTAAATAGGAATAAGAAGATAACCGTCGTAATTGATTTAGACATCGGCAGAACAACACGAAACAGAATTTTCAAATCGCTCGCTCCGTCTAGCTTTGCCGCTTCAATTAACGTATCTGGAATAGCTTTGAAAAAGTTGGTATACATAAAAACTGCCCATAAACTAAGCATTGTCGGGATAATCATCCCCGCATACGTATCCAGTAAACCAAAATCCGTAATCATTAAAAATTGCGGAATCAGCAAGATAATCGCCGGGAAAAACATTTGAAATAAAATCGCATTATTAACAATTTTCTTGCCCTTAAAATCAACCTTAGCCAGCGCATAGCCAACCATTAGGCCGAAAAGCAACATCAAGCCTGTAGCAATGGTCGAAACAATAATTGTATTAATAAACGCATGAATCCACGGTGCCGGCGCTGCAACTACTGAATTACCAAACAACCAATCCCACGAACGGGTGGTGAATTCAGTCGGTATCAGCTTTTTATCCACTTGATCCCAAGCAGCAAATGAGTTTAATACCAAATAAATAAACGGATAAATCATGACTAGCATGAGTAATGTTGTCAGTATATAGCGAACAATTTTCCCTGCTTTACTATTATGTCCAACCATTTCTTTGACCCCATTTCTCCAGCATTTTCTTAATAACACCAATCGATGCAAACGTTACAGTTGCAGCCATAAGAGAAATAGCCGAAGCATAACCAGAATTCAAGTTAACAAATGCTTGGTTGAAAATCTCCATTTGCCATGTATTCGTTGCGAAGTTCGGTCCACCACCAGTCAGTTGGTAAACCTCGGTGAAAATCCCAAAACTAACACCTACCGCTAAAACAATTACGGTAAATAAAGCTGGGTAAAGCATCGGAACGGTAACTTTCCAAAACGTTCTAAATCGACCAGAACCATCCATTGCTGCCGCTTCATAAATTTCATGGTTAATGCTCGCAAGCCCAGAAATTAAAATAAGCGCATAATAGCCAGACATTTTCCAAGCAATCATTAGCGAGATAATAAAGAGCGCCGACATCGGTGTACCAAGCCAATCAATATCCCAACCAAAATGTCCGCGTAGAAACACATTTAGCGCACTATTGTACGAAAGTAACCCTTGCACAATGAGTGAAGTTACAACGCCTGAAGACAAATACGGTAGGAAAAACGCCACCAAATAAAGTCCTTTAAATTTCGGCAACCCGTTCACTAATACCGCGACAATCATCGAAATAATTAACGCCATAGGAACAAAAACAATTAAAAATTTATAAGTAACAAAAAAGGCTGCTTGAACTGCTGGACTAGTGAACGCTTTAATAAAATTATCAAAGCCAACAAAATTGATATCTGGACTCATCATGTTCCAATCAGTTACAGATAACCAAATCGACCAAACAAGCGGTACTAGGAAAAATATCGCTGTGAATATGAGATACGGGCTGGTAAATGACCAGCCCAATTTGTTGTTTCGCCGCTTCATTCTTGAAGCACCCCGTCCTCAGCTTTCTTCATATCTGACCAAGCTTTAGCAGGTTTTTTCTCCCCGCGTACAATCGGATTCCATGCTTCTTCACCAATAATTTGTTGAATATCATTGTATTTTGCATCATCCATCGCAGGAATACTATATGGTACATTAGCTGCATAAACTTCAAGTTCTGGGTTTTCTTTAAAGAATGCTGTGAAAGTTTCGTTTTCTGTTGCATCATCGCGTGCAGGAATTAAGTTAGTTGTTTCTAAGAATTTCAAGTCATTTTTGTCATCACTATAAACAAATTTCAAGAAATCCATTGCTGCTTCTTTTTCTTTATCTGTCGCTTGTGCATACATTACAACGCCTTTCGAATCAGCGTATGTAGCAACATTTTCTTCACTCGCCATGCTATCTGGTACTAGTGGCGCTGTTATTGCATAGTTTTCGTTATATTTAAGTTCAGGGAATTTTTCGTCCCAGTTCGGGAAAGTCCAAGGGCCATTATCTGCCATGATACTTGTTCCTGTTTCAAATGGATCCGTTGCTTTACTTGAAAGAAGTAATTTATTTTTTTGCAGTTCAGACATAAATGTTAATAATTCTGTTCCCGCTTTATCATCAGCTACTAATTTGCCATCTTCTACGAATGCGTTTCCTTTCGAAGCAGCATCATATAGTGGGAAGAAGTCAAACCAACGCATCCAAGCTGTTGGATCGGATAAATCACCTTTTGCCCAAAGAACTTTATCAGGATATTTCGCTTTTAATTTTTTACCAACTTCTAGTGCTTCGCTATATGTTTTTGGCGGTGCGTCATAGCCAAGTTCTTTTAATGTATCTAAACGCCAAGCAAACAGAATTGGATTGGAGTAAACTGGCAACACATACTGATTACCGTCCGAGAATTTCCAAGAATCCATCGTTTCACTCATATTGCGTTCTTTTACAACATCGTCAAGTCCTTTTACATCATTCAAAGGTACGATAGCTTTACTGTCTGCTAATTGTGCAGCAAAACTACGATTGATATTTTCAGATATTGTTGGTGCCGTTTTAGAGGCAATAGCTGATTGGATAGTCGCTTCTGATGACGGACTTTCTTTCATTTGGGAAACTTCAATCGTTACATCTGGATTTTCTTTTTCGTAAGCTTTCGCCATTTCATCCCAATATTTTACTTGGGTTGGATTTGGAGCTGCCCAAAATGTTACTTTTGTTTTGCCGTTATCGTCGCCACTCTTGCCACTTCCACCACCACAAGCAGTTAGTAATGATCCAGCAACTACAACACTAAGAGCTGCAATAGCAATTTTTCTAATCTTCATATCAATAATCCTCCTAATTCCACTTTTTGTAATTGTAAGCGCTTGATTACGATTACATTATCACATTACATTTTTGTAATGTCAATAATTACTTTTATTAAATATGTTATTATAAGCGTTTTTACCATTTATTAACAAAAGTGTATAAAATTACTTTTAACATTACTTTTCAATTATATAATTTTTGCTATTTTGTGAATTAACTTCTATAATAGAATAAACAGAGGAAAACGGAGGGGAAATATGAAGAAAGTTACGATGCAGGATATTGCTGACAGGCTAAATATAACAAAAAATTCAGTCTCACAAGCTCTAGGCAATAAAAACGGGGTTAGCGAACAAACTAAATTAGCTGTTTTCAAAATGGCTGATGAATTAGGTTATAAATATAAAAGAGAAATTGCGCGTGAAGTTGTCAAAGAAAAATTTGCACTTTTAGCAACCTCATTTGCCCTTTCTCAGCGCAGTTTTTTTGGCGAAATTATTGATAACATGAAACAAAGCATCATTGCCCACCAAGCAGAACTCATTATTTTTCCGGTTACGGATGAGGAAGCTAGTGCGAATCAATTACCAGAGCAACTCACAAAAGAAAATTGGACAGGAATTTTCTTACTTTCTCATATTAATACAGATTACAGTAAGAAAGTCATTGATCTAGGCATGCCGGTTATTCTTATCGACCATCACGACCCGCATTTGAAAGCTGACGCGGTCATTAGCCAAAACAAAGACGGCGCATTTATGGCAGTAGAATTTTTAATCCAAAACAACCATCAAAAAATCGGTTTTCTTGGTGATATTACATTTTCTCCTAGTTACGAAGAACGACTTGAAGGTTACAAAAAAGCACTTCACTATTATCAAATTCCTTTCAATGAAAAATATGCCATTACACGCATTAAAGAAGAGCAAACAACACTATATAAGACACTGGATGAACTAGACGAACTTCCTACTGCTTGGTTTTGCGTCAATTCTGGTCTTGGATTTATTTTAAATACTTATTTACAGTCAAAAGGATATAATATCCCGAAAGACTTATCGATTATTTGCTTTGATAACACTGAATTTACTGTACTTAGCAATCCGCAACTTACAACTATGTGCACCAATCTTGGGTACATGGGGGAAAAAGCTGTTGAACTTATGTATAATCGCATCAAAAAACCAGATGACGGCTTTGTTCATCTGGCGCTAGCTACCAATTTAATTGCCCGCGATTCTGTTGGCAAAAACAAAAAAACCGATTCAGCGAGTGAAAGCTGAATCGTTTTTTTTAATTTGCATTTAACACAGCCACATCTTTTTGCAAAAATGTTAAAACAGCTGCAAATAATTTGTCTGCTTGTTCATCCTGACAAATCACGTGTTTCGAACCTTCTAAAATAAATAATTCTTTCGGTCCCGGTATACTTTCCATTAAGAAATTGACACTTTTTTCAGCAGGAACTATTTGGTCGGCACTGCCTTGTGCAATAAAAGTTGGAATTTCAATATGTTCAAAAACTGGTTTTGCTAAAGCGACCATTTTTTTAAACTGCAGCGTCGACGTCCAAGGCGTTTCCGTTACTTTCTTCTGGTAGCGTTTGAACATCGGGCTATTTTTGAGGGTCACTTCTTTCGCCTCGGTAATGACTTGCTTGGAATTTTCGACAAGTTGCGGCCACTCCATTGCATTTACAGCTGTGCTTAGAAGTACCAGTTTTTTCACTTCTGGGTAATGTCTCGCAAGCCAGCCCGCGAGTAAACCACCCATGGAAAAACCAATAATATATACTTCATCGTCTTCTTTCAACATTTGACTTAAAATGCTGTCTACAAAAACGATCCAATCTTTATACGTCACATTTTTTAAGTGGCGCAGGTGATCATGGCCAGGTAATGTGGGTGCTAAAACATCCCAATCTGTATGCTCTCGCAAATAATCAGCGAGCGGCTTCACCTCGGACGGCGAACCAGTAAAACCATGAATACACAAACAAGCAACCATTATGCCTTTCCTCCTGTCCAAAATTATTACCAATCAACCGGTAATATTATATGTCCAATTTTATTCGTCACTTAATAATAAGATTTTCTACTACATCTTTCAAGCCCATTCCGTAAGAACCTTTGACCAGTATCCACTCATTTCCATTTATTTCCGAAAGAAGCGCCATCTCAAGCGATTCCTTTGTGTCAAAATGTTGAACTTTTCCCTGACCAATTTTAGCTTCTGCTACCTCTCCAAAAGCTTTCATTGCCTCGCCATATAAGAAAACCTTCTCAATCGTGTCATTTTCTAACACTTCGGCAGATTCTTGATGTAATTTTGTCGATAAATCCCCTAATTCAAGCATATCTGCAAGTACCAAATATTTTGGCTTGCCATTCGAATCCATATGCATAAATGTTTTTAAAACGGTTTTTAGCGCCGTCGGACTGGAGTTATACGCATCATTTAAAATTCGCGCGCCACTATTCGTTGTAATCCACTCTAAACGACTTTTAGAACGTTCCATATTTTTAAGCGCAGATTGAATTTTTTCGCCTTCAATACCAATTTCGCGCGCCGCAAGCATTGCCGCCATTGTATTGAAAACGTTGTGTTCGCCGATAATCGGAACAAAAATTTCGAGTTCTGGCTCCCAGTTCGTTATAAAAGAAGTACCTTCCGCTTCGGCACGAATTTCTAGTGGATAAATTTCTGCTGCTTCCGATTTGCCAAAAGTAAGCTGTCTGAAATCCCCATCAATATTGCCTAATAATAAAGTTTCTTCGTGCGGATAAATTAAGATCCCACTCGGATTTAAACCAGCCGTAATTTCCAGTTTGGCTTTGGCGATTTCTTCGCGTGAACCAAGGTATTCAATATGTGCCTCGCCGATATTCGTAATAATCGCGATGTCCGGTTTAGCAATTTTAGAAAGTACTTCGATTTCGTGACGATGGTTCATGCCCATTTCAAGCACAGCCACTTCGGTATCTTCTGGCATCGTTAAAATCGTATATGGTAAGCCAATATGATTATTAAAATTCCCACCAGTATAATGCACTTTATAAGTTGTTTCGACAATTGCTGCCATAATATCTTTGGTTGTCGTTTTACCATTACTTCCAGTGATTGCAATCACTTTCGGTTTTACTTGTTGGATATATTTCGCCGCTAACTCTTGAAGCGCAAGCAGCGTATCTTCTACTAAAATAACTGGGAAATCCGTTGGTGGATTTGGCACATCTTTTTGCCAAAAGGTCGCTACTGCTCCCATTTCGCGTGCTTGACTTACGAATTCGTGTCCATCGCGCAAATCACCTACAAACGGAACAAATAAATCCCCTGACTTTATTTGCCTTGTATCAAAACAAATGCCAGTAATGACGACATCGCGAAATGCATCTACATGGATGGAACTATCTAACATTGCTACTACTTCGCCTACTGTTTTTTTCAAATTAAATCGCTCTCTTCCATAAAAAAGCAGCTTCCGCATCTGAAAACTGCTTTCTTGTTTATTTTAGTCTTCTAATTTATATTTAAGTGCATTTTTAGCTGCATGGCGTTCTTTTGCCAAATCAACTAGTCGTTCAATCAGCGCTCCGTACGGTAAGCCCGTTTCCTGCCAAAGAAGTGGATACATGCTATATGGCGTAAAACCTGGCATGGTATTAACTTCATTTAAGAATAGCTGATTATCAGCCGTTAAGAAAAAGTCCGCTCGTACTAGCCCGCTTGCATCAAGTCCTAAGAACGCTTGGACCGCATATTCTTTCATTTGCTCCAAGATTTCTGGCTCTACTTCAGTCGGAATAATTAACGCTGTATTGTTGTCTTGATATTTCGCTTTATAATCATAAAAAGTAGCAACCGCACCTTCTGGCAAAATTTCACCAGGAACAGAGCAAACCGGCGTATCGTTTCCAAGTACACCCATTTCAACTTCACGAGCGACCACGCCTTGCTCTACAACCACGCGACGGTCATATAAAAATGCTTCTGTCATCGCTTCTGCTAATTCTTTTTTGTTCGTTGCTTTACTAATACCAACACTTGAACCAAGATTCGCTGGTTTTACGAAGACCGGATATGTAAGTACTTCTTCCATCTCAGCAACCATTTCTGCTTGGTAGTTTTTCCAATCAATCAAACGTACCGCAACGGCCGGAACTTGTGGAATACCAGCGTCTGCGAAAATTTTCTTCATGACAATTTTGTCCATTGCAGCCGATGATGCTAAAACTCCATTACCAACGTAAGGAATGTTTAACACTTCGAATAATCCTTGAACAGTGCCATCTTCCCCGTTTGGACCATGTAGAAGTGGGAATACGACTGTTTCTTGTCCATCAGCTTCTAACACTGCTGGGCTGATCGCTTCACCTTCTGATTTTTCTGATTCAGACGTAGCAAGTTTCACTGTATCTGTTGCTGTAAAACGTAATTGCTCGACAAAATCTAATTTGCCAGTAAGCAGTGGTCCTTGAATCCACTCGCCTTCATTTGTAATATATATTGGTTCGGCTTCGAATTTTTCTAAATCCAAAGCGTTAATAACTGAAAATGCAGTTTGTAAGGAAACTTCGTGCTCAGCAGATTTTCCGCCGTATAATAAAATTAACTTGGTTTTCATAATACCCCTCCGTCATTATTCGCTTTATCTATTTTACCATGTTTTAGCAGGATGAAAAGGCATAACTAAAAAATAGGCCGAAAAAATCTTCTTTTTTAAATAAGAAACGTGCAAACTTATTATAAAAAGGACTTTTCCAACCTACTTTATTAAACGCCAGATGTTAATTTCAAGCCAACCACACCGGCAATAATCATCGTAATAAACAGCAATTTACCAACACTCTTCCGTTCTTTAAAAACGACCATTCCAAGCGTCACACTACCAACTGCACCAATTCCCGTCCAAATCGCGTAACCTGTACCGATCGGAATCGTTTTAAGCGCAAGCGATAGTAAAAAGAAGCTCGCTGACATGAAGATAATCGTGAGTATCGCAAAGCCTAGTCGTTTAAAGCCATCTGAAAGTTTCAGCATCACAACAAAGACCATTTCACATAGACCTGCTACAAGTAAAAATATCCAATCCATCGTTATTTAGCCTCCTTTTCAGGCTCATTGTCATCCACTAATTTCAAACCAATAATCCCTATTAGTAAAACGACCAATGATACAATTTTCCAAAAAGAAACGCCTTCTGAAAGGAAAACCATCCCAATAATCGCCGTCCCAGCTGCCCCAATACCGGTAAAGACCGCATAAGCTGTCCCAATCGGAATGGACTTCATCGCAACCGAGAACAAAGCGAAACTAACAATTAAAAATGCTACCGTTAAAAGGCTCCACCCGAGCATCGTAAAACCATGTGATTCTTTCAGTCCAAAAGCCCAAACAATTTCTGATAACCCTGCCATAATTAAATATATCCAAGCCAATTTCCTAACCTCCCATTCATTCGAATAAACTTGCGAGAACTTCCCAAGCGGACTTTCTACGTAGTTCAAATTCCGTTCCATCATAGATTCCGTGCTCAACACTAAGCCCATCAAGCAGCGCATAAAAAACATGCATCCACCTTAGCTGAACCTCTTCCGACACCATTTCCCCCAAAGTTTCTCGTAGTATGCCATTCGTCAATTGTTCATATGTCTTCGTCTCTTCCTTTAATTCTTGAAAAAGTGACTTAGGTGGGTAAAAGACTGCGCGTTGAAAAAATTTTTTCTCATCAGGATTACTCGAAAAATCTGTTGCTACAAAGAAAATAGCTTGCAGTTTCTCTTTCCCAATTAAATCTTCTCGCTCCGCCGCTCGTCCTAATTCTGTTAATTCCATTTGGATGCTATCTTGATAAATTTCTAAAAAAAGGGCCTCTTTTGACGGAAAATGAGCATATAAAGATGGCGTCTTAATTCCAACAGCTTTCGCAATTTCCGATAGCGCTGTTCCATCATAGCCTTTCTCCGCAAAAAGCGTTAATGCCGCTTCTTTCACTCGTTTCTTAGTCACAAAGCAACCTCCTAACTAACGTTCATTAGTTAAATAATAACAAATAAAAAACCAAACGTAAAGGAAAAAGTTTGATTTTTTATTTCTCGATATATTTCCATTCATTTTGTTTTAAATCATAGACCAGTTTTGCTACTTCTTGTTCATAGTAAATTTTAGAAGAAATTTCTAGTTCTGTCATTTCTTCTGTTAGCCCAAGCCCGATTGGCACTTCGATTTGCGTGCGTGTTCTAACTACATCATCGAGCGCAATGCAAGCCCCATCTTTAAAATGATCAGCCATTTTTTTCAAAAGTTCTACTGGCGGTTCGGCCACATATTTCTTCTTACTAAAAGAAAAAATACTTTTCTCATTCACGAGTTCTGCCGTTTTCCGTGCAATGACATAACTAAGTAACATGTAAAAATGGTTAAGATTTCGGTAATACACTTTATTGTAACGACCATCTTCCCTAGTTAAGTAAACAAAATTATTTTGTAATTTATAATAAAATGGAGAACGCAAATGGCGTCCTGTATGTGCAAGATAAAGCATCTCCGCAACTTCTTGTGGTGTTAATTGGTTTAAAAGTTCCACATCTTCAAAATCAATCCAACAAAGTGGGCTAAAATTTTCTTTGGATATGTTTGCTAAATCGCCTGGCTCTAAGTAGTGAAAAGCTGTGTGTGCATTGTAGGATGCGTCTTCGATATTATGCTTAATGAGCAAAATATTTTCAGGGGGCTGTCCCACGCCATTTAAGAAATCACAAAAAGAAATGCCGCTTGTCGCCACATTGTTAATAACATGATCAATATGCACATAAATAGATTGTTGGTTAACCGCTTCTTTTTTCATGTATATGCCTCACTCTATTTCTATTTTCTTCTATGACAAAAGCCTTCCACTCCATCATACAACATTTTTACGTAAAAAGGATAACAGAAACATCAAAACTTAATGACTAATTTATGACAAAGAAAAAAAGTGAAGTACTTTTATATGCAAATTGCGCTACCTTGAGTAATTTAAATTACAAAAAGTTTCATAAACAAGCATATAAAAAACTTCACTTTTCGATTTACTGCAATCGAAGTGTCATATTTGGCATCGCTTTACTACTGACCGCTTTCCAAATATCTTTTCGTGATTTTGTTTTTTCTACAACTATTCCTTTTTCTTTGAGCTGACGGATTACTTGATTCAAGTCTTTCTGATTATTATCCAATCTCATCACTCCATCTTCAAAATTTGTTTTCATTCTTTTTATATTTCTCTCTTCCATTACTTTACCATATACTCCTTACTAAGAATACCCTATTAATTTAAAATTTAACCAAAATCTTTGTTTTTTTTCAAGAAAGCGTTTGAAAACCGAATCTTCTCAGTGGTTTTCTTCTTAATATAAAGAAAAATATTACTTTTTTTAGTAGTTCTACCTATTAGTATAAAATAAAAATTGCAAAAAAGGATGATTAATTACTAAACTTTATTTAAAATGTGTCTTTTTTGTGAAATGTCATATCCTTAAACGTGATAATCGCTGTTAAAGCTTTGCTATAACTAGATTCTCCTTTTTTCAAAGATGCTAATATAGCGAAAAAATAACGGTTGAATGCCCATTCTAGCCCCCTTTCTATTGGTAAAATGACTAACTTAGATGATGTTTTTTAGGGTTCACAAAATCGTCACTGAATTACTCGCATTGGTACTATATAATTATATTTATATAGAGCAACGGAGGAATCGCATGAAAAGACATATAATAATAACAAGCATTGCAGTTTGCACAGCCCTAAGCATTGGCGGCGGTTATCTTTTATTTGCTAATCAGCAAGCCACTGCACCTGAAGAAAAAACGACCACAGTAACAGAAAATATTCCCGAACAAAAAGAACCAACAAAACCAAAAACCGACTTAAAAATCGGATCCAATAAAGATAATTTTCATTTAGAAAAGAACTTTGGCGATAAAAAACTAAAAGTCGAGCGCATCACAGGTCGAGTTTCCCAAAGCTCGCTCAAAAAAAGAACAGTTATTAAAATGAAACCAAAAGATACTACAACCGAAGAAAAGCCAGTAACTAAACCCAAAAAACAAACCGTTACACCTGTTAAACCAGTCCCAAGTGAACCTGAACCAGAAGAAGATACACCCGCTAAAATTAGTCCATTTTACGATAAAGAGCGCGTGATGACACCGATTAATAATCAATTTGCAACTTTAGATTTAGCGACACTCGAAGCAAAAGAAGCACTTGTAGTCGGTGCGGATGTAACTAAACTTCAACAGCTAATTGCGACCAAACAACTTAGCTACAAAGAATTAGCTGGCATTTATTTAAACCGAATTAAAAAATATGACCAAAATGGCCTAACCTTAAATGCTGTGACTGAAATTAATCCAACTATTATTGCCGAAGCAGAGCAACTGGATAAAGAAGCTGCTACTAATAAATCAGCTTTGTACGGCATGCCTGTTCTTTTAAAAGATAATATCGGCACAAAGGAAATCCCAACTAGCGCTGGAACCGTGGCGCTGAAAAATTGGGTCGTTGGACAAGATGCTGCGATTGTCGAAAAACTAAAGGCAAGTGGCGCCTTAATTCTCGGAAAAACAAATATGTCCGAATGGGCGGCTGGAATGGATGATGAAATACCAAATGGCTACTCAGGAAAAAAAGGACAAGGTAAAAACCCTTACTCGTTAGATTTAGATCCATCAGGTTCTAGCTCAGGTTCAGCAACTGCGGCAACAAGCGACTTCGCGGCAATTACCATTGGGACCGAAACAAATGGCTCCATTATTACCCCGGCTTCTGCTCAATCAGCTGTTGGCTATAAACCCACACAAGGTTTAGTAAATAACGCCGGTATTATCCCGCTATCTAGCAGATTTGATACACCAGGACCACTAACAAAAACCGTTACAGATGCCTATCTAACAACGAACATTTTAACAAATACAGTAAATCAGCAACCTCTTTCAACAGACGCTCTCAAAGGAAAACGAATCGGCCTTTTAGCTGATGGAGAAAGCAATGAAGAAACTGCTGTAATTAAAAAAATTAAAAAAGATTTAGAAAAAGCTGGCGCGACTATCGTTAACGGCATTGCAATCGGAGAATTCGAGCAAGTAGATGTAGATTTTTCACGATTACTAAATGCTGATTTCAAATACGATCTTAATCAATTTTTACAAACGAATCATGCACCGATGACGTCTCTAGAATCTATCATTACGTTTAATCAAACAGATCCCGCGAGAAACATGAAATACGGACAATCCGAACTGGTTAAGGCACAGCAAAGCACAACGACGAGACAACAAGCAAATAGTTTAGCAAGCAACTTAATTGGCACTGCGCAAAAAGAACTCGACTCAGTGCTTCAAAAAGATAGACTTGATGCAGTTGTTACAATTGGTATGGGTGGCTCTATCTTGTTCCTTGCACCAATTGCCGGAAATCCAGAACTAACAATTCCAGCTGGCTACGATCCAGAGACAAATCAACCAATTAGCCTGACTTTCATTACTGCAAGAAATAGTGACACAGCCTTATTAAATATGGGCTATGCTTACGAACAACAATCTAAAAATCGAAAAAGCCCTAACTTAAAATAAAAAAAGCACTATGTCCTCGGGATTACCAAAGGACATAGTGCTTTTTGTTTATAAAACTTTATCTAAGAAACTGATTGTTCTTTCGTGTGTTGGGTTATCGAAAATTTCAGCGGGCTTGCCTTCTTCAACGATATAGCCACCATCCATAAAGATTACGCGGTCGCCAACTTCGCGAGCAAATCCCATTTCGTGGGTAACAATAATCATTGTCATGCCATCTTTCGCTAAGTTTTTCATAACGCCTAGAACTTCGCCGACCATCTCCGGATCGAGTGCGGAAGTAGGCTCATCGAACAACATAATGTCCGGATCCATCGCAAGCGCCCTTGCAATCGCCACCCGTTGTTTTTGTCCACCAGACAGTTGATTAGGAAATTCTTCTGCTTTTTCTAGTAATCCTACTTGTTCTAATAAACGCAAAGCATTACTTTTCGCAGCTTCTTTATCCATTTTTTTCAGTTCAACTGGAGCAAGTGTGATATTTTCTAAAACAGACAAATGTGGAAAAAGATTAAAATGTTGGAATACCATACCAATATTTTCGCGAACTTTGTTAATATCGACTTTTTTATCGGTAATTTTAACATCATCGACAACAACGTCTCCCGCTGTAATCTCTTCCAAGTTATTCATACAACGAAGGAAAGTACTTTTACCAGAGCCAGAAGGTCCGATTACACAAACTACTTCGCCTTCTTTTACTTCTATATCAATGCCTTTCAGCACTTCATTAGCACCAAAACTTTTTTTAAGGCCTGTTACTTTAAGTTTAGTCATTTCGTAATCTCCTTTCTAAACGATCGGATACTTTCGTTAAAATGGTAATAACGATAAGGTACATAATTCCGATGATTAGCCATGTCCATGTACTTTCAAATGTACGCGCCATAATGATTTTACCTGATTGAGTTAATTCGACGAGTCCAATTGCTGACATAATCGACGTATCTTTCAAAGTGATAACGAATTGGTTAATAAATGACGGAATCATCATTCGAATTGCTTGTGGTAGAACGACTTTCATCATTGCTTTTTTATGTGGCAAGCCAAGACTTCTTGCGGCTTCCATTTGACCTTTGTCGACAGATTGAATCCCGCCGCGGACAATTTCGACCATGTAGGCACCGGCATTTAAGCTTAGCGCGATAACCCCGGCCAAGAATACTGGCATCCTGAAATCAAGTGCTGCTGGAATACCAAAGTAGAAGAAGAATGCTTGTACAATTAATGGTGTTCCTCGGAAAATATCTACATAAACTGTAGCAATTCCGCGTAAAATTTTGCTATTGCTGACTTTCATAAAGCCGAATGTAATACCAATAATGAAGGCAATAATTAGTGAAACAACAGCTAAGCGAATAGTTAGCCACATTCCTGCTAAAAGAGCTGGCCAGGAAGATTTAATAATTCCCATGAAGCCTTTTTCTGTTGTGTTTTCTTTTACAGCATCTTTACCTAAATAGTTTTCTAGAATTTCATCATATTCGCCGCTTGCTTTAATGTTAACAAGGCCGGCGTTGAATTTAGCTAAAAGTTCTTGGTTTTTGCCTTTATTAACAGCAAAACCATATGAGTTTCCTTTTTCTTTTTCTGTTACAATTTTTAAGCCGTTTCCTGTTTGAACACCGTATGCTAGTACCGGATAATCATCGAAACAAGCTACAGAGTTTCTTGTTTTAACGTCATCATACATTTGGGCTGAATCATCGAAAACAACGATATCAAAGCCATATTTGTCTTTAATTTTTTCTGCAAAGGCGTAACCTTCTGTACCTGTTTTAACAGCTACTTTTTTACCTTTTAGATCTTCGTATGTTTTGATTTCGTCATTGCCTTTAAGAATCCCCATAACGACACCGGAATCAAAATACGGATCAGAGAAGTCGAACTTTTGCTTGCGTTCGTCTGTAATACTCATTCCAGCGATAACACCGTCGACTTGGTTAGCTTCTAGTGCTTGTACTGCTGCATTGAATCCCATTGCTTTAATTTCGTATTTAAAGTTTTGATCTTTTGCAATAGCTTTTAGGATATCCATGTCGATACCAACATGTTCTCCGTCTTTCTCAAATTCAAAAGGCGCAAATGTTGTATCTGTACCAATCAAGTATGTTTTTTCTGCAGCTTTTGCATTTAACCCGTTTCCTGTGAAAATAAATGCGGCAACACAAGCGATTGCCATCATTAGTAAAATTCGTGAAAATTTCTTCATATTGTGTCCTCCCTCTATATGTGTTTTGCTTTAATTAATTATTTTTATGTAGCCTAATTTTTTTCCGTACTCGTAAGATTTTACCATAAGGATAGATTATTGACCATACTTATTTGTGATAAGATTTTCAACACCGAAAAAGAAAGAAGCTAATCCTTGGAAATTAGCTTCTAACGGTTATTTAATTCTTTTTCAAAATCATATTCTTTCATCTTAGCGTATGCGATATAAGTGCTTTTGGCATTTTCAACGGCGAGGTCAATTTGTTTCTTTTTGCCGCCTTTTTGTGGGAATAAACATGCTTTTCGAAGTGGCTCTTTTAGCAATTTTTTAGCGATTTTTTCTGCAATTAGTAATTCTTTTGGTTGCATATTATTAGGATCGTCATAAAAATGGTTGATAAAGTTGGCTAAATCTTCTTGAAGCGATTTTTCGATTTCGAAAACGTGCCACTTGCTTCCATTAATTGCGCCATTTCGAACGAAGAAAACAAAGACACTTAAATGATTGTCTTGTTCATAACAACCGATGATGTCACGATTTTTTAAGCCTGGGAAAATAATGTGCTGCTTTTCAATTGTTTCATTAATAGCGTGCATTTTATCGCGTAATTCGGCTGCTCTTTCAAATTCGAGTTTTTCTGTTGCTTCTTGCATATCTGCCATTAGCTTGTCTTTCACATTTTTAACGTCACCTTCAAGGAAACGGCTGATTTTTCGGATTTGATTTTCATAAACAGCTGGCTCAATTTCTTCGTGGCATGGCCCTAAGCAAAGTCCTAAATGATAGTATAAACACGGACGGCCCGGCTTCCCGTCACACCTACAAAGTGGAAATAGTTTTTCGATTAATTCCACAGTTTGTCTAGCGGAATAGCGGCCCGGATAGGGGCCAAAATAGTGTGCGCCATCTTGTTTTACTTCCAACACGACTTCGATATGCGGATTTTTTTCATTCGTAATTTTGATATATGGGTAGCTCGGTCCTTCTTTTAACTGGATATTAAAAGGTGGCTGATATTTTTGAATTAAAATCATTTCGAGTAGTAGGGCTTCTTTTTCGGAAGTAGTGATGATTAGTTCTAAATCGCGAATTTGCCGTACAAGTCTTGCTGTTTTTCCAATTTGTTTGCTGTGAAAATAGGATTTTACGCGGTTTTTCAAGCATTTTGATTTACCGATATACAGAATTTCGTTATTTTCATCTCTATAAATATAACAACCTGGTGATTCAGGTAATAAGGTTAATTTAGTTTGTAATTTGTCATCCAAAGGGGCACCCCTCCTTCTTGAACATCTATTCTAGCCCTACTCGCCATTTTTGTAAAGACGCAAAAAGAACTAGCGCACAAATGCGGCTAGCTCTTCTTATTAGTTATTTACCCCAAACGTCTTCTGCTAATTGGACAACGTAGCGTAATTTATTCCATTGTTCTTCTTCGGTCAGGATATTGCCTTCTTCTGTGGAGGCGAATCCGCATTGTGGACTTAGGCGTAATTGGCTTAATGGGACGATTTCGCTCGCTTCTGCAATCTGCGCTTTAATCGCCGCTTCGTCTTCTAATTCACCTGTTTTCGATGTAATTAAGCCGAGCACGATTTTCAAATCTGGGCGCGTCACATATTTTAATGGCGCAAAATCTCCAGAACGTTCATTATCATATTCTAAAAAGAAACCATCGATGTTTAATTGACCGAATAAGGTTTCCGCAACTGGTCCATAGCCGCCTTCCGCAATCCATGTAGAACGGAAATTCCCGCGACAAATGTGCATTGTAATAACCATGTCAGCTGGTTTATGTTTGATAGATTCATTGATAAGATTTTTATACGTTTCTTGCAATGTGTCCGGGTCAAATCCTCTTTGGCGCACGACTTCGCGTTGTTCATCCGAGCATAAATAGCTCCAAGACGTATCATCTAATTGCAGATAACGACAACCGGCATCATAAAATGCTTGGATTGCTTTTTGATACGCAGTCGCTAAATCAGCGGCGAATTTGTCGGCATCGTCTAAATATGGCTGATACTCAATGTCGCCACGATAATGAAGCATTGCTGGACTCGGAATCGTTTGTTTCGCGACATGATTTTCCCCAACAGCTTCTTTTAGGAAAATAAAATCTTCTATAAATGGATGCGTGGTGAAATCGATTGGAGCTGTGATTTTTACCGAATGTGATTTTGTTTGGACTTTGCTGAATTGAATGCCGCCAGCCGCATCGTATCCTTCTACCCCATCCAAATTCTCCAAGAAGTCAAAATGCCACCAAGCACGGCGAAACTCGCCATCTGTGATTGATTTTAAGCCGACTTCTTTTTGCTTTTCGACGATATACTTAATTTCTGTATTTTCGATTTCGCGCAACTCTTGGGCTGTTATTTCGCCAGCTTGGAACTTCTCCCGCGCGTCTTTAATAGCCTTTGTCCGTAAAATACTTCCAACATGATCTGCATAAAATGGTGCTACTTGATTCATTTCCTTCGCCTCAATTCGTTTTATTTTTATGTACAAAAAAACTTCCCCTCAAAAGACAGCTTTTAAGGGAAAGTGAATTTACCTGATTCGCGTGCCTTATCTGTCAGTGTTACCTGCTGGATTTGGCACCGTGAAAAATCCGGTTGCCAAGGCTTCGCTGGGCCAGAACCCTCCACCTTTCTTGATAAGTTACTATGTAATTGGTTCTTATTATATCGTTTGCTTCTCGTAGTTGTCAAATTTATTTCTGAATATTTATGCTTCTGCGATAACTTCGATTTCAATTTCAGCATCAAGCGGCAATTTCGCTACTTGGAAAGCACTTCTCGCTGGGAAATCACTGGAAAAGAATGTCGCATAAACTTCATTTACAGCCGTAAATTCATTTAAATCTTTGAAGAAAACGGTCGCTTTGATGATTTTATCAAGTCCAGAACCTGCTTCTTCTAACACTGCTGCTATATTTTTAAAAGCTTGCTCGGCTTGTTTTGTCGCGCCTTCTGCTAATTCTCCAGTTGCCGGGTTAATACCAAGTTGACCTGACGTAAAAATAAGTCCGTTCACTTTTACAGCTTGTGAGTATGGTCCAAGTGCTTTTGGGGCTGACGATGTTTGAATAATTTCTTTTGCCATTTTATCCCTGCTTTCTTTTATGGTATGCTTTTATTCTAATCAATAAAGTTTGTTTTAGCAATGAAGGGGGATTTCTGGATGATTTTAACAATATATTTAATCGCGATAACGCTTATTTCTTTTCTATTATTCGCTATTGATAAACGGAAAGCAATTAAACACGCTTACCGGATACCTGAATCTGTACTGCTTTTCACTGCTTTTCTTGGTGGGGCATTTGGTAGTTGGATGTCGATGCAGTTGTTTCATCATAAAACCCAAAAGCCGAAGTTCCGGATTTTAGTGCCGCTTGCGATGGTTTGGACTGTTGGGGTTTTGGTTTGGTGGTTGTATTGAATAATATTATTTACTGAGTTTACTTCTATATTTCCCGATAAAAATACCGACCAGATTCCTCTGGTCGGTATTTAGTTTACCTTCTTAGTCTTGTTCTTATATCTGATATTTCTTCTTATTGATGTCTTTTCTTCCTTCCTCTCATTACTATCCATAGAAGCAAGCTCATACTTAGTAAGCAAATGCCTACCCAGATTCCCAATGTGTTTGTTTGGTCCCCTGTTTTTGGTATTGGTTTTACAGCTTCATAAGTTTCCGTATGTTGCTGATCATTACCTTTTACATTACTCTTCCCTTTTTTTACAGGAGATTTATTTGGCGTACTTGGTTTGCCTGGTTCGACTGGGGTCGCAATCATTTTTTCTTCTACTTGAATAGTTGCTATGACTGCTAGTTGTTCTTTTCCTGCGTCTACTGTTCCTTCATTTGGATCATAGGAGTAGGCAACTTGATATGTTCCTGCTTTATTTACATTTACAGTTCCTTTTACTTGTACTTGAGAGAAAGTAATTGCTACACCATCTCTGTTTGTCGCGCTAATAAAATTATCTTCTGACTTCCATTTATTACCTTGTTTAATAACGCTATCTTTTATAGTTATTTGAGCTTGATTTTTTAGCACAGTAATATGAGCCACTTTTTTAACTCCATCATAGCTGTAACTGACTTCATAAGTGCCAGCTGTTTTTGAATCTACTTGTCCTGTTACAGTGACATCGGCAAAAGAAACTTGGGCACCTTTTTTATCTGTTGCACTAGTGAAATTGTCTTTTGCTTTCCAAGTATCACCAGTATAAATCGTGCTATCTTTCACGTCTACACTAGTCTTTCTTGGTTCTACAGTGACTGTAACGCTCGTAGAAACGCCTTTATAACTATAGGTCACTTGATAAACGCCTGGTGTTTCAAAATCAACTGTCTGATTTTCCGTTACAGTGATATCTTTATAAGCTACTTGGTTGCCGTCCCTATCTTGAGCGCTATCAAAGTTATCTCGTGCGCTCCAGCTATCGCCTATATAGATTGTAGAATCATGGGCATTTACAGTTGTTAGTATATCTTTGACTTTTACGTTAATAGTTGTTGAAACTCCGTCATAAACATACGTCACTGGATAGATTCCTGCTTTATCTGTATCAACTGTTCCATTCGCTTGAATAGCTGTGAAAGAAACCGCATTACCATCTTTATCTAACGCACTGTCGAAGTTATCTGCTGCACTCCAAGCATCACCAATATAAATGGTTGAGTCATGGGCATTTACTGCAGTCAACTTAGCTTTAACTGTTAAAGTGATAGTTTTAGATACTTTACCGTATGTGTACGTGACTTCATAAGCACCAGCTTTTGTTGTATTTACTTTTGGTTTTTCTGTCACAGTAACATCTTTAAATGCAACAGATTCGCCTTCACTATCAAAGGCACTATCAAAATTATCTTTGGCTGTCCATAAATCTCCTACATAAATAGTGGAATCGTGCGCACTTATGCCTGTTTTATTTTCTTTAACAGTCACAGTAACGGTCGTCGTAATCCCATCATAGGTGTATTTTACAGTAGTTGTTCCTGCTGTCTTAGTATCTACGTTCCCTAAAACTGTTACATCTTCAAAATCTACTGTATTACCATCTTTATCTAACGCGCTGTCAAAGTTATCTGCTGCGCTCCAATCATCACCTGTATAAATGGTTGAATTATGTGCGTTCACCGCAGTTAGTTTCTCTTTAACTGTTACGTTAATAGTTGTAGAAACATTATTGTAAGTGTATGTTACTGGGTAAATACCTGCTACATTGGTGTTTACGTTACCTGAGACAGTCACATCGCTAAATGGTACAGTATTTTCACCCTGTTCGTTAGTTGCACTATCAAAGTTGTTCACAGCGAGCCACGTATCACCTACATAAATAGTTGAATTATGTGCGTTCACCCCGACTAAATCTTTCCCCACCGTTACTTGGATAGTTACATCAACAGTTTTACTATCTTTAGCTATCGTATAAGTTAATGGATATACGCCGCCTTGACTTGAACCATTTTTTATGGCAGCTAGTTGCGTTTGATTTACTTGTACTATGCTCAAGCGGTCTTCTGCACTGGAGTTAACACCGTTCTTCACTTCTTCAAAAGCAGCTGTTTTCGCTAAGTTCAATGCTTGGCCATCAGTTAACGATGATACATCCTTATATTCCATTGAAAAATTAGTTGCTCCTAATGTGAATCCATTTCGTTGGGTAATAGTTGCATCGGTACTCGTTACATATACAGGTGCTGTAGAGTTTTTTTCCGTTCCGAAAACATCTTTAATTGTAATAGTTAAATTAGTTTTATTTATCGCCTTGCCATTTGTGGAAACACCTACTACAGCGGCTGACCCATCAGCCAGCGTTTGTACTGTAGCGACATTAGTATCAAGTACAGTCCATTTATAGCCATTAGTGTTTGCTTTAATATTCTTAAAGAAGCTTGGTTCAATCGTATCTTCTGCAGCTTGTCCAGTAGTTGGAGCAACTTTTGGTAGTGTAATTTCTAGGCTGCGACCCATCTGTACTTGTTTTTCATTTAAGTTTACTTTTAAATCTTGTGTTGGATTATAAGCATAGTATCCCGCATTGATATATTGCGAATTTGGTTTCGTTGGATCAATTTGTTTATTCCACCCTTTGTCTGCGCCGCTGTAAGGTACATCACTAACTAATGTGGCATCTTTTCCTACATTTTTCAACGTAAACTGATAACCTGCTTTGTCCGGGAAATTCACAGCATAATTACCATAACCTACACCAGAGTCATAATCAAAGCTGTATTTCCCATTACTATTCGTTTTAGTAGTTACATTTTCTCCCGCTATCTTAGCAGGTTCATACTTCGAGATTGCATCATTCCACTTATAAAGCTCAACTGTTTCGTTAGCTAATGGTTCATCACCTTTGGCTTTTTCATAAACCCCGTTAACATCTTTGTCATTAAATAATGTCCCCGAAACTTCGCCAATGACAAGTTCAGCTCCTACTTTTGTTCCTGATAATGAACCGGAGAAAGTATTGGTTATTACTCGGTAGTGTGGATTGTAAATATCACGTTTACTAATTTTGTTGCTCTCCATTGCAGACTCAAAAGTTTCATCTACTTTAAGTGGCACTCTGAAAACTTGTGTTTCGCCTGCATTAATTTGCGTTTTTACTTTAATTCGAACCATATTTACTTTTCCGTAATCTGATACTGTCTCTGTATAAATACTTGTTGAATCATAGTTACTTTCGGTTGCCTCGGTTGCGTAACTCACTTCAAATTGTCTTTTTTGTTCGTCATCAATTGCAAGTGCGTTATTTAACTTCATATCCCACTTAAATGCTTCACTTTGGAATTTTTCTCCGAAGTTTTGACCAGTTTTTGGGATTGGGATATATAGTTCAAAAGTGCCTGCTTCACCATTTGCGGTGTTAGTGATTTGAACCGTATAGTCGGCATCCGTCCCAGGCGTGAAGTAAGAAACTGTACTATCATCCCCTTCAATATAAGCGGCTTTTTCTCCTTCCCCAGCTACATTTAAGAAAGATTCTACTGTAACTGTGTCTTGTTTTGGAACGCTTAAAGTACTACTGTTGACTGAAAGTAATTTTTCATCTTCTCGACCATTTTTATTAACATCTAGTCCTGTATCTAAAAAACTATTATTGGCGATGGCGGAAGTAACATTCGATCCACCCCACGCAATGACTTGTTGTGCATCCATACTGATACTTTTAGCAAGAGTTACATCAAATGTTGTATCATAGCTGATATTTAAAGATGTACTTTTAGTTGGGTATCCAGTATATTTTCCTACTGCTACATCCGTTGTTTTTAATACATATACTTTGTCTCCATTATTTGCTGTTTCCTGTTGAACCGAGAAATTAACATCTTTCCCATCCTGATCTGTCAATTTAATGGAAGAAGGCTGAATTTTTGTTCCTTCTAGAACACGTAAGTATATTTCTGGGTTATTAAGTGCAGTTCTAGTTCCATAAGGATAGTCCGATAAAATTAACGTTGCTTTCGTGTTAATAGTTTCTCCTGCACTAGCTGTTTTTACTGTTTTACCAGCTTTGTTGAAGAAAGCTGCAGTCCCATTTGCTGCTGTAGTGACTGTATTTGAAACGCTATAAGTTGATGTACCAGAAGATTTTGTATTTTCCTCGTCATCAGCATCCCAAATGGCACCTTTAAATTGAATAGATGTAATTCCTGGCTTAACTTTACCGTACGAAACAGTGGAGTTCCAACGATAAGTAGCCGAAGCTTCTGTATTCTGATATCCAGGTGAAAAATCTCCTACATTCGCTTTTACTTCTGTGAAATACTCACCCGGTTTAAGCCCTACTGCGTTTGCATCTAGTCGATACATTTGGTTATTATTTTTGGTAAGCTCTCCTTCATATGTTCGAAACGTGTCATTTAAATTTGTTTTATACTGTACATCACTTATTTTATTTCCTGAAATGGTGCTATCAAAAGGGATATTGACCATATATGCTTCCCAGTTAGGGTCAAATTCAATTTGATACATTTGATTTTTTTTCACACCAGCCGTTCTTTTATTATCGATTTGTATGCTACCAGCCCAAGTCTCATTATCCGGATTGATCGTTCCATTTGCTGAAAACAATTTCATTTTATTACTAGAAGTATTAACCACCGTACAAGTATCTAGTGGAGCTAAGGTGGCTAAATCGCTAATATTACTACTTAATGCCTTTGATTCAAACACTTTTCCATCATACGTTGTGATAATCGCATGTGGCGCTTTTGTCGTACTATATATTCCTGCAGAGGTTCCTTTAGGTATTTTATATTTTACTGCATAAATAGAATTATTAACCGAGTTTAAATTTAATTGCTTACAATTAACCACAACCTTATTTTCACTTGGGTAATCAGTAATAGTTAGGTTGGAATTGTTCGACTGCACTGCCCCATTATTATTTACAACATCAACAAACTCCATACCTTCTGGGTAATAAAGAGTGACATCTACATTTTTAGCAATATAATATAACGCTCCACGGCTGTCTAAATTATTCAACCCATTCACGACAGAATAAGATTTTGTATAGTTATATGAGTCTGTTGTATCTGTACTTGCAAGAACTTCTGATAATCTTTGACTATTATACCAATTACGGAACATCGTTTTCACATGATCCTGATTTGAATAACCTACAACCTTATTTCCTTCCGCATGAATCGTGTGTTCTGCGGATGCAACTAGTGTACTTTCCTCACCCATAAATACTTCTGTTTTTATAGGGGTGGCTAGGTCAGTTGCTCCGTAATATTTCGCTGCATCTAATTGTACAGAGAAAGTAAAACTTACTTTTTCAGTCCCTGGACTTAGCTCATAACTAACTTCTCCGAAAGTAGCTTTATTATAGGCTGTTTCTCTATCAGGTACCTTCACCGAAGTAATTGCTATTCCAAGTGGATCATTTGACCCTAAATAGCTTAAAATACTTGGAGCCACATTAGCACTAGCCTGATAATTACTCGGTACTGGAACAGAAACAAAACGCATTCCATCTGGTAAAGTGAAATTCACTTTTTTACCAGTAGTGGTATTGTTAGCAAATTCCACAGTCGCGGTTACTTCTTTAATATCGCCGTTTGCCCAAGCTGTTTGATTGTAATCTGGTATTTTCAATTCAACGGTTGTCTGTCCTGCTTTAAGTGATTTTAGATTTTTGTTTTTGATATTGTTCAAAGCAGAAGGATACAGACTATTATTGTCTTCTTTTCCAATTGCTTCCTCATCAGAAACTATGCCCCTTACTTCATAAGAAGCAGTATATGTTTTAGTTTCTTCTTTTCCTTCGCTTCCATCCTGATAAGTAATTAAGAAATCAGTGGCACCATTTTTTTTAGCTTTATAGCTTGCTTCTTGGCCTTTTTCCACCTTTCCATCAGGTGTTTCAATAGTCAGGATTTTTATCTGATATTTTGTCGGTGTTACTTTAATGATTAAATCAGCTGATTTTTTATCTCCTGTCAATTCAGACTGAACTTCATAAGTAAGCTCACCATTCCCATTTTCTTTCGCAAGCACCTTAAAGGTCGTTAAGTTTAATTGTCCCAATACTAGGAAAAATGTCATTAATAGTAATAAATAATGTCGTGCTCTAGTTACTTTAATCATAAAAAGTTCTCCCCTCCAAGTGAATTTTCTAGTTGTGAGTGATGTTAATTCACATCTCAACCCCATATTACTTGTAAGGAACTTCTATGTATATACGCCCAAAATGTGTTTTTAAAATAAATAAAAAATATCACTGTTTTATACAAAACTTCGTCATATAAAAAGACGCTTTTCGACATACTTTAGACACATCCAACAAATAGAAACCTTTTAATGCAGTCAAAGAAAATGTCGGCAATCCCCTTAATGAAGCCGTTTTCAATAGGTTTTTTAGATGGGGATTTAAAAGATATAGTCCGCTATATCAGATTTTTACTTTTTAGCCTCTTGATAAGATGAGTAACTACTTGTTTTTCTAATGATTTGTTTATAATATGAAAAAAATACAGAAATCCTCGGTTAAATAAGGATTTCTGTATTTAAAAGGTTTATTTAAAAAATTTATTCTGAATTACTTTAATAATCTCCATCATCACAACTGCCGCGAGTGCTAAGCCTGCTGCAATTGACCATTCATGTAAGCCAAATGTTGCTGGGATTGAGAAGATTTCGCGAGCTCCTGGTAGTACGGTGATTCCGTATAAGACGAAACAAAGTAATACGGCGCCAATAACGTATTTGTTGCTGAAGAATCCTGCTCCAAATGCGGTTTGGACGTTCGAGCGAGCTGCAAATGTTTGTAATGTACGTGCTAGGATAAGTGTAGTGAATGCCATTGCGACACTCATCTCTGGTGAAATTTGCATACCGATATATTGCGAGATGATAACGGCGATACCTATTAAGACACCGCGGCTAATAACAGCGCGCATCGTTCCACCGGCAAAAATACCTTCGTTAATATCTCTCGGTTTGCGTTTCATTACATCAGGTTCTGCTTTTTCCATACCTAATGCGATTGCTGGTAAGGAGTCATTTACTAAGTTGATAAATAGTAATTGTAGTGCTGTGAATGGATTAATCCAATCGAGTACTAGCGCAAATAAAATCGCGATAATTGCGCCTAAATTTCCTGCAAATAGGTAAGAAATTGATTTTTTAATGTTATCAAAAACAGTTCTACCTACCCCAACTGCGTCCACAATTGAAACGAAATTGTCATCGGTTAAAATCATTGCGGCGGAGTCTTTAGCAACGTCCGTTCCACTACCCATTGCCACACCAATATCAGCTTGTTTTAAGGCGGGCGCATCATTGACACCATCACCAGTCATTGCGGTGATTTTGCCTTTTTTCTGCCAAGCTTTGACGATTCTGATTTTATTTTCTGGAGATACACGGGCGTAGACAGCGATATGTTCTAGTTTTTTGTCGAGTTCTTCTTCTGGCATTGCGTCGAGTTCTTGACCAGTTAATGCGATATCGTCGGCATCCATTAAACCAATATCACGACCGATTGCTTGCGCCGTTGTTTTATGGTCTCCGGTAATCATCACAGTGCGAATACCCGCTTTTTTCGACTCTTCAATTGATGCATAAACGGCTTCACGTGGCGGATCAATCATTGCAGTTAAGCCAACTAGAACGATATCTTGCTCGTCTTCTAGTTTTAATTCGGTTGTATCAGCCGGCATCCGTTTGTAGCCGTAAGCTAAGACACGAAGCGCTTGATTGGAAAATTCTTCGTTTGTTTCTTTTAGTTTCGTTAAAATTTCTTCTGTCATTGGTTTTTCTTCGCCGTCAAGGAACACATAGCTACAACGCGCGAACATCACATCTGGTCCACCTTTTGTTAGCATTGCTTTGTTGTCATTAAAGGTGTGTAGCGTTGACATTAATTTACGATCTGAATCAAAAGGAATTTCGCCTTCACGGATGAATTTTTCGCGAATTTCATTGTAATCTTGATTATTTTTATTACTAAAGGCAATGAGCGCCACTTCGGTTGGGTCGCCTAGTTCTTTGCCTTCGTTATTAATATTGGAGTCGTTACAAAGTACCGCAATATGAATTAGGCGGCGCTCCCCGATGGACCATTTTTCTGGACTATCTGGGAAGTTTTCTTTCGTTCCATCTGGTAAATAGTAATCAACCACGGTCATTTTATTTTGTGTTAATGTACCGGTTTTATCTGTACAAATAACGCTTGTGGAGCCTAGCGTTTCAACAGCTGGGAGCTTTCTAATAATCGCGTGTTGCTTCGCCATTTTGTTCGTTCCGACTGCAAGTACAATCGTTACAATAGAAGAAAGTGCTTCCGGAATTGCTGCTACTGCTACAGCCACGGCAAACATAAAGGCATTTAAAATCGCCGTTGCCATATCCGCTGAATTGTCGCCAAGTAACACACGACCAGCTTCGACTGCAAAAATAAGTACACAGAGTGCTAAAATACCAATGCCTAACTTTTTACTAAATGATTCTAGTTTTCGTTGTAATGGTGTTTGTTTCGCTTCTGCTGTTTCCAGTAAACCGGCAATTTTTCCGATTTCTGTTTCGCTTGCAGTGCCTGTTACGACGAACATCCCGCGACCATAAACAACAAGGGAACCACTGAAAACCATATTGACGCGGTCGCCAAGCCCCACTTCATCAGGAATGGTGTCGATATATTTTTCAACCGCCTCCGATTCCCCAGTAAGCATACCTTCATCAATTTTCAAGGAACCACTTTCGAATAAACGGCCGTCTGCTGGGACAAAATCACCTGCATCCAAAATAACGACGTCTCCCGGAACAAGTTCGCGCGCATGAATACTTTGCTTCGAACCATCACGAATAACTTTGGCGACTGGCGCAGACATTTCCCGTAACGCATCGAGCGAACTTTCTGCTTTCCGCGTTTGAACCACGCTAATTATCGAGTTCACAATCAGTACTAAAAAGATAATAAGCGATTCGACTACTTCGCCTAAAACCAACTGCACCAAGGCAGCAATGACTAAAACAATAACCATTGGATCTTTAAATGTTTCAATGAAAAGCTTCCAAAGAGGGTCTTTCTTTTTATTCTTCAGTTCGTTAAAACCGTATTTTTCTTGTCGTTTTGTTACCTCACTAGTTGTTAAGCCTTTTTCTGTCGCTTCTAGTTGTGTAAATGTTTCTGCCGCGCTTTTGCGGTAAATCTCCAATCATGTCAGCCCCTTCCAATCAATTTATGTGTTAAGTATAACAAATCTTTACGTGGAAATAATATTGATAACACTGGAAATTTACACACTCTTAACAAACAGCGCTTTCAAGGGTTGATTTGCGCCAGCCCATTAAATAGTTGAACCGGACACAAAAAACGACTATACTACTAGCAGATAGGTAGATTAGGAGGACATGGCATGGATAAAAATGAACAAGTCATGGCAAGTGTTAGGGATTTATTTAATAAACTCGCGTGGATTAACAAAGTGAAAATGGAAAAAGCACTGGAAGGATATAAACCCTCCGAAGTCCACTGCATTGAATATATTGCCAAAATGGAAGATCCAAATGTGACGAAACTCGCGGAAGCTTTTTATATGACTAAAAGTGCAATCAGTAAAATTACGAAAAAGCTGATGGATAAAGGCTATATCGAAAGCTATCAAAAGCCGGAAAATAAAAAAGAAATCTATTTTCGTTTAACTGCTAAAGGTGCCGAAATCAACCAAGTGCATGATAGTTTACACCAAGAATTCCTTGATCGGGATAAAGTTGTTTTTGAAGATGTGTCGGATGCACAATATGCGGAAGTTTTACAATTTGTCGATAAATATAGTCGGCATTTAGATGTTGAAATGAAGAAAGTTTTAGATGCCAAATCCGAATAAAATCAGCAATAGCCTTACTTTTTCAAGTGAGGCTTTTTTTATCGTTTTATTTTTGTTGACAAGGAAACAAAAACGAGTTAAGCTATTTATGTTTCCTAGGACACTAATAAACTATTCGATAGGAGAATCATATGTTTCAATCTAAATCTACACAACCTTTAATCAATAAGAAAACCTTACTTTTCGGCCTTATATCTGTTTTCCTTTGCGGGATGGGCTTTAGTATTATTATGCCCGTTGTCCCTTTTCTAGTCGCGCCTTATGTAAGTAATTCCAGTGAGCAGGCGTTGATGGTCACGTTGCTCACGTCGGTTTATGCGCTTTGCGTGTTCTTTGCAGCGCCTGGGCTTGGTGCTTTAAGTGACCGGTTTGGCAGACGTCCGGTTTTACTAATTTGTTTTATTGGCTCTGCAATTGGTTACTTTGTTTTCGGGCTTGGTGGGGCGCTTTGGATGCTCTTTCTTGGTCGCGTGATTGAAGGAATTACTGGTGGTAGTATTAGTACGCTATTCGCCTTCTTTGCTGATATTACACCGCAAGAACAACGGACGAAATACTTTGGGTGGGTCAGTGCCGCTGCTGGTGCGGGCGCTGCACTTGGACCGGCTTTTGGCGGATTACTCGCCCACTTTGGCTATGCTGTGCCATTTTTCTTTGGGGCGGCGATCACTCTGCTCAACTTTATGTTTGGTTATTTTTACATGCCTGAAAGTTTACAAGAAGAACATCGCTTAAAACGAATTCCACTTGTGCGGCTCAATCCTTTTTCCCAGTTGCTTAATATTTTGACGATAAAAAATTTAAGTCGTTTGCTGGTTGCGGCGTTCTTGATTTGGGTGCCAAATGGTTCTCTGCAAGCTGTCATGACCCAATTTACGATTGATAGTTTTAGTTGGAAGCCAGCTTTAATCGGGATGATGTTTTCGATTATGGGTATTCAAGATATTCTTTCGCAAGCCTTTGTTATGCCAAAACTGCTGCTCAAATTAACGGATAAACAAATCGCTATTCTGGGGATGATGGCTGAAATTATTGGCTATGCGCTAATTGCAGCTTCCTCGATTTTCACACTTGCACCACTGCTTGTTATTGGGATGTTCGTTTTCGGATTCGGTGACTCGATTTTTGGTCCTGCTTTCAATGGAATGGTCTCAAAATCGGCTAGTGCAAGTGAGCAAGGTCGGATTCAAGGTGGTAGCCAAGCCATTCAATCGTTGGCGCGCATTATCGGACCAATTATCGGTGGGCAAATTTATATCACACTCGGTCACGCTGCCCCTGCCGTTATGGGCGTCATCTTAATAACCGTAGCAATTTTCGTTCTCTATCAAAGAACTCGCCCAGCAATATAAAAAGGGATTCCAACGCGGAACCCCCTTTTTCATTAAATTGTATTAAATTGGGCATCATATAATCGTTTGTATGCGCCATTTTCTCGCGCTAAAAGTTCCTCATGTGTGCCGGTTTCCGCAATGCCGGTTTCGTTGACCACGATAATTCGGTCGGCGTGCTTAATTGTCGCGAGTCGGTGCGCGATAATCAAGGTCGTTCTTCCTTCCGCTAACTCTTCTAACGAGGCTTGAATCACTTGCTCGGTTTCGGTATCCAGTGCCGAGGTTGCCTCATCCAAAATTAAAATGGGCGGATTCTTCAAAAACATCCGCGCAATCGCTAACCGTTGTTTTTGTCCGCCGGAAAGTTTTACGCCACGCTCGCCAATGATTGTATCAAGGCCATCTGGCATTTCTTCTACTACTTTGGAAAGGTGCGCGAGTTTCACGACATGCGCAATTTCTTCATCGCTAGCATCTAATTTTCCGTAGGCAATATTTTCGCGAACTGTCCCGGAAAACAAGAAGACATCTTGTTGCACGACGCCGATTTGTGCGCGTAAGGAAGGTAAAGTGAATCGTTTAATATTTTCACCATCAATCGTAATCTCACCATCTGACACTTCATAAAAACGTGGCAATAAATTACAAATCGTCGTTTTCCCAGCGCCACTTGGCCCGACAAATGCGACCGTTTCTCCGGCTTTAATAGAAAGATTAATATGATTTAGCACATTTTTCCCATCACTATATTCAAAAGATACTTGGTTGTATGCAATGTCGCCGCGGAATTCGCCAGCTGGCTTGGCATCTTTTTCGTCTTGGATAGTTGGCTCTGTATCCATCACTTCCAGGAATCGCTTAAAGCCCGCGAAACCTTTTGGATAGCTTTCGATTACGTTGTTGATTTTCTCGATTGGCCGGATGAAGACGTTTGTTAGCAAGATGAAGCCGACAAATTCCCCGTAAGAAATTTCGCCATTAATTGTAAAGTAAGCCCCAAATAAAAGCGCGAATAAACTAATCAATCGCATTAGGAAATAGTTGAACGAAAAACTCAGTCCCATTACTTTATAAAACATTAATTTTGATTTACGGTAAGCTTGGTTGAGAACTGCGAAGCGACCTTTTTCATGCGGTTCATTAGCAAATGCTTGGACGACGCGCACCCCGCTGATTGCATTTTCGACTCCGGCATTAAAATTCCCTAAATCTTTAAAAATCCCGGTCGTTACTTTCGTCATGCGTTTGTTGAAATAAACAATTAACACGGTCAAAATGGGTACTAAGATAAATGTGGAAATCGCTAGTTTGACGTTGATATTTAACATTAAGAAAAATGCGCCAAACAGCGACATAATCGAAATAAAAATGTCTTCCGGACCGTGATGCGCCACTTCGCCAATTTCAAATAAATCGGTCGTCATTCGCGACATCAATTTCCCGGTTTTCTGATTGTCGTAATAGCCAAATGGTTGTTTTTGCAAATGACTGAATAAATCTCTGCGCATATCTGTTTCTATGTTAAGACCAAGCATATGGCCAAAGTAAGTGACAATGTACTGCATAAATGTATTTAGTATGTAAAAGAATAATAAGGCGAGTGCTGCAGTAATAATCAGCCCAAAATCTTTTCCTGGAAGTAACGTATCTATCACGTGGTTTACAGCAACTGGAAAAGCCAGCTCCAAAATAGCAGCTAAAACGGCGCAACCAAAATCAATGATGAAAAGCGTCCGATACGGTTTATAATAACTAAAAAATCGTTTTAAAATAACAATCCCCCCTTAAAAATAGTCATGTTTCTCATTATAGTGTAAAATGACTAAAAAAGCGATATCGTTTTTGGAAAGGAGGCAACTGATGAAACGATTAGAAAAAATTTCTTCGATTGTTCCCATCGTGCTGCGAATTACCTTAAATCTGGCGCTAATTATGGTCGGCTTTACCCTTGTTGCTTTTTTAATTAGAGAGGCATTTACGATATTCAATAATATTTTCTTCTTAGACACGGACGTTTCTTACTATTATATGACACAAGATATTTTGACGTTTTTCCTTTACTTTGAATTTATTGCGCTCATTGTTAAATATTTCGAATCTCATTTTCATTTCCCGCTGCGCTATTTTATTTACATTGGCATCACAGCGATCATTCGATTTATTATTGTCGATCACTCTAGCGCAACTTCCACGCTAATACTATCGGGCGCGATTTTACTACTTGTCGCCGCACTGTTTTTAGCTAATACGAAGATGCTCAAACGAGAAGGGTAAAAAAAGCAATCCGGTTTCCCGGATTGCTTTTTTGCTTATTCTTTACGACGGCGTTTTTGGGTTTGTTGCACGAGTAAATAAACCCCACAAGAAACGATAATAATACCAAGACATGTGATTAATAAGTCTATCGAGCTATCACCAGTTTTTGGTAAAGTTGCTTTGGCTGGCTGTTTTTTTGCTTCGACTTTGGGAGCTTTTACTGTAGTTGGTGTGATTTGTTCTTTTGCCGAAATTGGTTTTTCTGTAATTTCGACTTTGGGTGTTTCTACTTGTGGCTCTGCTGGGACGATTGGATTTGCCGGAGTTTCTGTGACTGGGGCTTGTTCAGGCGCATTTTTTTTATAAATAATATTGATTGTTTGCGCATTTTCTGTGAACACGCCAAGAATTTCTGGATCGTATTTTAGTAACGTATAGCCTTTGATTTTTTTCATCGGCACTTTGTATGCTTCGTCAAAAAGTCCACTCAAATATAGCGATGGCGAGATTTGCGCGTTGTTTTCGTCAACGTAATTTACTGTTACTTGATTCGGTTTTCCAAAATCAGGAATAGTAGAAACGTTCTTTTTATAACGATAAATAATATGTGAGCTATCTGGGCTAACGTCTTTTCTTACAAATGTATAGTCAGGGATAGTTTCTAATACTGCAGCATCGCTATCCGCTACTTCTACAGTAGGCAACAAATCTTTCCCGGTTTCATCCACGTAACTCACTTTAATCGCTCTTTCATAAATATAATGCACTTCGATCCCTGAGTCAGTTATTCTCCCAGTTGCATTACTTGGCGTTTCTTTTAATCTGTAGCCCGGAATATTTTTTTCCACAGAAACATAATAGTAATCTGTTAAGGTTTCTGATGGCGCTATTTCAGTCCCAGCTTCATCCATATATTTTACAAGGACAGTGAAGCCATTTGGATTTAGTGTAGCATCTGCATGTGCGTTGATTGGCGAAAAGATTCCGCTACCTAAACTTACGGTAATTATTACGGTTAAAAGACCTATTACTAACTTTTTAAAACTTGCGAACACGGGTAATTCCTCCTATTTTCTTCTACATTTCACAGCGTATATTTACTTCTTCTGGAAAATCAGTTGATACTTCATCAACAATTACAACGAAATGGACACACCGAAGCTTAGCCCAACTTTTCCAAAAAGATAGAAAAAATGCTAATTCTGTTTGATTATCAAGTAGTTTTGACTCTTTTTTTAAACTGTATTTTAATTCATCGATGTAAGGCGTGAAAATAAGTGTTTGTTCCATAGCGCCAGTTTCAATATGCTTGGAAATAAAATAATGCCATTTTTTCAGCATTTTCAATCTTCCTTTTAGGAAAGCATCACTGTCATCTGCGGAAAAATGTGCTCTTTCACTCGCGCTTATTTGGCTATCCCCCATCAATTCAATCGTTATTTGCTTGCTAAATGCTTTTAAGTTTTCTAATAAGAGCATTGTTTCTCGGAAATATAATTGTTGAAAAGAAATCTTAATAATAAAATGTTGCTCGGGATGCTCTTTAATTATTTTACGAATTTCACGTTCATACCATTTGATAAAATTTCCGTACTCTGTTTGATTTTTTATGCATAACATATAGGAAGTGAGTTCTTCTACTAAGTTTTTAGTGGGAATTATTTCTTTTTTGATTAATTGGCCACTTCTAGGATCATATTGATCTTGAAGCACTAACTGGTATTGCCCTGTCAAAATGCAATTCACTCCTTTCATTACACACATGTGAAAATTAGTACATTCCAAATATTACAACATTCGCGCCGTAAAAATCATTAGGTCATATATATAAGACCAAAAAAATAAAACTTCTTAAATACTAGCTGCATTTAAGAAGTTTTTATTGGATAAATGGACTTTTGAATTGCCTATGAAAACATTTATAGATAATTTGTGGAGCACCTGTTTTCGCTTTACGATATTGGAATCTGCTCTTTTTCTAAAAACTGCGTGAGTAAAGTTTGGTAAAGAATCGCGAGGGGTTCGTAATTAAGTTCATTTAAAATTTGGACGGCTCTTTGGGATTGGTGTAATCCTTGTTCGATCTGCTCGCTTTTCATCCAAATCAAGCCTTGATAATAATTGTGCATAATTCGGTAAAAAGCACAGTCATGCGAAGCCGATAGCTCATATAGTATTTCTAATAATTGTGTGGCATAATCCAATTGGTTTCGGGCAATTAATTCTTCTGTAATATTCGTCAAAAGTGTCGAAAATACTTTTTTGCCGCGATCGTAATGTTTGTATTTTTCGATGGATTTTAAAACTAATTGGAAAAAGTAAATCTGCACATCTTCCTCAAAATAATCGACCGAGTTCGCAAAAATTCGGATTTCTTCTAGCGTCCAGGATTGGACTTTCCACAAATAGGTTTGGATAACTGCTTTGTCTTCATCGGAAACGATACTAACATCAAATTTATTATTTAGAAGTAACTGTTTATTAATTTCGATTCTTGAGTGAACGATTGCTTCTCTAAGAGTGGCTCGCTCCCCTTTTTGCTGTAAAATAGCATCGTGTAATGTTTCTAATTCTGTCAGATCTTTTTGGTTCGCCGCTTGGGCAAATTTGTACCAAAAATTATCTTCCTCGGCTAGAGAGAACCCCCGATTCATAAAGAAAAATTCATCCGAGCTTAACATCACCCGTTTTAAAATTTCTTCAAATAGCCCTAATGTAATATCATGTTTGCCTTTTTCAAAACCTATGGCATAGGATTTCGAAATAATTCCGGTATAGACTTCTTTTTGCGTTAAGCCTTTAGAAAGCCGTACTTCTCGAATTAATTCCCCGTAAGCAACCATGTTCCTCCTCCTTCATACAGAATTCCAATTTCTAAAAATATAAGTTGTTATTCTTGGAAGAAGCGACTTTTGCTATTCTGGCATATTCACTTTAGTAGTTTAACGCTTTTACTTTTAAAATGAAACTTACAAAAATGTCACATTGGCGATAAAAAAGACTACTCACTTAGTTTACTTTGAGTAGTCTTTGTCGGTTATTAAACTGCATTAAAATCCGAATTGAAAAGTTTGATTGCTTTTGTAAGAGCAACTACCTCGGCTTCTAATTTTGCTTTTTGTTTTTTTAGTTCGTACATTTGTAAAATATTAGCTGCTTCGTTTATATCTACCTCTGTTACATCATATCCTTTAATCCATCTAGAAAGAGATGCAATCGAAACGCCAAAATCATCACATAATGTTTGTTTAGGTGTTCCTTTATAGTGTAAGTAAGCTAGGCTGATTTTGAATTTTTCGGTATATTTTTTAGTAGGCATGAACAGTTCCTCTCCTGTGCGTATTTCATCTAAAGTAAATTTTCCAGATAACTGTTTTTATTTAGTTAGTATGTTTTAATGAAATAGGTTTTAGTATGTTTTTGGTGGTTTGGAGTAGGTAAATTGCCTATTACTTCTCTTTTTCCCACTTTTTCAGTCGTGTAAGCTTTTTTTGGGAGATTTCATTTATTACTTTTTAGCTTCGTAAAGTTAATCCATGTTATCTCCAGTTATTTTTCAATAAACTAAATTGGCTCTAATCGCTTATAACACCGCCTTGTTTATTGTCCAATATACTTATTATAATTGACTTTTCCTTATTTCTAATACTAAAAAAAGACCAATTCATCCGTTTATGTGTCTAAACTATGACTTTTCGGTGTCTAATTAGTGAAATAGACAATATTTATATCTAAATTCACTACTTAATTAGCACTTTTTGAGGCAAATTAGCTTTTTCCGGTAGCTAAAATGCCACTTTAAATTCTAATTCTGCTCCTTTAACACACTAGCGTTAGCGCCTGGAAAGCCTGCAAATAAAACACTTCTTTAGATTTAAAGTTAATACTAACAACGAGAAATTAATCAATTGGGTAATTTTTTGATTGTAGTTGGTCTATTTTAACTATCAATTGAAGCTAGATTTATAATCTACTAAGTTCGAAGCTGAAATTGCGACTTGGTCTCCAAAACCACATTATGTATCTAATGAGACTAATCAGGCGCGCCATAAAGCCTTTTATTGCTTCGTTTTTTTTCATTTGTGGTACAATAAGCTACAATATACATAGAAAAGGGTGTTGCTATGGAGTTTCTTCTTATTTTATTGCCGGTTTTTGGGATTTTTGCGATTGGGTTTGTTGGACAGAAAACGTTAAAATTTGATATTCCCAATTTATCTAAACTCACGCTTTACTTGATGTCGCCGTTTCTTGCATTTAATACCTTTTATACGAATCCGCTTACGATGGATTATGTTTATTTGGCGATTTATATTTTTGCGCTTTGCTTGAGTTTGATTTTGCTGGTTAGTTTGATTAGTTTTTTGCTTGGTTATAATTTGCAAGATCGTTGTGCGCTCATTTTGGCTAGTGCGTTTATGAATAATGGGAACTACGGGACGCCTGTTGTACTGCTCGTCTTTGGGGCTGTGGGGCTTGATATTGCGGTTGTTTTGATGGTACTGCAACAACTTGCGATGAGCACGATTGGCGTTTATTTTGCCGCCAAAGGAAGTAAAGATGCAAATGGCATGAAAACGGTGATGAAACGCGTTGTTCGAATGCCAATTGCTTACGGGGCTTTGCTAGGGCTCACGCTGCAATTGCTTCATGTTTCGCTTCCATCCGCTTTGATGACTTGCGTAAAACTAGTTGGCGATGCCGCTATTCCAACGATTATGATTGTGCTTGGAATGCAATTGGCGGTTATTTCCTTTCGACGAATTGAGCTTACGAAAGTTGGGATTGCTTTAGTTCTAAAATTGCTCATTGCCCCGATTATCGCTTTCGGGCTAACGCTTGTTCTTCCAGTGGATGAAATGACAAAACAAATTATGATTTTGCTGGCAGCGATGCCAACTGCAGCCAATACAACTTTAATGGCTGTTCAATTTGATACAAAACCTGATTTAGTTTCTAGTGCCACTTTTATTAGTACGGTTTTAAGTATTATCACTTTACCAATTGTGCTCTATTTTCTTCATCCAGTTTTCTAAGGCGGGCCACGGCTCGTCTTTTTTGTATAGACCAATAATAAAACAAAACGTTTGCCTTACTATCTTTTAAGAAATATAATAGCTATACCAATTAAAAAGGAGGCATCGTCTAGTGAAAACTACTGATATGAAATATTTACAATTGTTAGCAAAAGAATATCCGACTATAGCGAAGACTGCCACAGAAATTATCAACCTCGAAGCAATTATGAATCTTCCCAAAGGAACGGAACATTTTTTAAGTGATGTTCACGGAGAATATAGTGCTTTTGAACAAGTGTTACGTAATGGTTCTGGTGTTGTGAAGCGGAAAATTCGTGATATTTTTGGTACAGAGCTAAATGATGCAGAGATAAATTCCCTTAGTACGTTGATTTACTATCCAGAAGAAAAAATGGATTTAATTGCTAGTGAAACGGAGGATTTGCATGCTTGGTATCGGACGACCCTTTTTCGTTTGATTGAGTTGTGCCAGTATGTTGCTTCTAAATATACTCGTTCCAAAGTGAGAAAAGCGATGCCAGAAGATTTTGCTTACATATTAGAAGAGTTACTGCACGAAAACTACAATGAAGATGACAAACGGCTTTACTATGAAGAAATTTTACAGCATATTATTTCGCTTGGTCGTGCGGAGGAATTTATTAGTGCCCTCTCGCGGCTTATTCAACAATTAGTTGTCGATCATTTGCACATTGTTGGTGATGTTTATGATCGTGGGCCTTATCCTGACAAAATTATGGATACATTGATGCATTATCATTCGCTCGATTTCCAGTGGGGCAACCATGATATTTTGTGGATGGGAGCTGCTAGTGGTTCCCGCGTTTGTGCGGCAAATGTTATTCGAATTTCTGCTCGTTATTTGAATTTAGATATTTTAGAAGATAGTTACGGCATCTCGCTCCGTCCGCTCGCCCTTTTTGCTGATGAAGTGTATAAAGATGATCCTTGTACGTATTTCCAGCCTAAAAATGAGGATAATATCGACTATAGCAATGCTGAAATCACTCAAATTGCGCGGATGCACAAAGCTATTTCGATTATCCAGTTTAAATTGGAAGGTGAAATTATTCGTCGCCGGAAAGAATTTGAGATGGATCACCGCTTGCTCCTTGATTTTATTGATTATCAAAATGGCACCATTCGGTTAAAAGGCCACGATTACGCGCTACTAGATACACATTTCCCAACGATTGATCCAGAAAATCCGTACACCCTTACTAGCGCAGAGAAAGAGCTTATTGAAAAAATTACTGCTGCTTTTAAAAATTGTCGCCGGCTGCAAAAACATGTGCAATTTTTATACTCAAAAGGAAGTATGTTTTTGACTTATAACGGCAATTTGCTTTATCATGGCTGCATTCCGCTTCATGAGGATGGGACTTTTATGGAGATGAAATTGCGCGGGGAAAACTATGCCGGCCGAGAGCTTTTAGAACAATTTGAAATACTAACGCGCGAAGCCTACGTCCGCCCTCCCGGAACGAAAGAGAAGAAATACGCTTGCGATATCGTTTGGTATTTATGGACTGGCGCAATTTCTTCGTTATTTGGAAAAAGTGAAATGACGACCTTTGAACGTTATTTTGTTGCGGAAAAAGAAACCCACACCGAGGAAAAAAATCCCTACTATAAATTACGTAATGATGCGTCCATTTGCAAGCAGATCTTAGAAGAATTTGGGCTTGATGGCGAATGTGGGCATATTATTAATGGACATACTCCTGTCAAAGAAGGTAAAGGCGAAAGTCCGATTAAAGCTGACGGGAAAATGCTTGTGATTGATGGCGGATTTGCAAAAGCCTATCATAAAGAAACGAGTTTAGCTGGTTATACATTGCTATTTAACAGTTATGGATTGCAATTAGTGAGTCATCAACCATTTACAACGAAAGATGATGCGATTAAAAATGAAACTGATATCCTCTCGACACGTCAAGTCATCGAGATGGAAATTAATCGTAAACGCGTAAGAGATACCGACATCGGCGCCAAACTCAATGAGCAGGCGGAGGATTTAAAATTACTGCTTGATGCTTATCGTAATGGTTTACTTCATGAAAATCGATAATGATAGTGTTTCGAATTGTCATAAAACTTTCACAAGTAGCAAATGGGTTGGGC
This sequence comes from Listeria swaminathanii, assembly GCF_014229645.1. Taxonomy (GTDB): domain Bacteria; phylum Bacillota; class Bacilli; order Lactobacillales; family Listeriaceae; genus Listeria; species Listeria swaminathanii. The sequence goes on along the minus strand of NZ_JAATOD010000001.1, from coordinate 569,665 downwards.
TGCAACCACTGCCACTTCATTAGCTACAGAAGCCTTAATTTTCCTAGTGCATCTTCTCCGAAAAAAAGTTATATTTAAATAGTAGTTATTTCTTAATAACATTCATAAGAGAATATCTATTCATTCCCACATCGCTTTTGATTCCCACAGATTAAAAGCAAAAAAGAAGGTCCAGACAGTTCTGGACCTTCTTTTTATTTACCTTGTTCGCGCGCTAATCTTCTTGCTTCCCGAGCCGCTTTTCTTGCTGCTCGTTCATCATCAACCGGCGCTTTTGCCACTTCTTCTGTGACTTCTTTTTTCTTTAATATCTTTTCTAAATCAAGCCCTGCCATCGTAGCGTAACGTTTAAAGCGTTTTTCAGCATCTAAACGGGTTTTCTCGGATAGTTTTGTTGCTACTTCTGGATTTGCCTTATATAGCGCAGAATAGCGTGTTTCGCGTTTGAGGAAATCTTCAAATTGATCGAAATCGACTTTTTTGTAGTCCATCGTCATTGGATTCTTTCCTTTTTCTTCTAGCGCTGGATTGTAGCGATATAAGCTCCAATAGCCGCATTCTACTGCTTTTTGGGTTTCGCTCAGCATCGTTTTCATCCCGCTTGAAATACCGTGATTAATACACGGCGTATAAGCGATAATTAAAGATGGCCCTGGATATGCCTCTGCTTCTTCAATTGCTTTTAAGGTTTGGCGTTTATTCGCTCCCATCGCAATTTGGGCAACATAGATATTTCCATAACTCATCGCCATAATACCAAGGTCTTTTTTGCCGACAGATTTTCCGCCCGAAGCAAATTTAGCAATCGCTGCAGTTGGTGTTGCTTTCGACGACTGACCACCTGTGTTCGAGTAAACTTCATTATCCATCACGAAAATATTTACGTCTTCACCTGATGCTAACACGTGGTCAATTCCGCCAAAGCCAATATCATAAGCCCAGCCATCGCCACCAAGCATCCACTGCGAACGTTTAATAAATAATTCCCGGTCATTGTAAATCGATTCGAGTGCCGCATTGCCTTCCATCTCACTAAGCAGTGCAAGTTGTAATACTTCTGCTCGTTCGCGCGTATCTTCTGAAACATCCATTTGCGTTTGCCAGTCGACCAAAGCTTCACGTAAAGTCTCTGAAATTGATTCTTCCGCAAGCGCTTGTGTCACTTTATTGTTTAAAGCTTTTCGCATCGTTTGGTTGGCTAAATACATACCGTAACCATATTCCGCATTGTCTTCTAAAAGCGAATTCCCCCAAGCCGGACCGTGTCCTTTATCATTGACGGTATACGGCGTTGCTGGTGCTGATGCGCCCCAAATCGAGGAACAGCCAGTCGCATTCGCAATCATCATCCGGTCGCCAAACATTTGCGTTAATAATTTAACATATGGTGTTTCACCACAACCAGCACAAGCTCCGGAGAATTCCAGTAAAGGTTGTTCAAATTGGCTACCTGGAACAGTATTTTTCTTGCCCGGATTTTTCTTCGGTTTGACATTAATTGCGAAGGACCAATTCGGATTTTCTTTGGCAGCCACTTCTTCAAATGGTTTCATCACGAGCGCTTTCTCTTTCGCCGGACATGTTTCCGCACATAAATTACAACCAGTACAGTCCATTGGCGAAACTTGGATGCGGTAACGAAGACCATCTTTTCCACGCATTTCACGTGTCATAAAGCCATCTGGAGCGGATTCCATTTCTTCCTCATCCGTTAAAATTGGACGAATCGCTGCATGTGGACATACAAAGGCACATTCATTACACATCGTACAGTTTTCAGAAATCCATTCGGGAACTTCGAGAGCAATCCCGCGTTTTTCGTAAGCCGCTGTTCCCGGAGGATAAGCACCACTGACCATTCCATTAGAAATTAAATCGCCAACGGTCAAATTGTCGCCTTCTAAACGGTTCACAGGTTCAAGAATATTTTGGATGTAAGCTGGTTTTTCGGCCGTTACAGTTGTTTCGGCTGTGACAACTGGGTTTGCCCAACTTTCAGGAACTTCTACTTTATGCAAATTAGCAACGGTTTGATCCATTGCGAGAATATTTTTCTCCGCAACTGCCATATCTTTTTTCCCGTAAGTCGCGATAGCCGATTCTTTTAAGTCAGCCAGTGCTTTTTCGAACGGTAAAATGTCAGTCACTTGGAAAAAGGCGGTTTGCATGACGGTATTAATTCTTCTACCAAGTCCTGCTTCCCCAGCAATTCTCATCGCATTTAATGTATAAAATTGGATATTATTTTTCGCAATATATTCGCGCATTGCAGCTGGTAAATGGCGTTCTAACTGCTCGCCTTCCCAAATGGTATTAAGCAAGAATGTTCCACCCGGTTTTAAACCTTTTAACAAATCATACGAACGTAAATAGGCCGAGGTAGAGCAGGAAACGAAATCTGCTTGTTGGATTAGATAGGCTGAGCGAATCCGTTTTTCTCCAAAGCGTAAATGCGAAACGGTTAGCCCGCCTGATTTTTTCGAATCGTAGGAAAAGTAGCCTTGTGCATATAAATCGGTGTTATCACCAATAATTTTAATTGCAGCTTTATTCGCGCCAACTGTTCCGTCCGAGCCGAAGCCCCAGAATTTGCATTGGAATGTTTTTTCAGAAGTGAGGTCACTTGGTCCATCATTTTCGATAGATAGATTCGTAATATCATCTGTAATCCCCATCGTAAAGCGCGGTTTTGGTTTTTCGGTCATTAGGTGCGAATAAACACCGAGAATCTGGTCTGGTGTAACATCTTTTGAACCTAAGCCATATCTACCGCCAATAACTAGTGGACGAGTCTCACTATCATACAGTACACTTTGCACGTCGAGTAAAAGTGGTTCCCCGCCTGATCCAGGCTCTTTCGTCCGGTCTAAAACAGCCACACGTTCTACTGTTTTCGGCAGTTTTGCTAAAAAGTTTTCTGCTGGGAAAGGACGATATAAGCGAATATTTAGCAAGCCGACTTTTTTCCCTTGGGTTGTTAAGTAATCAATGACTTGCTCGATGACTGGTGTCACGGAGCCCATTGCGACAATAACATCCGTCGCATCTTCTGCACCATAATAATTTACTAAATCGTAATCTGTGCCACGAAGCTGATTAATTTCTTGCATGTAGTTTTGCACGATACCGGGAATTTCCTCGTAATAGCGGTTCACGGTTTCTCTTTGTTGGAAAAAGATATCCGGGTTTTGGTTCGAACCTAATGTTTTAGGATTGTTTGGCGTCATTGCACGATTTCTAAATTGTTGCAACGCCTCTTTGTCGAGTAAATTTTCTAATTCATCGTATTCGAGTACTTCGATTTTTTGCAATTCGTGGCTCGTCCGGAAGCCGTCAAAAAAGTTTAAAAATGGCAAACTTCCTTTTAGTGAGGCCAAATGAGCAACGGCGGATAAGTCCATAACTTCTTGGACGGAACCTTCTGCTAACATTGCAAATCCTGTTTGGCGCGCTGCCATCACGTCACTATGGTCACCAAAAATATTCAGCGAGGCTGCCGAAATTGTTCTTGCGGAAACATGGAAAACAGTTGGTAATAGTTCGCCGGCAATTTTGTACATATTCGGAATCATTAAAAGTAAACCTTGGCTCGCTGTATAGGTACTAGTTAGCGCGCCTGCTTGAAGTGATCCGTGAACTGTTCCTGCTGCTCCTGCTTCGGACTGCATTTCTACTACTTTTACAGGTTCATTAAATAAATTTTTCTTGCTCTTTGATGACCATTCGTCCACGAGTTCAGCCATGGTGGAGGAAGGGGTAATCGGATAGATTGCTGCAACTTCTGTAAATGCATAAGAAATATAAGCTGCGGCCGTGTTTCCATCCATTGTTTTTCTATTTCGCATAAGACTTAACACTTCCAGTCATTCTAGTTTTATAATCATTCCTATTTTACACCACTATTCGCTTATACTCAATGCTTCACAAGGACTAGTAAAAGTGTAGATTTTTAACAAAAAAGAAACTAGCGATTTTATCTCCACTAGTTTCTTTTTTACTTTTATTCGTTTAATTCTAAAACAGACTCAGCGATGTTGTTTGCGTGGTCGCCAATTCGTTCTAAATCACTAACAATATCGATATACAAGATTCCGCTAACTACTTGGCATTTGCCTTCATTTAAGCGGCGGATATGACTTTTACGTAATCTGCGTTCTGCTTTGTCGATATCTTTTTCAACTAAAATTGTTTCTTCCGCAAGCGAGCGATCTTTTTTATGCATTGCTTTTACTGCGCGTTCAAAATTTGCTGTTGTCAGTTCAAACATTTCGATTAGTTGTTCGGATGCTTCGTCAGACATTTTTGCTTTATTTTTAATCAGTTGATCAATGTTTTCAACGATGTTTTCCATATGATCACCAACGCGTTCAATGTCACGAACGGTATCAAGCATTAGCGCGTGTTCTTCTGTTTCGTTATTAGTTAAAGCAACAGAAGAAATTTTCGTTAAATACTCGGTGATTTTTCGGTCTAAATTGTTCACGGCTTCTTCTACCTGTACAGTAGATTCGGCATGTTTCGATTCCCGGTTAACCAAATATTGTCTCGCTTCTTGTAAACCAAATTTTGCGTAATCAGCCATACGAAGTGTTTCTTCGCGTGCCATTTCAAGGGCAATACCTGGTGATTGGTCGATTAAATTGGTATCTAAATGTTTTGTTTTATAATCGATCCGCGAATCGTCGCCTGGGATAAGCTTCGTTACAAGCCAAGCAAACGCACCAATGAACCAGAATTGAATAAATGTATTCGTCACGTTAAACGTTCCGTGCGCTACGGCGATGGTCATTTCTGGATTCAATCCAAACAGTCCTTGTAGATAAGAAACCAGCGAGGTAAACAGCGGTAGTATTAGCATGAAAATGACGGCACCGATTAAGTTAAATATTACGTGTGTCGCTGCTGCACGTTTCGCCGCAACACTTGCGCCAATTGCTGCAAGAACAGCTGTAATAGTTGTACCAATGTTGTCCCCGAATAATACTGGTAAGGCAGCTTGAAGATCAATCGCGCCTTGCCCGTATAACTCTTGTAAAATCCCGATGGTTGCACTAGAAGACTGCACAACCGCCGTGAAGATCGTTCCGATTAACAAACCTAAGAACGGATTTGTACTCATTTGAGCAGTTAATTCGTGGAAAGATTCCATTCCTGCAAGAGGCTTCATCCCTTGTCCCATCAAATCTAAACCATAGAATAACGCACCAAAACCAAAGAATACTTGGCCGATATTTTTCACTTTATGATTTTTAAAGAAGAATAAAAGTACTGCACCAACAGCAATTATTGGTAAAGAATACTCGGATAGCTTAATACCAATAATAAAGGCGGTTACGGTCGTTCCGATATTCGCCCCCATGATAACACCAATTGCCTGTTTTAACGTCATAAATCCGGCACTTACTAATCCGACCGTCAAAACAGTCGTACCTGAGCTACTTTGAATTAATACGGTAACTAAAATCCCGGCAAGTACACCCATAAAAGGATTCGTTGTGTACTTATCTAAAATATCACGGAGTCTGTCGCCGGCTGCCATTTGCAGTCCGTCTCCCATATATTTTATACCGAAAAGAAAAATTCCAAGTCCTCCGATAAATTGAAAAATCATCTGCTGAATATTTATGTCTCCCATGAAAATCTCCTTTTTGTTTGTAATCTTGTAATTTCACTCTTTTTTCATCATAAAAGAAAGTAAAAGCAACGTAAATAACTTTTTTTTATTTTGTAAAGGGAAATCCAAGTAAATCTCTGAAAGTTGTTGATACTAAAGGTTTTATCACGTTCCGAATGTATTGTTAAGTTTTTGTAAAGACGCGCTTAACAAACGACTTTATTTTTCGCTGCGTAATTTGGAAATAAATTCTTTCGCAGCTAAAACATTTAATTGCTTGCTTTCTTGTAAAAATGTAGCCACTTTTTCGATTTCGTCAGCTTCTGCACCAGCTGTCATCGCTAGTGATTTGGCCTGTAACGACATATGACCACGTTGGATTCCTTCTGTGACTAACGCTTTTAAGGCAGCTAGATTCTGTGTTAAACCAACAGCACATACTAGCATCGCTAATTCTTTTGCTGATTCAACGCGGGCAATTTTTTTCGAAAGGGTTGCGATAGGATGGATACCGATAGAACCTCCTACAAAGGCGACTGGCATCGGTAAAGTCAATTCGCCAACCAAATACCCTTCCGCATCTTTTGACCACTTAGTCATCGGTTTATAGCTTCCTGTGCGGGCGGCGTATGCATGACTTGCGGCTTCCACTGCGCGCCAATCATTTCCAAATGCCATAATTACTGCATCAATGCCATTCATAATTCCTTTATTGTGCGTTGCTGCTCGGTAAATATCGGCATCGGCAAATTCATAAGCGGCAATAATTCGATCACGCACCCATTCACCGCTTTGTGTTTTAGTCGCTAAGCTTTCAGGTTTTATCCGACAAATTGCTGTCGCTGTTGCTTCATCGACTAAATTAGATAAAATGCGCATATTGGCTTTCCCCGCGGTTAACACTTCTAATTCCGGCGCCAATGTTTCGACCATCGTGTTGACCATATTAGCACCCATTGCTTCTTGGGTATCTACTAATAAATGAACGATAAATAGCGTTTCTCCGCTAGCCGTTTGTGCCGTTCTGACTTGAAGATCCACCGCGCCACCACCACGTTTTTGCAAAGATGGATGGGCTTCGTTCGCAATCGCAACTAATTTTTCTTGATTCGCAAGTACGTTTTCTCTCGCAGTTTCCATGTCAGAAACAGAAATCAACTCGATTTGACCAATCATTTCCCGCTTCGTTGCACTACCTTTTATCCCACCATTTTGCGCAATGAGTTTCGCTCCAGAGCTTTGTGCCGCAATGACAGAAGGCTCCTCCATTGCCATCGGAACAACATAAGCTTTGTCATTCAATAGCATGTTCATTCCTAGACCCAGTGGCAGTGAATAAATACCAATTGTATTCTCAATCATATGGTTCGCCTTATCAAGAGATAGTGCCCCTGTAGAAGCTAAAAATGCTTGTTCTTCCTCATTTAAATCGGCATATCTAGCTAAAATTTCACGGCGTTCTTCTAATGTTTTTTTGTAAAATTTATCAAAAGCATCCATTGCTTTATCACCTCAAATTAAAATTTATGCAGCTAATTGACTATAGCATATTTCGAAACTGGATGTAACGGTCCCAGTAATCTCCCTCTAATCCAGCTAATTTCTTTGGTTTCTCCCATTTTCCAACTACTTTTCCGTCCGTGATAATTGCGGGTCTAAAAATCCCGTTTTTCGTAATAATTTCATCGTTCCATGTTTCTGGTAGCACAACTGAGCGGTCACGGTATCCGATAATCCATTCATCAAAGCCAGCAAGCGGAATAGTAGGTGTTGCGCTACTATTTTCAACGAGCGGCATTATGTAGAAATCCCCCATTTTAGGTAAATCAGCTAAGCCAACTTTAGCATCTGTCACATTTAATCCTGACCAAAAACAGAAATCTTTTAAAGTAGCTGGCGCATGGCTTTGGATGTAACGCTTCGCTAGTTCTTTGATTGCTCCCTCGCGTGTGAAATTAGTCGTGTCTACTGGGATGTGTTTCGTATTTCTAAACGATTCATCCGGACCAGAACAAATAATTTTTCGGGAACTTAAATACACTAACAGTTGAGCAAATTGAATTCCTGCACTTGGTAAGTCCATTGTCGCTAAATGTGCGGCTAAATCTTTTCTCGTAGCTGCTTGTTCCGCAACAAATTCCGCAACGACTTCGGAAGCCTTGTGGAGCACCTCTTCTGTTAAGCCTAACTTCGCGCGGTAAGGCTTACATATTTTATCAATCGTCGGAGCAATTAAGTCCATCATCCAATGATAATCTTTGGCTGAAAAAAGGTGGATAGTTCCACGCAGCAGCCATGAACGGATAATTTCACCATGATCGATGGCTTGTTTGACAGCGAGCTCACTGGGCGTAATTAGTCTACTTCCAACAGCCCAAAGCGATTGACCATAATTTTGCGATTGCATGGCACCAAAATGAAACACGATTTTTTCCGGGGAGTCGCACCACGAAGATGCTACTAATTTTTGATTAATAAAGCGGTTTTCAATTACTGTTTTTGCGTCCATCTGTTAACCTCTTTTTTTAGTTTATTGTAGCATAAAAATCCCCTCCAGTTCGATAAACTGGAAGGGAATTTTTTCATATTAGAAATTAAAGTTGTCTGGATCTGGGCCAGTTCTTTCGTCTTTATTCAATCCGCTGATTTTCGCCACTTCTTCTTCTGTTAATTCGAAGTCGAAAATATCGGCATTTTGGATAATACGTTCTTGGTGGACTGATTTTGGAATCGTCACGACGCCGATTTGTAAGTCCCAGCGAAGGATAACTTGCGCAACTGATTTGCCGTGTGCATCTGCAATGGCTTTGATTTCTGGGTTAGAAAGTAATTTCCCATTACCGAGCGGAGACCAAGCCTCTACGACGATATTGTTGTCAGCACAGAATTTGCGTAATGGTTCTTGTGTTAATTGCGGATGTAATTCAATTTGGTTTACCATTGGTACAATTTCTGCGTCTTCCATTAATTCTTTTAGGTGATGTTCGTGGAAGTTACATACGCCGATTGCGCGAACGCGTTTATCTTTATATAATTTTTCAAAAGCGCGCCAAGTGTCTTTAAATTTGCCTTTAACTGGCCAGTGAATTAAATATAAGTCGACATAATCAAGTTCTAATTTACGTAAACTTTCGTCAAACGCTGCCAAAGTAGATTCGTAACCTTGCTCTGCATTCCACAGTTTCGTTGTTACGAATAAGTCTTCTCTCGCAATGCCAGACTCTTTGATTGCTTGACCAACGCCTTCTTCATTTTTGTAAGCAGCAGCTGTATCAATGCTAATATAACCAGCTTCGATTGCCCATTTAACAGAATTTACTGCTTCATCGCCGTCTTGCACTTTCCATACGCCAAATCCTAAACGGGGCATTTCTACACCATTTGCAAGTTTTACTGTATCTTTTAAGTTCAATATAATCCGCCTCCTAAAAGTAATAACACGTTTACTATACACCTTAGAGTATACTCAAAGGCAAACATTTGGCTTTTCAATTTTCGAGGTGCTATTATTAAGAAAAAAAGAGGTGATTTTGATGCAACAAACAATCAAAGAAGCTTCCGCACACACGGGTTTAAGCGCCCACACAATTCGCTACTATGAACGCGAAGGATTAATTCCTTTTCTAGCGCGTGATAAAAATAATAACCGAATTTTCGATAACGAGGCTTTGCACTGGCTGGAATTACTTACATGTTTGCGCGTTACGGGAATGCCACTTGCGAAACAAAAAGAAATTGTCGAACTAACTAAATGTGGTGACAAAACTGTTTCCGAACGCATCGCTGTACTCAAAGAACATCAAGCAGATATGTATCGCCGACAAGCAGAACTCGACCGAGCATTTAAGAAAATCGAGAAAAAATTAGCTTGCTACGAAGAATTAGAACAAGAAGTAAATAAAAGTGTGGACCAGCTTAGCTAACTGATCCACACTTTTTTTATACTTGTTTTTTCTTTTTGCGGTGTCTTCTAATAAGGTAAATAATCAAGCCAATGATGACGATAAGTAAAATGCCACCAACAATCGCAATGTTTTTCACGTTTGGCACAGTGACCTCAAAATACATTTCAGATTTCTTATCGAGTGGAACATCCCAAGTCAGCTTCCCGCCATCGACACTTTTAGCATTGTTATCCCCAATCGTCGAAATCGGCAAATCTAAAACAAAGGTATAATCGACTTGGCTTAAAATATCTTTTGGAAAAGCAACATCCGTCACTTCTTTTTTCCAAATTTTTTCGATGTCGATATCCGCATCTACCTTGATTTTCTGCGTGAAGAAACTTTTTGTATTGGTAATTTTCACACCAAAATCTTCCGGTTTCATATCGCTCTTCGTCGTTTCGTTCTTATCTAGTTTCTTTTCGATATGATAGCTCGTATTTGATTTTTTATCTACAGTAAATCCTGCTTCTTTTAGTTTAGCTTCCATTTCATCGGAATAGCTCGATGCAAAAATCCCTGCTACAGTTGAAATATCGACATCAAAGGAAATAGTTGCCTCGCCTTTTTTATCTACTTTCACTGTATTGGTCACATCGGCGCATCCCGCAAGAACTAGCACCAAACTAAGCACTACTGTGAAAATTATCTTTTTCATCGGCTTGCCTCATTTCTTATTTTTGCATGTGTTCGTATTCGTGGCCGCTAAGAGTAATTTCGCCGGTCACATGAAAGCCTAAACGCTCATATAAACGTTTAGCATGTGGGTTTCCTTTATCACAATTCAAACCAACTACTTTTTCGCCCTCTTCTGCGGCAATTTCTGTTAATTTAGCAAGTAAAGCCGTGCCAACACCGTGTCCGCGGTATTTTTCGTTTGTCACGATTGAATCTAAATACCATTCTCCCGGAAACGTTTCTTTATCCACAAAAATTGGTTCCTCGTAAGTGATGCCATGTTTCTTCGCAATTGCGTTCCAAGCGTGGTCAATTTCCGGTTCGATTTTCCCAGGATAACCCGCCAAAACACCCGCAATATCGCCATCTTTTTCGTACACGTGCAGATGTCTATAACTATAACGATAATCTTCTGTTTGAATCGCTTCAACTAGCGCACTTGTAATCGCGTCTTCCGTCTCTACTTCTAAAATGGGTAATTCCATGTCTTTCCATATTACGAGTAAAAGTGGCGCAATTTTCGGCGCATCTGATTTTTTAGCTTGTCGAATCAATTTTTACATCCTCATTTCTCATTTCATTGTATCATTTTACTATTCTTTCCAGCACACTTGCAAAAATAAAATGCTATTTAGGCTCGATTTCCTCCAAATAGCATTTTATTCTTATCGTTGTGCTGCTTTTTGCAAGAAATCTACTGCTTGGCTCGATAAATCTGTATCTTCCATGATTTTTGGTTCCTCTTGAGTTAATAATTTCGTCAGTTTTTTCGTTTCTTCATCGGTTAAATGGTCTAAGGTTTTTAAGTTGTGCGCTGTTGGCAAAACGGATTTAATATAAGCTTTCAATGCTTCCAAACCGAGATTTTCTGTCAAAATGCCTTGGCGTAACAAGAGTTTAGCTTTTCCAACAAGTTCTGTCTCCAAACTCACATCATAACCCAAATGTTGTTGCTCCGTATCATGATTGTCTAAAAAATGCACTTCGATAGCAATTTGTTCTACTTCATAAACCCGCAAACGAATACGCATATCTGACTCAAAAACTAATTTCACACGGAAATCTGCTCCCAGTTCCTCATTTTTTTCCACCACTTCTCCTAAAAGCCATGCGTGAAAAGCGAGCAGTTTTTGACGTACTTTATTATTTTTAATATGTTCTAATACATACGGGAGCACGATTTTATTCGCATCGTCCGTCCAGTATGTCGGTAAATCCCGCCAATATTTTTCGGTATCCGCACTCGTTCCATTGACGAGAAGAAGCGGATACGGATAGGCACTCATATCACAAAATTGATTTTTTTGAAGCTCATATAAAAAGGGAATCGTCTTTTTCACCGTTTTACTCTCGATTCCTAGTTTTTCAACAAGTGGTGCAACAACAATCGCGATTTCTTCAATAACTTCTTCGGCACGGATTTGCGCTTCCTCGTTTCCAGGATAACGTGTACCGATATTTTTACCAAAGTTACGTTCTAGCGATGCTGCTACCAAATTTTCTATTTCATTCATATAGTTGTCCTCCTTCAAGCTTTTGCTCTTTTTCGCTGAATAAGCTTTTGAATTTCCACAAATAGGAGTGGGAACATCGAAAGGATGAATGCGAGAATCCAGTGCGTTAAGCTCATTTCTACTAAGAAAAACATGTTCGCAAGTGGTGGAATAATCGCAAGTCCTAGAATAATCAACATCGAACAAATCGCGCTAAAGAACAAGCCACGGTTTGATAAAAATCCGATGGTGAAAATCGACTTATCACTTCTTACGTTGAAAATATGCGCGACAGACGACCATGCTAAAATAACAAACGCCATTGTCATCCCCACTTCATAACTTGCGCCAATCGAATTATTTATCGTCACAAATTGCCCAATATAAAACCCAGCAAGTGTTACAATCGTGAAGACAACTGCTTGTGTCGCCATTTTCTTTCCAAGTCCATTCGCAAAAATTCCAGCATTTTTCGGAATTGGTTTCCGCTCCATAATCGAGTCATCTGCTTTCTCACGACTCAAGAAGAACCCCGGAATCCCGTCAGATACCACGTTGATTAATAGCAACTGAACAGCTACAACCGGCGCGCCCCAGCCAAGAATAATCGCAATTAACATAATGAAAATTTGTGAAAAGTTGGTACTTAACAAGAAGTAAATCGTTTTGCGGATATTCTCGTAGGCTGTACGCCCTTCTTTCACTGCATCTACAATCGTTGCAAAATTATCATCTGTTATCACCATATCTGCAGCGTTTTTAGATACATCTGTTCCAGTAATTCCCATCGCAGCTCCAACATCTGCCGCTTTAAGGGCTGGCGCATCATTCACGCCATCACCTGTCATCGTTACAATTTCACCATTTTTCTGCCAAGCTTTAACAATTCTGATTTTATCTTCTGGACTTACACGAGCGTATACCGCGTAATCTCTAATGTTCTTCTCTAAGTCCGCTTCTGACATTTCGGCAAGCTCAGCTCCAGTAATCGCCTTGTCGCCATCCGTTAAAATACCAATTTCTTTTGCAATTGCTGATGCCGTTACAATGTGGTCACCAGTAATCATTACAGTCTTAATACCCGCTTTTTTCGCCGCTAACACAGCAGATTTACTTTCCGGTCTCGGTGGATCAATCATCCCAACCATTCCCGCAAAAGTTAAATTCTTCTCAAGCGCCTCACTAGACAAATCAGTCGGCATTTCCGGATATTTTTTATAAGCAACAACTAGCACCCGAAGCGCATCCTCTGCAAAACTGTCATGTACGCGCTCAGCTTCTGCTAAGAACTCCTCCGAAAACTCTACCGGAATGCGGTCAAAAGCACCTTTTGTAATGGAAAGAAATCCATCTTCTACTTGGTGAATCGTCGTCATTAGCTTTCTATCCGAGTCAAAAGGAAGTTCGAATACGCGTGGATATTTAGCTTCCAATGCTTTTTTCGTTGTTCCTTTTTCTTCTAATAAACGGATAATCGCGCTTTCGGTTGGGTCACCAATGATAGTTTCTTCGCCGTCCGTTATATCAATCGTCGCGTTACTTGCAAGGCTTAGCATTTCTAACACATTGTTCTCCGCAGTATCAAACTCAGCTGTTGCTTTCAAAGGCGCATGATCTGCTGCCCAAATTTGTTGGATAATCATTTTATTTTGTGTTAAAGTCCCTGTTTTATCAGAACAAATAACCGAAGTATTTCCGATTGTTTCTACTGCTGGAATTCGGCGGATAATCGTATTTTTCCGCACCATATTTTGAACCCCATAAGCAAGTGTCAATGTCACAATAACCGGTAACGTCTCAGGAACCGCTGCTACAGCTAGGGAAATCGCAATCATCAATGTTTCAATAATCGTCTCACCGTACACATACACATCAATAATAAAAATTAAAATACCTGCTAAAAGTGCTACAATACTAAGGCGTTTAGCTAATTCTTTTAAGCGTAGTTGTAGTGGCGTCATCAGTTTCGATGTGCTGTTTAAAAGTCCCGCAATTTTCCCCATCTCTGTTTCCATCCCAATTTCTACGACAACAGCTGTTGCCCGACCATTGGTTACAAGGCAGCCCGAGTAAAGCATATTCAACCGATCTCCAATTGGCGCCTTTTCCGAAACAACCGCATTTGCATCTTTTTCAACCGGAACACTTTCGCCTGTTAATGCAGATTCCTCGACTTGTAAACTACTGCTGGAAATAATCCGTGCATCAGCTGGAATCATATCTCCGGCAACAATCTCAATGATGTCCCCAGGTACTAATTCCGTCGCATCCACTTGCATCCGCACGCCATCACGAACAACCGTTGTTAAATGTGCGTTCATACTTTGTAACGCGGCAAGTGCCTTTTCAGCGCTATTCTCTTGATAAATTCCAAGCACCATATTCAAAACAACGATACCTAAAATTACGACAACCTTCGCCCAACCATATCCAGTTGTAATCGCTAAATAAGCAGAAATTGCCGCTGCAAAAAGCAAAACAATCGTTGTAATTTCAATCAAATGGTGACCAATTTTTTGAAGCAAGGACTCTTTCTTCCCCTCTTCAAATTCATTCGTCCCAAACTCTGCATGTTTTTCTTTAACCTGTTCTTTCGTTAACCCTGTGTCTAAATTCGTGTGTAGTTTACTGAGAAGTTGCTCGATTGACTCTTTTACCCAAAGCATACATCTACCTCCTACGCACTCACTCCCAAAAGCAAGTACTTACTTTATTTCGTTGTAAAAAAATATTAACTTAAATATATCCGATTTCTTATTATAATTGTATAATATATCACGTTTATTTGCAAGTGTTTCATTTTTATTTACAAATGCTTATTATCTTGAGGCATGACTTCGCAACAGATTAAGCTTATACTAAAGCTATTAATTGTATAGGAGATGGTGAAATGTCTTTTGCAGTACCATACTTAGTTTTTAACGGCGAAGGTCAAGATGCGCTAACGTTTTACGCAGATGTGTTTCAAGCCGAGATTACAAGTGTTCAGCGTTTTAAAGAGATGAATAATTTTGATGGTGATGCAGTTTTTGGTGAGCGATTGATGCATAGCCGCTTAGCTAAAAACGGGGAAGAATTTATTTATATTACGGATGCGCCTTATGATGGTTTTACAACTGGGAACCGGGTGACGATTCTTATTAATTTTCAGTCTGAGGATGATATTAAGTATGCCTATGAAGCTTTAAGTGCTGATGGCAAAGTGGAGATGGAGTTGCAAATGGCGTTCTGGGGTTCGACTTATGCGCAGGTGACGGACCGGTTTGGGGTGTTTTGGCAGCTTAATTTTGGGTGAGTGTTAGAAAACCAGTTACGCCGTGTTTGGTGGGTAACTGGTTTTTTTGTAGGAAATGTATTCTGATTTATTCATAAGTTATTTTTAATTCTGTAATCCATTTCTGCTAGCGCCTCTTCCACATCTTCTTTTAAGCTTAAATTAGTTTTATAAGACTCAATAATAGCTCTGTAATCTTTTTTTCCAGAATTTCCTAATAAACTTAATATATAACTTAAACACTCATCATTAAATTCATTTAAATGCTTTACAACAGGACTTAAGTTAACTGATTTTTCAACAAAAGGCGCTTTTGAACCTTCTAGCATTGCATCAAGTATGGATTCTTTAATGTCTGAATCGTCCTGTTTTACAGCTTGCTTAGATAAGTTATTGATTATTTCTACAACCATATCATCTGGCTTTCTCCCATAATCTAAAGTATCTCGTATAAATCCAATCGCTTCCAATTTATCTTTTTTACTTTTCTTTGGATTATTTAGTACAGTTAGCCAGTCCATTTCAAACTCACCTTCTTATAAAAAGTTTAAATCATGTTTTTTAAGTTAACTTGGTCAAAATCCAAGCATCTGCCCTTTTGAAATATATGTGTTAATTTTTTAGATTAAGGTTCTTCTATCTTGGATTTATCTATTTTCTTCATGTAGTCTTGATAAGGATTATCTATATTATCTCCGACCGTTTCAATTGCATCTTGTATTTCCTCAAGTATTTCTGGTGATAATTCCGAAGTATCCTCGATAGATTTTTTCATTTTATTATAAGTATTTTTCAATCCTAAACTAATTAATAATAATGTAATTATATCTACGTCATCATAATTTTCTGTGTTCCATAAACTACATAATTCGTTATCGAGCTGTTCTCTTACAGGTTCTTTTAAAATTTCATAGGTGTCTACTTGCCTCATAGTCAATTCATCAAGAATATCAAAAAACTCTTTTTTACTTAATTTGCTTTGCTCAAAGTCCTTGATTGCTTGTTCAAATAAAAAATACAAATCATCTGCTGACACCCATGGCATTTTAGAATAATCATCTTTTTTCATGCTATTACCTTTCTTGTCTAGTTTTCCATCCTTTCATTATAGCACTGGTAACGATCTCGTTATGTGATCGTTTTGTGAACCTCTGTGTAGTAACATAGCCGAATAAAGAACTAATTAGTGCATTTTTAAACTTTACTTTTGTAAATGGCTTCCCAACTACACAAAAAAACAGCTATTTCTATTTAATTAAATAGAAAATAACTGTTTTTAGTTTATAATTCTAACCCAGCAATCACATTCTTAGCATCTGTCATCATCTCTTCGATAACATCTTTACAAGGTTTAATTTCTGTAATCAAACCAGCGATTTGCCCAGCCATGACAGAGCCGTTGTCTGTGTCGCCTTCTTGTACTGCTTTTCGTAAAGAGCCTAAAGTTAACTCTTCTAAAGTATCACGATCGGCGTTTTCTTCTTCTAAACGAATATATTCTTTGATCATTTTGTTTTTAATTGAGCGAACTGGTGCGCCTGCTTTTCGGCCGGTAACCATTGTGTCGCGGTCAGAGGCTTTGATTACAGCTGCTTTGAAATCTGGGTGAACTGGGCATTCATCGGTTGCTAGGAAGCGTGTGCCGATTTGGACGCCTTTTGCACCTAGGGCTAGGGCTGCGGCGATTCCGCGACCGTCGGCAATTCCGCCTGCGCCAATGACTGGGATAGTAACGGCATCCACAATTTGAGGTAGCAGCGCCATTGTAGTTGTTTCGCCAACGTGTCCGCCTGCTTCTGTTCCTTCTGCGATAACTGCATCCGCGCCCATTTTTTCCATGCGCTTAGCAATCATCACGGATGGGACAACGGGGATTACGATAATTCCAGCTTCTTTCCAAATTGGCATGAACGTTTTTGGCGTTCCCGCTCCGGTTGTAACGATTCCCACTTTTTCTTCAATAATTACTTCGGTTAGTTCCGCAATATTGGTCATCATTAGCATTAAGTTAACGCCGAATGGTTTATCTGTCAGTGCTTTTGTTTTTTTGATTTCTTCGCGAAGCATATCAGCGGTCATTCCGCCTGAAGCGATAATTCCTAAACCGCCTGCGTTGGATACAGCTGCGACAAGTGGAGCTTTAGCAATTTGCGCCATGGCACCTTGGATAATCGGATATTTAATATTTAATAAGTTCGTAATGGACATCTTTTTCCTCCTGCGTTCTTGTTTGTTTTATCACATTTCAGTATATCAAAAAACAGCCCTATAAACTAGAGCTGTTTTTCGTCATTAATTGGACTCTTCCGCATCCACTGCAAGTAAGACACAGCCAGTTATTCCAGCGTCATCTTCTAGTTTTGGTGGAACGATATACTCATCTAAGTCTGGCAATTGCACATAATTGTTTACGAGTGCTTTTAATTTTTGACGGACAAGTGGGAAAAGTTGGCGCTGTTTCATTACGCCACCACCTAACACGATTCTTTCAGGGGATAGGATAAGTGTATAATTCATCAAAGCTTGAGCGATATAATGCGCTTCTAAATTCCAAACTTCCTCATTATCGGCGAGTTCTGCGGCTTTTTGACCCCAACGTTTTTCAATCGCGCCACCTGCTGCAAGGCCTTCTAAACAGTCGCTATGGCTTGGGCAGCTGCCTGTGAAACGGTCGCGCTTATGACGGCGCACCATAATATGTCCCATTTCTGGGTGGGAGAAACCTTCGAGAATTTTCCCAGCGACAACTGCTCCGCCACCGATTCCTGTTCCGATAGTTAAGTAAATACAACTATCCAAACCTGCTGCTGCGCCTAGGTTTACTTCACCTAAAGCGGCTGCATTAACGTCCGTTGTAAAACCGATTGGGACATTAAATTCTTTTTTCATCGCGCCAACGATATCATAATTGCGCCATGCTAGTTTTGGCGTTTGCGTGATGTAACCGTATGTAGCACTTGATTTCCGAATATCGATTGGTCCAAACGAGCCAATTCCGATTGCTTTTAATTCATCCTCATACTGTTTGAAAAATTGAATGACTGCTTTCATTGTTTCTGCTGGTTCCGTTGTCGGATAGCTCGCTCGTTTAATAATTTTCCCTGATTTTTCACCAATTGCTACGACGAACTTAGTCCCACCTGCTTCAATTGCTCCATAAACCATCCAAAAAACTTCCCTTCTCGTAAGTTTTATAACGCTTTCATTTTACAATAGTTTTTTGGGAAAAGAAACTTATTTTCTAAAAACTTATCAATTTAATTCTAATTACCTAATTTAACAGATATTTAACCATAAAATTTTACTTCTTAAAAATCCACTTAACTAGTCGGGCATATTCATCAAAGAATGCGGGGATTTCGGCCGGATTTATCCCGTATTCCATATTATTTTTAATACCTTCATTGTACCATTTTTGCAGTTCGTATCCGCGTTTAAAATAGTCCCAGACAGACTTACCTTCTGAGCTTAACGCATATTTGACAGAGGTTAAATTATCTAATTTATCCGCCACGATTAATGCTTTTTCTTCTAAGTTTCCAGTGCGCACCTGTTCAATCGTATGCGCTTTTCTTTCTTCCCACGATAAGGTTTTATTTTCTGTATGAGAAGCTACTAAATCCGCAACAACATCGCCAAAAGCTGCGCGAATATCTTGATCCGTCATCTCCGTATCCTCAACGGCATCATGCAGCAGACCAGCGACAACAACTTCTTCACGGAAACCAGCGCGGCGCAAAATTCTCGCTACATTTAAAGGGTGCGAAAAATAAGGCTCGCCAGTAATTTTGCGAACTTGTCCACTATGTGCGTCGATCATCATTTGTCTCGCTTTTTCATACATAAAAAGAAGCCTCCACTCAGAATCTATGTCTATACTATACAAGATTCGAGCGAGGCTTTCTAGTTTTTTAGTTGTAAAAAGTAATTTCGCGACCGTTTAAGTCTTGAACTGGTCGACTTGTATTGCCAATTGCTTTTTCAAATTCAGTGAAATCTTCTTGGCCAAGCGTCTTCGCATTTTTTAAAACGATCCAAGTTACGCCTTCCACGGTTGGCGGCGTTGTCCGTGAACCTTGGTACGTATAGAAAACACGCTCTTCTGGCATAAATTCATTCACATCTAAAGTAATTTCCCGTTCTGTTTCAAAATCAGCAAACACTTCTGGGAAATAGGTTGGTAAATTTTTGAATTCGACATTATTTGTATTATCAATATCCATCCAAGCACTCATTACAAGCGTTGTGCCGTCTGGTTTTTCATGTACAAAGTGCCATTCAATCGGATACATATAACCGTCAAGCAAATGCTCTGCCGGAATATGCGCATGAAATGATACAAGCGGATAATACTCGCCGTTAAAGCGTAACCCTTGTTCTTTATCATGCGGGAAAACATGAACTGATTGTTCAATTCTTCTCATCGTGTAGTCTGTTTCTTTATAGTGAAATTTCATAGTTGATGGTTTTAGTTTTACAACATCTGTTTGTTCGATATTAACTGGCGATTGAGCCTTTCCAGTATGCGCGATTTCAAAGTCAGAACAGATATGCCCCCACATTTCTGGTCCAGTCTTTTCATCGTAACCCCATAACACTTTCTCCTTTGTCATAACCATTTCTCCTTTTCGAAAAAAATTGCGTAACATTATTTTAGCGGATAGCTGATCTATTCCACAAGTAATTTGCTTAATGTTCGTGTTTTGACTTTGGTGTGAACTTGTGTGAAGATACTGGTGGCTTTATTTTTAAGACAGCATTCACCAGAAAATATTTTTCATTAAAGATGACTCAGCTTTAACACTAAATTATTAAAACTGACTGAACTTGGATATCCAACCGTCTTCAGTAAACAACTCACCAGCAAGTCCGTCACTTGTTTTGACAATGTTTTCATGATTCGCTAAGAGAGTTAACTTGTCTTCTGATTGCTCAAACATCGTTAAAATATTAAATAGCGTATTATCAACCATCATTACTCCTAAAAGATTTATAAATTCCTTATCCTCTTCGTTCATCGTTGAAAGCTTATATTGAATATCTTGTAGAGAAGGGGCTTTGATTTCTTGGTTTAATAAAGAATTTAAATGTCGAATACTTCTATCTCGCGAGGAAGTGATGAATTCCTCTCCAAACATTGTTAAATTAGATTTATCCATGAAAATCCTCCTTAAAGTAGCATTTTATCGCTTTAATTACAGTAGTTTTCTAACTTTAAAAGGAAAACACTAGCATAAACACGTTTTCACGCAATTTATTTAGTATAAATGAGTGAAAAATAAAGATACTTTAAACTGTACTATTAGTACGATGTTCCAATGAAGAAATACTTTATTTCCGATACATCTTAAACTCCAAAAATAATTCATTATAATACGACAGCATTCGTTTACCGAGGTTATCGTACACTTCCAAATTATTTAATTCGTCCATATCCGGATAAAAACGTTCATCACTGGAAATTTCTTTTGGTAACAATTGGACGGCTTTGGCATTTGGTGTTGCGTAGCCGACATATTCGGCGTTAATTGCGGCATTTTCTGGTTTTAGCATGAAATTAATAAATTTATGCGCGCCATCAACGTTTTTCGCTGTTTTTGGAATGACCATGTTATCGAACCATAAATTGGAACCGTCTTTTGGAATAACGTATTCTAAATCTTCATTTTCACTTAACATTTCCGCCGCTTCTCCGGAGAAAGTAACCGCGACTCCCGCCTCATTGTCCGCCATGAGTAATTTAATCTCATCACCAACAATCGCTTTGACATTCGGCGTCATTGTTTCTAGTTTATCTCTGGCAGCTTGTAAGTGGGCTTTATTTGTATCATTCAGCGAGTAGCCAAGACTATTCAGCCCAAGTCCCATCACCTCACGAGCCCCATCAATCAGCAAGATTTGGTTCTTCAACTCAGGATCAAATAACGCATTCCACGTATCGAAATTCTTATCCGGGAACATTTCTTTATTATAAATAATTCCAAGTGTTCCCCAGAAATACGGCATCGAATATTTATTATTATCATCAAACGACAAATCCATAAAACGCGGATCAAGGTATTTTTCATTTGGTAGTTTGGAATGATCAAGCGGAATTAGTAAATTTTCTTCTTTCATTTTACTAATCGCGTAATCACTTGGCACCGCAATATCAAAGGTCGTTCCACCTTGTTCAATTTTTGTCATCATCGCTTCATTAGAATCAAAAGTTTGGTAAATGACTTTGATGCCTGTTTCTTCTTCAAATTTAGTGATGAGCGATGGATCAATGTAATCGCCCCAGTTATAAATCGTCAGCGTATTACTCCCAGCATAGCCCTCCGAACGGTTCATCGTCGTTGCAAGTAGCATCATCAGGAGCGCGACAACAATTACTGGTACAAAAATTTTCAGCAGTTGCTTCATTCTTTCGTCGCCCCCGTCCGAATATTTTTACTTGTATTGCGTTGGTTAATAAAGTAATAACCGATCACTAGAATAATCGTGAATAGGAAAATTAGTGTCGATAAAGCGTTGATAGAAAGCGAAATACCTTGTCTTGCGCGGGAATAAATTTCTACGGCTAAAGTCGAGAAACCATTTCCTGTTACAAAGAAAGTGACCGCAAAATCATCTAGCGAGTAAGTCAGCGCCATGAAAAATCCAGCTAAAACGCCTGGCATAATATACGGCAGAATCACTTTTGAAAGGACTTGCCACTGGCTCGCACCTAAGTCGCGCGCCGCATCCATTAACGTCGGGCTCATTTCTTGCAACTTCGGCAAAATCATCAACACGACAATCGGAATACTAAAGGCAATATGCGAGACTAGTACAGAAATGAAACCTAATTTCACACCTAAAATCGTGAAGAAAATCAAGAAACTAGCACCGATAATAACATCCGGACTAACAATCAACACATTATTCAAACTTAAAAGCGAGTTTTTCGCGAATGGTTTTGGCATAAATTTAATCGCCAGCGCCCCGCAAACCCCGATAATAGTTGCAATCACAGAAGAAAGTAGCGCAATCACAAACGTATTTAGCACGATAATCAGTAAGCGCGTATCTTGGAAAACTTCTTTATAATATCCAAGCGTGAAGCCACTAAAGTTATGCATCGTGCCGCCTTTATTAAACGAGTAAAAAATCAAATAGAAAATCGGCGCATATAAAATCACAAAAACAAGCACTAAATAAATTGTACCCCATTTACTTTTCTTCATTTACGCGCACCTCTTTTCTTTTTCGAACCTGTTAAGAACATTATTAAAATCATCGCGATAATTAAAAATACACCAATCGTCGAGCCCATTCCCCAGTCTTGCGTCACAAGGAAATGTTCTTCAATCGCTGTTCCGAGCGTAATCACACGGTTTCCCGCAATCAATCGAGTAATCATAAAGAGTGATAGCGCTGGAATAAAAACAGCCTGACACCCTGATTTTACGCCGTCAGCAGTGAGTGGGAAAATTACTCGTCTAAACGTTGTCAAACTAGATGCACCTAAGTCGCGCGATGCTTGAATCAACGTTGGATTAATTTCCTCAATCGCATTAAAAATCGGCAAAATCATAAATGGAATAAAAATATAAGTCGATACAAATAAGAAACTAAAATCGGTAAATAAAATCTGTTTCGAGCCAATTCCGAGTATTTCTAAAAACTGATTCGCCGCCCCATATGTCCCAAAAATCCCAATAAAGGCATACGCTTTAAGCAACAAATTTATCCAAGTCGGCAAAATAATCAGCAATAGCCAAAGTTGTTTATGCTTTAGTTTCGTTAACAAGTAAGCCGTTGGATACGAAATCAGCAGTGTGAAAACCGTAATTAAAAACGCATACCAGAACGAACTCGCCGTCATTTTTAAATAGACAGGGGTGAAAAAATGAATATAATTATCTACAGTAAAATTGCCATCAACATCAAAAAACGAATAATACACAATCAATAAAATCGGTGCAACAACAAAAAGTAAAATCCAAAGAACATAAGGAACAAGGTAAACTGTACGGGTGCGTCTATTCATTACTGCACCTCATCGTAGCTATCAAGCCGCTTATCGAATTCTTCCTCCGTTTCCCCGAGACGCATAACATGAATTGCCTCTGGTTCAAACGCTAAGCCAATCTTATCACCCACACGAACTTTTCTCGTTGTGTGAACAAGCCATTCATTTCCATCAGTATCGATACAACCTACTTCATAATGCACACCGCGGAACAGCATCCAATCAACGGTTACTTGCAGTTGGCCTTTTGCAGCTGAAGTGATTTCTAAATCTTCCGGACGAATAACTACCTCGACAACTTCATTCGGGCGGAACCCTTGGTCGACACATTCAAAACGTCTTTCCACAAATTCCACTTCGAAATCTTGAATCATTTTGCCATTAACAATGTTGGATTCGCCGATAAAATCTGCGACAAATTTATTAATCGGTTCATCGTAAATATCAATCGGTGTCCCACTTTGTTGAATTTCGCCTTTGTTTAGTACAAAAATTTCATCGCTCATTGCGAGTGCTTCTTCTTGGTCATGCGTTACAAAAATAAATGTAATTCCAAGACGTTTTTGCAAGTCGCGTAGTTCATATTGCATTTCTGTGCGCAGCTTTAAATCAAGTGCTGATAGTGGCTCATCAAGCAAAATAACTTCTGGTTCATTGACGATTGCTCGCGCGATTGCGACACGTTGTCTTTGCCCACCAGACATTTCGCTAATTTCTCTTTTTTCGTAGCCTTTTAAGTTAACAAAGCGCAATGCTTCTTGTACTTTTTCATCGATTGCTTCTTTTTTCAATTTTTTAATACGCAATCCAAAAGCAACATTTTCGTACACATTTAAATGCGGAAATAAAGCATAATCTTGGAAAACGGTATTTACTGGACGTTTGTTGGCTGGAATTTGGTTAATTACTTTTTCGCCTAAGTAAATTTGTCCTTCTGAAGCTTCTAAAAACCCGGCGATTAAGCGCAAAATAGTTGTTTTCCCGCAACCAGATGGACCGAGCAACGTATAGAACTTCCCTTTTTCTATTTCAAAGCTGACATTGTCAAGCACTGGTGGATCATTATCAAATTGTTTTGTTACGTTTTCAAAACGAATAATTGTTTCTGTCACAATCATTTACCTCCCTTATAAATATGAATCTGTCGCTACTAAGATGAGTGTTGCTTGTTCATTTGATCGATTAATAATTTGATGTTCATCTGCAGCGTGGAAATAAATTGCTTCTCCTTTTTTGGCTACATATTCATTTCGACCAAGTAGCACGGTCACTTCTCCTTTTAGCACATAGGCGAAAGTTTCTGAAAGTGATGGCTCAAAGTTTTTAAAACAGCTGTTTGCTTCTATTTCAAGTAGTACTGGCTCCATTTCTTTTTCGTTCGATTCTGGAACAAGCCACTTAATTCTGTATCCTTTTTCTTCATCTTCAAAGAAAGTATGCTCTAGTTCTCCGTAGATTACTTTTTGATTATGTTCTTCTTCATCAAAGAAATCTTTCGGAGTAGAACCTAACACTTCCAAAATAGCAAATAACGTTTCAATAGAAGGAGAACTTAAATCTCGTTCTAACTGAGAAATATATCCCTTCGTCAAATCCGTTCGTTCGCCTAATTCTTCTTGCGTCAAATTCTTACTAAGCCTTAGATTTTTTATGCGTTTGCCAATTTCCATGTCCATGTCCTTTCTTTCAAGTTTAGTGATAGTAAACCTCAAGTCATATAAGTTTACTAATATTAAACACAAAGTTTACTTACAGCAAGCTACATTATACAACAAAGCCTCCACATGGACAATAGTTTTTTTGATTTTTCTACGATAGACAAGGTTTGTTTTTAGTGCTAAAATTTTATTATTAAAACAGCATAGGTGGACTATCTTTTATGAAAAAATATCGCTTTTCGAAAAATAATCTCAATCTATCCACAGTAATCTTAATCGTTATATTTACCTGTTCTTTGATTACTTTTTTGGTTCTCGCAATTACGCTGCATATGCGCTGGGAATTTTTTGCTTTTCTTTTCGCATTTGCCACCTCAAGTTTTTTCTTTCTCAAAAGGCTTTTCCCAGGTGCATTTGCTGTAGGTGAAGAAGCATTCTATTATAAAGAAAAACCGTACCCTTATAGCGAATATATTATCGAATGTGATGCAAAATTAATTCGTTCTACAGGCGCCTCTAGAGCATTATCATACTATCGAATCGTTATCATAAATAGAGATACTCGTGCGGAAAAACTTATTCGAGTCTATAATGCGACGCGTAGATATAATGACGGCGAAAAGCATTTGCAAGAAGAAATGGAAGAATTACGTGATCAAATCAATCAATATCAAGTTTAACTAAAATACTTCTTAGGCGGTATACAAAGATGAAAAACTATTCTTTTTTTAAATATAATATGAATATCAAAACCTTTTTTACATTCATTGTTGGCTTGGCGATTATCGGCTTTGGCTTCTACATTCTTGCTACCTTTGAGACATTGCGCATTTGGCAATTTATCGGTATATATATCGTTTTAAGTGTGTACATTATTTGCGTCATTTTCACTTATTTTAACGGGACCGTTTCTGTTAATAATCGCACCCTCTTTTATAAAAAAGGACTTGCAGATAAAAAGTACCCTTTTAGTCAATATATGTTGGAATGTGATACAAGATTGCACGGCCGGACGATTTCGTTCCTGCCTTATTACACGATAAATATTCTTAACCTAGAAACTGGCAAAGAGCAAAAGATTAAGCTTCGTAATGCGGCGATTGTTATGAACAGCGGTAGAAAAAATTACCATCTAGAAATTGAACGTCTCGCTGAAGATTTGAAAAAAATGCAAGCCTAAATAAAAATCCCTACGAACGTTATATTGTTCGTAGGGATTTTTGTTACTCTATAAAATCATCATATAAATACGTTTCTATCATGTTTAAATTTTGACGTAAATCACGAGCTAAATCTCTAGAAATCCCGCCTGTTTCAAACATGTGTTGAATAATATCGCGTTCTAATTGGAAAGCCACCACTTGCACTTCGCGTTTCTTCTGCTCGGATTTTGCGCGTTTACTTCGTGGACTAGGTTCTTTTCTCACACGTTCCAGAAAAATGATATGTTCGGTAATGAGTGGCCCAATAATATCGGCGTTTTCTTCTGTTAATTGTTCTTTTAGTTTAGAAATAATCAGTATTTCGTTCTCTTCTCTTAATTTACGAATCGCTTGGAAACGTTCGCTATCTTTTGAAATGCCTTTTTTCACTTTATGGGTTATTTTGCCCCATTTTTTCGGATGCATAATTAGCATGATTAAACGATATAAAAACATCCATGCGGTTTTAATTTTTGTGCGGAAGCGTTGTTTAATTGCTTGCTCCATCATATTAAGATAATGCTGATAACGATAGCTGTCTGTGGCAACAATCCGTCCGTCATCCGCCATTTTTTGGGTGTTTTCACGTTCCCACTGAATAATTTCTAACCGTTTTGCGCGTTCCCTCTCATCCATGCCTCTATCCGAATGACTATTTTGCTGCAAGTCATAAATCCGTCTTCGGTAATCTTCAATCACTTCATCCGTCGCGCCTTTGGTTTCTGGCAATGTTTGTTCTTTCAATTCTCTAATCACATTTCTTAAAATCCGAATCCGTGTCGCTGTCTCTGCTCGTTCGTCTTCCGTTGTCACCTCTTCTGTTTTGGCAAGTAAAGGTAAAATGAACGTGGCGATAACTAGCGTACAAAGGATAACCCCCGATGCGATAAAAATAATTAACGCCCGTTGCGGAAATAATGAGCCATCATCTAAGAAAAAAGGAATAGCAAGCGCACTGGCAAGCGTAACCGCACCACGAACCCCGGAAAGTGAAGTTAAAATCACTGGTCTAATCTTAGGAAGCTGTGTCTTTTTATTTTGTTTTTGTCGCTGTTTTGCCCCAATGCTCCACGAGATATACACCCACAGAAAACGCAGCAAAATCAGCGCAGCCGTAATCGATAAAATATAAGCCATTACTTGTAAATTGCTACTGCCGGAATCGTTCCAAACTACTTCTGTAATCGAAGGCAGCTGTGTTCCTAAAAGCAAAAAGACCAAACCATTCAAAACGAAAATGATTACAGACCAAGTACTTTGCGAAACGACATTTAATTTTACTAATTGTGGATCCATTTTCTTTTGTTCCATCGAGTGCATAATTCCAGCGGCAACAACTGCTAAAATCCCAGAAACATGGAATTCCTCTGCTACTAAGTAAATAATAAATGGTGTCAAAATTTGGATTAACATATGGAATGTAACATCTTCCATACCTAAGCCGCGAACCCATTTTAACAGTCTGAATTTCAACCAACTCAGTGCTAACCCGACTAAAATACCGCCGATTGCAATCACAAAAAAACTAATGCTTGCGTCCATTAAACTGAATACGCCCGTTACCGTTGCAGCAATCGCAAATTGGAACGCAACTAAACCAGAAGCATCATTAATCAGCGCTTCCCCTTCAAGTAAATTCATAATCCGTTTTGGCAAATTTATTCGTCCGGAAAGTGAGCTTACTGCCACTGCATCAGTTGGCGCAAGAGCTGCTGCAAGAGCAAACGCCGCCGCAAGTGGAATTGTTGGAATCATCCAATGTACAAAGTAGCCAATCACCACAACCGTTGCAAACACAAGGCCAAGCGCAAGAACCAATATAGGCATTCGCATTCCCCAAAGTGCTGCTTTATCCGTCTGTCTTCCGTCATTAAATAATAAAGGCGCAATAAACATCACAAGAAAAAGTTCCGGATTGAGTTTTAAATCAAAAGTAATCGGCATAATCGCGATAATAACACCTAGTCCAATTTGAATCAGTGGTACCGATACAAAGGGAACAAATCGGTTTAATAAATTAGAAATAAAAATCGCAACAAGTAGTGCTAAAACGTATAAAAATATCTCCAATATGTATAGTCCCCTTTCCGTTTTCTTCTATAATTATTATGAAGCAAAATAAGTTATCCCGCAAATATAAAACAGCTTTATTTCTTTGCATCCATCCCATTCGCAAAGAAATAAAGCTAATTATCACGTTAATTTTCCTTTTCTTTTTTGTACTTATCAATTTGATCATTTAAGTTTTTCATTTTTTCATCTAAATGCGTAATAATTCGTGCGGCATCTTGCAATTCATTTACTAGTTCTTCCGGTGCTTCTTGTTGGTATTTATAGTAAATTTTATGCTCCAAGCTCGCCCAAAAATCCATTGCAACTGTCCGAATTTGAATTTCCACCGTCATTTTCTCTGAACGATTTGTCAGGAAAACAGGTACTTCGCATAGCAAATGCAAGCTCCGATAGCCATTCGGTTTCGGGTTGGTCACATAATCCTTCACTCGTTTAATCGTAATATCACTTTGCCCAGCAAGCATCTCGTGAATGCGAAAAATATCTGATACAAAGGAACAAGTAATCCGAATACCCGCAATATCGTGCACATATTTGAGGGCATTTTCTGGTGTGATATCAACCTGCTTCTTTTCTAATTTTGCTCCGATACTTTCCAGTGATTTCACTCGGGACTTCAAATGTTCCATCGGATTATAATCATGAATAAATTGAAATTCTTCATTCAATATTTTAAGTTTCGTATTCACTTCTTCCAGTGCAAAACGATGAAGTAGCATAACATTTCGCCAGTTCTTCAGCTCATCAACTGATGGTTGTTCCATGGTGACACTCCTTCCATATGTATAAACTTCCTATTCCATGTTACTACAAAACCGAGGTCAGTGTAACTATATGTCTAAAGTTTCACCACATTCTCATGAAATTTTCATAAAAAAGCCTAGAATAAAAATTTACTCTAGGCTTCTCTTCTATTATAAAGTTACTGGGCAACTAATGACCTCATCTTTATCCGTCACAAGCAACAGATTGCGGTTATAATACTGGCCGTCACTTTTTAAAATAAGTGTTTTTTGTGCGTCATCATAATCAATAATCAACGCCTCTTCTAAAAATATTTCTGTCCAACGTTTGATCAGCACTGGACCAATGTTCGATTCAATTTCGTTATCTTCGGCCGTTTTCTCTTCTACTAATCGAAGCGTAAAAATCCCACTGTTTTCACAAGAACAACCTTCTGTATCATAGTATAAATGCAGCCGCCCTTCTAAATTCGACCGTAGTGCAGCGAGCCGATTCTTAGCGCTTTCTGTAAATGTAATATACATAACTAATCACCTCTAATGCTATTATACACCTGGTTTCGTGCGATTTCCCTTCCTCTGCTCACATACGATAAATTTCACAAATTAGTCATTGGGCTTTCGTTCATTAGCGTGGTATGATAGGTGTGTATTTACAAAGGGGGAGAAACACGCAGATGACCGCTTATCCAAAATTCGATGTTATTTTGAAAGCATTAAATTTGTCTAGTGTAGGAGTAATTATTACCGATCCTGAACAAAATGATAATCCAATTATTTTTGTGAACACTGGTTTTGAAAATATTACTGGCTATGCGAAAGAAGAAGCAATTGGCTCTAATTGCCACTTTTTACAAGGCGATGATACGGACAAAGAAGAAGTTGCAAAAATCCGTCATGCTATTAACCAACAATCAACTGCGAATGTTTTACTAAAAAATTACCGAAAAGATGGCACTTCTTTTATGAATGAGCTTACGATTGAACCTATTTACGATGATAATGATCATTTGTATTTTGTAGGGATTCAAAAAGACGTGACAAACGAACATGACTATCAGCTGGAACTCGAAAAATCGTTACGTGAAATCGAGAAACTCTCTACACCGATTGTGCCAATTAAAGAAAATATTTGTGTACTGCCATTAATCGGCTCTTTAACACATGACCGTTTTCAACATATGTCGGAATATGTGAGCGAATATATGGATCATGGTAAGGAAGACTATTTAATCATGGATCTTTCTGGCTTAGCTGAATTTAACGAAGACGCCGTGATGAACCTCGTGAAATTCC
The DNA here is from genome assembly GCF_014229645.1 of Listeria swaminathanii. Taxonomy (GTDB): domain Bacteria; phylum Bacillota; class Bacilli; order Lactobacillales; family Listeriaceae; genus Listeria; species Listeria swaminathanii. Next base: position 539,694 of record NZ_JAATOD010000001.1, on the reverse strand, counting down.
ATGGCTTTATGAAATTAACTGGTGTCGAACTCATTATCACCGGTATTTCACCAAAATTTGCCATGACTTTAATTCGCTACGAAGAAAGTCTAGCCAGCCTAACTACTTACAGCACTATCAAAGAAGCACTACAATTTTACTAAAACGTATTGCAAAATAGCCCATTTTCCGTTATTATGGGTAAATAATCAAATATAAACCCTCATCCAAATGGTGAGGTAGAGGTTGCGAGATGCACTAGTAATTTTTTCGAGGCGAAACAAAGACGCCGACGACAAAAGATGAACAGGTTGATCGCCGAAGTGACTATTTTCTCTTTGTTTAGAAATAGTTGTTGGGACAGTTTCCTAAAGGGGCTGGACTGCTATAAGAATTTGTCGAAATTTCTTATAGGTGTGCTATCTGACAAAATGATGTTGGTAAAATACGTAACAGCCAATTTCTTGCAGATTGGCTGTTTTTGCGCACTTCCTCTAAAGATAGAAAGGGAGATTAATAGTGAAAAAAGAAACACACGGCGAAATACGTCGTGACTTAAAAACAAGGCATCTATCCATGATAGCCATTGGTGGTTCGATTGGAACAGGATTATTTTTAGCGAGCGGTAATGCGATTCATACGGCTGGACCTGGTGGTGCGTTGGTTGCTTATGTTGCCATCGGAATTATGGTGTACTTTTTAATGACGAGTTTGGGAGAAATGGCTACGTATATGCCGGTTTCTGGTTCGTTTAGTACGTACGCTAGTCGGTTTGTTGACCCAGCTTTCGGTTTTGCACTTGGGTGGAATTATTGGTTTAACTGGGCGATTACGCTGGCGGTCGATATTTCCACAGCGGCGATTATTGTTCAATTTTGGTTACCGAACACCCCTGCTTGGTTGTGGAGCGCGATTTTCTTAATTTTGATTTTCGGTTTAAATGCACTATCGGTAAAAGCTTACGGGGAATCGGAATATTGGTTCTCGATTATCAAAGTGGCTACTGTCATTATTTTCCTTATCGTCGGCGTGCTAACGATTGTCGGAATTCTTGGCGGCGAAGTCATCGGTTTTTCTAACTTTACTGCTGGCGATGCCCCTTTCAAAGGTGGATTTTTCGCGATATTAGGTACGTTCTTGATTGCCGGATTTTCTTTCCAAGGGACAGAAATGGTTGGGATTGCGGCTGGTGAAAGTGCTACCCCAGAAACCAGCGTGCCGAAAGCGATTAAACAAGTTTTCTGGCGGATTTTGTTATTTTACATTTTCGCGATTTTCATTATCGGGATGATTATTCCTTATACTAATCCTAATTTACTTAGCGCTGAGGCGACGGATGTGGCAATTAGTCCATTTACGCTCGTTTTTGAAAAAGCTGGCCTTGCGTTCGCGGCTTCGGTGATGAATGCGGTTATCCTAACTTCTGTGCTATCTGCTGGTAACTCGGGACTTTACGCTTCAACAAGAATGCTTTGGGCAATGGCTCGCGATAAAAAAGCACCTCGTTTCTTAGGAAAAGTGAACCGTCGTGGTATTCCGATGGCAGCTTTAATTGTCACTACTATCGTTGGCGCAATGACGTTCATAACAACACTCACTGAAAATGGTACTGTGATCTATACGTGGTTACTGTCTGCATCTGGTTTAACCGGCTTCATCGCCTGGGTTGGAATCGCGGTCAGTCATTATCGTTTCCGAAAAGCCTTCATTAAACAAGGCCATGACTTAAGTGAACTAAAATATAAAGCGAAATTTTTCCCATTCGGCCCAATTTTAGCATTGATTTTATGTATTTTAGTTATCGTTGGTCAGGATTACGCGGCGTTTTTAAAACCAGAATTTACAAATGCAGCTTGGTGGCAAAAAATCGGTATTTCTTATATCGGCCTACCCATCTTCCTGATTTTCTGGTTATCCTTTAAAATTACAAATAAAACAAAAGTCATTCCACTGGAAGACTGCAAATTTGATAAAAAATAAAAAAACATCTCTTGTTCATTCATTTTTACTTGAATGATACAGGAGATGTTTTTATTTGCTCTTTTTCAGCAAGGTTTCTACTTTTTTATTAAGGCGAATTAAGTCTTCAATTTCATTTTCGGAAAGATTTTCAAACACTTTCATCATCGCTTTGTACATAAAAGCGTTTGCAGTGGAGCGTTTTGATAAGTCTTCTCCTTTTTTCGAGAGCTTCAATTTTAAATCCATGCTGTCACTTGGAATTGTCTTGTTTAATTTCATGACTAAACCTAAACTAATTAACCCGTCCACATTCGCTGCAGCTGAACTTCCCGTGATGATTAATCGTTTCGTTAAATCTGCCACCGAAATTCCTGGTGTGCTGTAAATCACATTTATCATCGCAAGTTGCTGAATGGTTAGCCCCAAGCTAGCCGCATTTTGATCAGCATATCCCGCAGAAATCCGTTGAATCGACCAATACGTTTTTAATAATTCACTAATATTTTCTGTATCTGTATTAATTCCTACCATCATCCAACCTCCTCTTGTAACCTATTCTACGCACTTTAGCAGAAAAACTCAATCATATTTACGAAAAAAACATATTTGAATTACGTTTTAATAGTTGCTTATTAAAAGTAAGTGTGATATAGTTTACTCATAAACAGTTAAGCAATTGCTTTTCTAAGGCGTAAAAGTATTTTTCAAAGGTTTAAGCTCCATTGAATTAGGCTAGATTATAAGAGAATGCTTTTATAAAAAAACATATTTGGAGGAATGAAACAATGACAGTAGAAAAATGGAACGTAGACCCAGCGCATAGTTCAATCGAATTTCAAGTAAAACACATGATGGTATCAAAAGTAAAAGGTGCATTTAGCGATTTCACAGCAGACATCGAAATGGATCCAGAAGACTTAACATCAGCAAAATTAAACTTCTCCGTTGCTGCTGCTTCTGTTGACACTCGCCAAGCGCAACGTGATGGTCACTTGAAAAGCGAAGACTTCTTTAATGTAGAAAAATATCCAAACGTTACTTTTACAGCAACAAAAATTACAGCTGACGGCGATGATGAATACGTAGTGACTGGTGACTTAACTATTCGTGACGTAACAAAACCTCTTACACTAGAAGTAAGCTACGAAGGAACTGGAAAAGATCCAAACACTGGTAACATGGTAGCTGGCTTTGAAGCAAAAGGTAAATTCAACCGCAAAGACTTTGGCCTTAATTACAATGCTGCGTTAGAAACTGGTGGCGTACTTATCGGTGACGAAGTAAAATTAAACATCCAAATCGAAGCAAGTAAATAATAATAAAAACTACGAATAGCTAGCATATTCGTAGTTTTTTTGTAGCTTTATTCGCCCTTTTAAGCTAAAATAGTTCTATTGTTTAAAAAGGGGGCTAACATCGCTATGGAAAATAAACAAAACGGACAGCTAGGCGGAATTATCGCTGGCGCTCTCGCATATGTGTGTTGGGGTGTCCTTCCAATTTACTGGAAGCTAGTTACAAATGTCCCGCCAATGGAGATTTTGGCCTATAGAATTATTTGGTCTTTTATTTTTATGCTATTTTTGATCGTTTGTTTGCGAAAAGCCTCGATGGTTTTTCAAGAAACAAAAGACGTGTTGCTTAAACCAAAAACGCTTATCGCCATTATCGCGGCGGCTTTTTTAGTTACAGCGAACTGGTATTTATTCATTTACACGGTGAATAGTGGTCATGTTACGGAAGCAAGTCTTGGTTACTACATAAATCCACTTGTAAACGTACTTCTCGCAACGGTTATTTTAAAAGAGCGATTAAGTCGTGGTGAAATTATCGCTGTTATTTCCGCAACTATCGGTGTGTTAATTCTCACTTGGCATCTTGGTTCCGTTCCTTGGGCGGCAATCGGTATGGCTGTTACCTTCTCGCTTTACGGGCTGATTAAAAAGGTTGTTTCCGTTTCTGTCTGGACTGGCTTAACACTTGAGACGATGATTATTACACCATTCGCACTCATCTATGTAGTCTTTTTCGCGACAAATGGATTAATGCAATACGCAGCGCAAACCAATGTTATTTTAGTCGGTGCTGGTGTTGTTACAGCTATCCCGCTACTTTTATTTGCCACAGCCGCGAAGAAAATCAGCTACACGATGGTCGGCTTCTTGCAGTATATCGGACCGACTTTAATGCTCGCAATTGGTGTGTTACTATTCAAAGAAAGTTTCGATCATATCCAATTGTTCGCCTTTATGTTCATCTGGCTAGCGCTCATTATCTTCACGATTTCCCACATTTATTCCGCAGCAAAAATCAAACAACTAGCAAACGCTGCAAAAGAACAATCTTAAAAAAATGTTTTCCAGTCCCCTCTTTCGGGAATAATTCTTCTATCAAGCGAGAATCTATTCCATAAAAATGAATAGGGGGCTTTTTTTATGAAAATTGGTATCATTGGTGCTACGGGGCGAGCTGGTTCGAGAATTTTAGAAGAAGCGAAAAGCCGTGGCCACGAAGTAACAGCAATTGTTAGAAACGCTGGAAAAATCACGCAAACGCATAAAGATATTAATATTTTACAAAAAGATATTTTTGACTTAACGCTTTCAGATGTATCCGATCAAAATGTCGTTGTCGATGCTTACGGGGTCAGTCCAGAAGAAGCAGAAAAACATGTCACTTCACTTGATCATTTAATTTCTGTTTTAAATGGAACCGTTTCGCCGCGCTTACTTGTCGTTGGCGGAGCAGCTAGTCTGCAAATTGATGAAAATGGCAATACCCTTTTAGAATCAAAAGGACTTCGGGAAGCGCCGTATTATCCGACTGCACGTGCGCAAGCGAAACAATTGGAACATTTAAAAGCACATAAAGCAGAGCTCAGTTGGACTTACATTAGCCCTTCTGCCATGTTTGAGCCGGGCGAACGTACCGGAGAATACCAGTCTGGACGAGATCATCTTTTATTTGGTAGCGATGGCAATAGTTTTATTAGTATGGAAGACTACGCGATTGCTGTTTTGGATGAAATCGAACGACCAAATCACTTAAATGAACGCTTTACAGTAGCTGGAAAATAACGCTAAAGTCGAAGGAGCAAAACGCTTCCTTCGACTTTTTTATCCGAAATAATACTCCCAATTGACAGAAACTTCCTGTATACTAATGCTATATGCAAAAGAGGGAGGAAAAAAATGGTTTTACTTGGTGCGCTAGTTAACGGGCTGGGGATTTTAGTTGGCTCCGTAATTGGCATGAAATTACATAATATCCCTGAACGTATGAAAGATACTGTCATGAAAGGGATGGGTTTATCCGTTATCGTCCTTGGCATTCAAATGGCATTTAAAACGAGTAACTCGCTCATTGTCATTTTAAGTATTTGTTTTGGAGCCATTATTGGGGAATGGCTTAACATAGATTATCATCTAAATCAGCTTGGTCACTGGATTGAGCGTAAAGTCGGAGCAAAAGGAAAAAGTAATGTTTCAAAAGGCTTTGTGACAGCTACACTTATTTTCGTAATTGGCGCAATGGGTATTATCGGTGCGCTTGATAGTGGCATTCGTGGAAATCATGACGTCCTTTATACCAAATCAGTGATGGATGGTTTCATCGCCCTTCTTCTTAGTACAACACTTGGTTGGGGCGTTATGCTCGCAGCTATTCCAGTGTTTCTATTCGAAGGCATTATCGCGCTGTTCGCAACGCAAATTAATCAATTCGTCCCAGCTGATTTGATGGCTCTTATCATCGAAGAACTAACAGCTACTGGAGGAATTATGATTTTAGCGATTGGGCTGAATTTGCTAGGCTTAACGAAGATTCGGGTCGCGAATTTGGTTCCCGGGATTGTGGTCGTTGCGTTGATTGTGACGGGGATTTATTATTTTTAAAGGAAAAACAGAGATTATCAAGTCTCTGTTTTTTCATTTGGCTTGTACATTAATTAACCCATAGTACAACTTTCTCTCTAAAACAAAAAAACACCAGCAACCCGAAAGTTGTTGGTGTTCTTGAAAACGAAATCTTAAATGCCAGCCATGAAGAATGCTGTTGTTAGCTCTTGCATGAAAGCCACGTCGTTTTGCATTTGCCATAAGGAATCGTCGTTTGGATCCGCTTTTAGTTTAAGTGTCACTGTTTTTGGTTCTGATACTGCATCTGCATTTTGAACAGCTTTAGTATAGATTTCCATTGTTTTTTCAGCCATTTTTTGATCATCTGTTGCGATAGATGGATCGGCTGTTGCTGCTTTTGTTAATTCTTCCACTAATTCTGTTTGAACGCCCTTCATATCAAGGCCTTTAACAGCAAATTGAATTTCTGGACTTTCTTTATCGTCATTTGTTACTTTAGTAGTGTAAGAAGTTTTTTCGTTTACTTGTTTGCGAAGTGCGTTATAGAAGTCGTCTACTTGTTTATCTAAGTCTACATCGCTAGAAAAGCTTGCTGCAAATGTACTGATAAAGCTTTCTTTAAAGCCAGTTTCAAATTCTTTTTCGAATTTAGAGCCGTCTTCACCATATACATCTTTTATTTTATCTGTATCTTTGTTATAAACAACTGCGTTTACTGTGATTTCCCCTGCTTTTTTCGGTTCTACTCTTGATGCGCCGCCACATGCACTTAAAACAAGTACCATCGCAAGCACTAGGACCATACTAAATAACCCTTTTTTCATTATTAAATCTCCCTTTCTTATTTGAATTCCACTTCATTGTACAGAATGATGTAAGAAAAACCAACTATTTTGCGAAAAGTGTCATAATATATACATATTTTAAATTAAATTGAGGTGAAAGACTTGAATAAAAAGACAAATGCGTGTCGGATTTTAGATAAACAGAAGGTAAAATATGACTTACGTGAATATGCTTGGAGTGAGGATGCCTTGGATGCGCTTCATGTTGCAATAGAAACTGGGAATAATCCCGCGCAGATTTTTAAAACACTCGTTCTAACTGGGGATAAAACTGGAAATATTGTTGCGTGCATTCCGGCTGATAAAACCCTACATTTGAAGCATTTAGCAAAGATTAGTGGGAATAAAAAATGTGAACTGATTGCGGTAGATACGCTAGAGAAGTTGACTGGTTATATTCGCGGTGGATGTTCTCCGATTGGCATGAAGAAATTGTTTCCAACTTTTGTTGATAGTAGTGCGGAATCGCTGGATACTATGCTCATTTCAGCTGGAAAAAGAGGACTGCAAATCGAACTTGCGCCAGCTGATTTGAAAAAGGTCGTTCGTGCGGAGTTTGCGATGATTACGGAAGAATAAAGAAGTTAATTTGCGATAAAAAGCCGCCCATTTTGTATGGGCGGCTTTTTATTTAATCATTATCTGTTTGAACATGTTCGCTACTTGATGCCACATGTTTTACTTTCTGAGCGATAGCCCCAACTGGATCGGCTTCGCGTGCTTGTTTGACTTTATTGCCAATCATTTCGACTGGTGCGCTTTCTCTTACTTGTTTTGCTTTTCCAAGGATTTTTTCTCTTGGGTTGAATCTTGTATTGGTTTCTTTTGCTGTGACAACTTCGGTAGTTTCTAGTTGTTTTCTTGCTATTGAAAGCATTAGTTTGATACGGTTTAATTGGTTCACAGAGCTTGAGCCGGCATCGTAGTCAATCGACATGATGTTGGCTTCTGGGTACATTTTTTTGAGTCCTTTAATCATGCCTCGACCAGTAATATGGTTTGGTAAGCACGCAAACGGTTGTAAGCACGCGATATTTGGCACGTTGCTATCGAGTAATTCGAACATTTCACCTGTTAAGAACCAACCTTCACCCATTTTATTTCCAAGTGATAAAAGTTGACTTGCTTTTTCAGCGATGGATTCTATACTCGCTGGTGCTTCAAAGCGTTCACTTTTCTTCAGGGCGTCTGTTACTGGTTTACGGAATTGATTGATTAATGGAATGGCAACGCTTTGTTTCGCGAATGATTTTACTTTGGAACGACCAAATGTATTGGCAGCAAAGTGATCATCATAGCAACAATATAAAATGAAATCTGTTAAGTCCGGAACAACTGCTTCTCCGCCCTCATCTTCAATGACATCGACAATATTGTTATTTGCCCCCGGATGGAATTTCACAAGAATTTCTCCAACCACGCCGACTCTTGGTTTTACTTCATCGGTAATTGGCAAATTGTCAAAAGCTCGTACCATTTCGTTCGCTAATTTTTTATATGCTCCGAAAGAATAATTTTCCATTAGAGCACGTCCAGCATCAAGATACTGACGGAATAATTTATTGGCGCTTCCTGGTTCAACTTCATATGGTCTTGTCCGGTAAAGCATTCGGTCAAGCGCATCACCTAAGCTAATTCCTGCTAAGAAACGCACAAGTACTTTTGGCGTCATTTTAAAGCCTGGTTGTTTTTCTAAGCCATTGGCATTAAGCGAAATAACTGGGATATGGTCAAGTCCAGCTTCCCCGAGTGCTTTTTTCAGCATCGAAATATAGTTAGTTGCACGACAACCGCCACCTGTTTGCGTCATCAATACCGCTAAATTATTGGTGTCATAATCGCCATGTTTCAGTGCATCCATCATTTGTCCAATCGTTAAAATCGCTGGATAACAAGCATCATTATTGACGTAACGCAAGCCTTCATCGACCGCGCGAGGCGTTACGGCAGGAAGTACTTCTAAATTATAACCGCCAACCTTACAAGCCGCTTCTAACATTTCAAAATGAGTCGGAGCTAGCTGTGGCGCCAAAATAGTATAGGTTTTCTTCATTTCTTTTGTGAATAATGGACGTTCTTTTGGTTTCGCCATTATGCCTGGTTTTACGTTATTTTTCTCGCGTTCTTCCATGGCTGCTTTTAAGGAACGCACGCGGATACGCGCGGCACCAAGGTTGTTGATTTCATCGATTTTAAGCAACGTATAGACTTTATTATGCCCTTCGATGATTTCTTGACACATATCTGTTGTGATCGCATCCAGTCCGCAACCAAATGAAGTTAATTGCACAAATTCCAAATCTTCACTTTTAGCGGTAAAACTTGCTGCGCGATATAGTCTTGCGTGATATTTCCACTGATTTTCAACCCGAAGTTTATGGTCGAGTTCACCTAGATGGGAAATGGAATCTTCGGTAAGAACCGCCATCCCGTTCATCGTAATAAGCTCAGGAATTCCGTGGTTTACTTCTGGATCAATATGATACGGGTGTCCGGCAAGAACAATCCCTTTAATTTTATTCTTCTTAATATAAGTAAGTGCGGCTTCCCCTTCCGCTTGAATGTCTTTACGGCAAAGTTCAGCTTCTTCAAGTCCTGCTCGAACGGCTTTTTCCATATCCGCAGCTGGGACTTCTGGGAACGCTAGACTCATTTGTTCGATTAACGCTTTTTCATTATCTAATGTTAAAAATGGGCTAATCATTGGAATGTTTTGCTCTTCTAAAGCATCGACATTCACACGAATAACCTCTGGATAACCGGCCACGACTGGGCAGTTGAAGTTATTGGTTGCCTCCCCGAATTCGGGTTTTTCATACACGACCGATGGATAGAAAATGCGGTCTGCTTTTTTCTTAATTAAATCCATAATATGACCATGTGTTAATTTGGCTGGGAAACAAACCGCTTCGGATGCAATCGTTTCAATCCCTTTATCATACAAGTTTTTAGATGATTTAGAAGATAAAACGACGCGGAAACCTAGGTTCGTTAAAATCGTATGCCATAGCGGATAGTTTTCAAAAACATTTAGCGCACGCGGAATACCAATTGTTCCTCTGGTAGCTTCTGATTTTTTCAGTGATTTGTAATCAAAAGTCCGTTTTAACTTATAGGCATATAAGTTGGGTAGTAAATTGCGTTTCGTTTCGACACGTTCGCCGCGTTCACAACGATTTCCACTAACGAACATCCGGTCATCGCCAAATCTCGTCACTGTTAGTTGACACGTGTTGCTACAAAGATTACAGCGCGACTGAGAAGTTTCTGCGCTAAATTCACGCAATTTTTCCAGTACGAGCATTTCTGTCACTTCGCCAGTTTCGTAATGTTCGCGAGCAATCAAGGCTGCACCAAAAGCGCCCATCATTCCAGCGATATCTGGTCGAACCACTTCACGTCCGGTTAACAGTTCAAAAGCACGCAAGACTGATTCATTGTAAAAAGTACCACCTTGAACGATGACTTTTTCACCGATGTCTTTCGGACTACGGAGTTTAATTACTTTTTGAAGGGCATTTTTCACGACAGAATAAGCAAGGCCAGCGGATAAATCTTCCATACTAACGCCTTCTTTTTGTACTTGTTTCACTTTGGAATTCATGAAAACTGTACAGCGTGAACCTAAATCAACTGGGGCTTTTGCTTCCAGTGCTCTAGCGGCAAAATCTTCAATCGATAAATTAAGTGTTTGCGCAAATGTTTCGAGGAATGAACCACATCCGGCAGAACAAGCTTCATTCAGCATTAAACTATCCAGCGCACCTTTTTTGATTTTCATACATTTCATATCTTGTCCGCCAATGTCTAAAATAAAATCAACATCTGGCAAAAATTCGCGAGCGGCGCGGTAATGCGCGACTGTTTCAATTTCGCCAACATCAATTTTAAGTGCGGCTTTAATAAGCGACTCGCCGTAGCCTGTGATTCCCGACTGCGCAACTCGAACTTTTTCAGGTAAAATTTCATATAAATCACTCGTTGCATCAATAACTGATTGCAGTGGATTCCCATTATTACTAGAATAAAACGAGTAAAGAATTTCATTTGTTTGGCTCATTAAAATTAATTTAGTCGTAGTCGATCCAGCATCAATGCCTAAGTAAGCATCGCCTTCATAGTCTTCCAACTTCGCCCGTTTTGCTTTCATTTGATTATGACGCGCACGAAAATCTTCTAAGTCTTCTTTCTTTTCAAAAAGTGCTGGCAAAATTACGGTATCTGTTGCCATTGTTGTCATATCCATGTTCGAAAGACGATGAATCATATCATCTACTTTTAGCGGCACATCATTTAGTCCAGTAAAAGCAGTTCCAAGTGCAATAAAATATTCCGCATTTTGAGGCGCAATAATATCACTATCTTTCATCTTCAATGTTTCTGTAAAACGATAACGCAATTGGTCAAGGAATGTAAGTGGTCCTCCAAGAAACGCTACTTTCCCGCGGATTGGACGTCCACAAGCAAGCCCACTAATTGTCTGCGTCACCACACTTTGGAAAATGGAAGCTGCAATATCTTCTTTTCTAGCGCCTTCATTCAGTAATGGTTGTACGTCCGTTTTGGCAAACACCCCACATCTGGAAGCAATCGGGTAAATTGTATTCGCATTTTGCGCCAATTCATTTAAGCCTGTTGGGTCTGTTTGAAGCAGCGTGGCGATTTGATCAATAAACGCTCCTGTTCCACCAGCACAAGCATTATTCATTCGTTGCTCAATTCCGCCACTGAAATAAATAATCTTCGCGTCTTCCCCACCTAGCTCGATTACTACATCCGTTTCTGGAATAACTTGTTCGACCGCTTCCGTACAAGCAATTACTTCCTGCACAAATGGCACATTCAAAAATTTGGAAATTGCTAGACCTGATGAACCGGTAATTTTGAACGTCATTTCGGTCATCCCACATTTTTTTTGCATGTCTTGCATGATTTCTAATGTTACTTTTTTAATGTCGGAATAATGTCTTCGGTAAGTTTGAAATAAAATATCCCCCTGGTCATTAAGTGCTACGGCTTTTGCTGTTGTTGATCCTACATCTAATCCTGCATGAATCATTTTCTCATCCCTTTCGTTACGCACTACTTAATATGTATTAAATTTCACATATTATCCGTCGATTGTACGTCGCTTCACATAAATAGTTATTTCTAAAAAATGAGTGAGTACTCACTCGATGTGCGTGAAGGCGACAAAACGCTCTAAACACCTATCATTCTACACGATTTTTTTCATTTGTAAAGAAATTCGCGGCACTTTTAAAGCCAAAAAAAAGCAAGAATTCACTAAAACTGCCTTGTTTAGCGAATACTTGCCAGGTTGTTAATTATGTCGAATTTTTGTCTTTCGGTTGGAAGCTTTTAAAATCTGATAAGCGATACCTAGAATCAAGAACCATACTGGTGTAACGAATAGCGCAATTCTCGTATCTGCTGCAAAACCGAGGATAACTAGTAGTCCTCCGAAGAAAATCAAGCTAACCCAGTTCATTAAAGGAGATAATGGCATTTTAAATTTACTTTTCTCTGCAATTTCTGGATGTTTACGGCGAAAACGTAAATGTGCCACTAAAATAACGCCCCAAACCCAGATAAAGCAAATCGTCGCAATACTCGTTACTAGAATAAATACTTGCTCAGGTAAAATATAATTTAAAAACACGCCGATAAGTAAACAAGCTGTTGAAGTAATTAACGCTGTCGCTGGAACCCCATTTGAGCTCAAATGATGCATTTTTCTCGGTGCTTTTCCTTCTGCTGAAAGTGTATAAAGCATCCGGCTTGTACTGAAAATCCCGCTATTACAGGAAGACATCGCAGCCGTTAACACCACAAAGTTAATAATTCCGGCCGCCGCTGGAATCCCAATCATCGTAAATACACTAACGAATGGACTCGTATTTGGATCAATATTACTCCACGGATAAATCGACATCAGTACGAGTAACGCACCAATATAAAAGATTAAAATCCGAATAGGAATATTATTAATTGCTTTTGGAAGTGTCCGCTCTGGGTCATCTGCTTCTCCCGCGGTTACACCAACAAGTTCAATTCCGACAAACGAAAAAGTCGCCATTTGGAAAGCGAGTAAGAACCCAGCAATTCCATTTGGGAAAAAGCCTCCGTAATCGACTAAATTAGAAAATGAAGCCGTACTTGTTCCATGTTTATAACCAATAAATACTAGTACAAATCCAATAACAATCAATGCAATAATGACAACCACTTTAATAATCGCGAACCAAAATTCAATTTCGCCAAAAGCTTTGACGGTTGCTAAGTTAAACAAAAGAAGTATTAAAACGCAAGCCAGCGCTGGAATCCATTGTGGTAAGTCTGGCACCCAAAATTTCACGTACATACCAACTGCTGTAATTTCCGCGATACCTGTCACAATCCAGCAGAACCAATATGTCCAGCCGGTAATAAAGCCAGCCCACGGTCCAATGTACTGTTCTGCAAATTCTGTAAAAGATCCTGTTGTTGGGTTATGTATTAATAATTCACCCAAAGCTCTCATAACAAAGAATAAAATAGCCCCAATAATTAAGTAAACTAACATGATAGATGGACCCGCCAAATGAATTGACTTCCCTGCTCCTAGAAAAAGCCCTGTACCAATTGCTCCGCCAATCGCGATTAACTGAATGTGTCTATTTTTCAGTCCTCTTTGCAATTCTTCTTTTTGCTCTTCCATCCTAATTCATCCCTTTCGAGTAATTAAACAGAATAAAGTGCTGAGTGAAATCAGCACTTTATCGATCAATCTACTTCTCTACTTTACCAACTTATAAAGGGATTAGCAAACTTTTTATATGTTTTTATTGGTCTAGACAGTTGATAATACTACCTTAATATCATTAGCAAGAAATAAATTTTTCACAAACTTTTTTAGAATTCTGCAGCACTTTCCTGCGCTACCGCTTTAGCAGCTGCAACGATTTCCGCTTCTTTGCTAGGATTGTGATCAATTCCTTCTACAAAAATCGATGGTACTACATTAATACCGATAAATTGTAAAATAGTACGCAAATATGGTTCTCCGTGAGTAAATGAACTTGTTGGTCCAGCAGAATAAATACCACCGCTACCATGGATTAAGATCGCTTTTTTATCTTTTAAAAGTGCCTCTGGGCCATGTTCAGTATAACGGAAAGATTTTCCAGCAACTACAAAAGTATCAATATAAGCTTTTAATAATGGCGGGATTCCAAGGTTCCAAAGTGGGAATACAAAAACATATTTGTCTGCTGCTAAAAATTGTTCTGTTAGCGCATTATATGCATTTAATTTTTTTTGTACGTCTGGAGCTAAATCAGTGAAAGCTTTACCAGCTTGTAATTCTCTTCCAGCCGACATTAATTCTAGATCAAGCAAGGGTACTTCTGTATTGTATAAAACTAATTCTTCTACTGTATCAGAAGGATTTTTCGCTTTATATTCAGCCATGAACGTTTCGGCAACTTGCGAGCTTCTGGATACTTCATTTGGAAGTGGTGACGCTTTAATAAATAGTACTTTTGACATTATGAACACCTCATAGATTTTATTTGTTCCTTCTATATAATAGTACTATCTGGGAAGCTAGTCAATTTGATTTTTCGTAAATAAACATTGACATTCTCACTAGTCATGCTAAGATAAATACAGAATTCTAGAGTGTATTAATTTTTCGTGATACACTAAACGTTCACCGATACACTAAATGGAGGTTTTGTAATGAAGCGTATTGACCGTATTTATGAATTTATTTTAGAAAATCCTTCCACGAAGACTATTCGCGAGCAATTAGAGAATAATGAAGGTTTTACAGCAAGTACGATTTCGGAAACATTATCTATTTTAAGAAATAATGTCAGTATGGAATTGAACGAACTTCACAGACAAGGAAAAATCATTAAAATCGTTGGCCGACCAGTGCTTTATTTTCCTAAACGAGCTGTTGAAGATGAAATTGGACGTACCCTTTCCGATACTGAACTCGAATTTGAAAGCTGCGACGCCCTCTTAAAAATGTTAAAACCTAGCATTGTCGAAAGAAGCCCTTTTGACGATCTCATTGGCGTGAATGATAGTCTTAAAACCCCAGTCGAACAAGCAAAAGCTGCCGTACTTTATCCACCAAATGGCTTACATACTATGATTCTCGGACAAACTGGTGTTGGTAAAACGCTCTTTGCTAATCTAATGTATCGTTTCTCGCAACATGCCAAACGCCTACCTGCCGATGCGCCGTTTATTATTTTCAACTGCGCAGATTACTATAATAACCCACAACTCTTGATGTCCCATATTTTCGGCCATGTGAAAGGTGCTTTTACCGGCGCTGAAAATGACAAAGGTGGACTTGTTGAAAAAGCAGAAGGCGGTATTTTGTTCCTTGATGAAATTCACCGTCTCCCACCAGAAGGCCAAGAAATGATTTTTTATTTGATGGATTCTGGCACATATAATAAACTTGGCGAAACTGACCGGACACGCAAATCCAATGTTTTAATTATCGGTGCTACAACAGAAAATCCGGAATCTTCCCTTTTGAAAACGTTTATGCGCCGTATTCCGATTATTATTACCCTACCAAGTTTGGAAGAACGTACGGCTTTTGAACGCGTTGAATTGCTGAAATACTTGCTTTCCAGTGAAGCGCATCGTGTCAATAAACCGATTCGCATTGAAGATGAAGCTGCGAAAGCCTTGATTGGAAATACGACTTACGGAAATATCGGACAACTGAAATCCAATATTCAGCTCGTCTGCGCGCAAGGTTTCCTCAATAGTTTTGACAAAGACGAAGAAATTTTGATTGATTTTAAAACGCTGCCGATTAATATTAAAGACGGTTTCTTCCACTTTAGTAATCGCCGCAAGGAACTTCAAGCGATTGCCGAATACTTGGAACCATATACGACAATTTTCCCAGAACTAAATAATACTTTAATTACGTCAGACGAATATGAGCCAAACTTCAACCTTTACAAGATTATTGAAGATAAAGCGTCGATTTTAATGGATCAAGGTGTGGAAGATGATGATATTAAGAAATTTATTAAGATGGATATTGATATTCATCTCAACAGTTTTTACAACAAATTTAAAAATACCATCCACAATCGCGAAAATATTTTAAAAATCGTTAATGAAGAAATTTTGAATTTTGCGGAAGGTGTCGAGCTACGAATTGAACATCAGCTTGGTAAAAAGTTGAATGAGCGCTTCCTGCTTGCGTTTAGTCTGCACCTTACTTCTTTTATTAAACGCATTGAAAGTAATAAACCGTTAAAATATACGAATATCGAAAATGTTGTCAATGATCAACCAGAAGCCTATGAATTGTCGCGTGAAATTAAAGATGATATCGAAGCTACTTTCCACATTCGCGTTCCCAATATGGAAGTGATGTATTTAACGCTATTAATTAGTTCCCTTTTAAAAGAACAAGAAAATGCTCGTGTGGCGGTTCTTGTGGCGACGCATGGTAATAATACGGCTAGTAGTATGGTGAGTGTGGCGAAGAAACTGCTCGGTGAAGGTTTAGTGGAAGGTATTGATATGCCGCTGGATCAAAGTCCGAAAATCGTGCTTGATAAACTGACCGAGCGTGCGAAAGAAATGGATATGGGACGTGGCCTCTTGCTGCTTGTTGATATGGGCTCACTGACAAGTTTTGCCCCGGTTATTTCGGAACGTACTGGTATTCCGGTTCGCTCGATTGATATGGTTTCAACCGCAACCGTTATCGAAGCAGTCCGCAAATCCAATATTCTTGATATGGAACTTGATAGTATTTACGATTCGTTGAAAGACTTCCGTGGTTACGGCGGCTATAATTCCGATGATGATACGCTCGACTCCAACCAAAAACCGCACGCGATCGTTACGATTTGCGCGACCGGCGAAGGTACGGCAGAAAAACTACAACTGTTTATCGAAAACATTTTAGATACGATTACAACGGACGCTATCAAAGTCATTCCAATCGGCTTGCATGAAATGGATACGCGATTAGAGCAGCTTCAAGAAGAAAATGATATATTGATGGCGGTTGGTATTCAAGATCCAAAAATCCAAATCCCCTTCATCCCGCTCGAACGACTTTTTGGCGTTGATGGCGAGGAACAACTAGTCAGCCTAGTGAAACAACGCAATATTATTGTTAAAACTGGCGAAACTGGTCGAATCGCGAAAGAAATTATCGAAGAAAGCTTGAACGAATTTCTAACCTATCTCAATCCGAAGAAAACGATTGAAATTTTAAGCTCATTTGCAACTGTTCTAGAGAAAAAACTGGGTTACAAACTCGATAATACATTCAAAATCAATTTACTCATTCATGTCGGTTGCGCTTTGGAACGTATGGTTTTAAATGACGGATTAGTTTATCGTGATCCTAAAACGATGCTCGAAACAGACATTTTCCAAGCACTCGAACAAACAAATAAAGAAGTTATCTACAAAATGAACTTAAAACTAACCAATGATGAGCTTTGTTATTTGTATGATATTTTGAACGAAATCCAACCAGAAGTACTTTCATAGTATCAAAAAAGCCATTTTTCTAATTTTAAAAAAGAAAGTGGCTTTTTTGTTACTCGATTTCATCTAAATTATTAAACAATCATTTAATAACTGTCTTTAAAAAAATTAGTTGGATAAAGATAGTCTTCACTTTTATCAACATCTGGGTATTTTGTAAAAGCTGTCTCAAATTCCTCTTTCTCCATTAGATATGCAATGACTGCATAGATACGCTCTCGACTAGTATTATCGATAAGAATCATGTCACTGGCAAAAAAGTAAGTTCCATTCATACATTCACCGGTCTTCTTATTTTTTGTTTGCAAGCTTTGAATATTTTTATAAGTAAAAAATGTAGCTATCCATTTAGAACGATTAGAAAAAGTAACAATGACATCTAGATTAGAATCTTCAATATCCCAATTATCTTCATCCCATGATTCAGCTTCAATCCATATGTTGAAATTTTGATATTGCTTCATATCTTCCTCCTAGAATAGTGTTAAGACTAATTATAACAAAGAACGGCTACGTGCGATAAAAAATAGATATTCATTTTGAGAATTGTATACCTTTTTTAAAATGACAATCCTAATGTACTGTTTTATTTTCCGCAATTGCGTTTTCTGCTCTTTCTTTTAGGGTAATGTTGTATGTATGTCTAAGATTAGTACTTAGTGTATTAAGCTACGTATTTAGCGTATTAAGGCGCGCCACATCTGTTAGTACACGCTTACAAAAGCCTTGAACCGCTTCTATTAGCAAAGGAGGTTGTTTAATACAGAAATGTTGGCACAGTTTTTGCGTTAGTATTAATGGATGATTATATCCACGCTTAAGGAGGAGATACTTATGCCAGTTGGGATTATCATTGGCACACATGGTGAAGCTGCGCGTGAATTGTTGAAATCAGCCGAAATGATTATTGGCAAACAGGATAATGTAGAATTTATCACTTTTGTTCCTGGAGAAAACACGGATACGCTTATTACCAAATATAAAGAAAAACTAGACAAATTGGATACTTCTGAAGGCGTCATTTTTATGGTTGATTTATTTGGTGGCAGTCCTTATAATGCATCTAGCCAAATCGCCCTTCCAGAAGACAATATGGATGTTGTCACTGGTGTGAATATTCCAATGTTACTTGAAACGCTCTCGATGCGCGCTGCAAGTAATCAAAAAGATCTAGTCGAAACAGCTCTTACAGCAGGATCAGGTGGCGTCAAGTCACTCAAACAATCATTACCAAAAGTAGAAACAGAAGTCGGGGAGGACGATTTATAATGGATATTCGCTTAGCACGTATTGATGACCGCTTAATTCATGGTCAAGTAGCAACAGTTTGGACAAAAGAAACACAGGTGGAACGTATCATCGTTATTAGTGATGATGTCGCTAAAGATGAAGTACGTAAAACACTTTTAACACAAGTAGCACCCCCAGGCGTTAAAGCAAGTGTCGTTGATGTACAAAAAGGGATTCGCGTATACAACAACCCAAAATATGCTACAACCCCTGTTATGTTCTTGTTCACTAACCCTACAGATGTATTAACGCTAGTAGAAGCTGGTGTCAATATCACAACTGTAAATATTGGTGGCATGGCATTCCGCGAAGGAAAACACATGATTACCAATGCTGTATCTGTTGACGCAACGGACGAAGCAGCATTCCGCAAATTGGATGAAAAAGGAATCGAACTTGAAATTCGTAAAGTCGCTTCTGACAATAAAGTTAAACTGATCCCATTACTAGATAAAGATAAATAATTCATCCGCGGCTCTAATCTAC
The DNA here is from genome assembly GCF_014229645.1 of Listeria swaminathanii. Lineage (GTDB taxonomy): Bacteria > Bacillota > Bacilli > Lactobacillales > Listeriaceae > Listeria > Listeria swaminathanii. Next base: position 520,739 of record NZ_JAATOD010000001.1, on the reverse strand, counting down.
TTTAGAGCCCCGAAAAAACAAACGTTTAAAGGAAGACCTTTAAAGGGGTGATTCATGAATAAAAGCCTAAGTATTAGACGCTTAATTTATTCAGTCATCATAATGAAATTATCTTATTTTATCATTCAAAAGAAAAATTGGGAGGGAAATATATGTCAGCAATACAATTAATCCTTGTATTCCTCGTATCGTGTATTAGTGGTATGGGTAGTATTTTGGATGAGTGGCAAACCCACCGTCCATTGATTGCCTGTACATTGATTGGTCTTGTTCTTGGGGATATTACAACGGGTATTATTATTGGGGGTACACTTGAAATGATCGCGCTTGGATGGATGAACATCGGGGCTGCGGTTGCTCCAGATGCTGCCCTTGCATCTATTATTTCTACCATCTTAGTTATTACAGGGGGACAAGATATCAGTGTAGGGATTTCACTTGCTATTCCTTTAGCTGCTCTTGGTCAAGTACTTACTATCCTAGTTCGTACAATTACAGTTGCATTCCAACATATGGCTGATAAAGCTGGTAAGGAAGGTAACCTGCGAAGTCTCGACTGGATACATGTTTCAGCACTACTACTTCAAGCTATGCGTATCGCAATTCCAGCCGTTATCGTTGCGGTAACAGTTGGTACAAGCGTCGTAGAAAATTTACTCAATGCCATTCCGGACGTTATCGTTAATGGTCTAAACGTAGCTGGTGGATTTATCGTTGTTGTTGGTTACGCAATGGTTATTAACATGATGTCAGCTAAATATTTAATGCCTTTCTTCTTCTTAGGTTTTGTTGTAGCAGCATTTACTCAATTCAACTTAGTAGCACTAGGTGTTTTAGGACTAGTTGCAGCAATCATTTACATCCAACTAAACCCTAAATATCAATTGAAAGAAGCTATCCAACAATACGGCGGGGGCGGCGGCGGACGAGCATCAGATGATCTCGACGACGACCTTGACGACTAAGGAAGGGGGAGAAAAAATATGAGTGAACAAATTACAGTTAATGAAAAGAAAATAACGAAAAGTGATTTAATGGGCGTGTTCGTTCGTTCCAACCTCTTCCAAGGGTCGTGGAACTTTGAGCGTATGCAATCACTAGGGTTCTGTTTCTCAGTAATCCCCGTGATTAAACGTCTTTATCCTGAAAAAGGACCTGAAAGAGAACAAGCTATCAAACGTCACCTTGAATTCTTTAATACACATCCATATATGGCCGCACCAATCTTAGGTGTAACAACCGCGATGGAAGAACAAAAAGCCAATGGTGCTGATATTGACGATGGCGCTATCAATGGTATTAAAGTAGGTCTAATGGGACCACTTGCCGGCGTTGGGGATCCAATTTTCTGGGGAACTGTTCGTCCAGTACTTGCCGCTTTAGGTGCCGGTTTTGCGACTGACGGTAGTATTATCGGACCAATTTTATTCTTCGTACTATTTAATGCGATTCGCTTAAGTTTCCGTTATTGGGGCGTGTTCTACGGATATACAAAAGGTACGGATGTCGTATCTGATATGTCAGGCGGCTTGCTTCAAAAACTAACAGAAGGAGCTTCCATTCTCGGACTATTCGTTATGGGTGCCCTCGTTAATAAATGGACCACAATCTATGTTCCACTAGTAGCTTATACAACAGAAGACTCTAAAACTGGTAAAGACGTTCCAACTACTGTTCAAAGTATCTTGGACCAATTAATGCCAGGTCTTCTTGCCCTTCTACTTACATTCGCTTGTATGTGGATACTCAAGAAAAAAGTCAATGCTTTATGGTTAATTTTAGGACTATTCGTTGTTGGTATTCTAGGTTACTGGTCTGGAATCTTAGGACTTCCACCAGCTGGGTATTCACCGCTTGGGTAATGGATGGTTATTATAATTCGAAAAGAACCGGGATTAAAATTCCGGTTCTTTTTTTGTATGCCTTATTATGCCGAAAGATCCGCTCTAAATGAACATCCTCAAACCCACTTCTCCCTCTTCCTCACATAATTATGTTACAATATGACTAAACTATATCAATGATAGATTGTGAGTGATAGCTAAAATGGTTTGGGATGCTACTAATATCTTTTTGTTCGCGGCAAACATCTTGACGATACTGTATATTTTGTATAATGATGCAGTAATTCCACTTTGGAAAGGTAAGACGGTTTTAAGTATCAAATTGCGTTCTCGTGGTCGTTGGGACGGCTATATTTTTGTCGGGATTATCGTTCTGTTATTCGTTTCTAATACGTTCTTTCGTGAAGGACCATTTTCCACTTCTGTGCTACTTGGGATTATGGGTGTACTTTTCATCTATATTTGCTTCTTCCGTAGTTCGAAAGCTGTTTTCAAAGAATCTGGACTTTTTTATGCCCTACTATTCTTCCCTTATGCCAAAATCGAGCGGATGAATTTATCAGAGGACGGCGTGCTTGTGATTGAAACCAATCGCCAACGCTTGATGCTGTTTGCAAGATCAGAGAAAGATTTAGAGAAAATGCTTGCTGTATTTACTACATATAGCTAAAAACGCCACGCTTGATTTCCTGTTTTTAAGGAAATGAAGCATGGCGTTTTTTATATACCAACATTACTCAATTTTATTTCTGGAATAACAAATTCAACAAATCTTCCATGGAGCATTTCGATTTCTTCGCTGAATTTCGTGTCAAAACAAATAATACTTTCTTCTAAGCGGAGCACTGCAAAGCCGTCTTCTTCGTAATCCTCTAACTTCCCAATTACGTGAACTAAGCCTTCTTCATCTATTTCTAATGCACAATGTTTTTCTTCGCTTTCGTGCAGTAGTTCCGCGCTAATCATGTCCGGTATCGTAATTTCTACCGTGTAAACCCTACTTGGTTCTGGGTCTTCATCGGCCCATATACCAACGCATTCACCATATTCACTACTAAAAGCGATTCTGCCGTCAGTTAATTTCTTTTGAACCTTTATCTCCACTAACCATTTCCTCCTGCGCTTCAAATTCTTGCTTTATTATAGCACAAAACTGGAAAATGACGTTAATTTTTAGCAAAGTATTTCACTTTTTATTTGTCATTTGTTTTGTTTGAAAGTATGATAAGTATATACTTTTTGTCAAAGGAGAATGGGTAATGACGATACTTGCGTTTGATTTAGGTGGAACAGCAGTAAAGTTTGGCGTGTTAACAACAGCTGGAGAAATACTTGAAAAAGGTAAATTCAAAACCCCGGATAATTTGGATGAGCTGATGCAACTTCTTGTAGATGTAAAAACTAAGTATGACTATCCGTTTCAAGGTGCTGCTTTTAGTTGTCCTGGTGCGGTTAATAATGAAACCGGCATCATTGGTGGTGCGAGCGCGATTCCTTATATACATAACTTTCCTTTTAGACAATTGCTTGAAGAAAAATTGGCGCTTCCGGTTACGATGGAAAATGATGCCAACTGTGCGGCCTTGGCAGAGGTTTGGATTGGTGCGGCGAAAGATAAACAAGATATTATTTTTATGATTCTTGGAAGTGGTGTTGGTGGTGCGGTTATTCGCGGTGGCAAGGTGCATCACGGGGCCAATTTGCATGGTGGTGAGTTTGGTTATATGTTGATGGATCGTGACGGACATACGCTTAGTGAGCTTGGTACGGTCGTGAATGCTGCGGCGAGGATTGCTGAGCGTTTAGAGGTTCCAGCAGATACGATTGATGGACTTCGCGCTTTTGAATTACGTGCAGAAGGAAATACCATCGCGGAGGAAGAATTGGATACAATGTTTTATTATCTTGCTCGGAGTATTTTCAATTTACAGTATGCGCTGGATCCCGAACTGGTTATCATTGGTGGCGGTGTGAGTGAACGGGCGGATTTTATTGATGAGTTAACTCGTTATGTGGCGAAAGTCAAAGCGAGTGTTCCCATTGCGACTATTAGTCCTACTGTTGTTGGCTGTCACTTTGGAAATGATGCAAATTTGATTGGAGCAACTGCATTTCATTTAGCGTAAAAAAAGAAGCTGGTCACTTTTCCTGTGCCAGCTTCTTACTATGCTAATTTTTCTGATTCGCCGCGGCTGTCTAATACTTTGGAAACTGCTTCCAGCCACTTCTTCTGCTTATTTACAACGAATTGATACTTTACTCCGGATATCATGTCTACTTCTAAAATGTTGGAGAGCAATTCTTTTCCGAGGATTTTGGTGCGAACACCGCGGATTTTTGCGACCCGATTGAGCGGAATGTTAATTTCTTCGTCAAAGTAATCATTCGGTTTATGAACAATATACGTTGCGGTTAAATATAACTTTCCAGGGACCGCTTTAAAGCCGCTTTTCGCATTAGCCAAGCCTTTATAAACGACTTCTAATTCCTCTTCCATAAAGCTTTCATCTCCTTATTCTTCTACAATTATTGTAGGTTACTTTTTCAGTATGAATGGACCGAAACGCTTCTTGGTGCTTTTTTTAGGTGCAAGGATATTTAAATGACTGCCAAGGACTTCGATTTCTGCGGGAACGCCCGGTCCTGGATCGCCGTCAACATTGATGCTTAAATCTTCTCCGCTCGCATCGATGGTTAGTTTTTTCGTTTTAATATAAACGACCCCGTCACTGTTTTTCAAATTACCGCGGATTAATTGCGGAATCATGTTGGCTGCATCAAGTAGACCCAGCTTGGTTAGAATAATAATATGGAGGTACCCGTCGTCAATTTTTGCGTCCGGTGCCCACGATTCCATCCCGCCGACTGATTTCGTTAAGCCAGCCACGACAAGTGCCGCTTCACCTTCCCAAACTTCTTCGTCATATTCTATTTTAAAATGAAGTAACTCATTGCGGTTAAATGCTTTTAAGCCTTCTAAAAAGTACGCTACCGAGCCAAATTTGGTTTTTTGTTCGACGCTAACTTGGTCTACAGCTTGCGCAATCATACCAATCGCTAGGACGTTCATAAAGTATTGGTCGCCAATTCGGCCAACGTCCATCGGTACTGCAATCGCTTTTTCTAATGCTTGGATTGCTTTTTCGGGTTTTAGCGGTATGCCAACCGAGCGCGCCAAATCATTGACTGTCCCAAGTGGAACAAAGCCAAAATCAGGTCGTTTTTCATGAATAGCTAGACCATTTATCGTTTCGTTTAAAGTCCCGTCGCCACCCATTGCGATTACAGCTTCAAAGCCTTGTTCAGCAGCCCAAGAAGCAAATTCCGTCGCATCTCCTGCTTTTTCAGTGAGGCGAACTTCTACCTCTTCATAACGTTTTTTTAGTACTGCTTCTGTTTTCCCTAGGTAGGTTTTTCCTTTTTCTTTGCCTGATGATGGATTCACAATCAATAGTGCCTTCCCCATCGCACTCACCCTTTCTTGCCAAAAATTCTATTTATAAATTCACACATAATATCGGCATCTTCACTACTATAGTTTACCTTGAAATGGGGATTTGTACCAGTCACAGCCTTGTAAAATGCCGAAAAAAGTCGTAAAGTGAAGGAGAACACAAAATAGAGTTGTGGAGGAATTAAAAAATGAAATCATTTCAAGCACTTTTCATTGAAAAAGAAGCAGATAATACTTCCCTTCATTTTAGAGAAACTACTTTAGATAACCTACCGGAAAATGAAGTAACGATTGAAGTACACTATTCTGGTATTAATTACAAAGATGGGCTGGCAGTTCTTCCTGATGGGAAAATTGTGAGCGAATATCCTTTTATTCCTGGTATTGATGCGAGCGGTATCGTGGTCGAATCAAAATCTGACCGTTTTCAAGTTGGCGACGAAGTGATTGTCACTAGCTATGATTTTGGTGTGAGCTATTTTGGTGGTTATAGTGAGTTTATTCGCGTACCGGCTGAATGGGTTGTTCCTTTGCCAGATGGTTTATCGTTGAAGGAAGCGATGATACTTGGTACAGCAGGCTTTACAGCGGCGCTCTCGGTGGATGCACTAGAATTTAGTGGCGTAACACCCGATGCGGGAAAAATTGCTGTAAGCGGCGCAACTGGCGGCGTAGGTAGTCTTAGCTCAGCCATCCTTGCCAAACGTGGATTTTCAGTTGTAGCGTCATCTGGTAAAAGTGATGCTAAGGAATTCTTAGAAACATTTGGCGTTACTGAAGTCGTTCCAAGAGAAGCTTTCCAACCCGAAAAAGTACGTGCGTTAGATAAACAACTATATGCCGGTGCGATTGATTGTGTTGGCGGCAAACCACTTGCTTATCTTCTAACCGCGGTGCAATATGGCGGTGCCGTAACGACTTGTGGCATGTCTGCTGGTGGAAAACTTGATACGACGGTCTTCCCATTCATTTTGCGAGGCATTCAATTGTTTGGTATTGATTCCGTTTTATGCCCGATGCCAAAAAGAGAACGAATCTGGGGACGACTTGCGACAGATTTCAAATTAGATAATCTAGAAAGTTTGGCAACAGAAGTATCGTTTTCCGAATTACCTGAAGCATTACACCGTGTAATGAATGGCGGCGTTACTGGTAGATATTTAGTGAAGATAAAATAAACAAAAAAGCATTGTCCTCGTTTGCAGGACAATGCTTTTTTTAACGATAAGCGACTAATACGTGGGCGTCAATGACTTGATCAATAAGCGCCATGCACTGGTCATAATCTTCTTCTTCTAATGCATCGATAAAACGTTGAATGTTAGCAACTGTTTTAACACAGGCATTTTGCGCAATTTTAATGACTTCCTCGTCACCAAACTCTTGAATATTATTGAAAAAATCATCGCTAATTTTTAAATAGTAATTATTTTTCATATACGTTAACAAATCACTTACGAACCATTTTTCATACTCAAAGTAAGTAGATGGGTCGGTTGGGGCTTCTTCCCGTTCAATTTCAACTAATTTAGCAACGACACGCATTTTGTTGAAGGTGATTTTTTTCGTACGGATTTTTTGAATGGCTTGTTTTAGAAACAAACCAATAATTTCTGTCATTTCAAAGTAACGTTCTTTATTTATAATACTATCTCGCACAAACGCCCCGCGAAAATCATTGTATTCGACGTAGCCATCTGCAGCAAGCATTCCGATTGCTTTTCGAATTGGTGTACGGCTAATTTCTAATTGTTGTGATAGCGTATTTTCAATTAATCGATCGCCTGGCTTTAGTTCCCCGTTTCTAATCTTCTTTTTAATTTCCCGATAACAAACACTTTCTCTCGTCTCTTTGCGTTTGGTTGTCATGATTCTGCCTCCTAAATATGCCTATAACGATATGTTTATAAAAAGGACCGTGATGTAATTATCTCTTTTAAAAATTCACTTTCATTCACTTTCTTTTCCATTGCTAAAAATGGGTGGTAACTAGTGTTTTCGCTGACAAGCATAGCCGTTTGAATGGCGATAATTTCTCTTGTAAGCTCATGTTCTTTTCTTGTATTTATTTCTGATTTGGAACGAATAATTCTCATGATTGCTAAGCCGATAAAATATAGAAGAACAGCGAGCACGATTATTATAACAGCTGCAATAAGCCTTTCCACTACATTCTCCATTAAGAACAAAAATGAACCGCCCAAAATAGCCAAAAATGCTGCGATAAAAACGCCAATAATTGTATTAAGTGGTTTATGGTTCTTTTTCTCTTCTGCCATTTCCGAATGAACAAATCGAAGCAGTTTATCTAAATCATCCCGCGTGCTAAAACCGCTTTTTTCTAAATAGGCATATAATAAATAACGTCGCATTGCAGTCAACTCTTTAAAATTACGTAATTGATATCGCGTCCGAATAAATTTCTTCGCACGATTGTAAATTAATAGGTAATACAAGAGTGGAATATAGAGTAAACTAATCAACATTACTGGAATTAAAAAAACATTATCCAGAAAATTTGCAACTATAATGTTAATAACAATTATTAGCAATACGATTAAAAAAAACGCTCTCCAAAAACCCTTTATAAAGCTATGTATTAAATTCCAGCTGCCAAGTTTTTTAAAATAAAAATCGTTTAATTTGTTTATAGCCATCTCTACACCTTTTCCTTTTTTTCTAACTTTAAGTTTAACACGAGTTCTAGATTTATTAAAGCTTGATAATCATTTCCATGAAAAAACTCCAAGAATTCGCTTCTTAGAGTTTTTTCTCACACTTTTTATTCAAATAACATCGCTAAAATCGCTTCTTTTTCTATGTTGCCGAAGTAAGCTTTAGTACCGACGTCTGCCCAGGCTTTATCCATTTCCTCGCGTTCAAAACGGCAACCGATTAATTTTTCGACGAGCTCACAAACATCTTCTGTGCCGAAAAAGTCGCCATAAATCGTCGCTTCCTTCACTTGGCCTTTTTGCAGTGCTAGTTGGAATTCAATGGTTCCTGCTGGAAATCTTTTTTTGCGTTTTATTGTTGCTTTCGGCGATTTCCCGTAAGTCCAGTCCCAATTCCTGTACCGCTCAGCACGCAATTTCTCGATGCCGCGTTTGTCTGCTTCAGTAAATGTATAATGTGGTATATCAGTCGTTTCAAATATAGATTCTAGCAAAATTTGCTTGAACGCCAGAATATCCATATCGTTCGCTAGATGTTCACGAATGGTCGTTACTCGGCTGCGTACAGATTTAACACCTTTCGATAAATATTTCTGCGGATCGACTTGTAGTGCTTTTTCAAGCATCGACAAATCCACATCAAATAGCAAAGTCCCGTGGCTATAAAGTCGACCTTTTGTTGCAAATTGGGCATTGCCGCTGATTTTTTTGCCGTCCACTTCAATATCATTTCGGCCGCTAAGCTTTGCATTTACCCCAAGATTTTGAAGCGCGCGAATCACTGGCTCGGTGAACTTCGCGAAATTTTGAAAGCTATTTCCGTCATCTTTTGTAATCATGCTAAAACTAATGTTACCTTCGTCATTGTAAACCGCCCCGCCACCTGATAAACGGCGCAAAACATCGATATTATGTTCTTTCACAAAGCCATGATTGATTTCTTCTAGCGTGTTTTGATTTTTACCCACAATAATCGTCGGCTTCATCCGATAAAACATAAAATACGTTTCATTTTCGTCTAAAGAACGAAGCGCATATTCTTCCATTGCAAAGTTGTACGCTTGATCGAGCACATCTTCATTATCTAAATAAATCACTTTTCCTAAGCATCCCCTTTTGCTTTAAGTGTAATCCGAATAATTTCTGGATCATTAAATAGGCGTGGAAGTTTCGTTACATTTCCTAAGCCACGACTAACAATGAGCGCTTTCCCGCCGGCCCGATGAATGCCCGCTGTCCATTTTGGCATTAAACCTTGCCCTGGTGCGAAAAGGCCTTCTGTTAGTGGAAGTCTAAATTGGCCGCCGTGTGCATGACCTGATAAAACTAAATCTACCGGATAGGCTTGGTAAAGCGGCCAAAACTCTGGACGATGCGCAAGTAGAATCGTAAAATAATCCGGCGACAAATTAGCGGTCGCCTCATCTAGCCCTTCTTTTAAAGCAGCCTCTTCCCATTCTTGTTTTGGCAATTCTTTATCAGCCCATTCATCTCTGACAAAACGTGGATCTCGGACGCCAGCTACCATGATTGCGGCGCCAGCTTTTTTAAGAAAATAGCGTTCATTTTCTAGAACAGCAACGTGATGTTTTTCCATGTCCGCTTTAAAATCTTCATAAAATGCGCTTCTGCCTTCATGGTTTCCGCTCACATAAAAGACCGGAAATTCTTTTGCCAATTTGCGCACTGCAGCCATTGCTACAATCGGTGACTCATCACCATCAATCATATCTCCAGTTAGAAAAACGGCGTCCGGAGCCAGTTCATTCACGATACTGAGCAAAGGATTATTATATAAACCAAAACTTGCACTATGCAGATCGGACAGCTGAACAAATGTCGCGCCGTCCCATTCTGCCGGAATTTTATCAGATACTATTTCGTAATTTGTTACAGTTAAATGTTTGGTTGACCAGTATGCATACCCTGTAAAAGCAGCAACTGCGCCAAGTATTCCCCATCCAGTTTTTTTCATAGCTAGAAATCTCCTCACTAAATTTTGCTGTATGGTTCATTATAGCAAATTCAGCTTGAACTCGCTTTACTCAGCTATGTGGTATGCGGCTAGTTTTTGTAAATCTGCTGGGCTTACTTCAGCCACAATCTGCGTGCCATTTTCCAAGTATTCGGTTTCTAAAACATCGGCATGGTCGTTCAAATAAGCAACAACTTGTCCAGCTTCAAACGGAATTAAAAAGGTTGCTTTTTCATAGCTGGCGAATAATTCCTTACGAATCACCTCTGTCAGAAATTCCAAACTTTCTTCTTCCCGCGCGGAAAAGACTATCGTATTCTCCGTTTGTTTAGGGTATGTTTCGCCTTCTATCAAATCTGCTTTATTGTACGCATAAATAACCGGAACATCTTCCACGCCAACAGCTTTCAACGTTTCTTCCGTGGTTTTCATCATCGTTTTATAATGTGGATCCGAATAATCTACCACATGAATGAGCAAATCAGCATCGCGCGCTTCTTCTAGTGTAGAACGGAATGCTTTCACTAATTGATGCGGCAATTTGCTCACAAAGCCAACCGTATCTGTGAGTAAAAATTGCTTGTTATCCGGCAACACAATTTCGCGGACACTTGTTTCAAGCGTAGCAAAGAGCATATCTTTCTCAAAAACTTGTTTTTCGGCAGTTTCGCTATAGGCACGTACTAAACCGTTCATTGTCGTGGATTTTCCCGCATTCGTATAACCAACAAGCGACACAACTGGAATTTCATTTTTCTTCCGTTTGCGACGACGTACTTCACGGTCATCTACGAGCATATCGAGCTCTTTTTGCAAATGACGGATTTGATTTTTGATAGTACGGCGGTCGGTTTCGATTTTCTTTTCACCAGAACCACGGTTGCTAAGTCCGCCTTTTCCGCTTTGTTGGTCCATATCTTCGCCTTGTCCAAAAATCCGTGGAAGTTCATATTTTAATTTGGCGATTTGGACTTGCAGTTGGGCTTCTTTTGTTTTTGCTCGGTTAGCAAAGATAGCAAGTATTAGCCCCGTTCTATCCATTACATCTAGTTCGAGTGCTTCTTCTAAATTTCTGATTTGCGACGGCGAAAGTTCATCGTCAAAAATAATCAAACTCGCTTCCTGCATTTCTGCCAGGCCTTTGATTTCATCCACTTTCCCTTTTCCAACATAGGTTGCGTGATTTTCACGATCGATATTTTGGCGGATTTCACCTACCACTTCCATATTGTTTGCAGCCGCTAAATTGGCTAATTCTTCCATTGAATAATCAAAATCTGTTTGTTTTTGGCTTATACCAACGATTAATACTTTTTTCTCCATAAAAAAGGACCTCCTGAAATAGATTCAGCGCGGTCAGGGGTTTGGAGTAGATTGAAAACACAAAAACAGTATCAAAAAGATACTAGCTTGCCTTCAAATGAAGCGGATTTCTCCTTCATTCTACCCATATTTATTTTGGGTGCCATACATGCACGCAAGACCAATCCCGTTATCCATACTAAATAAACATGGATATTCCCGCACTATTAAATTAGTTGCATAGATTTTTTGGGAAACGTAGTCTAATATAACGCATGATGGGCAACCCTCCGTTCAATTTAGATGCCCCTAGTTTAACATGGTGGCTGTTGTTTCGCAACTAATTCTCGTTAATTTGGTCGTTCAATCCGGAAAATCTCCCCAATTTTTGCATAGTCATTTCCCGCCAAACGAGCAACTGGCGCAAGCTTTTCTGGCAAAATGTACTGATGCTCTGGGTCAAACACATCGTCTGCAAAATCGTATGTCACAATACGCGCTAAAATCAAATCAGAAACAACCTCGCCTGCATCGTTTTTTATCGGAATGATTTGTTCCAATTTGGCAGTAAGAACAATTTTTGCTTCGGAAATCTTTGGTGTTTTCATTCCAAAAACAGGCTCTAAATGTAAGTTCGTATCATCTATTTCGCTCACATCTGGAGCAAGGCGCGCGGCGGTTTTATTCATTTCTTCCACAAATTCCTCGCTGACAATATGGATATTCAGTTCTTTCGTGAAAGCCGCATTCCGCGCTGTATCTTTTTGCTCACCATCCGCGCGTTGGACTGCGATAGAAACGATTGCAGGATCGCTCGAAACGACATTAAAAAAACTGAACGGGGCGGCGTTAACCGTCACCCCGTCTTCAGCAAGCGTTGTTACAAAAGCAATTGGTCGAGGAATAATACTTCCTGTTAAAAATTTATAATTATCTTTTTTGGATAACTCAGAACTTTTGAAAATAGTCATCTACTTACCTCATTTTTGGTTGTTGTGATACCATTTTTTCGCTTCTTCCAGTTCTTCCATGGTAAGTGAATGCCCCGCTGCCGTCCAAACTGTTTCAACTTTCGCACCTCGTTTTTCAAGGATTTCTACTAGTTCTTCGGAAGCTTTTGCCGTAATTAACGGATCATTTAAACCAGCTGATAAAAATACACTACGATGGCTAATCGAAAATTCGGATTGTTTATTCCCGGCTGGCATCGCGTGAAACAAAATCGCTTTATGGAAACTATCCTCTGCTTGAAGTAACGCATTGGCAGCAATATTGGCACCGTTAGAATAGCCTACCGCAACAATTCGCTCAAAATCCAGTTGGTATTTTTCAGCAAGTTCACGCGTCGTTGCAATTAATTCTGCCGTTTTACTTTCCAAGTCTTCTAAATCTAAACGGCCATCATGAAATCTTTTGAAAAATCGATTTGCTCCGCCTTCTTTAATATCTCCTCGCAATGATAAAACAGCGGCATCACCCGCGATAAATTCTGCTACTTCGACAAGCGACTTTTCATCGCCGCCTGTCCCGTGAAGTAGTAATAATGGCGCTAATTCCTTATTTTTCGCTGGGATAAAAATATGTTCCATCGACTATCAGCTCCGTTTCGTATTAATTGGGCGTACCATTTTTTCAATTTCCGCGCGTTTTGGTTCTAAAAATGGTGGTAAAGCTAATTTTTCACCAAGGGTTTCGTATGGTTCGTCGCTCGCAAAGCCCGGGCCATCTGTCGCAAATTCAAACAAAATCCGTTCCGAAACAGGTACGTATAAAGATTCAAAGTAGAAGCGGTTTACATAACCAGAATTGGGCGCTTCGATTGTATTCATGCGATCAATCCATTTTTGTAACTCCTCGTGGTCTTCTACTCGGAAAGCCACGTGGTGAACGCCGCCGTAACCTTGCATCGCAGCAGGAATGTCCGTACGCTCTTCGACAATCACTTGTGCCCCGTTTCCACCTTCGCCAACCTCGTATAAATGAAGTCCATCTTCTTCGGCCACTTTTCTAAAGCCAAAAATAGTTTGCAAAATTGCCTCCATATTTTTCAAAGAAACAACGGTTAAAAAGACTGGTCCTAAGCCATAAATTGCATATTTTTCTGGAACTGGGCCGTTTTTCCACGGGGTTCCCGCAGCTACGCCTTCGTTATTTTCGTCGGAAATCAGTTGTAATTGTTGGTCATCAAAATCTTGGAATGTTAGATATTTTTTGCCGAATAAAGTTTTGATTTCGCCGTGAGGAACTTCTAATTGTTCAAAACGATCAAGCCAATATTCCAGCGCCGCATCACTAGGTACACGGAAAGCTACACGTGAAATACTATCTGTTCCGTGGCGCCCTTTTGGTAAATTAGGGAAGTCAAAAAATGTCATATCTGTTCCCGCAGAACCTTTGTCATCGGCGAAAAATAAATGATACGTATGAATATCGTCTTGGTTGACGGTTTTTTTCACTAAGCGCATTCCTAAAACTTCTGTAAAAAATGCGTAATTTTTCTCGGCGCTACTTGTCATTGCAGTTACATGGTGAATTCCTTTTAAATCTTTAATCATGATAAATCTCCTCCAAAATAAGTTTCAATTTCTGTTCTTTTTTCTTCTAAAAAGCTTGGTAAGGCTAGTCTTTCGCCCATTGTTTCGAGTGGCTCGTCGATAGTAAAACCGGGGCCAGCACTTGCGAATTCAATTCTCAGCCCACTTGGCTCACGAATATATAAACTTTTAAAATACTCACGGTCAACAAATTCTTCTATTTTTAAATTGTTTCGAACGGCTAAATCGTGCAGTTCATCGACGGCTTCTTTCGTTTCTAAAGTATAAGCAATATGATCAATGGTTCCGCGGCCTGTGCGGGATTTTTTGTCTGATGTGGTCGCATGCAGTTTCGCAAAACTCATCTCACTCTTATCTACTAATACCCCATTCTGACTTTCTAACCCAAAAAGATTCGTGAAAAACTGGCTGGTCGCGGCCGGGTCTGGCACGTAATAATCAGCGCCGATAATCCGAACAAGTTGTTTTTCGGCCGGGATATCGGTGTGGATGGTTGGGTTAGAATTGGTAGCTGGTATTTCCGTTAGGATGATGCCCATTGTGTCAGGATCTTGTAAGGTTAAAGTCTGGCCGTCTTTTTGAAAAGAAATCGCAAAATCGTTTAGCCTTTTTTCCCAGTAAGAGCTTGTGTCTGTTGGTATGCCTAGGGTGATTTTGCCGAAAAAGGCGCGTTCGTCGTAGCTTGAGCCGATGCGAGGCACTTCGAAAAATGTCAGTAAAGTCCCGGGTGAACCGATGTAATCACCGTAAAATAGGTGGCGCATATGGATGTTGTCTTGGTTGACTGTATTTTTCACGAGCCGTAGCCCTAATATTTCTGAATAAAAATGATGATTTTCGCTGAAAGATTTTGTTAGCGCGGATACGTGATGAATTCCTTTAATCATTTGTTTGTACCTCCTTTTTGATTACTAACTATAGTTTATAACTAAACTATTCAAAAGAAAAGTTTTATGCTCACAAAAAGTAAGTAACTTTTATTGAACGCAAAAAAGAGCGCCGGTAAGCGCTCTTTAATAGACATCTCTTTTGGTGAAAATAAAATAAGATAAAACGAATGCGACTAGCATCCACGCGGTTAAGACGAGCATTGAGAAGCTTAATGTCATTCCTTCGACTGGTGGGCTGGAGCCGTTTAAATAATTCGTTAGTTGTAAATTGACCATAAATAAATATTTCGCGCTCGGCCAAGAGCTGACGAGGTTCGTTAAAATTGTTCCGGTAATAAGTGAGGCGAGCATAATTCCCATTACGGCGGCTGTGGAGCGGACGAGTACGGATACAAACATCGTTAACACGCCGACCACGACACTGACAAACCACGCGAGTCCAAATTCCATTAGCAGTAGTTGCCAAACTGGTAGTTGGTACACGTCTGTTGTTGTTACGGCGCCATCTTTCATGCCAAATCCGGTGAGAACTGGCGCGTCCCAGCCACCGTAGCCAAAGACAATTCCAGAAATCAAATAGGCAATAACGGCGGATAGCACCATAATCGCGGAAATCGAGAGCAACATCGAAACATACTTACTCGTCAAAATCCGCCATCGCTTCACAGGCCTTGTCAGCAAGAACTTCATCGTTCCCGCACTTGTTTCAGCACTGATTAAATCGGCTGCTATAACCATGATAAAAAGTGGAAACAATAAACTAATGCCATTTTCGACGAATGTTTTTAGGAAAGTTGGTGCTCCGGGTGCATTTGGGTTGATGTCATTATCTAAATAATATTGTAGTTGCCCGACAAGCACTTTGAAATATTTTTGATATTCTTCGGGTAACCGACCTGTGCCAAGTCGATTTTCAAGGTCGACGATTTGTTGCTGAGTCTGTACATGCCAATCGCTTGTCCCAGCTTGCTTTTCATCTTCTTGATGCTGTCTGAATTGCGCATACGTGAAAATCGCTACGATAATTGCCACCAACGCTAAAATAACAATGAGTCGCTTTTTGCGCCAAAGTTTTAATTGTTCATTATATACTAAATTAATCAATAGACTGACCTCCCGTTAACTCAAGGAATAGATCTTCAAGGGATGGTTTTCGCTTGTCGATTTCATGGACTTTGACGCCTTTTGCAACGAGATGTTCGTTCCACTCTGCGCTTTCGTCATTCATTGCTGTCACAAGATACTCCCCGTCCACTTCCACTTCGGTCACACTTTCCAAAAAGGCTTTGGCTTGTTCTATTGGAGTCACCCGCCAGCGTAATTGCGCACGGGAACTTAGCAGGTGCGCAACTTGGTCGGTTTTAATAATCGTCCCGTCTGTCATAATCGCCACCCGATCACATAAAAGTTCAATTTCACTTAATAAATGAGAAGACACGAGCACGCTAATACCTTCATTTCGAGCCAGCGCACGGATAAAGTCGCGCATTTCGTGAATTCCAGATGGATCGAGACCGTTTGTTGGTTCATCAAGAATTAATAATTTCGGATTCGAAAGTAATGCTTGAGCAATCCCTAAACGTTGCCGCATACCAAGTGAATAAGTAGAAACTCTGTCATTTATCCGCTTTTCTAGCCCAACTAGTTCGGTTACTTCTTGAATACGTTCTTTTTTAATCGAAGAATCCATTCGGGCAAAATACGCCAAATTTTCTTGTCCTGTTAAAAAGCTATAAAATTCAGGATTCTCCACGATAGAACCAAGACCCCGCATCGCTTCGGTGAAATTTTTGCGGATATCTTTGCCACCAATTAAAATCGTTCCAGACGTTGGTTTGATTAAGCCGACAATCATTCGAATCGTCGTCGTTTTCCCCGCTCCATTCGGTCCAAGAAAGCCAAAAACTTCTCCGGGCATTACTTCAAATGATATCCCTTTAATAATTTCTCGTTTACGAATTTTTTTATGCAGATTAGTTACTTGAAGTGCTCGCTCCGTCATCGTCTTCTCCCCCTCCCGTCTGAATAACTTCGGTCACCCGATTACCGATAAACTGGTAGCCTGCATGATTTGGATGGAATTTATCAGTCGCTAAATAGGCAGCCCCATTTTGTTGGAATAAATCAAATGTTGGTACGTAAATGATATTTTTTTCGTTTTGCGATAGATTTTGACTTTGCAAATTCCACTCATTCGCAACTGCCGACATTTCGCTCGCATTTTCTAACGACATAAACGGATTATACAAGCCAATATGAAAAACTGGCGCTGATGGATTTAATTTTCGTATCGTCTGGTAAATCTGTTTTAGATTGCTCGTATAACTTGCTTTGGCTTGTTTGATCGCATCGCTTTTGAAATCATCGAGTGCTTCCCCGCCACGGAACAAATCGTTGCCGCCAATCGTCATTAAAATAACATCGGCTGATTTTATTTGGTTTTGCACTTCTTTTTGATCTAATTGTTTGAGAAGTTGTCCTGATTTCGCCCCGCTAATAGCAAGATTAACATTCTCGACATTTTTCTCTTTTTGTTTGTAGAAATTCTCCACCACTCGGACGTACCCGCCGCCTTCTGTATCACCAACGCCATATGTAAGCGAATCACCAAGCGCCGTTATTTTAAACGTATCTTGTTTCTTCGTTACGGTTGTCTCTTTTTTAGCGGTGGTTTTCGCATTATTCGTTTGATGATTTTTCTGCCCATACCAAATCGATGCCACCCCAACCACACTCAAAACCAATGCAACAACGGAAAAAACTAATAGAATTTGAACCGTTTTACTCTTTTTCACTGACAACCACCTACCGTTTCATGAGGTTTATATTTCACTAAGTATAGCATATTTTAAAATGAGACTCCTTCATTTAAAAAGGATAGCTAGTAAAAACTAGCTATCCTTTTTAAATTATTGGAGCAACCACTCATCAGCTTCTTTGAAAAATTGAGCCACTTGCTCCGGGCGATCAATGCCGGGAAGATTATTATCAATCTCATAACCGTTTAATGTTAATGAAAGTGCTAGGCAAGCATAACTTTTTCTAAAATTAGCTAATAGCTCAGCAGGAACATCTGCATTTTTACTTGGAACCACTGGCATCAATGAGTCTTTCTCATAAACTCCTTCAAATGCATTAATGTACCATTTACCATCGATTCGTTCTACTCGTGTCACTAATTTGGCATCAGAATTAAGTTCCATTTCTACTCCATTTATGATGGTGCGTGTTTGGATAGTGGCTTGCATTATCGCCACAGCTCGGTCGTTATTAATCCAAACTTGGGTATTGTATATTTTATGTGGCGCAGGGTTGGTCATTTTCTTTGATGCCTCAATAAAGCCATGCCCAGTTCCTTGAAACCAGGAAATTTTTACGTTTGACTCTTTTGTAAAACAGGTTTCCATTGCGTCCCAAAGTGCATTATCGCGGCAAAATCGTTCAAATTGAACTAGCTCAAGTATGTCTGCCTTTGCTTGTATTTTTTCTGCGGTAAAAGGTTCGTTTCTAGTTAATAACATGTAATCTCCTCCGTATTCATTCTTTTAATACGAATAGCTTACCATTACCGCATACGAAAAGATGTAACGCTGGTTACTAGTTACTCAATAAAAGTATCAAATATAATCGCATCTAAAATAATAACGCTACTTCCTTCGATACGAATAATATTTTCTTTTTGCATTCTGCCAAGCTCTCTCGAAAGTGAAGGTCTTGTAATATCAAGATAGTCGGCAATTTCTTCTCTTGTTTCTGTTAATTCGATACTGCCATCATCGTCTTGGATGCCAAATAAATAATTGCTTATTTTTGCACGAACAGAGTCTTCTGAAACCATTCGTACCTTTTCACCTATATATTCAAATTTTCTAGTAACACTTTTCAATAAATTGACTAATAGTTGGTTTTGTAAAGCTAAATCTAAGGTTTGAAGAGTTTCTTGGTCAATGCCGCTAATTTCTAGTACTGTTGTCGGTTCAAGCACGATCGCATAGTCCCAAAATGGATTACGATGCGAGAAATAATAAATCTCCCCAGCCAGTTCCCCAGGTTCTGTGACATTTTTACCTAGAATTCGCTTACCGCTACTTGTATTTTTAGCAATAGCCGCATTTCCTTTAACTAAAATATATACTTTCGTTACTTCATCTGTATAAAATAAAATTTCATTATTTTTATAGTGCTTCTCTTTAACCGTAATTTTGTTCATCAGTTCGGTTAATTGAGCTTCTGTTATACCTTCGCATAATTGGCTATTTTGCAGTTCAGTTCGAATGTTCATTTTGCTTCTCCTCTTAAATGAAAGTTACTTTTCACGATAAGCATAGACCACTTTCTTCCAAATAGCAATTACGACTACATCAAAAAATTCTGCTAAATTTAATCTTTAGCAGAATTTTTATTTCTATCCCCAGATTGATAAAAGTACTTTAGCGAATCCGGCTGGTTTTTGAATATAACCTAAATGACCACCTGGAATATCCACAATAGTTAGTCCGAGTTGTTTGGCAATAAAGTCGTTAACATCTTGCGGATAGGAACCTTTTGAATCAGTACCGTTAAGTAAGGTAATCTGATTAACATACGGTTTGAAATCGTCTAAAGAAATGTCCGAACTAGTATATTGGCGGATTTCATAAGTGAACCAGTATTTCATTTGTTGCGTTGTTGGGTCTTCTGTCACTTCGTCTATTGTTACGGCTGGTTTCGACATACTTTCAGCGTCAATGGGTGCAATATGAAGTGTTTCCCCAAAAAGTTGCATTGCTTCTGCCATGTTTTTGGTTAGTGCTGTTTGTACAATTTTCTCATTCGCTTCTTGCCACATCTCTGAATCTGGTAAGAATGTATTGATTGGCGGCTCGTGAAAAGCGATTTTTTTAACAACTTCTGGATGATTTTTCAAGACATGCATAGCAACAATTGAACCAGAGCTTGATCCTAAAATATAAACCGGCTCGTCGCTTAACGCTTTTGCGAGTGCAGCAATGTCAGCAGCATCTCTAGTCACTCGGTAATCATCATGCGCATTACTAGCGCGCTCTGGTATAGACTCTGTCAATTCACTGTCCCCGTAGCCGCGACGATCTACCATCACCACAGAAAAAGATTCTTTCAATTGCTCTGCTAATGGCAAAAAGATGTTCCCTGTTCCATTTGCTCCTGGTATAAAAATAAGAATAGGACCTTGTCCAACTTTCTGATACGCTAATTTTGCTCCTTCAATGTTTAAAACGCTCATTATGACCATCTCCTCTAATTTATCTAAAATCTAACTTTAGTATAGATGGCTTTTGTGATTTCGTCTGTAACCGTGGTTACGAAATGAAAAAGCTGTCTCAAAAAATACCCGCCACTCTTATTCCGCCACGATCGCTTTTGTTAAATCTTCCACAAAATCTTGTTTGTTTTCTGCTTTCGATGCTTCGGAAATAGCATCAATATCTTTCGGCTTATCATCCCAACGGCCAGAATCTGCTGTTACCGAAATATGGATACTTTTATCTTTATTATCATTCATAAAAGCGGATACGTTTTCTGGGATATCATTGGACTGCACTGTAGTGAATAGAACTACTTTGTCATAATCATCTGCTTTTACTTTGTCTAATGTTGTTGTATCGATAATGGAAACATGTACATTTTTGCCTTCCATATCTTTTTTCACTTGGTCCATTACACTGTCTTTGAATTTACTACCTTGAGTTGCAAGTAATACATGGTTCCCTGTTGCTGCTTGATTTATTTCGGCATTTTCAGTAACATCCATTGATTTAATAAAACGGTAGGATAACATCACTCCTACGAATATGACTGCTGCAATTCCTACGAAGATTAAGCTAATTTTTAGTGATTTTTTCATGTTAAATTCCTCTTTTCTGTTAAGTGATTCCAAAAATTTTGGATAAACTTTGTGTTTCCAGCCCAAAAGCTAGTAGAATGGTGATAATCCAAGTAGCTGTGCCAAGTGTGACTAATAAATTCCGAAACTCCTATTGAAAAATGAAACTGATATGATACAAATCTAAATCAATATCTTGTAAATCTTCCCCGGTATATAAAACCTTTCCTTGAATAGTCCGTATCAAGTTCACTAATGATGTTTAATAAAGTGGACTTTCCGCGACCGCTTTTTCCAATAGTTTCAAACAGTGTCCATTTTTTTGGATTTCATATAAATGTAACTTCCGGCAATAATAGAACATAATGTTGCGTTCCAAACAATGGATAACAATGAAATTTCAAAGTGACCACTTGGTAAAATCGAAATAATTCCAGCGCTGTTATAAATGTGCAGATAATATTCAGCAAGCAAATTCACGATTAAAATTCCGAACATCAATAAGATAACGGCTGCTTTTTGAGCATAACTTGCTTTCACATGATCTTTTAACCAGCCCACTGGGATAACAAAATAGCAAACAAACATGGCGATAAATAAGAACATCATCAACGTTCCTGAAGCAAAAGATAGTGCATCGCCAGCTTCCATGCGTCCTGTTTCAAACCCGTAATACCAAATAAAAACACTTTGAACTAAAATAACCGTAATAGCTGCTAAATAAGCGGCGAATAGTTTTCCAAAAAACTTCTTCATTTCTGAAAACCCAGAAAGGGATGCAAGTGTTAAGTTTTCTTTCGATGTATCTAGTTTGGTTATTTTCCAAGTAGTGATTAGAATTAGAAGTACACTCATCACGGTCGTTCCGCGAATAGCTCTAAAAAGTAAATCTGGCCCTTCCATTAAGTTCATTGTTAAACCTACTAAATTCAGTCCCCAGATAATGGCTAGTCCAATCAAAAGTATCGGACTAATTTGTTTTAAATAAAAAGTGATCATTTTTTTCATTTGTTCATTTCCTCCTTATAGAAATCGATTAATGCGTTGCCTGTTTCCTCGCGATAAGTTTCTGTTTCTATAGTTTTTAACGTGTTATCTTTAATTAGCCAAAGTTTGTTATATAATTTTTCGGTTCCTTCTAAATG
This sequence comes from Listeria swaminathanii, assembly GCF_014229645.1. Taxonomy (GTDB): domain Bacteria; phylum Bacillota; class Bacilli; order Lactobacillales; family Listeriaceae; genus Listeria; species Listeria swaminathanii. The sequence goes on along the minus strand of NZ_JAATOD010000001.1, from coordinate 499,057 downwards.
GTGCGAAGAAATAATCGTGATAGCATCTGGATTTGTTTCGCTAATAATAGCTTTCATTACTTCTGAACGAGCCATAATATCGATACTCGCAAAAGGTTCATCATAAAGATAAACTTTGGCTTTTCTTGCTAAAACACTACCAATTTTCACTTTCATTAACATACCAGTTGATAGTTCGCCAAGTTTTAGTCGTTTGTTAATTCGCCATCCAGCAAGTAATCTATCCCACTTCTCTAACTCCATATCTTCAAAAAGCAAAGCATGTTGTTTCATAAAATTTTCTATAGTAATACTTTTTTTCGCGTAAAGTTCATTATTTAAATAAGCGATTTGCTGGCGGATATCATTGGTAGTAAATAGTTCATTGTCTAATTCCAATGTGCCACTATTCGGTTTCTTCAAGCTTGCTAACATATCTAGCAAGGTTGTTTTCCCGCTACCATTTTCACCAGTGAGTACGATCATGTCGCCTGGCTTTGCTTCAAAATCCACATTTTGTAAGACTAATTTATTTGGATAGGATTTAGCGATATTATTTCCCACTAACATTTACTTCTACCTCCTCTACTTTTTTCACCCAAGCGATAATTTTTTCTTTATTAATTCCTAATTTACTCATTTCACTAATAAAATTTTCGGTAAGTTGTTTTGCGATGTCATTTTCCAATTGCTCAATTCTCCTCTTATCTTCTGTCAAATATTTACCAGTACCTCGAACGGTGTAAATAATTTCCGTTTCTTCCAGTTCTGCATAAGCTCGCTGGATGGTTGTCGGATTTACTTCTAACTTTGTTGCTAGCTCTCTAACAGATAGTAGCTTGTCACCAGCCTCGTATGTTCCTGCAACAATTTCTGTCTGAATATAATGAACGATTTGCTTATAAATGGGTTTACTATCATCAAACTTCATAATTTCCTCCTTTCGCCTGTCTGTCCGTATCACCGTACCATCTGGGTCACACTGGCTATGAATGTACTATATCAAAGGATTTTCACGTGATTTATACATTTAATATATGGAAAATGCCTTTTCGTTTCGCAAAAAAATATTTTCTTCTTAGAAATGCATACAAAGCGCTATTTTATCGAACGTCACAAACTGTTCAAAATTCTTTTTCAAAATAAATAGCGTATACTAAAAGGGTAAATACATCCGAAAAGGAGTGACACGAATGCCAGAAAAACTTGATACCGTATTTGGCTATTTAAAAGAATTTCCGGATTACTATAAACATGTAAAAAAGCAAACCTATACAATGAACGAAAAAATAATTTTCGAGGAAGAAAAAGCAAAACATATCTTTTTCGTGTTAGAGGGTTATGCTGCAGTAGAATTAGAGGACAATTTAAGAAAAACAAACTATATTTCTGTATTTGTTCTTCCATATAATATTTTAGGAATTGACGCGTTCTCCTCTTATCCGAAAAAAAAGCATAGTATTACAGTCATGAGCGAACGGCTCGTGCTTTATAAAATTGATGCGGACTTCTTGCTCAATATATTGTCTGTGAAACCTGATGTGAATGATTTTCTTCTAGCTAGTATTGCGGATGTTTTCGCTCGCCACTATGCACTTCTTGGAATGATTGCCAAAACGCCGAAAGAACGGATTTATATGGCTTTGGAAAATCTTGCAGTTGAGATGGGCACTGAAGATGAAGAAAGAAATGAAATTGTATTACCAAACTTTATCAATCAGTCAGTCCTTGCCAGATATTGCCGCACGACGCAGCCAAACATATCCAATTTATTAACCGAACTTGTGACAGAAGAATTTTTGATCAACAAAAAAAGCCCTTACCGGATTGATAAGGACTCTTTGGATATATGAGATTTATATTAATTTAATAACTTAAATCATTTCCATTAGTTTCAATTACTTTTTTATACCAATAGAAACTTTTCTTCTTCAAACGTTTATAGCTATCCTCTTTATCAACATAAACAAAGCCATATCTTTTCTCGAAACCTTCACGCGTTGCATAAAGATTGGTACGTATCATTGGTATTTTTTCGTCGCGTGCACCCATCTCATTTTCCAAAATTAGAAGATGTTAGCTATGTTTTTGCTTTTTACGCCAGAAGAATAAACAAAATGCCACACATATAGCAATGAAGCCAAATAAACTATAGATAATGCTATCCAAAAGATTATCCCCAGTAGTAGGAAGTTTTAATTTACCCGCTACAGTGGATGTTTCACTTTGTGTTGGCGTTATTTTTAATGTTGGCGATTTTGCTGTTTGTTTGTCTGGTGTTTTTGGTGTAGTTGAAGCACTTTGTTCGCTTGGTGAGCTCGGATCTGATGGTGTAACTGAGTTCGCTGGTATATCTTTATTTTTCACTGTTACTTGAATAGTGATACTTTCTCCAGCAAAGCTATACGTTACTGGGTAAATGCCAGCTATCGTTGTATCCACCGTCCCTTCAACCGTCACATCATCAAAGGAAACTGCTGCACCAAAATTATCACTTACGCTATCAAAATTATCTGCCGCAGTCCAATTATCACCCACATAAATCATTGAGTCATGCGCTTTAATCATTGCTGGCACGGCTTTATACACATACACGACTGCCTGCGGATCAGCTTCAAATATTCCACTTGCATTGGTTGGTAGTTTGCTCTCATCTAGCGTAAAGCCAGCAATTTCTTTCGCTCCTGCTTGATAGGTGTCATCTAGTTTGCCAGTCAAATTGTCAGAAGTAGTTAGTTCGTTACCATTTTCATCTACATATTTTACCGTGACTGGCGCGCCTTGATTCTCTTTGTACACATACGTTACAGACAATGGCGCGTGATCAAATGTGCCAATTGCATCAGTTGGTAATTTAGAACTATCTAATTCATATCCATCAATTGCTAATTGGTATTCGTCGGTTGTTACATCATAATCATCGCCTACAAACCCACTAACTGTCTGTGGTTCGTGAATGGTTTTTCCGGTTTCATCGATGTAATTAACTGTTAAATCCCCCGCTACCGTACTTACAATGCTGATACCAAATGTTGTTTGATTTTGCGGATTGTTTGGTGCATTATCGAGTACAACACGAATATTATGGTAGCCAGAACTTAAACTCTTTAAAGAAATACTGATATCAGAAGTTAACTCGCCCTCATAAAGCAGTTTTCCGGAAGCATCATCCGTAATTGTTACCTCGTGCCCTTCATAGAGCTCCGTTTCAAACATAAATACCGCTTGTAAATCGATAAATGTGGAACTACCTGGAAGAAACGGCGTAATAAAAGCATCATTTTCCAAGTTGCTAATATAAGTTGTTGTCGCCTTCAAATGCCCACCATATTCCGGGGTAGTAGCTGGATAAATAAAAGTTGCATAGGAGTAAATACTTGGTTCAGGTGCTCTACTATTAATTGTCACTTGGTTACCCGAAACATTTACTTCATTTTTCCCTGTTCTATTTTCATATAAGCTCAAAGGGATTTGGCCAACTAATCTGTTTCTCTGCAATGCAATCGACGGAATATTTCCAAGGCCATCAGGAATTGTTCCAGTCAATTTATTGAAATCTAATCGAAGTTCCTTTAGCTTTGTTAATTCCCCAAGTTCAGCAGGAATCGTCCCAGTTAAATTATTACTGTATAAAATCAAAAATTCTAATGAAACAAGATTTTTAATTTCAGGCGGCACTTCCCCCGTAAGCCCACGATCAGTAATCGTAATCCTAGTAATTTTCGCCAAGTCCTCGAAGGTTAAATCTACCCCAACTGCTTTTGGTGCGAGTTGTTTATTTACTTCATTAATTAACCACGTCTGTCCTCCCAAATCTTGAGCAGTAACTATATCCGTAGCCGCGTTTGTTGCATTAACTTGTTGTTTGGTCTCCGTTGTCGCAGCGCCCTTTTCAAAGGCTAATCCAGAAAGTGGATTAACGCTAAAAATACTGAACGATATCATCATTACCGAAAGAAAAGTAATTGTTTTTTTCATTAATTCACAGCCTCCAGTTCGTTTTTATTACTACTAAAATTATACTCTATCTCATTTGATAGAAATTCCTTGTACAATAGTAAAAAAATGGTTTTTGTGACTATTTTGTGTAAATTAATAATCATAAAAAACGCCTTCTCCATCGATTGAAAACAGACTTTTCGTGTCTAAACTATTCGCACAAATTCCACTTCCCAAAATATCCTCCACTTCCAAATCCAACCAAACAAGCTCGCAAAGCCAAGTTATACAGCTATTTCATTCCGATTTAAAGTGCTCAATAAATAATTTTCCTCTGCTAAAAACAGTTTTAAAAAAGCTTAAAATATTTTTTATTACTGTTTCGCGCACACAAATTACCATTTCTACAATTTTGTAAAATAGACATTTTTTAGACACATTTAACAAAATGAAGCCGATTTCGAGGTCTTTTTTTAGTACTCGTTTGAAATAGAAAAATAATATAATTAACTAATATATGACAAATTTACAAATTACAGACAGGATGTGCCACAACTTGAGAAAAATTATTCTCCTTTTAATTTGTTTGCTGATACTTGCCACTCTAATCCCTTTTCTTTTTTCAAAAGCAAATGCGGAATCTGTGTCTTGGTTGGAAGAAGAATTAGAAAATAACGAACCATTCATTGCAGCTACCGAACAACGACTAAATAAAAGTCGCGAAGATATTACATTAGCGGACATAGAAACTGTTACAATGTTAAGTCCAGAAGGTGCTTCCTTTATTCCCGAAAATATTTCAGATTTTAAGAATTTAAAGAATCTGACTGTCATTTCCGGAACAGTGAGCGAGGTTCCTGATAGCGTAGGTCAATTAAAGAAATTAGAAGTATTAAATTTATTTTCCAATAATTTACATGAGTTTCCTATGGTTGTTTTTCAACTGCCCGCTATAGATTCATTGCAATTAGAAAATAATTCTATCAAGGAAATACCAGATAACATTACTCAATTATCTTCCAGTTTAACTAGCCTAAACATTCGAGATAATAAACTAATCTCGCTACCTTCTGAGATTTTCAAGATTAACTGGGCTAGTAATTACTGGCCTCCCCTTGATTTGAAACCATTAGCTGTGATCATGAGCGGAAATCAAATTACGACGGATATTCCTCCAGGCTATCTTGATGACTTTAATAATGGTGGAAATATGCTAGAACATTACGATTACAGACAAGGCCAAGATCAATTAGTTTATAACGGTGAACCTATTACTGTTCCGTATAAAGCTGACTTTAATCAATTAACACCAGACAAATCCCAGCTCGGTTTAGCTTCTGGAAAAGCACTTTTTGATACACATGAATTTAAGTATGAGGACGATGGTTCTTCTATTCTCTCTGATGGTATCGCGAAAACGCCCGGAGAAGGCTTCATTATTATCAAAAGTACCTTATCAACAGATTCCAATACTTTTGCGAAAGTACGCGTTCCAATTATCGTGGAACAGCCGCCAATTGGTGGGGACATCACAGTAAACTATAAGAGCAATACCGGCGAAACCATTGCCTCAGCCGACACATTAACAGGCTTGCTAGATGCTAAATACAGTTCCAAACCAAAGAAAATCCCTGGTTATACACTGACAAAAACACCAGCAAACGCAAACGGACTTTATACATTAGAAGCGCAAACCATTAATTATGTTTATACGAAAAATAGAAGTTCCAAAAGATCAGCTATCCTTGAGGTACAATATGTCGACTCTAACAATAAAATAATTAGCACCCCTTCAACCTTAACCGGTACTGTCGGAAATGCTTACAATGTAAAACCGAAAAGTATCCCCGGCTATCAACTGGAAGCAACTCCAACCAACATCAATGGAACTTTTGGAGAAACACCGGAAAAAGTCATCTTTGTTTACAAGAAAACAAGTAACATAGACACAACAGTCACTCCCGCTACTCAAAATGAGGTTAAAAATAAGACTGGAAAAGTGGCTGGAAATAGCACTGGAAATACAAAAAAGTTACCGAATACTGGTGACAATAATCCCGTAAAACAAGTAGCTACAGGCTTACTAGTTTTCACTTCTGCATTAATTATTTGGAGAAAAACTTCTAAATAATAACGACTAAAAAACCGACAAATAATTTTGTCGGTTTTTCTTTTATATGATTATGCTTGTTTTTTCTTCCAAGCGAAAACGGATGCTCCAACAAGAACTAATCCTAGTAAAATTAAGTACGGTGAACTATCTCCCGTTTTCGGCAATTCGCTTGTTGCTATTTTTTCTGGTGCCTTTTCTGATGCTTGTGTTGTTTTATTTTTAGTTGCTTTTTCTGCTATTTCTAGTTTAGAAGTATCTTCAGTAACACTTGGATTTGCTGAGTCTTCTGAATCTCCCAAGTCTGTTGATTCTTCTGATTCAACTGGAAATACTGGGTTTGCAGGTTCTGTTTTTGTTTCAGTAAACTGGGCATATAACGTAATATCATTAGCCGGCATTTTATCTGTCGCAAAATCCCATTTCTTTCCGCCTGTTGACGCATCATACCATCCCTCAAAAGTGAATCCTTCTTTGGTCGGTTCAGTTGGCTCAGAAATTATTACGTCGCTTTTATAGGATTCTGTAGAAATGGAACCTTCATTATCAAATGTCACGGTAAATCCATCAACTAGTGGTTGTGAGACTTTACCGCTAAAAACTCCTGTAGTTTGACCAATTTGGTTCGTCTCAGAAAACGAATAATCTACATTCGCTACAAAGTTAGGAAGTTGCCAATTTAGCATAGAACCAGAGTAGCTACCGTTATTACTAATTATTTCAGGTGTTATCGCCTTTCCTTCGATATTCTTCACACTATTCTCCAGTGTTAAATCATTGGAAAAAGTTTTTGACGGGCTCGTAACACTTTGGTTTTCTGCATAAAAATAGTTTAATTTGCTAAAACCAGTATTTTTTAAAGGACTGATATCGCTAATGTGATTGTTACTAATATCAATGTAAAAGTTATCCGTAAATGCATAGTCTGAATATAGCGTCATTGTACTTAATGGACTAACATCACTTATCTCATTATCATTAAGTGTCAATTGATGAAATGCTTTACCAGAAAGTGGACTAATATCTTTAATTTTATTATTATCCAAATAAATATAAACAAATTGGTCCGCTGGGAAATCTTTTAAAACACTTATATCACTTATATTATTCTCACCAAGAACTACTTGGTTTATTTTTGAAAATGAACTAAATACACTTATATCACTTATATTGTTCCCTATCGCATCTAAATGTGTTATTTCTTTTGACTTACTAAGCGGCGACAAATCGCTTACATTACTATACCTAATATCTACTATTCTCAACTCTGCTAATCCTTCTAATGCGGAAATATCACTGACAGAATGGTTTGGAATAGCCAGTTCTCTTAGATTATGAAGATATTCTACACCTTCTAAAGAATAGATCATCGGCACCGTTCTACTACTTTGGATAGTATCGTTCAGCTTCGTGATTCCATCCAAATCGGCCTGCGAAACTTCACTAGTTGTACTTTTCCCGGTTTCTCTAGCAACTAATTGAGCCACGCCTTCATCTGGAAAAATCTCATTAATTGGCTTTGGAGCTTGTAAAATGTCAGTAGTATCGGCAGAAGCATGCTTTGGTGAGCTAACAAAACTAATTATAAAGACAGATAAAGCAAGTAACAATAATGTCATCATTTTTTTCATTAAATTATTTATTCCTCCTAGAAGTAAAATTAATTGTGTAATTTAAACTTAACTACTAATATTATACTCTCGTTTTTTATATATAAAGTACTAAATTAGGAATAATTTTCTAGCAACCAGCTCGAAATGTGAATAAAACGTGAACAATATTGTAAGGATTTACTTTTTTAATAATTTTATCCAAAAAAAAAGCTGTAACAAAATGATTGCTCATCTTGTTACAGCCTATCTATAAAATTAGCTTAAAGAAGCTGGTACTTTTCTCGCTAGGCACATAATACCTGCGATAATTGCAAGAATGCCTGGAACAACCCAAAGTAGTCCTACTAAGAAGAAACCTACAACGCCAGCTATAAGCGTCAAGATACCGAATACTTTAGCATTACGTTTGATTAATACTGCAAAAACAATCAAAGCGATACCAATTACTAAAGCAATCACTGAGAAAATTACTGTTAAGCCACCTGCAGCAGCAAGCGCCTCACTATCAGCAGTAGTCATTGAAGCTGCATTGGATAGCTCTTCGCTTCCAGATAGAGCAGCAAGAAGACCTCCGCCTGCGATTCCAGTAATACCTGCAATAATACCTGTAATTCCAGCGATTAAACTTAAAACAAATTCTGATTTTCTTGGATTCATGTTTAAAACCCTCCCTTTTTTATAGTCAATTAATATTATAACATTAATTTTATCGGGAAAATATAGACATTTCGTGACTTTTTATCTAAATAAACTTTTTAATATACAATTTTAATTCATAAAAAAAAGACCTTTATCACTTAAAGGTCTTCTCGTTCTAGCCATAAACTTAGTAGCACATCGTTTTCTTCTTTGATATCGTCCTTTGTCATTTCGGGTTTAATATCTACTTTTTCGAGAATTTCAAAGGTGATGGTCTCGATTCCGTATTGTTTTGCTTCTTTCGCCATTTCTGGTGGAAGCATGTTTCCAGCGCCGATTTTCACTCCGAATGCTAATTTGTTCGCTATGCCTTTTAAATCCATCGTGTTATCAATCAGGTATTTGCCGCTTTCTTTGCTGATGAAACGATATACGCCGGCATCTGGAGCTTTTTCTTTGTATGCGCGAATGAGTTCTTTTCGATTGTCTTTATTCACTTATTTCACGTCCTTAATAACCTGCTTCTTGTAAAAGTTTGCTGAGTGTTTTGAGGCGTTCACTGAGAAGTTCGTCGTCGTTTTTTAAAGCTTGTTCGAATAATTGGATGTCTTCATCGATATATTCATTATCTTCGCAAACCGCGATAGTCAGCGCATCTCCTTGCAAACCAATACGATCAAGCGTGGGATTTTCTTTATCATAAAAATGAGGTAAACGGTAAGCATCTTTAAAATGGACTTTGGTTCGTGCGATTAAAATAGCTAAATCAAGTACGCGATGTAAAGGCAGTTCTTCGGATTGACGCGACCATTTATCACCAGTATGACGCCAAACTTTGGCTGAAATATCTACTTTACCGCGGTCATTCCACTGCGCAAGTCCGAGTGAAAGTCCTTTTGCATCAGAGTGATAAGCATTTTTGCCGTCTACTTCTTCGTAATTTTCGACAACAATTACTGGTTTATGTTTTAAGGTAGTTGGAATCTTCATGAGATTTCTCCTTTTAAATTTTATTAATTTACTAAATTAGTATATTACTAATTTTATAAAATGTAAAGAAAAACTTCCCTAATTACTAGGAAAGTTCATTTTTCATATGTAATTGTTGCAATCCATCTGGTAAATCGACTTGGATAGTACGGTTGTTGGTTACTTTTACGTGTCCTGCATCGGTTTGATAGGTGCCAGTTGCCGGGAGAACGTAATCATCTAAGCCTATCATTTCGCCGTTTTCAACTATGCCGGTAATGTACCACGGATGTCCGAGGAGTTGTTCTGCCTCTATGAAATGGCCGCGCCGAATAAAGGCTCGGATGTTGGTAGAACTGATTTTTGTTTGGTTTGTTTCAATTACTGGGACAGATGTGACACCAATGCCATAGGGCTCGCAAAGGTCCCGGAGTAAATCTACATCCGAATCACGCCCTTTGCCGAAATTGAATTCGGAGCCAACGACGATATGCGATAAATGTAGGTTGGTCAAATGATCAGTGACAAATTCTTCTGGCGTCGTTTCAGCATACCTTGGCGTGAAAGCTGTTTCGATTAAATGGTCTACGCCGTAATGTGCGAGCCAGCGTTCTTTTTCCATTCTTGGTGTGAGCATTTCGCGATATATTTCGATTTGTTTTAAAGCCCAAAGTGGATGCGGGCTGAAACTGATGGCCGTTAGTATTTCGTTTTCCTTTTTGATGGATAAAGCTGTATTTAAAATGGTTTGATGACCGAGATGTACTCCGTCAAATTTACCGATTGTTAAAACTGCGGGACGGCTATCTTTATTTGGTTCGAGCGTTACGTGTGATACTTCCATTGGCTGATTTCCCCCATTCCTCTTTAAGTTTAAAGCATAACAAGGGGCGCGTGCAAATTTATTGATTGCGTAAAAAAAGACCTTTTCTAATTTCGAAAAGGTCTTTAAGAAATTTATTCTACTGTTACACTTTTTGCTAAGTTTCTTGGTTTATCGACGTCACAGTCACGGTGAAGTGCTGCGTAATAAGCTAGTAGTTGGCACGGGATAACACTTGCTAGTGGAGTTAATAACGGATGTACTTGCGGAATGACGAAACGGTCACCTGGTTGAGCGACGTTTTCCATTGCAAACACACATGTTTTTGCTCCACGTGCTAATACTTCGTTGACATTGCCGCGGATATTCCAATTGATTGATTCTTGCGTGATAAGGGTTAAAACTGGTGTACCGTCTTCAATTAACGCGATCGTTCCGTGTTTTAATTCTCCACTGGCAAAACCTTCTGCTTGGATATAAGAAATTTCTTTTAGTTTAAGAGCGGCTTCCATTGCCACGAAGTAATCGATATTTCTACCTAGGAAGAAAGCATTGCGCGACGTTGCTAAAAACTCACCGGCGATATGCTCGATAACTTCTTTGCTAGAAACCATTGCTTCCATTGCAGTTGCCACAATACCTAATTCAGCAGCTAAATTAATTTTAAGTGCTTCGGCATCGCCAAGTTCACGACCAAGCGAAACAGCAAGTACTGCCAAAACGGAAATCTGCGCTGTGTAGGCTTTTGTTGATGCAACGGCAATTTCTGGTCCCGCGAATAAATACATCGAATGATCCGCTTCACGGTCAAGTGTCGAGCCTGGTACGTTTGTTAATGTTAAAGTGCGGTAACCAAGTTCTTTCACTTTCACAAGACATTGGCGGCTATCGGCCGTTTCACCACTTTGAGTGATAAAAATGAATAGCGGTTTTTTAGACATTAACGGCAAGTTATAACCAAATTCACTGGAAACATGAACTTCTACAGGGATTTTCGCCATTTTTTCGATTAAGTTTTTTCCGACTAAGCCGGCATGATAACTCGTTCCGCAAGCAACGATGTGAATGCGGTCAGAAGATAGGATTTCGTCAATGATTGTTTTGTCGACGTTGATTTCGCCAGCTTCGTTTTGGTATGCTTGGATGATTTTACGTGTTACAGCTGGTTGTTCGTCAATTTCTTTTAACATATAGTGCGGGTAAGTACCTTTTTCGATATCAGATGCGTCTAGTTCTGCTTTGTAGCTAGCGCGTGTGATTTCTTCGCCTTCTAATGTTTCTAAAGTGAAGCCGTCTTTTGTTACGATAACGATTTCTTTGTCCATAATTTCCACGAATTCGTCCGTTTCTTTCAGAACAGCCATTGCGTCACTTGCGATTACGTTGAAGTTCTCGCCTTTCCCGATTAGTAATGGGCTTTTGTTTTTTGCTGCGTAAAGTGTTTCTGTATCGGTTTGGTCGATTAAGCAGATTGCGTAAGAACCATGAAGTAACGATAATGCTTTTTTGAATGCTTCTTTTGTAGAAAGTTCTGCTGCGAAAAGTTCAATAAGCTGCACGATTACTTCTGTATCTGTATCACTAATAAAGGAATGATCTTTTAAATATTCTTCTTTTAAAAGGGTATAGTTTTCAATTACTCCGTTATGAACGATAGTAAAACGACCAGATTTGCTTTGGTGCGGGTGGGCGTTTTCGTGATTTGGTTTGCCGTGAGTTGCCCAGCGTGTATGGCCGATTCCAGTAGTACCGAATGCGTCGCTTGGCACTAGGCTTGCAAGATCAGCAATCCGTCCTTTTTCTTTTACAACGGTTACTAGTTCTTTGTTTTGTAGGGCGATTCCAGCTGAATCATAACCACGGTATTCTAATTTTTCAAGTCCTTCTAATAAAATGCCTTTTGCATTGTTTGTTCCAATATATCCTACGATTCCACACATAATAAATTCCTCCAATAATTAACTTGAGGGCAGACTTGTCCAATTTCAAGCCCTCTACATTTTTTGGTTTCCTTGGAGGGGTAAAAAGCATGTTTCATTACTACTCTGTCCACTTGGTCGCCCAAATGATTTGTAAGTAAGACTTAACGACTGCATGCACAGCCGGGAGACTCCCGCCGAAATTTCGATTAATCTCCTCCTCGTCAACTGATTCGTTACTTTTCAGGAATTTCACCTTCAAGCATTTTCGTTCCAATCAGTTCTGGCGCTTCTATTTAGTTGTACGATCCTCCTTCGTTACTTTTCAAGGAAACAAATTCATTTTACAATAATATGTATACTAGGTCAAGCATTATATAAAGCCGTTTGATTAAAATTGGTCTATACATTGACAAAAAATAGCAAATGCCTAATAATATAGATATGATATGAAAAGGAGCGAGCTGAATGGTTTTTTCCAAAAAAATAGTTGCTGGTATTGCTGTTATGATTTCACTTGGCTTGATTTATTTCCGCATGAGTACGGCTCAGGCATTTGAAAATACAAGTAATGCTTCACTTCTTCCCTCTACTGGAGACGCATTTTCGGTTTGGCCGGTTGTTATTGGAGTACTTCTTGTAGTATTTGCTGTAGTACTATTTATTAAGAAAAGAATTTAAAAAAACGTTGGAGAGCATGTTGTATGCTTTCCAACGTTTTTTTATGGGCGGCTTAGGTAAATGGCTTGTTTTCCCATTGCGGACCAGCCTTCTTCTAAGACACTTCTTTTTACGGCGCGATTTTTATGTCCGTATGGATCGTTAATGTAAAAATTATTTTTATCAAACCCGGTAATCACGACACTGTGCATCGAATACGTGATTTTTTTTGTGCCTTCTTTAGTTTGCACGGTTTGCCAGTTTTTTGGAGCATGGTAATCGGTCGTTGTGATAATCCAAACTGGAGCGCCGGTGCTTAGTACGGTGATAATATCGTGAATACTGTTGCCGCTAATATCATGTACGTGCGCTTCGTTAACGTATTTAGCTGCTAGTTTGGCAATTGGAGCATGATTCACTCCAAGGCCAGGACTATCGCCGTTAATGCTCCCAACGAACGCTTTATCTGGGTTACCATGTAAGCCGTTTTGTTCGATTGGCGTGGATGGGAGATTACTTGCTAGCTCGTTTTTAGTTACGTTTTTCCCAGCAAACTGTAAGAGCATCGCTAGACTAGTCACTTCACAGCCGTTAAAAAGGGACGGCGCATCCATTTGATTCACTAAGGGCACATCTAATCTTACATTAAAAGGTTCGTTGTCTAGTTTGTAAACTACTTTCGCGCTTTCGAGTTTGACGTTTGGTGAATAAAAGGTATATTTCGTATTTAGAAGGGTCAAACTAAATATACACGCTGTAATAACAAGCAGTGATTTTATCCAAATTCGCATGGTAGATGCTACCTAGACATTTTCGGCTAGGATTGGCTCTCCATTTTCTTTTGTTTCTGTGTCTGGCTCTTCTGCTACTTCGACCGCTTCTTCGCTTACTTCGGTATTGAAGTTGGCGATATACCCTTCTAATGAACCGGAAATTTTTTGCATTTCTTCGGAGATAACGACTAGCTCGTCCACTTTCATTTTGTTTACTTCCGCGAATTCAAGTGCGGCAGTGGATTTTTCACCGATTTGGTTGGAAATTTCTGTTACATCGCTAATTGATGTGTTGACTTCTTCTATTCCGGCAGCCATTTCTTCTGTTTCTTGGGAAACGTTTTGCATTTGGGCGGAAATATCATTAACACGGTTGAGTAAATCTGTGAAAGTTGCTTCTGTTTCGGAAATTATTTTTTGGCCTGCTTCGGATTCGGAAAGACCTGTGTTCATTACTTCGATGGTTGTTTTTGATTCTGTTTGGATTTTTTTCAGGACGGTATTAATATCTACAACAGCAAGACGCGATTGTTCTGCTAGCTTGCGGACTTCTTCGGCTACGACTGCGAAACCACGGCCATGTTCGCCGGCGCGCGCAGATTCGATTGCTGCGTTTAGAGCCAGTAAATTTGTTTGGTCAGCGATATTTGTGACAGTATCTAGCGCTTTTTCGACTTCGCCAACGCGGTTAACTAGTTGGGAAACAACGTCTGTGCTTGAACGCATAACACCGCTAATACGGTCCATTTGTGACACTAAGTTATTAATAACGGCAATTCCGTCGTTAGTTTTTTCTGCGGAGTCTTTTGTTAAGTCAGATACTTTAAGGGCATATTCAGCCACGTTTTGAACGCCGCCTGTCATTTGATCCATCGCATCAGTGCTTTCTTTCATGCTGCCGATTTGCGTTTGAATTTGTTCGCCCATCATTTTCATTTCGATGTCCATTTCGGTTGTCATCGCGGAAATAATTTCAGAGCTAATAATCACGTTATCGCTCGAAGATTTCACATCTGTGGACGCTTTTTTAACGTCTTCAATCATTAGGCGTAGATTTTCGCTCATTTCGTTCAAGTCGTTAGTAATGTCGCCCAGTTCATCTCTACCATTATAGGTGCTACGGTAAGATAGGTCGCCACTCGCTACTTTATGTACGGCTGTTTGCAGATGACGAATTCCTTTTAGAATAACTCTCGTAATATAGGCGTTGAAAATGAATAAGGAAATTAGCACGGCGATAATAACTGCTGTGAAAATTAAGCTGATTTTTACGCCAAAGTCAGAAATTGCTTGTGAGGAATTTTCGACTTCTTTATAGTTCATGTCATTTAAAACGTTTAATTGCTTCGTTGCATCATCAAATTTTGTTTTGACGTTTTGGTAGTATCTGTTTTGTGCTCCAAGTAGTTCTGCATCGTCTAGCGCACTTGATGTGTCACTGATTACAGAGGATGCGGATGCTTTCATGTCTGCTAGTTTTTCTTCAAAGTAAGCTAATTGTTTTTTATCTTCTGCTGTTAAATTGGCTTTTTTGAAATTATGGATTGCTTGGTCATTTTCGGCGTACAGATTATCGATATCTTTGATAAGGGTTGATTTTCCGTTGATAGTGTCGAACATGGTCAGGATGTCGATATTGATTTGCGCCATGTTTGTTTGGATTTTTGCGATTTCTTTCATTGGTGCGACATTATTATCAACCATATTATCTGAAAGTGTTGCTACATGACGAAATCCTAGGAAACTAGTTGCGCCAAGTCCGATTAACATGATGGTCGTTATAACAATATTGATGCTTAATTTTGTTTTCAATTTACGATTTTTAATTAAATTCACCCATTCCACACTCCTATTCTCTAATTCTAGTTTATTATCTCATATTTTTTAAAAAAACTCTATATTTTATTGTAAAATAATTAGTTTTAATAAAAAAACATTATAAAAACTAGCGAATATCGGCGTAAAACGGGTGATATTGTTATTTTTTTATTTATTTTTTATAAAAATCTACGTAAAATCGTTTTTAACGGTGGCATTTTTGCAAAACGGTGATCTTCTAGGACAGATTGGACTTCGAATTTAGTGTAGCCGAGTGCTTCGTCCATGATGATTTTTCCTGGTAGCGGAGCGGCTGAGCTATCTACGGAAACGTCGATGATGACGGGTTTGGTTGCGAGTTTTGCATTTTCAAAGGCGCTTTCTAGGTCGGCCATTTTTTCTACACGGAAGCCGATTCCGCCACAACTTTCAGCGAATTTTGCGTAATTGATGTCTGGGAGGTCGATCGCGTAATTGAGTTCGCCGGCTGATTGTTGTTCGTATTTAATGAAGGATAGTTCTTGGTTGTTGAGAACGACGATGATCATTGGCATGTTTTGTCCGACCGCAGTTACGAAGTCTTGCATCACCATGGAAAAGCCTCCGTCCCCTACGATCGCGATTGCTTGGCGGTCTGGGAAAGCTTTTTTCGCAGCGATGGCTCCTGGTAAGCCGCAGCCCATTGTGCCGAGCCATGCGGATACAATGAAGTCATTTTCGGGTGTTAAATGTAAGTAGCGCGTACTCCAAACAGTTGCTGTTCCTACGTCAATGGAGAAAATAGCATCTTTGTCCGCGATTTTTTGGATATTCGCCATTACGACTTCTGGTGCGATTGGGTCGGTGGTTTGCGTTACGTCTTCTTCTAACCATTTCCACCATTCTTGCATGTTTTCTTGGCACGCTTGGAGGAATTTACGTTCTTCTACAGGCGCTATTTTGGTCGTTAAATTGCTGATGATTTCTGCGGCATCACCAACTAGACCAACTGTCGCTGGATAACGTTTGCTGATTTTCGCCGGGTCAATATCGATTTGGATACAATCGGCTTTTTTTGGTAAGTAGTTGCTGTATGGGTAGTCATTTCCGAACATTAATAGCAAATCGGTTTCTTGCATCGCTTCATAAGCTGGTTTTGTTCCGATTTTGCCAAGGTTCCCGAGTGCGTTTGGGTGGTCGTCTGGGATGATTGTTTTTGCTGGTAAGGAATTAATAATCGGGATTTTGGCTTTTTCCGCGAATTCGATTAAAGCTGCCCCGGCGTGTTTGGTTCCAAGGCCTGCTAGGATAACTGGTTTTTCTGCTTTATCAATTAGTGCTACGGCTTGTTGAATTGCCGCTTCGTCTAGTTTTGGATTTTCTTGTTCAAATTTGACTGGCTTCGCTTCTAGGCTTGCTTTAATTTCTTGAGCCGGGATGTCATTTGGGATGGTTAGGACGGCGACGCCTTTTTCTTTATAGGCTGTGCGAATCGCTTCGTCGACCACATCTGCGAGCGTTTCCGCGTTATCAATTTGTTTATTATAAACGGCAACATCTTCAAAAATTGCTGGCAAATTGACTTCTTGGAAAAAGCCGGTATTTAGGACATCGGTTGTTACTTGTCCCGCTAGAACGAGCATTGGTACGTGGTCCATTTTGGCGTCATACATTCCGTTTAATAGATGGATTGCGCCGGGGCCGCCGATGGATAATGCGACGCCAATTTTGCCGGTAAGTTTAGTATAGGCTGCCGCTGCTAAGGTTGCGACTTCTTCGTGGCGGACGTGAATAAATTCAATCGCCTCTTGTTCTTTTCGTAAAGCGTCGACTACTGTATCAATCGAATCGCCGGGTAAACCGTAAACGTGGTCGATACCCCAATTTTTCATTGTTTGTACGAGTGTTTCACTTGCTTTGACTTTTTTCATTATATATTCTCCTCCCATGGATGTTTTCTCTAATGTCCAATAGTGTTCGTTTACCCTGTTTCGGAACGAGTTATTCATGAAAGAGAATTGACGAACAATTCAGAAGTGCTTATAATGAAGGCAAGGTGGTGATCAAAGAGATGCAAACAAAATTGCACTGCTCTCGACTTTCTAACAATGGCTTTAGGATTGTTTAGAAAGCAAGAGTGAAATAGACTCTTCAATCCTTCAGCTAGTTTAACCAACATTAAACTATTAAAGGAGAATTATAATGAAAGAGTTTATCGAGCCATACCAATATAATTTTATCAAAAATCAATTAGCCAATGTTTCCCGCGCATACCGGTCCGCGAATGATACTTCGACTTTGAAGGCGTTAAAATCGTTAACAGAGGAGAAAATCAACGAGCTATTCCCGGAGGACGTTTTGACGGAGCATAAGGAACTTTTTAGCGAGCTCCATGCAATTACTTCAACCAAAGAAGCAGAGCCGTTTTTAGAGGGTTTAAAAGCCTACGTGATTCCTTTCGCACAGCCTAGTGATGTGAAACTTAAAAAACTTTTTGCGAAAACGAAAAAATTAAAAATTCCCGCTTGGTCTAAATTGGATTTGCGCGACTATACTTTTTATGGTTGGAATGACATTGCCCAGCAGCGCAAGTATATCGTGACTTACGAGGACGGAAATTTGGTCGGCGTACACGGAACTATTTCTACGGAGATTCAAAAGGGTGTTTGCTCGATTTGCCATTCGCATTCGAAAGTATCGCTCTTTATGGCGAAAACGAAATCGTCGGGTGATGGTGTTTATACGACAAATGGTAATTATATTTGTTACGATAGCGATGTTTGTAATGAGCAAATAAAAGCCCATGAAACGTTAGATGAGTTTATAGAGGTTGTTAAGAAACGTAAATAAAAAACAGAAAGTCTCTCATTATTGTTTGAGAGGCTTTCTGTTTTTATTTAAAGAAGGAAACTCCGTCCAGTATTTTAGCTATTTTTTGATTATCTTCATCTCGATGTTCTACTTCATTATTAAAGAAGTAGCAACGGAAGTCCGTGCTCTTAGGAATAAGCTGAAACCATTCTGCCTCAACAACTTGCTTGATAGCTTTTGCTACGCTAATGGTTACTTTCTCCGTTTCGGCTTCGTCTAGTGGTTGCATAATAAGTTCCATAGAATCAAAATCACTGTATGACCAGTCTGGCGTTTCATCGCCTTTTAAATCGGCACTTACCTGTTCAACTACTTCTGCACTCAAAATTAAATCGGCGTGCTCGGTGTAACTTGAAAATGCTAAAGAAAATAAGGTTTCATCTGGATGTTCATCGACAAATGTTTGAATCGCTATTTTCATTTTTCCTAGCAATCGTTCTTCCAATTTTTTGTAGGCAATTCGTTCATTCGAAAAAGTTACTCTCGAACCACCTGTTGACCAAGTTTGAATTATTTTTAATAAAGAGCCATCTTCTTTGTAGTAAAAGTGGTTGGTGGTATCCATTTCGGATTGATCGGACTTGGATAATGTGTTGATTGCTTTTAGTTGGTCATTTTGATAATAATAGCGTTGCGATGAAGTACCTCTTGCTGCATGGCGGTTAGAGGTTTGCACTTGGTTATCTTCAAGCATGTATTTGGTTATATTGCTTAATGAGTCCCCACTCCAATACATCGTTTCAATGCTATTTGGTTCATAGGTATACATCGTGAAATTATGAAATTCGCCCAAAAATGCTGACATTTCTTCTACTAAAATAAGACAATCTTGGGCATCAAAATGATACTGATAACAGTTATTGTCTTTGATTGACTCCTTCAACGCTTTGCCATTTAATTTATAACCATCTAATTGATTTTCAAAAGGTAAAACGTTATAGCGGTGGCCTTTTGAAAATTCTGTTCGCACGCTTCTGGAACGAAAATCTTCTAAATAAAAAGCAGCTTGAGCTTTTCTTTCCTCAAATTGTTGTCGTAAGTCAGCTGTTTCCATTTTCGGATACCTTCGCTTTCTTATTTAATCGAATCACGCAGTTTTTTTCGTTGATTGTCCATCCATGTTTCTTCTGGATATTCACTTAGTAGGTTGTCTGCGAATTCGGCTAGGTCGTCACCAACGACGGCTTTCAGTTCTAGCTTGTCAGCGGCGGCGTTTTCGAACATTTCAAGGACGTTTTTTAAGATTTCGAACATCCCTGCGCCTTTTGCAAAGTTCCATAAATAGGTTTCGATAGCTTTCATTGCGGTTTTATAGTCCTCTGGCAAAGCATCTATCCGTTTTTTATACAGTTTATAGTCTCGTTTTTCTTCGCGGTATTTTGTAAACCATTTAAACATTACGCTTGCCCTCCTTTAACTTGCATGATTTTTCCTTGAATAAAGTCCCAACGCTTCCAAAAAATCGCTAATTCTTCTTCGCCAGCTGGGCTTAATGTGTAAAATTTTCGTGGTGGACCTAATTCTGATTTTTTCTTTTCTATCTCGACTAGCCCTTTTTTCTCCAGGCGGACGAGAATAGTGTAGACGGTTCCTTCGACGATTTCGTCAAAGCCTAGGTCATTGAGGTACTTGGTGATTTCATAGCCGTAAGTTTCTCCTCTAGAAATTCGCTCCAATATCATTCCTTCTAAACTACCTTTGAGTAACTCGGTAAGTCCTTTCATTTGAATTCACTCCTCTACTAGTTGTTACTAGGTACAAGTATATAGTAATACAAAGTAGATTGGTTGTCAACTGGTTTTTAGAAAAAATTTAGCGATTCTTATTGCTTTTGTAGCAGAAATACAAGTATACTAAAATGGAATTAAATTCCAACCTATCTACTTATACTTCTTAGAAAGGAACAAATAATATGTTATCTTTAATTAAAACTTTAGTATGGTGTGCCTGTTTTTTAGAATTTATTTTTGCCTTTTATACGTTAAAAGCTATGGGAGACGCGATAAATTTATTCCCTATCATTAGTTTGGCAGCATTTGTTATGCTAGCTCATTGTCTTTGTTGCATTATCCTCACACAATCTTTAACTCTTAACAATAAAATTATCTTTTTATTTATTAGTGGTATTCTATTGTTAGGCGCCAACCTAATAGAAGGTCTATATATAAATCCGATTCCTGGTGCGCTTTATATTGCAGCTGGGATTATCGCCACTATTTATGATCGAAAAAAAATATAACGCAAAGTTAGCTTCATAAAATAAAAAGAGAGACGCATCGTAGCGCCTCTCTTTTTGTTTACTGAAAAAGTACTTCTGGGTTTTGTTTCATTGCGGTTAAATTAGCGATGTTGACTGTTAAAAATTTCTTTTTGGGAGCTTCTAGTGTTTCAAGCCATTCGTTTGTTAGGTTCGTTGCGATTTCGGCTGCTGCGTCGTTTTGGCAAATGAAGCCGATGTTTTTGTACTGGCATTTTTCATCGAGGTTGGCGTAATGGTGTTCTTCGCTTTCTTCGGGGTTGAAAATGTCCATGTAAAAATTGCGGTTGCCTTTGAGAAATTGCATGTGGGTGTCGTGTGAGTCTACTAGATTGAAATCGCGTTTGGTGAATTGGTTGATTGCTTCTGATTTCACGTTTGAAAGGTCGAAGCTTGCTTTTGTAGTTGGTTTTTCTAGGTTTTGAAGTTGGCTTGCTTCGAATGATTTAGCTGCTTCTTGGTCGGATGTGAAGGCTTGGAGTTGTTCTTCGACGCGGTTCATTTTCGTTTCAAAGTCAAGTTCGTTTAGGAGATTTTCGGTTTGTCTGATAACGTTAATTGCTTCTTCAAATTGGTCGTTTTTTATGTAGGAAGTTACTTTTTCAGCGGCTTCGATTTTGATTTCTTGTTGCATCGCTGTTGTCATATCGCGCCATGATTCCCACTTTTGTTGCCAGTTTCCCATGATTTATTCTCCCTTACCCGATAATTTTCTTTAAATAATTTTGTGTTTCTTTGAATGGTGGAACGCCGCCGTATTTGCGGACATTTCCTGGTCCGGCGTTATAGGCTGCTAAAGCTAGTTTTAGGTCGCCATCGTATTTTTTGATGTAGCCTGCAAGCTCTTTTGTTCCAGCATCAATATTGGTAGCTGGGTCGGTGCGGTTGGATCCTGACATTAGTTGCATTAAGCCGGTTGCGCCAGCGCTCGATACAACATTCGGGTTATAGTTGGATTCTACTTGGATGACGCGTTTAATCAGCGCTTCTGGGACGCCGTATTTGGCTGCTGCTGTTTTGATTAAATCGCTATATTTCCCTTCGTTTTCAGCGCTGATTGGTTTGATTTGGTAGTTGTTCCAGTTGGTTAGCTCGCCAGTTGGTGTTGCCTGTGTCGTGCTTGATGTGGTTGCTGTGGAACTGGTTTCGGATTTATTGATTAACGCTTCATACGCTTCTCGGGCGCGGGCTAGTTCGGCGTCGGTGACTGTTTGTACGCTAGTTGTTTTGGCTTGAGTGCTGGCGTTTAAGCGTTCGTTTAATTTGGTTTCAAACGTAGTGGCCGATTGTTTCACTGCTTCGAACGCGCTTTGAAACTCGGCTTGTCTAGCACTCATTACTTGTTCTACTGGATTCATCCACGGCACTCCTTTGTTATACTAACGTTTCCATAATTTTACTTGTTTCCTCAAGCGTGACATTTTCATCCCGCAACTGTTTTAAAAATTGGTGGATAAAATAAGACTTCTCTTTACTTGTAAAAATGGCGGCATTATCACTTGTTTGCTCGATTGTTCCTAGTTTGAAATACAGTTCGTTTTCTTGGTAAATACTCATCCATTCGCGAATTTTTGACGCTGTTTTCCACTGGCTTTCTGGGACGATTTCTTCCATCACACGGCTAACGGAGCCGAGGACATCGATGGCTGGATAGTGATTTTTCGTGGCCAGTTCACGGGTTAAAACGATGTGCCCATCTAAAATCCCCCGCGCTAAATCGGGTACTGGACCATTCATGTCATCTCCGTCTACGAGTACGGTATAAATCCCAGTTATCGAACCATTTTGCGTTTTACCAGAACGTTCGAGTAGTTTTTTCATGTACGATTCCATGAGTAAGGTTTTTCCGCCGATGGGTAAATCTTTGACGGCGATATCGACACTTCTTCTTGCATCGGCAAAACGAGTGACGGAATCCATCATTAAAAGGACAGTTTTTCCTTGGTCGCGGAAATGTTCGGCAATCGAAGTGGCTAGTTTGGCGGCGCGCAGTTGCATAAGGTGGCTTTCGTCTGATGTGGCGGCAACAATCACGCTTTTACGCAATCCTTCTTCCCCGAGGTCTTTGCGCAAGAAATCTTTTACTTCCCGACCACGCTCGCCGACTAAGCCGATTACGTTTATATCAGCTTTGGCATTACGAGCAATCATTCCAAGCAAGGTAGATTTCCCAACACCTGAACCGGCGAAAATACCGATTTTTTGGCCGATGCCGATTGTTAACATTCCGTCGATTGCTTTGATGCCAGTTTCGAGTGTGTCGGTAATTTCTGCTCGGCTAAAAGCATGGATGGGCGGCGCTTCGAGTGGCATTTTTTGTTTAAATTTAGCCGTGCCTGCTTCTTCGTTTAAAATATCGCCGGATGCGTTGAGAACTTTTCCAAGGAGAAATTCGTCGGCTGGGATAGTGATTTTCGTATCGGTCACGTATACCCAGTCGCCATATGCTACTTTATCACTTTGATTAAATGGCAGCAGCATGTTGTTTTCTTTTTCAATGGAGATTACTTCGCAGAGCACTTTGTTTTCACCGACCATGACAGTATCGCCAATTTTCACTTGGGGGCCTTTGGAAATATATACTTGTTCTTGGACTGTGTGGATTTTTCCTTTTTGGATGTATGGGACGGTGTTTTTTAGTTCTTGCCAAGCTTCGGTTTTTGGCGACCAGCTCACGGTTTATCGCCCCCTAGAATTTTCCGTTCGGCGTTTTGTTTGTGTAATGTTTGGAAAATTTCAGTGATGCGGTAGTCGAAGTATTCTTTTTCTTCTTCTACGGTAAATTCGCCGTAATCCAGTCGCATGTCGAAGTTCCAGTGAATATTTTCTAAAAGCCAATCGTATTTTGTGCCGGTGTTTTCTTCTTTTAGGGCTTTTAACGTTTCTGGGTGGGTGGTGACGTTTAATTTGTCGAAAGCGACTGGGAGTTTTTCGATGACTTCGGTTAGCATTGGTAACACTTCGATTTGGCGGGTGTCGATGGCTTGGTGGACAATTTTCTCTGCAAGATCGATGCTTTCATCCCAAAGGAAGTCGGTGATTGTTAGGTAAATTTGTGTTTTTTCTTGTTCAAATGCTTGTTTTTGCGCTTCGATTTCGACTGCTGCGGCGCGCTTTAATTCTTCGATAGCTTGGCGTTCTGCTGCAAGTGTCGCTTTTTCTTGGGCTAGTTTTTGTTCCTCGATTTCGATGGCGGATAAGTGTTTTTCGAGTTCTTTTTGATGCGTTTCTAGTTGTTCGAGTTCTTTTGAGTATGGTGATTCCACTTCTTCGGTTTCTTCTATATCGTCTAAATAATATAATTCCATTTTCACATCAGATAAAGTGACTTTGCCTTTGGGGATTCGTGGATTAGATAAGGACATCCTGTTCCCCCCGTTGGATAACTATTTTGCCGTCTTTTTCTAGATTTTTAACGACATTGGCGATATCTTGTTGGGCTTGCTCGACATCGGAAAGTCTGATTGGGCCAAGGACTTCTAGTTCTTCGGTAATCATATCGCGACGGTTTTTCGATACGCAAGAAAGGATTTTTTCTTTGAGTTCTTCTTTTTCGTTTTTGAGTGCTCGGGCGATTTTGTTGTTGTCTTGAATTTCGGCCAGAACTTGTTGCAAGGTCATGTTATCAAGCAGAATAATATCTTCAAACATAAACATTTTCTCTTTGATGCGTTCGGAAAGTTCGGCTTGTTCGACGTCTAGATGTTCGAAAATCGTACGTTCCAAACCGCGCGTAACGTTGTTTAGGATGTTGGCAACATTTTTTATGCCGTCAGTTTTGTTCAGTGAGCTGTTCGACATTGTGTCGAGCTTAATTCTTAGTAAGTTAGATACGTTTTGCATGACTTCACTATCAAATTGTTCTAAGCTCGCGATGCCAATAACTGTGTTGATCATTTTTTCTTCTGGCAGTAAAGCTAGTAGTTTCGATGCTTCTTCTGGTTTCATGTACGAAGCAATCATCGCAATTGTTTGCGGCGATTCATCACTAATAATTGTAAACAAGGAGTCAACATCATCAATTTCGCGTAAAATATCTAGCGCTGTTTCGCCAATACGTGATTCTGCTTCTACCCCGTAAATCAGTTGGTTTAGTTCTTCTGTTGTCATATCTGGGAACAGGCGTTGTAAGTGTTCGCGGTCGAGTTTGGCAATGCCACCAGACAGAAGTTCTAGTTCTCCTAAAAATTCTCTAGTTGCTTCTTCTACTGCGCTACCGTCCATTTCTTTCATTTTGGCCATTTCACGGGCAAGGCGTTGTTTGGATGCATCGGGAAGCAAATCAACTACTTCAGTCGCGATTTGTTCATCCAGGCTCCAAATAATAAGTGCGGCTTTTTCACGTCTTGAAATACCCGAATAGGTTTGCGTCGCTGTTGTTTCTTCTGTTGCTTCTACTTCAACAGTTTCTAATTCAGCGTTTGTTTCTTCTAAGGTTTCTTTGAGTGTGTCTGCCATTGTTATTCCTGCCTTTCATTGAGCCATTTTTGGATGACTGCTGCGGCGCGCCCTGGGTCTTCTTTGGCCATTTCACCGAGTTTATTTTTCAAGCTTTCTTTGCGAGCTTTTAATTCTGGTTCGGATAAATCGAATGCATCTGTTTGGAAATTGAAATCTGGATGTTCTTCCGGATTAACTAGCGCCTCTTCGGCTGGGATAAAGTCTTGTTCTTCTGCTTCTAAAGCTTCTTCTAGTTGTTCTTTACGTTTAAGGAAGATGATGTAAGCGATAATTCCCGCTGCGATAATAGCAAATAGTAGACTTCCTGCGAGCCACCAAATCCATGCTTTGCTTGCTGGTGCTGCTTTTTCTGTGGTGTCTTTCTCTACTGGTGTTTGGTTATCTAAAAATTGGATTGGCATGATGGTGACATCACCGTTTTGGAATGTACCTTCGAACGTTGGTGCGGCTGCTGCTTCTCCGTCCGCGCCCGCTTCTTCGGTAGTCATATTGGGCGTTAATCCAGCTGAAACACCAATTGCTTTTGTAAATTCTGCCATGTCCACGCCATTTTTATTTAAAGCATTTTGATCAACCCAGACTACGACATTTGTTTTTGCTAGGGCTGGGTGTTTTTTGATTTCTTGAATAGTGGAGTCTAGTTCGTAGTTGGTTGTTTCGCTTGATTTTTCGCTTGTGTATGTGTTGGTATCGTCGCCGTTTTGTTCTGTATAGTTTGGTACATCAGCGTTTGATGCGGTGCCTGATTCGGTTGTGTTTGCGGAACCTTTGGATGTGTCGGTTGATGTATCTTTTTGATTGCTACGGACTTTGCCGTCGCTTGGATAATGTTCGGTATTTTGTTTAATTTCGTCAAAATTAACGGTGACATTGGTATTCACGCGGAAATTGTCTAGGGCAAAAATGCTGGAAAGTGTGCCTTCAATGTCTGTTTTCACATTTTTTCCGATGGCGTTTTGGATGTCGACTTCATTTTTATAGGCCGAGCTGCCTTCTTCTTTGGATGTGTCTGCTTCTGAGATAACGCCATTTTTCGTATCGATAATCGCTACGTCTTCGCTAGCAACGTTTGGTACGGCTGCGCTGACGGTGCGTTGGATACCGAGAACTTGTTCGCTTGTTAATGTTTGGTTGTTTTTCGTTTTTAGTGTTACTGCGGCTGTCCCTTTTTGACTTGCTTCTTCAAAAATCGAGCTCGATTCTGGTAATGTTAGCTGAACGGAGGCGCTGTCCACGGTCGTTCCGTAACTTTGAACGATTTCTTTTTCTAAATTGACTTTTGTGCCGACTTTTTCTTGCATTTTTTTATCTTCTTCGCTGGCTCCTAGCGAACTATTTAGCAAAATGTCATTGCCATCTTGGCCTGTGTATGGAATACCTAGGTCTGCGAATTTATCGCGAACGAGTGTCTCCACTTTTTCATCGACTAAAATGTTGCCGCTCTTGTCGACGGTATAATCAACGCCCATTTTGGCTAATTGATCGGTGACTTGTTGTTGGCTTGTTTCGGATAAATTTTTATAAAGAGTAACTTCTGTTTTGGGCGTGTTCATGTAGAGTAATAACACCGTGACTACGACAAAAAGGCCGACTAAAATCGCGCCTTTGTGCCAATTCTTCAATTTCGAATACATTGTTTTTATTTTTGCCATCTTAAAAACTTCGCTCCATTTTTCTCGTGTGGACGATTGACTAAAACTCCCCCGACTAGTCTAACCGCTACACTTGCATATTTAAAAGCTGTTTGTAGCTTTCGATTACATTATCACGAATGACCGCAGCAGTTTTCATTTCTGACTCTGCTTTTTTCATTTGAATGAGTACGTCGCTTGCGTTTCCTTCTCCTGTTGTTAAAAGGCTTGAAACGGAATTTTGCGCGTTTGATTGTGTATCACTCATACTATCCAGCATTTGCGTGAAGGTATTTCCGGCACCTGCCGCATTGTCTGTTTTCGCGGTTTCACCAAGCGTTACTTTGGGCAAGACGCTTGCTGCATTAATACTTTCAATTGCCATTTCTTAAAACACTCCTTTATACTCTGCCTATTTCTAAATCTTTTTCCATCATTTTTTCGTTCGCTTGTAAGGCTGAAGTGTTTGCCGCGTACATTTTTTGTCCTACCATCAAATTGGTCATTTCCGCTGTCATATCCACATTTGCATAGTTGACGTAACCTGCTTCATTGGCATTTGGATGGGTTGGATCATAGACACGCTTGACGCTTCCGGTGTCGCTTGAGATTTCGCTTACTTTGACGCCTTTTGTTCCTGTTAGAGCTGTTTCGAATGGCGTAATTTCGGATAGTACGACGCGTTTTCTGAGGAAAGGTGTTTCGCCAGGCGCGGCGCTTGAATCAGCATTCGCAATATTATTGGAGCTCACTTCCATCCATTGTTTCGCAGCATTTAACGCGGAGCCGCTTGTGTTTATTCCTTCAAACATGGTTATTCACCTTACTTTCCACGGGCTGCTGTGTTGATGGATGAGTTATAGTTGAGTGCACTGATAGCGAGCGCGTACATTTGATTATTTTTAGTTAAGCTGATCATTTCAGAAGTGACGTTGACATTGTTGCCGTCTTCGTTGATGGAGCCGCTTTTGGTGGTGATTTTCGCGTTTGTTTCGTCCGTATTTGTTCCGGCTAAATGTTTCGTGTTTGTTTTCGTTAAGTTTCCGGTAGACTCGGTGCTACTTTGACCAGATGCTCGCAAGCTCGCGCCGAATGATTCCTCAAAACTCGCTTCACTTGCTTTAAAATTCGGCGTATTGGCATTCGCGATATTACTCGAAACTACTTGGTTGGCCGTTTGGAGATAATTCAAGTAATTGCCAATATGCGTGGTATAATTTTCCACTTGTCATTTCCTTCTTTCTTTTAGAAAAATTTCGCATAATTCATGTTGGCAGCATTGCGACTTTTATTTTCGGAAAAGGCATTTTCAGTGGATTCTAATTGTTTTTCGGTGAAAAGAATACCTTTATTTATCACTTCTCTTGTTTCTTTTAAAATGGCTTCTTTTGTCTCTTTCGGTAAATGTTCTGTGCTTTTTAGGAGTTCATTTAGTTTCGCTTGGTATTCTTCGAGGGAAACGTTCAATTGTCCCGTTGAGTGAAATAGTGCTTTAAGTTCAGCCAAATGTGTCTTTGCTTGATTCATGTTTCATCACTCCCTCGTAGCCTTCTTTGAGCTGCGTGATGACGTGAATGATGGTATCAATATTTACTGGTTGTTTGAGTAATTGCATTTGACGAATTTGTTCGGAAATCCACTCGTATAAGCCGAAAATATTGTCGTATAATTCTTGTCCGGCTTCTGGATTTAGTTGTAATTTTAGTTCTTCAAAGATTTTTTCCATTTTATCGAGAATAAGATCTGCTTCCGAAAAATGTAGTTGTGCGAGTGCTTTGTCTAATTTTTTAAATTCAATAATACAGCGTTCGTATATATAAATGGTGTTTTTAATGGGGTTGCTCGTGTTTAATTCATTTTGGGTGTATCGTTTCCAAGCTTGCATTTTTTTCACCTACCATTTTTATTTATTAGAACTGTTCATGCCATCGATTAGAGCATCAAGCGTCATGGCGTCGCTTTGCATCGCTTGCATCATTTCGAGCCATTTGTTGTACTGGTCGGTAATATTTGTTAGAAGTGTGTTGTTCCGACTAGTAATATCAGTTAGCTTTAGAGTTAATTTATTGATTTCATTCGTCATCGAGGTCGTTTCATCACTGATAAAGCCAGTCGAGCCAAATGTTTTGTTCAAAGATTGATATAGTTCGTCGCCGATTCCACCAATGCCAAAGAAAAATCTTTCTACGGCGGTTGGGTCTTCAGCTACCATTTTTTTCATGGCGGTTTCATCTACTTTTAACACGCCTTCTTTATCAACGCTTATGCCAAAATCGAATAATGTATTTCCGTCTTTTTTATGTTGAAATACGTTGTTTAGCGCACGATTTGCTTCAAGGTCGGCAGCAGATGCTTGTAAAATGGTTCCTTTTCCCGTGTAGGTTTTCATTGTGCTTGTTAGCGCGTTGTATGTATTTACAAAACTAGTAATCATGCTGGCTGCTTTTTCATCACTTTGATCTTGGATAGTTAGTTTTTCAGCGCCAGTAGTTTCTTTTTTCAGGTTGATTGTCACGCCTGGGATGTAGTTGGTTACTTTGTTGGTTGGGCTTGTTACGTTTGCTCCATTGATGCGGAGTTTGGCATCTTCTGCGGCTAAATGGTCGGGTGAATTTTGGACTAAACCAAGTGCATCAAGGACAGCCGAGTCACCTTCAAATTTAATACTATTTTCGACACCAGTGGTTGCAGCAGTTACGACCATATTTTCGCCTAGCGTATAAATATTTACTTTTGCGCCGGC
Organism: Listeria swaminathanii; assembly: GCF_014229645.1. Classification (GTDB taxonomy): domain Bacteria; phylum Bacillota; class Bacilli; order Lactobacillales; family Listeriaceae; genus Listeria; species Listeria swaminathanii. The sequence continues at coordinate 469,873 of NZ_JAATOD010000001.1, read as the reverse complement.
GCTATTAATCGAATTCATCACGTTTTTCATCGAGCTGTCTGCATCGATTTTGATTTCCTTGCCGTTGATTTTGATAGTACCACTAACGCCGATTTTCGCCTCGATATCAGGTACAGCTTTGTTGTAAGTATCTGCAGTTGCCAGGTTTTGCACTTCGATGGAATAGCTACCGTTGACGGAACTACTCGTCGAGGACACGGTAAAACTTGTTTCATTCGAAGAGGTCGCGAGTTTCGTCTTACTTTCGTAGGTAGTGAAAGAACTCATCGTTTTCAGCGATTCAGATAACGCGTTTTTCAAACTGGCATACAGGTCAATACGTGATTGATAGCTGGAAATTTGGTTTTGATATGGCGTTTTTGCCTTTTCTAAACTGGCTTTTTGAAGACTGATAAATTGCGAATAATATTGCGTTGGGTCCATTAAACTGCTTGCAATCGAACTTCCCACTTGGTTTCACCTCACATATAATTTAGGATGCTTAATTTTTGTACCATCACACTGGATTGTAGTGCGGCTTGGTATGCGATCGATGTTTTATTTAAATTACTTACGGCTTCTGGCATATTGACTTCTTCGACATTGGATTTCCGCTCTGCAAAGTCGGTTATTTTGCTAGAAAGTACGTTATCGTAAGCGGAAACACCATTTTTTTGTCCACCGATATTGGTCATGGAATTCGTGATAATTTCGATGTTTTGGCTGTTGGTTTCTTGTAAGGCAGACAAAGCGTCCTTATCGCCACTTTTCATCGCGTCGACGATTTTTTGAATGTTGTTAAAAACGTCCGTCATCACGCTACCATCATGGAAAACTTCTACTTCTAGCGTATCTGTTACACGGAAATTTTTATTTTCAGTTGTACCGTTATAGATGATTTCACCGGTCGTTTTATCTGTTGTAAATGGCTTCACACTTGTACTTGAGCCACTAAAAACGTATCTGCCATCGTCTTCTGCGTTAGCAACAGAAACAAGAACGTCCAGTAAACCTTTAATTTCTTCAGCTGACTGTGACATATTGTTTTTATCGCTCGTTCCATTGATTGCTTGAAGCACTAAGGCGTTTACTCGGTTCATCGATGTCGACATGGACGAAAGAGAAGTTTCCGCCGTATTAAGCAACGATTTCGCTTCGGTTACGTCTGTTTTTTCTCGATTTAACTGGCTTAGCACATGATTATAGGATAAAATTTGCGCTGTTGCACCAGGGTTCTCGCTCATAGATTCGTACTTTTTCCCAGAAGATACTTGCAGTTGGTATTTAGCTAGATTTCCCGAGACATTGTTCAACTGGTTAATTATTGAATTTGCTTGTTGATTGGTTGAAATTCGCATCATTTTCCTCCTTATAACATCGCTAAAAGTGCTTTCATCATATCGTTCACTGTGTTCATCGCCTTCGTATTGGCGACATAATAACTTTGATATTGCATAATATTCGTCATTTCTTCATCGATATTGACGCCTTCTAGCGATGATTTCGACTCAGAAAGGGAATTTAATGCTTGCGTATCTGCTGTCGAAGTTGCACTACTTTTACTCGCATCAGTCGCTACTTCGGTAATAATTCCGTCCATAAAACTTGGGAAAGTTGTCCCTTGAATGTTTTTATCTGTTTTTAAAGAGGCGATGTCCGCGGCGATAACACCTAGGAATGGCTTATTATCAGCATTGCTTGTAATCGCAGGATTTAGGATCCATTTTCCAGCATTTTGGGTGAAAATCGGAATCGAAAACTCGCTCACATTATTTACGTATGTACTCGTGCCAAGCGTGTCAATCGCATGGTCTACCCCACCAATGGTTAGCGTATCTCCAGAACGAGTCACGCCGGGAAATTTTTCCAATTGACGTAAAAGTTCATCGCGATTGCTGAGTAGTTTTTCGTCATTAGGATTGGCTTGGAGTGCGTCATTGATTTTTTGTAAATCATCCATTGTTTTATTGACGTTTTTGACTTGGATATCGTCGAGTGCTTTTGCTAGGCCATTTGAAAAAGTTTCGATTTTTTCTTGGTAAGATTTAATTTCGTTTTGGTTAACACGAACGGAAGCAATAATCGAACCTTCTGGCATGTTGAGTTTTTGCCCATCCACGGAGAATTCGAAGCCTGTCGCTGTTCGCGTTGAAGTAATTTCGGTTGTTTCGTCGCCTTGGACAACGAGACGCCCGCCGATTGTCACATCGTATACATCGGGATTATTTGGGTGCGCGCTAACGGAAATTCCTGCGTAGCCAGCCATCGTACTAAGCAGTTGATCACGTTGATTCAGTAAATCGTTCGGCGGGTTGGAGCCGGCATTGCCGATTGCTTTATTAATACTACCTAATTTTTTAATTAATGAATTTAAGTCTTGAATTGCCGCGTCTGTATCTGCTGCAATCGTTGTTTCTAGTTCTTTCAAGCCCGAATGAAGTTGATTTAATTGATCGGTAAAAATCGACATGCTCGATAAAAGTGCTGTTGTATTCGTTGCTTGGTCAGGATTTTTCGCTAAAGCAGCCCAAGCGGTGAAAAAGTTATCCAAATTATCACTTGGCGTATTTTTTCCCGGTGTGCCAAATAAATTAAGTGCTTGATTAAGCGCCCCACTTTGGTATAACGAAGCGGATTGTTTGGCGATTTGATTATTGTATTGTGTCGTTAGAGCCGTATTGGTCAGCCGTTTAATATCCGTTACTTTGACCCCGTAACCCGTTTGTTTCCCGCCAAGAAGGCCTCCGTCACCGTAAACAGCTGTCTGATCCACAGCTTGCCTAATGTACCCCGGCGTATTCATATTACTAATATTTTGCTGAGCGACCATATTAGCGATTTGCGCCGCTGACATGCCCGATAATGACGTATTAAAATCACTTAAACGCACAAAAAATCCCTCCGTTTACTTAAAAAGTCTCGTTAATCATCATATTATTTTCTGCTTGTGTTTCCGCGTGATGCCCGGTAATAACATCCACCATATGTTCTGAAAAAGCTAATTGCATTTCCGTCCTCACTTGGTTTTCTGCAACACTTACTCGCAAAAGATTTTCTTTTTCAAGTAGCATTTTTTTGCGATCATCAATGATGGAATTCTCCGCCACTGTCCATGTTTTTTGGAGATTTCTAAGCGTGTTATTTTCGCCAATGATTGTTTTTAGCGCTTGGTATTCTTTTTGTAAAGCGGCAAGTTCGCGTTGCAGCCCTAATTGGCGCTCTTCTGCTTCTATCCAATTTTCCGCTTGCACTAACTCACCTAAAAAAATTGCTTCTTCTGTTGCTTTTACATTTTTTTCGATTAAGATTTCTAATTGATTGATTAATTCGTTTTGCATTCCCATCACCTACAATACGACATCGAGAATCATGCCCGTAATTTCACCGATACGGTTTAGCATATCTAAATGTCCAGTTTTTGTATCAATTAAATTCATTACATCATCTAGTTCATTGGTTTGTTTTTCTACTTGTTTTAAAATCGTCATTTTTTGCGAAAAACCGTATTTTGGATGGCGGCTTTCGATATTATCGTAATCCATCACATTATTTACATAAAAATTCAAAAATGTCTGGACTGCTTTTTTATAACTTAAAACGTTGTCTACCGTCATATCCATTTCAACGAGTGATTTTTTATCTGTGACATTCGTAATTAGTTCGTTAATTTCAGTCAGGGAAGGAGTTTGTTTCTTGCCATTTGCTTTCATTTGTTCAAAATAAAGCTGTTGTGTTTGATTTAATTCTTGCATTCCCCTCACTACGTTCGTCTGTTTGGACTGCGAAATCTGGCCAATTGAAACATTATTCATCCTTTTTCCCCCGAAAAACTCATTTTCGCTTTCTAAACCTTATTTTTCTATTTAATTATACTGAAACAACCTGAAAAAGTATATATTTTTTCAAAAAATATCTTTTTTAAAATAAAATAATTAATAATAAAATAATAAATATAGCAACTATCATGAAAAATATTGGTTGTTTGGAAACACTGCGGAAATCTTTGACTAATAAATCGAAAAATGACATTTCTTGTTGTGCGAGTAGCATCATTTTTGTCATATCGCTAGCAAATTCTGCGTCAACGCTTCCTAAAATTCGTTCTGAATCTGTAAAGCCTGCTTCGATTTCCATTTTTTGAAATAATTGGGCGAGTCGCGTGAGTTGACCTTGCATCCGGTCGAGAATAACGGCGATTCCACCTTGCGTCATTTGTCCGTCTGCTAATCTTTGTAGTTCTTGAAAAAGCTCAGTTAGTGGCTTCGTCGCTTGTTGGTGGAAAATTTTGATGTTACCATTCGGAAATGCGCCAATTTGCGGTAATAGTTGGTTCATTAGTTTTAAGTATTCGCTGCCTAATTTCCAAATGTTGATGTTCTCTGCTTGTAATTCATATGGTAACAAGTGGCGTGAATGAAACATATTGCCAAATTCGCGTAACACTTTAATCATCCAGTTGGTTTCTTGTTTAGCGTCGACAATGGGGTCCAGTCTGGTCGCGTGTTCGATATGTCCTTGGAATTCGCGCATCATTTGGATGCCCGTTTCCATGTTGCCCGAAGCAATTTGCATCATCCGCAAGAAATCATATTTACCAGTTGTTTCAAACGTCAAAGTTGGTAACATTTTTAACAGAAAGGATATTTCGTTCATAATTTTTTGATTGGCTAAAAACAGTTTTTGATTGGCTGGATTTTCGGAAAAGTATGCTTCAAAATTATGCTGTTTCATTAAAATGGTGCTTAATTGACTGCTGATTTCGTTTCTGACTGTTTGCCATTTAGTGGAGTCAGTTGGATTTTTTATACCCGCGCGCATGACATAAAAGATTAAGTCATTCGCTTTTTTAGCGTTATTCATCATTAATTTCATATATAATTCGAGGCTTGCAGCACTTGTTCCATTTAGTTGCAGGCTGCTTAGTTCTTTAAAGGAAAACGATACTGGCGGCGTTTTTGGTACCGCGACTTCTGTATTCATTTGCGCTTTTGCCGTGCCTTCTTTTAATACTGGATTTTGTTTAATGAGTTCCCGTTCTAGTTGATTACGATTTTCTGCGGATTCTTGAATGCCATCTATTTTCATTCCGTCCACCTCACTTCTGCTTTTATTTCATTGCTCTATTACCCGAAAAAATAATAACGCCTATAATCATCAGCGCTGGAATCCAAAACGGGATACCGCTTGATTTGTTTTTAGTTGAGGTTTCTTTCTTTGCCTGCTTTTTCGGTGCATTTTCGTCTGATTCAACAGCTGGTTTAGGGGCAGGTGTTGTCAGTATTGGCTCGTTTTCGTTTGGTATTACTGGCGGTGGTGCGATTGTTTCTTTGTCTGGTAGCAAAATGATTGGTTTGATTTCTTGATCCAGTTGTTTGGAATAAACCTCATCGTCCCAGTCCGTCCAGTACAATGTAATTTTGCCGGTTGTTGTGATTTCTGCGCTCGTAAAGCTGTTATCCGTGCGCTTAACCGGAAATTTTTGACCATTTACTTCGATGTATAATCCAGAAATTACCGCAAAATCCGGATTAATTATTCCTGTTAAAAGGCTGTTGTTTACTAGCTGAATATTGCTAAAAGGTTCGCCAGTGGCACGAACAAGTATAGCTTGCGTCGTTCCTTGAACATGGATAATTTCACCGGCTAGTTTTTTCGGTAAAGTAAAACTTCCCTTCCATTCGGTCGCTGTTTTTTGCCAGTTTAACGGGATTGTCTTGCCGCTTTCTGTTTCGATTTCGGGAAATTCGGTTGTGTATTTGTCGAGAGTTAGCTCTATTTGCTTCCCAATTTGGCCGATTTTCCGCGGCTTATTCGTAATATCGCTTCCGTTATAACTTAAAACTGGCGCGATTGGCTGATAAATTTGGATAGTCTTTTCTAAGTCCAGCGTGGTTTCATTGCCCGCAAAATCAACTAATTTCAGTTGGAAAGTGAGTTTTTCGCCCGGTTGATATTTTTCTAAAGGAAGTTCCCCATCAAATTTCCCTGTCCAGTTATTTTGCGTGAGTTTGACTTCCGCTTCATTAGAATCACTATGAATGAGCAAAATGGCAGTTTTCACGCCTGATTCCGCATCGACCAAATCCGTTGACACACGTAGCACGCTCGTCAGCAAAACATCATCCTCATGCGTAAACTCAATTGCTTTTAAACTAGGCGCCGTTTCATCCTTTGCAAGTTCCCCAAGTTGTTTCACTTCGAATAAATCATCTACAGTAGCAATCGGTTTCGAAATATCCGCTTGATATAATTCCGCCCGGAAGATCCCGTTCAAATCCCAGTCCGTCACCGTATACGATTCGCCGTCCAGCACTCTTCTCTGCCCATGCTCATTTACTAAGACAATTTTTAAGTCTGAGGCGTTTTTGATTTCAAACGAAACCACTTCACCAGACGTAAAAATCCGCTGTTCCTTTTCAAGCGAGATTGTAGCGAGTTCCGGTTCTGCTGCGAAAACTTGAACCGAAAAAAACATCCAAAATAAAATTGTCACTAGTCCAAGTTTCCGCACATTTTTCACCTTACTAACTCAGTCATTTGTATGCCAAAATGATCATCCACGCGAACTAAAATGCCTTTGCCAATTACTACGCCATTTAGCGCTAAGACAAGCGGTTCGTTCATGCTTTCTTTCAGGATAATCACGTCTTTTTCACACCATGAGATAAATTTTTCTAGTTTTACTTTCGCCGTACCGAATACAACTTCCAGCGTTACCGGAATATCTTCTAAAATTTGCTCCATTTCGGAAAGTGTTTCTTTTTCTTCCACCACGATTGGTTGCACTGGTTCGGCTGGCTTTTCAGGCTCGATTATTTCTGCTGGTGGTGTTGCTTTTTCCGCGACTTCTTTCGCTTGGATTGCGAGCATTAATTGCGCCATTTCTTTGGCTGCCGCTGGATTGAAAATTTGATACATTGGTGTTTTTAGTAAGCCGTCTACTTCGAGTGGGAAGATAACTTCGACCGTTTTTCCTTCCTCGATGTTTTTTTGAATCATCGTATCGCCAAAATTGCAGAATTCCATCGTTGGCGGGCTAATGTCAATTTTTGTTCCGAGCATTTCTGACATCGCTGTTGCCGAAAAGCCCATCATTTGGTTCATTAATTCTTGCACAGCGCTAACTTCAAGTTCGGTCAACTCTGCGTCTTCTTGAACAATGCCGTCTCCCATCATCATCAAATCAGCCATGATTAACGCGGCATTTTTGCTAATGATAAAGGTGTTGCTTGAGCGCAGTCCTTCGACAAATTCCACGCTCGTTACAAGGCAAGGACGTTCATTAAACTCGAACTCTTTGCTATCAATCACACGTGCTGTCGGGATTTGCAGTGATACTTTTCGATTAAGTAATTTCGATAAAACAGTTGAAGCCGAACCAATACCGATATTACACACTTCTAAAAACACATCTAATTCTTCGGCGGTTAAACTGATTTCCTCTTTGACAGCTTCTGGCTCTGGAATTGCATCGCCAAGTAGTCTTTTTGCAAGTTCGCGCCCTTTATCAACGGGAATGAGTTGCATTAAATTGGACGTAATTAAGTCGCCGATAATTAAATCAAAACCTACTTTTATCATCGTTTGGTCGTTGGTGTCTTCTAGTTGTTCTTTTAGCGCGATTACTTTAATGTCTGGTGTCGTAATATCAATCATTTCGCCAAACATATTGCTCATCGCAGTGGCGGAATGGCCCATCATCTGGTTCATTGCCTCTTGCACGGCGCTAAGATGAAGTTCCGAAAGTTCTTCGTTCGGGTCAATGTTGCCATCGCCCATCATCATTAAATCCGCGATAGCCGCCGCCACTTCTGATTGCAGAACAAATAAATTCCGCATTTCGATTCCTTTATGAAAGTTCACTTCTAACACGACATGTGGAATATCAATGTCTTTCGTATTATATAAATCAACAATCTCTACTTTTGGCGTCGAAATTGTGACTTGTTGGTGTAGTAAATCAGATAAGACCGTAGAAGCTGAGCCAAACGAAATATTGGCGATTTCTCCTATCACATCTAGTTCCATTTGCGTGATATTTTTCTCTAGTAATTGCTCCACTTCTACCTCTCCTGCTCTGTCCGCCCTGTATGACGCATAAATTTAACGGCTTTTTGGTTACCACTTTTTCCCATATAACATTCAAATTTCCATTTTTCAGTGACGTAGCCTTTGAGTGTATCGCGTATGTGTGTTTCTGTTAGAAGTACATCGCCCACTTCAAGCTTATTGAGTTCTTTCCACGTTGTTTTAATTTCACCCACACGAATGCGCGCTTCTTTTTCGACTTGATGCAATTCTTGTTCGACTTCTGCATCAAAGTTCCGTCGTTTATCAAATGTATATTCGACGACGTTTTCCAGTTTATTCATAATCTCTTCCACCGAGAAAAATGGCACGCCGATGCGCATTGTACTAATCCAGAACTCGGATTTAATATCGACACTGACAAGCGCCATCATGTCATTCGGTGATGTCACGCGCAGCAGTGCTGGGTTGGTTTCGATATTAACGATTTCTGGTGAGATTGGATGCACTGATTTAAAGCTATCTTTAAGTGCCTCACAAAATTTCTCTAAAATAGATTTCAACGTCAACTCTTCAAAAACGGATAAAAGTCTGCGCTTGCTTAATTTTCGTTTTGGATTCCCGCCGGATAAACATTCATGAATATAAATGATATAGGCTAAATCGAGTTCAATAATAATTTGGCCTAGCTCTGGGTTGCCAAGGTCGATAATGCAGAAAATATAGCTATCGTTCGGCATTGTTTCGATATAACCGCTCGCAAAAGAAACTTGATCCGCCAGAGTTGCTTCGGTATGAATCGGAATCCGGATACGCTGTGAAACAAACTCCATACTTTTTTTCGTAAAAGCTGATGCAATCGTTTTTAAACTTTCGAGGTGTTCTGCACCAAATTTCTCTGGTTTATGAAAATCATAGGGATGAAAGCGCCCAAAGTCGCCAATTTCCGTACTTTCATCGACTACCTTACCTTCACTCATTTGGGAAAGCAGGGCGTCAATTTGTTCTTGACTTAATTTATCGCTCATTTTTTGTCACTCCCTAGCTCTCATGAAGAACTTCCCTCTCCTAATTTGGTTATTTTGACAAACATCTTGCCGTCTTTTGTCAAAATTTCGCCGTAACCGATGCATTTGCCGGAAATAGTGATTTTGACCACATTAGCTGTGGAATCTTCTAACCGAAAAACGGTCCCTTTTTTTACATCTAGCAAACTACCGACTGGCTGTTTCGTGCGTCCTAGCTCGAAGTCGATTCTGAGTGGAATATTATGATTAATTTTCATTTAGCTAAACTCCCTACTGAATCAAGTTCACAATTTGTTTCATCACGTCATCCGCCACACGAATAACTTTTGTATTTCCTTGGAAGCCACTTTGATACGTCATTAAGTTAACGAATTCGCGCGATAAATCTACGTTGGAGCCTTCTAATGAAGAGCCACTAATTCCGCCAGCACCATTTTGGCCAGCAACGCCGTAGACTGCATCTCCAGAAGATAATCCTGGAACATATTCGCCATTTCCCATTTTAACTAAGCCGTCTTCATTGGAGAAAGTAGCGACCGCTAGTTGGGCAACCGGGATAACCGTACCGTCTGAATAGCTCACTGCGATGTAGCCAGCATCAGTTACTGCGTAGTCTTTTACTGTTGCAGCGCCTTTTCCGTCAGAAGTTGGTGAGAATACTTGGTTCGTTCCGTAGTTTGTTAAGCCACTTAGGTTTAAGCCCATGTTGACTTGTTTTCCGTTAACGGTGGAATTAATTTGGATATTTTTCAGTGCGTCAGGGTTTGTTAGCTCGCCTTGCGCATTGTAATTTAGCGTTCCTGTCACTGGAGGCGTTAATGCTTTTCCGTCCATTTGAATTTCATATTCGTAGGAAACATTGCCGCTCGCATCCGGTGTAGCTGCTTTCATATTGACTTGAAGTTTATGTTTTCCGCCAGCATTATCGTATACAGAAAGCTCGGAAGAAATCGTATCTTTTTCGCCCCAATCAAGTGGGATGTTACCGCTTAGGCTACCATTTTTTGTTGCTTCTCCTGGAATTGCGCTATTTAGCGGGATTTGGATTGGTTGTAAATTACCGTTTAAAACGTTACCATTTTTGTCCGTTGCGTAACCCATTACGTATTTCCCTTGTTGGGTTGTTAAATAATTGTTATCAGATACTGCAAAACTGCCGTCACGTGTGTAAACGATATTCCCGCCTGCGTTGTCACCAGCGATGAAAAAGCCGCGACCTTGTAGTGCTGCGTCTTTGTTTCTGCCAGTTGACGTCGGCGATCCAGCTGTATAATCAGTTAAAATCGCACCAATTTTCGAACCGGAACCGAAGCTCATTGGGTTTGTTCCAGCGTAAAGTCCGCCTGCAACAGATCCCATCGTGTTTTGGTAAAGTAAATCATTGAAAACGACGCTTTGTTTTTTATATCCCGTCGTGTTGGCATTGGCAATATTATTTGACGTCACGGATAATGCTTGTTGGAACGCATTCATCCCAGAAATAGCTGTATACATAGTTTGATTCATAATTCACACTCCCAAATTTTTAATTAATTTCTGTTACATAAGTCATTGGCACGAGGCTATCATTATCTTTTAATTTCAGCATGACGCCGTTTGTCGTTTGTTGAACGCTTTCGACTTTCCCGCTGATTACTTCACCATTTAGCGAAACACCTTTTATATCCTTACCGATGAAATTAACTGCGGATTGTAAGGCGGAGTTTTGCGCTTGTTCAGAAAGCTTATCTACGGCCGTTGTCATATTGGCAACTTGCTCCATTAAGGAAAGTTGCGCCATTTGCGACATCATTTCATTCGTATCAAGCGGGCTCGATGGATCTTGGTATTGCAAACTTGTTAAAAATAGTTTCATGAAGTCATCTTTGCCAAGTGTTTTCGATACACTTGATGTCACTGCATTGTTTGTATCCTGACTCGCTCCTGATAAACTACTAATTCCGTCCAAATTACGTCTCCTCCTCTAAATCAAATACTTGCTGTTTAGGTCTTTGTTGGTGTGGGTTTTCGCGTTCTTTTTCTTTTTTAGATTCGCCTTGGTGTCGAGCATCTGAGCCTTGACCATTCTCTTTCGGTGCTTGTTTTTCGGTCATTGTCACAGCAACTTCTACACCGCGATCTCGGAAGCGATTATGTAAATCTTGCGCCATCTGTTCCAGTTTTTGTTTGGCCGTTTGTTCCTGATATTCGATATGTACAAATATTTTATCGGGCATTTTTTTAAGTAAAACTTCCACTTTTCCGAGCGATTCTGGTTGAATAGCGAAAAAGGCTTTATTTTGTTTCACTTGAAATTTTTGCAGCTGTTCGATTTGGTCGGTGATGGTTTTATCGAGTTGTTTCAGCGTGACCGGGACTTCTACTTTGGCAGCTGGTGTGAGCTGTTTCGTTGTGTCATGCCAAATGTTGCTTGATTCCGCGGGCTTTTTGACGGCGACTTCTTCTTTCGCTGTTACTGGTTCTTTAATGCTCGCTTTGAAAAGTTGTACGGCTTCTTTTTCTTGAGGTAATTTGGCAACGGTTGGTTGGTTTTTAGCTACGTTTTCGGCTAGTTTAGGTGAGTCTTTTGTAGGCATGATGAGTTCAGGTGGTTGCTCTCGGGTGGCATTTTTTGTAGGTTCTTTCGGTGTGTTCGTTTCAGGAGTTTGCACTACTTGCGGGGCGTTGTCTATTTTTGGTTGGTCGATAGCTTGTTTGGCGATTGCCGCAAGTGTTTCTTTAACTTCTTTCAGCTCGAGTGGTGCGCTTGGTAGTTTGGTTTCTGGTTCGCTGTCGAGTAGTTTTGCTGAAACGAGTGGTTGAGCGATCTCTTTTAACGGTGTTGTAGCTTGTTCCGCGTTTTCCGCTTCTCCCTTTAAGAGCGGCGCAGGGCTATTTTCCATTAAAAGTGAAATAAAAGGTAGTTCTACTAATTCTTCTGCTAACTTTTCTTTTGGTTCGATTTGTTTTTTTCCAATCAGTGGTTGTAGCAAATTATCTGGGATTAGCATGACTTTTCCTCCCTTTTACTTTAATAGCACCATTTTTAAATCGCGTAATGTTTGTTCTTCTTTTTTATTTTCAAGCTGTTGCCATTTTTTTCGTGTGTCATCGTACATTTTTTTGGCCTGTTTCCCTTTTTCCTCGAGTTGTTCTAAGATTTGTTCATTGCTCTTAATGTACTGGCTAATTTGAGTGATTTCGCGCTCCATTTGTTGAATGCGGCTTGGTGAAAAGGCATCGAGTTGCATGCTTCCGGCTAATACCGCTACTTGGAGTCTTTCTTTTTTCGTTCTTGAGTAATACACTTCTTTTTCGTGCGCTAATTTTTCTGTGACTTTTCCCCGTTTGGATAATAGTAATTGTAATTCCTTTAAAATGGCCGTTTTCTCTTGGTCCACTTTCATCTTCACTGCGTTATAAGCCTCTTGCTTCAAATCACTTGCCTTCTTTCTTTAGTCGATTTCTGAAATAACGATCCCGAAGTTCTCGTCCATCAAAATGGCTTCACCGATGCCGACTTTCTTTTCATCGAGGAAAATTTCGACTTTGTGGCCAGGTTTCTTTTCCACTTCGAGGACATCGCCAATGCTTAACTCGGCGATATCCCCTACCGGCATTTCTTTTTTCCCAAGACGGACGATTAAATTAACGCCAATATTGTCAACTTGGCGAATAGAGCCTTTTTCGCGTCCTTCTTGGGGTGTTTCTTTCGGTTCCCATTCAGGAAGTTCTACTTGAAATACTTGTTCCATCATGGTCCCTCCTTAAAATGTTTCTAAATTTAAAATTAATACGACACGGCCATCGCCTAAAATCGTTGCCCCTGAAAAGGCAATTTGACTTTCGCTGAAAAAGCCGCCAAGTGTTTTTAAAACGATTTCCCGTTGACCGATAATATCTTTAATAATAAGTCCAAAAGTTCGCTTGGCATTTTTGACAACGAGTAAAAGTAATTCGTCTGTGTCTTTTAAAGGTGTTTCGTGGAAGCATTCGCCTAAGTCGAGTACTTCGATAATTGTTTCACGGTAGTTGATTAAGTCTTTGCCGTGAACGTGTTGGATGTCCGCGGGGTCAATCGTAATTGCTTCTGCCACGTTTGCAAGTGGTACAGCATAGCGGCGTTCCGATGTTGCAACGAGCATCGATTGGATGATGGATAATGTTAGCGGAATCTCAATTCGGAAAGTCGAGCCAGCATTTTCGCTTGATTCCACGCTGATTTTTCCGCCGATTTTAAGAATGGTATTACGAACTACGTCTAAGCCAACGCCGCGTCCGGAAAGATCTGATACTTGATCCGCGGTACTGAAACCGGAATCAAATAATAAATCAAAAATTTCCGAATCAGTCATTTTGGTTGATTCTGCTCGTGTAACGACATTTTTCGCAATCGCTTTTTCTAAAACTTTGCGTTTGTTGATTCCCGCGCCGTCATCAGCAATCTCAATCACGACATTGTTGCCGCTATGAAATGCTTTTAAGCTAATTGTCGCCGTTTCATTTTTCCCATTTTTACGTCTCACTTCGACTGTTTCCGCACCGTGATCCACCGAATTACGGATTAAATGAACAAGCGGATCGCCAATTTCATCAATGACGATTTTATCGACTTCCGTATCCGCGCCTTCAATCACTAAATCGATTTTCTTGCCTAATTCCTTAGCTAGCGTGCGCACCATTTTTGGAAAGCGATTGAAAACACTGTCCACTGGCACCATCCGCATATTCAGTAAGCCATTTTGGATTTCTTTGGAGATGGAGCTGAATCGTCCTAGATGCTCCATCAATTCTTTGTTATTGGTTTTTTCTGCGATTTCGTCAATTCTCGCCCGTTCAATGACGCTTTCTTCAAAAACGTTCATTAGCTTTTCGATTTTTTCAAGTTGTACACGAATGGTTTTATTTTCTAATCGTTTTGTTGTTTGTTTTGCGGCTTTTTTGATTGGTTCAACGATCTGAACTTCTTCCACTTCTTCTTGGACTGCCACTTTTTCGATTTCAGAAATATCGAGAATAACCGCTTCGATTTCTTCTTTCGTTTGTGCCGATTCTAAAACAACTTCAAACGTCTGCTCGAACTCTTCCAGCTCAATCGCTTCTCTGTCTGGTGTTGTTTCAGATATTATCCCAATTTCCGCAAGTCGTTCTAAACACATTACCGCCCGCACTGCTTTCAAAATGGCTGCTTCTTCAATTTGAACTTGAATGCGGTACGTTTTTTCAACTGCTGCATCTGTTTCTTGTTCAGGATGTAAAAGCGCTTCTAAGTCAGCTACGGTTTTCGAAATATCCGCCGCGCCTTGTCCGCCGTGTTGGATATCCGAAACCATTGTTTCCAAATGAGATGTACATGTAAAAATAATGTCTACCAAATGTTCTGTTACAGCCAATCGATTATTGCGTACCTCATCTAGTACATTTTCCATTGCATGCGTTAAATCAGCCACCTGCTGGAAGCCCATCGTTGCGGACATCCCTTTAAACGTATGTGCTGAACGGAAAATTTCACTTACTAACTGACCGTTCGTCGGGTCTTTCTCAAGCTGTAACAGATTATCATTTAGCGCCTGTAAATGTTCTGAAGCTTCTTCTATAAACAGGTCTAACATATTTGTAGTCATGCTATCCACCTCCATTTCTCTACTTAGCTGCTTTTTCTAACGCCTCTAAAACTCGGTCCGCTTGGAAAGGTTTTACGATAAAGTCTTTCGCACCTTTTTTAATTGCGTCTACAACCATACCTTGTTGGCCCATCGCCGAGCACATAATTACTTTGGCAGATGGATCTTTCGCCATAATTTGTGCAAGTGCTTCTAAACCGTCCATTTCTGGCATCGTAATATCTAATGTCACGATATCTGGTTTTACTTCATCATACTTTTTCACTGCTTCCAGTCCGTTTTCCGCCTCTGCAACTACTTCAAAATCGCTATCTTTCACGATATTCTTAATCATCGTACGCATGAACATCGCATCGTCGACAATCAACAACTTCAACATAAAATACAACTCCCATTCCTATACCTATAAATATTTTTTAAAAAAATCGCATAATATCATTTTATAATAAAAATAGGACAATTTCTACCTTTTTCTTAAAAAATATCCGTTTTTTATAATAAAATTATTTAAAAAATAGTTAACCAACTTAACATTGGCTCTGTGTCCCATTTATAATTGAAAAATATTTTTATAAATCAAAAGAAAAGCCCCTCGTCCGGGGTGACGAGAGGCTAAGGGTAAACAATGTTCGATAAATGAATTTGATATGTTATTAGCTGTTAATTAATTGAGTTAACATTTGCGGTGTTTGGTTTGCTTGAGAAAGCATGCTGATAGATGTTTGTGTAAGAATTTTGTATTTAGTCATTTCGGACATTTCAGCAGCCATATCTGCATCTTCAATGGATGAAGCAGATGCTTTAGTTGCGATGGATTGGTTGTTCACGTTAGATACATTGTAGCTAAGGCGACTCATACCAGCACCTAGAAGCGCACGACCGTTAGAAATGTTATTGATTAATTCATCAATAGCTTCTGTTGCTTGTTGAGAAGAATCAGCATCAGCAACGGATAATGCACTATAACCAGCAACTGTAGAACCACTACCTAAAGTGATTGTTCCAGCAGAAAGACCTTTTGCATTGAAAAGATCGATATTGATTAAGTCATTAGCTTTATCAGACGCTTGGATGCTTACTTGAGTAGCAGCACCTGTAGCAGTTTGATCTAGCAATTTAATGTTGTTGTAGTTAGTAGTGTCAGCAACGTGATCAAGTTCTTTGATCAAGCTACCGAATTCAGCAGTATATTGTTTACGATCTTCGTCACTGAATGAACCGTTAGAAGATTGTACTGCTAATTGACGCATACGTTGCAAGATTGAACTCATGGAGCTAAGAGCTGAATCCGCTGTTTGTAACAAGTCAATACCCATGGATGAGTTTTTGCTTGCTGCATCTAAGCCTGTAGATTTAACGTTCATACGAGTAACAACTGCAAGACCAGCAGCGTCATCAAGAGAACTGTTAATACGTTTACCAGATGCCAAACGTTCTTGTGCTTGAGTCATGCCTTCGTTATTTTTACGAAGATATTCTTGTGTTTTCAAGCTAATGATATTAGTATTTACTTTCATTTGTGTTTCCCTCCTACATTCGGTTTAGAAAAGACTGCTCTTCTCTATATGCTTTATTATATCTTCATTTTTTTAAAAAATCAAATGTTTTTTGTTAAAAATGTAAAAATAAGTTGTTTTTATTTATAAAAAAACGAACAAACCGCTAATTACCAACGTTTTTATGTTTTTATAAATTATTTTTTTAAATAAAATAAAGAAGTGTTTGAACAGAAAATTTTGTCCAAACACTTCTTTTTATAAAACTAGCTCATCTAAAATATTAATCAGTTGGTGAATATTGGGTTTACTTACTTGCGCATCGGCACCAACACCTGCACCTTTGTGTTCTAGATCTTCGGTAATAAGTGATGAGAAAATAACAACTGGCAATTCGCGGCCAATTTCATCTTCTTTAATTACTTTTGTTAAATGGTGTCCGTCCATTTGAGGCATTTCGATATCCGTGATTAACAAGTTAACATTTTCAAAAGTTTGCTCTTTTTGTTCTTTGAGTAATTTGAAAATATGTTCTTGGGCTTCGCGGCCGTTAGCAAAGAATTGTAGATTTGTGTAACCCGCCTCATGAAGCGTATCTTCAAGCAGTTGACGCAGCATTTGTGAGTCTTCGGCAATAAAGATAGTCTTCTCTTCACGGTTTACTTTTCGTGCTATACGGTCTTCGCCAGTCACAGCAAAATCGGCATTTCCGCTGATTTCATAAATGATTTTTTCATAATCAAGCAATAGCACTAGATTGCCGTCTAGTTTCACGATACCAACTGCTAATTCTTCCAAACCAATCGATAGTTTTTCTGGTTCTTCAATTTGTTCCCATGAAATACGTTGGATACGATGAACCTCGTCGACACGGAAAACAATTTTCATTTGGTTTAGTTCTGTGATAATGAATTTCGTGTTTTCTGGTTCGATTTCGGGTAATTTCATCACACGAGCAAGGTTCACGACTGGCATGATTTCACCGCGCACTTGGGAAACACCTTCAATTGCCGGGTTCGAATCTGGTACAGGCGTTACTTCAAGCGGATGAATAATTTCTTTCACTTTTAAAACGTTAATACAAAATAAGTTTTCGCCAACGGTAAATGTAACAATTTCTAATTCATTTGTTCCACTTTGTAGTAAAATTCCTTTTTCTTCTGTCATATTACTGGCCTCCTATCGATTGTTTGTAACAGTGTCTTGAAGCATGCTAACTTCATCCAAAAGCTTTGCTAAATAGCGGTTATTCGGGAATTCGTCCATTGCTTCGCTAATCCGATTCGCACGGTTTTCGGTATCAATTTTGATTGCCCAAAGGTAAAAACGGAAATCGGTACTAAAATTATCGATGCCTCGTTCTGCAATCGCAAGTGCTTCATCCAGTACATCAGCGTCTACTAAGTAATTGATGAGGTTGATGTAGCCTTGTTTTGTCACTTCGTCTGCGTCGACGATATTGTAAAAATCAAGCGCGATATCCGCAAAATCATATTGGAAAAACAAGTCCGCAATATGGCTATTAATGCTATCATGGTAAACGTTTCGAAGTGCCAATAAGTAATCAGCAAACTCACCTTTTCCAAGTGCAATTGCCCGTTCTAACACAAACAAATAGCGTTTTTTGCTAATTCTCGGACCGTTTTCAAAAATAAAATCGTAAATATCGCCAACATCACTATTTTTCATGACGTTTTCGATTGGTAATTGCGGGTTTTCATAGTGCCACAAACATAAGTCAGCTGCATCAATCAGCTCTTCTTTAATACCGAATAAAATAGCGGATTCGCTAATTACCGGGAAGACGTTACGGATTGTTGCGATTTTCACTTCGGTTGCTTCTGCGATTGGCGGGTATACATCGGTTAGCGATTGAACGATGAGT
Source organism: Listeria swaminathanii (assembly GCF_014229645.1). Classification (GTDB taxonomy): domain Bacteria; phylum Bacillota; class Bacilli; order Lactobacillales; family Listeriaceae; genus Listeria; species Listeria swaminathanii. The sequence continues at coordinate 451,854 of NZ_JAATOD010000001.1, read as the reverse complement.
TCAGATAGTTCCGCATAACCTTGTTGGGTTGTCATCGAAAGTAAACGCAAGCCCGTTTCAGTGCTAGCAATAAAGTTATGACGTTCTATAAACGCGAAAATTTCTTTTGGTTGATGGAATTTGCTAAGTAGCATAATCATTTGGAACATCACACCATAATCAGAACTATTTTCCGCATAGGCTTTAGAAAAATGAGTCATCGCGCGCGTATAATCTTTTTCTTCTAAGTAAATCGTTCCAAGCATTTTGTGTGGCATGAAGTTTGTTGCTTCGTACAACACGATTGGTTGGTAGTCAATTGCAGTATTTTCTAGCAAACTTTGGTAGATTTCTTTGGCGTCTTCGAGTTGGTGGTTCACATATAAAATATTGGCTTTTTTAAGTGGGAATTCTGGTACGTTTGGCCAAATGACTCTTGCTTCTTCAATAATTGCTAAACTTTCGTCGTAGCGTTTTTCTTGCTCTAGTAGTTCGGAAATATGATAAGCGCTTAGTTTCGCCCAAATGTAGTGATTGTGATCGCGCAATCGGAATGCTTCTGAGAATTCTTTCAGCGCTTCTTTTTTATTACCAAGTCGATTCATTTCTTGCCCGATATTAAAATGAACAAATCCGCTATTTTTATTATTTTTAACTTCTTTTTCTAATAAACGTAAATTACGACCTGATTTACCTTGTTTTTCAACAATTTCCGACATATAGCCATAATGATAAATCTTCACTTCAGCAAAACCAGCTGCAATCGGACGTTTGTTGATTGCTTCCAGTTGTTCATGGATCACGCCGCGGAAGCAAATTGTGCCGTCATTTTTATAAACCCGCGCCATTTGGTTCGTTGTTGTCACTCGCCCTTTTTCCCCTGTAAAGCTAATGATTTGCGCCATTTGAATTGGTTCGACTGGTGATTTTAATTGTTTTTCTAATTTGCAATAACTTTCTTCTTCCAAACATTCGTCTGCATCAATGGCTAAAATCCATTTTCCCGTTGCATGTTTGGCTGCAAAGTTTCTTGCATCAGAAAAGTTGCCTGTCCATTCAAAGTCATAGACAAAATCAGTGAATTCTTGTGCGATTTCCTTGGTTTCGTCAGTGGAACCTGTATCTACAATAATGATTTCTTCCGTAAATTTTCTAAAAGACGCTAAACTTTGTCTTAAAATATGTGCTTCATTTTTGACTATCATACAAATCGAAATTAACGGCCGCATGAATCTTCCCTCTTTCTATCAATTAATTCACTAATTTTATTTTATCGCTGCTCGCTCGGTGCAGTAGATGCTTCTTCGCTTTTGGCAAATCATAAATCATACTTTGCACATCGAGCGCTTTCGCAACATCGACTGGTATCACATCAGTCGGCTTATCCCCGTTATAAAAACAACAAACCAAATCCATTTTACTAACAATTTGTGCTAAGAATTTCTCATAAGTCGGCTTGGCAATTACCGTATCAAAATACCCAAATGATTGATAGCTACTTCCTAAGCGTTCCAAGTAGTCTATCGCGGATAAAAACGGCTCTGGCAAACATTCTTTCGGTGCAAAAGTGTAAATCGACAAGCGTGGAGCTAAATGCTCTTTTTTTAGAAAAAATTGTAATACTTCATTTTCAATCGACTTATAACAAAGCAAGTGAATGTGGTTCACTGGTGCAAATTTTTCGAGATATGCTTGTATTTCTTGTTTGTCATAATCGGTTAATGTATGCGAACCACTTAAAAAAAGTTGCAATCAACTCACCTACTCATCTTCATCAAGCGTATCGCGATTAATCGGGCGCACCATGATTTCTACACGCCGATTTTTTTCGCGATTTGCTGCGATATCATTTTTGGCGACGGGTCTGAATTCGCCGTAGCCACGAGCACTAAACTCGCCGGGGTTTACTTCACTATTTTCTTGAATGATTGCTTCCATGAAATTAACGGCACGGGCGACACTTAGTTCCCAGTTGGAAGAATAAATCGATGTACTTATCGGCACATTATCCGTATGTCCAGAAACAATCCCTTCCATCGTTCCCTTACCTTGCGCAAAAAGTTCGCCGATTTCTTTGGCTATTTCGCGTTTCCCAGCTGATAATTCTGCACTACCCGACTGGAATAAAATATCATCGCGGATAGTAATCAATAGCCCTTCATCCGAGTATTTCGTCGTCATTTTCGTTCCCAAATTTTCTGCCGTTATATAGCTATCAATTTGTTTTTTAAAGGCTTCAATCTTTTCTTCATTTTGCTTTTTAAGTAAGGCTGCTGCTGCTTTTTTGGCTTTCTCTTGTTCGTTTGCTTCTTTCTTTTTATCTTGCTCTTCCATCGCCTTCAAGACTGCATTCACATTTGGATCATCTGGTCCTTTTTCTTTTGATACATATGCTTGGTTGCCTGCCGCGCCTTCCTCCACAATTTTCTTAAACGCATTTCCCATTTGTTCGAATTTTTTTGCATCAACTGAACTGGAGGCAAACAGAACGATAAATAGAGCAAGTAAAAGTGTCAGCAAATCACTATATGGAATTAGCCACGTTTCATCAACGTGTTCCTCCTGCGGTTTCTTGCGACGCTTGGCCACGCTCAATTTCCTCCACTTCTCTCGTTTTCTTCCCTTTTCCATTTCGCAGCACATCTTTCTCTTTTGGACTTAAAAAAGATAATAAACGTTCTTCCACAACACGTGGTGCATTTCGCTCTTGAAGCGCGACGACTCCCTCAATCATCATATATCTCAAATGCACTTCTTTTTGTGATTTCACTTTTAATTTATTGGCAAATGGTGTCCAAAGCACGTAACCGGTGAAAATACCGAAAATGGTACAAACAAACGCCGCGGCTATCGCTTCGCTGAGTTTGTCCGGGTTCGACATTTCGCCCATTGCATGAATGAGTCCCATCGCTGCTCCAAGTACACCGAGCGTCGGCGCATATGCTCCGGCTGATGCGAAAATCTTGGCATAAGCAGCATGACGTTCTTCCATGCTCGCTACTTCTTCTTCCAAAACGTCCCGTAAAAATTCTGGGGAAGATTGACCATCTACAACTAAGCGCATGCCTCGTTTCATAAATGGATCTTCAATTTCATCGACAGAATCTTCCAGCGCCAGTACCCCGCTACGCCTAATTTCATCTGCATATTCTTTGTATTGCACGAGTACATCCACTTTGTCCGGCATCTTCTCTTTTGTGAAAAGAATTTTGAATAGTTTCGGTACTACTTTTACATCACTCCATGGGTGCGCCATCATAACAGCCGTAATTGTCCCAAGAATGATAACAATTAATGCTTCAGCGCTAAATAACATCGCCAGTGATATATTTTGAATCATGAATGAACCCGCAATGACTATCACTGCCAAAACAAGCCCTACAATCGTTGTTATTTCCACGTTACTTCATCTCCCACCTACTTATTTCAGCGCACTAATTCCACTTCATTTAACCAAAAAGCAACTAACTCGTTTTCCATTTCTGGTAAATGAACGAAAAACGCTTTGGCATCCGCTTCACTGGCAAAGGCTTGCGAGCGGTAGTTATCTTCATCGACACCTTTTAAAGCGAGAAAATAAAATGACTCGAGCCGACCTAAAATGACTTCTTTATCCCCGATTTGATAGCCCACTGTTTGTCTAATTTCAAATTCATTTGGTAAAAAAAGTTGTTCTTTCTTTTCAAGCATGAGGATTTGTTCTGCTAGTCCAGGTTTATCCTCAAAAAACGCTAAATTTTTAATGTTTTCCATTCGTCCCATCTAACCAACTCCATTCCATTTTTGCTAGGTTTTTATGTAGAAAAAATTATTTAATGTGGCCAGCCCGTAATCAGCTGGGTTCAAAATCTGCTCTGATCCGCCGATGAAAAGAACCCCGCCACGTCTTAGTGAATCTGCAAATTTTTGGTAAGCTTGATGCTTTCCTTCTGCCGTGAAATAAATCAACACATTGCGACAGACAATTAAATCAAAGCCTTTTTCGTAGTAATCGGTCAACAAATCGTGACGTCTAAAACGAATCGCCTTCCGATATGCCGGTAAAATCTGATATGTATCCCCTTTTTCGGTGAATGCCGTTTGTCGCTCTTGTTCGCTTAGTTCTTCCATTTGACGACTTTGATATTCCCCGATGACCGCGCGTTTTAAAATAGCTGGTTCAAGATCCGTTGCTAAAATATCATAATGTCTTGTCCCGACTGAACGTTCCATCATGATTGCCAGCGAATACGGCTCCTCCCCCGATGAACAAGCCGCACTCCAAACCCGGAGCTTCCCGCGACTATCTTCAAGCAGTCTTGGAATCACTTGTTTTTCCAACGCATCCCAGCGATTGCGATTACGGAAAAACGACGACACATTGATGGTAATCAAACTAATAAACTCATCCAACAGCACGGCATCTTTTTTGAGATGTTTGAAAAATTCTCCAAAAGTAATATATTTCTTCTTCACAATAAAAGACAAAATCCGCCGTTTCATTTGCGTTTCTTTGTAGAGCGCTAAATCTAACCCTAAGTCCCTTTTGACGACACGAGTAAAGTAAAGATAATCCTTTTCCAAATCTGGAATCATTCTTTTTCCCCTCCCCTTAGCTAGGTCGTTACTGACGAATTAATCCGCTTGCTTCTTTGTCGTACACTTTATCAAACATATTGACGACATTTTTCGAAGCTTGTACCATACGCTGGTTATCCATGAGTTGTACCATTTCAACGCCTAAATCAACATTCGACGTTTCGATAACACCATTTTGGATAATCCCTTGTCCAGCTGGCAAATTCATTGTGTTTACGCCATTTACATGCAGTCGTCCTTCACCGTCTTTCACCAAACTATCCGCTTGATCGGCGGAAACAAATTTCGTTCCAAGCCTTCCGAGGTATTGATTGGTTTCCGCATTGTATAAATCGCCATTTGCTTCGGCACGAATCGATGTTTTTTGCCCCACCTGAATCGCTTCCCCAGTCGCACTGAGTAAATTGGCACCATCTGCTGTCCGCAGAAAACCGAACTGGTCGGAATGAAACTGGCCACCACGTGAAAGCGAAATTTCGCCATTTTTAGCTGTGATAAAAAAATTGCTTCCTAGTGTCGGGTTGGTATCTTGCATAAAGAAATCTCGGTCGCGGTTTGTAATGTAACTCGAACCAGCTGTTAAATTAATATGCGTTGCTGCAGGTCGAACCCCGTAATCAATCGTCCCAACTTGCCTTGCAACAGGTCCGTTTTGATAGTTCACCTTGTTTCTGGAAATCACTTCACTCGTAAGCTGATCAAATTTGAAACCCGGCGTCTGCGCATTGGCCACGTTATTCGAATGCACTTGAATATGTTGCATATAGTTCATCATCCCAGCTGCCCCAATATATAATCCCTTCATTCCAGCACCTGCCTCCTATCCGTCCCAACAAACCGCTCCGCTAACCAACGACTTTTTGGTCTGAAAATATTTTCCGTAATATTTTGCCCGTCCGTCATGTATAACACTGGCAAATTCGTTTCTTGCATCACGGTGTATAAATCACCAATTCGAGTCGTTTCATCCATTTTTGTAATAATAAAACCGTCGATTGGAATTTCTGCTAATTTTGGTAAAATCGTCATCACATCAGCGCTTTTCATTCCTGATGAGAACGTAAAACAAGTTAAATCTGGATGCACCACATCGGTGTACGCGGCAATCTCATTCACTGATTCTTCGGCTAAATAATTTCTACCAACCGTATCAATCAAAATGTGATCAACGCCGCTAACATAAGTCATGTACTGCACGGCTTCCTCTAGTTCCGCTGGGCTAGTCGCAACAATAAGCTCCACTTCAAGTTTATCCGCGTAGCCTTGGAACTGCTCAACCGCCCCCGACCGGAAAGTATCCGTTGTAATAAAGCCCACTGTATGATTTTGTTTTAAAAGCTGCCAACCAAGTTTCACAAGCGTCGTCGTTTTCCCAACACCCGTTTGCCCAATCAACGAAATAATCCGGTGATTGCTTAAATCAAACGAATCTTCCACCGCCAATTTTCCTGATAAATACGGGACAAACCAATCCGCAATATCGTCCAAATGCGCTGTTTCCACTTGCTTAAACTGCTTCCGCCCCGCCTGCATAAAGTCCGCCACGTAAGTATCACTAATCCCGCGGCTCTTCAAAAATTTCACGAAATCACTGTTTTGCTCACGTTCGGCGCGCATTTTCACAGCCAGCTCACGGTTTAAAGCCGCCAGTTCCAGACGCATCGTCGATAGTTCTTCTTCCTGTGTTTTTCGTTCTTCGAGAAGCGGTGTTGATTGCGCCAGTTCCGCCCCAGCAGCAAGCATTTCGAGTAATTTTTCTTTTTTTAATAAGTCGTCTGTTTTCGGCCTGTTTTTGACAACTGATTTTTGGAAGGTTTCTTGGAAGTCCATTCGTCCATCCGCAATCGCCACTTCACTCATAATGACCGCCGTCACTTCATACTGTTTCTTAAAAATTCCAAGCTTTGTGACACGTTCATCCGTAATTTTATATGGCTCATTCGTTACTAATTGAATTTTTTTATGTATTTCACGTTTCGAATTTCCCTTAAAAATTTCCATCTTTTCTACTAAATGTTTTCCCATTGCTACGGATTACCTCCCTCATCAAGTTGGTTCAATCAGTGCGATTTGCTCCACTTCTGTTTCCGGCGACAGTTCGCTAATGGATAGCACCGGCACATCCAATTGATATCTTTCTAAAACTCGTACAAAGCCAAAACGAAAATCTTTCCGCCTTGTTAAAATGACGGGTTCGCGCCCAGTAAGTTGCGCTTTATTCACGGTATCCCTTACTTTTTGAATGATTGGCAGTTCCTTATCGAGCGCCCAGTTCAGCGCGTAGCCATAATACGGCGTGTTGACAATTTCCGTATCCATTTCAATCGAATCCTGTAAAAGTAGCGCGTAAATTTTGCCGTCTTGGTTTTTCGCTTGTTCACAAATGACTTTCGAAATCCGCTCCCTAACAAACGCCGTAATCCCGTCAAGGTCATTTGGATAAATCGTTTGTCCATCGATAATCCCTTCGACAATCGTTGGCAAATCACGAACCGAAATCCCTTCTTTCAAAAGCTGTCTTAGCACTCCTTGAATGAGCGAATAATCGATTTCCTTTTTCTTAATTTCATCAATCAAAATTTGGTTTTCATCGGCAAGCCCGTCAATTAAATCTTTAATTTGTTGACGCATCAGGAGTTCATGCAAGTTCTTCCTAAGCACAACATCCAAATGCGTAATTAAAATACTCAGCGGCTCAAGCACCTGATAGTTCTTCATTTGCGCATCTTCTAGCTCGCCCGGCAAAATCCAATAACCATCTTCCCCGAAAATTGGATCCTTGGTAGGTTCAGCATCAAGATCCATCATCACACCCGGTGTTTTCAAAGCCAGTAAATGGCCTGCTTTTAAAACACCACTCGCAACCGCTACGCCTTTCACTTTAATTTCATACTTCCCGCGCGGCTGAAAACTCGTATTATCTTTAAAATTAATCCCCGGAACCCCAATACCTAAATCTTGTAAAATCGATTTCCGCATTAAGACAACTTTATCCTTCGCCGTTTCACCGTTCATCTTTTGCTTCACGAGTGCGGCAATGTTTAAACCAAGTTCGACCACAACCGGAAATTTCTCTCGTGCCGCGCCAAATGCTTGATTATGCTCCGCTTCCGCCGAATTTGTTTCTGATTGAATCAGTTCCATTTCTTTTTCCAGTTCCAACTGCTCTTTTTTCTTTAAATTGAATTGTGTACGATAGCCAATAATTCCAAGCACTACGCCAATCCCGACAAACGGAATCGTTGGCAGCGGGCTAAATACTCCCATTAAAATAAACATCGCAGCGAGCGTATAAACGACCACCGAGTTTTGCATTAATTCTTTGAAAATCCCGACCGCAACGTTATCATCCGAACCATCAAATACCCGGGTAACAATAACCCCAGCAGACATCGCCATTAAAAGCGAACCAATTTGGCTCACGATGCCATCCCCAATAGTTAACTCCGTATATTTCACCGCGGCTTCCCCGAACGAAAGCCCTCCTTGAACCATTCCGACAATTAAACCAAAAACGATATTAACAACAGCGAGCAAAACGGTAAAAAGAACGTCCCCTTTTACAAATTTCCCAGCTCCGTCCATTGCACCGTAAAATTCGGTCTCCATATTCAAGTACGCACGTTTTTCTTTGGCTTCCGGCTCTGTAATCAAGCGCTGATTCAGATCCGCATCAATCGCCATTTGTTTACCAGGAAGCGCATCAAGCGTAAATCTCGCCGCCACCTCGGCCGTCCGAGAAGAACCATTTGCCACAATAAACTGAAAGACAATTAAAATGATAAAAATTACAATCCCGACAACAAAATTACTACCAATTACAAAGTTCCCGAATTGCTTAATTACTTGCCCCGGATCCCCCGTCGTTAAAATCGCCCGCGTCGTCGAAATATTGATAGAAACACGAAATATCCCCATCAAAAGCAGTAAAGAAGGAAATGACTTTAATTCATTCCAATCTTTAATTGATGTGGCACGCATGTAAACTAATACTGAGAACGCCAAGATCGTCACAAGCACTAAATCCAACACAAATGGAGGTAATGGCACAATAAGTGCAATAACAAACGAGACCGCAATCAAGATAGCAAAATATTTTTTTATAGCACCTAAATTCCCCATTTTGAAACCTGCCTTTTCTAAATTTAGAAAGGTCGCTCATATGTTGTTAGAACTTGATTTTGTCTGCGTCCATCAATTCTTTCATCACTTCAATAACGTCTTTATATAAATCTTCCTGTATGTATTCATCTGGATTGGTCGTATAGTAAATACTCCGCGCCAGCTGTCTATTCGTAATCATCGGCACCCCGTCCGTATCCGCCACCTGACGAATAAAAAGTGCCAGCTCATCTTCCCCTTTAACGAGCAATTTCGGCGCATGATCTTTCGTTTTGTCATAACGCATCACAACCGAGATATGCGTTGGATTATTAACAACAAACGTCGCATCCGCCATTTTTTTCGTAATCGAACCTTGGAGAAGTCCACGCGCAATGCTTCTTTGGCGCTGTTTGACTTCCGGTCGCCCTTCCGAATCCTTCATCTCGTCTTTAATTTCTTGCTTCGACATCCGCAGCCCTTTTTTATAATCGTAGCGCTGGTAAAAGAAGTCGAGCAGCCCAATTACTGCGATAACGAGGAAAAGCGCCAGAAATTCATTTTTAAATAACGCGAAAATTTGTCCGAGTGAGTAAAGCCAATTTTGCCCAGTGTAACTAATGAGCGTATCTAAGTGATCCCGAAAGCCGATATAAGCCACGTAAGAAAGCAGCGTAATCAACAGTAACGCTTTCACAACCTCGACAAGCCCCTTCACACTAAACACTCGCTTAAAGTAGTTCGCTGGATTCAGCCGTTTAAACTGGGGCTTCACTGCTTTCGCGGAAAACAAAATCCCGACTTGCACCCCGTAGTTCATCAAACCGAAAATCACGACCATAATCATAACTGGCAGTAGCACTCTGCCAAATTCCATTAAGTAAAACAAACTATAACTTTCCATGTTTGCAAGCTTAGGCGGCTGTTTCAAAAGAGCAACAAATGCTTGAATCGTGTTTTTAATAAACATCTCTCCAAAAAAATAAAGAAGCCCAGCTACAATCAGCAGTGAAAAAGCATTATTCAATTCTTTACTTTTCGCCACATTACCTTCATTTCGAGCTTTCTTAATGCGGCGCGGCGTTGCTTTTTCCGTTTTATTATCCTTTGCCAAGCTTTTGTTCTCCTCCCTATTTTTTCAGTAAATAATCAAAAAACGACACATATTGTTGAATCATCTCATCTGTCAAATTTTTAAAAACTGTACTCAAGATAGGAACCGCGCACGCAAGGATGAAAATCCCAAACGTAATTTTTATAATAAACGCATTCATAAAAATGTTAATTTGCGGCGCGCTCTTAGAGATAAAAGCAAGAATGATATTAACGATAAAAATGCTACCCATAATCGGAAGCGCAATCGACACCGCCGAAGCAAGCGCAAAACCAAGCGTCCCGAGCAATAAATCTATAAACCCTTTTTCAAATAAAATCGAAACCGAAGCCGTAAATTCAAACGATTTCATTAAGTAATAAATTAAGTAATCCATTCCTTGCAGTGACAAGAATATCACTACAAAAAAAGTATCTAAAATCGCAGCCGTAATCGAGTTTTGCGTCCCATAAGACGGATCAATCAAGTTCACCTGCGAAAATCCTAAATCATAATCAATCATAAAACCAGCCATTTTCGGAATGACCGCAATCATTTCCACCAGTTTCGCCAGCGCTAGCCCAAATACCACCTCAGATGTGACCCGGAGCAGCAAATCAGGCAGCGTCGTAATACCCGAAACATCCACCCACGTTGCAACCGGAATAGATATCGCCATCCCAAACACCACTTTGACACTGTTCGGAATGTTGCGCCCTTTTAAAAGTGGAAAGAAAAATAAAAAACTGGCAACTCGGCTGAAAACAATCACTACAGCAAGAAAAAATTCAAACTCCATGTTTACACCCTAATCATCAGGGGTAATTTGGAAAAGATTCCTACAAATAAATCCGTCATGTGTTCAAACATCCACGGTCCAAGAATAAAGAGCGCCACTACGAAAGCAATAATCTTCGGCAAAAACGTCAGCGATTGGTCTTGAATCTGCATCATCGCCATCAAAATCGCAACCACAATTACGACCACGATACAAATGAGCGATACCGGCAAAATTAGCGCCAGCCCACTATAGAAAAAATCTTGAAAAATTTGCGTAATCGGCGTTAAATTCATTTTGCTACTCCCTTAAAAGTGAATTGTTTGAAAAATCATGTTGGTAATCAGTCCGTACCCGCCAATGAAAATAAAAACAAGAATCTTAAATGGTAAGCTAATGGTCATCGGCGGCACCATCATCATCCCAAGATACATCAGTAACGTACTAACAATTAAATCTATAAAAATAAACGCCAAGTATATAAACATCCCAGTTAAAAATCCTTGGGTAATCTGTGTCAAAATAAAAGCAGGCATTAAAGCCATAAGCGGTGCATCTTCTTTTTTTGTAACCGGATCTTCTCCTTCTGCTTTTAACATCATGTTAATATCATGCTTATATGTATTTTCCGCAACATATTTTGTCAGAAGCGGCTGCGTTTCGTCCCAAACTTTCGACGCGCTCCACTCTTCTTTTTGCGAAGGTTTATACACATCGTCATACCAAGCAGTAATCAGCGGCTGCATCATAAACAAAGATAAGAACAACGCCAGTCCAACAAGCACTTGGTTGGGCGGTAAGTTCGTCGCGCCAAGTCCTTGCCTCGTTAATCCAAGGACGATAATACAGTAGGTAAAGTGTGTGAACATTAATACAATCGATGCAGACAAAGAAAGAACCGTAACTAGTACAAACAGCGCCACACTAGAATTAACCCCGTCCGTTCCATTTACACCAAGCGAATCCATCCAACTCTCGGCATGCACATTCACACCCGGCCAAAAAACAACCAACGAAATTGCAAAAATAACAATAAAAGATACTTGAAATACTCGTCTAGAAGTTATTTTACGCATTTTCCTTAGTCTCCTCTTTCAAAAGTAATTCTCGGAAAAGTTTTTCATTTTGGTCATTTTTTCCTTTTAATGACACCGTTCGAATATCATTATTAGAAATAATCGCCAGCACCTTTTCCCCATCTGCCTCCAGAAGAACTGCACGTAACTGATGAGAGATTAAAAGAGTGTCTTTCAACTTTATAAGATCATTTTCGCTTTTTCTCGTGCGATTCGCTTGCTTGTTTTTCTTAACTAAAAAATAAGAAATTCCCGCAAGTACTACCAAAAGTACAATAATTTTTAAAAGTGACAAAAAATATTCCATTCAAGTAAGGTAAATTCACCTTTCACTCCCTTCATCAGATTACAAAAATAAATCATTTTTTCAAAATATATATCAATAAAGTGTTTTTTGTAACTGCAATATAAAATTTTACACCAATTCCAGAAAAAATCTATACTTTTTTTAAAAAATGAAATTGTGTGTAAAAATAAAAAAACAGCCAGTGTAACAGCTGTATCAAAGGAAAACTTCTCATTATTCGATTTATATTTTTCTATTTAACTCAAAAAAAGGTTCTTCATACCCAATCCTTTTGACCTACTCGCGTTCCCTTTACACAACTAACATATATTGTTATTATAAAAATAAACAGAAAATCAATAATACTATAGGATAGAGAGGTATGTGATTGTATGCCTAAATCAGAAATAAGAAAATTACTTCAAGAAATCAAAAAACAAGTAGATAATCCGGGGAATTCATCTACTACTGAAATTAAAAAAATGGCTTCAGAAGCTGGCATTGACGAACAAACTGCCGAAGAAATCTACCATTTACTCACTGAATTTTATCAAGCCGTTGAAGAACACGGTGGAATCGAAAAATATATGCATTCCAACATTAGTTGGTTAAAAATCGAATTAGAACTACTTTCCGCATGTTACCAAATTGCTATTTTAGAAGATATGAAAGTCCTTGATATCTCTGAAATGCTCAGCCTAAACGATTTGCGGATCTTTCCAAAAACACCAAGCCAGCTACAAAACACTTACTACAAACTAAAAAAAGAGCTTATCCAAGTAGAAGATATTCCTAAAAACAAGCCAGGCCGAAAAAGAAAAACACAAAAGAATACGAAAAAAGAAAAAACCAACATTTTCGGAAAAGTCGTACCAGCTGAATTCAAAGCACCAACATCCATCAAAGAACAAATCAGCTACGACAAATCACGCGAAAAAAACCTGGTGGATCTACTGTCCGGCGTTAAAAGCAACGTGCAACTTTTAAGCGAAAACCAAGGCGAAGAAAACAACGTATATGACTTACTCAAAAGCATTTACTCCCTGTCATCCCTTGCCGTCCAAAAAGAAGAACTCGACAAAAAATACCAAGATTTACAAACCAAATGCCAAGAACTGGAACAAGAAAATTCTTATTTAAAACAACAAAACGAAACAATGACAGACTCGTTCCATACACTCGTGTTACAAGTAGCTGATTTCGCTTACGCCAACGACTTAGACCAAATCCAAGCACTACCACTTTTCAGCCAGCAACTCGTAGTAACACTGAACCAACTTGGCGTATTCAAAGAAAACTATAAACAAATGTAATTTAGAAAGGGTGGCACGATGTATATCGAAATTTATACCGTAAATGGCGAATCTATTCGCCTTGACGACGACGCAAAAATCAACAACATCAGCATCCACGAATTATCTAAAGCAGATTTGAAAAACCTTTTTAACGAAAAATGCATCGAGTTAACAAAATACGACTTAACTTATTTTATTAATACCAACCAAGTGAATTGGTTTCTTGTGAGCGAAGGAATCCATTAAAAAAACGAGCTAGGAGATGATCCTAGCTCGTTTTTTCAATTTAAATATCCGATTTCTTATAGACATCTCCATATCGGTTTGGTCCATCACTTTCAAAACTCATAAATATAAAAATAATAATGGTACCAACGATTGGAATTAAACCAAGAAAAGCAAAATAACCACTTTTCCCAGTGTCATGTAAACGCCTTACAATTAGGCTAGTTAGTGGAACTATAGAGCCACACCAATACAAAAACCGTAAACCTCCAAAAAAGAGCGCAATCCCTCCACCAACTCCAAATAATATTTCTGAAACACCAAAAATTTTTGACATAACAAGCAGCGGCCCATTAATTATCATGTTCCAAACTATTACATACCAGAATGCAGAGCCTGGCGCGCGTCCATTAAAATTAGTATAATTCTTCCAAAATGACTTATAAGCTTCTAAAAATCCCATATTTCCTCCTGTGTAATAAAATTATGTTATTTTTCTAGAATATGCGACACCGCTAGCTTAAAACAAGCTTATCGTAGAAAGATTCATAAAATAAATATATACATTTTAAAAAATGAGCTAAGTGTTGACCTTAGCTCGTTTTTTTATTTAAATATCCGATTTCTCATAGACATCTCCATATCGGTTTGGTCCATCACTTTCAAAACTCATAAATATTAAAATAATAATGGAACCAACGACTGGAATTAAACCAAGGAAAATGAAAAAGCCACTTTTCCCTGTATCATGTAAACGTCTTACAACAAGGCTAAGTGTAGGTAATATAATAGCTGCTGAATACAACCACATCACAATTACAATAAAGATCGCAATAGCTCCACCAGCAAGGTTCCCTCCGTCTAGCATTATTGACACGTCAAAAATAGAAGCCAGTAAATAAAGACCCACACAAATCGCCATGTTCCAAACCCATACATACCAATAGGCCGAACCTGGCGCACGATCACTAAAATTGACATAATTCTTCCAAAATGACTTATAAGCTTCTAAAAACCCCATATTTCCTCCTATGTAAATAAATTTTGCCCTAGCTCTAAGAATATACATCGCTTTTACTTTATACAAGCTTATAATAGAAAGATTCATAAAATAGACACATTTCAAATCACAAGGAAAAACATGCCAATAGTCATAGGTCTTTAACTCTATTCTATCTTGAATTATTCCGCTCTTAAACATAAATCTTCACAAAAAAAATACTTCCAGCGGCTACTAAACCACTAAAAGTATAAAAAGAATGTTTAAAGTAAATGATTGAAACCTATGGTTTAAGCTTTTGGTTTACCCATTTATACAAACTCTTGGGGATTCGAAAAATAATGCATATAAAAGAAGCAAAAAACAGTACTGAAGCACCAATTATTATAATCGGTAAAATCGATAAATCCAATGCTTCAGATGGCATATTTCCGATAATCAAACTGCTAAAAAACACTAGCATTAACAAGCCAATAATCCAACAAAGCATCGGATGTCTCTCATAGATTGAATGGTTACATCTAAGTTTATCTTCACAACCACAGCTTCTTAGTGTACGATTAGTTAATTTAGAAATCCCTTGCATCAAGGTGAAAATAACTAAAGATAAGCCAGCTAACAATATTGAAGTAACAATAAGAATATTGGTTAATGCAACTTCGCCTTGGCCTAATGTTGATATAGAACTTGATAATGTATCAAAACCCCCGAACAAAGCAAAAATAAGCCCTGAAAATATCCCCAGAATCGCTACAAACTCTGTATACATCTGTCCTTTTGTCTTTGACACTTCTTTTAAAGTGTTTTTAGTCTCTTCAGTAAAAGTAGTAATTTCATCTTTAGATTCATAAATTTCCATTTGCAAACTGTCAATATTAGAACGAAAAAAATCTTTTTGAATCATAGCTAATTGAAAATGCCTTTCTATTTTAGGAGATATTTTTTGAATTTGTTCTTCTGTTAGTTTACTACTACCAATTTCAAACATTTTAGTAGTAATCAATTGCATATTCTCTTGAACTAATACTAAATCATCTTCATAAAAATAATTTTCAAAAACATATTTACTAATTTGACTATATGGTAAATGAGCTTCATGAAATTTATTAATTAAAATATCAGCTATAGGTTCTGCATGTTCCTTATTTAATTGGTAGCTAGCTATTAGTTTTACTATAGTAAAATCATCTAAACGTGTTGTCTTCATTAAACTAACTCCTTAGGATATTTTGAAAAAAATTCTCTAATTTCTTTGTTAGAATATTTGACAGCGATTTTTCCATCTTTTATCTTTTCTTCATCTTTTTTCCAGATTTCATGTTCATGGGTCATATTCACAAGTTCAAACGGATTAAATGGAGCGTATTTATCAATAACCATATTTAATACCTGTTTATCTTCTGGAGATATTTCTTCTAATATGATATTTTTAAATTTGAATTCACCTTTTTTATCAAAAATTATTTCTAATCTTTTTTCAGGAGAAATAATATTTTTTGCACCATAACTTTTATAGATATGATAAACTTCAGGAACTACTGGGCCCAGCTTCCATTTCTCAATAGTTTCTTGAAATAAGGAGCGATTTTTCGCAACTAAAAACTTTGCTTGGGCATAGTACAATAACTTTTGTAGCTTTAAATTATTAAGCTCATATTTTTTTTCTCTACAATAATCAATAATATAACCAGCTACACTATCTGCCAAATAAGCTTTCATCAATTACACCTCCTATCAATAATATATAGCATTTTTCACAAAATGTAAATTCCAGCTTACATAGTTAATAACACAGTAATTGTAATGATGTTATTTGTTTAAAATGTGTAAATAAATTAGAAACAATCATATATTATTTTTCAAAACTTCCCTTTAATTAATAATAAATCCAAACTTGTAACCTCTTATATTTTCTTTCAAACACTCAGTCTTTACAGACTAAAAAATACTCCTAGTGGCTGCAAACAAATTCTAAAAGTATAAAAGGAGTTTAAAGTATTTTTATTATTAGTTATTAGTAAATTTTTGCGATTAAGAGTACCTGCTAAAAAAATTGAGTGTCCTAGAAACCATGAAGTAATAAAATGTACTCTACTTTCTCAAAAATAAAATACGTGCTGTTAAACACACTTTTTAAATATTTCCCTTTAGTTAACATTCTTTCAGTTACTAACGCTTTTGGTTAGGCTGCTCCACGGCCTCTGATGCAATAAAATATTCGCCGTCCTCTTTAAACAAAATAGTTCTTGAAAACTCATTCTCATTTTTTGTTGCGTAAAGTTCTGTCCCTTCACTTAAATGATTAGAGGTGAAATTTTTATTCGGTATTCGGTAATGGCGAATTCTATGCTCTATCTCGCCAATCTTCTCTAAAGCATCTTCTTCCTTTGCAGGTTCATACGTTACTATATACAAAACGTCGTCAACTTGCATCATTCCTACAAGGTTATCTCTATATAACAGCCACTTTCCCCCGAAAACTACTACACAAAGAACTATTACTGACAATATTACTATCAACCATTTTTTCTTCATGCTATTAAGTCCCTTTTCATTTTATTTGTTACAGCTTCAGATACATGGGTACTCGAAGTTACTGCCAAAAACCCACCAAATAATGGTGCCATCATATCCTTTAAAACATACTTGTTCATAAGCGCATTTCTCTCCCTGTTGTATAATAATCTAGGTTTTAAAAAGAGTGTATCATAAAAAGCCAATGTATAACCAAAAATGTAATGAAATGGCCGATTCTTGTCGCGAATGAATAAAAGTAAAGCTAATTTAGTTTTATTCTTACACGATTTGCATGATATTGAGCTTTAAATAACGAAATCACATGCAAATTACAGCTATTATTCATAATTTATGCAAGGCTATTTTTAAATATCACAAAAAATACATATTCCCTATTAATATACGTTATTCATATATATAAATTCCCTTATTTATTTGATTAATTATCATTTCTTATTATTACTAAGTGAATAAAACAGTATAATTATTCACTAAACTACAGCTAAACCTAAATCAATTTCCCACAAAAAAATACTCCAAAGGGCTGCTACACAACCACAAAAGAGTATAAAAGGGAGTTTAAGGTAAGTAAGACAACCCACTACAAAAAAGGGAGAAAAAGTAATGGCATTGTCATTGCTTATGGTTATATAATACCCGTCTCACGCAATCCAAACCCTTTTTTAGTATTAAAATTAGATGACGAATTTAACTAAAATGCAACAGATATGAATAATTAAAACACATCCCTGATTTTTAGCTCAAAAAAAAGAGAACGGCAACCCGCTCTCCCTTCAAAATCTCTATTAACTTCTAAGCCCGCGACCTTTACTAATCAAATACCAACAAACCGAATAAAGCACGACGATAAATAACACAAGAATCGACAGCGAAATGGCTACTGGCACATCACTAACGCCTAGGAAACCGTAGCGGAATCCAGAAATCATATAGACAATCGGATTCACTTTAGAAATAGCTTGCCAAATTGGCGGTAGCATTGAAATCGCGTAAAATACGCCACCTAAATAGGTTAGCGGTTGTAACACAAAGGTTGGCACAATCGATACATCGTCAAATGATCTAGCGAAAATCCCGTTAATAAGTCCCGCGAGTGAAAATAAAATCGCCGTCATTAAAAAGGTAATAATCCCAATCGACCACGAGTGAATGTGTAACGGCACAAACACCATCGAAATAAGCGTAACAAGCGCGCCGACTAGAATACTTCTACCAATCCCGCCAATTAAAAAGCCCCAAATAATAATATGCGTTGGTACTGGCGCAACGAGAATTTCTTCAATATTCTTCTGAAACTTTTGCGAGAAAAACGAAGATGACACATTGGCATAAGAACTCGTAATAACGGACATCATAATCAGCCCGGGCACAATGTATTCCATATAGGAAAAGCCGTTCATATCGCCAATGCGGCTACCAATCATTTTCCCAAAAATAATAAAGTAAAGCGAAGTCGTGATTACTGGTGGCACTAACGTCTGAATCCAAATTCGCATATAACGATTCGTTTCTTTCGCCGCCAGACTTTTTAACGCTGTAAAATATAGATTAAACATGTTTCTCCCCCACTTGATGTTTTTCTTCTGTAATTTTCAAAAATAGTTCTTCCAGTCGATTAGATTTATTGCGCATCGAAAGCACTTTGATGCCGTGCTCGCTTAATTGTTCAAAAATATGATTAACCCCTTGATCACGTTCCACTTCTACTGACAAGGTTTGCTTATCTTCAAACACATGATTATAACCCGTAATTTCGAAAGCTTCTTCATACGGCTCTAAATCAAAAATAAATGTTTCGAATTGCAATTTAGCAAGCAATGATTTCATGCTGGTATTCTCAATCAACTCCCCAGATTGAATAATACCGATATTACGACAGAGCATCTCTGCTTCTTCTAAATAATGCGTCGTCAAAATAATCGTCGTACCACTTTCGTTCAACTCTCTTAAAAACGTCCACATCTCACGTCTAAGCTCAATATCCACCCCAGCAGTCGGTTCATCTAAAATGAGCAACTTAGGTTCGTGCATCAGAGCACGCGCAATCATCAAGCGGCGTTTCATCCCACCCGAGAGCATCCGCGCACGTTCATTACGTTTCTCCCATAAATTCGATTGTTTTAAATATTTTTCGCTACGTTTAAAAGCTTCCTTCCGAGAAACACCGTAGTATCCAGCTTGGTTAACAACGATTTGTTGAACCGTTTCGAATGGATTAAAATTGAATTCTTGCGGAACAAGACCGATTTGCTGTTTTGCCCGGACGATATCTGTATCAAGATCGTAACCAAACACGCTCACTTGACCAGATGTTTTATTTACAAGCGACGTGATAATCCCAATAGTCGTTGATTTCCCAGCGCCATTAGGACCAAGTAGCGCATAAAAATCCCCTTCTTCTACCGTCAAATCAACACCGCGTAATGCTTCGACTCCAGTGGAATAGATTTTTCTTAACCCTTTTATTTCAAGTGCATAAGTCATGTAATTGCTGTCTCCTTATAAATTGTCATTCCTTTATTTTATCACTTATTTGCCAATAAGAAAAAATAATCGTCTTTCCACATAACTTAGCGCGAAAAGACGATTATTTTCCCATTAATATCTGCTCATCGTTCTTCTTGATACTCCTAAAATAAGTAAGAACCAACCAACGATAAAACAAACGCCACCGATAGGCGTAATCGCTCCTAAAACGGCCACTTTGGAAATACTTAGAACATACAAACTGCCGGAGAAAAAGACAATTCCGACCGCAAATAAAATCGCTGCCCACGTGTAAAGTCGACTAGCTTGTTTCTCCATTAATAACCCCACTACCAAAATACCACCTGCGTGAAACATTTGATACTGAACGCCGGTTTCCCAAGTACTCGCATAACTTCCGAGCATATCTTTTAAAGCATGCGCCCCAAATGCTCCCAGTAAAACTGCTAACCCCGCAAAAATGGCTCCAGTAATAATTGTTTTTCTCATAGTTACCCCCTAAAAATCAAGCAATGAATCTCCATTCGCGCCGTCTTCTAACTCTATTTTCTTGCCATCCATACTTGCAATCTGCGCCGGTTCCGCTGCTGGAATAAAGGTCGGTTCTACTTCTGCGCTTCGCTCGTCACCCGTTTTCGCAAGCTGGACGAGTAGCATCAAGCCATGCAAATGCTTATCTTGGCTCGCTTTTGTTGTCGCTGCTCTTGCTTTAGCTAACTCACTTTCCATTTGCTCAAAAATCTTTGCATCTGAAATAATCATTTTTCCTCAACCTCAATTGTTTTAATAACACGCGCTGGATTTCCAGCAACAACAACATTATCAGGAAAGCTTTTCGTAACAACTGCGCCTGACGCAACAACGACATTATTTCCAAGCTTCACACCAGGGTTAATAATTGCTCGTCCGCCAATCCAGACATTATCACCAATTTCAACTGGTTTCCCAAGCTCTAAACCACTATTACGTTCCACTGGATCAAGCGGATGCGTTGCCGTATAAATATGAACCCCCGGCGCCATCATGCAGTTATCACCAATATGTACTTCACACACATCT
This sequence comes from Listeria swaminathanii, assembly GCF_014229645.1. Classification (GTDB taxonomy): domain Bacteria; phylum Bacillota; class Bacilli; order Lactobacillales; family Listeriaceae; genus Listeria; species Listeria swaminathanii. The sequence goes on along the minus strand of NZ_JAATOD010000001.1, from coordinate 431,359 downwards.
AAAATTACACAATCAAAATTAGCATAAAAATTCTCACCAACATAAATATTAGAACCGTAATCTACACGAAAATCTGGTTCAACATAAACATTTTCTTTTGTGCCACCAAAAAGACGTTTTAACACACTGGAACGGGACGCTGAATCCATTGTATCGTTAATCTCTCTGCAGAACTTACGCGCACGATTTCTTCCGTGTGCAAGCTCTCTGTCGCTAGGATCATACATTTCTCCTGCAATCATCTTTTCTAGTTCTGTTTTCATCCTGACACATCCTATCCACGTTTTATTCTTATCCATTATAACCAAATGAAAGACAGAAATATAGTAAAGTAATCGCACCATCCAAAAAACTACGCGCAGCTACCTTTTGTGCATTTTTCTTAAAAAAATGATATTCTAGTGAAGTAGGTAAAATTGGGGAGGAATTAAATATTATGATTAAAGTTATTGCTTCAGACATGGATGGCACACTACTTAACTCTGATATCGAGATTGCACAAGAAAACGTCGAGGCAATCGAAAAAGCTCGCGCCAAAGGAATTCATTTCGTTCTTTGTACTGGACGTATGTATGACGATGCAATGGGTTTGATTAACAAAGCCAATTTATACGCACCGGCGATTTGTATGAATGGTGCAGAAATTCGTGACGAACACGGCAAAATAATTTTGCAACATCCCATTGATAAAAACTTAGCGCGTAACACTTATAACACCCTGACTGAACTAGGAATGTATACCGAATTTTTCACTGACATGGGCCCAATCACAACAGATAAAGCCCGTGGCAAAGAATTTATGATTGAAATGCACAAACGCATCCACCCAGATGTTCCAGCAGAAACAATCATGGATAAAGTGGAAGAACGTTTTGAATCCAAAGACGTCCACGAAATTCCTGATGTAGAGCGCATTTTAGGCAATAAAGATTTAACCATTCTAAAATTCATCTCCTTCTCTTCTGATAAAGACGTGCTTGCAAAAGCCAAACAAAAACTTGAAAATGATTCCGAGCTATCTGTCACCTCTTCTTTTTCCGATAATATTGAAATCACCCACCGCGAGGCACAAAAAGGTATTTCCTTACAATATTATGTAGAAAAATTAGGCGTAACACTTGATGAAACGTTTGCAATTGGAGATAATATGAATGATATTTCAATGCTGAAAATGGCTGGATATAGCGTGGCCATGGGTAACGGCGAAGAAGAAGTCAAAGAATTATCCAAACACGTTACACTTTCCAATGATGAACACGGCGTTGCAGCAGCCATTTATAAAATGTTAGAAACAAATGACTAAAGTTTATTTTTAGGAGGAAACACTAATGACAATCAAAAAAACATTAACTATTGCAGGATCTGATTCAAGTGGCGGCGCCGGTCTACAAGCCGATTTAAAAACATTTGAAGAATACGGCACTTATGGTTTTAGCGCAATCACAACCATCGTAACTATGGACCCAGACAACAACTGGGCACACGGCGTTACTCCAATTGATGCGCAACTAGTCCGCGAACAACTAAAAACAATCCTTTCTGGCGGCCCAGTTGACGCAATGAAAACAGGCATGCTTGGTTCGATTGACATCATTAAAGCAACTCGCGAAGCAATTGATAAATACGGTTTAAAAAATGTCGTTATCGACCCAGTTATGGTTTGTAAAGGCGAAGACGAACTAATCCAACCAGAAAATGCCGAAGCAATCCGCGACTTATTATTACCAAAAGCAACAATCACAACACCAAATCTATTCGAAGCCGGCCAATTATCCGGTCTTGGCAAATTAACTACATTAGACGATATGAAAGCAGCTGCGAAAAAAATCATCGAATTAGGCGCTAAATACGTTGTTATCAAAGGCGGAAAAGCCCTAGAAAGCGACAAAGCAATCGACCTACTTTACGATGGAAAAGAATTCACTATTTATGAAGTAGAAAAAATTTCCCCAAGCCACAATCACGGCGCTGGTTGTACGTTCGCAGCAGCAATCACAGCTGGCCTTGCAAAAGGTTTAACTGTAGAAGAAGCTGTCGCAAAAGCAAAAGACTTTGTCACAGCAGCTATCAAAGGTGGATTCGCATTAAACGAATTCATCGGCCCTGTTTGGCATGGTGCTTATAATAAAGCAGAAAACAGATAATACAAAAACCGCCCAGTGTTTGGGCGGTTTTTTATTATTAAGCTGAGTAAGCATACATAATACCATGTAATACAGCCAACACTTTTAAATTATCTGTCGTTTTCATTCCTTCTAAATCGCTCATTTTCTCTGCACCTTCAATATATGCAATCACTAGATCAGATTTAATCATTCCCTGTTTATCAAGATAAATCAGGTTTTTTTGTATTATTTTACCTAATTCATTTAATTCGGTATTTTCCCAACGAGTATAGCCAATCCTATCACGTTTAAAATATACTTCCGGTATGTTTTTGGGAGACTCGGTTTGAAAAGTTTCGTATAAATGAACAAGTAATTTTTCTGCTTCGTTATATTTTCTCGTCTTAACTAATTCAACAACATCTTGTATTTTTTCTATATGAGCATCCATAAAATTTCCTTTCTACTATTTTGTAATACTAAGTTTACCTATTGCAGAATCACTTTGCAAGAAAATCCATACTTGTCCGCTTTATTTGTTGCAAGTTTCACATAGTCTATGCTAGATTAAGTGTGCAAAGCTTATTAAACTTTTAATAGGAGATGAATTTTGGTGAAAGTAAGTAAATCATTCGAAGTATTCGCAAAAGAAGCTCCTGAAGTACAAGCAGCTTGGATGGAAACTGTACATAAATTAGATACCGCAAGCAAGCTCGACAAGAAAACAGAGGAACTCGCATACATTGCCGTTTTGGCCGCCACCCGCCTCGAAAGCGGACTACCCTTCCACGTAAAAATGGCGAAATTAAATGGCGCGACACGAGATGAGGTTATTAGCGCTATTCTCGTTGGCCTGCCCGCGGTCGGCAACACCGTGATAAGTGCTTTACCTGTAGCCATTGATGCTTTTGATGAAGAATAGTAACTTAAAAAAAGATAAGTGAACCCACTTATCTTTTTTTACTGTTATTTTTTTCTAACTAGAAACCAAGTTCCCAAACAAAGAAGCCCAACGAATATCGCTTTTGAAGTCGTTTCACCAGTTAGTGGGAGTTTCCTTATCACTAACTCCTCTTCCCTTTTTGGCTTGGGTGTTACTCCAGGATTTTCCGCAACAACAATTGCCGCTTTCTCAGCTTCCACAATTTTCACAGTAAATTGCACGGCTTCGGCTGGAATCCCGTCTTCATTCACCGCATTTAACGTCACGGTATAACTTCCCGGCGTCCTCCATTTCACTTTAGTTGCCGCGTCAGATGTTATCACTGAATTATCATTCGTTCTAGCACGGACATCTCGCAATAGATCTTGTTCGTCTTTTATAATCGTGGTGTCATACGTGATTTCTGGATCTACCATAATAATCGGCGCTGGACTTTTCAAAATATGCACTACAAACGTTTTCGCTTCTGCTGCCACACCATCTTCATTCACCGCTTGCAAAGTGACCTCATAATTACCCGGCACGCCCCATTTCACTTGCTTATCCATATCTGAAACTAGCGGGGAGCCATCGTTCGTCCTAGCGTTAACTTCATGTAGGAGTTCGGCTTCCGTTTTTGTCATTGTTTTAGGATAGGTTATTTCTGGGTCCACCGTAATAATCGGTGCTGGACTTTTCAAAATATGCACTACAAACGTTTTCGCTTCGGCTGCCACACCATCTTCATTCACCGCTTGCAAAGTGACTTCATAATTACCCGGCACGCCCCATTTTACTTGCTTATCCATATCTGAAATAATTGCCGAACCATCATTCGTTCGCGCATTTACTTCATTAAGGAGCGTACTTTCGTCTTTCGTCACTGTTTTATCATAGGTTATCTCTGGGTCTACTGTAATAATTGGCGCTGGATTTTTAAGGATTTTTATCGTAACAGAAACAGGATCAGCCGCCTGATTGTCTTCATTCACCGCGGTTAGCAGAACAGGATAATCTCCGGGAACTCCCCATTTCACATTGGATAAATCACTATTTATATCAGCCGGAATATCCGTGCTAGCCTCGACATCCGTAAGAAATTCTTCCACCGTGCGCGTCACCGTTTTACTATATTCCATTTCCGGAAGCGCGCTGATAACCGGCTTTTGAAGTGCTTTTATTTTATACAAGACATCATTTTGAAAACCTCGCTTGATTTGTATATTTAAGTTGTCTGTCGTCTCAGAAAGCTTATTATTCGAAGTTACACTAAGCAATTTATATTTGTTTGCGCTTAACAAATTATCAAACGCATGTTTATCGATATTTTGTGTCGAATTATATAAAAAAGGTTCCGTTATTTCATATTTGCCAGCTTGATTAACTTTTCCGGGAATAGTTGCCGCGCTATAGTCAGCAAAAGTAATCGGATTGCCTAATTCATCCTCAAACTTCGTAGTTACTTTGCCATAAAAAGTAGCGCTAATATTCGCATTCCCATTATTCACTGGATAAAATTGAAGTGATTTTGTTGCAGATGCCACCGAAGAAAGACTAACAAGATACGGATCCGTTGTCCCAGGCTTCCCATCCACATTCGTATCAATATCAAAACTAACCCGCGTTCTCGTGGAAATCCCTTTGAACGGAATAGTACAATTCATTTGAAAAACCGGTCCACCCACAAATGGCGTTCCGACGTCATATGTAATCGTGCCGTAATCAACGCCAGCTACACCTAACCGATATATTCCCTTCGCTTCATCCCAAATTTCAATTTTAATATTTTGGACATTGCCAAGCGGAATCCGTTTCTCAAAAAGCGGATAAGATACTAAAATTTCCGTTTCATAATTCACTTTACTTTTCGGCTTTTCATATACTAGTATCGCATGGTATAAATCACCGTTCACTTTCGAAAAATCACTTATCCCAACCGGCGGCCAATCACTTGCCATATCGACATTTAATTCAACGCTACTCGTACCAATGTTTTTAAAATTTTGACGAGCCCCATTATACGATAAGTTGATGAGATTTTTATCGCCATGCGCTGGCATTACTTGTATTTTAAACGTCCCATTAAAACTGTTCACGAATAAAGAATCCGAATCTTCTGTAAAATAAATGCGCAGTGTGTAAACATCATTATTTTGTATCACACGAACATTCCCGACCACTTGCTCATTTACAGCTGCAGTTGGATCAACATCGATTTTCAAATCATATACTTTATCCGTGTAAAACAAAGCATCCGTTGATAAGGTCACATCAAAATAATCACCTTTCTTGAAAGAATTCCCGCCAAAAGCCACTTCCAAAAAATAATCTAGTTGTTCATTATATTTTTCCTTCGCGGTAAGACTTTGTCCATTCGATTTATAAAAACTCACGGACTTAATCAGGTCATCACGTTTATTACTTTCCTCCGCTTTCACAGGCATATCAACAGGGACGATGATAATAGAACAAATAACACTAAATGCTATTATGAGTTTCGCTAGTTTCTTCAATATTGTTCCTCCTTATGTTTAGTCTGTATGTATTAAAAACTGGCTTACTTAATTACTATAATTATACCTATAGGCTCATGCGAAAAGTCTATTAAAATAAGTGATTTCTTCTTAAAATATGGCAAAAAAGTGTCGGCGCCTTTTCAACCCAAAAAGTAATTTATCAGCACAAAAAAAAGAAGCCAAAAATCACGGCTTCCATTGCTATTATTAACTTTCCAATAACCACGTTTCATCCATCGTCTTATCCTTGCCAAAATGCTTCCCATGAACATCGATAACTGAGTGCCATTCTTTGCATAATTTATGCGAAATTTTTCCTACAATAGGCATAAATTCTTCGCGCGAAAAGCCAGATAAATTATATTTCATCATCTGTATTTTTACAGTCTTTAGGTACATTGCGTGAAGAATAATCCAATATCTTCTGAAACTTCTTCATTTAAATAGAGATAACCTACAGAATCACCTAAATTAAATATAGTTCCAAATTCTTCTGGAAAATCACCTTCATATATTTGCAAGCAAAATCTATAATTACCCAATGCAAGCTGTTCATTTTGCAAAAACACTGGATTTTCACCAATAAGTGAACCACGAAAATAATCCAGTTCAACTACTTCTTCACCCAATATAATCTCTTTTGCTGGGATTAAAAACTCAGATTCATTTCGCAGTGTACCGACAGAATGCATAATAACCTTTGTGAATCCGTCCTTGATCCCCTCTAACTCATCTTCATCACCATGGTATCCAATTAAATCCAAAAAGTATCCCTTATTATATGTTGTAAATACCGAGATAGTTTTATCTTCTGGATAATTAAATTGATGAGTTTCATTTAGAAAATTCGTTGGTAAATTCATAATAAAAGTTAAATTTTCTCCATTAGGATTTACTGGCCAACCTATATCATTAGGTAAAAGACTTTCGCCTCCAATACGTGGGATATTCATGCTGTTGTCTATACTTTTAAAATCAATACCTTTAGACATATATTTCGCTCCTTTCGCAACCATTACATTTTATTTTGATAAATTCTTTTCTTAGTCTTCTTTATGCAATGGACTGCTTCAACTTCCATTATTACTAACTATTCTCCTCACCCAATCATCCGAAAATCATCCCGATTACCTGTCATATCAACCATTAACTCAAATAACATTTTACTATTATCCGGTTTATTCTGAACGATTACTTGCATAAAATAATCATGCACCATAAACGTATAGCCATGCTCTTTCGACGTAATCGCGTAGCCCTCTAAATCATTTTCAGCTACAAACAGCCATTTCCACTGATACTTTTCCCGCGCCGCTTCTCCGTATAATGAGCCTAAAACGTAACCTAGTTCTTCTGCCAAATCAGGGTCTGGCGAGGTATCTTTTAAGTACGCAGCAATTTTCTCGATTCGTTCTTCTGGAGTTCCGTCCGTTTGGAGCATTACTTCGCCTTCTTCTTTTAAACGGATAATTTCGGCTTCTTCCGCTTTTGTTAATTCTCGTGCAATTATCGACATACGAAACACCCTTTCAAAACCTATTATACCTTAAAAGCTCAATCTTTCGCATCCGATATGTTCGTCATGTATAATGAAAGAAGTACAGCAATTTTTATATTTAGGGGGCTATTTTTTTCATGGAACAAAATAAAGAAAAACTCACAAAGCCGACATCAGAAAAAAACTATTTTTGGCCGATAATGATTATTTCATTTATCGCGGTTGTGGTGATTTTGCTACTATTCTTCTCACCAATTGGTTATCAAGGAGCAGTGCATTTTGACATTACTATTTTCCCGCGCATGAACGCCATCTTTAATAGTTTTACCTTTGTATTTTTAGTTATTGCACTTTGGGCGATTATAAAAAAGAAAAACATTAAAATGCATCGTGGCTTCATTTTAGCAGCATTTACATCAACGTTATTCTTCTTAGTAACTTACTTAACGTTTCATTATATTTCAGCAGAAACTTCCACATTTGGCGGAGTTGGGATTATCCGTCCAATCTACTTTTTCATCTTAATTACACATAGTTTCTTAGCGGCAATCGTCGTTCCACTCGCGCTTTTTGCACTTGTATGGGGCTGGACGATGCAAATTGATAAACATAAAAAAATCGTTCGTTGGACTATGCCGATTTGGCTATATGTCAGCTTAACTGGCGTATTAGTATACTTATTTATGGCACCGTATTATTAACTAAAAAAGCATCAAATGAGCTCTTAAAAAAGCCCATTTGATGCTTATTTTTTTACTGAAAAACTTTTGGTAATGAGATTTTCTTCCACGACAACTCCGTGAAGCTCCCCGCCAAAAACCGCGCCACCATCAATATCGAGCCTCGTTTTATCTTCCGAAACCCAAATACCCGAACTTCCATTACTATGTAAATTTTGCACTGGGGTATGCCCGAAAATAAAGACTTTCCCCGTATTGTTCTTCCCAAATAAAAATGGTTCGCGAATCCAGAAAAAATCGCGCTCCTCGGTATCATGCCAATCTTTTTTAGAAAAATCCACTCCCGCATGCACAAATACATACTTGCCTTCTTCATAATAAAGTGGCAAATTCCGGATAAAATCAATCAGTTCCGAAGCCTCATTTTTAATCCGTTCTGCTAATCCTTCTGGCGTCATTTTTTTATCTAAGGAGTCGGCGATTAAAGATTGAATGGTTTCCATTCCGCCTTGGCTTAAATAATAGTGCATTTTTTCTGTGGGATTCTCGAGAAAATCAAGTAGCATTTGTTCGTGATTTCCTTTTAAAACGATCACATCTGTTTGGTCCGCCAATGCCTTTACTTTTCTAAGTACCGCCGCTGGGTTTTCGCCGCGATCAATCAAATCTCCTACAAACAAAAGCCGTTCGCGCTCCTTATCCCAGTTTTCCAGCAACTCGTCTAAAAGCGTCACTTCTCCGTGCACATCTCCTACCGCAAAAATTGGCTTCATCGCTATACCTCCAAATCTACGTAAAAGAAACGCCCCTCTGCTAAATTAACAAATGGACGCCTTTTTCTTATTCGGTTTCGCTCTCTGCTTTTTTGATTTTTTTCTCTACTTCGGCGATTTCGTGACGTAATGCACTTAATCTAACTTCCGATGCATTGATTGGTCCATTTTGGAGTTGAGGGTCTTCAAAATCCCTTGTTTCACTGATTACTTCTTGATACGTTTGTCGCAACTCAATTAATTGATCTTCTAATTCTCTTAAATTCTCATGGGCCATTTGCGCCACCTCCAAATTAGTCATACTACATAGAATTACTTTTCCCCTAAAAATAGAAATGTAATCCTTTTTCCTGGCATTTTTTTATCACGCCTCTTATTACTGTATTAGTCCTTAAAAGTATGCTATTTTAGGAGTAGGTATTTTTGCTATTATACTAAAATAAACGAAAAAGGAGTTTTCAATATGATGACTATTTCACAAGTAAAAAGAACCGCGAAAGAGTCGCTACGTGGTAACTGGGGAATTGCCATTGGGATTTTTGTGCTCGCATGGTTAATCTTAACAGTGACTGGAGGAATACTTGGTTGGATTCCTTTCGTAGGTCAGGTTGCTATGATACTAGTAACGGGACCATTATACACCGGTGTTGCTTGGGTGTATCTGGCAATTAGCCGCGGAGAACAACCTGATGTTGCTTATATGTTTAGTGGCTTTAAAGAATTTGGGCGTACATTCGTAGCATACTTGCTAATTTGTATTTTCACTTTCTTATGGAGCTTACTACTAATCGTACCTGGGATTATTAAAACTTACTCTTATTCACAAACATTCTTCATTTTAAGAGATAATCCTAATATTTCCCCATTAGACGCTATCACAGAAAGCCGCCATATGATGAATGGACACAAAGGTAGACTTTTCGGACTATCTCTTACATTCCTACTTTGGTATTTAATTCCAATTGCTGTTGCGATTGTCGGATCTGTTATTGTATTTAGTGGAGCAGCTACTTCATCTTATTATTCTACTGATCCATCCCAAGTTATCTCCACAATTTCTGCCGGTGCTGCATTTGGTGGACTAGTATTGATTTTAGCTTCTTGGTTAATTACACTTGGTATTTCGCTTTATGTGTATCCTTATCTAATCACTTCTGGCGCTGTATTCTACGATGATTTATTCGCAGCGAGCGAAGGCACTTTTACGGAAGAAACGGTAATTGTTGCAGACGAAGAAGTGGACCCATTCGGAACAACAGAAGCTGATCCATTTGTGGAAGATACCCACCCAGAAGGTTTTGGACCTAGTACAGCAAAAGAACCCGAAGTTCCAGAAGTTCCAGAAACACCTGTGACTCCTGAAACACCCGAGACTCCTGAAGTTCCTGAAACTCCTGAGAGTCCAGAAGCTCCTGAAAATCCAGAGGCTCCGAAAGATGAAAATGAACCAAAATAAAATTACGGCTGGCGGACTGGAATTTCTAGTCCGCTTTGCTTTGCCGCATGATCGTCCAAAAATCATGGACTTAATGATGGATACTGCTCGCTGGTTAAAAGAATCGGGTTCAACCCAGTGGGGCGATATTTTACATGGTTTCGATGTGCATAATATCGAACAACGCATTGAGCTTGGCGAGGTTGCCCTTTTTGAAACGGCTGCTGATGAACTTGCGGGCGCGATGATTATTCGAAAAACGCCAAGTGATTGGGATGCGGATTTATGGGGTGACTTGGCGAGTGATAAAGCTTATTATTTGCACCGGATTATGGTTGCCCGTAAGTTTAGTGGTATTTCTTTTAGCAAGGAAATGATTTACTTTGCTGAAAAATTGGCGGAAGAACAGTCGGTTCCGTTCGTCCGATTAGATTGTATTGAAACCAATGACACGTTAAATCAAATGTATCTACGTTACGGTTTTGCGTTTTCAGGCAAGAAAAATGGATTTAATTTATATCAAAAAAGAGCTGTCAGATTATGACAGCTCTTTTTATCTGTAAGCTTGAATCGTAAGTTCCGCAAACAAGGACTTAATCGTTTTTCTGGCGGCTTCTGTTTTCTCCTGTGCAAGCAATTCATAAATCTGCTTGCTCTTTTTGTTAGTCCATTCTCTAATTTCGACGGATTTAAAAATGTTAATTCCATCCGAAAAGTGAACCATTTGAAAGAAAATCTGTTTGGCTATCCGCACTTGGTAGGGATTTTCGGCAAAACTAATTAAACAAAGAATAAAACGATGATGCGCATCAAAATAATTTTCGATGTCAGTTAAATAGGAAAATCGTTCCATATCGACCACGCGCTCTTGCAGTTTTTCGATATCCATTTCATAGCCAAAATGTGCTGCCTTAACAATTGCTGCGTCGACAAATATATCAATCGTTTCCATTAACTGCACATAACGGGCCGAATCAACAAGGACATCATTTAAAACGGCGCCGCTATTTTCATGATAGCTGACAATTCCTTGAGCAGTTAGTGTTGCGATTGCTTTTCGAAGTGGTGAACGGCTAACACCGAATTCCGTAGCTAGTTTTTCTTCTGCCAAATGCTGGTTCATGACTAACTCACCGTTTTTAATTTTTTCAAGAAGTAAATTGTAAACCATCTTGTCTAATGTTTTAAATTTATTTGCCACAAAGTCTGCCCCCTCTTCGCTCGTAATTATATCACAGAAATTTTATTAATGGATGAGCTTGCTTCGTTTTGCTTTTTCTGAGAGCTTAGGTACTACTTTGTCGAGTGGCTTTTTGAGTAGAACGCCGAGTGCGATGAAGAGAATCGCAAATCCAGCAAGAACACTCATGTCAATCCAAACGGTCGGCATATACAGTCCCCCAACACTTTCCCGGATTAAACTTACGGCATAGGTGAATGGTAAGAATGGATAAATCGCTTGGAAAAATGGTGGCGAAACTTGAATTGGAAAGTTCCCGCCTGCCCCTGAAATTTGTAATACTAGTAAGATAATCGCAATTCCTTTTCCGACGTTATTAAATAGCGATACTAGCGTGTAGACAATTGTCATGAATACTACGCTGATAAACATACTAAAGAGCACGTGGAGTAATGGTTCTGCGATGGAAACGCCTAGTAAGAATATATTCCCGAGCGTCACGATAAGCGCCTGCATTAATCCGATTGATAGGAAAGTTAACAATCGGCCGAAATAACGATGATAATGATTGAAAATACCCGCCGGCACTTCTACATCGACACGTAGTAACGAAATCAGCAAGAGCGCACCAACCCATAAACAAAGCGCTGTATAAAATGGCGAGCTTGCCGAGCCGTAGTTTGGAATTGGATAGTAGCTCGTTTCTTTTAAGTTCACCGGGTTGGCAATAAAGGAGCTATCTTTGTCGGCATCATTTCTGAGCATCTTGATAATGCTTTGCAAATCGTAGTTCTTATCGAAATCGGTAATTTTATTGGCCGCATTATTGATGGCTTTTTCGAATTCTGGTAGCTCTTCTCTTGATAGATCAGCCGCAATTTTAATCGCTTTTTCGAATTCCGGCATTTTTTGTTGGATTAAGTTAGACGCTTGGTTAATTTCTTTTTCGAGTCCCGGTAAATCATTGCGAATGAAATCGGCTGCTTTTTTAATATTGGCTTTTACATTCGGATAATCGTTTTTGTAAAAGTTCGCCGCTTCGTTAATACCAGCGATAATGGTATCTAATTTAGTGTTGATGACTTCGGTCGCTTCATCCAACGTTTTCTGGATTTCTGGTAGCCGTTTTTGGAACTCTTTTAAATAGGTTTGGCCTGTTTGCAACGTTTCTCTGGAATCTTTCAACACCTGTGTGATTTCTGGGATTTTAGCTTGCAACGTTTCCAGTAGTTTTTGGCTATCTTTTAAATCCCCTTGAATTTGGTTTAAGCCGACTTTGATCGCTGGAACAATTTCCGAATCATAGTTTGCTAAAATTTGGTCCAATTTCGCGCTAACATTTTTCGCTTGTTCATTCAGTTGATTTAAAGTTTCCTCAGAAGGTTGTGCTCCGTTTTCCAGTTCTGTCCGCACTTTTGTAATCGTTGCTTTTTGCGCACCTAATTGGCCATTAATTGCTTTTAAATTCGTGATTAAATCAGTAAATGGCTTGTTCGGCAACGTTTCATTTAAACTTTCCAAAGTGGCTGTTTGTTTCGTAATCATTTGCTGTAACGAATCAATATCTTGCTCCATTTTTTTCAATTCGGCAATCGCTTGGTCTCCGCTAATCGAACCGTTTTTAATTCCTTCTGTGACTTGATAAACGTTGTCCGCCATTTGCTTCATTAGCGTTAAGTTTTGTTTGATTGCAGGCGCTAACGTATCAAAAGACTTATTAATTTCATCCGCAAAATCGGATACTTTATCCACGTAGCCACTACCATTTTGAGCGATTTTTTCTACGGTTGGTATCGCCGCCATTGCCGTATCAATCACATCGAGCGCTTTACCAGATTCATTCACCGCGTCATTGACCGTTTTTTTAATCGTTCCGAAGTTTTCATCGACTTCTTTTACCGACTCTGCGATTTGTTTAATTTCTGGAATTTTCTTTTGAAGCACGAGAATATCTTGGCCCAGTTGGTCGATTTTCGGTAGTTGTTGCTCTACTAATAGGACGTTTTCTGTCGCTTTATTGAGCTCTGGGATTTTTTCATTTAGCTCGACAACTTGATTGGCTTTGGCTTTTAGTTCGGGTAGTTTGGCTTCCATTTTGACAGCCTCGGCACCCATTTTTTTAAGTTCTGGTAACGCATCTTGCACTTGGAACACTTTGCTTTTCAAGCGTCTGATTGTCGGTAATTCGTTTTCAAGATCAATCCCAGCTTTATTAAATTCTTCTAAAACTGCCTTGCTCACTGTACCGACGAATTCCGAACTGATTTGATTTACGATTGTTGTTGCTCCGCTTTCGGTCATTTTTGGCGCGATCGCATTGATTTTTTCGTTGACCGAATAATCGATAGTTGGTTTTGTGACGTTATCACTGACAACCGAAACCATGTCTTCTGAGAAATCTTTCGGAATGTGGATTGAAGCATAATATTTGCCGCTTTTCACGCCTTTTTTGGCTTCTGCTTCACTTACAAACGTCCAGCCCAGCTTTTTATTTTTCTCCAGCGTTTTCTTAAGCTCTTCCCCGACATTGACTTGTTGAGGCTTTTTCCCTGGCACATCTACTTCCGCGCCTTCATCATCAATCGAAACTGCCACTTTGATTCCCGATGTATTTGAATACGGGTCCCAAAGCGCTTCAATATTAAACCATGCATATAATGATGGCAAAATAATCAGCGCAATAACTAATAACAAAGCTAAAGGCGCTTTGAAGAGACGGCGCCAGTCTAAAATAAATATTTCGTATACTTTCCGCATCAAAAGCACCCCCTGTTTTCAAGCAAATCATTTTAGAAATACTATCTAAATGTACGGATAATATACAAATTCACTAATTTTTGCATTACCTCTTTTGCTAAATCATGTTTCTTTTCTACCATATAATAAGTCAATTGTTCTAAAGCTTCCATCGTTTCTTCTTCCAAAAGGACCGGAATTATTTTAATATCTTTTTGCGCTTTATTAAAGAAATCGCGTTTCATTTTCCGAACAATGTCCTCGGCGTAACTATTGGCTAACTGCGCTACGAATTGCAGCAACCACTTACTAAGCAAAGACAAATACGCATCCACATCTTCTTCTTTTTGGATTTCCCGCATTTCTTTTAACAGTGCATCGCCTTGCTCTGGCTTGTAAGTTAAGTTTTTATTTTTACATTTTTCGATAGTTTGGGCGACTAAAATTTCTGCCATTTCTAGTAATTCGATAAAACGACCAGCGCTCATACTGCTTTCAATCACAATTGCCCCCCGGTTTAGTTCGTATTCGATTAACTCTTCGGATACTAAAACCGCAATTGCTTTTCTGACTGGCGTGCGACTAATCGATAATTCTTTTGCAATACCAGCTTCTGAAATATGTTGTCCAACATGAAGCTTACCACTGAGAATTTTTTCTTTGATTGTATAATATGCTAATTTTTCGTATGTTTGTTTTTCCATGCTCATCCCTCGTTTTCTATATATTAAAAGTATTTTCTACGCCAAAAAATCACGGTTACTCCCGTCGTAATTAACAGCGTAAATAAAAGAATTAACGCAAACGCGTGCTCATTATGCATAAACGGTAGCTTAATATTCATCCCATAAATACTCGCCACAATCGTTGGTAATGACAAAATAATGGTAAATGATGTCAAAAATTTCATCACGATATTCAAATTGTTCGAAATAACCGAAGAAAATACGTCCGACATTCCGCTAATTATTTGGGTATATGTATCCGTCATGGCAATTGCTTGCTTATTTTCAATAATAACATCTCTGAGCAAATCATGATTATCTTCTTGCTGCATAAAATGTTCTACATCTTCCATTTTATCAAGAATGGCTTTGTTCGATTGAAGTGCTGTTGCAAAAAATACTAAACTTTTCTGAACCGCCATAAACGCATACAGTTGCTCATTTTTCATCGATTGTTTGATCTGTATTTCTAAATTATTTGTCTGTTTGATGATTTGATTTAAATATTTGAGGTAATAATAAGATACAGCATACAATAATTTTAACAAAAATTGTTTATGATTAGTTGTATCATACACTTCTAACTTCATTAAGCGCACATCTTCTAAGATTGGTAAATCACGTAACGTAATTGTTACAAGATGTTTTCTAGTTAAGACAATCCCAATCGGAAGCGTTTCGTACATCGCATAGCCCAGTTCATCTTTTGATTCGTATGGATAATCCACGATGACTAGCGAATGTCTGACATCTTGTTCCGCTCGTTTCAGCTCTATTCTAGAACGCTCATCAGAGTCCAGTGCATCTAAAATGTACGGTTTTGGCACATCCATCTCCTTGCTTAATATCTCAATTTCTTCATCAGTTGGAGCAGTCACTTTTACCCAACAACCATCTTCCAAAGCCGAAAGTTGCTCCATTTTTTCATTGGTCGTTTTAAAAAATTCAATCATCTGGAAATCTCCCTTCTTCGTATCTTCTTTACAAAATATTTCATTTATGTTACATTATTATTAATAATAATTCATTTATGACAAAGGAGCGATGAAAATGGAATTTACGTCTATGATAGTTACAGGAATTATTTTAGCAGCAACTGTCTCTGGCCTTTCTTTTGTAGTAAGCAAACTTAGTGGTATATCTTGGTTCTGGATAGCATTTTGTGCCAATAGCGGCTTCTTTATTACCTTTCTCGCTGTACAAAATTCATTCCCAGACAACGCAGCCATAGCGCTTTCTTATTTAACACTTGGAATTGGTATCGTTTTAATTTTCCAAACCCTTTTCCAATCAAGCAATTGGTTTTTCAAGAAATCCATGCAACGTAAACATTAAAAATAATTAGTCTAATCTACCTTTCCCTTATTATCGCATCAAAAAACTGTTTAAGCTCATTTTTCGCTTAAACAGTTCTTTTTTTTATTTAAAATGAATCTTAATTCCGTTCGAATCAGTAACTGAGATTGTATTTTCAAATCGTTTTACTTCATACCCTTGTTGTTCTAAATTAGCTGTTATCGCTTCTTTGTCGGGTGTAATAATCGTAAACCAAGCAAGTCCAACTTCATTTTCATGTCGATTTTCCAAATTGCGTCCCGCCCACACATTAGAGCCAATGTGATGATGATAATCGCCAGCCGCAAAAAATCTTGCTGACGGTATCGCTGTGGTCAAATTCATTCCAAGCGCCTCTTTGTAAAATTCTTCCGCCTTATCCGCATCAGCCACTTGCAAATGCACATGACCGATAATTGTTCCACTTGGCATGCCGGCAAATGGTTTACCTGTTGCAATTTGAAGTAATCCATCCACATCAACTTGTTCCGTTACCATCGGCAAATTCCCGTCACCATCGCGCATCCATTTATTTTTCGGACGGTCGGCATAAATTTCAATGCCATTTCCTTCAATATCATGTAAATAAAGCGCCTCACTGTAAGCATGATCGCCAGCGCCATCAATCGGATAACCAGACTTTGCTAAATGCGTAAGTACATCCGCCAAGCTTTCCCGTGTTGGCAACAGAAACGCCGTATGAAATAATCCAATCCGTGGCACTTCCGGTACAACTGCTTGATCTATTTTTTTAAGAACGAGTAGTGCCTCATCAGAGCCGCTCACGCCAAGCCGCACCATCCGCTCATTTTCTTCTAATAATGTTAAACCAATAACTTCCTGATAAAATCCTGCCATCTCTTTTAAATGACCTACATTCAATACTACTTCACCAAGCCGTAATTTTTCGCTAATTTCTACCATGTTAAAAACGCTCCTTTTATTGTAATACATTCATTACAACACAAGGAGCGTTCGAATTCCAATAAAACGACTTACAAAAAGTAAGTTAATTATTTTTTAAGTAATTCACTGTGATTTCTTCCATACGCAAAATACACAATTAAGCCGATAACAAACCAAATTCCACAAAGAATCCATGTATGAATCGATAAGCGGCTAATTAGAAATGCACATAATAGAAACGATATAATCGGGAGCACTGGGTAAAATGGTACTTTAAATCCACTTGCTTGAATGCTTTTGTTTTTACGTAAGAAAATAATGCCAATCGACACCATCATAAATGCTAAAAGTGTCCCAATATTAACTAACTCAGCTAATCTATCTAACGGAACAAGCCCGCTGATAATTGCGACTATAACCGCAAAAATCCATGTGTTTTTAACTGGTGTTCTGTATTTTGGATTAATTTCTGCAAGCACTTTTGGTAATAAACCATCACGCCCCATCGCAAAAATCAATCGAGTCGCGCCGTAGCTCATAACTAAAATAACGGTAATCATCCCAACAACTGCTCCAAGTGATACAATACCAGCAATCCAGTCTTGATTAATAACTTGCAAAGCATAGGCTACAGGATCTGTGACATTTAAATCTGTATATGGTACCATTCCCGTTAAAACAGCCGAAACAGCAACATATAATACCGTACAAATAAGTAGCGAACCGATAATTCCAATCGGCATTGTTCGTTGTGGATTTTTCACTTCTTCCGCCGCAGACGATACCGCATCAAAACCTAAATAAGCGAAAAAGACTAGCGCAGCCCCATTCATAACACCACTAATTCCAAATGGCATAAACGGTTGCCAATTATCCGGTTTAACATAAAACACGCCGACTACTAAGAATAGTAAAATAACGCCCACTTTCAGAGCAACCATAATCGTATTCACTCGTGTGGACTCTTTTATTCCAAGAGTTAGTAAAAACGCAATCACCAGCACGATAATAATCGCCGGCAAATTAATAAATGTACCTACTTCTGGATTAAAAGGCCCAGATACCGCTTGTGGAATCGAAATATGAAACCCAGAAAGCAGCGCATTTAAATACGAAGACCAACCACTCGCAACAGAAGCCACAGCAAGCCCGTATTCCAAAATAAGCGCCCAACCAAGTAACCATCCAATTAATTCTCCAAAAACAACATAACCATACGTATAGGCACTTCCTGCAACCGGAACGCTAGACGCAAACTCGGAATAGCACATCGCTGCAATCGCGCAAACTATCGCCGCAATCACGAAGGAAAAAATAATCGCTGGCCCCGCATTTTTTGCAGCAACCGTCCCAGGTAAAATAAAAATCCCGGTCCCAACAATCGCCCCCACTCCGAGCAATGTTAAGTCAAATGGACCCAATGTTTGCTTTAAATGCGTGCTACCACTTTTATTTTGCATTAAATCTTCAATCGGTTTTCTTCTAAATAATGAATTCATTTTGTCTCCTACCTTTTTATTGTCTTCTAAAATAGTATACTTTTACACTTTAAAGGTCAATAGCATTGTGAGAAAAAACACAAAAACTAATCAATCTTTCCTAAACTAGAACCTATTACCCAAATATATCTGAATCATCTTTCATGATTTGCACTGTTCGCGCGATTAAGCTAAAATTAGAAGGAATGGATTTGTGCGTATTCGTCACAAAGCATGCTAGAAAGAGGAATTCAGTTGATTTTATTTTATTTTTTATTAATTATTGGTAAGTTCACTTTCGCCTATTTCCAGATTTTTAAAGATCCTAACTTCTTGGCACTTGGAATGGACCTGCTGTTTATCGTATTGCTTCTTGGACTCATTCATTTATTTGCACCAGTTCGCTCGCATATTTATTGGTATGCAGGAATGTCTTTATTTATCGGGATTTTAATGCTAGTTTGCGTTCTTTATGCCCGGTTTTATAATGAAGTTCCGACTTATCATAGCTTCTCTCTTATTGGCGAAGTTGGCGTAGTTAAAAACAGTGCGACAAGCTTGCTTAATGGAACTGACTGGTTATACATCCTAGATATCGTTTTACTACCATTTATCCTTTACTTCAACATAAAAAAAGGGCACGAGTTCCCGTCATTTCGTATAACTAGCCGCGTTTATGGTGTATCTTTTGTAAGTACTTTGCTTGTTTTAAGTGGTTTTACGTATTTCATGATGCAACAAAACATTATCAGTGACTCCAAACGAGCAAAACGAATGGGGATTTTCACGTTTAATATTAGCACCGCACTTACTGGCGCCGACCATGTAAAAGCCGCTGATATTACCGCCAAAAACGTCAACGATATTAAAGGCGTGACCGTTAACTCGAACCCCGATTATTTCGGTGCAGCCAAAGGTAAGAATCTTATCATTGTTCAACTCGAGTCGTTCCAGCGTAATTTAACCAATGTCAAAATTGATGGTCAGTCAATTACGCCAACATTAGATAGTCTGCAAAACGAAACAATGTATTCCAACCAATTTTTCCAAACTGTTTCTAAATCCAATACTGCCGATGCGGAATGGTCCGTTTATACCTCGACTTTCCCAAGTGGTTACTACACTAACACCCAAACTTATGGCGACCGGGTAATCCCGTCAATGCCACGCTTGCTTGGTAAAAATGATTATAAAACCGCGACTTTCCATACAAATGACGCTAGTTTTTATAATCGTGATGAATTTTATCCTGCTGTTGGGTTTGATAAGTTTTATGATCGTAAATTCTTTGGCGATGAAGACGTGATTGGCTTCTCTCCTAGTGATGAAGTGCTTTATAATAAAGCCTTCCCGATTTTAGAAGAGCAATATAAAAATAACCAAAAATTCTATGCGCAATTAATCAGCGTAAGTAGCCATATGCCATTTGATATTCCAAAAGATAAGCAAGAAATTGTTTTACCTGACGATTTAAAAGATACCGAGCTTGGCAACTATTTTGAAGCGGTTCATTATGCGGACAAACAACTTGGAGAGTTTATTCAAAAACTGAAAACTAGTGGCATTTGGGACGATTCTGTAGTTGTTTTCTACGGCGATCACCACATTATCAAAACCGACCAACTACCTGAGGAACAAAAAAAATACGTCAATCGTTCTACCGAGCTTAAAGCTGACCCGGCCGATGATTACCGTATCCCGTTCTTCTTGCATTATCCAGGCATGGAAAACCCCGGTGAAATCAACAATGTCGGCGGTGAAATTGATATTATGCCAACTGTGATGAATTTACTCGGTATTGATACTGGCAATCAAATTATGTTCGGTACTGATATCCTCAATTCATCGAATAATTACGTTCCCGAACGCTATACAATGCCAGAAGGAAGCTATTTCACCAATTCGTACATGTACCAACCAGACGAAAGTTTTGAAACTGGTGCAGCAACGAATTATGATGGCACTAACAAAGAACTTTCAACCGAAGTCAAGAAACGCTTCGACGCTAGCCGAAAACTCTTGCAGTATTCCGATAGTTACGTAAACAATTTACCATTACGTGATGAAGATAAATAAACAAAAGGAAGTATCCAGATATGCTGGATACTTCCTTTTTCACTCATTTTGGTAAAGCTAGATGATGCTCGTTAAATTTTTCAATACTTTCAAGTGCTAGTGGTTTGTTCATCATTTGTAAGAATAAGTCGTAGCTGATTGTAACGGTATCCGCCCCACTTGCTAGCGCCTGCATGATTTGGCGGCTATTTTTAAAACTCGCTCCCATGATTTTCACGTCTTCAAGACCTTGTAAATCTAGTACATAGCGCAGTTCTGCGATTGTTTTCGCGGCATCTAGTCCGCTCACTTCCATGCGATTGTAATATGGCGCTAAGTAATCAGCCCCAGAAAGCGCGGCAATGTAGCCTTGTTCGGATGAAAAAATGGCTGTGGCAAGAATAATTGCATCTGGAAACTTGGCGCGCACTTGAGCGATGACTTTCACACCGGCTTCATGAGCTGGAATTTTCAAACCAATCACAGTTCCTTGCGCTGGCTCAATCGCTTGAATTCGTACGACATCTTCCCAAATTTCATCTTCTGTTAGTCCGGCCGCTTGCACAAATACCAACTTTGCTGGAATGTTGGCAATATGCGTTTTTCTCGGTTGATTTTCCTTTAATAAAATAGTCGGATTAGTCGTTACACCTTCAAAAAACGAAAATTGAAGCGCTTTCTTTATTTCCTCTAAATTCCCCGTATCTAAAAACATTTCCTCACTCCTTCAAAGTTTTCTACTCATTTTAAGTGTAGAAAAGTTCTAAGATGCAGTCAATCATTTCACAGCCCCAAAGTTGTTGGTGTTTTTGTGCAACTAAAAAAGCATCCGCCAATACAAGCGAATGCTCTGTTGCTATTATTTTTTCTTCGGTTCTTTTTTCCAATTTTTTCGTTTAAATTCAAAGCGTTCCATCCAAGGTCGACCTTTTTTCAGTGCAAAATAGCCAACGATAACAATAAATAACGCGCCGATAATATCGACAATAATATCCGTCATCGTGTCTTCTAATGCAGCACGACCAGTGAGCGGAGTGCCGTTTGACAGGTTATAACGTTGCATATTTAGATTGAGAAACCCGTCAAAAGTATATTCATACACTTCCCAGAAAGCCCCCATCGTCACCGCGAAACAAAATGCAAATACAGCTATAAAGCCAGGTTTCAGTTTCATGACTACTTTGTCGTTAGCGTTAAGCAAGCTGACGAACGAAAAACCAATTGCCCCAAGCATCGCCCCACTAAACGTATGTAAAATTTTATCCCAATGTGGCACGGTTGAGTAGAATTTTTGAACAGTCCCAAGATAAATCGAGCCGTATAAAAAGACAATAAATAAAATGTACACAAGACCCGGTATTTCAAATTTGAAGCGACGTGCAATAATCGAAGGTAGTAACAAAATAAAAATTCCTAACAAAATTTCAAATAGTAAAAATATATAATCCCCTCGTAATGTCACATGTGGCCCAGTCGCCGGTTGCTTTATTGGTGCGGTGAAAATTTCGTAAATAGTAAAGACCACGGAAATCCCCATTGATGCAAAAACAAATAGTGCTATCCATTGTGTCCAGTTGATTTTCTTCATGCACTCATCTCCAATCTATCATGCAATACCCCTTTTTCCGCAAAAAGAAACTGCCCATCTATCTTAGACTAAGAATAGATGAGCAGTCAAATATATCAATGTTTTCGGTTTGATCTAAGAAGTCTAAGTCCATTTAAAATTACTAAAATCGTACTTCCTTCATGTCCCACAACCCCGAATGGCAAATTGATTAATTGGAAGACGTTTGCTGTGATGAGGACAAGAATGACCGCAATCGCGAAACAAATATTTTGCCAACTAATCCAGTGAAGCCGTTCAGAAAGCGTGTATGCGTAAGGGATTTTTTCTAGGTCATTTTTCATTAAGACGACATCCGCTGTTTCCATCGCAATATCCGTTCCCTCGCCCATCGCAATCCCCACAGCCGCATGAGCAAGCGCTGGAGCATCATTGATTCCGTCACCAACCATCGCCACACTACCATAAGTAGCCGATAGTTCTTTTAATACGTCTACTTTTTTCTCCGGTAGGCAACCTGATACGACATAATCCATCCCCAGTTCGGCTTGAATTGCCGCACCAGTTTGTTCATTATCTCCGGTTACCATAATCGTTTTAATCCCTTTCGCTTGAAGGGCTTTGATTGTACGAATTGCTTCCGGGCGGCAAGTATCTTTGAGAGCAAACATTGCTAAAACATCGCTATTTCGAGCAATATAAACAATCGTTTTCCCTTCACTAGCAAGCCGCTCAAATGCTCCATTTGAAAATGCCGCCGCAGCTTCTGTTCCGACAAAACCAGCCTTACCAACTTGCCATGTTTCCCCGTTATACTTAGCCTCTACGCCCCAACCGGGCACATCCGTAACTTCGATTTCTGCTAATTTTTCGGTGATTTCTGCTTCTAAGTCTTGCGTTATCGCCGCAGCTAATGGGTGCAAAGATTGCCGTTCCATCGCTGCAACCACATTAATGACTTGCTGTTTGTTTACATTTTCCGCGAATAATCGGTCCGTAAGTTCAGGAGTCCCATTAGTTAGCGTTCCAGTTTTATCAAACGCAATTGCCTTTACACCGCGCAGATTTTCCAAGTGTACGCCGCCTTTAAACAAAATCCCGTGGCGCGCACCGTTAGAAATTGCCGCTAAAGTCGCCGGGGTTACCGAAGCAACGAGCGCACAAGGCGAAGCAACCGTTAGTAAAACCATCGCCCGGTAAAACGTCTCATTCCACGACCACCCTAGAGCAAAATGAGGTAAAAACATCATCACTAACACAAATAATAGGACTGCTTTTACATAAGCATCTTCAAATCGTTCAATAAAACGCGCGGTTTTCGAAGGTTCACTTTGAGCCGTTTCCACTAAGCGGATAATCTTACTAAAAATCGTATTATCAAAAGTTTGCGTTACTTTGACCGTGATGGCACTGCTCACATTGACAGTCCCGCCAAATACGTCCGCTCCAATAGTTTTTGTCGTTGGCACCGATTCGCCATTGATCGCCGCTTCATTTAACGTTGTCGAACCACGAACAATCACCCCGTCAATCGGAACACTTTCGCCAGGCCGAACCAATACCATATCATCGAGTTGCAAATCTTTCGCTGCAACTTCCTCCAAATCGCCATCCGCAAGCAAACGAAAAGCTCGTTCCGGTTGAAAAGCCATTAATTTCGTAATTTCTCGTTTACTTTTATTCGTCGTATAAGCTTCCAACGCCCCACTAACAGAGAAAATAAAAATAAGTATTGCCCCTTCAAACCAGTACCCGATAATCGATGCACCAGTAGCCGCCAAAATCATCAAAAGCTCCACATTCAATTTTTTCGTTTTAATGGTTGCTTGAATTCCTTCTTTAGCTTGCTCAAAACCACCAATAATAAACGCACTCAGGAAAATAACTGCTGTCCAAAAGTCACCGACATCACTGCCGACTAAACAACCAATAATAATCAAAATCCCACTAATACCAGTCGTTACAAATTGCCAATTCTGCTTCATCCATGCTTTCATTATGCTCATCCTCTCCAAATGATAATGATTCCCATTATCCTAAAAAACACAAAAATCTGCTTTCGCAAGCGCGAAAAACAGATTAAACAATAATTATTATAATTAATTCTCAAGATAGGCGTCCCTAACTCACCATTTATTATAGCACTTCCAAAAAGATTTTTCAAACTAATTGATAAAATTGTTTTGTAATTGAGAATGAATTTCACTATCATTTCGTCGCACAAAAAAACACTTGGGCATAATGCCCAAGTGTTTGCATAAATCATGGTAATTGGTTGCCCGCAGCACGATAAATTTCGTACCATTCTTCGCGGCTAAGAGTTACATCAGAAGCTTTAGCGATATCCGCAATTCTTCCAGGGTTCATTGTACCAACCACTGTTTGGAAGCTTGCAGGGTGGCGCTGAATCCACGCAACAGCAATCGCTGAATTGGTTACACCTTTATCAGCAGCAATTTTATCGATTGTTTTGTTTAATTCAGGGAACTTGTCATTATCTAAGAAAACGCCCTCAAAGAAACCAAATTGGAATGGAGACCAAGCTTGGATAGTCATATTATTTAAACGACTATATTCCAAAATCCCGCCATCACGATCAAGCGAAGGATCAATCGTCATATTAACATTTAAACCAGTATCAATCATTCCCGTATGCATAATGCTAAATTGCAGTTGGTTGGCGATTAATTCTTGGTCGACATATTTTTTAAGTAGCTCAATTTGACCCGGGTTTTGATTACTTACACCGAAGTGACGAACTTTCCCACTTTTTTCAAGCTCAGTGAAAGCCGCTGCTACTTCTTCTGGTTCGAAAAGTGTATCCGGACGATGAAGTAAAAGTGTATCTAAATAATCTGTTTTCAGGCGTTTCAAGCTACCTTCCACAGATGAAATAATATGCTCTTTGGAAAAATCAAAGAAACCTTGACGAATTCCACATTTTGATTGAAGAATCATTTTTTCACGAATCGTTGCATTCATATCAATCGCATCAGCAAAGACTTCCTCTGATTTACCGCCGCCATAAATATCCGCGTGGTCAAAAAAATCAATGCCATTTTCAAGTGCTGTATTAATCACTTTGTTTGCATCTTCTTTACTAAGATCCGCCATTCTCATACATCCAAGCGAAATTTCTGAAGCTGTTAAAGCGCTATTACCAATTGTTATACGTTTCAAACCAAGCACCTCTTTCTAAAAGTATATCCTTATTCTAACACTTTGTTGTAATCGTTACCAAGGTTAACCTTCTGAATAAAAATTAATCCCTTTATCCGTGTCCTCAACAACGATCCCAGTCGGCTGATTAATCAAGAGAATGCAGTAATAAAAATCCCCCACGCAGCCAGATGTATGTAGCGCAAAGATCAAATAAAGAATCGCTTCATTCACACCAAGAAACCGCAGAAAAATGAATAAACCCGTAAGAACAATAAAGGGCGCAATCGAAATAATAAAAAATTGTGCTTTCGTATAAAATGCTCCCGGACTCCCCGCATAAGCCATCCCATTTTTAAACCCAAATTTTATTTTTGCTTCCGGACGAAATGCTTTAAAGAATATCCCGTGCACCGCCTCATGAATAACAATCGCTACTGCATAACCACCAAACATCCAAATGATTCCCATAAAACCATTCGTAATTGCAAAACCGCCTGAAAAAACAATCCCTAAAACAGTTAATACGAGCACAATAACGATGGCAACAATATTCAAATTCATCACTAACTTTTTATTTTCCAGTAAATTTATTTCTTGAACCAATTTTCTTTCCATTTAGCCCGCTCCTTTTATAAAAAACACTGGTATTTTCGTTAATTTTATTATACAATACTTCTTGTCGGCATTCTATGTCACAGTGGAGAAATACCCAAGTCCGGCTGAAGGGGACAGACTCGAAATCTGTTAGGCGGTGTATGCCGCGCCGGGGTTCGAATCCCCGTTTCTCCGTTTATAGACACATGTCTAGGGCAAAGTCTTGATATATCAAGGCTTTTTGTTTTTTCCTAGACGTTCTAATTTCAAACAAATTCAAACTTATGGCATTTATTTTTTGACCAAGGCAATTTTATGGGTTAGTTTTAAAGTACTTCAAGTACGAAGTGCTTATTTTATTTTGGAAAGAAGGTGAAAAGATATGGATAGATCTATTGAAAATGCTAACCAAAATTATGATAAACCTTTTCTTTACGGTGTTTGGATATTAGAAGAATTCGCACAAGCAAGCCCACATACTTATAAGTGATGGTTCCAACATGTTAAAGACTATCCGGAACAGGTGGAGTTCAGTAACACTAGGCTACAATATCATTTCGAAAAAATGGGTGTTTGATTCAGCAAAAGCTAACGACTGGTTACTTAAAAAAGTTATTTATAAAACAGGATAAAAACTACTTATCTACATAGTAGCAAAAATTAAAATGGGAGTTGAGAATATACTTGATTAAGAAGTTATTTATAAAACTGTATAGTAAAATGTGGTATTCAGTTGTATTGTCTTTGGGAATTACTTTTATATATTTTGTTGCTGTTTTTTCTTTAAAGTTACTATCTGAGAATTTATCTTTAAGCTTCTTCTATACTATTAGTTCAATATATTCAATTTTAATAACGATATTAATGATTGGATTAATGATTGCACCTTCATACAAATTAACTTCAGACTATTTAAACGAAGGCGTTGATAGAATAATTACTTTTGAAATCCAAGCTTTTGAAATTAATAGTAAAAATACTTATAAAAAACAGGATACTTATAGGAAACTTAAAAAGATTAAAACAACTATAGCCAACTTGACTACTGAAGAAAGACTTATACTTCTAAACTATTTTGAAGCAAAAAACAGCTCCCCTATTCCAGCATATTTACCAATTATATCGTCATTTCTTTTAGGAATATTAGGAAGCTCTATAACAGGATACTATAATGACTCTCCTTTATTAATGCTAGGTATACTTTACATAGTTGTATTACTATTTGGAGCACCTGCTGTTAACTGGATACAGGCCACTAGACAAAGGAATCTCACAGAACAATATATTATAAATACAATCAAAACAACTCTCAACAATTAAACTGAGGGTTGTTTATTTAATTCCAAAGTATCTTCTATATATTTTTTAAATTCATTATTTCCCCAAAAACCAAGCCGAATACCATCTATTCTTCGAGTCATTAAAATATAATAAATATTTAGGACAAATAGGTGCACTCTTTTGCATTTTCAGGATTCTTACCTTTTTAGAGAATTTTCCATTTGCATTGAAGAAATGCTTCGGCTCTCCATATGACTGTCCATTTTCATCCACTTGAATATAATTTCCAATCAAGACACCAAATTCATTCAAATTGAAGATATCCAAATAAGACATCCCTATGCAAACGTAGCACTAATTGAGCTGGATTCAGCGGCATGCAGAAGAAAGCCCCATTCCAAAATAGTAAGAAATAATGTAACTATTCCGGAATGACTTGCAGACATGGCAGAAGATGAACAAATCAACTTCTCCCAAAATCTAACTGATGTCATTAAAGAAAAGCTAGGTGTATAATAAAAAGTCCTTAACCAAATCAAGTTAAGAGGCTTTTTATTTTAATTTTCATTCAAACTAAGATATTAAAATACTTTTAAAAATACCAGTACTACAGCTCAATTTATTTAAAAAGAAGCGAGTATTTTAATAATTTATTCTGTTCTTATCTATTTTTCAAATATATAAATAAAATTGTTGTGTCTATCGAACTATAATAATACAATTTTTTTGTTATAATTAAATATAAAGTTTTATTAGTTTATTACATATAATCGGGAAGAGGTTGAATATGAAAATAAGTGAGCTATGCAATTTAAACAGAAACCAAAATGAACTTGACTTTGTTGATATTGATGTTGACAATGATATGCCACTATTTTTAGACCCTTATTTTTTATCAATAAGAACAGATAGATGGTCTCTATCTGCGCACAGAACTCTTGAAAATTTTTTCCAATATATGCTTCATCTATTTAAAAATAATAAAATAAATGAAGCACAACAAAACTTTAGATTTACTGAACCTAGTGAAACATGCTTGGGTCTCTCAAAATCGGGTACACAGGGAAAAAGTATAGGTGATGGAGACGCAACAAAGCTATTCAAATACATTATTGATAGTGGTGTAATGGATAGTGGGTTAGTGTCACATGTTAATGATATAAAAATTTTTGTTGATAATATTTCCCATGATAAAATTTCTGATTTGACAACAAATGTCATACGAAAACATTTAATTCAATATACACAAAATCAATGCCAGCTTCATAACATTGAGCTAACAAGATCCATAGCTACAAGGGAATATTGGGATATACACTCTAAAACTTGGATTAATAGCTATGAAGATATGCTCGTTATCAATGACAAGCCTATCCTGCTGATTCCAAAATCTATAGTGTGTCGAAAACGTGGGTATGCTTATGATTCATCCCAATACGCTCGACATTTTGTTTTAAACTTTTTGGTTAACGAAGAGCTCCGGATGAATACCAGCCTTGTACGTGAACAAACTCTAAAAAGCGGTGCTATTAAGCGCTTTGTAAAAAAAGATGACGCTGCAACTAAATATGGTGCATATAAAAAAGAATTCCTGAGGTGGTTTACATCTCAATATCCAGATTTCTATGAAAAGTTTAAAGAGAGTGCAAAAAACAGGTTGACAGCTTTAACAAATGAAGAACTCATTGACAATTATACAAATGATTTTTATTCACAAATAATTGATAGTTTGATATACGGTTTTAAAGAAATAAAAACAGGATCAAAAGATGCTAATATATTCCATGAACACATTATCGCTACAATGACTTTTCTATTTTATCCTAGCCTAATAAATCCTGTAAAAGAAAAGGAAATACACAGCGGTAGAAAAAGAATAGATTTAGTATATGATAATGCTGCAGAAAGCGGTTATTTCTTTGGACTATCTACTGTTAAGGATATACCCTCCAGCTATATCTTTGTAGAATGCAAAAACTATACTAAAGATATAGCTAATCCAGAACTTGACCAGTTAAATGGAAGATTTTCACCTAATCGTGGGAAAATGGGATTCATGGTTTTCAGAAACTGTAGTGATGAAACAGCATTATTTCAAAGGTGTTCTGATTATTATA
Organism: Listeria swaminathanii; assembly: GCF_014229645.1. Classification (GTDB taxonomy): domain Bacteria; phylum Bacillota; class Bacilli; order Lactobacillales; family Listeriaceae; genus Listeria; species Listeria swaminathanii. The sequence goes on along the minus strand of NZ_JAATOD010000001.1, from coordinate 402,294 downwards.
GTGACAACAAAAACTTAATTATTCCCTTGCAAGATAAAGATTTTCTTAAGGTGCTTAATCAACTAAAAGTTGATTTGGATAATGATGTTAGTAATTCTCCACAAGAGGAAATGCTATATTCCTTAACTCAGAAAATTATATTATCCTAAAATTTTATAAAAACACCACTATATCTTAAAATTCATACTTCCTGAGATTAATGGTGTTTTTATAAGCTTCTGATATTTTGCTTGCCCATCAATAGCAAGTTTCGGAATCCCACATTTTAATAAATCGCCTACTTTCCAACCGTGAGGCGAGATACCAAAATGTGGCATCGGAATATACGCCCAAGAAATACAAAAGTTGAAGAATCCTTTTATAGTATCAATGATGTTTTTAACACAATTCTTAGCTGTCTCAAGTGGATTCATGATAGCATTTTTAATTCCATCCCAGACAGAACTTGCAACAGATTTAATGGCGCTCCACGCACTCGAAACAGTATTTCTCATACCATTTATCGCATCAGATATAAACGGATTTAATGGAATTCCAAATGGGACTAATCGTATCTTTGATGCTATTAAACACGGATTTTACACCGTTCAAACTGGTCGCCATAATGATGAATTAAAATACCATCTAAGTTAACAAGGCTTTAGCAAACAGTATTTATATCTGTTATGGTTCGAATCCCCGTTTCTCCGTTCAAAAAAGGTTAGTTGATGTTCAAAAAATTATTGAACATCAACTAACCTTTTTTATTTTGTTTACGTTCCCCCAATTAACTCGTAATTGTGCTAGACTGTAGGAAATAAGAATTCAGCATGAAAGGAACATCACTATTTCATTACACAATAAAAACATCCTGCCACCTCTCTGGTTGGCTTATCCAGAAATTGAACGTTATTCCATTGGATGGCGCATGGGATACGGCGAAGATTATCAAACTAAATTTTTTGAATGGTGGGAAACTCTTTCTTCATCAGAAAAGCTAGAATACCAAACCCTATTTCCAGAACCTATCACTTGGGATGGCTGGTGGGAAGATAAGCACCCAGACGAAATTATTTCTCACGGAGACTTTTATGTGCCAATCTGGGAACAATCTGGCTTACCTAAATATAACTTGAATCAAATGCAAAATGAAAATCAGCCTGAACTTTACTTATTTGAGAATTGCTACTTCAGCCATTGCTGGATGGAAGAATTCTCCGTTTCTACTCAAAAATACTGCTGCATGGAACAGTTTATGATAGAGCAAAAAGTTTTAGAAACAAATTCGCTAGAGCAAATTCAAGCACTTGATAAAGAAATACAGCCATTTGACCAAGATATTTGGGACAAATTCAAATATGCTATTGCGTTATATGGAAACTGGAACAAATTTAATCAAAAGCACATTTTAAGAGATTGCTTACTTTCAACAGGATATAGCATTTTGATTGGGACAAGTTCTAGTGACTCTCCCGATATGCAGAATCGGCTGGAATGGCACGGACAAAATCTTCTAGGATTGGCACTAATGGAAGTGCGGGATGAACTCCGTCGCGTGTGGGAGAACGAATCTTTATGTGATTGGAATTTAGTAAAATAATACAGTGAAAAAAGAGTAGGTTTAACACCTACTCTTTTTGAAAACGATATACAATTTCGTACTACTTCTTCTCCGCAATACTCACATACATGCCCTCATCCAACTGCCAATTCTTCACCACTTCAAACCCAAATCCCGCAAGCTCATCCTTCAATTTCTCCGCCGAAATTTGAATCTCCATTGGTGGACCTTTCAATTCAGTCCCTTTCGTATCAAATTCCAAACTCGCAAAATAGCCGCCCGTTTTCATAACTCTACTCACTTCATGTAAAACGTCCCCAAGTGAATCCGCTTCATGCAACACAAGCGATGCAAGCACAACATCCACCGAACTGGTTTCAAGCGGAATATCATCCATGCTCGCTTCTAACGTCTCTACATTAGCCAACTCCGCATCTTTCGCCTTCTCCTCAATTAACTCCAACATTTTCGCATCTAAATCTAATGCAAAAACAGTATTATCAACCAATTTTGCAGCTGGAATCGTTAAAAATCCTGTTCCCGCCCCTAAATCTAAAATGCTCGCTGTTTTTTCGATTGGCATAGCTTTCAAAAAGTCCTCTGGCGACAACACTTCGCTCCGTTCTGGTCGATCCAAATAATCTACTTTTCGTTTAAACCCGGCTTCCCCGTGGTGATTATGATGATGCTTCATTTTAGCACTCCTTTAATGTTGATGTTTTTCAATTTCTACGACAATACTGCCTACTGTCTGCTTGCTTAAATAGTCATCCATCTGTTGCTCTGCCTTATTCATCACTTCGCCAATCAAGCAGTTTGGCTGGCTTTCGCTATGATTTTTAGGATCACAATGGAAAAATGCACCCTTCCCTTCAATTGCTTGAATGACATCTAGAAAACTAATGCTACTTGCAGGTTCTGCCAGCTTATAACCGCCATTGACGCCCGTTACTGACTCAACGTAGCCAGCTTTTACTAACATCGTTAACACCTTAGATAGATACGTTGGTGATACATTTTGCTTGGTCGCAAGTTCTTTCACACCAACAGATTTTTCTGGTGATAAATTCGCTAAATAAACCATCGTATGTAGCGCATAATTCGTTGCTTTCGAGAATTTCATATTTTCACCTTCTTAATTAAAGACTTAATGACTCTATAATATCTCCATTAACTAAAATTGTCAATTCATAACTAAAAAACCTTCTCCCAAAAATGGAAAAAGGTCTTCAATAATTAAAATATCTCCTGTAAAAGCGCAAATAATTTTTGCTCATTTTCAACACAATAATCCGGGAGGTATACTGCATCTTTCGGCTCCAAATATCCTCGTCTGTTCAACCAAATCGAGTGCCAGCCAGCATTTTTCGAACCGATAACATCATTTTCAAAAGAATCACCAATATAATACGTTTCCGCACCATCAATTCCAATTTGCTTTGCTACTAGCTCAAATATTTTTTTATCTGGTTTTTCAATCCCTACTTTCCCAGAAATAAAAGTGTTCGCAGCTGGAATCCAATCGTTTATTTGTAAATCATTTATTTTATGTTGTTGGTGTTCTTTCGGGCCATTCGTAATAATTCCCATCGTTATTTTGTTCTTTTTAGCCCATGCAAGAATTTCTTTAATCCCTGGCGAAAGTTCGATTTTGCGCTGGTTTTGTTCGTAGGCGTGTTGAAATGTTTCTGCTTCTTTTTTCGTAATTTGGTAATCAAAATCGCTTAGCGCCTGCGTAATCCGATAAACGTGCATTTCTGCTTTCGGCATTTCTCCTCGGACAACGCGGTGATACACTTCATCACTATAAAATCGACTTTTAATATATAAATTTTCGATTTTCAGGTGGTCTGCTTTTCCAAAAACAGTTTTAAATGCGTTTTCAAATGGTTTTAGTTGGTCATAAACTGTATCGTCAATATCAAAAATTAAATTAATCATCATTTCCTCCTGCAAAATTCACTCCTTTTACTCTACCATTAAATCGAATTAGTACCATTCTGCCACTTAACATCTCTATCACATCTTTATACTAGTTGCGATAAAATGATTTAGAAGGCTTGCTCCTAATTCCATGTTAACGCCCTGTAAGCACTTCCACAATTTACATAATACGAAATATTTTTTACAAAAACTACAAGTCTAGCTATCTCCTTTTCTAAAATTCAATCTAAAACATTAACTAGTTCACTGTTTTATTATAACGGTTGCTAGATTTACCAACTAGACGACTTTTATGCAATTTGGCTAAAGAAAAACCGATCCAAGAATTTCTTGAATCGGTTTTACATATCACTTACTTTTTTTAGTACTGTTGTTTCCAAAAAAAGAAAGAAATTGTAGCTTTATACAATTTCTTTCTAATTTATCAGTTATATTCCATTTCTTTAATCGTTTCTTCCATAGATATGCAGGTCGCGTAACGGCCAGGCCACATCCATTCATTATAGTACTTATAACTATTCTCACCAGACATAAAGTGGTTATCTTCCGTCGAATTAGCATGGGCGGGAACGATCATGTGGAAATCATGTTCAAAACCACATTTCACCGTCGCGTCGATGCAAAAATCCGTTTGCAACCCTGCTACTACAATTTTCTTCGTACCTTTTTCTTTTAAGTATTCAAGTAAGCCTGTTCCTTTAAAAGCGCTATTTACGGTTTTATCAAAAATTCTTTCGTCTTTAGTTGGTTGGAATTTTTCGTAAATATCGAAGCCTTCTTTTCCTTCTGTAAGTTCTGTATTAGGTCCGTCGTCATGTCGTATATAAACTATTTCTATTTTATTTTTCCGAGCAGTGGCGATTAATTGTTCTATATTGGGTACAAGTGAATCGAAATTATACAGATTATTTGTCATAATTAATTTTTGTGTATCTATAACTAATAATATCATTCTTCCAGACCTCCGTAACTGCTGTTTTTATTATTTCCCCATTATATCATAGGTTTTCGCTTCATCCAGCTGTAGGTGCAACGTATGCCTTCCAGCCGCCAATCATTTCGTCTTTCTCCGACTTACTTAATAGTTGCATCCCGATGACTTGATTGATATTCACAGCTAAGCCTCGGCTGAAACGATTTACTCTGCTAGCTGAAACACAATTGATATACACATCGTTTAAGCGAATAAGCTCTCCTTTTGTTTCCACAATTCCTACAATATACCCGATTGCTGTTACAAGTAAAACTGGCTCGCCGACTTCGATTGCTTGCAGTAGCTCTTCCTTCATCATGAAGCCCCCTTATTTCATTTCTATCTGTATACCCGATTTTAACTTTATTCAAAAGAAAACCGACCCAAGCTTACTTGGATCGGGTGTTTTCTTTATTTGGCACTTTTTCTTCTAAGATGTAACCCTAAGAATAACAGTGCTAATCCACCAGCAAATAGCAACATACCATTCGTATCACCAGTTCCAGGTAATTTCTTCGTTTTACTTGGTTTATTGGTAGAATGTGTATCTTTTGGTGTCGTTTTTGTTACTTTTGTATTCGTTAAGTCCATGCCTTTTACTTTTACACTATAGCCAGATACTTGTTTTTCAGATACGGTATAGCTGTATTTTTTACCTGTTTTGTCTTTCTCTGGAAGGTTGGTAAAGCTGTATTTCCAATTCGATTTTGCTGTTACTTTGATTGGTGTTCCGTATGCTTTCCCATTTTGTAAAAGTTGTACTTCGATGGAGTCTGGACGTGTTTTTTCATTGTCTCCCACCCAAGTTTTTGTGCCGCTCGCTGAAGTTGCATTTTTCTCATCGGTTACTTTTGTGTTGGTTAAGTTCATTCCATCTGTCGTTGTTTTGTAGCCTGGAACTGCTATTTCAGCAACGGCGTAACGATAATCTTGGTTATTAGCATCAGCTTTAGGCAAATCTTTAAAGCTGTATTTCCAGTCGTTTTCTTTCGTTACTTTTACTGGATCGCCATAAGTTTGTCCATTTTGTAAAAGCTGGACTTCGATAAAGTCTGGACGGTCTTTGGCAGTGTCATTTTTCCATGTTTTTTCACCGGAGACAGCGGTTTTTGGTGCATCTATTTTCGTGTTGATAACATCCATTCCGTCGACTTTTGTTTCATAGCCTGGGACTGCTTTTTCTACAATTGTGTAGTTGTAAGCCGCTCCATCATTGGTTGTTTCTGGTAGGTTTTTAAATTCGTATTTCCAGTTATTAGCTTTTGTAACCGTTACTGGGAAACCATAATCTTGACCATTTTGTTGCAATTGAATTTCAATAGATGCTGGACGATCGTTTTCTGTATCGTTTTTCCACGTTTTTTGGCCGTCAAGATTAATCATTTTTATATCTGGTTTAATCAATGTGTTATTAATATCAAGACCTGTGACAGCACTTGTATAGTTAGAAACTGTATTTTCTAAAACTGTATACGTGTATTTATTTCCATCTGCATTTGTTTCTGGAACATTTTTGAATTCATATTTCCAGTCATCTGCTTTTGTAACAGTAATTGGGCTACCATAAGCTACACCATCTTGTAAAAGTTGTACTTCGATGGAATCTGGACGATTTGCTTCTGTGTCACCTGTCCAAGTTTTCGCTCCATTCACATCGATCATTTTTACATCTGCATGGTTATCAATAGTAGCTGTTGCTGCTCCGTGATCATCATTTGTGATTTCAAGCCCTGTTTCTGTGCTATTTGGAATGGATAAGTTACCATTCGCATCGCTCTTCACTGTCACTGGATACTCTTTATTTTCATTTGATTCATAACCAGTTGGTGTCTTTGTTTCAACTAGAACTACTTTCCATTCTTGATTTTTAGAAGTTGTTTTATAGCCATTCGGGATGAAATTTGCCGCGCCAGAAGAGTCTGTCATAATAATTTCATTACTATTTGTATCTTTGACCGGTTTCGTTAAATCTGCTTTTCCATTTTCATCGGCATAATAAGCTTTGAATTCATAGCCTGTCAATGTGGTTTTACTTATATCATCTTGTTTTAGAAGGTTTAAGTTTAATGGAACAACAGTAGCAACTTCTGACCCTGCTGCTTGGTTAACTAGTTTCGCTCCATATTTCACTTTTTGATAATTCACTTTGAAAAGAACGTTATATAGTTGCATTTGCGGAATGTCAACTGGATTTGTGATATCTAATGTGTTCGCCGTTGCTTTAGCTTCTACTGCATATTTATCCGCAGAAAGTGGCACAGGGTTTTCAAGCTCCCCGTCAATTTGGAAGCCCGTGTTTGGATTTGCCTCATAACCATTTACTTCCACATTAGAGATAGATTTAAAATTATCTGCAGCAATAACATCTCCAATGTTTATCGATGATTTATCAAATTCATAGGCACTTCTTACTCGAATTTTATAGCCAACTGATAAATTACCGTCTGCATCAGGAGTAGCAACATTATATTGGCTACCACTAAGATATGCATTTGTTTTATTGTCTAAAACATATTTTTTTGCATAAGCAGTACCGCCGCCAGCATCCCAGTACATTTCGCTATTTTCATAAGAAGTAATAACTTTATCGTTGTAAGTGTATGTTGCTTTATTTTGCATGATGCTGCTGTAGTCAATTTCGTTTGGATCAATAACCACAATCATATACACTTTATACGCTGCTTTTGTTTCACTATACATTGGGTCAGCTGCTGGTTGACCAAAATTAAGTGTTAATGTACGCGCATCTTTTGTTACGGAACCAGTTACACCCATTTTATCCGCGTTATTTCCGAAATACCTTACTCCAACGTCATTTAAAGTGGAATTGGCAATACAAACTTGTTTTTCGGAATATAAGCCTTTTTGATAAACAATAACATCTTGTCCGTCTGCATTTGTAAATTTCGGTGTACCTTCAAATTTGTTCGTTGTAAACCCATAAATATGTTTATTACTAGAATTTAAACCAGCAATATCATATTCAAGCATTTTCAACCCTTTTGGTAGTGTATCTGTGAAAGAAGAATTTAGTGTATCTTCTACTCCTGATGGGTTAATATTCATTTCATAAACCATGTATGTTTTCGGTGAAGTAATTCTGCCATCATCTGCAAGAGGCGTATAGTCCTTGAGTGCAGAACCCATGATGTCGCTACCAATCATATTGCGTGCTGTTTTTTCTGCATCAGCTGCCGATAAACGTGTTTTTTCAAACACTTTTCCTTCTGATGGAATTACTTCTGGTGTTTTAATGAATGTGACATAATCAAAATCGAAATCATCTTCATCTTGTAAAGTCGCTGTTGATTTAGCATTTTCTTTTACAACATGTGGTTTTTCTTTTTGGAATCCGTCAATTGGTTTTATCGTGGAACCATCGACATTACTGATCAAATCATTTCCTGGATTCATGTCCGGCGTCGAGTCCACATCGGTAATTGCTCCGTCTAAAGTAGATTCTCCGCTAAAGTTTGAAAATGAGCCAATTTCTCCAGCCATGTAAAAATCTACAGCACTATAAGTCCCATCTTCAGGTATGCCCATAGCTTTCATGTACATTGTTGCAGTTTTTGTTGCACCTGATGCCATACCTCCAGAAAGTGTAATTGAGTATACTTTTATATCACTCCAAACACCACCGCCACTAGGCACAGTTGTTTCATATTTCCATTTATCATTAGCAGTTTTGAAATCTGATGTATCATTATTAAGTTCATAACCTGCTGGTACATACGCATACACGACAACATCTTTTGTATAATTCCCTTGATTAATTGCGGTATAAGTAACGCCAACTGTGCTTCCTTCTGAAATAGAAACGGGCGTAGTTGTGCTACTAACAGCGCCAATATATTTATTATTTTTATCATAGGTTGAGCTGATTTTTGTCGTAATTGCCATGTCATAAACATCTTTCCCACTTGGCGTTATAGAACCAGATTTACCTTCGCCACCTTTAGTCGGGCTTTTAGTAACGTTAGTCAAATCTTTTGTAGGATCAGTTACTTTTGCTGCAATCGTTCTATAAATACCGCCACCATTTTTGGAGATAGTCTGAGCTGGGGAAAACGGTAATTCGTATCTAGTTGCACCTGGTGCAAGATTTGTTTGGTCTGCAGAAGCTACCCAGCCGCGTTGAAGCGAAGAGCCAGATGCAGTTGATAAAGCCTGCCATTCCGGTGAACCTTCCGTAATAATGGAAAAGCCTGCTGGTAATTCATCTATCATTTTTTCTAAAACGGCATTTTCTCCTGAATTGTTCATTGCATAAACATAATAGAAAACTAAATCATCTTTTTCAGGTGTATAGTTTGTAGATGAAGTAGCTACTTTAACATATTTCCCAGTATCTTTGTCTAAACGCCAAGCCGAGTCAATTGCTTTAGATGCGGTTAGTACACCATTATCTGTATCGGGAGTTGGCGGTGTCACGGGGACTTCAATATTACTAATATCTACGTCTTTATTATCTTCAATTACAATAGCTTTATAGTCTTCTTTTGTTATAATTGTAGTACTTATTGTTGCAAACATATCAAATTTAGCATTAGTAAGCGGCTCATCTTCATATTTTGCTAAAGCTTCCGGACTCTGATTAAATTTGAGCGTGTAACCAATGTACTCGACACCATTTATTGTTTTTGTTCCAATCGAGTTTTTCATTGAGTCGTCTGTAAAAACATTTTGTCTCGGTGTTAATCCATCAATTGCTGGATTAACAAATGTTACTTTGTCTCCTTGGAAGAAGTCTTTTTGTATCCAAAATGTATAAGTCTCATTCAAGACTGCTTCTGAATAGGATGGGATTGCCAAACTTACTGAAAACTTGAGTGAGTCTCCTGGTGCATAAGTTTCTTTTGTATTCCCGTTTGCGTCTGTTACTTTATTTGTAAAATTCCAGTCAACGGAACCTTTTAGTAATTGCTTTCCATTTACTAGATTTTTAGTTGTCTCTTTATTGTCAGGTAGAACGGTTGTTTTGTTTTCATCCGCTACTTTTTGATCATCTGGTTGTGCTATTTGTTGAGTTGTTTTTGTTTGGTTTTCTTCTGCTCCGGCGAAGATATTAGACCACGGAACCAGTTGAAAAATAAGCGCAACCGCAACCATTACAACGAATACTTTTTGCCAGTTGTGTTTTAGCATGATAATTCTCCTTTTGCTACTAATTATTGAAATTACCCATAGTAGACTTTTTTGCTCTACATTGAATAGTTTTCTTAAACGTATCATACTCGCTAGAATGGCTTTCTGGAACAAGCCAATCAGACAAAACTGCCTATATAAAAGAGAGAATTGTGACATTTCCGCCATATTTAAAGCCCGATTACGTGTAAATAAGTGTTAAAATTATACCCTTTTTAATGAACAAACTTGGTTTCCTTTGATATAATTGAAAATAGTTTTCTCGGGTACATATATATAGTAGAGATAATGAAGGAGGAGAATTATGTGGAAGAAGCATAAGTGGCTAATTGTCGCACTTCTATTATTGGCAATTTATGTCGCTCCATTATTTATTCTTGGCGGGAATAGTCATGTGAGAATTCATGATAACTTGGATTCCAATATGACCTGGTACAAAATGGTTTTGGATAGCGGAGATTATACTGCAAAAGTGGGGACTGCAAATATCGATCAGATAATGGATGATAGTGTCCCAAGAGATTCTTTTGATTCAGAGTTTGTTGGTATTGATTGGCTTTATATGATTTTCAGCGCACCTATTGCGTTTGCGGTGAGTCAATTAATTACGCGTGTGTTTGCATTTTTAGGGTTATTTTTATGGGCAAGGGATTATCTTATTAAAGACAAAAAATATCTCGTGCCACTTTATTTTGTTTCCTTGGCTTTTGCGCTGACGCCATATTGGCCGTCTGGTATGCTGAGTACGCTTGGAATGCCGCTTGCTTTGTGGGCATTTTTGAACATTCGAAACAATCGGCGGCGCATTTGGAATGTCGTCATACTGACCTTACTTCCATTTTATTCTAGTTTGATATTAGGATTTTGTTTCTTTTTAGTGATGGTTGGATGTATTTGGTTATATGATGTCATTAAGAAAAAACAAGTAAATATTCGCTTTTTACTCAGTATCATTTATATGGGATTGCTTTATGTGGTAGTGAATTATCGCTTTATCTACGCGATGTTTTTACACCCCGAGCCAGATTCGAGGAGTGAATTTAGTTTACCGCAGTTATCCTTTTTAAGTTCGATTCGGCTGAGTTTTAAAAATTTCATTAATGGCCATACGCATGATCAGGCGCTGGCTGGATTTGTTATTTTGCCGATTTTACTTCTTGTTCTCGTGCTCATCATTATAAAACGCGAATGGGTGAAGGAAAAGCTATTTTTATGGCTGTTCGGATTTAATTTATTTTTATCATTTTGGTATGGTTTTTGGTGGTACAAGGGCTGGAATGTCATTAAAGAGAACGTGGAAATCATGCGGACGTTTAATTTTTCGCGATTCCACTTTTTGCAGCCGTTTCTATTTTATGGATTATTTGCACTTGCAATTGTTTACTTAATCAAAAAAGGAAATTGGTGGCGAAAGTTAGCTTATGTGGCGATTGTGCTACAACTGGTCGTCGTTTTCGCTAATAATTCTGAGATTTACTATCGCACCGGAAATGGCTCGCCAAGCATTAATCAATTTTATGCGACGGAGCAATTTGAGGAAATTAAAGATTATATTGGCAAACCGCAGTCAAGTTACCGGGTTGGTAGCATTGGGCTGCACCCGTCTGTTTCTCAGGAAAATGGTTTTTATACAGTGGATGGCTACGTTAATTCCTATCCACTTGCGTATAAAAAGGCCTTCCGGAAAATTATTGCTGGTGAGTTAGATAAGAGTCCTGTTTTAGAAGATTATTACGATAATTGGGGCAATCGCTGTTATTTATTTTCTGCTGAGTTAGGAAAAAATTATGATTTCGGCAAGGATTCGGAAAAACATATTAAACAGCTAGATTTCAATTCAGAAGCCTTTAAAGCAGTTGGCGGCGAGTATATTTTGTCGGCAGTTCCGATTGATAATGCAGCGGATGTCGGTCTTCAATTCGAAAAAGCGTTCAACAACAAAGAGTCATACTGGAAAATCTATTTGTACAAAGTGACTAACTAAAAAGCGTGAGGTGTGATTTTTTCCTAGAGAACAAATCGTGCCTTTCGCTTTTTTTGTGGTATGATTAATAAAAGGAGTGATGATTATGAAGAAAACCATTCAGTCAGTTGGTGTTTGGGGCGATAGTATTATGAAAGGCGTTCTTTTCAATCCTGAAAAAAATCGCTATACATTGCTTAAAAACAACTGCATTAAACGAGCATCTGAAAAACTTGGCCTGACTTTTCAAAATCATTCCACAATGGGTCGTACAATAACAAAAGGCCACGAAATTTTAACAAAAGACTTAGAAAAAGATGCAACAAATGATATCGCCATTATCGAATTTGGCGGAAATGATTGTGATTTCAACTGGGCGGAAGTATCTGAAAACCCAACAGCGGAGCACACTCCAAGTACACCAATCGATATTTTTGAAACGCAACTTCTGGAAATGATTGCACGACTTAAAAAATTGGATATTAAGCCAATTTTAATGACACTGCCCCCTCTTCACGCGAAACGTTATTTTGATTTCATTACGAAAGACGGACTGAGCAAAGAAAATATTCTACAATTTTTAGGCGGCGACGTACAAATGATTTATCGCTGGCAAGAACGTTATAGCAACACAATTTCGCGAATCGCAAGTGAAACTGGTAGCCATATTATTGATATCCGTGATAGTTTCCTTGCTGAATTCCATTATGAAAATTTGCTTTGCGCAGATGGGATTCATCCAAATGAAGCTGGTCACATCGCAATGTCGCGCAAATTTATTCAATACGCAAGTTTTCACAAAGCATAAGTTACATTAGGGAGGAATTTTTATTTTACAATTACAAAAAATGACTACTTCTAATTTAGAAGATTTTTTATCCACGGCAATTATCGATTACGCAAAAGAAAAAGTGGAAGCTGGCACATGGTCCGTTGAGGAATCCTTAGCAAACGCTCAAACTTCTTTTGACAAACTGCTCTATGATGGGATTACTACACCAAGCGAGTATCTTTACAACATTGTTTCCGATGAAAAAATTGGCTATTTATGGTTCCATGTGGACGAAACGCTCTCAGGGAAACATGCTTTTATTTATGATTTTGTGATTTTTAAAGCCTACCGTGGTAAAGGCTATGGAACAAAAACATTAGCTGCATTAGATACGCTTGCTAAAGAAATGCACATCACGAAAATCGGACTCCATGTATTCGCGCACAACCAAACAGCAATCGGCTTGTATAATAAAGTCGGTTTCCAAAGCACAGATATTACAATGGCAAAATATTTATAAAAAACTGGCTTTATTTCCTAGGAAATAAAGCCAGTTTTCTTTTTTAAAACCTCTAGTTCAACTAATTTTTCATGCCCCTTTGGCGTTCGGTAATATCTCGTAGTTTGTTTTTCTGTGCTTCGAAAAATATACTGATACGTTTCTAACCAATACACCCCAAACAACAACTCATTTTTTGTAAAAGCCGCAGCACCAGGGAATTGCATCATCTCAAAAACCAAATGATCCATCGTTGCATTTTGTTCTTCTGTTCTAGATAAAATTTGATAGATTACCGCTTGGCTTGGTTCATTCATCCTATCAACTCCCGCTTAAAACATCCCTATTTCCCCAATATGATACACAAAATAAATTAAAACCAATAATAATATATTAAAACCGAGTAACATCCATTTGACCAGTTTCTCTTTCACAAAAAAGACACTTATTGTGGAAATAATGCCTAAAAACAGCGGAATTATTTTATACCATACGCCCTTTTCTCCTCCTGGTACAATGTCAGAAATATGTAATCCCCAAGTTAAAATTATCCAAGTTACAGTTAGGATTGTTAGTAAAAACGCAGCAAAATCTTGCGGGTTCCTTTTCATGCTTCATCCCTCCTACTCTTTTTAAGCTTAACATAAAATCGCTTGGGACAACAAAAAACAAGCTACCTTGATAGCTTGTTTCGAATTAATTTTTAATTAAATTTAAAGCAAAAAGGGCTATAAGTAAAATGTTGAATAAAATAGCAATCCATTTTTCATCTAAGAGTTTATTTAAACGCGTTCCAATGAGCGCACCAATTATCGCTCCCGGTATCATGTAAATCCCAATTGAAAAATCGCTTCCACCAATGAGCGCATACGACCCAATGCTTGCGAGTGATGTCAGTAAGGTCACGTAACTAGATGTCGCTGATGCTGTCTTTTGGCTTAACATAAAGATTAATAATAAAATCGGTATGACGATTGGTCCTCCGCCAATTCCAAACAAACCAGCTAAAAATCCGATAATCACCCCGAAAACATACGGAATTATTCGATATTCACTTAGAAAATGTGGTTTTTCATCATTTCGTTTCTTTTTCCAAATCATTATCCCAAGTAAAACAACGATTAACGCGCCATATAGAAAACGATACACCGCTTCCGGCAACATTTGATTTACCATCGCACCAAGAAAAGTCGTCGGAATACTAGTTACGGCGATTTTCAGCGCCAATCCTACATCCCCTTGCTTTCTCTTATAGTAAATGCTGCAAGTGAAAATCGCCATCGTGAATACTGTCAGCGCAGAACTAAAGGCCGCCGTTCCTTGAGAAACACCCATTAATAGCAGAATTGGCAAAAGAATAACTCCGCCACCAATCCCTAAAAAACTCCCTACAACACTTGTACCTAGTGCAATTAGAAAGTATGTGATCATATCCATTATACTTTACCTCTCTTCTTTCACCCTTCTCAGCATAACATAATTCCTAAATTTAAAAATACTAAAAAAAGACAATAAGCTATTGTCTTTTACATTTTAAACGCTTGGAATTGGTTCAACGACTAGATCATTTCCAGCATTATCTATATAGGTTACTTTCATTGCAGTTAAATCAGCTTCCCACAGTCCGACACCTGCTAACCCAGCTAGTTTAATAAACATTTCAAAATCTATTTTCCCCGCTTGTGCTTGTTTGATGGCATCTTTCATTTTCTCGCTTGAAATTTCTTCTGCGACAGGCATAGAAACGCCATTTAGTTTAGATTCTACTCGAGTATCAGTTTCATCCCAAAAGACATAAACGCCCTTTTGTACTAAAAATTGATATTTAGTTACGCCTAGATCTTTGAAACCTTGAACTACTTTAGGAAAGTCTCCGGCGTTTTTTTCGCTTGTTGCTGCTTGTAAAATTGTTTGTTCATTTATCATAACTAGTCTCCAATCATTTAGGTCTCCCTAAATTATACCCGATTTCTAGTTAAATCTAAACAAGTGGTTTTTCTTCTTTATATGTTTCAATCAATGCTTCTTCTAGATCGTATAAAGAATCATTGGTTTGGTCTAGTGTGTAGCCATGGTCTAAGGCGAAAATAATAATCGCATCCCGCCGATTTTTTGCATACAATGGAGGATATTCTGTATATTTTAACAATCTGCTTGCCTCTAATCCTGATAATTGAAATCCAAAAGAAAGAGCGATTGTTCGGTCGCGTGATGGTCTTCTAACCCCACTGAAAATTTGATATCCATATGTTTCATGGAGTCTAGCCGCACGAATGACGCTTGCTTTCGTTAATTTTTTCTCTGCTAGTAATTCTTTTAAATATGTAACCATTTCGCTTGATTTAAATTCCGCCTCGTTTTCATCTAATACTTGGCGTAAATTGGTCGCTTTTTTTAATTCATGAAGCAATTTACTTGTCTCTTTTTCCCCATCCATAAGGCACACCCCCAACTGTTTTTTTCATTATATCACGAAATATATACCCGACTACTATGCTTCATGCTATAATTTTACTATAAAGTGTAGAAGGGATTTTTGATAAATGGGAGAAATGACACTCGCTTTTATAGAAGAACAATATAAAGAATTAGATAATCTAAATAATAAAGAAAACCCTGCTGTGCTAACGAGAAATACATCCACTGGAGAATTATTCGTACGTAAAATAATTCCAATCAGCTTCGCCCCTGTGATTGAGCAGCTTAAAAATTTATCTAGCAAATACTTACCCAAAATCGAAGTACTGATTCCAAATGGTAATCAATTAATTGTGTATGAAGAATACATAAACGGTAAAAATTTAGCAGATTTAATGAAAGCAAATACGTCATTTGATGCGGATGAAGTGACGCGGCTCATGTTGATGTTGTCCGACGCACTCACTGAATTACATGCAAATGCAATTATTCACCGCGATATTAAACCATCCAACATTATGATTTCTAGCGATGGCGTATTGAAATTAATTGATTTTGACGCTTCCCGTGTCTTTGAAGTCGGCAAAAATCAAGACACAGTGAACCTCGGAACAATTGGCTACGCTGCCCCAGAACAATACGGCTATTCGCAAACAGACGCGCGCTCAGATATTTACAGCATCGGCGTTCTTATGCTAGAGCTTTTGCTTGGGGAAAACACCTTACCTGATAAAGAAAATGCTACTTCGCTTGAAAAAATAGCGATGCAAGCTGCCGCCTTTGATCCAGAACAACGATATCAAACCATTCAAGATTTCCGGACAGCCGTCAAAAATGACTCACTTGGCCCAAGCTACGTTTCTGAATTATCCGATTTCACCACAACAGACGACTTTACTTCTGAAACGAATTGGGAAGATTTAACAGAGGACTATGAACACGACTTTATTCCATGGTATAAACATATTCCCGGTTTTAGAACTGGTCGCCCGTGGAAAATGGTCGTTGCTGTATTTGGTTATATGTTCTTGATATTCGGCTTATTCAGCCCACCAGCTGATGGCGTTAAAATGTCTCATACAGTAAACTTTTTCAGTAACTTTTTCCTAATCGTTCCTGCTTTTGTCATTTTTACTAATCTCTGTGGTATTTGGTCCAAATTACCTTTACTTAAATCACCATCTCCTGGTACAAGAAAAGCAGGAATAGTCATTTATATTATCGTTTGTGTAACTATTTATGGTGTTTATAACGAAATCTTTTCCTAGTCCTATGCCCACTGCATAGGACTTTTATTATCTCCGCATGGTCTAATAGAGACAGATAAAAGATGAAGGAGAGAAGAAAATGAAGAAATTGAAAAGCGTTTTATTATTAATGGGGATTATTACTTTTGCCCTAGCACTAACTGCATGTGGTGGGACAGAAGATAAAGCAAGCACGGACAAAAAAGAGACAGCTAAAGCTGAGACGAAAAAGAAAGCAGATTCCAATGAACTTGGGGATTACAAAGTAGAAATTCTTAGCTCAGAAGTAGTTAAGGATTTATCAGGTAAAGATGCTATTGCAGTCAAAACAAAATTCACGAACAACAGCAAAGAAAATATTTCTTTCATGGTAGCTATTGATCAACAAGCATTCCAAAATGGTACTCAATTAACAACAACTGTCGCAGCAGATGGTGGCCTTGGTGGTTCTGAAAAAGATGTACAACCTGGTGGAAGCTTAGAAGTAACAAGTACTTACACACTACAAGATACACAAAACAAAGTCGATGTAGAAGCAAAAGAATTAATCAGCTTCAGCAAAAACTCAGTTAAAAAATCATTTGAGTTAAAATAAGAATCGTCCGCAAACAGTCATTGTTTGCGGATTCTTTTTGTCTAAAATCCTAACCTATTTTCAATACGACTTCGCAAGGAATCATTCTCATTAAAGGACTCTCTAAGTTCTATCGCCTTTTTAGGATAATTGGTGATAATCCCATCTACGTTTTTCCGTAAATACATTTGCATTAGCTTTTCTTTATTCACTGTCCAAACGAACACCATTTTGTTGTTTTGTTTGGCTTGTGTTAGTAATCGTTTATTAATGGAAAAATCTTCTAAAACGATAAAATCTGCCGATGTTTTTGGTAAGTTTCCTATATTGAGCGCCAAAATGATGCCCGTTTTTATTGTAGGATCGGCTTGTTCTATCTCCTCCATAACGGGCTGGTTTAGCGATTGGACTAAATACTTATCCGTTACTTTTTCTTTTTGGAGCAATGTGACAAGTCGTTTTACCATATCGCTTGATTCCCCGCCGTGCAACTTCACTTCCACGAGCAAATCTATCTTATTCTTTTTCGCAGCCTTGATAATTTCATCGAGAGAAGCTATATGGGAGGAATAGTCGCCGCTAGTTACTTCGGTTTGTTGTAATTCTTTTAAAGTCATATCCGCTACTCGCCTCGAACTTCCCGCAAGCCGTCTAAGTGTCATATCATGGAAAACAACAAATTGGTGGTCTTTCGTCTCTTGAATATCAATTTCGCTATAATCCGCCCCGGCTTTTGCAGCTGATTCGATGGCTTCCACTGTATTTTCCACAGCATGCATCGTATCACCGCGGTGAGCAATTATTTTCGTGTTTGGTTCATATAAAGTCGCATTCACTGCATAAATATTAAAAGTGCTAAAAATAAGGAAAACGAGCACCCCGACAATAATAAATCGCTTTTTATGTGGAAACTGACTACGTGCCGCTGAAACTGGCTGCCCTTGCATAGAGAAAGCATTTTTCACTAATAATTGCGCAATGATCCCTTGAAAAATACCCGCGACAAAGAAACCGATAACTTGAAGTATAGTCAAAGTGATGCCAGCTGTTACCATTGCAATTCCCGGATTTGTTTTTTCTACTAAGAGTAGCGGTAACATAATAATCGTTGCAATAATCGATACTAGAAAGCCAATCACCACAATTATTAAAACCCATTTTAGCAGCATGAAAAATAAGCGTTTTTGCGGGTATTTCCAGCTTTTTTGGATTGCTCCGTTAATTTTAAGCGACTTGTCTTCAATAAAATATGGCAAAGCAAACACTAGTCTGGCGCTAATGTAAAATATAAGTGCAATTGCAATAACATAAAGCCATGTTCCCGTCGTCGTTTTCATCAATTCGTCTGTAATAAAATGTGGTAAATAAAGATTTTCTGTTATCGTAATCGGTAAAGATAATCCGGCAATTGGTAAAAGTAAAAAGAAATATAGCAAAAAATAAATCGCTTGATAACTAAGAAAGTATTTCGCTTTTACGTTGAGTCTCTGAATGATTTTGAAAACAGTATAGGACTCTCCTCGCAATTGATAAATCGCCATCATTATAAAGAAACCCAGTTCATAATAAACAAACAGTAAAATCAGTAGAGCTAAAATCAGCAACATAACGACGGCAACTGGACTTGAAAACACCTCTCCTAGATTAGCGTCTGTAATACCTGGCACGCCAATAATCCGCAGAATAAAGAAAAAGAAATAATAAATAAATGGTCCAATCACAAACGCCTGCAAAATTGTTAATAATAATGTTACTTTGAGATAATCTGTCTTAAATTGATACAAAACTTTAAAACTGTCTTTTAAATCGTTCATTTGCTTCTCCCTTTTTCATTCGATTTTCAAGGCTTTATAGTTTATCCTAGAAGCAAATTTAGTTATAATTAATTCATAAAGTTAACTATTAAAATGAGGTGAAATGATGCATCCGATTGAACAATTGTTAGCAAATAATCAAATTACTGCCACTGATATCGAATCAAATACTCGTTTAAAAAAAGGAACTTTGCAAAAACTCATCAACAAAGATATTCGCACTTCTGATATTAGCCTTCGCGTTCTCAGTCAAATGGCTATCTTTCTAAATACTGGCGCGGATATTATCGCGAAACAACTTAGTGATTTAGAAGTCGCGAGTGACCTTGCTTTTCTTATAGAAGAATAAAATCCCCGTCCCACCTTTTTTTGCTATTATAGCCCATCTACCATGTTCCAGCAAACAACAAAAAAAGCTAGATGACAGCATCTAGCTTCTCGAAAATCTTATTTATTAAATGAAATGACTATTTTTCCTACCGCATGGTGCGTTTCGCTTAATGCATGGGCATCGAAAACACCTTTTTCAGAGAATGGGAAAGTTGCGCCAACGATTGGTTTAACTGTTTTATCAGCAAGTAATTTTCCTAGTTCTTTCAACTGTTCGCCGTTTGGTTGAAGCCAAATTCCAGTTGCTGTTACATTTTTTTCTTTCGCACGATCTTCATTTGAAATCCCAACGATACTAACTAAACGTCCTGTTCCTTCTTTTAATACATCGTAGCTGTCTGTTTCGATTTGGCCGCCCATTGTGTCAAACACGACATCGATATCAGAAAGGACATCTTTAAAATTAACTTCTTTATAATCAATGACTTGGTCTGCTCCAAGTGATTTAAGTAATTCGTGGTTTTTCGCACTAGCTGTTGTGATTACTTCTGCTCCAGCATGTTTTGCAAGTTGAATCGCAAGTGTTCCAACACCGCCAGCACCCGCATGAATCAAGACTTTTTCACCTTTTTGCAGTTTGGCATGATCGAACAATGCTTGCCATGCAGTTAAGCCTGCTAGTGGAATAGATGCCGCTTCTTCAAAACTAATACCTTCTGGAAGTGGTGCAAGTAAGTGATCGTCAACTGCTGTATATTCGGCATACGTACCAAAACGAGTCGTTTCAGGGCGGGCAAATACTTCATCGCCAACTTTCCAATCTGTAACGCCTTCACCAACTTCTGAAATAACACCCGCTACGTCCCATCCTAAAATAATTGGGAATTCCCAGTCCATCATTTGTTTTAAATATCCTTCACGAAGTTTCCAATCAATCGGGTTAATCGATGTTGCTGCTTCTTTTACAATAACTTGATTTTTTCCCGCTTTTGGCATTGCTACTTCTTTTTCTTTTAACTCTTCTTTACCACCATAATTTTCAATTACAACTGCTTTCATTTTAACTTCTCCTCCATTTTCTCTACATTATTCATCATTTTTGTGACTGATTTTAGTAATGCGCTAACTTCTTCCTCTGAAAATGCTTCTAACGCCTCTCTCTGGAATTTTTCTTTTTCCAAAAGTAAGGAAGCTAGTTCTGCCTCGCCAGCTGGTGTTAAAAATAAATACGTATAACGCTTATTCTCGTCTTGCTTTTTCCGAACGATTAGTCCTTGTTCTTCCATTCGCTTCAAATGACGGGTAATACTTGCCGAATCGATATAAAGTTTTTCTTTCAAACGATTTTGGCTTTGGCCGGGTGTTTGTTGAATATGAAATAAAATCTCTACTTTAGTAAAACTCATATTCGTTTGTTGTTCAAACACATGGCTAATTTCCTTGGATAACAAATGCATCCGGTAAAGTAATTCTGATCGTTCTGTACATGGTTTCAGCGTTCTCACCTCCATAGTTGACATGTCAAATGATATATCAACTATTATACGCCTCCTTTTAAAAAGCACAAAATATCTGCTCAAAAATTAGCGGCTAATTTTTTGTAAGCAATTTACTTGCCGCTAATAACCAAAATACGCTACACTTAATAGATAATTTAATTTAAAATGGAGGCAAGATGTAATGACAAACGTACTTTTCATCAAAGCAAATGGTTTACCTGCCGAACGCTCAGTCAGTGTGGCACTATACGAAATTTTCCTAACTGAATACAAAAAGTCCCATCCGGACGATAATGTAACAGAACTAGATTTATTTGAAGCGGATCTACCTTATTATGATGTAACAATGATGAGTGGATTACATAAAGAAGCAGCTGGTGAATCTTTAAGCCTAGACGAAAAACGCTTAGCTGATATCGCGAATAGCTATTTGGATCAATTTTTAGCAGCTGACAAAATCGTTATGGCGTTCCCACTTTGGAACTTCAGCATTCCAGCTCAATTTTTAACGTACTTATTCTATTTAAATCAAGCTGGCAAAACATTCAAATACACTGCAAACGGTCCAGTTGGCTTAGTTTCTGATAAAAAAATCGCGCTGCTTAACGCTCGTGGTGGTATTTATTCTGATGGCCCAATGCAAGGCTTTGAAATGTCCCTTAGCTACGTAAAAAATGTGCTTGCTCACTTTGGTATCTCTGCGCCAGAAATGGTTATCGTAGAAGGCCACAATGCAAAACCTGATCAAGCAAAAGATATTATCTCTGCTGGTGCAAAAGAAGCAGTCGAGTTAGCTAAAATCTTTTAATTAACCAAAAACCGTGAAAGAGCTTATCCTCTTTCACGGTTTTTTTTGTGCTGTTTTCATTATCCTTTTGGTTTAGAAAATAACTAAAAGAGGAATTGGTTAAGATATAGCATTTTGTACACAAATAGACTAATGGTTAAATTTTAGGAGGGTTAATTTCATGAGAAAAATTGGGCTAAAAATTGGTTTATGTGTTCTTTTGATAGCTCCACTTACTATACCAATTTCTACGAATACATTTGCAGATGAAACGATAGACGCAAAAGCAGCACAAGATATAGTAAATATTCCCGACCCTGTTTTAAAAAGCTATCTAAATGGGCTTTTAGGGCAACCTAGTACAAGTGATATCACCGAAGCTCAAATGGATACTATCACAGATGTTAATATTAATAATGCTAGTTTAACGGATTTAACAGGGCTTGATTACGCTCATAACTTAGCTATTTTGCGATTATCTAATACTGGTGTGACTGATTACTCTGTCGTCGCAAACATAACAAGTCTGACTAATCTCAGTATATCTGGAAACAATTTAACCGATAGTTCCCTCCCTGATTTAAACGGCTTAGTAAATGTAACTAACCTCAATTTAAGCCCTGGTGCACTTGATAACAACTCGTTAACTAAAATAAACAAATTGCCTAATTTAACTTTCTTAAATCTAGATAGTAATTTTGCGATTACTGATGTGATGCCACTTAAATCCATACCAAACCTAACTACTTTATTTGTTCAATTTTGCGGAGTGAACGATTTTCGTGGGATTGATACTTTTCCAAAATTAACCAACCTATCAGCATACGGCCAAAATGTCGGGCGTAGTGTCCCTATCGAAAGTTCGATTAAAAGTTCCGCGTTAAACTATGATGAAACAAACCAAACTATTTTTGTTCCATTTACTTTAATGATTGGACGAGGTGTTAATTTTGACGGCGTCGCTTTTCCTTTTACAACGTCTACTAGCAGTTCGTCTACTTTATTCGCTTTAAATGATGAACAGATTGCTAGTAATCGTTTGAGCATTGATGATACAGGGATTACTGTTAGCGGAATTACAAAAGCAGATTTCGATTCTCTTGAAACAATGTATTATAATGCTCTTTATAATAACCCAGCTGGCAGTTACGCAACGCCTACTAATTTTACTAGTTACTCAGTATCTGGAGGAACATACCGACAATCTTTTAATATTGATCATACGCTTACTATTACGAACGATCCTGCTATAAGCTATACGGAGAAAACAACCGTAACCGAAGCCCAATTTTTACAAGATGTTCATGCCGTGACAGATGATGGCACCCCGGTCACTAGTGATTTTGATAGCGTCGTTGATTTTAACCAACCTGGCGTCTACACTGTCACACTAAATGCGGAAAATGCGGCCGGGCTAAAAGCAACCCCGACTCAAGTAACCGTAACTATTCTTGAAAAAACGACTATCACAGCGGATAAAACGGTCACTTATTCAAAAGGAACAGCTAAAACGGAGGAACAATTTTTAAAAGATGTTTCTGCTAAAACAAATGATGGTAGCAAAGTAACGAGTGATTTCGATAGTGTGGTTGATTTAAATAAAGTGGGAACCTATACTGTCACTTTGCGGGCGGTGAATGCTGACGGCGTAGAAGCGGATCCAATTACTGTCACTGTACACGTAGTAGAGGGAAATGAACCTCCGACACCACCCGGACCAAACCCAACGCCTGACCCAAACAACCCAGTTGACCCCAATGATAATGGCCAGTCAATTAATTCCGAAAACTCGGCAGACCCTACAGCAAACGAAACAAATGCCACTTTACCAAATACCGGTGACACGAGCCAAGCAACAACTGTATTAATTGGGATTATCCTCGCAGGCGTTGCAATTAGCTTTTTCCGTAAAAGAAAACATAGCTAAATTAGAACCGTAAAAGAGATTTTTCTCTTTTGCGGTTTTTTTATTTATAATACTACTAAAAAAGGAATTGTTTTAAATTCTAAAATTTTGTATAATTAAACACTGAGCACCAATTTTTTAGGAGGATTACATACATGAAAAAAACTGGGATAAAGATTGGTTTATGCATTCTTTTATTAGCACCTTTGACCATACCTAATTTCACACATACTTTTGCTGAAGAAAAT
The DNA here is from genome assembly GCF_014229645.1 of Listeria swaminathanii. GTDB lineage: Bacteria > Bacillota > Bacilli > Lactobacillales > Listeriaceae > Listeria > Listeria swaminathanii. The sequence goes on along the minus strand of NZ_JAATOD010000001.1, from coordinate 378,632 downwards.
ACGGAAACAAATGTACCACAGGATGTGATTAATATTCCTGATCCTGTTTTAAAAAGCTATCTAAATGGCTTATTAGGACAAGCTGCCACAAGTGATATTACCGGGTTGCAAATGGACAAGATTAAAAACGTTGATATTAATGGAAGTACTTTAACAGATATAACTGGGCTTGAATTTGCTCACAATTTAACATCTTTGTCTTTATTGAATACAAGTGTGACTGATTTTTCTGTGATAGCGAATATAACTAGTTTAAATAGGTTAATTATCTCTGGGACTAGCCTAACGGATGATTCACTACCTGATTTGAACGGCTTGATAAATTTAACTAGCATGGATTTAAGCAATACCAACATTAATGATAACTCATTGGATAAAATAAATAAGCTTCCTCAATTAACAACCTTAACTTTAGGATATGATTATGCTCTTACAGATATAATGCCGCTTCAATCATTACCTAACCTAACAAGTTTGGATATTCAGTTTTGTGGTGTACATGATTTCCGCGGCATCGAGACTTTTCCAAAATTAACGAGCTTGTCTGCGCATGGACAAAACGTCGGCCGGACTTCTCTAATTAACAGCACGATTAAAAGTTCTGTATTAAGCTACGATGAAACGAACCAAACCATCTTTGTTCCTTTTGCCTTAATGAAAGAGCGTAGCGTTAATTTTGATGACGTTGCGATTCCTTTTACAACTTCTAATAGCAGTTCTTCTACTTTCTTTTCACTGAATAACGAACAAATTGCTAGCACTCGTCTAACAATTGATGATACAGGGATAACGATTAGTGGGATTACAAAAGAATACTTTGATTCAATTGAACAAATGAAATATAATGCGCGATATAATAACCCAGCTGGAGCTTATGCAACGCCGCCTAATTTTACTAGATACACGTTAACTGGCGGGACGTACACTCAATATTTTGCGGTTGAACATACGCTGAATATTGCTAGTGACGAGACGATGAGTTATGTAGAGCAATCAACCATTACAGAAGAAAAATTTTTACAAGATATTCATGCCGAAACAGATGACGATGCACCTGTTACGAGTGATTTTTCTAGTGTTGTTGATTTAAATACACCTGGCGTTTACACTGTTACATTAAATGCAGAAAACTCAGCTGGTTTAAAAGCAACGCCCCAACAAGTGACGGTAACTATCCTTGAAATTCCAATCATTACAGCAATGCAAAGTATCACCTACCTGAAAGAATCAGCTGTAACGGAGGAACAATTCTTATTAGATATTTTGGCTGAAACAAGTGATGACAGTACCGTAACAAGCGATTTCGAAAGTGTCGTTGATTTAAACAAAGTTGGCACATATATGGTCACTTTACATGCAGTGAGCGAAAGTGGCATTGAGGCTGATCCAGTTACTATTTCCGTAGAGGTGGCCAAGGAGGATGAACCGGTAAAACCAACTCCGACGCCAGACCCAGATAAACCAAATGAAATAGTTGATAAAAACGAGTCTGTGAATGCAAACAAACCCGAAAAAAACGTATCCGATCCAGTAAACAAAACTTTACCAAAAACAGGTGACTCCAATCAGGCAACCACCGTCTTAATCGGTATTCTGCTTGCAGGGATAGCCACTAGCTTTTTCCGTAAAAGAAAACATCGTTAAATAAAAAGAAGCTACGATTAAGTAGCTTCTTTTCTTATTGAGTAACTGTCCCGTGAAAGGCACCCATACCGCCCATTACATTCGTTACATCAAAGCCTTCTGCCGCTAAAAATTGACTCGCGCGCTCAGAACGACCTCCCGCGTAACAAATAATCGTATAAGCTTGCTCTTTATCAAGAGTTGCTAGCTTTTCTGGTAGTTCATTGATTGGAATATTGATTGCGTCCGGAATGTGCCCCTCAACAAAAGCATCTACATCTCTGACATCTAGTATATTAAGCTGCGAGTTTTTTAATTCTTGCTCTAAATCATTTGCCGTAATCGATTGATACATCTATTTTCACCTCTTCAATTTCTTCTTTACTAACCATACCGCCTAATCCACCATCAAACAAATTTTCTGCTCAAAAAAAGACAATGCAGCGACTGGGCCACATTGTCTTTGTAAATTTAAACTGCTTGAGCTCCAGTAAACTGACTGTTGTAAAGATCAGCGTAGAAGCCTTTTGCGTCAAGTAATTCTTGGTGTGTTCCTTGTTCGATAACGCTACCGTGATTCATAACAAGAATTAAGTCTGCATCACGAATGGTTGAAAGTCTGTGGGCAATGACGAAACTTGTACGCCCTTCCATCAGATTACCCATCGCAAGTTGAATATTTAATTCTGTACGAGTATCTACACTAGAAGTTGCTTCATCTAAAATTAGGATAGATGGATCTGATAAAATCGCGCGGGCAATTGTTAGAAGTTGTTTTTGACCTTGCGAAATGTTAGAACCTTCTTCATTCAAGACGGTATCATAGCCATTTGGAAGTCGGCGAATGAAATCATCTGCGTATGCTGCTTTTGCTGCTCCGATAACTTCATCTTTCGTTGCCCCTTCACGACCGTATGCGATATTGTCTGCAATCGTTCCGTTGAATAACCACGTATCTTGCAGTACCATTCCGAATTTTTCACGGACAGCATCTTTGGTCATATCGCGTGTATCGATACCTTTCATGCGAATCTCGCCGCCATCCACGTCGTAAAAACGCATCAGCAAGTTGATAATTGTTGTTTTACCAGCACCAGTTGGACCAACAATTGCCACCATTTGACCTTCTTCAACATGAATATTTAAGTCGGTCATTAACGGTTTATCTGGAGTGTAACCGAATTTCACGTGGTCGAATACAATGCTGTGTTCTTCGCCAGCAACTTGGTTAATATTTGCTGGAATTTCGTCTTTTTCTTCTTCTTCGTCCATCATTTCAAAAACACGTTCTGCTGAAGCAATAGTGGATTGAATGATGTTCGCGATGTTTGCTACGCTGGAAATTGGTTGCGTAAATAATTGGACATATTGCGTAAATGATTGAATATCCCCAACTTGAAGTGTTCCGTTAGTAACAAAAATACCACCGGCCACACAGACACCTACATAACCTAAGTTACCAACGAATTGCATTACCGGCATCATAATCCCGGAAATAAATTGCGCTTTTTTAGCTGCTTTGAAATAATCTTCATTTACTTCATCAAATTTTACTAACGTTTTCTTTTCTTGACCAAAGGCTTTAATGATTGTTTGGCCACCGTAAGTTTCTTCTACAGTATCATTTAAAATACCGAGGTTGCGTTGTTGTGCGCCGAAATAGCGTTGTGATCTTCCGGCAATAATTGCTACTAGAATAATACTAATTGGCACCGTTACAAGAACGATTAGCGTCATTTGCCAGCTGATTGTTAGCATCATGATTAAAACACCGATCATTTGAACAATCGCGGTAATGGCTTGCGTTAGAGATTGTTGCAGCGTGTTCGCGATGTTATCCATGTCATTAACAGAACGACTAAGAATATCACCATTTGAGCGCGTATCATAATATTTCAGCGGAAGTCGAGCCATTTTTGCCTTTAAATCTTTCCGCATGTCATAAACAGTACGTTGCGCAACACTCGACATCACGTATTGCTGAATGAAGCTAAATAAGGAACTACCAAGATATAAGACTAAAACAATCATTAATATATTGAAAATCTTATCGTTATTAATTCCATCTTGGCTCATAACACCTTTAAAAATTTCGGTTGTTGCTTTCCCGAGTTCTTTCGGGCTGAAAATATTGAAAATCGTGGATAAAATCGCAAAGATGAATACGACAATGATTGCGACAGAACGAGGTTTCATATAGCCTAGAAGCCGAAATAGTGTTTCTTTAAAGTTTTTTGGTTTGGCGGTTGTTTGCATTCTCATTCCACCACCGGGACCTGGACCACTCATGCGATTTCCTCCTCTGACAGCTGTGACCTCATAATTTCTTGATAAATCTGGTTAGATTCTTTTAATTCTTCATGTGTTCCAATGCCGGCAATTTTACCTTCATTAAGAACGATGATTTGGTCGGAATTTACAACGGAAGTAATCCGCTGTGCCACAATAAGTGTCACGGCTTCTGTCGTTTCTGATTTCAAAGCTTCACGTAATTTCGCATCCGTTTTGAAATCGAGCGCGGAGAAGCTGTCATCAAAGATATAAATTTCTGGTTTTCTAATTAACGAACGCGCAATCGATAGTCGTTGTTTTTGACCACCAGAGAAGTTATTACCGCCTTGTTCTACGCGACTTCCTAAACCGTTTGAAAGTTTGGATACAAAGTTTTCGGCTTGGGCAGTTCGAAGTGCTTCCCAGATTTCTTCATCGGTTGCATCTTCTTTCCCGTAGCGCATATTAGAAGCAATTGTCCCTGTGAATAAAACGGCTTTTTGCGGTACAAGTCCGATTTTTTGTCGCAGGCTGGATTGATCCATTTCGCGCACATCCATTCCATTAATTTTCACAACGCCACTTTCGACATCGTAAAAACGTGGAATCATATTGATTAAAGTAGACTTACCAGCACCTGTACTTCCGATGATTGCAACTGTTTCGCCAGCGTTAGCCTGAAATGTAATATCTTCAATCACTGGTTTTTCAGCACCTTCATAACGGAAAGTTACATTCTCAAAAGAAAGTTTTGCTGGTGGTGCACTTGTTTTTGGATTTTCTGGATTTAGTATTTCTGCTTCCATGTCTAGTACTTCGTTGATACGTTCCGCGGAAGCTCCAGCACGTGGAATCATGATAAATACAGCAGAAAGCATCATGAAGGACATCATAATTTGCATCGCGTATTGAATAAACGCCATCAAGTCCCCTACTTGCATATCACCGTTACCAATAAAAATGGAACCAATCCAAACAATCGCGATGGAAGTTAAGTTCATAAGTAGCATCATTAACGGACTCATTAGAGAAAGCAAGCGGTTGACTTTAATTGCAGTTGTCGCATAGTCCGCATTCGCTTCTTCAAATTTTTCAAGTTCGTCTTCGTTACGGTTAAAGGAGCGAACAACACGAATCCCTGTTAAACCTTCACGAATAACGCGGTTTAATTTATCCATTTTCTTTTGTAGCGATTTAAACATTGGCATTGCTTTCCCACCAAGAACGACTACTAATAGAAGCAGTAGTGGTAAAACAACGACAAAAATAAGCGATAGTTTCGCGTCACGTCCGACAGCCATAATAATACCGCCGAGTAACATGATTGGCGCCATCACCATTAGACGCATCATCATATAAAGAACGTTTTGGATTTGAACAACGTCATTTGTCGTTCTCGTAATCAGCGAGGAAGTTCCCACTTTATCAAATTCTTGTAAGGAAAAGTCCTCTACTTTTGTAAAAATTTTGTCGCGCAAGTCTTTCCCGAATCCCATCGAAATTTTCGACGCAAGATAAACTACGATAACCGACAAGATAACCGAGGCGAACGATATGAGTAGCATCTGCATTCCAGTGCTCCAAATATAATCTGTATCGCCATTTACAACGCCTTTGTCAATAATGTTAGACATCAATGTTGGTAAATACAACTGTCCGATAACTTGCCCGAAAGTAAGGACTAATACGGCCGTAATACTCAGCCAATAAGGTTTTAATCTTTTCATTAATTTCATCATTTGCAGTTTATACCTCCTTATTTTCGGATTTTGTGTTTAAGTAATCTGTAAGTTTCTCTAGGAGCGTGATCAATTTTTTCATGTCGTCTTCGCCTAAAAATTCTTGCATATCTTCAAAACTAGCTTGAAACTCATCGAGCATTTTTTCGGATACTGCCGCGCCGACATCGGTTAATTCTACGTACATCGAGCGCTTATCTTCTGGGTTTTGGACACGTTTAATGAGCCCTTTTCCTTCCAGAGATTGCATCATTTGCGTTACGCTTGGTTTTGAAATTCTAAGCATGTGACCAAGATCGGAAACACGAATTTTCGGCCCTTTGCTTTTAAGCCCACGAGATAAAATAAAAATAAATCTTGTTTCAGATTTACTGTAACCTGGAATTTGGAAACTTTTTAATTCAGCATGCTTAAAATTCATGAAAGCCTTAATTACTGAGTGCCCCAAGTCTTGATTTTCCGAAGACATTTCTCCACTTCTCTCTATCGTTTAATTAGTTTACCTAACTAATTATATAAAATATCTATTTTTTGTCAAGCAATATCTTGGCGTCTTTTTGAAATTAATCTATACTTTTAACTTTAATTGCCTTATAATGGCTTTAATTGTATTTAAAATGAAGGGAGGGAAATAAGTGAATTCAGTACATAAGGTCGCCAGTATAAGTCTTTTTACACTTGCTTGGCCGATCTTTTTAGAGCAATTTTTACGACTGATGATTAGTTATATCGATGTCTTTATGTTGGGGCATTATTCGGATGATGCGGTTGCTGCGACTGGGGTTGCTAATCAGATTCTAGTAATCTCTATTATTATTTACGGCTTCATCAGCGTTGGTGTGCAAATTATCGTTGCGCAAATGATAGGAGCAAAAAAACATAAAGAAATCGAAAATGTAATTACAAATGGCTTAGTGGTCGCGTTCCTAATTGGAATTGTGATGAGTATTATTTTCATTTTTATGTCGAAAAATTTCCTGACTTGGATGGGAATTGATCCTCATTTAGTTCAAGTTGGTGCGCCGTTTTTAGAAATTATCGGTGGGAGTTCGGTTGTTATCGCGATTCATGCTTCGATTTTACCGATTCTTCGGGCGCATGGTTATGTTAGACAGTCGATTATCGTTCCCGTGACAATTAGCATTATCAATGTTGTCGGTAATTACTTATTTCTTTACGGCCCGCTTGCATACTTAGATTACGGCGTGGCAGGTGTCGGGATTTCCACTGCTGTCGCTAACTTCGTCGGAATGGGTCTAGCCATTTGGATGCTAAGAAAATACATCGGCTACACCTTCCATTTCAAAAAATTGGAGCAAGTTTCCAAAAAACTACTTTATTCGATTTTACGACTGGGGCTTCCGTCTGCTGGGGAAAATTTATCCTATGCTGGCTCGCAACTTGTTGTTACGGCGATTATCGCGATTTTAGGTACAGAAGCACTGACGACAAAAGTGTATGCCTCTACTGTCAGCCAGTTTGTTGCACTCTTTGCTATCGCGCTCGGTCAGGCCTCGCAAATTATTATCGGTCGCGCGGTTGGTGCCAAAGAAATTGATAAAGCTTATAAGCAAGGTTTACGCAGTTGGAAAATTGGTTTAGTCGTCGCAATTGTAGTCAGTGTTTCGATTTATCTGTTTGCTGAACCGATTATGCGACTATTTACAACAAACACCGAAATCATTGCGATGACGAAAGAATTGTTCTTGCTTTCGATTTTCCTTGAACTTGGACGTGCCACGAATATTATCATTATTAGTAGTCTTAACTCTACAGGTGACGTTCGTTTTCCATTTATATGTGGGTTGATCGTCATGTGGATTGTTAGTTTGCCGTTCTCCTATGTACTTGGTATCTCGGCCGGGCTTGGGCTCGTTGGCGTTTGGCTTGCTTACATTATCGATGAAGGCGTTCGAGCCGTTCTAATGTACCGCAGATGGCGCAGTAAAGTTTGGTCTTTAAAATCAGTCATATAAAGAAACGTCTCTTTGATTTTTTTCGAAGGGGCGTTTTCACATGACAAAACTGTCATTTTCATTTACATATCGTCACCTAATTCGATGGTTTCATTTCTCTTTCCCCGCTATACTAGACTTATAAACAAATGAGAGGATAGATGAGAAATGTTTGATAAAAAGATTATTAGTGCGCTTAGTTATTTCAGTCTTTTCTTTGCCCCTGTTATTACTCCGGCGATTATCTGGTGTACAAATAAAGATAAAGAAATTCGACATCATGTCAAATGGGCGCTCCTTACGCAGACAACATTTGTCGCTGGTCTTATTGTTATAATTTCACTTTATAATAATGTTCCTTTTAGTACCAATAGCGCAGATACCATTCAATTTCTTGCTTTAGCCACTGTATTTTTTATCGTTTTTCTTAATGTATCGATACTCATTTTCAACTTGATTCGGGGTATTACACGTATCGTAAAGAGGAATGACGATAACTGGGCTAGATGTTAAGCTAACTTCCTAATTTATGCTATAATATAGTGTACTTTAGGAGGTTTTTTTAATGCGTTTTATTATCGCTTATTTATCGATTTTTGTTTTAGGTATTTTTTCTGCACTGTTAATCGAAACAATCCTCTATGAAAATGTCACACCACAACTTGTTTTTTCAGCGATACTTTTTGCTGCTCCTGTAATTTTAGTTGCCTCTACATTAGGCGAAATTTTTTACGGATTTAGCAAGAAAGCAAGCTACTTCACCTTTATGATATGGGGATTTGCTTATGGGGTTGTTGCAGCAGTCATCATCCTAAGCATTATCCAAGTTTCCGGTATGATTATTTCCGTTGGTGTATCTGTTCTTGCGGGAGTTATTATGGCACTACTGGCCGTGATTTTCTTCTTTTTACGCGGTGGAAAAACGACTAGCGGGAAAGCTGCTACGAAATAAAAAAATGTCTATCCTAATTGATTTTTTCAACTAGAATAGACATTTTTTTATTCTTCTTCAAACGCATGGTGACTCAAATTAAAACGAATCGTTTCCAGTGGATAGCCGTAAAAATCCTCGGTAAATTCTTCCACTTGAACAAACCCTTTCGCCACGTAAAAATGGATCGCGGTTTCGTTTCCTTTTTCGACGTTAACAAACATTGGTAATGGCACGTGAAATAACGTCATGCCCACTTCCAAAAGCTCCGTACCAAGTCCGCGTTGTGTTACTTCCGGCAATAAATAAAAAGCTGCGAGCTCACTTTTCCCCTTCTCAAGTTCAATAAAATTCGCAAAGCCAATCACTTTATCTGCTTGTTCTAAAACAGCAAAAGGAGTCGCTGAAATACGATTATGCAGCGTTTCAACATTATAAAATCTTCCCAAAAAGTCGTCTTGTACATCATTTGGAATTAAATCTTGATACGTATGATGCCACGAAGTAATCGCTACATGCTGAATGGCCTCGGCATCGGAATTAGTTGCTTTTCTAATATGAAAATCCATCATCCATTCTCCTTCCCCTTACGCAAATTGATAAAACAGTTTATCTGACTTTACCCCTTTTTAACAAAAAGAATGCGCTAATTATATAATTAGCGCACGGATTTTTTATTTTTTGATTTTAATATCGCCTGAACTTGTTTTCACTGTGACACGGTTCGCTGTATTAGAATCACTTGTTGGTGCTTTTACACTACCAGAATTACTACTTGTTTCGTAAATAGCTTTAAAATCGCCTGGTATCTCTAGTTCTACTTCACCAGAATCTGTATTGATGTTGATGTTTTTTACTTGTTTGATAAATGCTGCATCCACATCTCCTGAGCTTGTTTTAGCCGTTAGATCATTCGTTACGCCCTCAAGTTCAATTGATCCAGAGTTAGATTCTGCTTGCACTATACCATTTGTATTCGCATCAATATCACCGGAACTTGTTGTTAACACGGCCAAATCTGTCACACTATCAGTCAAATCGATTTCACCAGAATCAATCGCGATTTTCAATTTTTTCGCTTTAACTCCGCTAGCAGTCACATCTCCTGAACCACCATTCACTTCTAAATCGCCGGTTAAATTAGTAATTTTTGTCTCGCCTGAACCTGTTTCAAGCGCTGTATTTGCTTTAATAGTAGCTAATTCTAAATCACCAGAAGAAGTCGCCATTTGAGCAGTATCCGCTTGGAGATTAGTCACTTTCAACTCACCAGAATTAGTCGAACTAACAAATTTCTTTACGTTAAAATCAGCAATTTGGATATCGCCTGAATTAGATTTCACTTCTAAATCAGTCACTTTTGTATCTTTCGTTAAGTAGACAGTTACTTTTTGTTTTCCGTAAGCATAGATTTTACCAAAGTTGTTATACCAATCATCTTCTTCTGGAACCGTAATATTAAATGAAGTTCCATCTTCGGAAACTGGTTCTAATTTTTGGATTGCTTTTTTATCATTTGCGGAGTAATTACCTTTTAATTCGATGTAATTTTTTCCAGTTGTGCTTTCTTTCCATTCAATTGATACGTCTCGCTCGGATGAAAAGGCAATCGTGTTAATATTTTCGTTTGCTAAGTCCCACTGTTTTGTAAGTGGTTCTCCTTTTTCAATCATATCACCTGAGTTCATTGTGATAGCCACGCCGATAGCACCGATGATGAATAGCACCAAACCGGCGAAAAATAATTTCTTGCTTAATTGATGTTTATGCATTGTTTCCGCCTCCTTTGACTGCATATTTGTGCCAATGAATAATCGCCATTGTAGCTTTTGTCGTAACCTTCGTAAGCGCACTTGCTACAAATAGAAGCATCAGCCCCAAACCAACAAGCCCAATAGAAACAAACATTTGATAAAATTCGAAATCAGCGCCAAACAATAGCATTACACCAAGCAGCACTGGTGAAAGAAGAAAAGAACCAACCGTCGCCCAAAGTGAAATAACTAATGACCATAGCGAAACCATAATTGGAATGATAAGACAAATATCTAGGAAAAATAAACCTACTCCAATTAAAATTTGCTTACTGACAGATCGATTTTCATTTTGGTTTTTACGTGGTACATAATAATATTCTGCTTCGACATGTTCTTCGCGGATATTACGTTCACTTAAAATATCTGCCGCAATTTCTTCCGGCGTTCCAAGGTCAAAAACGATTTGTTCCTCGCTTTTCCCTGCTTCAATCCCATTTCTGAAATGCTCTTGATAATCAGATAATAGCTCTCTCCGTTCTTTAGGATCAAGCAATTCTAGGCGTTGATTTAGTTCATTTAAAAAATCTTGCTTATTCATTTACTGCTTCCTCCTCTGTTAAAAGCTTTGCAACACTGTCTGTAAAATTATTCCATTCTGAGATAAGTTCATTCAAGTAAATTTCGCCTTTGACAGTTAGCTGATAATATTTTCTTGATGGACCTTCATTCGATTCTACTAAATAAGTGGAACAATACTCTTCTTTGACTAATCTTCTAAGTACTGGATAAATAGCACCTTCCGCTACCTCAATATATTTAGAAACTTGATTCGCTAACTCATAGCCATAACAATCTTTCTTTTGAATTAAAAATAAACAGCAAAGTTCTAACACACCTTTTTTGAATTGTGGGTTAACCTCCATGCTAACTCCTCCATTCTGTTAAATTGCACACTAATATTAAGTAACCACTACTATATATTGTTCACTACCACTATAGTTTATCATACACTAGTGTTCAATGCAAGGTACTGATTTAAAAAACTAGTATTGTTTTTTCTAGAGATAAATGTTAACCTATTTTAGTATTAAGTTTACATTAAAAGGAGATATGTTTATGCGCGATCAGAAATTGAAATTTTTAGTAGTAGATGCTTTATTTGCAGTCATCATTGCTTTACTTGCACAAGTTGCTATTCCACTCGGTCCGATTCCACTTACAGGACAGACATTTGCGATTGGCTTAGCAGCAACGATTCTTGGAGCTCGTCATGGCACGATATCTGTGTTAGTTTATATTGTTCTTGGCGCTGTCGGGATTCCCGTTTTCCAAGGAATGACAGCAGGAATTGGGATTATTTTCGGACCAACTGGCGGATTTATTATCGGATTTATTTTTAACGCATTACTTACAGGCTGGTTGCTCGAAAAAACAAAATTCACGGTGCCGTATGCCATTGTTGCCAACATACTCGGCGCTATCGTAACACTTATTTTCGGCGTGTTATGGCTTAAAGTCAGCACTGGACTTGACTGGCCGGCTGCCTTTTTAACAGGAATGGTACCATTTATTATTCCGGGTATTATTAAAGCCATTTTTGCGGCGCTTCTAGGTATCCTTATTCGTGATCGCCTCATCAAAGCAAGACTACTTAAAGCAACATAAGTCCCATTAATACACATTTGAAGTTAACTCCTATATAATGATAATGATTACCACTGAGAAAAGGGGACTCGGTATATGTCATTATTAAACGAGGAAAGTAGCTTTTACAACGTAGATCTACTCCATTTATTAAAAGATTCTAGCGAAGCAGTTCTTCCATATAAAAGAATTCGCTTTAGGCGCAATCAACAAATTTTAACAGAAGGCGCGGAAACTGATTACTTCTATATCATTGAAGATGGTGTCGTTTCTATGAGTAAAAATACTTGTAAAGAAGATAACATCATTAGCTTCTTAGGCAAACAAGATTGTATCGGACCGCTAACACTACTCGGTGGCACAAAATCACCAGTAAATTACACAACGATAAGTGAAGTTAATGTTTATCAGTTTGAGCGTAAATATGTTCTGACTAAATTTTTAAGTTCACCAGATGTATTTTGGCAGATGAATGCACTTATGCAAAGTATGGTTACACCTATTTTGGAACGAGAAGGTTATGTAAATTTACCTTCTAGCGAAAAAGTTTTAGCGGGATTAATTGCTTGCGGTGAAAGATTTGGCAGAATTGAAACAGATGGTTCTTGCTTAATTCCATATTATTTCACCCAAAAAATCTTAGGGAATTATCTTAATTTAGCTCGAGCTTATGTTGCAACCAACCTGCGAAAGCTAGAAGAAGATGGCATTATTGCGCTTTCGCCAAAACCTTGGCGTGTAAACAATTTTGAGTTTCATAAGCAAAAACTGAAAGAAACATACAAGTCATACATATAAATGCAAAAAATGCGCTATCCAATTGGATAGCGCATTTTTATTTTTTAATAATTTTTACCCATAAAGAAGAATGTTGCAATTGCTCCAATACCTTGAACGATGAAGAATGTTGCGACAACGATTATAACACCGATTACAGAAACAATTGGATTGAACAAAGCGATAAAGCCAACAACGATACCAATAATACCGATTGTTAAAATCCAGCCCCATCCTTGTACATTATTTTGTTTAGCAGTAAATGCACCTACTGTACGCATAATACCAGCAAACAATACCCACATACCAAAAAGTAATACAATTATTTCTGGTCCAGCAAATTCATTAAATAATAGCAAGAAACCTAGTAAGATGGATAAAATCCCGTCCGCTAGCACCCAACCAGACACACTTTGTGATTTTCTGTCTGAAAAATAAGAGATTGTGTGGAAAATACCAGAAATTAGTAATAAGAAACCTAGCATTAATGCCGATGTTAATAATGAAATCCCCGGATGGAATAAGAACCAAATCCCAAGAATAAGCATTGCAATCCCCGCTAATAAAACAAGAATTCGTGTAAAAGTTTTCATTTATTATTTCAACTCCCCTTTGTTTTTTTCTAATTCAACCCCATGTTTAATGAAATATAATTAGTCTTAACTATAATAGCCTAAAAAATGGATTTAAAACCTTTTTCAAAAGAATTATTCTCGCGAAAAAGCATGGTTGTCACAAAAACCTCAAAAATTTTACCAATTTCAGACTTTTTTAATACATAGTTGACAATTCATAGCATCCAGCGTAATATATAACTTAATTTAATAGTATTTTCTTATCACGAAAGGTGGAGGGACTGGCCCTTTGAAGCCTTAGCAACCGGAATTTTTTTCACGGTGCTAATTCCAGCAGTATATTCTGAAAGATAAGTCGGAAATCCAAGTTTAGGAAACTCTATCCTCTCTGGCGGCTTATATACTGCTAGGGAGGTTTTTTGATGGAAATTACTGATAAATACATATTAAAGAGGAGTGATTTTTTATGAGTAATGAGTATAAATTCGAAACAATTCAAGTACACGGTGGACATACGCCCGACGGAGACACGCATTCAAGAGCCGTGCCAATTTATCAAACAACGTCGTACACTTTTGATAGCCCAGAACATGCTGCAGCCTTATTTGGTTTACAGGAAACTGGAAATATTTATACACGAATTATGAATCCTACCACAGCTGTTTTAGAAGAGCGGTTAACATTACTTGAAGGTGGTATTGGTGCTGTTGCAACAGCTTCTGGCATGGCCGCTATTACCTACTCTATTTTAAATATTGCTGGTTCCGGGGATCATATCGTCGCAGCAGCAACACTTTACGGTGGAACGCACACTCTTTTCTCTCATACATTTAAAACTTTTGGGATTGACGTTACTTTTGTTGACCCTAACGAACCTGAAAATTTCGAAAAAGCCATTAAAGAAAATACGAAAGCTGTTTTTATTGAAACAATTGGAAATCCCGATATTAATATTGTTGATATCGAAAAAGTGGCGGACGTTGCGCACGCATCCGATATTCCGCTCATCGTTGACAACACATTCGCGACCGCTTATTTAAATCGCCCATTTGATTTTGGCGCTGATATCGTCGTTTACTCGGCAACGAAATTTATCGGTGGTCACGGGGTTGCGATTGGTGGCGCGGTCATTGACTCAGGTAAATTCAACTGGGCAAATGGCAAGTTTCCGAAGTTAGTTGTGCCAGATGATAGCTACAACGGCCTCTCCTACACAAATGATGTTGGCGCTGCGGCTTATATTACCAAACTACGTGTCTCACTCCTTCGTGACACTGGTGCAGCCCTTTCCCCGTTCAACGCTTTCCTACTGATTTTAGGCCTAGAAACGCTATCTCTTCGCCTAGAGCAACACGTTAAAAATGCTAAACAAGTCGCCAATTTCTTAAACGACCATCCAAAAGTTGCTTGGGTGAACTATCCTGGTTTGGCGGATAATAAATACAACGAACTTGCCCAAAAATATTTACCAAAAGGCCCGGGTTCGATTTTCACTTTTGGCGTTAAAGGTGGCTATGAGGCTGGTAAAAAAGTGATTGAATCCGTAGAATTATTCTCGCATTTAGCCAATGTTGGCGATGCAAAATCACTTATTATCCACCCAGCATCCACGACCCACCAACAACTAAGTGAAGAACAACAATTAACAGCTGGCGTGAAACCAGAATCTATTCGCTTATCGATTGGAATCGAAAATGCCGATGATATCATTCAAGATTTAACGAAAGCACTAGAGCAAATTTAGGAGGAAGTGAAGAGAAGTGACCTTACAACAAAAAGAACTATTTCAAAAAAGTCCTCTTCTACTTGAAAACGGAGAAACTTTAAGCCCAGTTTTAGTTGGCTATGAGACATACGGGACACTTTCTGAGTCACGCGATAATTGTATTTTGTTAGAACATGCACTCACTGGGACCGCTCATGCGGCGAAACATTTTGAAGATGATGCACCTGGTTGGTGGGATGATTATATCGGACCGGGCAAAACGATAGATACGGATAAATATTTCCTCGTTTGCACGAATGTGTTTGGTGGTTGCAGTGGCACGACCGGACCTTCTTCTATTAATCCCAAAACAGGCGAATCTTTCCGATTACAATTTCCCGGTTTTTCGATTAAAGATATTATTAAAGTGCAGCGTGAACTTTTGGAGCAGCTTGGTGTTACGCGGATTGTTTCAGTGATTGGCGGATCGATGGGCGGGATGCAGGCGACAGAATGGGCGATTGATTATGCGGATATTACAGATAGTATTATCAATATCGCCTCCCCACTTGCTGCCGGACCTGACGCGATTGGTTATAACTTGATTATGCGCATGGCGATTTTGAATGATCCTGACTTTAATGGCGGTAATTATGTTGGTCAACCTGAGGGCGGGCTTGCGACTGCTAGAATGGTCGGGATGATGACTTACCGAACGAGTGAGCTATTCTCGAAACGTTTTGAACGCTTCACTGTCGCCGAATCTTCCCCGGCCGCTTTCTCAAAAGAGCATTTTCAAATCGAGTCGTATTTGCAATATCAAGGCGATACTTTTGTCGAGCGGTTTGACGCGAATAGTTATTTGTATTTAACGAAAGCAATTGATTTATTTGACGTTACGGCGCCTGCGAAAGACGATTTGCCTGCTTTTTCGAAAATCAAAATTCCGTATTTGCTTATCGGCATTACAACCGATCAACTTTTCCGGATTCACGATTTACGCCGTGGCTACGAACTTTTAAAAGAATGGGATGTGCCGGTTACTTACCATGAAGTGGCTTCCGAATACGGCCATGACGCTTTCTTAGTCGAAAAAGAAGTACCGAAATTCGAACCATTAATCCGCTCATTTTTAAGCAATTTACCTGTTAAAAGCATATAAAAAAAGTGACCTCAGAAATTTTCCGAGGTCACTTTTTTATTAGTCTTTATAAATTGATTTCGTTCGGTTAAGCCAAGCATAGCCGAGTCCGATTACAAGGCCTCCACCTACAAAATTCCCAAGTAAAGCAAGTACTAAATTGACGGTCACATTGCCCGCTGTCATTGCAGCAAGTGTTCCACCAGAAGCGAAAAATGCTAATGAGAATGAGGAGAAGTTGGCGATAACGTGCTCGAATCCTAAGAATGCGAAGATGAAAATAATGAAAACCATCGCAATGACTTTCCCAGCATCATCTTTCATTCGAAGCGTACAAAGCACGGCGGTATTTACAACAATATTAGCGAAAATACCTTCCACAAAAATTTCTAGTGGTGCTTTTTCTAGTTTACCGCTAACGGCAGTAAATAAGAAATGATCTGCAGGTAAATTATGGAAAACGGATGTCAAGGAAACTAAGTACCCTGCAAGAATTCCACCAAATAAATTACAAACAATACATAAAAGCAAAATTTGTAATGCTTTTCCTGGTTTAACAATTTTTTGATAAACACCAGTTGTCATATACATCATGTTAGAAGTACCAAGCTCAGCATTCATATAAATAATCATAACGAGCGACCAACTAAACATAAATGCATACGTAATTTTACCAAGTCCTGGCGCAAAATGATCGACTTTATCACCAATCATTACAGCAACCGCAGTCCCTAGTGTCAAGAATAAACATGCTAACATCGCGCGCACGATATAACGAAGAATACTATTATTTACTAAATCAATTTTTTTGCGCGTACTATAATCAATTTTCTGCATTAATGGACTATTTTCCACATCCAAATTATTTCATCTCCAAACAAAAAAATTTTCTTGTGAAATTCACAACTTGTTTATTGTAGCATGTTTTTAATTTGATGCAAATAGTTTTCAGAAAATAAAAATCAGTTAAGCGTTACCATCTTGAAAAATTTCTCATTTGCTGTTTTATGGTGTTAATTTCCCCGTTTTTATAAACTTAAAACAAAAAAAACGAGAACAGATTTCTCTGTCCTCGTTTTAACTTTTTTATTTACCAAACCAATGTTTTTTAGCGGAATCTTTTGCTTTTCCTTCTGTTTCTTGTGCGCTTTTGATTTCTTGGGCTACGATTGCTTCATCCATACGTTGCACACGACCATGTAACTCATCCATTGCTACGTCGTTTACATTTGCTAATTCTTGTTCTGTTGCAATAAGGATAACGCCTGTAGAGCCTTCTGGAATCGTTTTTAACGTTCTTTCGAATACGCTTAAAGCATTTTTTACTTCACCAGCGTCTTGCATAGAACCAACGATTGCGCCAACCATCCAACCGATTAAAATTCCGAATGGTCCACCTAAAATACCAATTAACATCCCAATAAGGCTATCTTTCATATTTTTATCGGCACCAGTAAAATCAAGAAAATCTTGTGCAACAAGTTTATTTCCTGGCTCATGTTTTACAACCGCCATTTGATAACCAATAATTTTGCGCTCTTGGTGCAATCTTTTCATTTCTGAGAAAGCTTGGTAAGAAATACTTTCTTCATCAAAATTCATAATTAACACTGTTTTTTCTTTTTTCATCTGTTGTACCCCTCTCGCCTCATAAGTATTCTTTTTAGGTACGTTTTATCATACCCATCTCTTATTCTACTCGCTCTAACCTGCAAATAGCAATCAATAGCATTAGTAAGATTAAATCGCTACTTTCTACAGACCTTTTTTACCAATAAAAGGGAAAAATTTGGATGTTTTGTTCGCGTAAGCTTCGAAATCTTTTCGACCTTGATATTTTTTCTCTAGTAAAGGGACACCTGAAACAAACAGTAGTAATAACGTGATAACAATCGGGCTCGTAATCAACCAGAAATCTGTCATTTGCGTTAATGCGACTAAAAATACGCCCCACCAGCTAAGTGCTTCCCCGAAATAATTTGGATGCCGCGTAACTGACCAAAAACCGGTTGTTAATAGTTTTCCTTTATTCGCTGGATTCTTTTTAAAGTTCTCTAATTGCAGATCCCCGCCAACTTCAAAAATAAAGCCAATAATCCAAATAACGATACCGAGCATTTGCCACCAAGCAAAGGTTTCGGCTTCATTAGCAAAACTATGCGTAATCGGCAAAGCGATAATAAATAATAGTACCCCTTGCAGCACAAAGACATTCAGAAAGGCTTTCAAATTAACGAGTGTCGTCCCCCAACGTTTGCGCATATTGACGTAACGGTAATCTTCTGGCTTATTCCAATTACGGCGCGCCAAATGCCAAAACAAACGCACACCCCATATCGTAACTAAAATAAGAATGGTCATACTTTGGGCAGTTACGCTAAAAGTAGTTAAAAATCCTGTCCAAGCGACAACAACAAATCCCCCGCCCCAAGCAATATCAACGAGCGAATACTTGCCTTTTATTTTCGAAATAATAAACCAAAGTACAAAATAAACAAGTAAAGCGAGTGCTACTATTCCATACATCATTTTGTTTCCTCCTTTTTAATCCCGGCGACCGCGACACTTCCAAGTCCAGCACTAATGGCAATTGCTGCCGAACTATCCACAAGATAGCTCGTTTTCCCCGTTTTCTTTTCCAGTTGCTTCTGCCAAATTTCCGCATCACGTTCTGAAGAAACATGCGTAATAGCAAGCTCTTTCGGTTGTAATTTACTTACTTTTTTAATGATTTTTTTCATGCTTTGTTTTTGACTAAAGGATACGCCAATCAGTTTCCCGTCCCCGGACTCATCCAAGCTCACAATCGGAAATAGCGATAATTTTTGCGCTAACTTGCCTAAAAACCGCGGAATTCTGCCAGATTGCACCATTGGTGACAAATCGGCAACTGCGACATAAATAAACGCCCGCTCGATTAATTGCTCGACTTTCCAAGAAATGCCTTCCCAGGTTTCCCCAGATTCAACTAATTCCACCGTTTGCTTCACTAAAAGTCCTTGCGCGACCGAGTTCAGCCTCGAATCAACCACGCGTATCCAGTCCGCAGATAAATCGCGCGCTTTTATTCGTTGTTTGATTAATTGAAAAGTCCCACTTAGTTTAGCCGAAACCGCAATCACAAGTACATGCTCATATTTATTTTCTAAAAACGATAGCAACGCATCCACCGTACGAATCGTTGGTTGCGCTGTACTCATTCGCTGTTGTTGCGCGAGTTTCCCTTGCATAAGCGCCGGTCCAATCGTTAATTTATCAAGAAAGTTTTCCTCCCCCGCCAAAATATTCATCGGCAAGACATGCACTTGATGTTCAAGTAAAAATGCTTCTGGCAAATCAGCAATCGAATCAGTCACAATCGCAATCTTCGCGCGGGGGTTTTTCGTTACTTCATATTGAAGCCGCATATCATCCACTTTTTGATACGTCATCACGCCAAATTCCGCGAGCATTTTTAAAACTTCCTGAGGTTCATTTGTGTGGATGTGTATTTTTATTTGCGTTTCATTGCCCGCAATCACAAGGGAATCCCCTTTTGGTGCGAGAAGTTCACGTAAGTTTTGGTGTGAGATAGCTGCTTTTTTTATGATAAATTCAGAACAATAACGATAAACCGGCTCGCTCGTTTCAAAATGGACGTGTTCTTCGGTTTGCTCCTTTTCAACTAAGCTGATTGGCGCAGAAACCTTTCCACCACAATAAGCATTCGTTAACCCCGCGATAAAATAATAAAAACCTTTCGCACCCGAATCCACTAAACGGTTTTTTCGTAAAATGGGCATTTGAAATTCGGTATTAATTAAAGCTTTTTCCGCAACTATTTGCGCATTTAATAGTGATTTATGAAAAGAGCCCTCTTGTTCATAAGTCCCAGCCAGTGCCTCAGACCAAGCTTTCATCACCGATAAAATCGTCCCTTCTTTTGGATCCAGTAAAGCGTCATAAGCTTTATGAACAGCCTTTTGAAACGCTTGAACTAATCCATCAAAAGTAGATTCAAAATGATGGTAACTTTCCGCAACTGCCGTTAAATATTGCGCAAAAATCATCCCCGAGTTGCCGCGCGCCCCGATTAATGCCGCGCTAGCCACTTCCTCGAGCAATTCTTTCGTTGAATATTCTCTTGGTGAAACATGATCAATAATCGCTTGCATTAACGAAGCTAAATTACTACCAGTATCGCCGTCTGCTACAGGGAACACATTAATTCGATTCAGCTCGTCTTTTTTACTAATCACTTCAGCTGCCCCGTTCAGCATACTTTGTAATAGGCGTTTACTCTCAGACTCCATCATCACGAACCTGCCCCCGTGAAGAAGTGCAGGTTAATAAAGTAAACAATCACTGCGGTCACAGTCGTTACAGTCGTTCCCCAAACAAGGTCGATTATTGTCATCGTAATCGGCCAATCTTTTAAAGTAGCCAAGTTCGTCAAATCATACGTCGCATAACAAACTAAGCCAAATAAAGCTCCCGCTAGTATCGTGTATCCTAGGCTCCCTTTCTCCGTTCCAGGTATTAATACGAAAAACGTAACACCCACAACATAAATAACATAAAATATAACTGCCGGGGCTAAGCGAACATCCCCCATTAACTCCCCTATAAATTGTTGATACATTTTCTTAGAAGCTACGAGTAACCAAAAAAGATCAAACACCAAGAAAATTACTGCACTCGTTAAAAATAGCTTTAAAAACTGCGTCATTGTGATTCCCCCTTATCACTTGATAAGCGAATTTTAACATACCTTGATTGTTACTCCTAGAAGGTTGCTCATGATTCGCTCCTTGTGAATACTGCCACAAAAAAATCAATCATTTAATGAAATGATTGACTCATTATCTATATATTTCCCCTGTAGTGCTCCTTACTAAACTCATATCGTGCAATCGCTAATTTCCGCCGTTCTTTATGGTCAACAATTGGAAACGGATAATCCTTCCCTAAAATAAAACCATGCTCTTTTTGCTCCGTTTCAGACATTTTCTCTGGTTGATGGATAAATTTATCCGGTAGATCCGCCAGCTCTTTTACATACGTCCGAATAAATTGGCCCGCTGGATCAAATTTTTCTGATTGCGTAGTGGGATTAAAAATTCGAAAGTACGGCACCGCGTCCGTTCCAGTCGAAGCCGCCCACTGCCACCCGCCGATATTACTCGCCGGGTCATAATCAATCAGCATTTGTTGAAAATATTTCTCGCCAAAACGCCAATCAATCAGCAAATCTTTCGTTAAAAAAGAAGCCGTAATCATTCTTAGCCGATTATGCATCCAACCCGTTTCTTTCAACTGGCGCATCGCTGCATCCACAAGCGGAAAACCCGTTTGCCCGTCTTGCCATTTTTTGAAAAAGTCGCGGTTGTTATCCCATTCAATCAAACGATAATTTCCCTGAATCGGCTCATTTTTTTGATTAGGAAAAGACACATAAATCATATTATAAAAATCGCGCCAACACAGCTCTTTTTCGAAAGTCGCGCGTCCTTCTGTAGCTTCCGTTTGTTGAAGCGCCTGCCAAATCGTCCGAATTGAAATTTCACCTGTCCGCAAATAACGCGATAAATGACTTGTTTTATCGAGGTCAGGAAAATCTCTCGCTTTATCGTAATCCGCTAAATCTTCTTTAATAAAGCTCGCTAACAGAGTGTTTGCAGCTTGTTCGCCGACATCAGACACGGATAAATCACGGACCATTTCCGCAAACGGTTCTTCGTATTTTGGAAACAAGCTTTCTTTCCTGATATTTTCCGGCTTTAATGTGACTTTTAATGGCATTTCTTTGATTTCTTCGCGCCATTTTTTAAAGTACGGAGTGAAAATTTTGTAGTATTCTGTGGGGGGTTTTTTTACTTCTTCGGCTGAGTGAAGATAGGCATCGTGGAAGGCGTGGACTACGATTCCCTGTTTATCAAAGAATGCTTCCGCAGCCTCATCTCGGCTTGCTCCGTAGCCAGTTTCATCACGGTTGAAGAATACTTTATCCCAAGTCGGTAACTTATCTTGCAGTTGTTTTAAACATTCCATTGGTTCGCCAAACATGATTTGCAAATGAGCCTTCTGATCGATTTCTTGTTTAAAATGCGCCACACTCGCAAAAAAGGCTTGATGGCTAGGACTCCCTGTGATAAATTGTGCTGGATTCACTTGGAATAACAAAATCAAATCGTCCTCTTTACAAGCATGATAGAGCGCTTTATTATCACTTATCCGGAGATCTCTCCGAAACCACATTACCGAAGTCATGCTTTCCCACCTTTCGCAACTTACTTATCGCTATTATACGAAAATCTATCGCATTTAGAAAAACAAAGGGCTTAAAACACAAAAAAACCTGTTAGCAAAAGTTAACAGGTTTCTTACGGAGCATCCGTCAAAGTCCATTCAATCGTTGTTTCATAACTTTCATCCACATACGCATCGGCCGCATCCACTTCCACCAGAATTCCGCGATCCTCTTCCCAGTCAATCGGAACTATCATCTCACTAGCCGACTGCGACTGGAAAATGGTGATTGGTTCATCGGAAAGCAGCTTTTTCTCTCCAGTATTATCAATAAAAATAAGCCCTTCTGGTAAAATATGCGCTGGATTTGTTGTAGAAGTCAGCGGTGCTTTAATTGCTGCTGTGACACTAAACTGGCTATCTGCTCCTCTCGAATCAAGCACAGATAAATCAAATCCCGCGCTACGTTTAGCGATATTTTTCTGCTTGTTAAGCTTGATCGACTCGAAAGAAATTGTGTCCGGCACATGGTTGAATTTCAGCTCACCTGTCACTTGAATCGCAATTTCTTTTGCCAATGAGCCAATTTGAATTGTCGCTGTATAGGAACCGGTTTCTTTTTTCAGATTTGTGCTAGTCACTTTCACTTCCGCCGTTAAGTCCGCGCCAGTTTTAATATTAAAAGCTTTTGCGCCCGACTTCGTTAAAATCAATTGCTCGAGTTCCGTGTCATTCAGCTCGATAATTTCTTTTAAATTCACGGAAAAACCCGCCGCTCGTAATGCTTTGTCATCTTGAATATCAGTCATATTATCTTTAATAAAAACTGGTACACGAATATCGGCAAAATTATGCGCCTTATCTTCTAAGCGAACTATAGCTTCTGCTGGCCCAAATATATTTGTATCAGGTGCGCTTTGTAAAGTAGCTGTCACCCCTGCGCCGGAAGTGTTGTCAGAATGATCCGCAATATTGGTCACTAGTTTAGAAACATCTGGAAATGGATCGCCAAGCGTTAAAATTTGCGTAATTGCATCGCCACTTGGCGGAGTCACATCTTCTACCGTTACTGTATCTAACGTCAGCCATTTCTGGTCTTGCGTTATCGTGGCAGTTAAATCAATATATGGCTTTATAAAACCACTCGGAATAGCAATCCGATAAGTTCCCGCGCTATCTGCTTGTCCTTTTAAAAGCTTATTTACGCCATTTTCAGTATACGAAATACTAATAAAAGCATTCGGTGTCGCCGTCCCTGTGATTTCACTATCTGCATCCGTCACCGGGTTTATCTTTCCTTCAAGGCGCCCCATCGCAATCATTCGCGCCGTATTTTGATTAAAATTAGTCGGCGTCATTCCCGCATTAGTCGAAAGAATTTTCGTGGTTGTCCCCGTATAAGTCAAGCTTCCGGTAACATTTCCTCCATCCGGCAAACTAAAATTTTGCGCCGGCGGATCCGTCCGATCAATCGTGCCTGCCGTATCCCAATAATTCACCATTTGCGCCTCTAAATTAAACGTATTCTCATAAGGCCAGTAAAACATCGGCGTATTCGAATTGGTTGCAATCAAAAAGCTCCGCGGATCCTTGACATCTAACTTCGCAGTCGCATTATAAAACTGGATAATATAGCCTGTACCACCTGTTTTATTCAAAATTAAGCGCGCATTCGGACTTACGTTAATATCATCCGCCGACCAAAGCAGTGGATTCGCGCCACCCGTTTTCGTCATCGTCACATCCGCACCTTCTGCGATTTTAACCGCTCCGCCCGGCGTATCACGAAAAATATTATTATTTGAAGTAATATCTAATTTCGCATTCTTTTTTACCTCAATTTCAACTGGCTTTGCACCCGAGCGATAAAACATTCCCGTCCCATTAGAAAGCACCGTCACATCCGCATTTTCTTCGACAGTAAATGTGTTCACTTCCGCCGTTCCGCCCCCAAACCAAAACGCACTATTGGCATTCGAGCTCGCATGATTAATCATTAATTTTCCAGACACACTCACGCCTTTAATTTCGGCAACTTCATTTGGCGCCGCAGAACCAGCGACAAACGACGCTATCGTAATATCATTAGTTCCTTTAAAGTTCGCCGTTCCGTTCAAATTATAAATCATTTGCGGACCTTGATAATGGATATTTTCATAGTTTTGTACCACATTTTTCGCGGCTGCATAAACCGAAATCGTGCCATAATAGTTTTTTCCGATAATATTCAAATCTTTTAAAGTTGTTTCTTTCGTTCCGGTATTTGTGTTTACTGTGATGACACTGCTCTGGGCGCCGGATGATGCCATTGTTTCGGTTAGCGTATGAATTTCACCTGTTGCTGGATTTTTCCCAGATAAAGTGAATGTTTTTTTGGAAGCTGGTATAACAATGCCTCCCGATAAATCAATATCCGCCCCCAAATAGACCGTATCAACCCCATTATCTTCTGAAATTGCTGTTTTCAATTCGGCAAAATTGCTGACTACTGCTTCGTTCGCCGCTAAATCAGCATTCCCATTTTCTGCTGCTATAACTACTTTAAAACCAAGAAAAAGAGCCGCCATGGTCAATACAAGGATTATTTTTTTGAAAACCAATTTGCCAGCTCCTTTCTTTATTGTTCTTTTCTTCGTTTTCTAATGACGAGAATAATAAGCAGTAACACAAGTAACACGCCCGCCGCAATCGCAACATACAGCCATTCGTTCGTTTGTTGTAAATCAACGGCCTCATTATTTAAATCTTGTCCTTCTTTGCCAATCGTGAAGTTTTCGTCCCAATTCCATGTTTCAACGCCATTCGTTGCAGTCATTTTTAATCTGTATTTACCTTCTTTTAGCGGTTTATTCCCCCAGTCAATCCCAAAATCAAAATTGGAATTCGGCGCCATCGTCATGTTTGCTTTTTTCGTTTGATAGAGCATTTTATCCGAATTTTGTTGGTAGACTTTTGCATCGATACTTAAATTTTTGATAATGACAGGTTGGTTGTTTTGTAATGTGGCGGCTACTGCTGTGTGGTAGTTAATTAACGTTGGTTTGATACGTAGTAAATTCATATGTGGTTTAACTTGTTTGTCGGTTTCAGATAGCTGCATACCAACAATATAGGAGTATTCATTTTTCAGCGAGACACCTTTTGCTTTTTTCGTCTCGGTTGTATTTTTCTTTTTGAACTCTACTGCGCCCAAAACGACACCGTCTATGGATTCTTCTGGCATTTCAATCATAACCTGAACTGTTTTTTTGCCATTTACGGGTATAGTTAGGTGTTTTTGGTCGTCTGATATTTTAGCTAGTTCTGGAAGTGGATATTTTAAACTTTTATCTTTTTTAGAAAGATCATTTTTCGTATAATCAATGACACCTGTTCGATTGGTGGATGCGTAGTTGACTGATGCTTCCACTTGAATTTCTTCGTTTGAGCTATTCATTACTTCGATTTCTACGGTTTGTTTTTGCTTTGGTTTCATTTTTAAATCGAAATAGGTTTGTCTTTTATCTATTTGATTGGCAGGGATTTTAGCCTGTACGGAATAGCCAACATCCCCTTCTGCCGCTTTTGCTTCTGTCAAATTACTGCATGTTACTAATAATGGAACAATGAACAATAAACTAAGAAAACTTTTCTTCAATTAAACCTTCCTTCCATCGTTTTTTATAAAAATTTTGCGTCTAGAAAGGAAATTCTAAACGCAAATTTTTTAAACTCCTGGCGCGTCAGATAATGTCCATGTGATTGTTGCTTCATGGTCTCCGAGTGTTGCGCTCCCTGCTGGTATCGTTAACTGTACATTGTCGTTTAAACTTGCTGCGTCATTCGGCGTAGCGCCAAACCAGCGATTAATCCATGTTCCCATACCTTCTGATGCTTTCGCGGAAACAACATTTACGATCGACGTCCCATCTGTTGGTAGTTCGACTGTTTGCGCTGCAGTTGGTGTTGAAGTCGTTGTACTTGCAGAAGCAGTTTCTCCGTTTTTAAATGATAGTTTTGCTCCTGATAGAGAAGCCGCTCCATCTTCGTTTTGGAATGCTGTTGCTGTTGCCGTAACTTTCCAACCAGCGCCAGTTCCACGACGGTCAGATACTTGAATAAATGGCTTTCTGGAAGTCGAGGAATAGCTTTGTTCCGTCGTTGCTACCTCATGCTGGCCGAAATTAACAGAAGAGACGTAATCCATTGTCAGTGAACCAGTGTTACCAGTTCCCGGATCAGTTGGATTACTCGGATCTAACGGGTCAATCGGCTTCGTTGGATCTTCCGGATCAACCGGATCAACAACCCCAGTCCCTGCTTCAAACATAATCGAAGCTTTTGAATCCCCCTCAGAAGTTACTGCAAAAGCAGCTGGTGCAAAAAGTGTGACTGAACTTATGCCAATTAATCCTACAATTAATGTTTTTTTGATAATCATTTTTTGTTTCCCCTTTCGTCATGCGTTGGCTTCATATTATGATGAAAAAGGAGTCAATTCAATGTACAATTTATTAAAAATAGAGAAAAAACTCATATCTACCACATTGTTTTGTAATAAAAATTACATTAAATCGGCACTATTGCTATGATTAGCGTGTAAAGAGAAAAATTATGTCTTTTTTGTGAACATTGTTTTTCTGCATATAAAAAAACACTATTAGCGAGAAAATGTTCTTTTCCACTAATAGTGTTTTATCTATTATTCTTTTTCTTCCGCTGGTGGTGCCACAAATTCACTTTCAGGCTGCTCACCGTATAGCCCGGAGACTCGTTTGAACCAAATGAATACATGCGTCACGATTACTTTAAGTACCGCATAACCTGGTACTGCGAAGATAACACCTAGAACACCGAATAGATTTCCGGCTACTAAAATTACGAATAAAATGGTGATTGGATGTACTTTTAATGTTTTACCCATTACTTGAGGTGAAATGAATTTACCTTCTAGTAATTGAACAACGCACCATACAATAATTAGTTTAATTAGTAACCAAGGAGATGTAACAATCGCGATAATAATAGCTGGTGTAATCGCAATTGCTGGCCCTAGGTAAGGAACAATACTTGTACAAGCTGCAATAATAGCAAGCGTTAATGCATATGGTAAACCGATAATTAAATAACCGATAAATAACAGAATACCAATACATAAGCTAACGATAATTTGTCCACGAATGTATGAACTAATTTGGTGGTTTGCTTCACCAAGCACTTGGCGAGTATGCGCACGACCATTTACTGGTAGCATTTTAAGTAGGAAGTCTGGTAATTTTTTCCCATCTTTTAGTAAGTAGAATAAAACAAGCGGTGTCGTTACGATTGCTAAAACGACCTCTGTAACTGTCCCAACAATGCTGCCAATACTTGAAATAGCGCTGTTTATCACGGACGTTCCTTTTGTGGAAACAGTTTTCATAATATCGCTCATGTTGGTGTTTAATTTATCTTTGATTTGATCAAATAGGCTCGAACGACTGAACTCGTCAAATTTCTGTGTAATTTGATCCCAATAGCCTGGGAATGATTTGAACAAGCTAACAATCTGATCCTTAACAGCCGGAATGACAAAGCTAAATAGTAGAATGATTAAACCAATAATCACTAAGTATAACAAGGCAATTGCCCAGCCACGCTTCCACTTATGTTTTTCCAACCAATCAATTATTGGATTAAACAAATAGTAAGAAATCCCCGCTAAAATGATTGGTGCTGCAACGGTTTTAAGAATGACCATTAGTGGATCAAAAATAAAGGAAATCTTCGTTAGCACGTAAATATCAAGCGCTACTAATAGAAAAATTAGTAACCCCAGCACAAACTTGTTCTCAATAAAAAATTGTTTAAATTTTGTGAATGAACCCTTCACTTTACCACCCCTCTTTTGTCTAAATTTATTTTCGTTTGCTACTATTATATAGATTAATACCCTCGTTCACACTAATTTACCCATAAATTCGAAAAAAATCAGACGTGAGTTGTATTTTTAGCCTTGGATTAAACCATCAGGATCAAGTTCAAGTAATGCATGTGCAAAATAGAAATGATAATCCGCTTGGAATTTCTCAAATAATTGCGCCCCTTCTTTTTGATACATCACAAGTGGATCTTGTTGACCATATGCCCGCAAATGAATTCCTTCGCGCAATTGAACCATTGCATCTAGGTGCATAACCCACATTTGGTCCATTAAATTCAAATATACTTCTCGTTCGATTGCGATAATCGTTTCAACAGGGAATTTGTTGCGTTCTTTTTTATGCCAAGAAACGATTTCCTCCACCACTTCTGCTGGCTCCATCAAGGTGACCTGATCAAAAGAAATCGGGAATTTAGTTCCACCAAGTAATTCTTTTTGACGTGAATAATATTTCTCCAACTCTTCTTCTGGAACATCAGTTGGATGAATAAACGAATATTCAGCGACTTCGCGTAGAATTTTTTCGGAAGATACACCAAGCTTATTTCTTTCCAGTAATAAATCACGTTCTTTATAAACCATTTTGCGTTGTAAATCGATTACTTCATCATAGGAAAGCAAATCTTTACGAATATCGTAGTTGGCTCCTTCTAAGCGTTTTTGCGCATTTACAACGACTCCGTGGATCTTACGTGAGTTAACTGGTTTTCCGTCGCGCGGTGCTTTTCGTTTCAATTTCGTGGAAAGTTTCTCCCAGCTTTTACTTTCAAATTGCTCTAATAAATCATCTTCTAAAGAAATCATAAACTTACTAAAACCAGGGTCTCCGCGTCGACCAGAACGTCCCATAAGTTGTAAATCGATACGGCGACTTTCATGGCGTTCCGTCCCAATTACAGCAAGTCCGCCAAGTTTATGCACATCTGGATCCAGCTTAATATCCGTTCCCCGACCAGCCATGTTCGTAGCTAACGTTACCATGCCACGTTTTCCTGCCTTCGCAATAATTTCGGCTTCTTGCGCATGGTTTTTCGCATTTAGAACTTGGTGCGGAATTCCAGCCGCGTCTAGCAAGCCACTAATCCATTCGTTACTTTTAATAGAAGAAGTTCCGATTAAAGTCGGCTGCCCTTTTTCATAGCGCCAGGATACTTCATAAACAATCGCCCGACCTTTTTCCTTTTTCGTATAAAAAATATCATCCGGCATATCTTCCCGGTTTACGCGTAAATTGGTCGGAATAACTACGACGTCCATATTGTATATTTGGCGAAACTCTTCTTCCTCGGTTTTGGCGGTTCCTGTCATACCTGAAATTTTCTTATACATCCGGAAGTAATTTTGGATAGTAATGGTCGCAAGCGTGCGCGATTCTTCTTTAACTTCAACGCCTTCTTTTGCTTCAATTGCTTGATGAAGCCCGTCATTAAAGCGACGCCCCGGAAGTGCACGTCCAGTATGTGGATCGATAATTAATACCTCATCATCCAGCACCACATAATCTTTATCTTTATGCATTAAGAAATGAGCCCGCATTAACAACATCGTAATCCGTAGCTCAGACTGTGCCTCTGCAGAATAAAGTGATTCCACGTGCCAAAACTTCTGCGCTTTCTCAATTCCCGCATCGTTCAACCAAACAAAGCGTTTATGCTCTTCAATCTCATAATCATCTTTCATCATCTTTTTCACAAGTTCATTCGCTGTATGGTAAAGTGACAAATCTTCCTCTTTGCGGTCAGAAATAAGTAAAGGCGTTCTCGCTTCATCAATCAAAATCGAATCTGCTTCATCGATTAAAACAAAATCAAGTCCGCTTTGTACTTTATCTTCTTTTTGGCGAACCATGTTGTCCCGTAAGTAATCAAATCCAAACTCCGAAGCCGTGCCGTAAATAACATCTGCAGTGTATATGCCCTTTTTTTGGTCTATGTCTAAACCAGATTCATTTAAAGCAACTGAAACACCTAGATATTCGAGCACTTGACCAATTTCTTCCCGGTCACGCCTAGCTAAATATTCATTGGCAGTGACAAGGTGTACCCGGTTGCCACGCATTACTTCTATAAACATCACAAATAACGACATCAATGTTTTACCTTCACCGGTTTTCATTTCTGCCACTTTGCCATCCCCAAGAACAAGCGCCCCAATTAATTGCACTACTACCGCGTCTAAACCAATAACCCGGCTTGCCGCTTCTCTTGCTAATGCGAAAATATTAATTTTATCTCGATCACTCATCGGTTTTGTTTTAAACTTCTCACGCCAAAAATTGGTTTGTTCACAAAGTTCGGATTGGTCCATATTTCTATATAAGCCCTCTTTTTTGACAATTTGCCGGGCTATTTCTCGGTACTGTTTTACTATTTTGCGATCATCATAATTCTGTCTCATTATATAATATCCTCCATACCTTCTATTATAGAATACCATAAAGTCATCTGGCAATTCATTTCGAGTCAGGAAAAGCGGAAAAAGCGCCACTTTTAATATTACAAATGTATTAAATATTTCTGTTGTTAAAAAGCAATAGGTTTCCCGAAGCGAAAGTTGTTGCTCAATGTTCACATCCCACTTACACTATAAAGGTCTCCCTAGCAGTACATCCCAAGCCCTAGGAATACACGTTCGCTTTTTGTTTGTTACAGAATTATTACAAATAGTTGGTATAGTCCGTTTTCCCCTTTATTAGCGTTCTCTTGGTATTTGTTTTTTAGGTAAAAACTGGGTAAACTTAGTATTAATCACTAATAAAATTAATTCTCAAATACAAATTACGTACTGGGATTTTCTGAAAAAAGAGAGGGGTTTTATGAACATGAAAAAAGCAACTATCGCGGCTACAGCTGGGATTGCGGTAACAGCATTTGCTGCACCAACGATCGCATCCGCAAGCACTGTAGTAGTTGAAGCTGGAGATACTCTTTGGGGTATCGCTCAAAGTAAAGGGACAACTGTTGACGCAATTAAAAAAGCAAACAATTTAACAACTGATAAAATCGTACCAGGTCAAAAATTACAAGTAAATGAAGTTGAGGCTGCTACTGAAAAAACAGAGAAATCTGTTAGTGCAACTTGGCTAAACGTCCGTACTGGCGCTGGTGTTGACAACAGCATTATCACGTCAATCAAAGGCGGAACAAAAGTAACTGTAGAAACAACTGAATCTAACGGTTGGCATAAAATTACTTACAATGATGGAAAAACCGGTTTCGTTAACGGTAAATACTTAACTGACAAAGTAGCAAGCACTCCTGTTACAACTACACAAGAAGTGAAAAAAGAAGCTACTACTCAACAAGCGGCACCTGCTGCTGAAACAAAAACAGAAGTAAAACAAACAACTCAAGCAACTACACCTGCTCCAAAAGCGGCAGAAACTAAAGAAACGCCTGTAGTAGACCAAAACGCTACTACATACACTGTTAAAAGTGGTGACACAATTTGGGCGTTATCCGTAAAATACGGTGTTTCCGTTCAAGACATTATGTCATGGAATAATTTATCTTCTTCTTCTATCTATGTAGGTCAAAAAATTGCTGTTAAACAAACTGCTAACACAGCTACTCCAAAAGCCGAAGTGAAAACTGAAGCTCCAGCAGCTGAAAAACAAGCAGCACCAGCAGTAAAAGAAAATACAAATACTGCCACTACTGAGAAAAAAGAAGTAACAACTGAAAAACAAACAACAACAAAAGCTCCAGCAGAAGCTGCAAAACCAGCACCTGCTCCAGCTCCAGCACCATCTAAAAATACAAACACTAACACGAAGACAAGCACACCATCTAAAAACACAAATACAAACACGAATGCTAATACTAGCCAAGGTTCTACAAACAATGCGAGCGCAAGTGCTATTATCTTAGCCGAAGCTCAAAAACACCTTGGAAAAGCTTATTCATGGGGTGGTAACGGACCAACTACATTTGATTGCTCTGGTTACACTAAATATGTATTTGCTAAAGCTGGTATCTCGCTTCCACGTACTTCTGGCGCGCAATACTCTAGTACTACAAGAATCTCTGAATCCCAAGCAAAACCTGGTGATCTAGTATTCTTCGACTATGGTAGCGGAATTTCTCACGTTGGTATCTACGTTGGTAATGGTCAAATGATTAACGCGCAAGACAATGGCGTTAAATACGATAACATCCACGGCTCTGGCTGGGGTAAATATCTAGTTGGCTTCGGTCGCGTATAATTAATAACTTAAAGTAACCTGTGGAGCAAGCAGTTCGCTTCACAGGTTTTTTGTTGGAAATTTTATCTTAATGAAAGACGGTGCATGATGAAGAACTCTATAAAAGTAAAGATCTTCCCTAAATTCACAAAAGGCTACAAAGAAGGCTATCCCTTAATTCTTAAAGAACGTATGGAAAAATGGCCGAAAGAGCTTCAAGAAGGCGATGTATTCGAATTAACAGACGCAAACGGCCATTTTGTTGCCAGAGGTTATCACGGCGAACAAAACAAAGGTGACGGCTGGCTGTTTACATGGGATAAAAAAGAACAGCTGGATGAAACTCTATTAACTCGTTTAATCACAGAAGCTATTCAGAAACGCCAATTTTTATTCGCGGATGACTCGACAACGGCTTTCCGAATTTTTAATGGTGAAGGAGATGGCTTTGGCGGTTTTACGGCTGATTATTACGATGGTTTCCTAGTTATTCAGTGGTACAGCGTAGGCGTCTATTCTTTCCAAAAAATGATTATTGATATCTTCCTATCTTTCCCAGAAATCAACGGTATTTATGAAAAAAGACGTTTCCAAGAAGATACTAAAGAAGATTTCGTTGCCGGTCAAAAAGCAACTTTCCCATTGATTATTAAAGAAAATGGTATTAATTATGCCACATACTTAGATGATGGTTGGATGACGGGAATTTTCCTAGATCAGCGTGATGTACGGAGACGTATTAGCGAAGATTACTCAGTATCGAAAAATGTACTGAACACCTTCTCCTATACGGGTGCCTTTTCTGTTGCAGCGTTGTTCGGTGGCGCAAGCAAAACAACTAGTGTTGATGTTGCTGGTCGCTCGCTAAGCAAAACAAAAGAGCAAATGGAGGTGAACGGATTAGATCCAAGTGGGCAGTCTATTATCGTAGAAGATGTTTTCCATTATTTCAAATATGCTGTGCGGAAACAATTGACGTTTGATTTAGTCGTTGTTGACCCGCCAAGCTTTGCCCGTACGAAAAAAGTCACTTTCCGAGCTGCTAAAGATTATCCTGCTTTACTTCGCGAAATTATTGATATCACAGCTCCAAATGGCACAATCATCGCATCTACTAACTATGCCGGCTTTGGAATGAAAGCTTTCAAAAAAATGGTTGCCGAAGCGTTCGAAACAACCGACCGTACGTATAAAATTGTTGAGAGCCACTCTCTCCCAGCAGATTTCACTGTAAATAAAAACTTTCCAGAAGGTAATTATCTAAAAGTACTATTTCTTACTTTGGATATTTAAAAAAACAGCGACCGGATATGGTCGCTGGTTTTTATTTATTTTTCACTGGTTGGTTTGGCAAAAAACTTTCAAACCAGCTGTATAAGTCGTCCTCTTCAGCTTCGTTAACATTATGCCCAATAAAATAACTATGCTTTTCGACATTACAACCCATGTTCTCAAAGAATTTAGCAATGTCCTCTGCCTCAGCAATTTGAATGACAGCATCTTCAATACCATGACCGATAAAAATACGCTTATCTTTCAACATTAAATTAGCCGGTCTGTCTTCTATATAATATGGCAAACGACCACTTAATAACGCTGCTGCCTTATATTGGCCACCGTAACTTTGCATGATTGAAATCGTTAAAACAGCCCCTTGGTCAAATCCCGCCAGAAAAACTTGTTCACGATCAATCGAAACATAATCATTGCAAATTTCATCAATAAACTGCGCGACACGCAAGCTTGCATAGTCCACCTCACGCGGATTAGGGTCCCCTTCTGTTACCATGTGATAAAAGCCATATGTTGGACCATATTCGACATCGCCTCGCATCGAGACAACGACAAAGCGGTCCATTAATAACTCCAGTCGACCTGCCATATCAAGCTCATCCCCACCGAAACCATGGAGTGCAAAAATTACGGGAAACGTGTCCCCATCTTTTCTACCAATTGGTTCATAAATATCATACGCAAACATTCTCATCCTATACACCAGCCCTTACTATAACAGTTTTTTTAGTTCTTCTGCCTCTTCGTCAGTTAGTGTAATCCCTTTGCCCATTTTCTCGTGATCGTCTGACCAGTCGCGGATATCGTATTTCGGTGGGCGTCCGTTCCAGCTCACTTTATTTAATTCTTTCCGCCAGCCACGTGCATTTTCAGATAATACGCCAATTTCTTCTATAATTTCATATTCAATATTCGCCAAAATAATCCTTATCCTTTCCGGTGCTATATCTACCATACTATCAAATATTTACCCCAAATCACATTGAAACAATCGCAATTTCAAAAAAAGCGCCCTTCCCACTAGAATTTTTGATTTGATTGCGTTACGATTGAGAAGTAATAAAGGGCTGGAGGTGCTTAGTTATGTCGACGGAAACAACAGATTATTTGCTAGAAACATGCTTAATGGCGGGCAAAATAATGATGGAAAGTGGCGCTGAAATGTATCGCGTAGAAGATACGATGAACCGCATTGCAACCATCGCTAGTAATAAAAAGGGGATTAGTTTCGTGACGCCGACTGGGCTTTTTATGTCGCTTGAAGGAGAACGTAATGTGCAATTACAGCAAATTCCGACAAGAACAATTAATTTAGAAAAAGTATCAATGGTCAATGAATTTTCTAGGGATTTCGCTGAAAAGAGAATTTCCTTGCAAGAATTACATACAAAGCTCGTTAATTTAGATAAAGATGTGCGCTATTTCCCTATTTGGTTGCAGATTATCGCAGCATCACTTGTTAGTGGCTCGTTGATGGTTATTTTTGGTGGCGGTTGGTTTGATTTCATTCCAACTTGTATCATTGGCGCTATCGGTTTTATCATTTTTTATTATACGCAGATTTTTATGAAGGTGAAGTTTTTAGCGGAATTTTTAGCTTCGTTAACGGTTGGTCTCTTAGCTGTTTTGACGATTTCGATTGGTTGGGGGATTAATTTAGATACGATGATTATTGGTGGCGTGATGCCGCTTGTTCCCGGTGTGCCGATTACGAATGCGGTTCGGGATTTGATTGCTGGGCATTTACTTAGCGGGATGGCACGCGGAACAGAAGCGCTACTTACTTCTTGTGCAATAGGAATTGGAATCGCGGTTGTTTTCCGCTTTTTCTTATAAAGGAGGCGCTATAATGGATTTAGTTTGGACTATTATTATTCAATTAGTGCTGAGTTATGTTGCGACTGTGACGTTTGCGATTATTACAAATGTGCCGAAAAGAGCGCTGAATGCTTGTGGGATTACAGGGACATTTGGTTGGATG
The DNA here is from genome assembly GCF_014229645.1 of Listeria swaminathanii. Lineage (GTDB taxonomy): Bacteria > Bacillota > Bacilli > Lactobacillales > Listeriaceae > Listeria > Listeria swaminathanii. Next base: position 342,927 of record NZ_JAATOD010000001.1, on the reverse strand, counting down.
GCTTACTGGACTTTGATGCAAATGGATTCTGGGACGGGGGCATCTTCTCTGGCTGGAGCTTTTGTGGTCGCTGTGCTGAGTCACTTTTTTGCGAAACATAAAAAAATGCCGATTACGATATTCAATGTTCCGGGAATTGTGCCACTCGTTCCCGGGGGCCTCGCTTACCAAGCCGTGCGCAATTTTGTGTTAGGTGATTATACGGAAGCGATTGGCTTTTCTGTACAAGTTACAGTGGTTGCTGGCGCGATTGCTGCTGGATTAATGCTCTCGGAGGTTTTTAATCATAGTATCAGAGCGTTCCGTGGTCGTAAAGAACGTATTTAAAAAACCAATCTCGTCTAGAGATTGGTTTTTTTATTTTCGAATAGTTTGATTTACTTATGGCTCAGGGATCATAACCCCATAAACAAGTATCTGATACGTAACCACCACATCTTCACTAGTCAGTGTTCCTTCGCGATTGGCTGGTATACTTTGGCAGTTTTCCCACCTCTCAATCCCGGTACTACCGAAATCGGCATTTTGCGAAATAACATAGGGGATTTGGTTCCCTTGATCATCCAGTATATTAAAGGTCATTCTTTCTGGTAACGAATAGGTTTCCCCTTCTTTAGCTGAGATAACAATATCAGGCACTGCTTCTCCTTGATTATAAATTTGTTGATTGTAATTTAGTCTCATATGATATTGGTCTAAATTAGGATAAACAGGTACTAACCCGCCGTTTTTATAGGTTGTTAAATCCGTTAAAACAAATGGATTCCCATTCCTATCAATAAATTTAATCGTTATTTTAACATCTTGCGCTTCTTTCGTATAGATATACGTTACTTCTGTAGTTTGATTAGTGAAAGTACCATTTGCTTTGTTTGGCAGTTTCGTTGTATCTAATGTGTATCCATCAATTTGTAATTTGAATTTATTTGTTGAAGCATCATATGGTTCTCCAATATTACCGTTAATTGTTTGTGAATCATGGATTTGTTTTCCATCTTGATCGAGGTACTTAACAGTTACGGTAGCTACAGGTACTTTTTGATAAACATAAGTAACAACTTGCGCTTTTTCTGTAAAAGTTCCTGTTGTATTTCCGTTCACTTCTTTTAATTGGTAGCCCTCAATATTTTTCGTTGCAATCTGATATGGTTGGTCAATGTAGCCTTCAAGTGTTTCACTAGTTGCCAGCGAATTTCCTTGTTCATCCTGATAGTTTATAGTTACAGTTCCTTTTTCAACTACGGGCGGTGTATTATTTTTACGTGTGTGTATATATCCTACATACGTATACCCTGCAATTGATTCAGGTTGTTTCGATTCTTTCGTTCCTTTTGAGACTGTTTGAGATTCTTGGGTTTTTAAGTTACTATTTTCTGTTGCTTGAACAATCGACCCAACTAACAAACTACTACCACCAAAGACAAGAAGAAATACTAGTAGCTGTTTAGCGTGTCTTTTTTTCAATGTAAGAAGTCCAATACTGATTCCTAATAAAATAAATCCTAGAATGATTAAATAAATATTTGGGCCAACATCTCCGGTTTTTAATATTGTCCCATTTTGATGCTTATTATGGTCAGTAGTATTATCTGTATTTGTAGTTGGTCCTGAAGTATTTTTTTGATACACAAAGGAATAGTTTTCATAATCATTTGTAAGTGCCTCGTTTGGATTCCCATTGATAATACTATTTTGTTGCGTTTCCGTTAATGTGCTAATATCAATGTAATTATACGTCACATTGCTTGTATCAGTTTCAGCAGCATTCACCGGTGAATTTCCAAAAAGAAAACCTGCGAAAAATAATATTACTGCGAATACGCAAAGAAAGTATTTTTTCTTCATAGTACTATCCCTCCTCATATAACTAATTTCTCATTTTAACTGCTCACTCTTCCTATCAAAAGGAGAATTAAACTAGCACTTAATTAGGCTCAACAATTATATATTAGGCAAAAAACATTATCAATGAGTTGGAATATGTCTATTTTGTGAACGAAAATAATTTCTATAAACTATTAAAATGATCTTATACAAGGAGTAATATTATTTCTTTCCAAAGTTCCGTATAGCCTAAACAGCAGGACTATATTTAAAATCTGTACATAATTGGGCTAAGTATTATATAAGAATCCTAAATTATTATCAAGTATATAAATATGTCTATTTTGTGAACAAATCCATATTTTTATACAAATTACACCTAATAATAATTTAAACTGCTTTGATACTCAAAAAAGAAGCTAGATAAAATGATTTCTCACTTTCTCTAGCTTCTTTTTATTTTAACGTCTAGCTATATTCACTGTTGTAAACACGAATTTATCATAACGGTGGCGCGATCTGGAAAATTCAAACGCGAGACCATTGTTTAAATAAACGGTTTGTTCTACTTCGACAACGGGATCATCCGAAGCGCAGTCGAGATATTGCTGATCAAGCAGTGTCGCTTTATCCGCACGAATTTGTTTATACGAACTTGCAATTTTCAGGTTCAAATCGTCTTGAATATACGAATAAATTGATCCTTCTAAAATTTGCTGATTAATGCCCGGGATAACGCCAACTGGCATATACGTGTGTTCGAGCACATATGGTTCATCTTTCACTAGCCGAACCCGAAGAATATCATAAATCGGTGTTTCCATCTCGATATGAAGACGTTCGGCAATTTCTTCGGTTGGAAAAATGACTTTAAACTCAATTACTTTGCTAATAACTTTCTTGCCGTTCAAAAGTTTAGTGAAGCCATTTACCTCTTGGTTATGAATCTGCAAGCGGTCCGCGTCCAGCGCCGATTTGATAATGAAAGTACCATGTCCGCGTTTTCGGTATAGTAAGCCTTCAAGTACAAGTACTTCAAGCGCCTTTTTCATTGTCATTCGACTACAATCAAACTCTTTCGCCAAAGTTATCTCATCAGGAATAGGTTGATTTAGCGGATAGGCGTGATTCATAATTCTTTTGCGGATTTCTTCAGCAATAAAGCTATATTTCGTCTGGTTCTGAGCCACGGAAGTTCACCTCTTTACACATAATACTTTTATTTTATCACATTTAGTCTTCAAAACCATTGTTTTCTGAAAGTTCTTTGTACCAATGTCCGGATGCTTTTACAGTACGTTTGAAGTCATTATCCAAATCAACTTCCACTAAGCCATAACGATTTTTGTAAGCATTCGCCCAGCTCCAGCAATCCATGAACGTCCAAAGGTGATAACCATGGCAGTTAGCGCCTTCTTCAATTGCTTTATGAAGCCATTTCAAATGACTCTTAATGAAGTCAATTCGGTACGTATCTTCAATCATTCCGTCTGCGTTACGATAACGACTTTCGCCCTCTACACCCATACCATTTTCGGAAATAAAGAACGGGATATTATCGTAGTTGTCGCGCAGATTAATCGCAATATCATAAATCGCTCTTTCAAAAATTTCCCAGCCACGATACGGATTCATTTTACGGTAAGGCATTTCATAATTATCAAAAAGGTGTTCTGGCATAAACGGCGCATCCGGATGAGCCGCGTATTCTTTCGCTTTCACACGACGCGGTTGGTAGTAGTTCACACCAAGAATATCAATAATGTTGTTTTTAATAATCGCCAAATCTTCTTCCGTATACTCTGGAAGCGCATCATGTTCGCGGATAATTTCTACTAAGTCAGCCGGGAATTCCCCTTTTGTAACCGGATCAAGGAAACTGCGGTTGAAAATTAGATCCGCAATATGAGCCGCTTTTAAATCAGCCGGATTTTGGCTTCTTGGATACGATGGTGTTAAGTTTAAAATGATTCCGATTTGGCCTTCTGGAATTTCCAGTGCATGGAATTCTTTCACAGCAAGCGCGTGTGCCAAAGTAGTATGGTAAGCAACTTGTGTCGCGCGTTTAAAATCAACGACATTCGGATAGTGCATATCGTATAAATAGCCCGCTTCAACCGGAACAATCGGCTCATTAAAAGTAAACCAATGTTTCACACGATCACCAAATAATTCAAAACAAGTTTTCGCAAATATAGCATATGCGTCCACTACTTCACGGCTTTCAAAACCGCCTTTTTCTTGCATCGACATTGGCATATCAAAATGATATAAATTCATAAATGGTTCTACGTCATTTGCAAGCATTTCATCAATAACACGATTGTAAAAATCAACTGCTTTCGGGTTCACTTCGCCAATACCATCTGGAATAAGACGTGACCACTGAATCGACGTACGGAAAGAATTATGTCCCGTTTGCTTCATCAAAGCAATATCTTCTTTATATTGATAGTAAAAATTAGATGTGTTCGTAGGTCCTACATCATTAAAGAAACGACCTGGCTCAATTTTATACCAGTGATCCCAAATGCTTGGTTTTCTGCCGTCTACATCTGCTGCGCCTTCTGTTTGTGGGCCGGATGCCGCACTTCCCCACCAAAAATTCTCTGGAAATTTATAAGTCATTTTTTTACCTCCAACTATTATTTGTTATTATTATACCTTATTTATTTAAAAGTATAAACTTATTTATCCAAAAGTTTGTTTTTAATTTTTATTTCTTACACGTATTGCCAAAAATCGGCTAATCCGCTACAATAATAAAGTCGTATAAGTTCGGTAATATGGACCGTTCGTTTCTACCAGGCAACCGTAAAATGCCAGGCTACGAGCTATTGTAAAATTTAATAGGGATTTTTTTGCTATTTTTATTTATTATTCCCTTTTTTACCTAGGCTCTTTCCGTTATGTGCGACAACATAAATAGGGAGGCTTTTTTTAATGGATAAATTTTTCAAACTACGCGAGAACAAGACGACTGTTCGGACAGAAATACTCGCGGGGCTTACGACTTTCTTGTCGATGGCTTATGTACTTTTCGTCAATCCATCCATGCTTGCAACAACTGGAATGGAATTAAAAGCTGTTTTCGTGGCGACGATTCTTGCTTCTGTTGTTGGCTCGCTTGCAATGGGACTTATTGCTAATTACCCAATCGGACTTGCTCCGGGTATGGGATTAAATGCGTTCTTTGCTTATACGGTTTGTGCGCAGTGGGGAATTCCTTGGCAAACCGCGCTAGCTGGAGTTCTTGTTTCTGGCTTAGTATTCATTTGTTTAACTCTTTCAGGAATTCGTGAAAAAATTGTAAATGCGATTCCAACTGAACTAAAATTCGCTGTTGGCGCCGGAATTGGCTTTTTCATCGCCTTTCTAGGTCTTAAAAATGCAGGAATTATCGTGCCAAATGAATCCACTATTTTGGCGCTTGGTGACTTGCATTCTGGCCCGGTTTTACTAGCTGTTTTCGGGATTGTTATTACCGTGGCCTACATGACGATTGGTTGGAAAGGTGCGATTTTCTTCGGGATGGCGACGACTGCTATCGCTGGAATGTTATTTGGTTTAATTGACGTGCCTACCCAAGTTGTGTCATCGGTTCCGAGCATTGCGCCAACTTTTGGTCAAGCTATTATCCATTTGCCTGATATTTTCACACCGCAAATGTTGATTGTTATTTTGACATTTTTCTTCATTGATTTCTTTGATACTGCTGGAACGCTTGTTGCGGTTGCGACACAAGCCGGCTTTATAAAAGATGATAAAATCCCGCGTGCCGGCCGTTCACTTTTCTCTGACTCAATTGCAACTGTTTTTGGTGCGATTTTCGGGACATCAACAACCACTTCTTATGTAGAATCTACTGCTGGGGTTGCGGTTGGTGGTCGGACAGGTTTAACTGCGGTTGTTATCGCCATCTGTTTCTCGCTGTCACTATTCTTCTCGCCGCTTCTTGGTGTAATTACAAGTGCGGTTACGACGCCGGCGCTTGTTATCGTTGGAATTTTAATGATTGGTAATGTCGCTCATATTGACTGGACAAAATTCGAAGTAGCCGTTCCGTCATTTTTCGTTATTTTAATGATGGTACTTACTTTCTCTATTGCAACAGGTATCGCGATTGGCTTCATTTTCTACCCAATCACAATGGTGCTTAAAGGTCGCTATAAAGAAGTTCATCCGATTATGTATGTGATGATGGTGCTGTTTATACTGTACTTTATGTTTGTCGTTTAGACAGCAAAAAAACCGGGGATTCCGCATCCTCGGTTTTTTCTTTTAATCGTAATACACTATCATGTAGTTTTTGCCTTTTTCCTCGTCATACCCTTGCACAAAATCGGTCTCTTCCAGCTGTTCTAAGTCCTTCACGACAACCGAAATATTTTTGCCAAGTTTGATCGTTTTGCGAATTTTTTTCGATAATTTTTCGCGTTTTTCTTCATCTAATTGGAACGTTTCTGGAAAACGGACATTGTTTTCGCGTTCGAACGTATCGACCATTGTATTGAATTCGGTAATTTCCTCTGGTTTTTCAATCGTCGTACGGGCGAATTCAGCAATATTTAACGTCTCTTCCCCTGCCAAATATTCCGTCGTCGCTTTGACAAAATTAGATTTATCTAGCAGCGACTCCTCGCGTTGCTTAATATAATCCGTACAAACTTCCACAAAACCTTCCGTATAAAACTTCTCATCAGTAATCTTGTCAATGCTTAAAAACTTATCTTTCCAATAAACAGAATCGCCGCGGTTAAGCCGATCTAAAATCAACACTTTATTCCCCGTGTCATGATCCACATTAAAAATCAAACAACCTTTATCCAAATCCGTCCCAGTGATCCCTTTATCATAGCCAATTTGGAATTCTCTACCGTTAAAATCATTTTTCAGAAAGACTTCTTTGTTTTCAACTTTGAAAATCCCGATGCCGTTTGTGAAATCCCCATCGACTACGCAACCTTCAATAAAGAAAATCCAGACGTCGCCACTTTTAATATTCGGGTGGGTTGTTTCGCTGTATAAATGCTCTAAAATTTTCTTCGATTCATCCAGAAACTCTTCCTCCGCTATAAACATATTTGCAGCAAAAGTTCGGACTTCGTTAAAATCTAAATCTGTTTCATGACTAAATTGGTAATATTCATCTTTTGTAAATGGTTCTAAGAAAATAGAAGATAATGTTTGGTTCATTTCTGACCCGATATCAGCAAGTACATTCGCTGAGACCTCGGTTCCTTCTTCTCTCGCTTTATTTCCAGCAAAGTGGACCACGAGTTTCGTAATTTTTGCGTAAGAAAAATCTGGCATTCTTGTATCATCCTAACTTTTATAAAATAGGTATTTCCTGTATACTAAATTTATTATGAACAAATGGAGGTTACATAATGATTCCAGCTGATTTTGAAGATCGCGTCTATACGGTTGTGCGCCAAATCCCGCGCGGAAAAGTGACGACTTATGGGCAAATCGCCTATATGATTGGCTTTCCTAAAAATGCCAGACTCGTTGGTGCAACGCTAAAACATTCGAAGCGCGACCAAATTACGCCGTGCCATCGTGTCGTAAATGCAGCTGGTCGTCTTGTCCCGGGTTGGGAAGAACAACGTGAACTGCTTTTACTTGAAGGAGTGACGTTTAAAGAGAACGGACATGTCAAAATGAAAGATCATTTTTGGCAATAAGCACTATATCCACGTCCAACATCTTGAACGCCGTGCGAGTCGGATCCATACACAAACGGAATCTGTAACTCTCTAGCTAACGTCACGATTTCTTTTGGCGGATACGTTTCTCCGCAAAGTGGCTTAAATAGGCCCGCCGTATTAAAATCAAGCTCATAATCACGCTTGTTCACTAAAGCTAGCACTGCCTGAAATTCCGCGATGACTTCCGCCGAAAAATCACGTCCATCCGCTCCAAAAAACTGCTGAAACTTCTGACAAAGCGAAATATGTCCCATTCTCCGCGGCTTAAATGGCCCTAAATCTGCTTCAATTGACTGTTTCACACCCTCTAAATAAGTGAGTTGCGCTTGTTCAAATCCACCATAAAACTGCACAATTCCTTCATTATAATCTTCCGCTGAAAAATCAATCGAACGATAACCGCCCTGCCCCTCTAAAAAATGTAGCGACAACACTCCATCATCCGTTTCTGGCCCATATTCATTCAAAAAATCACGCGTAAAAGCCTCATAACCAACTATATAATCCACTTCAAAGCCAATATGTATTAACAAATCACTCGCATATTTTTTCTTCATCTGATTCATTTTCTTAAAATAATAAGGTAAATCACTCATTGCCATGCTCGCCGTTGTCACTGCTTCACTATCCCCAGCAGTATTTTCCATAAATTCACTCGAAAGCGGCGCGTGCTCCACAATAGAATACTCATCAAAATCCAGTTCAATCGCTTTTAAAATCATTTCCTCCACATCATCATGCGTACCGTGGGGGCAAAACTCTGTATGCGTGTGCCCGTCTCTTTTCATATTCAACCCTCTTTCAAAATTCTTTTCCCTCAGCGTGCTAAATGGTACACTAATTATACCATATGGAACTATTTTTCTATTCATTATTTACAAAAACACTTTAACGTGCTAATATGCTAATAAACTAAAATATCGTAAAGGAGCTAACCAGATGAACTTAAATAAGAACTTGCCAACTGGAACACGTGATAAACTTTTTCGCGAAGCACAGGCCGCATACAAAATTGAGCAACAAGTGAATCATTATTTTGAAAAACGTGGATTTAAGCGAATTGAAACACCTGTTATCGAATTTGAAGACGTCTTTTCTTCGGAACATCAAGCTGACGCCAAGCTATACCGTTTCTTTGATGAAAAAGGACGCTTGACAGTTTTGCGACCGGATATGACCCTTCCAATTGGCCGAGTCGTGAGTACAACTGGTGTAACGCTCCCTCTAAAACTTTCTTACAGCGGAAAAATCTTTCGCGCAAATGAAGATTTTGGTGGCGAACAAAATGAACAGACCCAAGCCGGAATTGAAATTATTGGTTATCCTTCCATTAAAGCAGAAATTGAATGTATTTTAAGTGGAATTGGCGTTTTAAATACACTAGAAATTCCGAATTTTCAAATCGAACTCGGTCATGCCGCAATTTACAGACGTGTTGTCCATCTTTTAAACCTCCGTGAAACAGCCGAAATCGATTTCCGCCTGCTGATTCAAAATAAAAGCCTCACTGGCATTCAACAGTTTGTTGCTGATAATCCAAGTACGCTGGACGATTTTATTCTGGCATTACCACGATTATTTGGCCCAGCGACAGCGATTTTACAACAAGCGAAAAACTTAACCACAGACAAAGGAATTTTAACTGCACTGACTGAAATGGAAACTATCGTAGAAGCTGTTTCTTACGCAGCCGATATTAGTGTCGACTTAGGACTCGTGCAAGATTTTCATTATTATACAGGTATTATTTTTAGAGGATATGCCGACCTTGCTGCCGATAATTTTTTAAGTGGTGGTCGTTATGATCACTTACTAGAACAATTCACCAGCTCTTCCTCTCCAGCAGTTGGTTTGGCACTTAATCTCGACTCCCTCACAACCCTACAAAACCGCGCTGGCATCATCAAGAAACAACCTCCAACAACACTTTTAATCCACTACGACCTAGATGCACTCCAACAAGCCGAAAAACTCATGCAAGAAACACCACACAGCGAATTAAGCTTTTTTGAAACACCAACAAACGCTATCTCTTTTGCGAAAAAATGGCACATCCCAACCGTCGTTCACGTTTCCAGCCAAGGAAGCCAAACTATTTTTCAAAAGGAGGCGGAATGATGAAAGCTTTAAAGATCGCCTTAACGAAAGGCCGACTAGAGAAAGATGCGGTTGCTCTTTTGGAAAAAGCAGGGATTGATTGTTCTTCGATGACTGATAAAAAGCGCAAATTGATTTTCCATAGTAGCACCCAGCCGATTTCCTTTATTTTAGTGAAGGCAGTTGATGTCATGACTTACGTGAAACACGGCGTCGCAGATATTGGTATTGTCGGGAAAGACGTGCTGATGGAAGCCTCCAAATCACATTACGAAATGCTCGACCTCGAAATCGGTAAATGCCAGTTCTGCCTTGCTTCTACGCCCAATTTCGATCCAAGTAGCTACCGCCGAAAAATCATCGCCACCAAATATCCGGCGGTGGCTTCCAAATTTTTCCGCGAAAAAGGCGAAGATGTAGAAATCATCAAAATCGAAGGCTCCGTCGAAATCGCGCCTGTACTTGGTCTCGCTGACGCCATTATTGATATCGTCGAAACCGGCTCTACTTTAAAAGAAAACGGCTTAATTATTTATGAAAAAATGTATCCCATCTCAGCCCGCCTGATTGTCAATAAAGCTTCCTTAAAACAAAATAAAACGCAAATTTTCCATTTAATCGATCAATTAGAACAAGCGATAAAGGAGGAGCGCACCCCGTGAAAATTCTAACCGGAACAACAGCAGCCATATTAAACGAACTCAAAACTGAAACCACAACGAGCACCTCACACCAAGTCGAAACCACAGTAAAAGCGATTATCGAAAAAGTAAAATCAGCTGGCGACCAAGCCTTATTCGACTACACAGCCCAGTTCGATGGCGTAAACCTAACCGACCTTCGCGTCCCAAACACCGACATCCAAGCAGCCACTGCCAAAGTCGAGCCCGCCTTCCTAGATGCACTTCGCCAAGCAAAAGCAAATATTGAAAGTTTCCACAGCAAGCAAAAACAACACGCATTCCTTGATAGCGAAAAAGATGGCGTCATTCGCGGCCAACTAATACGCCCACTCTCAACCGTAGGCGTATATGTTCCCGGTGGCACAGCAGCCTATCCATCGTCCGTTTTAATGAATATTCTACCTGCCAAAATCGCTGGTGTGGAACGGATTGTGATGATTACACCTCCCGGAAAAAATGGCATTAACCCTCATGTTTTAGCAGCTGCAGACCTTGCTGGCGTGGACGAAATTTACCAAGTTGGTGGTGCGCACGGAATTGCCGCACTTGCTTACGGAACCGAGTCCATTCCTAAAGTAGATAAAATCGTCGGCCCTGGCAATGTCTATGTTGCCACAGCTAAACGGGAAGTTTTCGGCTTAGTCGATATCGATATGATTGCCGGACCATCCGAAATCGTCGTGCTCGCAGATGAAACGGCTAACCCCACTTTCATCGCCGCGGACTTACTCTCCCAAGCAGAGCACGACACACTAGCCCGTGCTATTTTAATCACAACAAGTGAAAACATCGCCCACCAAACAAAAAGCGAAATTACTAAGCAACTCGAAACACTACCACGAAAAGCCATTGCCCAAGAATCCATCGAGAACCAAGGAAAAATCATTATCACCTCGAGCATTGAAGAAATGTTTGATGTCATGAATGAAATCGCTCCAGAACACTTAGAAGTACAACTTGAAAATCCCATGAATTATCTATCTCAAATTAAAAATGCCGGCTCCATTTTTCTAGGAAGCTATGCCTCCGAACCACTTGGCGACTATTTTGCCGGCCCTAATCATGTCCTACCAACAAGCGGCACTGCCAAATTCTTCTCTCCCCTTGGTGTAGAAGATTTCACGAAACGTTCCTCCTTTATTTCCTATACAAAAGACGCACTCGCCAAAGAAAAAGACGCCATCATCCTACTTGCTAATAAAGAAGGTCTCGACGCCCACGCCAAAGCCATTCAAATTCGTTTTGAGGAGGAAAATTAAATGAGAACAGCAACTAAAACTAGAGTTACCGCCGAAACTTCTATAGAGCTTTCCATTAATCTGGATACTCAAGCAGAATCTACTATTTCCACTGGGGTTGGCTTTCTAGATCACATGCTCACCTTATTTACCAAACATAGCCGCATCACTTTAAATGTAAATGCAATTGGCGATACATATGTCGATGCGCATCACACGGTGGAAGATGTTGGTATTACACTCGGTCTTTGTCTAAAAGAAGCGCTCGGTGATAAAGCTAGTATCAATCGCTACGGCTCCGCTTATGTGCCAATGGACGAAGCACTTGGCTTTTGCGCACTTGATTTAAGTGGACGTTCTTATCTTGTCTTCGATGCCGAATTAACAAACCCAAAACTAGGCGATTTTGACACAGAATTAGTAGAAGAATTTTTCCAAGCAGTTGCCTTTAACACCGAAATGAACCTACACCTGCGCGTTCTTTACGGCAAAAATACCCACCATAAAATCGAAGCGCTTTTCAAAGCATTCGGCCGTGCTCTCCGCGAAGCAATCACGATTAACCCTGAAATCCAAGGTGTAAATTCTACTAAAGGAGTCCTGTAAATGATTGTTATTATTGATTATGATACAGGAAATACGAAGAGCATCCGCAAAGCACTGGATTTCATTGGACTAGAAAACAAAATCTCTAGCAATCAAACAGAAATCAAACAAGCAGATGGCGTTATTTTGCCCGGTGTTGGTGCCTATCCAGAAGCTATGCAGGAACTCACTCGGCGCGGACTTGATGTGACATTGAAAGAAATCGCTGCCACCGGAAAACCAATTCTCGGCGTTTGCCTTGGTATGCAACTTTTGCTCGAATCAAGTAATGAGCACACTTTTACTAAAGGGCTCGGGCTCATTCCCGGTCATGTCGAAAAACTGCCGGACGAACCCGAATTTGCCGTTCCACATATGGGCTGGAATCAATTAGAAATCAAGCGCACCACTCCACTCACAAAACAGCTCGATGGCGAATACGTTTATTACGTCCATTCTTATTACGCCAATTGCCCAGCAGCGTATATTATCGCAACAAGCGGCTATTCTGTTAAAGTTCCCGGCATGATAAATAACGGCAATATTTACGGCGCCCAGTTCCATCCCGAAAAAAGTGGCCAAATCGGACTTGAAATTTTAAAAGGGTTTAAGGAGGTCATCGAATCATGCAAATCTTCCCAGCAATAGACTTGAAAAATGGACAATGCGTCCGACTTTTCCAAGGTGATTTTTCCAAACAAACCGTTGTAAATGAAGACCCAATCGCCCAAGCAAAATCATTTGCCACTGATGGCGCAACCTATTTACACATCGTTGACCTAGACGGCGCATTAGAAGGACGTCCCGTCAACCTCGAAATCATTCAAAAAATGAAAAAAGCAGCTCAAGTTCCCGTCCAAGTTGGCGGCGGTATTCGCAGCATGTCCCAAGTAGATTATTACCTCGAATCCGGTATCGACCGAGTTATTATCGGTTCCGCCGCACTCACCAACCCAGAATTCTTACGTGCTGCCGTCCAAAAATACGGACCAAAAATTGCTGCCGGAATTGATGCCAAAAACGGCTTTGTTGCAACAAGCGGCTGGCTCGATGTCAGTCAAGTAGGCTATTTAGATTTAGCTAAACGAATGGAAGAAATGCAAGTCGAAACAATCATTTACACTGATATTAGCCGCGATGGCACACTGACCGGTCCTAATTTAGAACAGATGGCCGCGCTTCAAAAACACGTTTCCGTTAATTTAATTGCCTCTGGCGGTGTGAGCGGTCGCGCTGATTTAGAAGCACTCGCCGAACTCGGCTTATACGGGGCGATAGCTGGAAAGGCCCTTTACAATGGTCATATTTCAATGTCAGATGTCGTGGAGGTGGAGCAACATGCTTACTAAACGAATTATCCCCTGCCTTGATGTCACAGCCGGTCGCGTCGTAAAAGGTGTTAATTTTGTTTCCTTAACCGACGTCGGCGATCCAGTCGAAATCGCCAAAGCTTATAATGAAGCTGGCGCAGATGAACTCGTTTTCCTTGATATTACAGCAACCGTCGAACTGCGCCAAACAATGATAGACGTCGTCGAACGAACCGCCGAGCAAGTATTCATCCCGCTCACAGTTGGCGGCGGCATCAGTAGCGTTTCCGATATGAAAGAACTTCTTCAAGCTGGCGCAGACAAGATATCCCTCAATTCCGCTGCGATAAAACGACCCGAACTCATCCAAGAAGGCGCCGCAAAATTCGGCAATCAATGTATCGTCGTCGCCATTGACGCCAAATGGAATGGCACAAATTGGAGTGTCTTCACGCGCGGTGGTCGAAACGATACCGGACTGGATGCTATTGAATGGGCAAAAAAAGCCGTTCAACTTGGCGCAGGTGAAATCCTCCTAACAAGCATGGACGGCGACGGCACCAAAAACGGCTACGATATCCCGCTCACAAAAGCAATTGCAGAAGCCGTCTCCGTCCCAGTCATCGCTTCAGGTGGATGTGGTAATTCCTCCCATATGGTTAAAGTGTTCGAACAAACAAAAGCAACCGCCGCACTCGCCGCAAGCATTTTTCATTACGGCGAACTGAGCATCAAAAACGTCAAAACTACACTACTCGAAAAAGGAGTGAATATCCGCCCATGATTTCCGTCGATTTTTCTAAAGGCCTTGTTCCAACCATCATCCTAGACGACCAAAATGGCGAAGTACTCATGCTCGCCTATATGAATGAAGAAAGCTATCAAAAAACGCTTGAAACAGGCTATACATGGTTTTTTTCACGCTCCAGAAACGAACTTTGGAACAAAGGCGCAACTAGCGGACATACCCAAAAAGTGAAACAAATCTGGACCGATTGCGATAACGACACCTTGCTCATTCGCGTGAATCAAATCGGCCCAGCCTGTCATACCGGCAAAAAAAGCTGTTTTTTCCATCTCATAAAGGAGGATGTTTAAATGCTAAATGACCTATATGATGAAATTAAACTACGCAAAGAACAACCAAAAGAAGGCTCCTACACCAACTACCTGTTCGAAAAAGGACTTGATAAAATTCTCAAAAAAGTTGGCGAAGAAACTACCGAAGTCGTTATCGCAGCTAAAAATGATGAGCAAGAATTAATTTCCGAAGTAGCGGATCTAACCTATCACCTACTCGTGCTCTTAGCCGAAAAAAGCATTCCACTATCAGCCATCCAAACGGAACTTCAAAACCGCGAAGGCAAACTAAGTACTACTCGTGACCGCAAAGAAATTAGCGATTTATAAAAACATGACATTTTCGTAACCTTAAAGATTATTATTGTAAGAAAAAGCGCATGATTTTTTAAAACATCTTTTATATACTTGTCTACGTGGAGCGCTTTTATTTTTCCCAAAAGAAAGCAAGTAATGTTAGAGCAATAATTCAAGTATCCGAATTAGTCTTATCCCTTGGCTCGCTTTAACATTATTACTCCCTAATACTCCCTTAACCGCATCCCCCTGGTGCGGTTATTTTTTTCGCGCTTTGCCTGATAATTCCTCCACCAAAATATTAGCAAACGTTCTCATTAACTACATTTTAAAAAATTTCAGAAAAATTGGTTTTTATGCTTGAAAATATTCTCAACAATGTGTAAACTAACAACATAGGTAAGAAAAGTTGACCTACTTGACGCAGATAAGCCGATGTTTTTCCATTTTATAACATCACGTGTATTTGCATTAGGTTTTCTACTTTTCCTTATAGTCAAAATATTTAAACAAGGAGCGATTATAGTATGGCACAAACATCCACTATCCAAAACGACACAAAGGCAGCCGAAGAATATGCAGCTCGAGTGTTTGAAACAATTAAACAACGGAATCCTGGCGAAACGGAATTCCACCAAGCAGTTGAAGAATTCTTAAACTCTGTTATTCCAGCTCTTGCAAAAGAACCTAAATACGAAGCAAATGGTATTTTAGAACAGTTAACAGAACCCGAACGCCTTATCAGTTTCCGAGTTCCATGGGTGGATGATTCTGGCAAAGTACACGTAAATCGCGGTTACCGGGTCCAATTTAATAGCGCAATTGGTCCATATAAAGGTGGTCTTCGTTTCCACCCTTCTGTAACAGGAAGCATCGTCAAATTTCTTGGCTTTGAACAAATCTTCAAAAACTCCTTAACTGGCTTGCCAATTGGTGGCGGTAAAGGCGGATCTGACTTTGATCCAAAAGGAAAAACAGATGCAGAAGTAATGCGTTTCTGTCAAAGCTTTATGACAGAACTACAAAAACATATCGGCCCTGATACAGATGTTCCCGCTGGTGATATCGGTGTTGGCGGACGCGAAATCGGCTACTTATTCGGTCAATACAAACGTCTTCGCGGCGCTTATGATGCTGGTACAATTACTGGTAAAGGCCTTACTTACGGCGGAAGTTTAGCTCGTACAGAAGCAACAGGCTATGGTCTTGTTTACTTCACTGTTGAAATGTTAGAAGCAGCTGGCGAATCTATCCGCGGCAAGAAAATTGTCGTTTCTGGTTCAGGAAATGTTGCTATTTATGCTATCGAAAAAGCGCACGAATTAGGCGCTAAAGTTGTTGCATGTAGTGACTCTGCTGGTTTCGTTTATGACAAAGAAGGTATTAAAGTAGAAACAGTGAAACAATTAAAAGAAGTAGAACGCAAACGCATTAGCGAATACACAACGATCCACCCTTCTGCTGAATATTATGCAGGTGGCGACGTGTGGTCCGTTCCATGTGACATCGCTCTACCATGTGCAACTCAAAATGAAATCAACGCCGATCAAGCCCGCGCGCTTGTAAAAAATGGTGTTATCGCTGTTGCAGAAGGTGCCAACATGCCTTCTACACTTGAAGCAGTCGACATTTACCATGAAAACAAAGTACTATTTGGCCCAGCAAAAGCGGCAAACGCTGGTGGTGTTGCAGTATCAGCACTTGAAATGGCTCAAAATAGCACGCGCATGAGCTGGACATTCCAAACAGTCGACGAACATTTACAAAACATCATGAAAGATATTTATAAAAACTCAAGTAATGCAGCAAGCGAATATGGCGCTCCTGGTAATCTAGTTATCGGCTCCAACATCGCAGGATTCTTGAAAGTTGCAGATACAATGATTTCTCACGGCATCATCTAATGCAAAAGCCCTTCTCTCATTTGAAAGAAGGGCTTTTTTTGTTATCGCATTAATTTTCGTAAAATAAAAGAAAGTCCAAACCACAAAACAACACTAATCAAAATCGTTACAAGCCATCCAAAAGCATTATGTTCTAGCGGAAGTGGCATATTCATTCCAAAGAACCCCGTAATAATCGTAGGAACCGTCAACAAAATAGATAATGCCGTCAAAATTTTCATCGTATCATTCAAATTATTATTCAAAATATTATTATACGTACCTGACAATTGCTGTAATATTTCTGAGCTTAATCCTGTCATCTCCACAAGTTGCTTTGCTTCTATTAAAGCATCTTCAAATTGTTCTTTTTCCACTTCATTTAGTTCTCGGTAAATCAAGTGAGATTTCATTTGTTCAAGTAGCGCCGCATTTTGCTTAGACGCCGAAACAAAATAAACAATCCCCGTCTCTAAATCCGACAATAACAACAAATTTTTCTTCGTCGTTTTAATTTTCAATTTATCATTAATCAATCTTCTCTCCATATCCATTTCTTCCACATACGGAAAAAATGCATCCATAACAAAATACAAACTACTAAATAAAAATTGAAAAATAGTGACAGTGTCGGAATCCGCTAAATATTGCTTCATTTTCCGCGTAATATACTGATTATCATTGTTTGTAATCGTAATTAATTGCGTATCTTTTATAATAAAAACCATCGGAATTGTTTCATAATGATTATCAAGTTTTCTTTGATCCGGTACATTAAACACAACCACAAACGTATTTGTCTTTTGGTCATATTCAAAATGGGCTCGTTCATTTCTATCAATAGAATAAGCAATTACCTCATTATCAATCTGGTATTTTTCATAAAAATCCGCTAAATTTTCCGTATTGTCTGTATCGATATTAATCCAATTATATTTTCCGCTACCAAAAATGGTTTGAATGGACATATTATTCATCCTACTTTCCTTGATGTCATAAAAAAAGAGAGCCTCTATAAAAGAGCATCTCTAAATCTACATAATTATAGCACAGAATCTGGGAAATTCTGTGCTACAACTATCTTAAAAGGAGTGTTTATTTGAAATAAGCAATTATCAATATTTCTATGGGGGAAGTAATTTATTTCAATTAGCTTATTTCAAATGACAATCTCTATGGGATAATTATATCTTACATTACTTTTATGTCTAAGTCAATACTTTTGTTACAGAAACATTTCATAAAAGGCTAATAAAGTGCATTAATAATAAAGTGTAATATTAATGCAACAAACGTGATATTTTTCCATCTTTTCTTTACTATGCTATAATTAACTAGGAAATATCTTATTTATAGGAGGAATTGGCATGTCAAAAAATGAAGCAACTGCTTATATTGGTACATATACCAAAGTCGAAAGCCAAGGTATCTATCGCCTAGTAATCGACAAAACGACTGGCGAAATTAAAGAAAATAAATTAGCTGGAAAAATGGACAACCCAACATATCTTAAAATTTCAGATGACGAAAAATTCGTTTATTCTGTAGCAAAAGATGGCGATAAAGGTGGCGTTGCAGCTTTTTCTGTTGAAGAAGACGGTTCTCTTACTTTCATAGGTCAAGATGTTCAAACAGGTAACCCACCATGTTACGTTGATGCGTCACATGATGGTTCTATCGTTGTTTCCGCTAACTATCACTTAGGTACAATCGTAAGCTATCCAACAGAAAACGGCGTGTTAAAGCCTTCTGTTTCAACTATTCAGCATACTGGTAAAAGTGTTCACGAACGCCAAGAAAAACCGCATGCTCACTTTGCTGGGTTCACTCCAGACCAAAACTATGTAATTACGTGCGACCTTGGAACGGACAAAGTAACTACTTACTCCGCTACAGCTGGCAAACTTGAAAAAGTAACGGAATTAGATGTAAAACCTGGAAGCGGCCCTCGTAACCTTGTTTTCCATCCAAATGCTAAATATGTATATATCATGACGGAATTAACTTCCGAAGTCATTTTTGCTGAATATGATAAATCGACTGGCGCGTTAAACGTAATTCAAACAATCGCTTCTCTTCCAGAAGGTTTTGACAAAGAAAATAAAGGTAGCGCAATCCATATTTCTCCAGATGGTCGTTTCCTATATGTTTCTAACCGCGGCCAAGATGCTATCGTTAGCTTTGCAGTTGCTGAAAACGGTACATTAACACTTGCAGCTACAACTCCAGTAGAAGGCGTAGGTCCACGTGACTTCGACCTTGATTTCACTGGCGAAATACTTGTTGCAACAAACGAAAACAGCAATAACGTAACTGTTTTTGGTGTTAATAAAGAAACTGGCGCTCTTACATTACTTCAAAAAGATGTAAAAGTTCCAGAACCAGTTTGTATTAAATTCGTAAAATAATAATAAAAATCCAGAATGGCGTTTAAACCATTCTGGATTTTTTTATACTAAAATTGTTTTTCCTGCTTCAATGTAACTTAAATCATTCACAGCTTCAATGGTCCATTTGCCATTTTCAAAGCCGAGTCTTGTAACACTCGCATTTGCTAGCTCTGGGTTAATTAAGGATTTATCGAAGAAAGAAATAATCGTATTAATCGCCATGCCATGAGAAACAACAAGTACATTGGCGTTATCCGATTGATTTTCTGCGCTAACTGTTTCTAACGCGTTTTTCAATCTACTGACCATTGTATCCCAAGATTCGGACATGCCAGTTTCATCAATTTTTTCCACCGTTTCAGATATGATTTGGTAACCATCATCACCAAATTTTTCAAAAGCCTCTTCCACTGACTTGAAGCCTAGATATTCCATTACTTGGCCAAACATAATATCTTCATACTCACCTTCAAATTTACCAAAACCAAACTCGCGGAAATCACGTAATTCATTGATTTCTAAATGTGCTTGTTTGCTTTCGCGTAACACGATTCCAGCCGTTTCAATCGTCCGGCCACGGTCACTCGTATAAACTGCATCAAATGGAATCTCGCGAAGTCCACGTCCTAAAAATTCTGCCACTTCGATTCCTTCATTTGTTAATGGTGTATCTGACCACCCTTGCACGCGACAAGATGTATTGAACATCGTCTTACCGTGTCTAACTAAGTACACATTCAGTTTTCCTGTTGTCATTTAAACTCCCCCTTATGCTTTTTTACCAGCTTCTACATACGACATATTCCCCGGTTCTTCAATAGAATACGCCCCATTTTCAAAAATAACTTTGGTCACACTAGCATTTTCAATAATCCTTATTTTTTTACTCGGATCAATCATGTCAATAATACGATGAATAACCATACCATGCGCAACGACTAAAACTTCTCCACCACCACGGTTTTGCGCATCTGTAAGAATTGCATCAAGCCCAGCAGTTAATCTTTCTTCAAAAATAACCGAGTTTTCCGTCATTCCAGTTTCGTCCATTTTGTGCACTGTATCAATCACAATATTAGCATTATTTTCAGCATTTTTATCGTAATAACTTTCAATTGATTCAAAACCGTGCGCCTTTGCAACCATTTTTAATACTGCATGGTTATATTCTCCTTCAAATTTACCGAAACCAAATTCACGCATCTCAGCCAATTTTTCCAGTTTTAAATGTTGGTTGTCACTTTCATTCATGACAATTCGAGCGGTTTCGATTGCGCGTCCCCGGTCACTTGCGTAAGCGGCTACAAAATTAGTCCCCTTCAAGCCCCGACCTAAATCATGCGCAACGAGTGCCCCTTCTTCGGTTAAAGGCGAGTCAGCCCAGCCCTGCACCCGGTCAAGTGTGTTTAAAATCGTCTTTCCATGTCGCGTTAAATAAATAACTACCCTACTTGCTGATTCCATGTATACACTCCTTTAAATTATCACTTCTCCCTTTAATAGTAGCAATCTTAGGAGTTAATGGCAAACTAATTTATTTTTCTACGCAAAAAAACACTTCCTCCAAAATCGAGAAAGTGTTTTTTAATTCTTTTAATGAACGCCCTTCATATACTTTTTCAAGAATGGCGCGATAATGAATAATGCTATTGCAAAGGCTATTGCTACGAAGCCTGTGATTCCGAAGTAAGCAATTTCTGTGTCAGCATTAAAGTATTGTGTTAATTGGGCGTTGAATGATTGGCCCATCGCATCTGACAAGAACCATAAGCTCATTGTTTGAGATGCAAAAGCTTTTGGTGCAAGTTTGGTTGTTGCAGATAAACCTACTGGCGAGATAAACATTTCACCAAAGATACAGATGAAGAAACTTAGTACTAACCAAAGCGGGCTTACAAGTGTTGTCGTATTTCCGTGCAAAATACCTGGAAGCATCATAACAACGAATGATAAACCTGCGAAGAATAGTCCGAGTGCAAATTTACGTGGTGTAGATGGCTGTCTGTCCCCTAGTTTCGTCCAAATCCATGCAAAAATTGGTGAAAGCGTAATGACAAACACTGGATTAAGCGACTGGAAATTGGCCGGATTTAAGTTCATACCCCAAATAGATAAATCCGTTCTTTCTGCCGCGAAAAGTGCCAATGTTGACGAGCCTTGTTCCTCAATCATCCAAAATAATACTGCGATTAAAAATAACGGTATGTATGCAGTCAAGCGTGATTTTTCGTCCGCCTCTGTTTTCTTACTAGTCATCATCATAATAAAGTAAACGAGTGGAACCCCAACGCCCATCACCGTTACAGCAAGAATAATCGTATCAATTGTTAAGCTACCTGTAATCAAACGCAAGACAGCAATTAATAATCCTATTCCTAAAACAATGCCAATTATTTTGAATGTAAGACTTTTTGCTTCTGATCTTTGAAGCGGATTTGGCGCTTTTTTGCCAGCGTCTTTTAAGTAACGTTTTCCTGTTAGAACATAAACAACGAGTGCAATTGCCATACCAACAGCCGCCACACCAAAACCAGCATGGTAACTTCCAGCGTTATCAGAAACAGCTGAAACGATTGGCGGAGCAATAAATGCACCTAAGTTAATCCCCATGTAAAAGATACTAAAGCCAGCATCCCGACGATTATCTCCTGCTGGATATAAATCCCCAACTACATTAGAAACGTTCGGTTTAAGTAGACCAGTTCCCAGAATAATAAACGCCATGGAGCCGAATAATGCCGCTGCTCCCCCACTTGGAATCGCTAGGACAATATGACCCACCATAATCAGTACGCCACCGTAAAAGATGGTCTGACGAGCCCCCAAGACCCGGTCAGCAAACCATCCACCAATGACGCCCGACATAAATACTAGCGAACCATAGATAGACATAATTGCCGTTGCTGTTGATTGGCTAAATCCAAGTCCACCTTCTGATACCGCAGTATACATATAGTAAAGTAATAACGCGCGCATTCCGTAATAGGAGAATCGCTCCCAAAATTCGGTATTAAATAATGTTGCCAGGCCACGCGGGTGCCCGAAAAATGTTTTTTCCTTCTTGGTACTCAAGAAAATTCGCCTTCTTTCTTTTGTTTTTTATTCAAGTTAGCAAATTTCTTCTCTATGATTTACGCAAAAGTTTTGTTATCTATTATAAAGCATTAGTATAAATTTGACGAGATACCTCTAAAGTTTGATCGCCACGTTCTGAAATATTCGTTAAACCGTGACGTTCCAGTTGATCGACAAGAAGGTCTACAACTTCATCGCCAAGCCCATAATCACTAAATCTAGTTCCTGCCCCTAAGCTTTCAAAGAACTCACGTGTTTTCAGAATCGCTGCATCTATTTTTTCTTCATCACTACCGCTTGTAATTCCCCATACACGTTCCGCATATTGCACTAATTTATCATGCTTTTCACTGCGACGAACATTTAAAAGCGATGGAAGAACAATTGCTAAAGTGCGCGCATGATCAATTCCATAAAGAGCTGTAATTTCGTGACCTAAACTATGACTTGCCCAGTCTTGCGGAACCCCTCTTGATAATGTCCCATTAAGCGCATTGGTAGCTGACCACATGAAAGTAGCACGTGTATTGTAATCATGATTATCTTCCTCAATGACAGTTGGGCCAATTTCGATTAATGTTTGTAGTAGACTTTCGGCATAACGATCTTGTAGTAACGCGCCCACTGGATAAGTCATATATTGTTCCATTACATGCACATACGCATCCATAATGCCGTTTGCTAGTTGACGTTTTGGCAGTGTGTACGTAAGTTCTGGATCAAGCAAGGAGAAAACTGGATACGTATAAGCACTACCAAAGCCAAGTTTCGCTTTCTTCTCAACAAAAGTAATTACTCCGCCGCTATTCATTTCAGAACCAGTTGCTGGAAGTGTTAATACTGTACCAAAAGGAAGCGCCTTTGTAATCGGACGTTTTTCGCCAATGCCGCTACCAAAAATATCCATTGGTTCGCCGTCAAATAATGCGCCAGCTGCAACAAATTTCGTGCCGTCAATAACGGATCCGCCACCAACTGCAAGTAAAAAGTCGTAGTTTTCTTCTTTTACTAATTTGATTGCTTTGATTAATGTTTCGTATGTAGGGTTGGCTTCAATACCACCAAATTCGCCAACTTCTCGTGATTTAAGAACTTCTTTTACTTTATCAAGCGTACCAAATCTTTTCACACTTCCGCCGCCGTATAAAATCAATACTTTTTTATCTTGCGGAATTACTTCATTTAATTCTTCTAAACGATTTTTACCAAAAATAATATGAGTAGGATTATAATAATCAAAGTTCAACATTTCTTTTTGCATTTAAACGTCCTTCTTTCTGTTTACAAATTTACATAGCATAGTTAATAATACACTTTTTTGGGAAAATTTAAACCTTATGCCAAAAGTTTCCATTTATATAAGTAAATTATCGTATTTTTTCCGAATTATCGCACCAGATAACAGTGATTTTCTATACAAAAGTCCTACTTTACGTTAAAATGAAAGGGAAGAAGAATGGAGTGAAGAACATGTTGATAAAAAACCTTTGTATCCCTAAAATAAATTTAACAACCGTCCCTGGAGATGCTACGTTACAAGAGGCTATCCATTTACTAGAAGAATCTGGTTATCGCTGTGTTCCTGTATTAGACGAAAAAGGTGAAAAATTCTTAGGTAATATTTATAAAATGCATATCTACAAACATGCTGCTAACGGTGGAAGCCTTAGCGATCCTGTAATGAGCCTAATCAAAAATGCAACGAAACATATTTGTGTCAATGCATCTTTCTTTGAAGTCTTTTTTACAATTAAAGAACTACCATATATCGCAGTTCTAAATGAACAAGGTAACTTTTATGGTATTTTAACGCACGGAAAATTACTTGGTTTGCTACAAGACGGCTGGAATGTCCAAACGACTAGTTATGTTCTTACTATTGCAACAGGTGAAGTTCAAGGTGCCTTAACAAAAATCACCAAAATCATCGACCGTTATTCGAGCATCGCGAGTTTGATCACGCTGGACAACCAAACGGAAGACTTTATCCGCCGCGTGCTTGTTTCCTTGCCAGTTGGCGTTACCGAAGATACAAAAAACGAAATCATCACCCACTTAGAACGCAAAGGGCTTCGTGTTGTGGAAACGGAAAAAATCAAAAAATAATAAAACAGCTTGAAGTAAGGTTAAGTCCTTATTTTCAAGCTGTTTTTTTGTATATATTTATTCCGCATCGTGTTTTTTCTTCGCTGTTCGTCTTCCAATAAAGTATGTTGCTGTAATGATAAGAAGCAATAGCAGCACTCCTCCTGTTATATACATCCATGTGTAATCTTTCTCTAATCCTAAAGCCACTTTGTTCGCTTTTTTTGCCTCATCTGAAGAAATAGTGAACTCTTCCGTCCACTCCCATTTATCATCGGCATTTTTGGCGACTAAATGTAACTTATATTTTCCCGGTTTTAATTCTTTATTTTCCCAGTCTACACTGTAGTTAAAATTGGAGTTTGGCGCCATCGATAAATCTGTTCGTTTGGCTTCATGTAAAACTTCATCGCTGCCTTGTTTATATATTTTGGCATCCACGGCCAGTCCACCAACTAAGGTCGCTTTTGTATTTTGCAAATTCATTTCTACTACATTTCGGTAATTTCGTGTTGCCGGTTTAATTTGATTCAATTCTAGCTCTGGCTTTACGACGGTAGTTTTTTCAGTTAGTTTCACACCGATTACGTAGGCATATTCATTTTTAATTTGAACATCGTTTTTATCGGCATCTTTCTCTTTGTCTTCGGCTTTCTTTTCCTTAAAATGTAATCCGCCTAAAATAATGCCGTCATAATTTTCAGCTGGCATTTGAATCGTAACCGTCCATGTTTTGGTTTCATTTGGTTCAAGTGTAACCTCGGAGGCACTTTCTTTCGCTATATCCGCAAAGGGATATTTTAACGTTTTATCTGGCTTCGTGTTTGGTATCGAGTAATCCACGTAGCCCATCTCATTGGTAATAGCCGTGTTGGCAATGCAGTTAACAGTGATTTTTTCTTTACTATGGTTGGTAATTTCCACTTTTAATGCTTGTTTCTGCTTTGGTTTCATTTGTAAATCGAAATAGGTCACACTAGATGCCTGATTGTCAGGAAGAATTGCTTTTACGGAAAAACTACTATTTTCAGTTGCATCGGCCTGCTGACTTGGAAAACAAAGAATAGCGACTGTACAGGCAAAGATGATAGCGAATATTTTTTTCAAATCTCTTTTTCCTCCTAATAGCTCAATTTAAAAAGAGAAAACAACATCAACTAATGAAGTTTTCTCTTTTTGAAAAATGTTAAACTCCTGGTGTATCGCTTAAAGTCCAAGTTAATGTACTTTCGTATGTTCCGTCAGCTACTACAACATTTTGTGGAATAGATAATTTAGGTTTAGACGTATCTGTTGCAGAACTTGCTGCGGAACCAAAGCTATCTGTCCATGTTCCCATTCCTTCATCATCACTAAAGTTCGTTGGTGTCGCTGTTTGTTTATCTTTGGCTGCCATTACCGGAACTGCTGCTCCGCCAGTCATAGAAATCGTTACGCTATCATATCCTGTTGGTGCTTGTGCGGTGGAAGTCGCCGAGCCAACAGTTGATTTCGGAATTGTAAGCTCTGCGCCTGGAATTGTTTTCGCTGGTGTGGAAGAATCTTCAAATGCACTACCTGTTACGGAAAGTGTCCAACCTGTATTTGTACCACGAACATCGCTAATTTGCGCATAAGGTGTTACTTTTTTAGATACAGAAACTTCTCCTGGTAAATCTTGTTGTCCATTACCATTTGTATCTACATAAGTAGAAATCGTATCATCTGCTGCATGAACATTTAATGCGCCAGATGATAAGCTAGATACGTTATGTGTACCAAAATCCCAATCAGATACGGCTAAAATCCAAAGTCCATCTGTACCTACCGGCGGATCAGTTGGATCTGGAATAACTGGGTCTGGATCAACTGGATCTGGGTTTACTGGAGTTGGATCTGGCGTTGTGCTTTTATCAAATTTTACAATCCCTTTTGAATCTTTTGTTACGGAAGTGGCTGCTGAAGCAAAATCTCCAGAAAGTACTGGTGCCACAATCAATCCTAGTGCTAATAAACTCGCTGTTGTTACCTTTACTGTTCTACTTGTCATTATTATTCTCCTCTTTCTGTTATCCTTTTTTGTCGTTCTGTTTCACCGAATTTCTTTCCTCACCTCCTTAAAATAGCCTTTTTTCGCGATTAAAATGAAACCAAACCCTAGTAAAACAAGATAAAAATCAGCTGTATCTCCTGTTTTCGGCAGTCTTTTTGGAGGAACTTTGGTCGGAAAAGTGCCGCTTCTGTCATCTGTTCCAGTTTTTGGTTTTCGGGGGTCATGCGTGAAAATCACTCCCGCTTTACTTGTCGCCTTATCCGTATTCGCCTTTACATAAAACGGCGAGGCGCACACAAATAAACAACAGACTAAAATAAATCCCATTTTTTTCAATTTAGATAGCTCCTTTTATTTGTTGTAGCTGATTATGGTCGAGGCGCATCTTCTAGTGTCCAGGTGATTTTCGACTCATAGGAATCGTTCACTAGCGCATCATTTGGCTCTATTTCCATGGTTAAACTGTCCTCCAGATTGACGATGGTGGAATCATATTTCGGGTCTGTCACAGCTGATTGTTTCTTTTCGATAGGTTGATTCGTCGTATTTAAATAAATTGGACTACTGGAAGGCGATTTGCTTTGATATTTTAGCGAAGTTTGTAGTATATCGCCTCCGCTATTGGTAAATGGTGTCATCGCACCCGTTATCGTCCAGCCTTGCCGCACAGTTCGCCTATCTATCACCTCTAACTCAGCCTTTCCAGACGAACCATAACATTTAAGCGTTTGTTTCTTATCTGAAATTGGCACAGAGTCTGCATTTGCGTCTATATCCATTCGAAATTCATCTGGGATTTGCAATTCCAAAAGTTCTTTTACGTGAACAATAACTGTAACAGGTATTGCATCTTGCTCATAGTATCCACTTTTAGGCGAAGTAAGAGTTACAACATAATCTCCCGCCGTATTAAGTCTTACTTTATATATAAAGTCATCTCTTAGTGTTCCTTCACCTGTCAAAGTTGCATTTACATCTGCTCGAAATTGAGTAGCATTTACTTTATCTCCTACTAAATAGGTGTATTCTGCATCTGCAGTTATGACTGGTGGCTTATACTTAATCGTTACCATAATATTGGCCTCCGCATTTCCTTCAATATTAGAAGCTTTGACAGCAACCCAGTAAATACCTACAGTGTTTAGATTCTTTAGTTTCACATCAAAATCGCTTGTAATTGTTGTTGGTTGATCTGTTATCAAATTGACATCGTTTAGAAATTGTTGTTCCGTAAGTGATGTACCTATCTCATAAGTAAGGCCTGAATTGTAAGACACAACTTGTGGTGGGCCAATATAAGTTAATGGCTGAAAAATCTTACCCCTGTAGTCCACTATGCTATTGCTACCATTTAACGGAAAATTCTCGTCCCACGAATAGGTAACTCCTGGAGACAAAGGAGAGTAATAAAACGGTTTTTTAGCCATTTCTTCTGCTGAATATGTAATTTTAGAAGTAATAGGATCAATAGTTGCTTTGGGGCTAGTAGCAGTTATTTTAACTGGCTTGGTTGTTCCGAAAATAGATGGCTGTATAGAAAATTCATACTTACTAGAAGTAACTACCGGTTCCATATCTACTGTTTCGTATCGAACATATAATCGCTGTAAATTAGGCATTTTGTTATTTGTAAGGCTAGATAAATCAGTAATATGATTCTCATCCAAATTAAATATCTTTATTTTAGTACTGGCAAATTTAGCAAGTGGCGAAACATCTGATATATTATTTCTTTCCAAAGATATTTCTTCTAAATTAGGTAATTTATTAGGCAGCTTTGGAAAAAGGGATAAATCAGAAATGTTGTTACCTCCTAAGTCTATATGCTTAAGCGTTGGTGTACTCAATTCAGTAAGAGGTGAAATATCTGAAATATTACCATTATTAATAGCTAACCGATATAACTGTGAGTATCCATTTGGTGCCTTTAAAAAAGGAGATAAATCCTTACATTGTTTATTACTATATAACCGTACATCGTAAAGATTAGGTAGATATTGAATGCCTTCGATACTTCCTATAGTAGCAACTGAAGTTAAGAAGACTATTTTATTTAACTCCACCTCAGTAACAACATCATCCACTTTCCAATCCGTTTTAGTAGGTGTTTGAAAATTGTTATTTTCTGTTCGCCCTAGCTGATTAGCGATAGTGTTTGCCATCCCTTCATCGGGAAACAAATCTGCTATCGTGCTATTTGCTGGAATTGTTAGTGGGCTAGCTTTCAAATTTTTAGGTGTATTTACGCTTTTTAACGTGGGCGCCTTTTTCTTCGCATCATCTAATAGTTCCGAACTCTTAGGTAGCTCTTTTTCCGTTTCCATAGCCCTCGAATAAACCGGAGCAATAAGCGCTAAAATTAAAACAAAAAGCAGAACTATTTTCCAATTGATTTTCATTGTTTTTATGTCTCCTTTTAAATGCCAGTTAGCTGGTTTTCATAGTGACTTGCTACCTTTTTCTGTACGATAAATGTTTTTTTATATGGTTTTAAAATTTCTTGTTCTAATAAGCGAATACGTTGCCGGTAAAAAGCCGCTTTCGATAATGTACTGTATTCAATTAACACTTTTAACGTAACTTCTGGCGGTAAAATAATGTTTCCATTTTTATCTGTTTTCCCAATGAGTTCTCCCAAATATTTCATCGCATAATATAGTTTTTCCTTGTGTTCCTTGCTATTAAGTAACGCCCTATAATATAAATGGCGCCCAATTCTCTTTAGAAAAAAATATTGAAATCCAAAATTTTCCGGAAATAGCGTTAATGCATATTCGACATCTTCTTTCTTATACTCATACACT
Source organism: Listeria swaminathanii (assembly GCF_014229645.1). Lineage (GTDB taxonomy): Bacteria > Bacillota > Bacilli > Lactobacillales > Listeriaceae > Listeria > Listeria swaminathanii. The sequence continues at coordinate 313,833 of NZ_JAATOD010000001.1, read as the reverse complement.
TCACAACTATCTGAGAGAGCGATATTCGTTACAACTTGTGGCGCGTCTTCTAAAATGGAATAGCTTAGAAAAATACCCGGCTCAAAAATAGACAAGAGCTTTTCAGGCGATTCACATGTGTAACTGCTTATATAACCATCTATTAATAAAATGACATTATTCAGCTTAGTAGAATTGTCCATTAAATTTTCGCCACGTCTTAATTTACGCTTGGTATGCCTAATCCCATTTTTTTGCATCATGTTAACAAATTCTTGATATGTAAATAATTCTTCCACTAAAATCCACTCCTCTTCTAGAATAATTGAGTGAGCAATACGCAGTTAAGCTTGGCGAGAACTCAACTTATGTTACCATGTGTGCAGTAATCGATATTCTCTATAGAGAGGGAATATTAGGCTTTCTAGCAGCAAATATTGAAAAAAACTTTCTAATTTCCTTGTAAACAACAAAAAAGCACGTTTGTTTTTTTGTCACAAATAAATATTTTCCACCTGCTTTTAAAGCAGAAAACTCGTCATTCATTTGGCCCAACAGTCATGAACAAATTACGTGAAATATTGATTATTCAAGAATTTCAAGGTACGCCAAATAATGCTCTTACCAAAGGGACAAATTACACATCGGTGAGAGCATGCTTATATAATAGAAAATGTTGGTACCAATGCAAAAAAATCTAGAAGAACTTCGCCATATTTCCGTTTGTTTTCGACTTTTGCTGTTGGCGATAACATCCAATGTTAATAATAAAACCATTTTGTGTGATATTTCACCTTGTCATTCCTCTTTGTTTTCGATATAATTACTTTTGTAACGATAATGAAAATCATTTTCAATTAGGGAGGAAATACACAATGTTTCAAAAGCATAAATGGGCTGCTATTTTAATGACTGTACTTTTAGCAGTAGTTTTAACCGCTTGTGGCAATTCTTCGGATAAAGATGCGAGCAAAGACAAGGAAAACGCAACAAAAACGGTAACTGATACAATGGATCGTAAAATACAAGTTCCAACTACACCGAAAAAAATCGTCGCACTTCAAAACGTAAGTGAAATGGAGATTTTAGGCGTTAAACCAGTTGGAACAACAGATTATTACATCACTACATATCCTGAAGCAACAAAAGGGACAGAAAGTGTTGGTAATGACAAACCTAGTATTGAAAAAATTGCTAATTTAAACCCAGATTTAATTATTATTAGTGATTACCAAAAAGACCTTTTAGAGAATTTAGAAAAAGTTGCTCCAGTTTATATCACGCATTTTGGTGATACTCCTGACAAACAACTTTCAAACATTGCAGATCTTTTAAATAAAAAAGCTGAAAAAGAAAAATGGGACAAAGATTACGTTGCAAGTTCCAAAGAAGCTAAAGCAACATTAAAAGATGCTGGCGTGGAAAACGAAAAAGCGGCGGTTATCCAATTTTATGGTAAAGAAATCTATGTTCACGATGCTAAAGTTTTTGACGGACTATACTCCGGAGCTGGTTTCACACCAACTGACGGTGCTAAAGCCAACAAAGAAACAAAAGCCATTTCTAGTGAAGCCATTCCTGAATATGCAACAGGCGCGGATCGTTTATTTATTTTAATGCCAGCTGATGGCAATACTGATTCTGTCGATGAAATGCTCAAAGGAGTTTGGAAAGATATTCCAGCCGTGAAGAAAAACCAAGTGTATAAAGTTGATAATACTAAATGGAGCGACTACAGTGCCGCTGCCCAACTTTATCAAATGCAAGATGCTGTAAAACAAATTACAGGTAAATAATAAAAAGACTCGATTCTGTCAGCAGAATCGAGTCTTTTTATTTATTTAATAAACCATAAATGTCGTTATTCACTTTACCAAAAGAAGCAATATGATTTTGGACGTTGGAGAATAGAACAACGTAAGTTCTGCCGGTGTGGCTAACACTGTTAGACACATCCCATCCGGTTACTACCCCGTGACTATTATAACTCCCTGGATCCACATAGAATCCCATTCCATAAGTTGACTTACTACCCGGTGTGAACATTTTCTTCAAACTTGCTTCTGAAATTAATTTTTTATCCATTAATGCTTTGTCAAATAAATACAAATCCGTTGCAGTCATACTAATATCCCCTGATCCGTATAATTGCGTTAAGTCTACAAGTTTTGGACTTTGGAAAATCCCATTGTCGTCAATTTTGTATCCTATTGATACGTTTTTGCCCCCATCGACATCTTTTTGTAAGTATCCAGTGTGCTTCATTCCTGCAGGTTCAAAAATGTTTTCTTGTAGGTAAGTCGCTAATGGTTTTCCACTAACTTTTTCTACAAGATAACCAACCACAGTGTAATTAGCATCCATATAATCCCATTTTCCAGGTTGTGATTTAATTCCCCTTTTCTCAATAGCTTGAATTAGTTGTTCTGGCGTCATGTTACTTGTTAATTTTGGACGCCCAACAATCCCAGATGTGTGGTTCAAAAAGTTCTTAACTAAAATCTTGTTACCATTAGGAAAATTAGGTATATACTTCGAAATTGGATCATTCGTATTTATTTTACCTTTTTCTTCTAATTGTAACAGTGCTGTTGCTATTATTGCCTTTTGAGAAGAACCGATATAAAACAACGTATCTGGCGTATTCAATACTTCTTCATCACGATTTGCATACAAATAACCTTTTTGTATGACGATTTCTCCATCGCGAACAACAAGTGCTGAGCCGCTAAATCCGATTTTTTGTAAATAATCATCAATTTCTTGATTTTTTACAATGGTTTCTTTAGGCTTTTCTTCTACTGGCTCTGGTTCTTTAGTTTCTTCTTTTTTGGTCCCTGAGTCTTCTGGTGGCTTTGTGGCAGTTGCTGCTTTCTTCTTAGTTGGTGAGGATACTGTTTGCTGTTGTTTACTTTTAAATTCAAATATCATCCAGCTAGTGGTAATAAACAGTAGAAATACAGTACTCAACACGATAATCAAGTTCTTGCGTCTTTTTTGTTTACGTCTTTCGCGTCGATTCATTTCATCACTCCTGGTCTAGTCTAATCGTTAAATGACTTTCCCAAAAGAGAATGTATTAGTAGAAATTATCCCGAACCTCTAATAATACCTAACACTCCACATATATCGTAAATTATTCTTCGCGATAAATCAATACGGAAATGTACCTATGTTTTAAAAAAATTTAAAAGTGGTATAATAAGGAAGGATAAATTGATTAAAGCAACGACAAATTGCTATAAAGGAGACTAGATAAAAATGGTACAAATAACAAAAGGTAAATTTGATGGTTTACAAAGACTCTCCAACGATAAAGGTGTCATTGCAGCGCTTGCCATTGACCAACGTGGCTCACTCAAAAAAATGATCCAACAAGCAAAAGGAACTGAAAACAAAAAGGACGTTGAAGACTTCAAACAACTTGTTTCTGAAGAATTAACGCCATATGCTTCTGCGATTTTGCTTGATTTAGAATATGGTACTCCAGCAATCAAAGCTCGCCACGAAGGTAGCGGACTTTTAACTTCTTATGAAAAAACAGGCTATGATGCAACAACTCCTGGTAAACTTCCTGATTTAATTGAAGATTTATCAGCACTTCGTATTAAAGAAAATGGCGGAGACGCTGTTAAAATTCTTGTTTATTACGATCCAGATGAACCAGCTGAAATTAATGAAATCAAATATGCCTTTTTAGAAAGAATTGGCGCTGAATGTCGCGCAGTTGATATTCCATTTTTCTTAGAGCCAATTACTTATGATGCAACAGTTACTGATTCTGCTTCTTTAGAGTATGCTAAATTGAAACCTGCAAAAGTAAAAGCTTCTATTAAAGAATTCTCTAAACCTCGTTACGGTGTAGATGTACTTAAACTTGAAGTTCCAGTTAACTTTAAATATGTGGAAGGTTTTGCGGAAGGTGAAGTCGCTTATACGCAAGACGAAGCAGCTCGTCATTTTGAAGAGTGTTCCGATTTAAGCCCACTTCCATTTATTTATCTAAGTGCTGGTGTAACTTCTGAAATGTTCCACAAAACAATTCAATTTGCTAACCAACATAACGTGCAATACAGTGGCGTTCTTTGTGGTCGTGCAACTTGGGCTGATGGTATCGAAGTGTATGGTAAACAAGGCGATGACGCTTTACGCGAATGGCTTCGTACACAAGGGAAAGAAAACATTACTTCTCTTGATAAATTGCTTGATGAAGGTGCCGTTCCTTGGTGGACAAAATATGGTTCTTTCGAAGATGTACATGTAGTAGAAAAACAATAGTATTCAAAAAGCCTCCAGTTAATTTAATTAGCTGGAGGCTTTTTTTCGTTATATTTCATCTTGGTTTAAATAGTTATAGGCAAACTGGGCATATAGCTCGGCGCCATTTTTCATGACACTTTCGTCGATATTAAATCGGCCGTGATGGTGCGCCCATTCTGTATCTTTTTCTGGATTGCCACAGCCAACGAGTGCAAAACTGCCGGGAGCTTCGTCTTGGAAATAGCTGAAATCTTCCCCGCCGGTTGTTGGACGTTCAAAGTAAAGCATGTCTTCGCCGAATGATTCTGTAATTGTTTTTTGGACGAGTAAGGCACTATTTTCGTCGTTGATTACTGGTTGTGTGCCTTGTTTGTAAATCATTTCTGCTGTGCCACCATAGATAGCGGCGGTTTGTTTGGCGTAGTGTTCAATTGATTTTGCAACTTTGGCGCGTGTTGTGTTGTTGAAACAACGAAGCGTTCCTTCTAAACGGGCATTTTCAGCGATAACGTTGTAGCGAGTGCCAACATCCATTTTGCCGATTGTTACAACGACTGGATCAAGTGGGTCTGTTTCGCGTGCTACGATGGCTTGGAGATTCATAACGAATGAAGAAGCGATAACGGCTGCGTCGATTGTGTCATGCGGCATTGCTCCGTGACCTCCTTGGCCTTTGAAATCGATTTGGATAATATCTGCGGAGGCGAATGTAGAGCCAACTACGCAAGATATCTTCCCGCTTGGAGTTTGGGACCAGATATGAATTCCAAACACGTGGTCCACGCCTTCCATCGCTCCTTGGGCAATCATTTCTTTGGCGCCCTCGGCAATTTCTTCTGACGGTTGGAAAATGAAGCGCACAGTTCCGGGTAGCTCGTCTTTTACTTCTACGAGTGCTTTTGCTGCGGTTAATAACATAGCAGTGTGCGCATCGTGACCGCAAGCGTGCATTTTGCCATCTTCTGTAGATTTATATGGAAGGTCTTGGTTTAGCTCTTGGACTGGAAGTGCATCCATGTCTGCTCGTAAGGCAACCGTTTTTCCGGGTTTTCCTCCTTTGAGTTCTGCGATTAATCCGGTCGGTTCAGTGCGCCGATACGGAATGCCCAGTTTATCTAATTCTTTAGCAACTTGGTCGGTTGTGCGAAATTCTTGCCATTGAAGTTCGGGATGTATATGCAAATCACGGCGGAAGGCAATCATGGCTTCTTCATTATTTAAAACTACTTGTTTAATTGTTTGATTCATTCGCGCTTTCCTCCGTCCATTTTTTTACTGTTTCAAGTACGACTTCGATTCCTTTTTGGAGCTTATCGTAATCGGTCCATTCTTCTGGGGCATGGCTTATGCCGTTATGACTAGGGACAAAAATCAGGCCCACTTCGGTTAAACTGGCGAAAATCATCGCATCGTGTCCGGCCCCGCTAACCATTGTCCGGTATTTAAAGCCGAGTTGGTCAGCACTTTCGGTCAAGGCTTGGTGAATTTCTTTTGATAAATGGGTTGGTTGCTGGTAAATCATATTTTCTATTTCGCAAGTAATGCCATTTTTTTCGGCAGCTTGGATAATTTTCTTTGTTTTTGCTAATGTATTTTGGACGTGAATTTCGTTTTTTGCGCGAATATCCACGGTGAAAACGACTTTATCTGGAATAACGTTTGCGCCATTTGGATAAACGTTTAGTTTGCCGATAGTTAGCACGGTTCCGCCACCTTCTTGGATAGCGAGTTCTGGTAATTGCCCTAAAATTTCGACAGCTGAAACTAGCGCATCTTTTCGGTCAAGCATTGGGGTTGTGCCTGCATGGCCAGCCTGCCCTTTTACGGTTACTTTAATTTGTGTTAAACCGACTACTGTATCAACTAGCGCTACGTCTTCATTGGCGTTTTCGAGGACAGGACCTTGTTCGATATGTAATTCTATAAATGCTTTGACGGACTCTTTTGTACGAATCGCTGTATGTACTTGGTTGGCGTCAAAACCTACACTAGCCATGGCTTCCGCAGCGGTAACGCCCGCTATATCTTTCATTTCATGCAGCATTTCTTTTGTGACTTTGCCTGTAATCGCTCGCGAGGCAAGGAGTCCTGCACCGAAACGAGAACCTTCTTCTTCCACCATTGCAATAATTTCAAGCGGAAAATGTGGCTTAATTTGTTGTTCATGAAAAACGCTAGCTACTTCAAGGCCAGTAATAACGCCAGCTGGTCCATCAAAAGCGCCACCGTTTGGAACCGAATCAAAATGAGATCCAACGATAACTGCTGGTAAATCTGGATTTTCGCCTTCTAATCGTCCGTAGATATTCCCAATCGCATCTTCCGAAACAGTCAGCCCTACTTTTGTCATTTCCTGTTTTAAATAGTTGCGCGCCTCGTGGTCTTCTTTGCTGTATGTAAGCCGAGTTGTTCCTTGACCCGGAGTTGCTGTAAATTCATCTAAATTTTCTAGGTGTTGCTTTATTCTTTCCAGATTTGTTTGCACTACGCATCCCTCCCAAAGTCTATTTTACAGGAAACTTGCAAAAATGCTCGCTTAAACAACTTACATAAAAAAAGTGACCCCTATTTTCTAGGGATCACTTGCGAATTATTTAGCAAATTGTGGTAAGAACTCTTTATGCGCTTCTAGCATTTCATCTAAAATTGTTTTTGCTAAGTCGCCGCTTGGAACGAGTGGGTTGGAAGTGAAAGCTTGAAGTGCAGTTGCGTAATCGCCTGTTACTGCTGCTTCAATCGTTAATTCTTCCATGGATTTCATTACTTGTAGTAAGCCGCGTTGTGCTGGTGGGAATTTGCCAAAGTTGATTGGTTCCGCACCGTGCGCACGAATGACACTTGTGATTTCCACTGCGCTATCGTAAGGAACATCATCAATTGCGCCATTGTTACGTGTTGATACGACCATTACCGTACCTTTGTTGTTGTAAATCGAGTTGATGATTTCGCATGCTGCATCACTATAATGTGCACCGCCGCGTTTCGATAATTCTTCTGGTTTGTAATCAAGATTTGGATCTTTATATAATTCGAACAAGCTGTCTTCTAGTTTTTTCACGACTTCTCCGCGCGTACCTTCGTTTTTGAAAGATGCCAGTTCTTCTTCAAGCATTGCATCTGTCATGTAGTAGTAGCGGTGATATGGACAAGGTAGCATTTTTAGATGTTTTACTTGTTCATATAAGAAGCGCATGTTTTTAATATTTTCAACGACTTTTCCAGGGTTAGCATCTGGCGCGTAAAGGCCGTCGATAACTTTTTCTGTTAATTCGGTGCCATCTTTGTCAAATACGCGGTGCCAGTGCAAGTGGTTGATTCCTGCAAATTTGAAGAATAAATCTTCTTCTGGTTTGCCAAGAACGTCGGATGCACTTTTCACTGCTCCGATTGGCACGTTACAAAGACCGATAACTTTATCCCAGTTGCCGTAACGAAGAACTGCTTCTGTTACCATACCTGCTGGGTTTGTAAAGTTGATTAACCAAGCATCTGGGCAAAGTTCGCGCATATCTTCTACAATACCAAGAATAACTGGAATCGTACGGAATGCTTTAAACATTCCACCCGCACCGTTTGTTTCTTGGCCGATAATGCCGTGACTAAGTGGAATTCTTTCATCTTTAATACGGGCCTCTAATAAACCAACACGAAATTGTGTTGTAACAAAATCTGCATCTTTTAAAGCTTCACGACGGTCGAGTGTTAAATGCACTTCGCAGTCAATGTTTGCTGCTTTAACCATACGTTTTGCCATATTACCAACGATTTCTAGTTTTTCACGACCAGCTTCAATATCTACTAGCCAAAGTTCTCTGATTGGAAGTTCATGATAGCGTTTAATAAATCCTTCAACAAGTTCTGGTGTGTAACTGGAACCCCCACCGATTGTAACGATTTTTACACCTTTTTTCATAATATACTTACCTCCTAGAATTTTAAAGCGTTTTCTTTTCTTCTAGTTCATCATAATTCATGTAATGCATTACAGGTCAAGCACTTATTTTTAATTTATCCAAACTGGCTATTTGGCGGGCTTTTTTGGTATACTAAATACAGAGCTACGAGAAATCGAGGTGTTTTGCAATTGGCAAATATACAAGAAATCGCGAAACTGGCGGGTGTTTCATCAGCAACAGTTTCACGGGTAATTAATAATCGCGACTATGTGAGTGATGAAACGAGAAAACGCGTCCAGACAATTATTGATAAGTTAGATTACGTTCCGAATATAAATGCTGTGTCACTAAAAAAAGGTGCAACCAAATTAATTGGCATGGTCATTCCTAGTTTTACAGATTCACTTAATGTATTTTTAAAGAGTTTTACGATGATTGCGCAAGAGCATGGCTATAATGTCACGCTGTTTATGACGCGGATTGATCCAGATAAAGAACTGGAAGCCCTTGAAATGCTGCGCCAAAAACAAATCGATGCGCTCGTTCTCGTGATTCGGTCGAATGATTGGAAAACGATTGAGCATTATACAAAATACGGCCCGATTGTCACTTGGCAACGCGTCGAAAGTGAAAAAATTCCTTCTGTATTTATGAATCAATATGATGGCTACACGCTCGGTCTAGAACATTTGTATGCAAAAGGCTATCGGAAATTTGTGAATGTGTACGGCAATACGACTGGGCTCAATACGCAAAGTCGCATGCTTGCTTTTAAAGATTTTTGTACGCGCTATGAGCTTGATCCGCATGAGTTTAGACAGTTTTATGGGCAAGGTTCTCGGCAAGACGGGGAAAAGATTGCGCATTGGTTTGCGGAAGCGGAGCATAAACCTGATGCCTTTTTGACACCGAATGATTATTTTGCGGCTGGGCTTTTGACGGAAGCGAGGCGGCTCGGTTATAGTGTGCCAGAAGATTTTGCGATTTGTGGTTTTGATAATATGGAAGTGGCGCATTTGCTTGATATTACGACGATTCATTATCCTGTAAATTTGCAAGCCGAAAATGCGTTTATGTTAATTATGAACCAATTATTTGGCAGTGATTTGCCACTGCTTGATTTAGATTTTCGTTTAGTAGAGCGGAAAACGACATAATAAAAGGTTTCCTCCGAATGTGCGAGGAAACCTTTTTTGTTAGTTTTTGAAGGAATGGATTGGTGCTGGAATTCGACCACCGCGGGCAATAAAGTCAACGGAAGATTTACCGTTTACTGGCATTACTGGTGCCGTTCCGAGTAAACCGCCGAATTCGACCATGTCGCCAACTTTGGTTCCACTTGCTGGAATAACTCGAACCGCGGTTGTTTTATTGTTGATCACGCCAATTGCAGCCTCATCAGCAATCATCGCTGCTAAGGTTGCGGCAGTGGTATCGCCTGGTACGGCAATCATATCAAGACCAACCGAGCAAATTGCCGTCATCGCCTCTAATTTTTCAAGGTTGAGCGCACCTTGTTGCACAGCTTCAATCATACCAGCGTCCTCAGAAACAGGAATAAATGCGCCTGATAAACCACCAACATGTCCGCAAGCCATAACGCCACCTTTTTTCACCGCGTCATTTAAAAGGGCTAATGCGGCAGTTGTTCCGTGAGTTCCGACCATTTCTAGCCCCATCTCTTCTAAAATGTGCGCGACCGAATCACCAATTGCCGGTGTTGGCGCAAGTGATAAGTCGACAATTCCAAAAGGGACGCCGAGTTTTTCGGAAGCTACTTGACCAACGAGTTGGCCCATTCTAGTGATTTTGAAAGCAGTTTGTTTTACTGTTTCGGCAACAATATCAAATGGTTCACCTTTTACTTTTTCGATGGCACGTTTGACCACACCTGGGCCACTGACGCCGACATTGATAACGCAGTCTGCTTCACCGACACCGTGGAATGCCCCGGCCATAAAAGGGTTATCTTCGACTGCATTGGCAAATACAACGAGTTTCGCACAACCTAGGCCTTGCGTATCTGCTGTTAAGTCCGCAGTTTCCTTGATTACTTCGCCCATTTGGCGGACAGCATCCATATTAATTCCGGTTCGGGTTGAGCCGACATTAACCGATGAGCAAACCCGTTCTGTTTGCGCGAGTGCTTGCGGAATTGAGCGAATCAGGATTTCGTCGCCTTTCGTGTAGCCTTTTTGAACGAGTGCGGAATAGCCGCCAATAAAATTCACGCCAACTTCTTTTGCTGCAGCATCGAGTGTTTTCGCAAATTCTACGTAGTCGGTATCGGCACTTGAGCCAGCGATAATTGCAATCGGTGTGACAGAAATTCGTTTATTGATAATCGGAATGCCGAATTCGGATTCAATTGCTTCACCAACAGCCACTAAATCGCGCGCTTTGGTAACGATTTTTTGATAGATTTTCTTTCGAGCCACTTCGCCGTCGCCGTCCATACAATCTAGCAAAGAAATCCCCATCGTAATCGTCCGGATGTCCAATTTTTCTTCTTCAATCATTCGTATTGTTTCTAAAATTTGATTTGTTTCCATACTAGAATCGCCTCCATCCTAAAGTTTGTGCATTGCGTTGAAAATTTCTTCACGTTGAATATGTATTTTTACTTGGAGGTCCTCGCCTTTACCGGCTAATTCTGCTTTTACTTCATCAAATTCTTTCGTGATTTGGCTAATATCGCACATCATCATCATCGTAAAATATCCATCCATAATCGTTTGAGATACATCCACAATATTGATGTTCAATTCTGCTAGTTTGTTACTAACACCCGCGATAATACCCACATTATCTTTTCCAATTACAGTAAGTACAGCTCTCACATTCAACACTCCTTTAGTTCGTTAATACGTTCCATTATAGCATAAAAAGTCTAAATCTTGTGAACAATAAAGCAAAATTACTCTGCTCGCCAAGAAGTACAGTACGTAGCCATTGGCAAGCTGTTTTCAAGTGTAATTAATTTACTTTGACTAAGTAAAAATGCTTTGAATTTTTCTGGCAAACCTAAATCGGCTTCCAATTCTTTCGTGATAAAATCTTTTACATAACTAATTTCCCAACGGCTATCTTGCATTTTTTCTGAAAAAATACTGGTTTCTGCGCCCATTTTCCAGTTTTGGGATTGGATGATTTCTTGCATATCTATCGGTGTGATGAACGTTCGAATGTTGGACTGGGTTTCTTGTTTGAACGCTTCATAGGAAGATTGGGTTAGCACGGCTAGCATGTGTGATGTTTGTTTCACGTCGGTAATTCTCGTATCCCATTCCGCATAACAAACCCGTTTCGCCCACTTACTTAGTAATACGAGCATTTGGATTAGCTCTGCCTTGGAGCTGAAATACCACGAAGCATGCGATAAAACCGCCACATCAAACGCTTTTTCTGGAAAAGTGATATCGCCCTTTAAAATATCCGTCCCTAATTTAAAATCAATTTGCGCACCGAGCTGGGATTTTTTCAAATGATCGGTCGCATCACCAATCGTAAATGGAGCACCGTAAGTTCGAGGAGCAATATCAATTCCTTGAACAAAACCATCTTGCCCAACTGCATTCGCAAGTACCGCGGTCGTATCGCCTTGTCCACAGCCAACTTCCAGCACCCAGTCCCCCTTTTCCACTTGCCAAAAATCGACCAGTTTAATGCGATGCTCCGTTTGGGTCCGCTGAATTTCTTTATCATTTTCATTTAATAACATGCAATCGACTATTTCTTCTAAGTTCATCATGCTCCCCCCAATCAAAAAAGTAAAGTTACCTCCTAATTATAGAAGGTAACTCTGATTTTTACACGTCATATTCTAATTCTTTTGTCGCTAAATCGATAAAATCTAGTGGTGTCTTCACTTTTTCGCTATCAAATTGGCTTGTTCCAATCCGTAGTTCTAGCTTCACTCGGTATTTTGCGGCGAAATCTTCGGTGTTCGCTTCAGCAATGCGGCTTTTAATTCGGTCGGCAACTAATTTCCCGCCCGGTTCGTCTGTTAAAAGCAAGAGTCCCCAAGTCGCATCTTCCCTATCTAGCAAGTAAAGTACATCACTCGTCCGAATACAGGATTCTAAAATCGCCGAAATATCTTGTAACGCTAGCCGCATTTCTTCTTCGCTTTGGAACCGTTTCAGCTCGCGCCAGTGTCGTACTTTAATAACCATGAGTGACAACGGCAAATCATAACGGCGCGAAATACTAGAAAAAATCCGCTCATCATTTTGGAAAGAAACGATATTTTTTAGTAGCGTTTCTTGATCAATCGTGCCTAAATATAAATTTTGCTGTTTAATTTTCGTATTTTCTTCTTGTAGCCGCGACGTATTTCTTGTAAACATCGCACTCGCTACGGTGAAAAGCGGCGTGATAATCAGCCAATAATAGCTGTCAATGCCATACGCAATTTGATTCGCCACAATTTCATAAATAATGTAAGTCGCATAAATGAAAATGTAGAGGACATTTAAAATCAAGCCCAGTGTTAAATTCGTAAAATAGGTGATGATTACAAGTAGAAAAGTAATATTTAAAAAGATAATGTTTCGCAAATATTCATCCGGCGTATTAATCATAAAGCCAATCGTGATGAAACAAAGCAAGATGAAAAATAAAAAGCCGATATCTGCAAATAAGTTATTCGTCATTTTTTTCATTTTTTATTTCTCCCTCACTTCCGGCGATATTTACGCAAGATTAGTAGGACTGCGACAATCAGGATAACAACCGTCAGAAGCGCGAATGCTCCAAACACGGTTACTTCTTTGTTATTACTAATTTTCGTCCCAAAACTTTCTTCTTTTGTGTCGGATGCTTTTTTGAATCGGTAGGAGTGAATCGTGTTGTCAGTATCAACAATGGCTCCATCTCCGTAAATTTCTGCTAAGTTGGCTTTTGTTGCGATTAAATCAGAACCGAGCTCGGTTTGTTTCGCGCCCGGGCCGGTAACTGCGAGAATCGGCATACCATCTGATGTGATTAATTGTACGCTGCCAAGTTGTTTGCCGTAATTTTTTTCGATTGAGATTTTTTCATTGGAAAGGAAATAGCTGCCCGATTTATTGTACTGGAAATATAGGTCGTCATTGGCGTTTTTAATGACAGGATTGTTGTTCATCGTGCCAACTGCAATAATATTCGAGCCTTCTTTCGGCTTTTTCCAGTTTGCAGCGTGCATCGCAGTCAGGTTGCCTCTATTTCCGTCATGGAAACGTCCAAGTAGATTGAAAATATTTGCTAATGAATCGGTATCGTCTGTTGTAAGTTCATCAGGAACAACAACCACCGCATTGTTAAAGTCGCCATCCGCAATGAATGGATATGGATATTGTTCAAAAAGTAAATCGGTTTCTTCGCTTGTGTTCAGGTTAATTACAGATTCTGGTGTGATATATGCCCACGGAATTTCGGAATCCGCAATAAAACCACAATAATTATTCGTTAGGACTAAATCGAAGGCCACGGTAACTGAAAAATCACCTTTTACGTTTAAATCGCTTGGAATTTGGAAGGTTACTTTATCGTTATTCGCTTTTTTAGCAGAAAGTTTTTGGCTGCCGATTGGTTTGCCGTTCACTAAAATCGTTACTAACGAATGCTCGAAATCCAAGTTTTGCGCGTATCTGAAATCAAGCGATACTTCGGTTCCGGTGGAGGCGCTTCGGTTGGCTGGCATGCTGATAAAGTAATCTTGGGTGATGTGACCAATTCCTTTTAGTTTATCGCCAGTTGTTGTTAGTTTGGTATTTTTATCGACATTAGTCGCTGGTGTATCGATTTTTTCGTCCGTTGTTAGCCATTTGGTATTCGTTCCAAGCTGGCTCAAGTAATTTTGGTTGGCGATTAGTTTACCAGCTTTTTTAAGTGCATCGTTTGATTTGGAAGTAATCACTAGGGTGTTCGTATTTCCAACTGTCACTACTTGGAAAAGTGCTTGCTTTTCTAGTTTTTTATCGTCTTGTATTTGGGATTTCAGGTCATTTGGCAAATTGTCATAGCTTGAAAAAAGAGTGACATAGTTTTTCCCATCGCGCGTTCCCGCTTCTTCGTATTGACCAAAAGCGATATTTTTATCTTCTAACGTATTCGCCGCAGAAAATCCGGAAAGTCCTTCAAGTGCTGCGCCAAGTTCCGCGTCACCTGCTTTGTTCGAAACAGCTACTACGCCTTGTCCACTTTTCACCGTATCAATGCCAGTGAATCGCTCGCCAAAGTCCGCAATTGTTTTTTGAAAAGCCTTATCAGAATACGATACGTTTACCGAACTCGTTTTATCGAATTGCAACCAATTTGCCGGCGTGTCATCAATCGTACAACGGCCATCTGGCAAATCAGTGTAGACAAAACTTTCGATGGATAGAACGTTAACCCCTTTTTTCAGCTTATCTTTCGGAATTTCGATTTCAATTTGTCGCGTTCCTTTGTCGGTTTTATCCGGTTTAAAAGAGTAAAATGCCACATCGTTTATTTTCAGCGTCATGGTCGAAATTTCTTTTTCACTCAGCTGGGTAATTGTGTAAACAAGCTTCACATTTGCACTCGACACGTCCCAGTAATTTTCCACCGTGAAGTTTTGTTTGGTTGTTGTGAATTTTCCTTGGGCGGTTTTATCTGTTCCAAAAACTGTTTGATAATTTTTATCTGCTGCGAAAACGTCTGGCCTATACAGAAATAGTACGGCGAAAACAAGCAGCCCGATTACAGTTAATTTTTTCATTAGGCACTCTCCTTTTTAGAAACGCTCGGTTTTATACCATTTGGTTTCCCTTTTTAGTACAGTATCTTTTAAGAAAATAAAGAATCCATATGCGGCGACCACCATCCAAAGTTGGCAATAAGTCACATACATCAACATAATAAATAACACATTTGAAAAACTAATTTCCCCTTTTTCAGTGGTGAGCGTAATAAAAGTACCTGCAACAAAAAGTAAAATAGCAAGTAACCAAAGCGCTCCGCTGAGGCCAGCAAGTGTTGTATGTACAAGTCCAAGCGCATATAAAACAAGTAAAATATCACTAACAATCAAGGAAGTTAATAGTAAAAAGTAAATCGATAAAAAGTACAAAATATCAAAACGAACACGTCTACCTTCTCGTTTAAAAAGTAATGGAACATTTTTCAAAATCACGTAGATATTGCCTTTTGCCCATCTGGAGCGTTGTTTAAACCAGACTGGCAAAGTTTGTGGTTCTTGTTCCCAAGTGACGGCCTTCGCTTGAAATTTGATCCGGTAACCCATCATATAAATCCGGAAACTGATTTCGGTATCTTCGGCGACAGCTTTCACGTCCCAACCGCCGATTTCTTCCAAAAGCGATCTTCTCACGATAAAATTGGTACCCGGAATCGTGCATAGTTTGAACAGCGCCCATCTGCCGGCCTGAGCCATCCACTGAAAGCTTAGCGTTTCAATATTAATGAAGCGTGTCAGCCAGCTGGCGTTTCGATTTCGCGTCCTGAATTTACCAATAACCGCGCCAAGTTTCGCATCATTCGTAATCTCGCCAACCAGAATCCTTAGCGCTTGCCGTTCTGGCGTATTATCCGCATCGTAAATCGCCACCAGCTCACCGCGACTTTCCGCAAATCCGATATTGAGCGCATTCGATTTCCCTTTTCCACCCGTGATGTTATCGGTATTAATAATTTTCAACAAGCGTGTCGGATTTTTCGCTTGAATGCCCGCCAAAAGTTCCGCACTATTATCCGACGAATTATCATTGATGACTATAATTTCATAGCGATCAATCGGATAATCAAACGCCAACAGCGACTCCACTGTTTTCACAATTACTTTTCCTTCATTATGGGCCGGCACCATGACGGAAACAAATGGTACTTCCGCTGGTATTTCCGGGACTTTACGCGCTTCATTTTTCAAATAATAAACGTACCCCGAAACAATCAACACGATATTAATCAACAACAGTCCCCAAATACATACCACCGCGAATAATGCTAAATAATCTGCAACAACCATTTATTTCACCTCATTTCATATATTTTTTCATGTAAAGCCGGTATCCAAAAACAAACAAAATCCCAATAATACCAAGCGAAAGTACAATAACTATCGTGAAAAAGGTATTTTGATAGCCGAAAAATCCTTCTAAACTTCCAGCTTGTTTCACCGTTTTAGTTTGCGTTTTAATGTATTTCAAATCACTATCAAGCACCACAGATTGATTGTTGATATACAGCGAACCCGCACTTGATTCAATCGTATCTTTGCTCGTTTTCACCCTGTGATCTTGAAATCTAAAATCACTAATATTTTCGCCAGCCAGTTTATCCGCGGCTGCATTTATTTCCTTCTCATTATTGAAAAACGAATAAGTGACCGCAATATCAACCGGGAAATTTTTCTTATCCGACATTGTTTCGTATAAATCACTCGCCACGCTATATGGTGACTTTTCAAATGCGCTACCATTATTTTTTTTCGTCGTATGGATAATTTTTTGATTCGGCAGTAAAATCCCTGTATTAAATGGCGCAAAGCCTTCCATGCCATACACTTTATCAAAATTCCAGTATAGTTCCGCTGTAACCCCAACCGGCGCCACATCATTTTCCGCGAAGAAATGCACGGATTTCTGCACGATGCTCTCCAATTCTCCCGGCGGACTATCTCCGTATGTAACTACTGGAACATTCATCATAATAGTGCCGTTTTTCGCCTGAACATACCGCAAAATCTCCGCATAATTTTTCGCAGCTTGGAAATCTTGATTATAAAAAACCGGCCCCGCACTCACAATAAAAGGAATCCCTTTTGCATAAAAAGTATCGGCTGTTTTTTTAAGTAAATCAAAATCAACAAACGGGTTCACGTCTGTGATAAGCGCATATTGGTTGGATGTTGTTTTAATGTCGAACACGGCTTTTAATAAGTCCATCAATGCAAATTCGCTCGTATTGTCGGCTTGGAACATTGGCGCATACGCATAGTTACCAGCTCGAACGCCGTACGTAGCTTTACCATTTTCCGCCGCATCCATTTCGCCAAATCCTTCTCCTTTAAAAGAAGTAATGAGATTGGTTTCATTGATGAGTTGCGGTTTCCCTGCCAGGCCTGCTTCCGTTTGAAAAGTGATAGAAGTATCTGTAACCGGCTTAGTTTTCAGCTGCAATTTATCCGCTAGAAATGTCGGTGGGTTTGCGCCAATATATGCAATTTGCGCCTTACTCTTAGCTAATTTATCCGCCCATTCAGCTGTTAAGCCATCGTTTTTATTTTGCAACACGATAATTTCACTCGCTTGACTTAAATCTGGATTTTCAGCCCAAGAATAAATGGTCACCCGTTTGCCCAAACTATTTAACATTCGAAGCAGCGAGTCGATATTCCCCTCATTAGCCGTTCCTTTTGCCAAACTATCATAAAAAACGATGACATCACTATCCGCTTTTGCCGCAACAGGACGTTCACTTACCATTAAAATGACGAGCGCAAGCAGAAGACTAATCATGATTTTTTTACGCATTCCGCTCACCTCGTTTCTTCAAATAAACTTCGAGCAGTGAAGCCGCACCAATCAATATCGTTAAATCAAAACAAACATTAAATAGGAAATTATGCTTCGTCAAATCCGCTTCCCCGTCACCAACAATCGTCACCAAGATTACCGCAAACCCAGAACCAATCAGCAAGACAATCAAATCAAACAGCAGCGTCCCTCGAATATTCTTCTCCCGGAAATGTTTAAACGCACTCACCCCATAACAAATCAGAAAAACTAGCGCCCATAAAATTAAAAACGTAAATTTCGCCGGAGCAAATTTTTCTTTCATATCACTATAAGCCGAGAAAAAATGTGTTTTCTCTTTAAATTTATAACCCGTCACCTTTTCAAAATTACCCATCTCAAACGGACGAATCGAAAAACTATTTTGCGCGGATAAATCGAGCATTTTCCCGAATTGTTTCGGATTTTCCAAATAATAACTTAAAACCGTGACAAAATTATAGTTAGGATAAAATTCTTTTTCCATCAACGGCGAATCCAAATCAACCATTTTATATTTTTGATAAAAATTCGTTCCTTTAAGTAAGGCAAATTCGGAATTCATCCCCATTTCCTCAAGCGATTTCTCCGGGTTTTCCGAATCAAGCAACACCCCACGAGTCATGGTTTGATACTGATTTATCGTCACAAACTCCCCGGGAATAAAGGCGTACATCACTACCCCGCTCAAGAAAATCACCAAAAAAGTTGCCGCAGCCGAAATCCGGAACGCCCTATTTTTCCGAATAAAAAATACGAGGATCCCGCAAACCGCAATAACAACCGCAATCGGCGCGTTCTGCTGTTTAGCCGTAATTAAAATAAGTGATGCCACAAAAATCAAGCCTAGCATCGCATAATCATTATATTTATGCTGATATAAAAGCAAAAATCCCGCCGAAATATACAGCATCATAATCAAAATAAGTCCTTCACTGAAAAACGAGTTAAAATAAGCTGTATAAGCCGTATCCGCAAAAATAAATACCGTAAGCGCCGCAATGACATACCCCGGCCAGCCTTTCATTTTTGCCGTTAAACCCGCTACCAACAAATAAATCGCCGGCAAAAGAAGTACTAATTGTAACCCACCTAAAAAACGTACATCAAAAACCGTTGTTGACCAAAAAAGCTTATTTAAAAGAAGCGCCATTTGAATGAAAATACTTTGTGACGAGTATATAGCAACTTGATTTTCATTGAAATATTGATAAATTCCAAATTCTTTCACAAAATGCCCAAATTGAAGCGCATCATAATTTGTATTATTAACAAATAATCCATTGCTCGAGAATATCCGGAAAAAGTCTCCATTGTCAGCCATACCAATATATGGCGGCACAAACAGCGCTATAATCGTGATAATAAAAACGCAAATAACCGCAAATATTTGCGGTGTTAGATGGTGCCATAGCCACATACTAATGGATTTAATTTTTCCCCTCATGATGCTATCCCCTTCATATTCTCGATATACCAATGTCACAAATTCGACACATTTATATTTCATTATACGAGAATGTTGCCATTTTTTCCATGCTTTTATTCATTTTGTTAAAAGTTGTCAGCTACAACTTATTTTCTTTCAACACTTTTCCACCAAAAGAGTTATAATAAACACAAAATCATGCTTGACTCTCACGTGGCGTCATACTTTATAGTAAAAACAGAAGGAGGAATCATTCATGCAAACAAAAGAATTAGCTGAACTCACTGGTGTAAGTGTGCGCACACTCCACCACTACGACACAATCGGCCTACTCGTCCCACAAAAAGACGACTGGAACGGCTATCGTATCTATTCAGAAAAAGACGTCGACAAATTACAACAAATTCTTTTCTTTAAAGAACTCGATTTCCCTTTGAAAAAAATAAAACAAATTCTTGATGATCCTAACTTTGATAAAGAGGTGGCACTAGACTTACAACGCCATTTATTACTAGAGAAAAAACAGCGAATCGAAGCCATGCTAACAACACTCGACCAGACCATCAAGAACGAAAAAGGAGAAATAACAATGACAAACAAAGAAAAATTCACTGGTTTTGATTTTTCCTCTAATCCATATGAAGAAGAAGCAAAAAAACTTTGGGGCGATAAAGTAGTAGAAAAAGCCAATAAAAAAGTTACCAATATGACTGAAAAAGACCAAAACGCCTTAAAAGAAAGCTTTGATGCTGAATTTCGCCAATTAGCTTCCGTTCGAAACAGCAATCCAGAATCCGAAGAAGCACAACAAGCCGTATCTCATTTTTTCCATTACTTGAACGATACCCATGGCAACATTTATTCCTTAGAAGCCTTCGCAAACCTTGGGGAAATGTACGTCGCCGATGAGCGCTTCACTAAAAATATCGACCAATTCGGCGAAGGGCTATCCGCCTTTTTAAAAGAAGCAATGCACATTTATGCAAAAAACAATTAAAAGTAGCCACGATTTCCTATCAAGGAATCGTGGTTTTTCATTGGAAAAGTTGAAAAAATCCACATAAAAGAGGATTGGCGTAACGAATAACGGGGTAAATAGTATAAGATTTCATTAATAAGTAGCAATGCTGTAGAATAAGAAATACAAATACATTTCAAGGGAGGAACTTATGTTTAAACACATCTTACTTTCACTAAATGGGTATAAGATATCCTATTTACGAAATGATGTCATTTCCGGAGTTGGCGTTGCTGCACTAACAATTCCTGTTGCAATGGGCTATGCACAAGTAGCCGGGCTACCGCCTATTTATGGCTTATATGCGTCATTTTTACCGGTACTTGCCTATGTTATTTTCGCCAGTTCGCCGCAACTTGTTTTTGGGATTGATGCAACGGCAAGCGCAATCGCAGGGTCGATAATTTTAGGAACAGCCGGACTTACAGCTGGATCTAAAGAAGCCATTACGCTCGCCCCAATTCTTGCATTCTTTTGTGCCGTGTTTTTAGTTCTTTTCTCCGTATTAAAATTAGGACGGTTTGCAAAATACATATCTGCCCCTGTTCTTAGTGGATTCATTTCTGGACTTAGTGTTTCCATTATAATGGGTCAAATTCCTAAGATAATGGGCCTAAAAGAAAGCGGAGATAGTTTCTTCTCTAGTCTAGGCATTATTTTCGGACAGTTTTTCCAGTCCAATTGGATTTCATTTGCCATGGGTATTGTGACCATTATTATCGTTATAACGTGCAAAAAAGCCATTCCAAAAATCCCGATGTCGCTCGTTGTTTTAATCCTCGGGACGATGGCAGCTTATTTCTTCAAATTAGACCAATATAATGTTGATATTGTTGGTAAAATCCCTGTCGGATTCCCATCATTAGCGCTTCCAGATTTTGGTGCTAGTTCATGGGCGCTTGCTATCGGTGGTGGGTTTGTCTGTGCCATCGCTACATTCGCCGGTTCGCTTTTGCCAAGTGAAAGTTTTGCGATGCGTAACAAATATACAATCGATGACAACCGCGAACTATTTGCTTACGGTATTTCCAATTTTGTCGCTGCATTTTCTGGATGTTCTCCTGCCAGTGCCAGCGTATCAAGAACTGCTGCTAACGAACAATTCCGTGGTAAAACAC
Source organism: Listeria swaminathanii (assembly GCF_014229645.1). Lineage (GTDB taxonomy): Bacteria > Bacillota > Bacilli > Lactobacillales > Listeriaceae > Listeria > Listeria swaminathanii. The sequence continues at coordinate 292,615 of NZ_JAATOD010000001.1, read as the reverse complement.
AAATGGTTTCAATTGTCGCCGCAGTCATTATCGCGCTGATTGTCGCCTTCCTAAGTGGCTTACTTTACTATATGCCACAACCAGTTCTTTCCGGAATCGTGTTCGCTGCGTTAGTTGGGATTATTGATGTGGATGTGTTAAAAGGATTGTTCCGCGTTTCTCGTCGTGAGGCAACTGTTTGGATCGTTGCTGCACTTGGAACACTTTTAGTTGGAGTTATTTTCGGGGTACTACTTGGAATTTTCCTATCATTCATTAATGTAGTAAGTCGTTCGATGAAAACACCAATTGCGATTCTTGGAGTGATTGACGGACGTCATGGTTACTTCGACTTAAAACGTAAACCAGAAGCAAAACCAATTCCAAATGTCGTTATTTATCGTTACAGCGCATCGCTCTTCTTCGGGAACTTTAATAAATTCGCAGATGGCTTAAAAGAAGCTGTCCAAGATGATACAAAATTAGTCATTTTCGAAGCTAGTGCGATTATTAATATCGATACAACCTCTACAGAATCAATGAAAGACTTGCTAAAATGGCTTGATGACAAAGGCATTGAGTATTACTTCGCCGACCTCATCGACCATTTGAAAACAAGCTTTAGAAAACACGATCTTGGCTACATTATCGATGACGGCTACACGAAGAAAACCGTGGAAGACGCACTCGATGCTTATAACGCCAAACATAAATAATAAAACGCTTAGCCGGGCCTAAACTCGACTAAGCGTTTTTCATTTTTACAAAAGCGCAAAAATCCGCGGACTAATTAACCGCACAAACGGTGAAACAATAAAGATTTGCAAAAATAAAGCCACAAAATAATTGCGTAAAATAAGAACGCCTAAATGACTCCATTCGCCTTGGTTCACAATCAGGCTAAGCGTTGACATAAGCACACACATAAACGTAACCATTAATAATTGCATCATAATGATCTTTTTAAATTTCGAAGCATCTTCACTAACCAAAAGGGCGTGCAGACGATACACAATTTTTCCGACAACAAAAAAGTCTAATAAAAATCCAATAAAAAGAAACGGGACAAATGCTTTTAAAACAATCAATAAAGAATCTGTACCAATACCATTTTCAAGAAAGATATTATAAGAGCTCATGCATAAAATCATCAAAGAACACATAATAAATGTAAAAACGACCTTCTCTTTCATATTACTGTACATAATTTCACCTCCAAAGAACTATCGTAGCAAATTAAAAAATTCTTCGTAAGTGACAATTTTGTTACAAAAAAAGTTTTGCTCGGAAATCCAAGCAAAACTTAGCTTTTTACATCTTCTCTTTATCAATTTGGGTTCTTATTTCCCGGGCAATATTTTCAATCGTATATAGCGCCGGCAATTGGGACGTAATATTCGCTTCCTGATACATTTCCTTATTAATATAATAAGCAATATTCGCGTCAGAAAGCCTCGCAATAGTTGATTTCGCGCTATTCGTAATCGAGATTACTTTACAATTTTGCGCCTTCAACTGGTGAATATAGCGAATAATATCCTCATTTTCCCCTTCCACCGAAATCGCAATCATACAGATTTTATCCGATAATTTGCTCGATAAATGGTAAAACGGGTGGTTGAGCGGATCTTCAATATGTAGTGCCAACGTAAATAATGACGAAAAATAAATCGCACCATATTCAGCAATCACGCCTGATGACCCAACTCCCGCAAATAAAACCAGCTCGCGGTCACGAAGAATCTCAACCGCATTTTGAATTTGCGCTTTAAACTCCGGTTGTGCCGTGCGTTTCAGAAAATCAATATAAGTCGTCTCATCCGCCATATCAATTTGCGCCAACTTCTGCTCTTCCAAATAAAGCTGCAACTTCACGCGAAACTCCGAAAAACCATTACACCCAAATTTTCGGCAAAAACGCAGAATTGTCGTCGTACTCACATGCGCTTCCGTCGCCAAATCGCGAATCCGCATATACACAACCTTATCTAAATTCGCCACAATATAATTATAAATATCTAATTCCGTATCATTTAATTCCAAATTTTTATCCAAAAAAAGCATTTCCGCACCTCTTTTCGCTTTATTTTACCATGTAACACCTCGTTACTCAAATGTGACAAGTTCCTATTTAGAAAATCCTTACCTAAACCTAACCAAATACTAGCTATTTCTCCATAAAATTCCTATACTATAACTGTGAGAAGAAAAGGCAACTACAAATAAGTAAGCCTTTTCAAAAAAATATCCTTGGAGGTATAAATAAATGACTAAAGGTATTAAAATCGCGACTATTGGTGGCGGATCAAGTTATACACCCGAACTAATCGAAGGATTTATTAAACGACAAGACGAATTACCAGTTCGTGAACTATGGTTAGTAGACGTAGAAGCTGGTCGTGAAAAATTAGAAATCGTTGGTAATTTAGCAAAACGTATGGTGAAAAAAGCTGGCGTTAACATGGAAATCCATTTAACACTAGACCGCGAAGAAGCTTTAAAAGACGCTGATTTCGTAACAACACAATTACGTGTAGGTTTATTAGATGCACGTGTTAAAGACGAACGTATCCCGAATTCATACGGCGTTGTTGGTCAAGAAACAAACGGACCAGGCGGCATGTTCAAAGGACTTCGCACAATCCCAGTAATTTTAGATATTTGTAAAGACATGGAACGCCTTTGCCCTGATGCTTGGTTAATCAACTTCGCTAACCCTGCTGGAATGGTAACAGAAGCAGTTCTTCGTTACAGTAACCAAAAGAAAGTTGTCGGCTTATGTAACGGCCCTATCGGAATCGAACGCAATATCGCTGAAACTCTTGGCGTAGACGTTTCTGAAATTTATGTAGAGTTCGTTGGTCTAAATCACATGGTATTCGCGAAAACTGTTTATCATAATGGCAAAGACGTAACAAAAGATGTTGTTTTCAAAATGACAGAAGATGAAGCTGGCTCAAGCCTTAAAAACATCAATGCAACTGGCTGGGACAAAACATTCTTACGTACATTAAACATGATTCCAATCGACTACTTACGCTACTACTGGCAAACAAAACAACAACTGGAAGACCAAGCTCGCGCATACGCAGAACATGGTACTCGTGCAGAAGTTGTTAAAAAAGTAGAAGCTGAATTATTCGAGCTTTACAAACAAGAAGAACTTGCTGAAAAACCAAAACAATTAGAACAACGCGGCGGCGCTTACTACAGTGAAGCAGCATGTAATCTAATTAACTCTATCTACAACGACAAACGCGACATTCAAATCGTTAATACTCGTAACAACGGTGCCATCCTTGATATCGATCCTGATTCCGCAGTAGAAACAAACTGTGTCATCACTCGCCAAGGCCCAATCCCACTAGCAAGCGGACGCCTTCCAATCGCTATCAACGGCATCATCCAAGAAATCAAAACTTTCGAGCGCCTAACAGCCGAAGCAGCAGTTACAGGCGATTACGACAAAGCCCTTTTCGCAATGACAATCAACCCACTAACACCAAGCGAATCTGTAGCTCGTGAGATTCTTGACGAAATGTTAGAAGCGCATAAAGAGTATTTACCGAATTTCTTTAAATAAGTAGAAAAAGAGCCTGTCAAAGGGCTCTTTTTTTATATCCGCCAATCCGTCATATTATTCTCCAAATAATCAATCCCAAACGCCAAAAGCCCAATCCGGTAATCCGTCGTAAACTTACGCGACAACACAATCTCCGGCAAAACCGCATACGGATACACCCGCTTCAACTCCGCCGTCAATTCTTCCATAAAATCCTTCTGCCCAAAATAAAAATTCGTATACAACACAATCGTTTCCGGATCATAAAAACTCATCGCGAGCAGCACCATTTTACGAATATGCGCTTTAATTTCATCCACCGAAAAGTCAAAATTATCCCAGTCCACCTGAAGCGGCATATGCTTAATCTCCCCTGCCAGCCCATTCCGCCCTTTCAAAATCTCGCCGTTCATCAAAAGCCCCGCACCCGGCGGAAAACGTTCCGGATAATAAAGCCCCACAATATTGTCCTCTTCAACCGGCCGATTTTTATACCCCAAAATCGCCGCATTCGTATCCGTTTCAACCAACACCGGCAAATTCACTTCCGCCTCCAGAGTCTCCCGCAATTGCACATTTAAAAGTAGCGGAAAGTCCATCGCACGCAGCTTACCACCAATCTCAATCCCCGGCACCCCAATCACAACACAAGAAATCTTCGGAAAAGCACAAACAAGATCTTTTGTATTCCTTTTCAGCGCATTAATATCCAAATCTTCACCAGACATATCCTCCACAAACTCCGGCTCACCAAGCAAATTATACACCGAAAAAGAATAAGTAATCTTTTTCCACTTCTCTTGTAAACTAACGACCAACACCTGCTGGAAATTAGGATTAATTTTATACGAAACCGCTCTTCTTCCACCAGTCGCAACCGAATTATCTTGTTCCAAAATCTCTTCATTTTCTGCTAAATCACGAATCAACTTATTCACTGTAACCACACTAAGCCCAGTCACCTCAGCAATTTCCGCTTTCGTCATCGCACCTTGCTGTCGTAAAATCGACTTGATATTTTTCTTATTCAATTCTTTTAAATCACGAGGAAGTGCCATAATCAATCGCTCCATTCGCAAAGTTAATAAACAAACTTTATAAACTATATTCACTATCAGTTTAACCGCTCAGAACCCATTTGTCAAAATAAAAAAAGAACCCCTCATTATGAGAAGTTCTCTTCACTTTCTTATTTAGCTTTACGAATAAACAACGAGCATACAAGCCCAATACAAGCCATAATTAGCCCGAAAACAAAGGCATTTTGAATTCCAGCTGTCAGTGAAGCAACCATTTGTTCAGGTCCCATCCCTTGCGCCGTTTCCATATAAGCTTTTTGACCAGCAGACATAATCGTAATCGCAACAGCCGTTCCAATCGCGCCGGAAACTTGTTGCAACGTGTTCATAATCGCCGTGCCATCAGGATATAATTTCCGCGGTAATTGGTTTAAACCGTTCGTTTGCGCCGGCATCATAACCATCGAAATCCCAATCATCAATACCGAATGCAGCACGATGATTGTTAATGCAGATGTTCCAACTTCTATTCTCGTTAAGAAAAATAGCGCAATAACAGCTACGATAAATCCTGGGATAACAAGTGCGCGTGGACCGTATGCATCGAACAAACGCCCAGTAAATGGTGACATTAAACCATTCAGCACCCCACCTGGAAGTAATACTAATCCCGCCGAAAATGCCGCGAGCGCTAAACTATTTTGCAAGTATAGCGGTAGTAAAATCATCGTCGAAAGAATCATCATAAAGCTGATAAATACTAAAATAAGCCCTAAAGTGAACATCGGGTATTTAAATACTTTCAAGTCCATTAAAGGTTTTTCCATTGTTAGTTGGCGCCAAACGAATAGCCCAAGTGCAATTCCACCACCAATGATAGAAACTAACACCGTCGCGCTTCCCCAACCACTTTCTCCCGCACTACTAAAGGCAAATACAACTCCACCAAAACCTAGCGTCGAAAGAATAATCGATAAAATATCAATTTTCGGCTTCGTAACAACCGAAACATTTTGCATAAATTTCATTCCGAATAATAACGCAATAATAAGGAATGGCAAGGAAATCCAGAAAATCCAGTTCCAAGTCAAGTTTTCTAAAATAAGTCCTGAGATTGTCGGACCAACTGCTGGTGCAAACATAATTACCAGCCCGATCATCCCCATTGCCGAGCCACGTTTATGCTCTGGGAAAATCAGTAAAATCGTGTTAAACATTAATGGTAGTAATAGCGCCGTACCTACTGCTTGCACTACACGCCCAATCATTAACATCGCAAACGTTGGCGAAAGCGCCGCAATCAGCGTACCAGCAATCGAAAAACTTACCGCTGTGAAAAATAATCCTCGTGTCGTAAACCATTGTAAAAGTAATCCCGAAATCGGTACTAATATTCCAAGCGTTAGCAAATAACCTGTCGTAAGCCACTGCACTGTCGCTGAACTAATATCAAACACCTGAATCAAATCACTAAGCGCCATGTTAAGAGCAGTTTCACTGAATAGCCCAATGAACCCCGCCATCAAAAATGAGGCAATAATCGGTATTGGCCGAATCTTCTGCCCACCTGTTGCTTCTTGTTGCATATAATTTCCCCCTTTTCAGACTAAAAATTAAGTAGTCTACGTTTGATATTACGGAGATTTCGCCAATAAGTCAACGTTTCAAGCTCTATTTTTACGAAAAATTTACAAGCTATGCTATACTTCGAAGTAGAAAAGAGGGATTTTTCATGGCCATTTTAGCATTTATTTTAACCTTCATCGTAATGATCGAGCATATTTATATAATGATTTTAGAAATGTTTTTCGCCAACACCAAACTCGCAGCCAAGACATTTGGTGTGGAGAAGGAACTACTTGCGAATAAGAAAGTACAGACGCTGTTTGCGAATCAAGGGCTTTATAATGGATTTCTTGCGGCAGGGCTTGTGTGGGGATTGTTTTTTGCTGGGGCTGGAATGGCAGAAACTGTGCAGATTTTCTTTTTGAGTTGTGTGGTTGTGGCGGCGCTGTTTGGCGGACTGACTTCTTCTAAAGGGATTTTGGTGAAGCAGGGCTTGCCGGCGGTTTTGGCGTTGGTTGTGGTTTTGTTGGTTTAGGTGTATGGGAAAAGACTTGGATTGGGGTCCAGGTCTTTTTTATTTTTGGAGTTTGAATGTTGAGAGGAAGTTTATGGTTTCATGATAAGTAGTTAAAACGGATATATCTACCAAGCCACTAACTGGATGTACAAATTTACATTTCATAATAAGTAGTTAAAACCGCGAAAAAGTAAGAGCATATTTAGAAGAAAATAAATTTACATTTCATAATAAGTAGTTAAAACAGGATATTCAGGAGGCTATGTTTTTATGGCCCAAATTTACATTTCATAATAAGTAGTTAAAACCGTTTAACAGCCCAACGTTCTACAAACTTTAAAGAATATTTACATTTCATAATAAGTAGTTAAAACTCTGCTTTAAATATTAAATTGATCAGTGAAGCTGTATTTACATTTCATAATAAGTAGTTAAAACACAGGTTACGGTAAAGTTTCGCAAACAGTTAGCTTATTTACATTTCATAATAAGTAGTTAAAACGATAAAGAGCAAGTAATTTGCAGAATGGTCACTAGTGTATTTACATTTCATAATAAGTAGTTAAAACTGTTTCACCCACACACATCAAAATAAAGTTCCTTGTATTTACATTTCATAATAAGTAGTTAAAACGGTATAAACTTCAATTTCACACTAACACATCATCCATATTTACATTTCATAATAAGTAGTTAAAACTTTACCCGGTATTATCGAGGCAGGCACTCAAATGATGAATTTACATTTCATAATAAGTAGTTAAAACGAGATTCTTTTTCACTAATTCAATAGGGTATTTATGAATTTACATTTCATAATAAGTAGTTAAAACTTGAACAATTTACTAATCGAGCTAAAAAATATGGAGATTTACATTTCATAATAAGTAGTTAAAACGCTACCGCTATTTTTTGTGGCTTTATTTGAAAAAGAATTTACATTTCATAATAAGTAGTTAAAACTCATATACCATCACCATAGCAGCCGCCGGTTACGGATTTACATTTCATAATAAGTAGTTAAAACCCTAAGCCATTTTCATAGCAACCATACTAAAGACTATTTACATTTCATAATAAGTAGTTAAAACGTATTTTAACGGCACCAATTGCTTTGCTTTGTGGTCATATTTACATTTCATAATAAGTAGTTAAAACACTAATGGAGGAACTAGAACGTGAAGGCTGTAAGATTTACATTTCATAATAAGTAGTTAAAACGGTCTAAAATTTTTTCCGGTTCCACGTTAAATTCTTATTTACATTTCATAATAAGTAGTTAAAACGAAAAAGATGCTAAAATCGAGCGCTTAGAGAAGAATTTACATTTCATAATAAGTAGTTAAAACTGAAATGTCGAAAGATGTGAAAAAAAGCTTCGAGCAATATTTACATTTCATAATAAGTAGTTAAAACATATAAAATTGCACAATTGTTGCGAGTACTAATTGGGATTTACATTTCATAATAAGTAGTTAAAACCTGAATGCCGTTATTAGAACCGATGATGGCATCAATATTTACATTTCATAATAAGTAGTTAAAACCGAATCCATGCTCCTGCTTCTTCTTTGTAATCGCCTATTTACATTTCATAATAAGTAGTTAAAACTACATGTCATTTAACCCGCCTCGCAATCCATATGAAATTTACATTTCATAATAAGTAGTTAAAACGCTATCACAGGTATGTCGCTTGGCTCTGTAACATTTTATTTACATTTCATAATAAGTAGTTAAAACCCGCTCTATTTTACGCCTACTCCCATCATAACTCAGGTCACTATTTTTGTCGACCTCTTAAAAATTGCGTAAAAATCATAACTTATCCCTTCAGATTTCCGCTTAAAAACTTCAAACTCTTTCTCCCCCAATGATTTACCTAAATCTGTCGAACCCCACTATTTTTCGCACTACTAAAGGTCGATAGACCGAGAACATCAAAAGAAATTAGAAGTTTTTTCATCCGTTAATCCCCAAAATTCTTTTTCTAGCCACCTTTGTTGCCTACTAGAAAATACAATCACTGAATCTTGATCATCTCGAATATACTTATCTAACTCCATCCTTAACTTAACTAAAAGCGCCGGAGTTATTTCACCTTCAAAAACTGATTTTTGAACATGAGTTAAGTACTTTTTACAAATCTTAAATACATTTCTCCAGACTTTTGCCCCACCGTTTTCTATTGAAATATCATAAATTAAAATTACATACATACCTTCACCACCAAATTTTAAATGCTTCGTATTCTTTATCACTCATCAAATGCTTTACTAATTTATAACATTCTAAGCGAATTAAATGCCGATAAGATACATTTCTTCCTAAATCCCGATGTTTAATTGTTTCTTTCATACGCAAATCATACGCTTGTAATACCTTTTGCCGAGCTGCTTTTTTCATATAGCAAAAGTTAGCCTCTTTTTCAAAATCATCTTCGGTAATAATATGTTTGTTTAACAAACTAAAAATAATCCGATCAGCAATTAAAAGAGAGCTCACTGCATAAAAATCCCTATCTCATCCGAATAACCACATTTAAACTCAACAACATTCTCATAACGGTTTATTTCACGAACAACACTCTTACCTTTTTTATAAAGATAGTCAGGAACACTCACCATAAATTCAGCTAAATTGGTTCTTGCAATCATTTTCTCTTTTGTTGATATTTCTTTGGAAGTTTTACGAAGAGCAACAAAACATGAATTAATTTCTTCCGCATTCTCTTGCCACACTTTTTCCGGAATAACAGAAACCGAATTAATGTTTCTAAATCTCATACGAACATCCGCTTTATCCAGTTCATAACTATCAAAAGCTTTCACATAGTTTATCATTTCTATCAAATCGTTATAAAATTCACTTCCACTCAAAGCCTCTGTTGAATAAACTTGCTCCACCAGCTCCATTTTCTTCTCTTCTGTCAAAACGCCAGCATGCTCATTCAAAATCGTCTTAGAATTTCCAAATATCAACTTATCGATAAAAGTCCCAACTCCTGAGCAAACTTTCGCCCCACCATCAAAAACATAGACATTCGTATCCACATCCAGCGCCCGGTTTCGATAGCATCTGCCCATCCGCTGAAACAACCCATTCACATCCGACAATTCCGTGAACAGTAAATCAAAATCAATATCCAAAGAAGCTTCCACGACTTGCGTTGCCACCCAAATACATTTTTTCGTACTATCTTTTTGCCCATCCTTAAAAATCGCATCCTCTTTAGCCGAACGATCTTTTTTAATAAATTGACTGTGAATGAGATGAATTTCTTCACCTTGAAAATGCTCTTTTAACTCCAAATAGATTTTTTTCGCTTTATTTATAGTGTTACAAATAACTAAAATTCGATTATTGTTAAAAAATGGTTTAATAAATTCACTTTCAATTTCCGTATGAACCATCTCCATGCTATGACGAACTCGCGACGATACAAATTTTTCTTTTGGTTGGACAAAATTCACACCATTTTCTAAAAGTAAATCTGTCACTATCCCCGGTAAAGTCGCCGTCATAATGCAGAACTTCCCGCCAAATTTATCAATATAAGACAACCCTAAAATCAAATAAGCCAATAAGTCTGATGAGTACATCTGGATTTCATCAATAATCACTTTGGAATAAGATAAAGTGGCTAATTTATGCTCAAAACCTGCATAACGAAAGACAAAATCAAACAATTGATCGAGCGTGCAAATAGTTACAGGTAAAGACATTTGCCTCGTCCTCGTATAATATTCATCAATATCCATCTCCGCATTTCCCTCGTGCAGCAAATACTGACTATAAGTTTCCGAATGCAGTAAACCAACTCTCTCAGCTTGGTTAGTCGTAACAATATTTTTCGTGATTCGCTCATAAATCGCATTGATTGCCGTGCGCAGTGGCAGCGTGAAAAAGCCTTTATTATTCCCAAGCCAAAGCAGCCCAGCCTCAGTTTTTCCCATGCCAGTTTCAGCAATAACGACGATATTATCATTTTGGTGCCGCATCATGTATTTTTGCAAAGAGTTCCAATCAGCTTCTGGATTTTCCGCTTTAAAATGGGCTAGTTGCACTTTCATCGAATCCATTAAAAAATCATTTTCTAGCTCTACATCAATTCCCCCACTCGCTGCAAAGTCAATCCGATTGAGCAAGCCTTTTAGTAGAACATATTTTTTGAATGTTTCTGCGTCAGCCGCGGAATTACCTTCGAAAGTTCGGGATCCTGGGTAGAAATACAACATTTCTACTTCACTACTATATTCCGCATTTTCTCCTAGCCGACTGTAATTAAAATTCGTCCACTGCTCTTCTAATCTAATAATTTCTTTTTTCCAATCTGAATCAGAAAAATCATATTTTCTTTCATGATGTCGCGCAATTGCTTGATAAACTACTTTTATTTCATCCTCAGAGTATCCCATTTCTTCAAGTTTACTATCTGGAACAAATGCAACAGACAAATAACCATGCGGAATTTCTTCGCCTTTGCCTTTACCAAAATCATTACCCACTTTCTTTTGGAATAATAGATTCATTTTCCCTAAATCATGTAGTAAACAAACTAATTCTAGTAAATACCAATCTATTTCCACAGCTGGGTATAGTTTTTTTAGCCTTTGATAGTTTTTTAATAAATTATCCGTATGTTCTTGAATTGTTTCTTTCGGGTTAGATTTCGCTAAATATTTCTGCATCTCAGGACCGCTCCTTATACAAAATCCCCTTGAATACAGTGCATTCAAGGGGTAATTGATCGTTATTTATTACTCCTCTTCTTCAATAAAGACTAAGTAATTATCTTCATCAAAAAAGAAAACATCTTTCTTAGAGACGAAAATTCTACTTGAGTAAATAACATCTTTCTTTCGCCACTTACGGAAAAACTTGGGTGCTTTTTCCGTTCCGTGATTAACTCTTTCATATTTTTCAGTTAGCGAATACCTTGTACCTAGCAGCTTATCGCGACCAACCGAGCTTTCATGTGATTTGAAATGAATAGAATTATTTTCAGTGAGCGAGATTGGCACATAGGCATTGTAACCATCTGATATTTCTGTGCTTTTTTTAGATTGCCGTTTCTCCACATCCACAATCTCTACCTCTTGAATAGTCGCAATATCCTCGCGGCGACCAAGCGATGGAAATTCGATAGGCTCTCTAAATGCTTTTTCGATGATTGGTACAAGTGATGGGTCTTCGGGAATGATGTGCAACAGTAGTTCTAAATCCACAAGAAGCTCTGCCGTTGATACACCACGACTCACACCATACTTATCTACTTTAATTTGGTGACGTTCCACATCATATTTCCCGCCATTTTTAAACTCATATCTTGTCGCTAAATCATTCACTTTCGAAAAGTACTTGCCTTGAATGCTAATTTTCATTTCATGATAGCTCGTAAAACCACAAAGCGTATGAACCATCCCAATTACAGTCGAATAAGGTGGCAAAGGATACGTTTCTTTTAATTGAAAACTAGTTGGTTTTTTAAAATTCACCAAGTCTTGCCAAAGTTTTACTCTAATTGCTTTCATAATAAGCATCAATCTTTCCTTTAATATCGTTGAAGAATACTGGTACAGACTCTGCTTTTAGTTCTGCTTTCACTTCATCAGAATTAGCAAATTGCCCGTCAATAATACCCACTTTCGTATTTACTTTAATATCTTCATACATAAGTAAATCTTTAATATTTTTAATTACAATCTTATTATCTACCACATCTACAACATTTTGGAAAACTGGATTTTTAACATCATAAACTCCACCAATAATGAAAAGTGGTTTCAAATCTTCCCGACGTCCACGAATGTCACGATATAAAAACGCCACTGTATCCATCAATTTCTTCACACGACGAGCTTTTTCTTTATTATCAATTTCAATATTTCCGTCAATACCAATTTGATCTAAATCAATCGTAATTGTATAACGATAATAAGATTTATGAATTTCAGCTTGTGCTATATTCATGTTTTCATTTATTTTATCGGCTTGACCTTTATTCGTTAGAAAATCCAAATCACCTTTAAATGTTTCAAGCGAAATGGCATTAGATAAACGGACTTTTGCAGAACGTTTTTGCCCACCGCTTCCTTTCTCTGTTTTAAGGTAACCAAAGAAATCAAGTTCTGGGAAATCTGTAATAGTCGCCTCACTCAAGAATTGAATGACTTTCTTATCGCCGCCACCTTCAGCCTTTACAGGAGCTTCTTTCTCCCCAATTTGGTCCATCAAGTTGTAGCGAATTGCTTGGCGAGAAATATATGTATATTGGTCACCGTTATTTCTAGAAATCTTTTTAAGCGAAGAAATATTACCAAGAGACTCCCCGTAGTTAGCACTTTCTGCTTGGAAAATGATTGTCATTGCTAGTCCTTTATTTTTCATCTGTGTTTCCCCCGTCTTCTTTTTTAGTTTTCTCTCCACCCACACCGAGCATAAATGCATAACCTACTGATTTAAAAGCTTCATCATTCGTAAACACATTCATAAATACATTCGGAATTGGCTTAGCTAAATAGGAATAACTATTCAATAAAGTATCCATAAATCCATCTTTATCATTGACCTTTAAAGAATTTAATAATTTGTATGTTATTCCCGAAATTTTATTTTCTGACTTTTTGGTAACGTAACCTTCTTTAAATTCCGCCCCACAATTTTGTACAAACCATAATTGTTTTTGAGAAATATTTGTCATCACTTCCATCTCCTTCAAAAATTTTGTATTTATATCTAAAATCCCTGAAACATGTCCCATATTATAATATAGCCCATTCACATTAGTTTGCTTATAATAGATTAATTTATGAATAAGTGTAAATAAGTTTTCGTTGTTCATTAAATGTTGGATAACCTCTTTATACAAATTAATATTCAAGTTACCCTCTTTATAACCACAACGAATTAAACTTTTCAATATTCCCCTTGAATCATTTACAATATCCAACATTTTTTTAGAAAGTAAATTAAAACGGTAATGCTCGTTTTCGTATCTAACTAACTGAATGTCTGCAAGTTCATAGCGTCGATTATTTTCATGCTCCATCGTAATAGACTCCACAAGTGCTCGATAAGTATTAGTTGAATTAATTCCATCTTTGTTAAAACGCAATATAGAGTTCCGCATGCGTTCATTAACACGATGTAACTCATCTACACCATAAGAATCGTTGATAAACATTCCTTCTCCGTAAACATACGTAAACCCAGCCGGAACACATGAATAAATCAAACGACAAATCGGACAAGTTGCAACATCATTATTAAAATCCCATACGTGTGCAGTTTTTCTTGCAGTATCAAATCCAACTTCATTCATAAAACTAAGATCTAATTTCAAATTCTTAATTGGTTGATTACAGCTGAAACAATTATATTTTGCTTTAGACAAATCTGTATCTAAATATTCTATTATTGGATCAACAAAGCTAGTTTTGTAATCTAAATAAGGATCCATAATTTTTGTTTGTTTCAAAAGGAAAGATATTCCTGACCACCCTTTATTAATAACAGAATAAATCAGATTCTTTGCAGCTAGATATTGTAGACCTTTGTCACTCGCACAAAAATCAATAATAGCATCTAATTGAGTATAATTTTGCTTCACTTTTTCAATTATATCCGCCTTCACATCTTCCCATTTTTGCTTTTTAGTCAGATTAATCGTATTTAAATTTTCTAGCCATTTATTTACATTAGCTTTTGCATCAATTAACGAAAATACCTTAATATAGTTAGATTTCTTCAAATAAAATTTAACTACATCTTTCATATACTTATTTAAATTAGCTAAGGCTTCTTCATCAAAAGAAGCAAAATCCTCCGCTCTAAATCGTTCCATTATATCTTTATAGGAAACAATTTTAGACCAAGATAATGTTTCTTTATATTCTTTAATGAAAAAATTAAAATACTTGGTTTCAAAATCCTCTAATAAATCAGCTGTAAAATAAATCGTTTGTCCATCAATTCTTACATTTTCTTTTCCAACAATATTTAGAAAGCCTACTAAACCTGCGTTTATCAGCCAATCATCTGCCCGTACTTCTATTTCTGTCTGCATTCTTCCACCTCCAGTCTAAAACTGCTCTACCATGCCAAATCCAGATCCTGTCATCGTCCCAAGCCCATTATCCACCAAATACTTCTGCAAATAAGCCTCAGCCTCCAATTCAAAAATCCCGACCGAGCTTTCAATATGTATCTCGTGGCAATAAACGACTACTTTCTTCATCGAAATTGGCGTTATTTTCAATTTCTCCAAATCATAACGAGCTTGTTCACCAAATGCATCCATTAAATAAGGCAACATATTTCTTTTCAAAGTTGGCTCAAATTCCTCATCCTCAAAACTGTAAAACCAATTCTTGAAAGTTTCCCTATCATGAGCTCGACTGGCAATTGGCGAAAGCGTTCTCAAAACTGTCCGATTGCCGATAATTTTCTTCTCCGGGACTATTTGTATGTTTTTTATCGTAATATGATTCCCAGTTCCAAATAAAACTTTGCTACCTTTCAAACTTATCAATGCGTTATAAAAAATGATTCCGGTTTCCGCATCTCCTGTTGAAAAGTTAATAATACAATTCGCCTCATCTAAATGAATTTCTGCGCCTTTATTTCGAGGTTTGGGCAGGTATACGGAAAACGTATATTGTTTATGTTTATTCCCACCAAACAAATCCTCATATCTCTCTGGACTCGATTTCGTTATCCCCGCTTTGAATAAACTAACAACTTTACTTTGAAAATCTTTTGGAATTATTTTAGAATCAAAATCACAATTTATCTTTAATCTCATTGTGTCTCCACCTCCATTTCTATGAGTTAAATCTAACATAAAAAAACGTCCAAATCAATTGCAAATAAAGGGTTTTTGTAAGTCTGTGTTTTTTTGAACATTTAAGAATAACTTTCTTTATTTTTTTCACTTTTCCTCCCAAAATAAAATTTTCACATTTTACTATTTTTACTAAAATTAGACTTGTAACCGCTTTCCATCCATGATAAAATCGTCCTATAAACAAAATAACCTTATTTAGGAATGTAACCAACTTGGGCATAACCTAGATAAATCAAAAATTGGCTTTTTAGGCGAATTTTCGATTTATCTAGGTTTTTATTTTGCTAAAAACTTACAAAAAAAGGAGAACAAGATGAAGAAAAATATTTTTAAATTGTTGATGGCATTATGCGCAGTACTATTAATTGCAGGTTGCGGTAACAGTACATCTGCAGACAAAAAAGAAACAAAAGAAACTAAAGAAGACGGTACAGTAACATTTTATGTAGTACGTCACGGTAAAACAATGTTAAACACAACTGATCGTGTACAAGGTTGGTCTGATGCAGTTCTTACTCCAGCTGGTGAAAAAGTAGTTACAAGTGCTGGTAAAGGATTAAAAGACGTTGATTTCTCTGCAGCTTACAGCAGTGACAGTGGTCGTGCTATCCAAACTGCAAACTTAATTTTAAAAGAAAGTGCTAAATCTGCTGATAAAGAAGTACAAACTGATGCACGTTTCCGTGAATTCAATTTTGGTTCTTATGAAGGCGATTTAAATGAAAATATGTGGACTGATATTGCGAAAAGCCAAGGTAAAACTTTAGAAGAATGGCAAAAAGCTGGTATCTCTCCAAAAGGCTTCGCGGATAGCGTAGCTGCTCTTGATAAAACTCGTGTTAAAGAAGGCGAAAACTGGCCTGCTGAAGATTATGCAACTATCCAAGCTCGTCTAAAAGATGGTTTAACAGAAGTTGCTAAAAAAGAAAGCAAAAATGGCGATAGCAATGTATTACTAGTTTCCCACGGACTAAGCATTGGCGCGCTACTTGATACTATCGAACCAGGTTACAAACTTCCTGCTGCTGGTATCAAAAATGCAAGTGTAACTAAAATCACTTACAAAGATGGTAAATTCACTATTGGTGATGTAAATGATTTAAGCTATGTTGAAAATGGTTCTAAATAAATAGTTCGCTTAAAAGCCCAAAATATATATTTTGGGCTTTTGTTTTACTAAATAAAGACTTGTTTTTCTCTCATACAATTACTATACTTAGAGAAAAAGGAACCACGGAGGACATTTAGTTGAAGAAACTTACTTATATTATTATCACTGGTTTGGTACTTGTTTTTATTGTAGGCGCTTTTTGGATCACTAATTCCACGAGCAAACCGGAACAAAAAGCTACTCCAACCGAAACACCGAAAAAATCAAGTCCAGCTAATGTTAAAACCATTTCAGCACAAGCTAAGAAAACTTTGAATGCCCTAGCAAGCTCAGGAGCAGACAAAGAGTCTATTTCCGATTTAAATCAATTAATTAAAGAACTAAAATCCTACCCCGCCGAAAAAAATAAATCCGGCGAATATCTCCAAAATCTAACAGCGTGCCTAGAAGCCGTCGAGTCATATACAACTGGTAAAGCAGACGAAAAAGCACTTGGCAAAGTGTATCCAGACTTTCTCGCAAGCGAACAAAAACTATCAGCTATCGAAAAAACAACGCAATATGATTGGTTTTATGCCGCAGCTGCAACGAACCAACAAGGATTAAAAGAAAAAGGCGTTGTCACTTTAACCATGGTTGGTGATAATTCATTTGGAACCTATCCAGAAACGCCCGAACACCTCAAATTCGATAATGTATTCAAAAAAAATAACGGCGACAATACTTATGTTTTTAAAAACTGTCTTCCTTGGTTCAAATCAGATGACTACACAGTAATAAACGCCGAAAGTGCCTTTACAAACGCAACAAAAGCCGAAAATAAAATGTGGCGTATCAAAAGCGACCCCGCTCACGTAGCCTTTTTACCAGCAAGTGGTGTTGATGCAGCCAATCTCGCAAACAACCACACAATGGATTATTTCCAAGTTGGCTATGACGACACATTAAAAGCATTTAAAGACAACAATATTCCAGTCTTCAATGCAGACGCTCCACTTGAAACAACGATTAAAGGCATGAAAACTGTCATGCTTGGCTACGATTGCCGCATGAGTCAGCAATCTCCAGCTTATCTCGAAAGAATCGTAAAAGACATTAAAAAATATAAAAAAGAAGATACACTAGTTATTGTCAATATGCACTGGGGTGTCGAATACCGCGAAACGCCAACTAGTTACCAAACTGAATTTGGCCACGCGATTTTAGATGCTGGTGCTGATATAATTATGGGTTCTCACCCGCACCGTCTTGAAAGTGTAGAAAAATATAAAGATAAGTACATCGTTTACAGCATGGGCGACTTTGCTTTCGGAGCGGATCCAACCCTACTTTCGCGCATGACTTCGATGTTCCAACTACGCTTTACAAAAGAAGATAACAAAATCGTCCTAAAAGATATTTCCATCGTCCCTACTTATGAAAATTCAGATGGTAGTACAACGGAAAATAACTATCAACCGCTTCCCGTGTTTGGCGAAGATGCGAAAAAAATTGTCGACGAACTTAACCGCATCAGTAAACCAATCGAAGGCGGCGTAACAGAATATAGCTACTTTGATCCATTTTGATAATCAAAAGAGTAGATACCTTCCATTTCAGAAGATATCTACTCTTTTTTATCGAGCTATTAAAGTGTCGCAAATTGCGTGAGCCATAATATAAGAAGAAACGCTACCTAATACTAGTTTTTCCACTCGATTCATCCCGGTCGCTCCGCAAATGATTAAATCTGCTTGAAACTCTGCAGGAATATCGGTAGAAAGCAAGATTTTCGGGTTGCCTTTAGCCACAAAAGTTTCAACATGTTCCACTCCTGCTGCCCTGGCTTTGTCGGCATACTCATTGACGCTCGTTTTTAGTTCGAGTTCGGCTTTTTCTTCCAAGCTACCATCATAAGAAACATTTGGAGAAAAGGCACGTAAATCGACAATACTTGCAATTCCAAGTACCCCGTCTAATTTGAGTGCTAATTCCAGTCCTTTTTCAAAGGCTAATTTGGCTGGTTCAGAGCCATCCACTGCTACAAGAATGCGATGATATTTTTCCATCATATAAACCCTCCTACAACTTTTCTTATAGTATTCAATACCCTATAAAAATGATTTTAGGCCTATCATTCGTTGTTTTTGCTAACAATTTCACATATTTTAGAATTTACTTTTTTCTGTACAAAATTAGAGCGATCAAACTGAGCATCACTCCGGCTAATGGAAATGCAGTCATGCCTCTATCGCCAGTTTTCGGAAGTGCTTTCGTTTCTGGTTGTTTTGTATTTTCTGCTTTCGCCACGTTATTTTCTTTCGTTGTTAATGAGGCTGGTTCTGTCGCCGCTTTCTCTGGTGCTTGGTCTTCTGAGTTTTCGCTAATGATCTCTGGGATTGTGTTGTTATTGTTTGTTTCTTCTTGAGGTGTGGGTTTTTCTTCTGGTGTTGGTGGGGTTGGAATTACTGTTGCATCGTTGCCGGCAGTTACTGTTACAATGACGGTTACAGGATCTGCTTTTTGGCCACGTTCATTTTCAGCATTTAAAGTTACGGTGTATTCTCCTGGGGTGTTTAAATCTACTACTTTATCAAAATCGCTTGTTAAAATGGCATTTCCAGTAACTGAACCATGGATTTCAGCTAAAAATTCATCAACTGATTTAGTCGTTTTTTGTTTATAAGAAATTTTTGAATCTGCTGTAATAACTGGTTTTTCATGAACGGTTACTTTCACTTTTACGGGCGCTGCTTTAAGTCCAGCAGCATTTTCTGCATTTAATGTAACCGTATATTCGCCCGGCACATCGAGCTTCACAACTTGGTCAAAATCGCTTGTTACAGCTGTTCCGTCATCTGTTTTCGCTTGCACATCTTTTAAAAATTGTGCTTCTGAAATGGCATCATATTGGTTGTAATCAAAACTTTCATCGGCCGTTAAATCAAGCGTGTGGCTAATATCAAAATATTGATCATATGTTCCGTTTGAAATTGTATAAGACGTCATGCTTGGCGGTGTTGGGTAGCTACCTGTCGGAAAATCATAGCGCGCATTGTATTCAATTTCGGTTAGATTATCGATCTCTTCTTTTGTCACACCACTTACGGTAATGCCGTCGTCGGTAATTGTCAGACGTGAACTCGGAAGCGCCACATCGTTAAATCCTAAATACGTATTACTTGCGGAAGTCGATTTTGAAAAAGGTGCGACGGTTCCATCAAAACTAGTTAAAGGATTTGGCATCATCGAGAACGGTAAATATAACGTTTGGTTTGCTTCGTTAAAATCTAGTTTGCTTGATTTAAGTGTAATGCGCGGATTCGTTCGTCCGGTATTTTGCCCGAAAGCTGCGAGTGCTTTGAAGTTTCCATTTTTAAAACTTACGAAATCATTTAATGGTCTAAAATCATCAATTCCGTCAAATTGCACGAAAAGCGTTGTCAAAGCCGGTAAAGATGCGAGCGCTGAAATATCTGTGATTTTCATGGAGTTTTGCGCGTAGATATAGGTTAATTTCGGTAATTTATTAAAATTTTTGAAGACATTATGTGTAACTTCACTTCCGCTAATGCTAATGCTTTGTAAATTGACAAGTCCATTTAAATCTACAAAAAGGCTATCTACTACGTTGTCGCCGCCAACTGTTATGTAAGTCAAAGATGTTTGGTTTTTAATCGGTGCGAGTGTCGTGATTTTTGTGTTATTGAGTGAAAGCGTGACAAGATTATCAGCTTCTTCTAAACCGGTTAAATCTGTAAAAGTACTACCAGAAAGTGTCACGGTTTGTATTGTGTTCATTTGCGTTTTCGTTATTGGAGCATCACTTGCTTGTTTGAGTAAGCCATTTAGATAGGCTCTAAGATTGGTATCTGGAATAGTAACATTATTATTCGTTTCTTCTGCGTGAGCTGCCGTGGAAGGGTATATCATTATGAATATACAAATCATCGCAAGAAATACTTTCAGTGCTTTTTTCATTTAAAGTCTCCTTAGTGGTTAATTTCTTCCCAAAGTATAACCGCCTAAAAAGCAACTCTCAATACGTTTTCGTAATATATTTCACGTTTGATTTGCTTTAATATTCATATTATTCAATCTTATTTTTAGATAAATGGCTTTAAATCAACAAAGATAGCGCTTTTTTATTCAAATAAAATAAAATTGAAAATTCTATTAACGTAACATTTTGTACACAAATAGGTGGTTTTAAATACTAATATTACACGAAATCGTTTTGCTTTAGTTAAATAATTATCATTTAAAACTAGAAAAATGCTCTGAAAAAGTGATGCTCTATCCCCTATTGCTTTTCCTTATTTATGCTATACTGTTGATATTGACAGAAAAAGGGGTATATTTATGAACAATGAGCAAAACATGAATCAACAAATCGCTTTATTTTACTTCGGTTATAAGGCTTTTACAGAGACAGCTGATTTAATTATTGCCAAACATTCACTAAAAAGATTGCATCATCGTATTTTATTTTTCACAGCGCGGATGCCTGGCCTTACTATTAATGAACTTTTAACATTTTTAGAAATATCCAAACAAGCCTTACACCAACCACTCGCGGAACTCAAAGAGCGCGAACTTCTCACGATTGAACAAGGTACACGTGACAAACGCCAACGCTGTATTTTCCTAACGACAGCTGGCAAAGATCTAGAAAACGAACTCGGCGCCGCACAACGCAAACAAATGGCAGAAATTTTCGCCGACTCCTCAGATACGGACGGAAAGCATTTCACAGAAGTAATGGAAGGCTACGCAAAAAACCGACCGGGTGCCGCTTTAATAAAAGATTTTAAGGAGTGATTTATGATGGAACAAATTCTATTTATCCAAACTGGCTTTGGCGTCGATGTCCATGGTCAAAACATAACCAAAGCAGCTGAACGCGCTGTGCGGAACGCGATTTTCACTAACTCGATGCCCGGAATTCAAGGGCTTTTACCAGATGGCGACTTGCAAAATATGGTCGTTAATATCAAATTGGCATTACCGTGTGACGCGGATAAGCTCGATGAAGATACGATTCGCGCGATTATCCCTTATGGCACAGTGACTATCGAGAAAATGGCTGGCGGAATGATGACAACGAGCGGCATTTTCTTGGAGGACAAAGAGGATAAGAACGATTTAATGTATATCGTCAACGCTTCTGTTGAAACTGGATATTAAAGAAAAAACCATCTGATAATTAGTCAGATGGTTTTTGTATCTATTAAATAGTCCAAAATGGCTTCAAGCATTTGTTTATTATCTTCCGGAACATCCTCCACTTTCATCGCTGCAAGGCTTTGAACATATTTGCCCGGTGTGATAAATTCCTCGTCAATCTGCAAAATCGTCTCAATCCCAGCCTTTTCCATTTCAAAATGAAATTGTAAGCCAATAATGTTTTCAGCATACAGAAAAGCTTGATTTAAGCAGCCTTCGCTCGAAAATAAACGTGTCGCGCCAGCTGGTAACGAAAATGTGTCTTGATGCCAGTGGAAAACATGGAGTGATTCTGGGAAAAACGGTAGCTTGTCAGAAGTTCTTTTAATAGGGAACCAGCCCACTTCTTTTTCTTTGTTTACCGTAATTTCACTTCCGAATGTTGCGGCGATTTGTTGCGCGCCAAGACAAACACCGAAAATAGGTTTGTTTTGTTCGCTTAATCGCTTTATTAGAGCACGTTCGTCAGCCAACCATGGGAATTCCGAGGTATCATTTATCCCCATCGGCCCACCAAGAACGATTAAAAAATCCGAGTCATTTGGAACATGAGCATTTTCTTCAAATAATAAATGTATTTTTAACTGATGCTGATTCTCTTTCGCCCAATTCGCTATAAGTCCAGGTCCTTCATGCGGCACATGTTGCAATACATCAATAATCAATTTATCAGCTCCTGTCATTTTTTTCTATTATGACGGAATTTTTGGGTTTGTGCAACTGCGCTTTTTAGCAGGTATTGGGATCTTTTCATTTATATTTTTGTAAAACTTGCTGCTTGATTGCTTGATATTTTTCTACATCATCCAGATTTTCTGAGATAAAATCGTATTTTTGTACTTCCCCGAGTGTATTAAAATCAGCGAGGACGGATTGGGCTTCTTTTTGATTTTCGCTGAATTTGCCGTAACCCATGCTGGTAATGGGATGGATGTCTTTGTCTGTTTCGCCGAGGAACATGGTGTATGTTTGCTCTTTTTCTAGTGCAATGTAGTTTTCGACAGCGACGTATTTGCCCGAGCTTAAGTACCATGGTTCTGAAATATCTATTTTATCGCCTTTTTCTAGGTCGCCTTTGTAGGAAGCTAAGATCTCTACTTCGCTAATTGTGTTGCTTTCTTTGCCAATGTCTTTATTTTGCAGCAGCTTTACTTTGACTATGTTATTGCTGTTATTTGCTAGTTCTTTCATATTTTTCGGGATATTGTAATCTGCTCGGATGGTGATGGTTTTGGAGATTTTAGTGTCTTTTGTTACTTTTTCGCTTGGAGAGGAGCAGCTTGCCAGGATAATTGTTAGGAGTAGTATTGGGATTAGGGTCTTTTTCAATTTTAAATCCTCCTTTTATGTATGTGGTTTTGGCTTTCTCTTTGAGTTTAGCATATGTTGGGCGTGTGGTGTAGTTGGAGGTTCGGAGGAAATTGGGGGTTTTTTGGTGTGTTTGTTGCGGAATTGTTAACGTGGGAGGATAAAAAATAAGCCTAAATCCTGTTGGTTGGCTTTTTTGTGTAGGCATTGGAAATGATTTACATTTCACGATAAGTATCTAAAACTTTCGCCTTTATGCATACGTGCGTTATAGCCATCGAAATTTACATTTCACATTAAGTATCTAAAACCACAAGATTCTTATGCTATCGCAACGAATCAATCTATTTACATTTCACATTAAGTAACTAAAACTCAGCTGCAATCCTTCTACTAACCGCTTGGTATTCATCATTTACATTTCACAATAAGTATCTAAAACTGTGAACACATCAAGAAATATGGTGAGTTTATTGGCATATTTACATTTCACAATAAGTATCTAAAACAAAATGTGTACGAATGCGACTTTATCGAAGGAATTTCATTTACATTTCACAATAAGTATCTAAAACGTTCATACCTTTTCCGGAAGGGTTAATGTTTCCGACATTTACATTTCACAATAAGTATCTAAAACATCCACCCAAACGCTTACAGAACCGCCGTTTTTTTCATTTACATTTCACAATAAGTATCTAAAACAAAGAAGAGCAAAAAAAGTTCTTTTACGACCGAGATTTACATTTCACAATAAGTATCTAAAACGGAATTGCGAATTCAATGGATGTACTGTTTCATATATTTACATTTCACACTAAGTATCTAAAACAATTTTCCGGATCCATTCTTTTATCCCAACCCGTAATTTACATTTCACACTAAGTATCTAAAACCCGCTAACTTTTCTTCTTACTCCCATCTTACCTCAAAAGCCTATTTCTGTCGACCGACTAAAAACCAACGAAAATCCATCCTTCTCTACATGGTTTTCAAAACCAAAAACCACCAAACTCCCCTCACCCCAATCATTCCCATCTTTCTGTCGATCCCCAGCCTTTTTCACGCTACCCAAGGTCGACAGATAACCAAACGCAAAAAAACAGCAACCCTAAGAGTTACTGTTTTCTGATTTATCCCTTAAAACAACGGATGCAACGAGCGATTTTCTTGAACGCCTTCGATTGCTCGTCCTAAAATACGGCCGATAGAAATGGTTGTTAGTTTGTCGAATTGTTTATCTTCTGGAAGGTCGATAGAGTCGGATGTGATGATTTCTTTGATACTTGAATTTTGTAAACGTTCGGTTGCGTTTCCGGCCATGACGGAGTGGGTTGCGCAAGCGATGACTTCTACGGCACCTTTTTCTAATAAAATATCAGCTGAAGTGGTAGCACGGACGCCGGTATCGATAATATCATCGACAACGATTGCGACTTTGCCTTTCACATCGCCAATGACACTCATAATTTCGTCTTCATGTGGTCTTGGTTTACGGTTTAAAATGGCGATTGGCGCGTTTAGTCGGTCCGCGATTCTGCGTGCGCGAACTACGCCACTGTGATCCGGCGCGACAACTACCACGTCTTTTTCTCCGTAATTTTCTATCAAATAATCACCAATTAGCGGAATTGCTGAAAGATGATCGATTGGAATGTTGAAAAAGCCTTGAATTTGAGCTGCGTGTAAATCGACTGTGATTAAACGGTCTGCTCCAGCTCTTTGAATTAGATTGGCCATTAATTTGGCGGTAATTGGTTCTCTTGAGCGTGCTTTTCTGTCCTGACGAGCATAGCCATAATAAGGCATAATTATATTGATTGAGTGAACGGAAGCGCGTTTTAAGGCATCTACCATAATTAAAAGTTCCATTAGGCGTTCGTTGACGTTTGAGTTCATCGATTGAACTACATACGCGTTCGTTCCGCGGATACTTTCCTCAATATTAATTTTCACTTCTCCATCACTGAACTTTTGGAGCTCCACCTCACATAAAGGTATATCTAGATAATCTGCAATTTTTGTCGCAAGTGGTCTCTCACTCGTCACAGAAAAAAGTTTCATTTTGCCTGCCATTGCTATCTCCTTCCGCCGTACTGATTTCTTCTCCTTATTATTATATAGAACTGTCTAGGCATTGTCTACTAGCTAAAATGTTTCACAAATCAAAAAAGGTTGAAAAAGCAATCAGCGCTCTTTCAACCTTTTTTATTTATGTCAGCCTCTTAATTCGGCTTGAATTTCTTTTAGTTTTTTGGGAGTTACGTCGTCGCCAAGTGGATCAATAATCGTTACATGATGTAAATTATCTTGGACTGTCCCTCTGATTTTTTTCAAGTATTCTTGACGAAGGGCAGCTTGTCTTTCTTTTTCAAAAGCAGTTAATCCTTCACTTTTTTGTTTTGCAGCAAGTTCATTAATATTTTTTAATAACAATTTCATGCTATCCCTCCTATCATTTTAAAGTTACTTTTAATAAGTAACTAACCAAATTATAATATAAAGGTCAATAAAAGTCAAACTTCTTTTCTGGGTCGCGTATTCTTCTTTTTTTTGCGTTCGTATATAAGGTCCATTAATGCCCCCGAGCCAAGCAGGACGCCAATAATGATAAAAACGAACCCAACTAGCTGTGGGATTCTAATTGCTTCACCAAGGAAAAGCAACGCGCCAATTAATGAAAATAACGGATTGAAATTCATAAAAATGGCGGAGCGCGATGGGCCAATTTTCCCGACCGCAAAGTTATAAACAAAATTACCAAAGGCTGTCGCAACTACTGCTGATACAACAAACAAGAGCCACAATTTCCATGAATGAACTGCCACTAATTCTGACATGCCACCCGGCTCCATGAAGCGACTTAAACCAAACAACATTACCGAACCAAGAAATAACATGTATCCCGTCATCAGCCCCGTGTCCATTGATCCAGCGAGCTTTTTAATAATAATAAAACTAAATGCCTGAGAAGCCATCGCGATAAAGATGTCGATATCTCCCAGTGAAATCCCGCTTATCCCCGTCCCATTAGAAAGAACAACCAAACTCACGCCAAAAATCCCTGCTACAAAGCCGAGCGCACGCCATGCTCCAATTCGTTCACGGAGAAAAACCACAGAAAAAATCGCTACCACCGTCGGCGCAGAACCAAGAATAAGTCCTGCATTCGTCCCAGTCGTTAGCTTCAACCCGTTCGACAAGAAAAAATGATGAATAACAATATTAAAAATACTCGCGAGTAAAATTAAACCAAATTCCCGTTTTGTAGGCAGACGTAATGTTTTTGTGATAAATAAAATAATAATAACGGTTATAGCTGCGGTAAAAATCCGAAAAGATGTCATCGTAACAGTCGGAAAATAGCTAACTAACACTTTCGTCATCGTGACGTTAAAACCCCAACTCGCCATCACTGCAATTAATAAAAAATAAAGTCCTATCGGTGCTTTCTCTTTCTGCAAAACAAACACTCCTTTTTTATAGAAAAATGCCCCTTAAATTACTTTAAGGGGCATTTCATAGCGTCATCTTCCGCAGCCTTCCACAAAGCTATAACGCGGAAAATGGGGCAGTGATACTTAAGTCACTGCTTGTAGGCTCATCGCATAGACCCAACTATAGCATGGATAATTTTTTCTGTAAAGCGTTATTTTGTAAATTCTAACCAAGTAGAGGCAATTGCTTCATGTCCTTCTTTGGTCGGGTGCACCCCGTCCTCAGCTAAAAAGGTCGGCCCATGTTTGATAGCGAGCGCGTTCATTAGCCCATCAAGCGGAATAAGCGTTGCATCAAATTCTGCCGCAAGTTCGCGCACAGCTCCAATTTTTGGATCCAAATCACCACGCCACTCTTTCCGATCTTCCGGATATGGTAATACAAACGGCTCCATCAAAATCAGTTCCGCATTTGTTTCTGTTTTAATCCGATTCAAAATCACACGATACACTTCTTTAAACGCCGTCACCGAAGTATCTTCCCATCTGCTAAAACTAAACCACGTATCATTTATCCCAATCATAATCGTAACTACATCTGGTTGAAGTGAAATTGCATCTGCCTCAATACGACGATGCAAATCCGCTACCCGGTTCGCACTAACACCACGATTTATAACCGTTACATCTTCTTTCTCAAGCTGTTCTGCAATCATTTTCACATAACCATGTCCTAATTCGCGGTCATTTTCAAAATCGCGCCCCGCATCTGTCACACTATCACCTAAAAAAAGCAACTTCTTCATTTAGTTCCGTCTCCTTTAAAATTCCTGATGCCTTATTATAACAAAAAAACTTCAATTTAGTTGTATTCATTTTTTGCATAGCTTATTTTTTTAGGAGAGATTATCCAAAATTACAATTGTACAGACCTCGCGATACTACCTATACTTAAAAGTGTTAAAACTTATTAAAAAAATAATCGGAGGTAATTTATATGACTGCAAAAATAACAGAAAAAATGCTTTTCAGCCCTTCTTTTGAATACGTGGATAATGGCATCGAGCATGGAGTGCTAAGTCCTTTCGAAACAAAAGAAATCATTTTAGAAAAAGGACAACAAATTGCTGATGGTTTCAAACCACTGGATTGTTCCATTAAAATGTTAAAAGATGTACCAGTTAAGATGCGTGACGGTATAACCATTTATACCGATATTTATTTACCAATAACAGAAGAAAAAGTTCCTACTCTTATCGCTTGGAGCCCTTATGGAAAAAGCGCTGGAACAGCTCCTCGATACAAAAATCTATTTAATATGCTAGGAATGGGGAATGCCTGGAATTCTGGTCTTACCAAATTTGAAGCACCTGATCCAGCATACTGGTGCGCACATGGATACGCTGTCTGTAATCCTGACATGCGTGGCATTGCTCATAGTGAAGGTAATACTACGATGATTGGCTCTCAAGAAGCTGAAGATGGTTATGATTTAATTGAATGGTTAGCTAAGCAATCTTGGAGTAATGGAAAAACAGCTCTAACAGGAACATCTTATTTAGCTTTTTCCCAGTGGTATATTGCAGCTGAGCAGCCCCCTCACCTAACATGTATCAATCCTACTGAAGGATTAGCAGATGGTTATCGTGACTTAGCTTTTATTGGTGGCATTCCAGATCCTAATTTTATTGAACGTTTGCAAATCAACCATGTCAGTGCTAAAAATTCTCAAAGAGAAGATTTAACAAAGGAAATGGAAGCATATCCTTTAGCTGATAGTGCTATTTGGAAAGACAAAGTTGCAGATCCAAGTAAAATTACAATACCAGCTTTTGTTATTGCGAGTTATTCTAATACGCTTCACACAATGGGTACATTTCGTTCTTGGCGTTCACTCGGCTCAAAAGAAAAATGGCTTCGTATTCACGATCGCCAAGAATGGCCATATTACTATGACGAAAATAACGTAAAAGAATTGCGACGCTTTTTTGATTATTATTTACTTGGCAAGAAAAATAATTGGACAGATACACCAACTGTGCGCTATGCATTAATTGACTTTCAAGGTGGCAATCAAACTGACTTACCATCCGAAGTTTTTCCACCTACCAATAGTGAAAACAAACGTTATTATATGAATGGCCTATTACGCACTTTACAAGAAACACCTACTTCAGATGATTTTAAAGTCTCCTATACTACTGAAAACTTGCCAGGTAGAGCATCGTTCCAAATGACTTTTGACAAAGAAACGCATTTTGTTGGTTATCCAAAAGCAAAATTATTTATGGAAGTAGATGGATACGATGACTTGGATGTTTTTGTTTGGCTTCAAAAGCTAGATAAATTCGGCAACGTACTAAGTGAATTTGTCGTGCCAAATCACGGGGCCGCACTTCAGGATTTCACACAAGAAGGGGCATCTGCTTTACGCTATAAAGGCGCTTGGGGAAGACTTCGCGCATCCATGCGACAACTAGATTCTCAAGTTTCAACAGATGAAATTCCTGCTTATAGCTTTGACAAAGTAGAAAAACTCTCTTCCG
The DNA here is from genome assembly GCF_014229645.1 of Listeria swaminathanii. Classification (GTDB taxonomy): domain Bacteria; phylum Bacillota; class Bacilli; order Lactobacillales; family Listeriaceae; genus Listeria; species Listeria swaminathanii. The sequence goes on along the minus strand of NZ_JAATOD010000001.1, from coordinate 263,517 downwards.
GAGAAATTGTAGAACTAGACATTATTTTGAGTCCCATTGGTCTAACTTATAAAGCAGGTGAAACACTCAGAGTAGTCGTGAGTAGCAAAGATGAACTTGGCTCAGTAATGCCAGGAACACCCGGATGCACACCTAATAATAAAGGTATGCATATCCTTCATACGAGTAAAGAGCACCCATCCTATATTCAGCTACCAATAATCAACAAATAGAAAAACTTGTCAATGGAGTCTAATAACTTTATACTAAAGCTACTATTTACAATCTTTCATTGAATGGAGCAATTATGAAGTTATCCAATTTGAAATACTTTGTTGATGTGGCTATGGAAGGAAGTTTTACCCGAGCATCTGAAAAATTATTTATTTCACAGCCTACCCTTAGTAGACGAATAAAAGAATTAGAAACAGAATTAGGTGTAGAACTGTTTATTAGGAATCGTCATTCGCTGGAGTTATCAAGTGCAGGTCAACAATTTTTAATAGAAGTAAATGATATTTTAAACCGAGTCAACAAGCTATCCCATATGTTTGATAATCAAAAAACAGCAGATGAAGCTGGACAATTATTAAAGATTGGTTATCTCTCGAATTTTAATATGAACGCAATGTATGAGCTGCTCGAATCATTCAAGCAAAGTCATCCACATGTTCAATTCTCATTAAAACCGGATACGCCAATGAATTTAGCTGAAGGTCTTTCTAATGGGCAATATGATTTAGTTTTTAATTTATCCGCTTATTTCCAGCCGAACAAGTCTATAGAAGAAGTATTATTTATAAAAAATCATTTGCAAATTGCTATACCCGCGGACCATCGATTCCGGAAAAAGAAAAAAGTATATTTTAATGATTTGAAGCAAGAAATAGTTATTTTGCTCGAAAGAAAACAGTCTCCCATCATTGTAGACTATGTTGTTAGTCAATGTACTAAACATGGTTTTAATTTAAAAGCGAATTCGTATGTAAAAGATCTGGATGAAGGACTAGCAATGACATCTGTTGGAGAAGGATTAGCCTTTTTGTATTCCGGCATGAATGATGGAACATTAGAAGATAAGTACAATATTAAAATTATGGATATTCAAGAAGAACGGAATGACCAGAATATTGTCGCAGCCATTAATAAACAGAGCGAAAATACACTGCTTCAAGAATTATTTTCGTTTATAAAAAGTAGTCTATTAACAAAATAATTCATTCTAGATAAAAAAAGTAGCAAGTTTCTTTGATGAAAAGAAACTTGCTACTTTTTTAGTATTTATTAAAATTGTTTGTGCAATAAATCAAGGACATGACGTAACTCATTAACATCAATTTGCCCAGGAGCTGATGCTTTTTTCGCAGCGCCAAATGTCATTGCTGAGCCAAATACTTCGCCAGCAAGACGGCTAATGACACCAGTTCCCGCCATTGACATCGTAATGATTGGTTGGCTCGCTTTTTCAGATACGGTATTTGTTGCATCTAATAAAGTTAGTACGTCCGCAGCAGATTTCGGCATTACGGCGATTTTCGGAAGATCCGCGCCAAGTGCTTCCATGCGAGTTAAACGAGAAACGATTTCTTCTTTCGCAGGTGTTTTATCAAAATCATGGTTCGACATCACTACTTTTACATTGTTCTTGTGAGCTGTTTCAATTAAGCGTAAAACGTCCGCTTCTTCATTGAAAAGTTCCACGTCAACTAAATCAATTTTGCCAGTTCCAGCTAGTGTTTCATTTAATTCAAAATAAAATTCGTCACTAACAGCTAATTCGCCGCCCTCTTTTGCACTGCGGAAAGTGAATAAAATCGGTGTTTCTGGTAAAATTGCGCGAATTTCGCTAAGTGCAGCTTCCACTTTAGCTAAGTCTTTCACGTCTTCATAAAAGTCAACGCGCCATTCGACAACGTCCAAATCGATTGTTTTTAACATTTCTGCTTCTTCTTTAAGAGCAGCAACCGTTTTACCGACCATTGGTACACAAATTTTTGGCGCACCTTCACCAAACGTAACATTCTTTACGACTACTTTATTCATGTATAATTCTCCTCATTCGATATTATGTTTTAAGATTAGCGATAACCTTGTTCTTTTGCAAGTTTTTAAAATAGGATTTCTTTAATGTAATCTACTGGCATTTCTTTGTGTGTCCAAATTTCGAAAGCTTTCGCACCTTGCCAAAGCATCATTCCTAAGCCGTTAAGTGTTTGACAGCCTTGTTCTTCGGCGATTTCAAGCAATCTTGTTTTGGTTGGTTTGTAGACAACATCCGAAACGATTAATTCTGGACGAAGCATATCTGCACTTGGTAAAAGTGTTTCGCCTTCGAAAGGTTTCATTCCAACGCCAGTCGCATTCGTGAAAATAACACTTTCAGCGATTTCTTTACGCAATTGATCGTGTTCTTCGATATCAAATAATCGTGCTGTACAATCTGTTTTCGAGTTGATTTTCTCAACTGTTTTTTCTGCATTCGCGTAAAAATCGTCTTTTCTGTTAAAAATCGAGATTTCTTTCACGCCATCAAGAGCAGCTTGGATGCAGATAGCTGTTGCCGCACCACCAGCGCCACAAATCGTCATTTTTTTGCCGACAATGTCATGTCCAGCTTCTTTTAAAGCTCGCATGTAACCAGTTCCGTCTGTAATGTGCCCAGTTAACACGCCGTCATCATTAACAACTGTATTGACCGCACCAACAAGTTCAGCTGCTGGAGAAAGTTTATCTAAGTATTTATGAATGTTTGTTTTGTTTGGCATGGAAACGTTCCAGCCACGTAAGTTCATTGCGCGGAATCCTTGTACAACGTCTTTCAGTTCTTTGTCCCCAACTTCAAAAGCAAGGTATACATAATCAAGTCCCAATTTTGCAAAAGCTTCGTTATGCATGGTTGGTGATAAACTGTGTCTGATTGGAGTGGCGATTAAACCGATTAATTCTGTGTGTCCTGTAATTCTTTCCGTGATTTTACTTGTCATAATAACATCGTTCCTTTCCAAATTAAGGTTTATTTGTGAAAATATGAACTTATATAAAGAGCGAATGTGGCAAAGCGGAGTCCGCCTTGCCAGTTCGGATTACAAAGAGCCAATTTTTTCTAATGTCGTTAAAATATTTCTTCCTTCGCGAACGCCTTCCAAGATTTTTCTTGTCGCTGCGCTATCGCCAATATTTACGATTTCAATTTGTTTTTCTTTGCCGTAAGCCGCAAGTTCTTCCATAAGTGGGCGTTCTGGTCGCATTCCTAGGCAGACAAAGCCGTAATCAAATGGAATCTCGGCGTCTACTCCGTCATGTTTCACTTTGAAATGATCGGCTGCAACTTCGGTTAATGCGGTTTCTGTTTGCACATCGACGTGGTTTTTCTCGATAATATCCATCATCGAAAGTCGCGTAATCATATCCAAGTCTTTACCAAGGATTGGCATCATTTCTACAATTGTAACATCCGAGCCACGTTCTGAGAAGTACTCGACAACATCAAGTCCAACTGCACCACCGCCGATAACTGCTACTTTTTTGTTACTAAATTCGGTAAAGTCATCGATATTCGAAATAAGTCCGAAAATCGAATGAACTTTACTGCCTTCTTTGTCAATCACGTCAAGCAAACCTTTAATTGGTGGAAGTAATGGTTTGGATCCTGTGGCATTTACTACCACATCAGGATTAAATGTATCAATAAGCGCAGTATCAGCTTTAGTGCCTGTAATAACTTTCAAATTGGTTAATTTTTCTGCTCGGTTCGCTAAATAATTAGGGAAATCGGCAATTCTACTTTTATCTGGAAGGTTGGCAATTGCTCGCGCCAAGCCACCAGTTTGTTCACTTGCTTCAATTAGCGTTGTATTACAGCCAACTTCGGCCGCCGTACAAGCTGCTTCAAGTCCTGCAGTTCCGCCGCCAATTACGACAACATTGGTCGGACGAGTTACTTTTGTTTCTTTGTATTTATCTTCATGAATAATATCTGGATTTACAGTACAGCGAATCGGTTTCGACTTCGAAATCCGGTGATCCGCGCAACCGATATTACAAGAAATACATTTTCGAAGCATGTCTTCTTGACCAGTTGCCACTTTGTTCACCCAGTTAGGCTCAGCAATTAAGCCGCGTCCCATCGCAAGTAAATCAGCGTATCCTTCTGACAAAATTTTCTCTGCTGCTTTTGGACTACGGATATTCCCCGAAGTAATCGTTGGTTTGTTAAATTTATCCTTCACCGCTTTTGCAAGGTAGCTTCTCCAGCCATCTTCCAAGTTCATTTGGTCAATTTGCAAGTATAAATTATCGTTAATTGCCGCTGATACATTCAAAATATCCGCTTCTTCTTGGCAATAATCTAACAGTTCCAAAATATCTTCTAAGTGGTTGCCGCCTTCTGTAAATTCATCTGCACTAAAACGCAGCACGATTGGGAAAAATGGACCAACTTCTGCGCGCACTTTTTCCAAAATCAGTTTGACGATACGGGCGCGATTTTCAGGCGTTCCACCAAATTCGTCTGTCCGTTTGTTGTAAAGTGGCGATAAGAATTGGCATAGCAAGTATGAGTGTCCGCCGTGAATTTCGACTGCATCAAAGCCAGCTTGTTGGGCGCGTCTCGCTGCATCGCCGTATTTATTGACGATTTCATAAATTTCTTCGACAGTAAGTGGACGCGGTACAGTGCCACCTTTTTTAGATGGAATATCTGACGCGGAAACTGGTTGAAGTCCATTCAAACGTGCTGGATAAGCAGATGCCCCGGCGTGGTTGATTTGGATAGATACACAAGTTCCGTGTTTATGAAGACGTTCTGTTAATTTGTAAAATCCAGGAATATACTGGTCATTGTCAATTCGAAGTTGGGTCGTTCCGTTTGTACCATAAGGAAAATCTACACAAGCGTTTTCAATAGTAATCAGACCTGTGCCACCTTTTGCGCGTTGTTCGTAGTAATTCATATGTTCTTCTAAAAATTCGCCATTTAATCCAGCTAGGTTCGTCCCCATTGGTGGCATAATCACACGGTTTTTAATCGTCATTCGTTTTACAGTTAGTGGTTCAAAAATACTCGGATAATCTGTCATAATAAGCCTCCTGCGACTATAATCTCAGCAAATGATTTGTTACATTATTCACGTTCAATAATGCACAATCTTAATTCCCTTTAATTATAAGTCAGGAATAATTATTAATCTAATGTATATTTTTCGATTTATCCATAGATTTTTTCTATACAATCGCTTACAATAGAGTTATCAAGGCATTTCGAGGAGGTTAACCGATGAACTTGCGTCAACTATACTATTTTAAAAAATTAGCCGAGCGAGAGCATTACACGATTGCAGCCGCCGAACTCTCCATTACCCAGCCTAGCCTAAGCCACTCTATCGCAGAACTTGAGCGCGAACTTGGCGTCTATTTATTCGAAAAACAAGGCCGCAACATCCGTTTAACAAAATACGGTCGCTTCTATTTAACCTATGTAGAAAAATCACTTGCCGAACTAGAAAAAGGCGAAAAACTGTTACATGAATTAACTAGTCCTTCTCATGGAAATATTGATTTAGGCTTTATTTACACAATGGGCGCGCACACGGTTCCCGAACTCGTCCAAAATTTCACCAAAGTCGAAAGCCATAAAGACATCACATTTTCCTTTTTTCAAGGAGCGACAAAATCGATTATTCCCGACTTAAAAAATGAAAAATTCGACCTAGCGATTTGCTCCTACGTCGAAAATGAACCCGATATTGAATTTTTACCATTAACCAAACAAGAGTTAGTCGTTGTTGTTTCTGAAAACCATCCACTTGCTAAATATGATTCGATTGATTTAAAAGACACTGCCGATTATTCGTACATTTTCTTTTCTGACACGAGTGGCCTTAGACCGCTCATTGATTCGCTTTTTGCTGAAATAAATATCCAACCAAAAATCGGCTGTTATGTCGAGGAAGATACCGCGATGGTTGGCCTTGTGAGCGTGGATTACGGCATTTCGATTATGCCCAAAATCTCGTCATTATCACATTATAACGTCAAAGTATTGTCCATCAATGAACCAAAACATGACCGTTTCATCTATCTAGCCAGCTTAAAAAACCACTATATTTCGCCAGCATCCAAGGCTTTTAAAGACTTCGCATTACGCTATGGCGAAAAACATTTCCTATAAAAAAAGAGCCAAATAGCTGGCTCCTTTTTCGTTTAAAAGTAAATACTTCCCGCTTCGGCATCTGCATTAAATCGGTACAAATCGCCAACTTTTTCTAAATACGGTAAATACTTGATATTCTCCATAAATTCTACTTCATCCGGCAAAATCCCCGGATTCGTACAACCATCTAGCGTTTGGTAAAGTAGCTCTGCTGAGAAAGTTTCCGGCAAGAAATCGCGAATCGCGGTCGTCAGTAAAAATTCTTCTGTAATCGCACTAAATGCTTTTTTGAGCATATCTAAATGGTCAAAAGCAAGAGGTAGTTCCAGTGCTTCCGTCATTGGGAAAAGTCCGATATCCACCGCATCATCCCCAGCCGCACGTTTTTCCAAAGCTTCTGGTGGCACAATCGCATAAAACGCCCGCGAAATAATCCAACCACGCGGATCACGCCCCGGTTTATCAAATACACCAAAAGGAATCAGCGGAATATTTGTCAAACTTGTTTCCTCTTCTAGTTCACGCTCAGCCGCTTGGTCCGCAGATTCATTTTCATCCACAAATCCGCCCGGAACCGCCCATTTTCCGCCTTCGATATTCGGTCTACCTTCCGCATTTGTACTGCTTCGTTTAATTAATAAAATATGTAATGTTGGTTTCCCGTTCAACTCTTTTACTGTAGTCAAAATCATATCACTCGTGTAGCCATCAGGTGTACGAAATTCTTTGGCATTATAATTTTTTAGTGCATCTTCTTTGTTCACAAATTCTTCTGTCATGTTAAAATCAGACTCCTTTTTGTGTATTTAGCTCTTTCCATTATAGTATCATAAAAAAAAGAATTTGTTCCAATCGCTGGAACAAATCCTCTTATTTTTCGATAATTGTGCGACCTTTATAAGTGCCGTCTGGTGAGATGCGGTGTGACATACGGTATTCGCCTGTTTCACTATCGCGACTCAAACCTGGTGCTGTTAAGCCTTTATGCGTACGGCGCTTGTTTTTCTTCGCTTTGGACGTACGTCTAGCTGGAACTGCCATCTTGCTCGCCTCCTTATTTCTTACACTTGTTTCATTGTAACGCTAATCACCCGAAACATCAATCTTACAAATCCGCCAAATCCTTCACCCAATCATTCAAAGGACGACGCGTTTTTGCCTCAGGAACATCAGCTAAACTACTTAAATGCAAAGTCCCGACAATTTTTTGCTCAGCAGGAATACCTAAATCATCCGCAAACTTCGCATCAAAAATAAACCGATTCGTCCGCCAAATCATCCCAATCCCCGCTTCCCAGCCAAGCAATTGGATATTTTGGATAAACGCACTAGTTGCTCCGATTGATTCGAAATCCTTTTTCCCGTGACCGATAATATTCGTCGTCACAATGAGCAAGTACGGCGGCGTAATAATTTTCTTCGCATAGCCCGCTTTTAAATCCGCAATCTCTGCTTCGGAAAAACTAACCCCTTGTTCGCGCTCATTGAAAGCGATAATTTTCTCGATGTAACGTTCTTTTTCAGCAAGAGTGTGCAGTACATAAACATTCCACGGCTCTACTTTGCTATGAAAAGGCGCAAAGGCTGCTTGCTCTAAAATAGTGTTCACTGTTTCTCTTGAAATTGGCGCGTCATTCGCTTTTTTAATGCTGCGACGTTCCATAATTGTTTTTTCGATCATGTTTAATTCCCCCTTAAATGATAAACGTTATCATTTAGAGGATTATAGCATGATTGGATTGTGGGTTGCTAGTAAAGGGGCTTTTGGGATGGAAACCACTGTATTTATTTTAAAGCAAAAAGTTACGACACTCTTCTGAAAGCAAAAAACAAGCCATCTACTTCTAAACGACTTGTTCACTCACTTTTTTTATTTTTCAACACTCACAGGATTTTGCACATGAACCACTTCAAAACGAGCAATCGCATTCCCTACGATACCTTTACGATCTTCTCTTTGTTCTCTAGTGTCTTTAGTTCTACCATGCGCTTTTTTGAAGGAATCGCTTTTCACCCAATTGCGTTGGGCTTCTTCGCTTTCCCATTTGCTTGTTACGACTACTTCTTCATAGTCTTTGTCTTCTGGTTTGCTATGCCATAGTTCGAAGCCTAGGAAACCTTCTACTTCTGCAATATCTTTTGTTGGGTGTCCGTCGCCATTTGCGCCTGTGAACTGACGGATAACGTGCTCTGCTGCGCCTTTTTCTACCTTAATCGTATTAGTTACAATAATCATTCTTAAATCCCCCTTGGATAATTGTATTGTATGTATAATAGGCTAGTTCCTTCCATTATATTGATAATGATTCTCAATGTCAATTTTAGGGAATGGGTTTATAGTGGGATTTAAAAAGAACAAATTTCACAATCAATGAAATTTGTTCTTTGGTTTGAATATCGTTTTGAACCAAGGAACTAAAAGTAAAGCACACATATATCCGATTACGTTTAAAATTAGATCATCTATATCCGAAACATTGTTTGGGTATTGAAAAATCAAGTTTAGTAAGCCTTGCGATAATTCAATGAAGAATGAAAGACATAGAGCTAAAATTAAATTTTTTAATGCGGATATACTTCTGTTTATGTTCATATAAATGGCTAATGGCGCTAATAATAAAACGTTGCCAAAGAATTGAATCATAATATGATAATTTGTCATATGGCTAATATAGAAGCTTATTGACTTGAAAGGAATGACTTGCAAATACGCTTCAAAAGGAAATGTTTCTCTGATTGTATTTGAACTTACTATGTTAAATGGTAGCAGCACAACTTCTACCAATACAGCTAAATAAGCTACAAAAACAACATTGATTAAAGTCTCATTTTTATTAAATGATGATTTAACAATACATTTTTTAATACCGAAATATACTAGCTCAAAAATACATATAACTATTAATGTCATTGGAATTGAGATAGGAATGGTTGTCATTAGCTCCGCCTTTGCATTTCATGATGAGATTTTGTTAGTCCTTTTCAACCACCGAAATCCAAACTTCCGAATAATAATCAGCAGCAGTCGTATCGCCTTCTGTGTATACTTCTAATTCTGGAGCGTTCCCGTGCGTATAGTTGCTTGTTTGGAACCATTCGCTGTAAATGTATTCCCAGACTTTTTGAATGGAGCTTGGTAGTGGGCCAACAGATTTGAAGATGGCCCATTTACTTGCTGGGATGGTTAGTTTTTCCATGTCTGCGGGTGGAGTGAGTTCGGATTCAATCGCGATATAATAGTCCATTTGGTCGCCGTTCATTTGGCAAACGCCTAAAATACCGTCAATTGTTGCGAATTCAGCTAGCTCGTTGATTCGTTCCGCGTCGCCATTTGCATTTGCTTCTTGCCAAAATTGGCTAATTTTTTCTTTTTGAGCGTTATTTTCAACCGAAAAAGTTCGTTTTTTCCCGACGGCTGTAAAAGCATTTCGTTCGACAATTTCTACTTCCATGATTTTTGTCCTCCTTCAATTGCTTTAGGTAACTTAAGTATAAACAAAAACTATCCAATCTCCAAATGGAAACCAGATAGTTTGAATTATTATTCTTCCGCTGCTGCTTGTTTTTGTTTCATCCGTTCGCGCACGCCAACTCGTTTGATTTGTTTACTACGAAGTTGCCCACACGCGGCATCAATATCTGTCCCATGTTCACGACGGATAACGCAATTAATGCCGTTTTTCTTAAGCGTATCATAGAAAGCAAGCACGTCTTCTTTTGTACTGCGTTCATAATCAATATGCTCATCCACCGGGTTGTAAGGAATTAAGTTAACATATGCTAAATGGCGATGTTCACCAAGAAGTGCCGCAAGTTCGAGCGCTTCTTTTTTATGGTCATTTACACCTTTTAACATAATGTATTCAAAAGTGATTCGGCGGTTAGTTTTATCAACGTAATAATGGATCGCTTCCATCAATTTCTCAATCGAATAAGTTTTGTTAATACGCATAATGCTCGTCCGCAGTTCATTGTTTGGCGCATGTAAGGAAATCGCTAAGTTTACTTGGAAATCTTCATTGGCAAAATCAATAATGCGCGGTGCTAGTCCACTTGTTGAAACAGTGATATGACGCGCGCCGATTGCCAAGCCTTTGTCGTGGTTAATCACACGCAAGAAGTCCATCACATTATCGTAATTATCAAACGGTTCCCCGATTCCCATTACAACAACGTGACTCACGCGTTCTTCCAAATTACGTCCATCCAAATAATGCTGTACATTCATAATTTGTTCCACGATTTCGCCAGCAGTTAAGTCGCGACTTTTTTTCAAAAGCCCACTCGCACAAAAAGTACAGCCGATATTACAGCCAACTTGGGTCGTTACACAAACCGACAAGCCATATTCTTGCTTCATCATTACGGTTTCGATTAAGTTACCGTCACTCAGCTTGAATAAATATTTCGTTGTGCCGTCTGCAGATTCTTGCACCACTTGTTCTTCTAAAGTGTTCATCACAAAATTCGCTGTTAAAAGTTCAATTGTTTCTTTTGGAACGTTACTCATTTCTTCAAAAGTTTTGACACGTTTTCTATAAAGCCAGTCCCACACTTGTGTCGCGCGGAATTTCTTTTGACCGTGTGCCTCTAGCCATTCTGTTAAATTTGTCCATGTTAATCCATAAATGGAGCTTTTTTCCATTGTTCAGCCTCTTTTCAGGTCTTGTTTTCGTCTATAAAGATTATAGCTGTTTTATGGTTCACAAGCAATGCTATTTCGCAAATATCAGTCGTTTGTCCTGCCCGGCGCAAAAAAAGTAGCTATTCTGTCACAAATAGCTACTTTTTCACTTTATCTAAACATGGTTTGTGTTGCTTTCGCTAGCACTTTTGGATCACGATTATGTGGTGTTACTGGGCAGATTTTTTTGTCAATATCAAGCAACGTATACACGGCGATTCTAGCGGCGCGAACGGAATATTCTTCAGTGAAAACCATATCTTTCGGAATTTCCACAAATTGGCTAATCATCGCGAAGTTTGTACTACCTTCTGGAACAACGGCCGGACGATCACTCATTGCCCGTGGTTCGAATTGCGCATCAATATATGGCATGTAGCACGGAATTACATTGATTATATCCGCTTTAATTTCTTCAAAATCGTCTTGCCAGTTCAAATGACACATTAATTCATATAAAATTTCTTCCCCGGTGCATTCTTTCATTGGTTTTTTAACGAAATCACCAACGCGGTCTGGATATAATCCGTAACCCCAGAAAATCGTAGTATTCGCATCTTGCGCTTTAAAATGGGGTTGTGCGGCAACAACGGTACTCATTAGCCAATTGGAATCTTTGAAAGTCATAAGCGCGCCACTTCCCGGAATATTTCCAGTGAAACGTTCGATGCGTTTTAATAATTCATCCCCATGACAAGTGACGGTGAAACTTTGCCAGTTTGTTTCTTCTTCATGACCGAAGAATGGCTCTGGATTACCTAGATTTGGTTTCTTTTGCGCGACTTTATACCAAAGCTCACCGGAAATTGGTTTTTCTTCTGGTTTTGGTGCTGGCGTATTCATATCGCCGAGTGTCGCACTATCCGTCATACATGCATTCGTCATAATCACGTCATCGTCCGGGCCAAGTTCGATAGTTGATCCATCCGATAAATGAAGTGCTGTCGCAGTAATTCCAGGCGCATCTTTAAAATCAATATCTTCCACCGTTTGATTAATCGTAAAATCAACATGGTGTTTATCTAAAAATGTTTTCAAAGGTAAAATCAAGCTTTCGTATTGGTTAAGCGGCGTTCTCGTTACCCCTTCTAGCGTATCAATCCGGCTAAATTCTAACATCATTCGGTTCATATAACGTCTAAATTCGAATAAACTGCTCCATTTTTGGAAAGCAAAAGTGGTTTGCCACATATACCAAAAATTCGTTTCGAAAAAGTGTTCATCAAACCAATCACGGATTGTTAAATTATCAAGTTTTTCTTCCGGAGTAGCGAGCAATTTCGTCATCAACATCCGGTCGTTATTATTAAATCCCATCGAATGCGCATCGAGGATATTGCGATCTTTATCAACTAATCTCGCTTGCGCATGGGTTGGGTGTAAGTGGTCAAAGTTCAAAATTTCTTCCGTCACACTAAAGTTCGGCATATCAAGCGACGGAATGCTGCTAAATAAATCCCAGAAATTTTCATAAGTTTCTTCGTTCAACATCCGACCACCGCGGCAAACAAAACCATTTTCCACGCTTCCCGCTCCGTCGTTACTTCCGCCTAAAATGTGCATACCTTCAATAATATGAATATTTTTCCCATCAAAATTAGCATCGCGAATTAAGTAAACAGCCCCCGCCAAACTAGCAATCCCGCCACCAACGAAATACACTTGTTTATCGCCATAATAGCGCGCTTTAATAGCTTCATCTACTGCCCGTTCTTTTTCAGCAGCCTTTTGTTCAGAAATTTTCTTTGCGGCAATACCTGTCCCAATTGCAGCCCCAGTTAGAGCGACTAGCGTACGTTTTTTATTTTTCATCACTATCTCCTCCAATTTCTTGATACAGATAGTATACCTCTCCTCGCGCGCATTTAATCTGGGCAAAAGAACCTTTATGTCTGGTTTTTAGACAAATTGGCGATATTGTCTAGTTTTCGCGGTACATGCTGTTTGCCAAAAACTCCGTATCCTTCGCAAGTCGAAATAGCTGATTCGCGATTGTTTCTGGCGCTTCTTTGAAACCGCGTGTAATCCATTTAATCAATACACCCGAGCATCCGTAAGAAAAGAATTCCGCATAGAAAACCCGGTCCGCCTCATTCACAGTCGCATTCGTATCAATTTTCTCAAACAAATCCATAAACAGCGAATTCGTGAGTTTTGAAAAGCAAAAAGAAAGAATACTCGCATCCGCGGAAACCGTATTTTTATAGAAATCAGCATTTTCTTTAATCGATTCCAGCATTTTCAGCACATGTTTATCCCAATTTCCAAGCGTAATCCCGTCTGCCAAACAATGGAAAAAGTCATTTTCATAGGTCCAAGTAAGCAAATCGTATTTATCTGTAAAATGATAGTAAAAAGTTTGCCGATTGAGCCCACAAATATTCGTAATATCCGCAATACTAATCTTTTCAAACCGCTTATGCTGACAAAGCTCCATCAGCCCACCAGCAATCGCTTTTTTAGTAATGAGTGATTCCGCCATGGCGTTCGCCTCGTTTCGTTTGTTTGGGTTTATTGTATCTCAGGTGGGATTGGAATTGCTAGGGAAAACATGGGAAAGATTTGTTCGCTAATATATAATTAAAAAAAGAGGTGAATAAAATGAAAATTACAGACCCGCTCTACGGAACATTTGAAATAGAACCTGTTTTAGCTGAACTAATCCAAAGTCCATTGGTTTCCCGGCTAGCTCATGTCCATCAAGGTGGCTCGAGTTATCTGGTAAATCCGCTTTGGAACCTTAGTCGGCTTGACCATTCGATTGGCGTGATGTTGTTTATTCGAAAATTCGGTAGTTCTTTAGAGGAGCAAATTGCTGGATTGTTGCACGACGTATCGCACACTGCTTTTTCGCATGTGGTGGATTATGCGCTTGACTTTGAAGAGGAAAATTATCATGAGCAGATTTTTGAGGATTTTGTAAAAACTTCGACGATTCCTGCTATTTTAGAGAAGTATGGTTATTCTTATAAAGGAATTTTTGATGATATTTCGAAATGGAAGATTTTGGAGCAAGAAGCGCCGGAGCTTTGTGCTGACCGGATTGATTATACGCTGCAAGATTTGTATCGCCATGGGAAAATTAGTTTAGCTGAGGTGGAAGAATTTTTGCAGGATTTAGTAATGGTGGATGGTCGGCTTTACTTGGCGAATATCACTGCGGCAGAATGGTTTGTTGAGCAATATTATTCGGAAGTGATTGATTATTTTTATGATCCGCTGAATGTTTATAGTTATGAGATTTTGGCTGAGGCAATGCGCATTGCGTTTCAGCAAGAGACGATTACAACGGCGGATCTCCGGTTGACTGATGCTGAATTGTTGGCTAAATTGAATGCGAATCCGGATGCAAGCGCGAAAATCCAGTTGCTCGCGAGTGTCCATTTGGAAGAAAATGATGTGGACTTTACTTACCATCATAAGAAGAAAATGCGTTTGATTAATCCGTCTGTTTTGGTGGATAGGCGGCTTATTCCGGCTGATGAGCTTTCGGAAAAAGTACGTGAAATGAATGCTTGGGCGTCTAAGAGAAGTAAGCACGGCATCTACATAAAAGTAAGAAAAAAGTTAGGTATTAATGATAATTCTTACTTGAGAAGCATGATTTAATATAATAAATTAAATACTCTTACTTAGGAAGATTCATCTATACATTTTATCTTCTTCATGACTACCAAAAAAACAACAAAACGTATGTTTGTATAATATATTACACAAACATACGTCCTTATTTACAATGTTTCTTTTTTCATTTTTTGTCGGTACTAGCGAAATTTATTGTTTTCTTTTCTCTGCTTCAGTAAATATTTTCCCACAATATTCAAAATGAAAAACACTAGAAGAAATACTCTAGCATCTTCTATGATTTCACCAATTGGGAGAAAATAAGATGCTATTAGCAACAAAACAAATACTATACCAAAAACCCAAAATGTATCATCCAATATTTTTTTCATTGTACACCTCTTTTTAACGAACTATTGTTTCCCAGCTTTGCCCATAAAAATCCCAGTGAAATAATTATAATCAAACCATACTCCATGTTTGATGTTCGAAGTCGAAACAGCTATACCAGCAACTGAACATGCAGCTTGAACAGCTCTAGCAGGTGCATACACTCCAGCGATTGCAATGCCGCTACCGACTGCAAATTTTAAAGCTTTCGCACTGATTTTGATTCTACAATAATTCCAGCGATAATCCACTCTAGTTACCCCAGCTGATTTAAGCATCATTCTAGGGCTAGGATTTACTCTATCTGCTTCACCCGTTGGCGAGATTGCATATACTTCATCTTTTTTATTAGTTTTAGATAGTTGTAATTGTTTATTTGTTTCCTTTATATAATTTTCAACGACTTTCACCTGGTCTGATTTCATTACGAGTTCAATAGATTTATCTAATTGAAACTCATCGATCTCACTGTTATAGTGATACATATTTATCTGCTAAACTTACTTCCATATCTGTCAAACCCGTTTCTACTTGTAATTCTTGTTTTTCCGTGTTCACTTGTTGTTCTTCACCTGTACTTGCCTGAGCTTGATTGGGAAATGCCATACCACTAACCAGTATTCCTCCTGCTAATAAAACACATACACATTTCTTTGCTTGTAATTTTCGAGTTGCCGTTTTCATTTTGCACTCTCTCCTCTTTGTATGTTTTTTAGTACAACACAATATTAGCATGATGCTTCCATGTATAACCAAAAAAGTAATGAAATGTCTGATTCTTGTCATGAACGACGTTTTTTTGGATGAAATAGCCTTTTTTTCCACATAAATCGAGTTTTAGTTTGTTAATATTGTCAAAAACACCCCAATTTGCGCTTGTATGCAGGATTTTATACATCTAAAAAGAAAAAGTCCCAAATAGTTCACTTTTAGAGACTATTTACTGTCGTTTTATCTGTGCTTATTACTAATTAAATACAAACGCCTTTGTATATAAAGCATATTTATTCACAGCAACATTATCTTATAGCCTTAAACCGATATCCGCCTGAATTTTTATCTTCTTGCTCAATACCGATGTAGCGAAGTGTGATGAATGATTCAACAAGACTTGAATTAATTCTAATCCTATCCATTTTTTATAAAGCTGGTAGCCAAATATTTTTCGCATGCTGTGCGTATCTATATTTCCTAACCAGCTTCACCGATAAGAATCAGTAACCAAGTCACCTAAAGAGATAATTACTAATTGATTTCTGGCTTCTTATCGCTGGTTAGAAAGCCTATGGATCCAAAAAAACAGACTGGAAACAAAGTAATTTCTTACTTCGTTTCCAGCCTGAAGTCAGCACTGCTCCACTATTCACTTCTCTTAAACCAAATTCCCCACAACTTTCACGCGTAATCTGGTCGCATTGCCTGGATGATACGCTAATGGGATTTCTTCCACTTCGACCACTTTAATCGAATTTTCTACTGCACCGGCAAGAGTTGCTTGTTCTCTCGCTTTTTGCTCAGCATCTTGGAGCGCTTCCTCCCGCTCGATTTGAGAATAGATGTAGATTTGTTCGTATTGTCCACTGATTTGGGAAATGGATGCGCCGATTGCGTTGGCGACTGGGCCGTTTTTGTCGCGGAAAATTTTTGCGACGCCGGGAATTTCATCAGGGATAATGACGCTACCGCCACCAACAAGTACTAGATTGACGCTACTTGAGCTGGTTTTCATTTTATCAATCGCATCTTCGGTCATGTCGGCGATTAATTTATACGCTTTTTCAGCAAAATTGGTTGGGATATGCGCAACGAGTTGAGCGTCGCCAATGTCCGCCATGCCTAGACGAACTGCGATATCTGTTGTTGTCATCGTTTTACCACCGAAAACTAGCGCCTCTTCGGAAATACGATATCCAACACTATCTGGGCCAATCGTTATTTCGCCGTCCCGCTCGCGAATGACGCTACCTCCGCCTAGTCCGATGGAAATAATATCGGGCATTCTAAAATTGGTACGCACGCCGCCAACATCGACTGCAAGCGAGGACTCTCTTGGGAAGCCATCTGTAAGCACGCCGATATCAGAAGTCGTGCCTCCAACATCGAGTACCATCGCGTCTTTTAGTCCCGCCAAGTAGGAAGCGCCGCGGATACTATTCGTTGGTCCACAAGCAATCGTCAAAATCGGGAACTGTCTTGCATAATTAAGCGACATCAACGTCCCGTCATTTTGGCAAAGATAGATTTCCGCGTGCGCGATTCCTTCTTGTTCTAACGCTTTTTCGAAACCGTCACTTGTTGCCGCAATAACTTTGAAAAGAGCTGCGTTTAAAATCGTCGCATTTTCGCGTTCAATTAGTCCAACTGAACCTACGGAAGAGGAAATCGAAACGGGAATATCCGCGCCTACTTCTTCTTCGATAATTTTTTGAACAGCTAATTCTTGGTCGTTTTTCAAAGAAGAGAAGACGCCAACAACTGCAACGGATTCTACATCGCCTTTCCAACTAGCCAATGTTTCACGAATTTCTGCTTCGTTAATTTCTGATAGCACCTGACCATCATATTCATAGCCGCCACCAGTTAGTTTATATTTTCCAGATAAAAAGCCAACCATATCTTCCGGCCAAGCTGTATATGGTAAAACGGATGCTGTTGCAGGGTATCCTAAACGAAGAACGCCCACTTTCGCTAATTTTTTACGTTCCACAATCGCGTTTGTGCACTGCGTTGTTCCAAGCATGGCGTGTGTTACTTTCGAGCGATCAATTCCAGTTTCACTCAGCACGCGATGAAGCGACTCGGTAATTCCTGTTTCAATATCTTCACTTGTTGGCATTTTTACACTATGAATTAGTTTTTGATTTTCATCTAAAATAACGGCATCGGTGTTTGTACCACCAACGTCAATTCCAATTTTATACATGGCGGCGTTCCTCCTTTTTGACAAGTTCTTCTAGCGGTTCAAAATCGACATCATAGCCGAAATAGCGCGGCCCAACTGTTTCGATGCCTTTCTCGGTACGCCAAGCATCATCAGCTGGAAGTGCCATCACGCGGACACGTTTGCCATATTTTAGCGCTTCTGTCGTTACTGGCATCAGTGTTTCCAAATCCACCATACAAATTAAATCTGGTGTAATCGCGATAGGTTCGCCATTTTTCTCTGCAACAAGGTTTTCGTTTTGGAAATGGACGATGACTTCGCTGTCTGCATCTTTGTTAAGCCCGTCAATTTTCACACGGCCAAAGTTAAAGCCAGCGCGCGTTTCACGAATAACATCAGTGATTTTACCTTCGAATAAATGGTAACCGTGCGTCACATCCAATAGTTTTTGCAGTTTTTCTGCTTCGTCAATTGATGTTTCGCGAATGACTTTACCGATTTCTTCTGAAAGTGTCACGATATTTTTAATACTACTTTGTTTAATTTGCGCACCATTACAAGGATACAAGCTAACAAGCGAACTTGCGCCCATTTCGACCGTAGTCACGCGTGCAAGTCGTTCAGTCCATCTGTTATCAATTGTTTCCATGATGCCAATATTTCCTTTTTCATCGGTGATAGCCATTGGCGTTGCGGAAATACCATCTAAATGGAAAGTAACCATTTGTAGTTCTGGGAAAGCTCGACCCATGCCATCACAATCGACCATTGGCAAACCAAGTTGCGCTGCTACAACGATTGGAATCATCGAGTTAACGCCGCCCGCTTCCATTGGGAATGTTCCTTTCACTTCTTTTCCTACATATTTACCTAGTTTTTCAAAGACGCGAACGAATTCGTCCCCTTTTGGAAATTTTTCTATAAGTACAGATGGTGCTCCCATCATTGCTGCTGGAATAAAGTAATCATCATCCGCGATTTCGTCTGGAGATAACAGTTGGATTGGTCCGTATTTTTTAATCGCTGTTAGGGCCATCATTTTGCCCATGTACGGATCTCCTCCGCCACCAGTGCCTAAAAATGCCGCACCAATCGCAATATCTTCAATAGCTTGTTCGTCTAAGTAACGCATTTATTTTCCCTCCAAGTTCTCTACTTTTTCCGTTTTCGCACTCAATACTTTCGCCCCAACGAGATAAACAATTAGTGACAAAATAATACCGATAAGTGGTTGATTTGGTAATTGTGGTAGTGAAGGGAAGAATGTCAAAATGACTGGAATCCCTGCAATCACAGCACCTACTAACCAAGATCCTACGCCAAGCCAGTTAACGCCTGCAACTGGTGCCCATTTGGATTTGTCGCCTTTTTGAACGATCCAGTAAGATGCAATCATTACTCCGGCAACTGGTGGAACCATCGCTGAAAGTACGGACATAATTGGTACAAAATGGTTTAGAATACCGATAACAGCTAGCAGTGTTCCAAGCCCACCAGCAACTGCTACGGCTACTTTATGATATTTTTCAGAGATGTTGAAAACGTTAATAATCGCGATCCCGCCGGAAAACGCATTAACTGCATTGGTTGTCCAAGCTGCCAAAATCAAACCGATAATTCCAAGTACTGGCAAACCTAAATTGGTAAATACGACCGAAATATCTGCCGTTCCAGCTGTTAGCGCGAGAACCGCACCAACTGTAATCATTAAAACACCTGATGGCAAAATGCCGATGATCGCTGCTTTAACAACGTCTTTACGTGATTTTGTATACTGCGAGTAATCGCCGGCAATAACGGCACCTAATGCGAACGAGCCGATTGTAATCGCAAGCCCAGTCATGAACGACATGCTGTTTGCTGGTTTATAATTTTCAACAATCGCAAGCCCGCCATTGTTTAACGAAACAACCAAGCCATAAATACATACAAAAAGTAAAATCGGAACTGCAATATAATTTAAAATACTCAAAATACGAATACCATAGATAGCTGATAGTAACATGATTACTCCCCAAATCAAGGAAGATACTGGTATTGGAACATTAATTCCATAAATACCGAGGAACTGTGAAAATGCTGCACCACAGACGTTTGCTTGAATCCCAAACCAGCCTAGACAAGCAATTGCTAAAAGAATCGATATAATTTTCTTAGATCCTTGTTCGCCAAATACTTGCGATGCTACACTAACTGCCGGAATGCCTAAGTCACTACTTTGCATTCCTTGATATATCATAAATAAGACAATAACTCCATATCCTAAAAGTGCTATTAAAATTGCTTCCCATAGAGGCATGCCCGAAATAAGCGTTCCACCTACAAGGAGACTCGGTACGCAAATCATTGCGCCAGTCCATAAAAATGCCAAACTTTGCCAGGATTGTGTCTGCTCAACTGTGTTTTTCTCTGTCATAATGTTTCGCCCCTTTTTTCTTGAATTTGTTCTATTAAGGACTAATTATATAAGAACTAGCTATCATTTGTATTTATCTGAATTGAAAAAAAACAGCCCAATCTTTGTCACTTTGGACAAAAATCGTGCTGTTTTTAATTATTATTGTTTGTTTCGCCAAGTAAACGACGAATTGCTACAGCTAAATAGAGATTATACGACTCTGGAATTTTTGTCGCCGGATATTGCAGTAACTCATTTATTCGTTGAATCCTGTATTTAATCGTATTTTTATGCAAAAAGAGCAGTTCGGCGGCTTGATTATAATTCGACTCGCCTTCTAGCAAGAATACTGACAACGTTCCAATTAATTCTTCGTTATCATCTAATGCTTTTAGCGGCTTCATTTGTTCCGCAATCGCTAATTCGCCGCAATTAACAATGCCCACACACTTGGCAGCAAAATCGATTTCTTGAAGTGAATAAATCGGCTTATTAGCGTAAATCGCATTGGCGGCATTTTTGTATTCATTTACGAGTGAATATGCGCTCTGTACATCCGAAGTCTGCTCCATTCCTTGGCAAACGGTGATTTTTAGCTCTATCCCGATTTCCTTCATCATCATCGCAAACTCATTGGCCGTATGCGTCCGGTCGCGCTGTGCAACTGAATTATCCAGCAAAACGACAATATTATCTTCAAATAAATCAATCAAAGAAACATCAAAATGGCTAGCGACAAAGCTTTTTAGTTCGCTCAAAACCCGCTCATTGTCGCGAATTTCTTCCGTTTTCACGAGCCACATCCATTTAATAGAAGAAACATCGATATTTAAAATTTTACCAAGTCGGCGCATCTTCACACTTTCATCATTCAAAATTGCCTTCATTAGTTCGGCGGTGCTGATTTCAACATAGTTGCGACCCCACAAGTTCATAAATACTTGGACTACCTCAGTAATTTGCAACACTACATCAGCAGTTAGCGCCCCTTTTTCTTTCATCATAAATAAGTGCATTGCCTGCATTCCATCTTGAAAAATCGGCTTTCTGGCCGTATAGAAATCACGTTCATCCAAATGGAGTTCCACGAGTTCATTTTCATTTATTTGTTTAGAAGCTTCAATCACTTTTTCAAAATCCCAGTGGCGTGTTCGCGGCCAAGTGATTGAATTAATTACTTGAAAAGAATTATCGGTTAAAACGAGTGAAGTGTGGGTTCTGTCAGACAGGATTTTCAGCGTCGTATCAATATTCCGCTGCGGAGGTCGCACACTCGAAATTTGTTCTAACGACTCGGTGACAAAGTTGGTATCCGTCATTTCTTGCTTCACAATCGCTTCAACTACTTCATAAATCACTTCACTATACCTAAGCGACATCTCATTTTCTGGCATCACGATAATGGTAAAATCAAGTTCATTTGCAAAATCAATCAGCTTTTGATCAATTTTCGGCACAAATATACCAACGTAGTAAAGAATTAAAGCTACCTCGCCAACCTTATGTAATCGTTCAATCGTCCGGCACTGCGCCTCGACATCGTCACGAATATTTACAAAAGCAGATAAAACTATTTCACTGCCATAAAATTCATCATTATCAAATAAATCATCTTCTAAAAGAGCTACCTCTGTATATTCTAAAACAGAAATAGACGAAACTAGCTTCGATAATCCAGATTTCCCAGATACTACTTTCGCTTCTTTTAAAGATGGTAATTTCATTAAATCAGCCAATTTAACGCTCAAAGTTCGCCACCTCCAGTTATTCTAAGTGTAAACAATCTCCTAGAAAAAGTCCATGCCACGTTAAATCTTTTACATTCAAGGTTGATTATAGTAGCATTAAACCATGAATACACATATTCTGACTAAAACATAGGAGGCAAATTATGTCTATAGAGCCATCCATTAAAATAAATGAGATTATTAATGAAGTTGAAAAAGTTATCGTCGGTAAACGACATGTTGTTAAATTAAGCTTAACTGCCCTACTTGCGGGTGGTCACGTATTACTGGAAGACGTTCCCGGGGTTGGTAAAACAATGATGGTGCGCACACTCGCAAAAACAATCGGGGTTTCCTTTAAACGAATTCAATTTACACCAGATTTACTCCCAGCTGATGTGACCGGGGTTTCGATTTTCAACCCAGAAACGCGCGAATTCGAATTCCGTCCAGGTCCAGTTATGGGAAATATTGTTCTCGCCGATGAAATTAATCGAACTGCACCGCGTACGCAGGCCGCTTTACTAGAAGGTATGGCCGAAAACAGTGTGACGGTTGATGGGATTACGCGCAAACTCGCTGATCCGTTTTTCGTAATGGCGACGCAAAATCCGATTGAATACGAAGGCACTTACGCTTTGCCAGAAGCCCAATTAGACCGATTTTTGCTTAAAATCAATATCGGCTATCCGACAGTTGAAGAAGAAATGCAGCTACTTACTTTAAAACAATACCAAGATCCACTTGACCAAACGAAGCAAGTTGTAACGCTAGAAGAATTGTTGAATTTAAAAAATAAAGCCAAACAAGTCTTTATTGATGATGTATTGAAAAATTATATCATTCGTTTAGTCGATGCGAGCCGAAAACACCCTTCTGTTTCGCTTGGGATTAGTCCGCGTGGCTCGTTAGCGTTTATGCAAGCCGCTCAAGCTTTTGCGCTTATTGAAGGTCGTGATTATGTGATTCCTGATGATATTCAGTATTTAGCGCCGTATATTTTCACCCATCGTCTCATTTTGAAGTCTGAAGCTTATTATAATGAGGAAACAGCCGAATCCATTATTGCTTCCATTCTGAAAAACACGTCAGTTCCGGTAGAGAAGAGGTAACTCAATGTTGAAAAAACGCCTCCTTTTAGCATCTCGGTGGATTATTATGCTAATTATTTATGCTGGGCTTTGGGCTTATACGTTATTTCAAGGCGACACAGCTAGTTGGTTTTTAACCTATTTCTTTAGTTTTATCTTATTATTATTATTTTTGTCCTCGATTTATCCGCTCAAAGCGTGGAAAACAAATCGAAATTTCATTAAAAATACCTACCATGATGGCGATTTAGTCGATATGCAAGTATCGTTCTCTCGAAAATCGCGTTATCCAGTGGGTTATTTGTTGTTCCAACAAAAAATACCTGCTAGTTTTGGTAAAGTGAGCGCACGACAACAAGTAGTTTACCCGCTTTTCAAAAAGAATTTCACGGTGACGCTTGCTGGATTTGCCGGTGTTCGTGGGATTCATTCATTCCCGCCGCTAGACGTGGAAACGAGTGATGCATTCGGTTTACTGGAACGTTCGCGCCAATTGTCGACCGAAAAAACGCTCACTATTTACCCGACGTATTTTCCTGATATGCTAGAAAAAATCAGTGAAGTTTCTCCGGAAAACGAACGCAATGCAGCTTATTGGACGCTCAAGAAAAATAGCAACTTACACAGTTTGCGCGAATTTTCTTCCGGTGACCGGATTTCCCTTATCGACTGGAAATCTTCTGCTAAAAGTGACCAATTGATGACTCGGGAATTCGAAAATAGCGCAACATCACGCTTGTCAGTCATTTTTTATGGAGCTAACCATCCAAATTTCGAACTATCACTTCGGGCTGCTTACTCATTCATCCGCAAAATTTCCGAAGATAATGGGGAAATTCGCGTTACACTCCTAGGCGACCAAACGAGTAAATTTGCTCCAGCGAAAGGCGCGAATAGACTTCAAGATATTTCGATTGCTTTTGCTGAGATTGCACCGGTAGATAGTTTAACCCTACAAGAATCGCTTGATAGCAATTTACATGCTGGCGAGAAAATCCTTTTATTTACGCCGTGTATTGATACGATGTTAATGCAAAAAGTGACTCGTTTAACGGATAATAAACAGCTTCAAATTATTACATTTCAGTCAGAACATTCCAAAGCGATGGATGCTCCAGCGATTTTCCTTGAGCCAGCGAGTCTTCTAAGCAGACGGGAGCGTGAAACTAAATGAAAAGATACTTATCGCTCGTAATGCTGTTCATTCTATCGGTTTTACTTATCTCCGAGTGGATTTATCCTTTTGCCGAACTGACAGAACTCTCCACCGCAAATTGGATTATTTTATTTATCACTATTTCTCTCGGCAGTTTTTTCCTCCGTTTGAAATATTACTGGACCATCCCTCTTCATGTCGTAATGATTTTCATCGTTTCAGGAATTTATTACGCTAAAGGTGGTATTCTGTCCGCGAATTGGTTTAGTTCTTTTTTCCAAATTACCTTTAATGGATTTAAAGATATGGTGCAGTTCCGCTCGTCCGATATTTCTATGGACTTTATTTTAATCGTCTTTTTAATTGCGTTATGGCTTTTGAGTTATATTACTACTTATAGTATTTTGCGCAAACAGCGAATTATGAGTGTGTTAATTTTAACGGTTGCTTATTTAGCGGTTATTAATACTTTTACAGATTATAATAGTAATTGGGCGATTGTTCGGACCGTATTGGAAGGATTCCTACTACTTCATCTTGCGCTGGCTAGCCGAATTGCAGCACCAAATCGAATAAGTGCGGATTCCTTGAAACGAAATGGTCTCTTTTATCATGTTTTCGTGATTATGTTACTGGCGGTTTTTGTTTTTAGTTCGTTAATGCTTCCGAAAAAGGCTCCCATTTTCCCAGATCCTGTACCGACGATAAAAAATGCGCTTGGGATTAATACTACGCGCACGGTTGGCTATAGTGAAGACGACACAACGCTTGGTGGTGCACTCAAAAAGGATAACGGCACTGTATTTACCGCACGTACGGATAAAGGCCACTACTGGCGTGTAGAGTCGAAAACTAACTACACTGGTACCGGCTGGGCAAATGCAAACACAGGCGATGTGGTATCTTTTTCTTCTGGTGATACGTTCCCGATTCAACTTACAGAACAAACAACTGGTCCTACAAACACGGCTGAAATTAGTTTTGCTTCTTCTAGCGACTACATGCCTTACCCGTACGGAACGCAGACGGTTAATGGTGCGGTGGATTCGTTTAGTGCTAATTTGACGATTGAAAGAGTTGGACCGGTAGATACTATCAAAAATTATACTGTCCAAGTAAAAACACCTGTTTATAATATTGAAAAGATGCAGAACGCTGATTTTAGTACATTATCGAGCGCTTTTGTTTCGAAATATACGCAAACACCTAGTGAGTTACCGGATCGGGTTGCAAAACTGGCTAATAAAGTTACCAAAGACGCTGATTCCATTTATGATAAAACAAAGGCTATCGAAAGCTATCTAAGCTCTTCAGGCACGTTTACTTATAGCACAGATGATGCGAAAGAAACGCCTAGGGGAGCCGATTATGTCGACCAATTTTTATTTGAAACGCGGATTGGTTATTGTGATAATTTTTCTACTTCAATGGTAGTCATGCTTCGTTCGCTTGGGATTCCTGCAAGATGGGCCAAAGGTTACACACCCGGCGAGGGCGAGAAAAAAGAAAATGATGCGAAATCCACGTACACGATAACAAATAATAATGCGCATTCTTGGCCGGAAGTATTTTTCCCAGGTACTGGTTGGGTTCCATTTGAGCCAACAGCAACGTTCTCCAACCCAGAAGACTTCCAAGAACCAACAACCGAAACCGCTAATAAACCAGAAACACCGAACGATAGCACGAGCACGCCAGAAACACCAAACACCCCAGAAAAAACACCGGAACAAGATAACGGCAGCAGTTCCACTGGTGAAGCAACGAAAAAAGAAGAACCTAAAACAGAAACAGCGGCCTCTAATTTCAAAATTCCTACTTGGTTTTGGTGGATTCCCGCTGGATTAGTTACAGCATTACTTGTGTTAGTCGTATTATTCAGACGCAGAATTCGTAGTTATTTATTGCTTCGTTCACTGAAAAACAAACCCGCATTTGGCAAAACGTATCATAAACTATTGAAGTCACTCGCTTCTTATGGTTATGTGCGCGAATCAAGTGAAACTTTACGTCATTTTGCGGTGAGAGTTGATGCGGATTTAAAAACAGCTGATTTCTCACGACTGACTAAAATTTATGAAGCTCAGGTTTATAGTAATGGTTTGGATGAAAAAGTGATGAGTTCGGATGAAATGGGACTTGTTGAGCAAGTTATTGGGCTCATAAACAAAAATAAAAAATAAAGTAGGGTGCCTGTGCTATAGCACAGGCACCCTACTTTATAACTAGATTCCCCCTCTAGAACGGTTAATATCTTGTTCCTCGATTATTTTCTCTTTAATTATCTCTTGAGTAAGTTCCTTCGTCCCTTGATTCGAGAATTTATAATAAAACATTTGTAAATTATTGGCATTTACTTTTAGTTCTATATTTGTGCCGCAACTATATAATCCCTTCAGTAGTTCATTTACTTGATTCACATATACATCCATTTCTAAATTTGGCTCTAAAGTTACATTCACCTTATTGTATGCACCGCTTTGCTCAAGATAATCGGTAAGGTTATCTTCAAGCGTCCATTTTTTTTCAGTAATTGGCGCTTCTAAGGTCACAGTTGTATCTTTAATAAAACTCTTTTGTTTGATTATATTTGCAACTATTTTTTCAGCATCTTTTGAGAAAAAATTCGCTGCATAATTATCCTTTAATTCATTGTTACTACTTGCCCACGCTCGGAATTTATATTCTGGGGCATTTTCTGCAATCATAATAGCACTATAAGAATCCGCTGTTGGATAATTTGCATACTTTTCTTCTTGATATATATCAAAAGTTTCTCCATATTTTTCTTCTAATGCTTCTTTAAGGTACTTATTTGCTTCATCTTTATTAGAAAATGATTGCATCGTTGAACAGCCTCCCATAGCTACTAATATTAAACACATAAAAATACTAATACATGTTATTTTTAATTTTTCCAAGTAAATGTCACCGCATCTCCATTAATAATTATATTACTAATATCAGTTTCTTTTTTTAATGCTTCTACAAAATCATTTCTAAGCTCTTCATTTGGTATTTCAATACGTTCCACCATATATAAGTTTTCTTTAGTTTGTCCAAAATTTGTTTGAATGGCTAAGTTCCAAAAGTGATCCCCATTCTCAGCATAATCCCGTGTGCTGTTTCTAATAAGTTGTTCATCTGTAGTTTTATCATAAATGGTAGAAGTTGAAACAAGCTCATCTTCCTCATCCACACAACGATACCAAATTAACTTAGAGTTTTCAGATCCTTCTTGGTACGGGTTTGTATTAGCATCACTTGCGTTACGATAATAAATACCCAATTCTCCACCGTACGCTGCTCCTAGTCCGTAGTTCCCTTTCCATAACTGCACACGGTATTCTTTGTCTCCCGAAATAAAAGTTATTACTTCAGTATCTAAATCCATTCCTAATAAGAAACCAGCATCATCATAAAAATCCATAAATCCACCATATCTTTGCAATGAGTGCTCATTCGTAAAATAGTAATCATTATCTTGATTATATTCAAATCCTAATAATGGTGAAATAACCGGTGCAAAAAATGCAAAAAAGCCCCGCTCATATTCATCAATTACATCGAACCTAGAGTTCCATAATGCCTGTAACGCACGAAGTCGTTCACTTGTTAATTTGTTCGGCTCCCGAAGTAATTGAGCAACTCTCCCCCAATTAACCCCAATAATTTTTCCATCTTCATCCATCACGGCAATCTCTTCAAGAGCTTTTTTATCTCGTTCTGGTTGCGTTCTTCTCATTGTTTTTTGTAAATCTGTTAAAATAGAAGTATTCATATTCCCCAAATTATATAGACCCGTACTACTATCAAATGATATATTTCGATCAATTTCTTGAACTGCGCGTTTTATATGGGAAGTTAATTCTTCTAACCCACTAAAAAAATTACCATGCGATTGTTCAAATTGAATATATTTTTCTAGTAACTGCTCTTTCTTCCAAGCATTAAACATCTCCATTTGTAATCTTAAAACCTTCCCTTGATGCAAAGTACTTGTTCCAATAGAAAGTGATTGTTGTAATTCTTCAAAGTCACGTTCTAGTCTGTCTACTCTTTGACTCAATTCATACAATCCATCAGCATCAATGCAACAGTCAAAAGATGAATCTACTTGATACGCAAAATCATTCAAGTATTGCTCTAAAAGCTCCTCACTGATTCTCATACCTTCGCGAATAGCTTGACATAACGGGAAATATATATTATTGTAATATGCTTTGGATCTAGCAATTGCTTCTCCCTCTAATTCATTATCTTCATTATACTGATTAATCGCTCGTTCTAAACTCGTAATATTGTTACCTACGTTATTATTAGTTGTTTTAAGCATTCTTAAAAACTCCGATACCTCAGAGATGGATATTTTAGTCATTCAACAACAACTCCTTTTCTAAACCATTTTTTGTTTCTACCAAGGAAGCTTTTCTATGATTTAAAGTCGATTTTGTTGTTTGATTTTCTTCTTTTAAACTATTTATAAGTCTTGAAAAATTCCGACTATCTTCTTGTCCTGCTTCCAACATGTGTTGCGTGAGTCCTCGACTCTTACTTCCTTGATACACATTTTGCATAAGTATGAGCGTCTCTTGTTTTCTTTGTTCTAAACCACGTAAAGTATCTTCAATTGATTCAATCTCACGTTCTCTTTTAAATAAATCTAATAATTCATCTTCTTTTTCATGTAACTCTTTTTGAATCAAATCAATCTTTTGATTAACGATTTTATTTTTTTTATTCATTTAGCTTTTTTCAACCCTTGCATTCTTTGCCCAAGACTTTTATCTTGTTGTTCAAAAAGCTCTCCTAATCTCTCAATGCGACCAGCATCTGTTTGCGTGACTTTAACAAAGTATTCAAGACCTTCAATCATATTCAAAATGGAATCCCGTAATTGATCAATTGAATTACTTTGGCATCCTTGCATATTACCAGTTTCATAGGGTGAGTAATGTAAGCCTTCCAAGCTATTTTTCATGGCTATTGAATGGTTTTCCATTTTACCACTATGAATTAAAACTTTTTTCATATCATCTGTCCTCTCTTTTGTTGTTTTTTGTCCCATTGTTAGTGAATATTAAATTGCTCACATATTCACTAATAAATTATAACTTATTGCATAAAACCGCGCAATCACACAAAATTGTATACATAAGTAACATTTCTATTCTATTAAACTATAAATTTACTCCATAACAGGATAATTTATCCAATATATGATATTTTTTTATTTTTTCCTCTATAAATATGAGATAATATTTACATAAAATAGCAAACTACTTAATATATTATTTCTTATAAATTTATTAATAAAAAAAATCCAAATTAATAAAGGAGACCTGAAAATGACGACTATTTTCCCAAAAGAGCAAAATGTAGCTACCCTTTTCGAGCAGATTTTAGCTAATCCGACAGCTTGCAGGCGGTTCAAAGATGTATTTCTGGATAATTTAGAGAGCTATCAAGAAACGCGTGGTTTTGAGAAAGACGACACACTTTTGGCTAAAATCATTTTATCCTCCTATCGGCAAAGTGATGTCAGTGCGTTATTGTTAGGCGTTTGCGGCAGAACTTTATTTGAGCTTCTCCGGCAAGCTTTTCTTATTCCCAAAAAAATAACAGCAGATAACCCTTTCTTTTTAACAGATACGCAAGGTCATTTGATTGCAGAAATTCCTAATCGGGAGCAAGAGAAATTTCAAGAAATATTTCAGTCAGATCTTGCTAGCCCCGAAACCGCGATTTATTTAGTTGATGACGAGGATACAGTGCATTCCTACGAGCCAGATTTCACGATATCCACTAAAAAAATTAATAAAAAAAGAGGTATTCTCGTGCTCTACTCCCTTCCTAACACTTTAAAATTAGGTCTGAGTGAATCGCAAGCTTATGCGGTTATTTGGAAAACTTTTTTACAAATACAAGAAATTATTCCATCGAGCAGAATTTTTTACGGGCAAGAAACCACTGAAAACACAGATGAATTGGGCGTCTTTCTTCCTATCCATCATTACGAGAAAAGACTGTTACAGAATATCGAGCAAATCAATACATTAATTAGTACATTGCGCGAAAAAATGGTTAATAAATAAGAAAAAAAGGATGAAAAGTTATGGCAAGAACTAGGCAAATTTCAGAATCAATTGGGTTGGGGCTTTTGCTCGCTCTCGCAGGTGGGTTTATGGATGCTTACTCTTATATCGAAAGAGGACAAGTATTCGCTAATGCGCAAACAGGGAACATACTTTTATTTGGAATTAATATTTCGGAAGGCAATTGGGCTACGGCTGTTCAGTATTTTTGGCCGGTTGTTTCTTTTACGGTTGGGATTGCGCTGTCTGAACTGATTCACCGGCGTGCTATTCGGCGGCTCCACTGGCGGCAGCTTTCTGTTTTGATAGAAGTGGTGATTTTGATTGGGGTTGCATTTATTCCGCTTGATAAAAATCTTATTGCCAATTCGCTGATCTCTTTTGTCTGTGGGATTCAAGTGGAAAGTTTCCGAAAAATGCATGGTAGAGGGATTGCGACGACGATGTGTATTGGGAATTTGCGGAGTGCTACGCAAAATTTATGTGATTATTTTGAGTACAAGGAAAAACAATATCTGCATAATAGCTTCTTGTATTTTTCAGTTATTCTTAGTTTTATTATTGGTGCTGTTGTTGGTAATTTCTTTATTCAGTTATTCGCTCAATACGCCATTCTTGTTTGTGCATTTCTACAATTCATCGCCTTTTTAATGATGTTTATTGATAGAGAAAGAAAAATTATCTAAAAAAACTGCCAGCAAAATGATTTCTCACTTTGTTGGCAGTTTTTTTATTTCGCTTCTTCGTCTAGTTTTTTAAATTCGAAGTTCTTCATCCATTTTTTATTTTTACGAATGGAGAAGTAACCAACGATTGATATTACGAAAGCGCCGAGGAAATCGACGAACAGATCGCCCATTGTGTCAGCAACTGCTGCGTGACCTTGAAGCATCGTGCCATCTTCAAGCATTGTTTTTTGCATGTTCATTCCAAAGCTGTCGGCTGCAAATTCATAGAACTCCCAGAAAACACCTAAGAATACGGCAAAACTACAAGCAAATAATGCTACAAAAACTGGGCTCATCGAAAGTGTAACGCGTTCATCATTATTTAGTAAGCTAACAATCGAGAAGCCAAGCCCCCCAAGCATCGCGCCACTAAACGTATGTAAAATCGTATCCCAGTTAGGAATCAAATAATAGAAACTACGTACTTCGCCAAGATAAATCGCACAATATAAGAAAACGATAAAAACAATATACATCGCATTCGGAATGACGAATTTCATTTTTTTACTAATGATGGATGGTAAAAATAGTACTACCACACCAAGTACACACTGCATAAGCATAAGTGAGTAGTCGCCCTTTGTTTGTTGTCCTTCTGGAGCATTGCCAGACGGTGCTGTAATTAAATTAACCGTTGCATAAACCATCGAAACTACGAGCGTTACTAATACAAAAATTGCAAGAATCTGCGCCCAATTCCATTTTCTTTTCTTTGTTTTGTCTTTCATGAAGCGTCTCACCCCTTTTTAAAATATGTATTCATTATAAGCTATGTGAAGCGAAAAAAGAAATTTAAAACAAGATTTGTCAATATTTTGTGACAATATTCTGTCTGAAATTAGCAATATTTAGTATTTCCACATATATCACTTTAGGTTGCTTTACCAATATTTTCTGATTTGTTATACTAAATTCATAATAAATCTATCCATTGGAGGAAAATTGAATGAAAAAAGTATCATCTTTATTAACCCAAGATCAGTTTTGGGGAATTATTGATAGCTCTGACAAAGGCAACAAATTAGAAGAATTACTAGAAAAGTTGAGTGAAGATGAACTTTTTGGTTATGATTATTGGTGGAATTACTTTCATAAAAAATCTTACAATCAGTCACTCTGGGCTGTTGCTTACGTAGTATTAGGTGGCTGTGGCGATGATGGATTCGACTACTTCCGTTATTGGTTACTAACGAGAGGTAAGGCTGTATTCATGTCCGCTATGGAGAATGCAGATACGCTTTGTGACGAATTCGATTTGTTAACAGAGGATGAATATCCTGAAGCTGAAGAGGTAGCTTACTTAGTGATGGATGTTTTCGAGAACAAACTAGATAAAGACTTTGACGATGCGGAAAATGAAGCAGAGAGTAGAATTGAGTTTGAAGAAGTATCTATACCTAAAATAGATTTTGAGTGGGATGAAGACGACGAAGATTCTATTAAAAAGGTTTGCCCAAATACTTTTGCCAAATGGTGGAACAACGACAAATTCTAATAATAAAAACACGGAAATCCAGTAACGAGGATTTCCGTGTTTTTTTGTTATTTCAAAAAGTCTTGTAAAGCTTTCGCATTTGCGGCTACATCGTCTAAACGAAGGACTGCTCCTGCGCCGTCGATTCGCTCATTGTGCCATTTCCCTTCAACTGGGATGGCGAATTTTTCCATTGTTTCTGTTTTGCCTAGTAGGAAATCTGCGCCAATGGACATTAATGTTCCTGTTGGGATATTAGTGGAAGAATAACCTTGTAGTTTTCCGATGACATCTGGAATTTTAGTTACATCGCCAACGTCAATGGCTTGTTCTTTCAAGGCTTCTAACACTTGTTGCTGACGGCGAATTCGACCGAAGTCACCTTCTGCATCTTTACGGAAGCGAGCATATTGTAAAAGTGTTTTACCATCCATTACTTGCTCACCTTTTTTAATATTTGCGTCGATGTTTTTCGACATATCTTTTTCAGCGTTAATTTTGATTCCTTCTGGCGCTAGCGTATCAACGATCTTAGGGAAACCTTCGAAATTGGCTACTACGTAATATTGCACATCTACACCAAAGTTTTCTTTAATCGTTTGGCGTACAAGTTCTGGTCCGCCGTAGGAATATGCTGCATTGATTTTGTTTTTGCCATGTCCAGGGATGTCCACATATGTATCACGCATGATGGACACGAGTTTTGGCGTATTTGTTTTCGTATTATAATGAGCAATCATTAAGCTATCTGAACGCCCTTGGTCTTCTCCACGCGAATCACTGCCGATAAGTAACACATTAATCTCATCGCCAACTGCTTTGACACCATTAAATTCGTAATCTTTTAATTTACTTTCAGTTTGCGCTTCTTTTAAGCTAGATTGATATTGGAAATAACCGATAACTGCAACTACACCAACTAAAATTAATAGGGCAACTAGAATAGTAACAAAAATTCTCCCTTTACGCGCTTTTCTTTTTCGTGCATGTCTTGCCATTTTACACACCTCATTTATTGTAACTTACCTCCATATTACAATAAAATGACAAAAAAAGAGAGCGATAATTCCATAAGATTTTTTAAAGATTGGGAAAAGCCCTCTAAAATTCTAGGTTTTAGAGGGCTTACAGCTATTAAAGTGTCCCGTCGCTACTTGTACTACTATCACTTGTCCCGGAATCAGAACTACTATCATCCGAGCTACCCGGGGCTTGACCTGGTTCACCAGACGGCGGCGTTCCACTTGGCACACCACTTCCTCCAGGGCCTTGCATCGTTCCAGTATTATTTTCTGGGGTATTTTGACTAACTGAATACAGTTGATAACTTAAAAAGCTAATAATAATGACAGAAAGAATACTGACAATAATCGTGCTCCACTTCCATTTATTGTGGATGCCTTTCCCACGAATAATGACTTTCTTTTCTGGTTGTTCCATCT
Source organism: Listeria swaminathanii (assembly GCF_014229645.1). Classification (GTDB taxonomy): domain Bacteria; phylum Bacillota; class Bacilli; order Lactobacillales; family Listeriaceae; genus Listeria; species Listeria swaminathanii. The sequence goes on along the minus strand of NZ_JAATOD010000001.1, from coordinate 229,754 downwards.
CTTCCATCCAACATCATCCTTTCGTTACCATTACTTTACCAAGCAAATAAGAACAAATTATGACATGAATAGGAAAAAAATATGTCAGGCAAATCTAAAGTTTTCTTTAATTTTTTCAACTTTTTTCAAAGTGTTTGGTATAATTAATTGAATAAAACATGAATTTAAGGGGTGTATTATGGCTAGATATGGTGGGAAAAAGGGGAATAACAAGAAGGCAATTATTATTGGAAGTATTGCCGCTGTTGTCGTCCTCGCAGGTATTGCCATTTATTTTTTTATCCAAAATCAACATAAAGATGAAAAAAATGCTTTAGCAGCCGCAGAAACTTTTACATCAAATATCGCTAAAGAAAAGTACGATAAACTCGGAAATAGTGTTTCAAAAGAATCTCTCAAAAAAGTAGAATTTACAACGAAAGAAATGGAAGCCAAGTACCAAGCTGTTTATGACGGAATTGGCGCGAAAGATATTAAAGTCAAAAACCTCAAGTCGAACTATGATGACAAAGCAAATAAATTCAATTTAACATACGAACTAGAAATGCGCACCAGCCTTGGAAAACTCGCAACGCAAAAATATAAAACAACTATTTCTAAGCAAGATGACGACTGGAAAATCGACTGGAAACCCGCGCTTATTTTCCCAGGTATGGTGAAAACGGATAAAGTTCGCATCACGGAAGATGACGCAGAACGTGGTCAAATCGTTGATAGAAACGGAAATCCGCTCGCAACGACTGGTCAATTTGCTGAAGCAGGTATTGTTCCTTCAAAGCTTGGTGAAGGCGACGAAAAAGTGAAAAACATTGCTGATATTAGCAAAAAACTGGATATTTCCACTGATTACATTAACAAACAACTCGAGCAAAAATGGGTTCAAGCGGACAGTTTTGTTCCTTTAGTTACTTTAAAAAAAGACAATCTACCTGAAGCGACTGGCCTTACTTACGCGCAAAAAGAAATGCGGACGTATCCATTAAATGAAGCAACGTCTCATTTAATTGGTTATGTTGGCGAAGTGAGTGCCGAAGATATCGAGAAAAATCCTAAACTCAGTGTCGGTGATGTGATTGGTAAAAGTGGTTTAGAACGCTACTACGACAAACAACTGCGCGGCAAAAACGGTGGCGCAATCAAAATCATCAACGATCAAACGAAACAAGAAGATACTTTGCAAAAAATTGATAAAAAAGATGGCGACGAAATTAAACTAACGATTGATGCCGCGATTCAGAAGAAAGCTTTTGATAGTCTTGGCTCTGAAACTGGCGCGGTGACAATGATTAATCCCACAAACGGCGAACTTTTAGCATTAGTTAGCACGCCTTCTTATGACGCCAATCAAATGGTGCTCGGGATTACTTCCGAAGATTACGCGAAATACAATGACGATAAACGCCTTCCTTTCTTAGCAAGATACGCAAATCGTTACGCACCAGGCTCCACTTTTAAAACGATTACTGCAACGATTGGGCTGGACACTGGGGTGACAAAACCTGATAAAGTCCGTGAAATTTCTGGATTAAAATGGCAAAAAGATGCTTCTTGGGGTAATTATTTTGTCACTCGTGTCCATGATGTTCCAAAAGTAAATATGACCGACGCACTCGTGCACTCGGATAACATTTATTTTGCGCAGGAAGGAATCGAAATCGGCAAAGATAAACTAACAGCTGGCTTGGAGAAATTCGATTTTGATAAGGAATACAACCTTCCGTTTACAATGAAACCCGCGCAAATTTCGAATGATGGGCTGAATTCGGAAATTTTATTAGCTGATACAGCATACGGCCAAGGTCAGCTTCTAATGTCGCCAATTCAACAAGCAATCGCCTACTCTGCAATTGCGAACGACGGAAAAATGCCTTATCCAAAACTAGATACAAAAGAAAAAGCTGGCAAGGAAACGCAAGCAACCGAAGCCGCATCTGCCAACCAAGTTAAAGCCGCTTTAGTCAAAACAGTTTCTGATCCGGCCGGCACAGCACATGCCCTACAAATCCAAGGTCATAGTATCGCAGCCAAAACAGGTACAGCCGAACTAAAAGAAAAACAAGGCGAAGATGGCCTTGAAAATGGTTTTGTTTATGCCTTCGATGCCGATAATCCCAATTACCTCATGGTCGGAATGATTGAAAACGTCAAAGGTCGCGGTGGTAGCGGACTTGTAATTGATAAGTTAAAACCAGTTATTGAAAGTATGTATAAATAAAAAAAGAGCCTTTCTGTTCGCGAACAGAAAGGCTCTTTTTTGTTAACTTTCATGGGTTAATTCAGTAATTTCTCCTTTTGTATCAAAACGAACAACTAAAAGTTCATCGCTAACTTCTGGTAATAGTTTGAAATCGAATGTTAAATCCAACTCATTATTGGCATTTTCCGAAAACCAAACGCCTGACAGAACTAGTTTATCGATTAAGATTTCCTTTGTTACATTTTCTATCGCATCACATTCGGTAACTTTTAAAACCTCTTCGGGCAATTCATCTGTATGAAAATCAAAATAAATAGTAAGCGTATCATTTCCATCAAATTGCTCTAAAATAGTTTTTTTCGCTTTTAGGTGTAGTTCCGGAATTTGATCAGTTAAAGTAACGATATCTTTAAAATAATCTTCTGAAGTAAGCTTTTCAAAAATACTATAATCAATCTTTACTTCTTTGCCATCCAAAGGAATTACAGCATCCACCGTCGTCCCATTTTCTTGCGTATAGCTTAGTGTTCCTAGTAACTTGGTAGTTAATGTTCTGTTTGTCATATTAGGTGCCTCCTAGAAATATTAGCTTGCATATGCTCAGTATAACTTAAGTTCACTTTGAGCCGCAACTTGTTTCGCGGCACTGCTTTCAGGGAAACTATTAACAACTATTTAAACCGAAGAAAGAAGGAAGTCCCATGGTAAAAATTACTACTTATCCCGCTGAACCTTCTGATGTTAAACATTATATTTCTGGAGAAAAAATGAAAAACGATCATCATTTGCATACCGTGCTGACATTTGATAATCATTTAAATAAAGACGTTCTAAAAAAAGCAGTCATGCAATCCACTGAGAAATTGCCGCTACTTCTTTGTCATTTTAAAGAAACGAAAAAAGGGGCTTTTTGGCAAGAAAGTGTTTTTTCGGCGGATGATTTGGTTTTTCTTGTCGAAACTGCTGAGCCAGAAATCGAAGTAAACCGTGCTCTCGTTAGGAAATTGTCTACGGAAAATGGTCCACAAATTTGTTTCACTGTTGTCCGGACTGAAACTGCCGATCAGCTAGTGATTATTATGAACCACATGTTAGCTGATGGTGCTGGTTTTAAGGAATACCTTTATGTGCTGAGTAAACTTTATTCTAAGCTGTTGGAAAACCCAGATTATCAGGCGAAATTGAGCTTTGGTTCGCGGAGTTTGAATCAAGTTTTTGAGCAATTTTCCCGCAAAGAAATAAAGTCGATTTTCAGTGAGAAAACGACGCAAAAAGCTGTCCATAATCCATCTTTCCCACTGAAAGGCGATCCGAAAAATCCGAAAATCATTTGGACTAAAATACCGAAAACAAATTTTTCGCAAATTATTCAATATGCTAAAGAGCACGAAGCAACCGTTAATGATGTGCTTTTCGCGGCAATGGTGCGCACCGTTCAACAAACAACGCAGCAAAATGAGATGTCGATTGATTGTCCAGTGGATCTCCGGAAATATTTGCCGAATAAGACAAGCCGTGGTATCACCAACTTAACCGCCAATATTACCTGCCAAATGAAGGCGACGGACGACCTAAGCTCATTCGAAAGCACCCTTCAAGCCGTCAAAAAATCTCTCAATCCACAAAAAAACAGCCTAGCTCCTTTGCGAATTTATTATTTATTGGAATTCATTTTCAAGAAAAAAAGCTATTCTATTGCCAAAAAAGCGTCTGAAAAAATGTATTCTATTCCGAAGACCAGTTTTACAAATATCGGAATTATTGACGACGAAAAACTCGTTTTTGAAGGAAGTACTTTAAAAGATTGCTTCATTTGCGGTTCTTTAAAATATGCTCCGTTTTTCCAAGTCGCGGCTACGACTTTCCGCGGCGAGCTGACACTTAGTACTAATTTGCACGGTACAGCGCAGGATCACGCTTGGCAGAAAGTATTTTTGGAGAAAATGATTGCTAATTTCCCTTCTAAATAAACAAAAAGCCATCCCCAGTCAGATGGCTTTTGTTTATTTTTGACTATCCAATAATTGGTAGCCTACTTTCAAGTTATTCAAGGCTGTTTGTAATTTATCCGTGCGCACCTTTTTAAAAATGATTTGATTAGGATATCTTTTTTTAAATGCAGTTTCACTATCTTTTTTCCCATTTAGCAAATCAATCGTCACTTGTATTCGCTGTATTTTGAAGTCGCTCCACTCTGTAAAAACCTTCTTAAATGTCTGTGTATCTGCCGAGGCTTCTGAACTTCTTTTTAGCGCGTCTATATTTAAAATTTCTTGCTGATATCGCTTCATTGTGTCGATCATTTGATTAATATTATCATTCGCAAAGTCTAAATCCGACCAAATTTCTCCCTTAATCGTATCTTTTAAAATGTTTTCCGCAGAAAGTTCCCGGCCTTCAAATTCTACTAAATCAAATTTAATCAACGCTAAATCTTCGGCCGAAAGTTGTGGTTTCGGCTTGCTCGTCTGTTTTGTTGTCTTCGAGCTATTTACTTTCTCGCTTGCTTGCTCGCCCTCATCGTCACTAGTAGTTACCGCTAATATGACGACAAGCACCGCGCCGATAATCACTACAATTTTCCACGTTTTTGATAATCCTTTGAACCAATCCACTAATTTTTTCACTTATTTTCCTTCTTTCCCGTTTAACTCATGCTCTGTTAGTTAATTTCTGCAATTTAATCTGGCTAATAAGTTGTCGTTTGATTTTCTCATTCGCCGCAGTAACTTCCGAAGCAACAACGAAACAGTCAATAAAAGTTAAAACTAAGAGAATCGGTATCCATAAAAAACCTAATAAAAAGAATAAGCTCACACTTCCAATTAAAATAATAAGTCCATAAATCCAATTTCCTGTATAAAAATGCCCAATTCCAAGTCCACCAAAAAACAGTGACAACAAAACAGCCGTAGATTTACTTTTCAAATCTGCTGTATGAAGCGTTTCTTTCACATATTCTTGTTCTTCATAAGTAAGCCCATTTTTTTCTATTGGTTTTAACTTAGCGAACCTTAATCCCGTATCAGAAATGACGACAAATTTCCCATCATCACTAACTTCCATATCAATATCCACTTTGAAACTCTCTTCCATCTTCCATCTTTCCTTATCATTCAAAGGCTGAAATCCCAAATCATACACATCACCCAAACCAACAACTTTCTTACTCACAAAACCACTCCTTTTCCAAGATAAAAATATCCTTACTCCCCGCAAAAAATAGCTCAATGCTTCACATATGTTTTTTTAGATAGGAATCAAAGAGCATATAGAATTATAGTCCTCTTTTTAGTTAATGGTTAAAATGTCTTATAAATAGTACCGGGAAAAGGAAGATTTTTGTATTTAAATTTTCAGATTATTATTGAGTTTTAGTATTATTTACGGTATATTATAGATGAAAATGCGTTTACCATTTAGCAAGCAACAAGACCTACAAAAGGGAGTGTTACAGTGAGTCGAATCGACATCGGAGAAATACAAGAGTTCGCGTTTCAACTACATGCTGCTAACCAAACAGGAAGGAAGATTATCCGAGACATCAAATCCACCGTGATAAGCTACACAGAAGATACTAGCTTAAAGGGAACAGCCGTGGATACTTCGAAAAATTATTACCAAATGACATACCTTCCTCTTTGCGAAGCGATAATTGAAGCAATGAATGAGAGTGAAGATCGCTTGAAGCAATTTATCCAAGATTTTGCCAATCAAGTAGACAGCTCTCCCAATGCCAAAATTGATGCAGCTGGTTTATATGAACTTGGTCAAATGATTGATAGAATTGAAAGTAAAAAAGAAGCATTATATCAACGAATGAACAGTAATACAGAAGGCCAAATGCAAACTTATCGTTCCCAATTAGCAATGGCCTATAAGCAAGAAAACATCTTAGAAAAGTATTTGGCATTTGAACAAAGCCATAGTAGTTTCTTTGACCATTTGACAGATTTAATACAAGGTATTCAGCAGACAGTTCGCGAACTTCAATCGAATATCCAGTTTAACAGCCAAACAGGTAGCTATGATTTAAGTAAACTGAATTTTGCTGCTGTAAGCCGAATGCGAAAAACATTAGAACAATCTAAGGCGACTGATACAACAGTGTATGATTTTGCCAGCTATAGCAAAGTGAAACAAAGTGGTATGTGGATACTTTCCAAAGGCGGCATAGTCGATATTAGAGCAACCGAGGCTTATAATACAGCGAGCATTAACGGTGAATTACCAAAAGAAAGTAACCAAGCCACAGAAGAAGCAGAATTACTAAAAGCTACATTAGATTCCCTGAAGAAAAACAAAGACCCAATTACAGGTCGAGAAATAAGCAAAGCTCAAAGTTTTGGTATCTTAACATCACTCATTTTTGGCTATACGACGAAAGGTTATAGAGGGAAAAAACTCTCTATACCGAAGAGTGCCCTAGCAAAATTAAGAAAAGCTCAAGGATCTAATGTAGCAGAAGAAACAGTAACTTATTCGAGAGTCCAAGGTGGAGACAGCAAAAATTTACTTTTAGTTAATGATGATGGTACACTGTCACTAAATAACAACTGGAAATCTGATCATAATTTAAATGTTTCAACAGGAAAAGACCACGCAAACTACTTTAAAGAGAAACGTTCAAATTCTTATATAGTTGAATTTGAAGTCCCTAAATATTTGGATGATTTAATTAAGGAAAATGCAATTTCTCAAAACGGTTATAAAACTAATCCGTTAAATCAAGGAGGTACTGCTCCTAAAATTGTTGATAAAGGAGTTTTTAAAAAATTTAATTTTGAAGGTACTGCTTACGAGATACCAGACCCCATCACCCAATGGTTAGCGGAGTATGCTCAAAACGCAAAAATATTAAAGTGAAAGTGGTGAAGAAAACATCATGCTGATACCGGAATATGCAGAAAATATTATTGTAGGAGTAAAATATAACGGCTCTTTTAATTGGTATATTACCGACCCAGAATTATGGTATTTAGATTATAATCAAGCTGGATATTCAATTGAAGAGTACCCAAAAGAACGAAAGAATATGAGCATCTTAAATGAAAATACAGCCAACTCTTTTTTAATAAATATAGAAAGCTTTAAAAGCTCAACAAACTCTCTAAAGCAAAATTTCTTTAAAGAACTTAATCAAAATAAAGAAGAAGCTACATATAATTATAACCCCAGTATATTAATAGATTTTGACAATCAGATTCTTTACTCTAATTATCCTGAATCTATATCTTTTGAAGAATATATTCCAGATAATTGGAATGGATATTTTCAAAGATTCTTTGAAAATATCCCTCAAAAATATAGATATTGGGAAGAACACAGCACAAATTATTTAACTAGAAAGGATTGAATCATGAAAAAAGATAAATTAACTATGATAAAAGAGACTTTTAAAAATGATAAAACTGGGGAACTAACACCAGGCGTGACAATAATTCTTGATGGTGAAGTGGCTCAAGCATTAGATATAATTATGAAAAACAAAGGATATTCTGATTATCCTGAAGCGTTAAAAGATGTTATTTTTGAAGGTATTCAGAGCTTTATAAAACAAAATGATTAAAAAAACTATCTGCAATCCGTAATGAAACTCAATAGGTAGACCTTTTACCGAGCAGGTTTATCTGGTCGGTATTTTTTATTCAATCATTCTTTTGTGATATTGAATAGGACTTATTTTGATTCGATGGTGGCTGTAGCAATATGCCCATTCGTCTTTTTGACTAGCCCGTAGTTGGTATCCTACTTTTTGCAGACATAAAAAAAGCCTACCTCAATCAAGGTAGGCTTTTTCATTATTATTTCAACAATTCCCGAAGCGCATCCACGCGATTCGTTAATGGTTTTCCTAGTGCATTTTCAAAATCATCAGAAGTAACATCTAATTGGTCGTTCTTAATATCATGTTGGAACGATAAGAACATTTCTGCGACAGGTTGTGGCATGCCGATGGAAACTAGATTTTCCACGAAGCCTTTATCATCAGAAGCGATAACTTCGAAATCTTTTCCGGTAGCTTCTTTTAATACTTCTGTAAGCTCAGCATACGTCATCAGTGGGCCAGATAGTTCTAAAATCTCTGGGAAGTCCGCGCCCGCAACAGCTTTTGCCGCTACTTCTGCATATTCACGTTTGAGCGCCCAGCCAACTTTACCGTTTCCAGCAGCATAAACAAATTTCCCAGCATTCAAAGCCCCGCCAATCATTGGCATTTCATTTTCAAAATACCAGTTGTTACGCAAAAAGGTGTGCGCGATTCCGGATTTTTCGATTACTTTTTCAGTAAAGAAATGATCTTCTGCTAAAACGCTTGTGGATTTATCTGCGCCCGCGAAACTTGTGTAAGCAATGTAAGAAACGCCCGCTTCTTTTGCTGCATTTACAACATTTTCGTGCTCTACTTGACGATTACCTGGAGCACCCGATACAAATAATACCCGGTCGATGCCTGCGAATGCTTGCTTCATTGATTCCGCGTCACTATAATCACCAATTCGGATATTAAATCCAGCCGCTTTTAAGTCCGCGCCTTTTTCTTCACTACGAACCAAAGCATAAATGTCAGATGTTGGAACTAGCTCTTTCAAATAATTTAAAGCATATCCTCCAAGTCCACCTGTTGCGCCTGTTACTAAATAAGTCATTTAAACCACTCCTTCAAAATTTTATGCTGTACATTTATAATTTACACCTTTATAATAAACATTGTGATAAGATAAGTCAAGAAGAAAACTTGAAAGGATTGAAAAAAATGAAATACTCCATCCAATTTAGTGACGCTATCCATATTTTGGCTTATATAGAGATTTTCAAAAATACGAATTTATTATCGAGTGAAATAATCGCCGGCAGTGTTAAAACAAATCCCGCTAATATTAGAAGAATTATGAGCAATTTAAAAAAGGCGGATTTAATCACTACGCAAACTGGTAAAGCGAACCCTATTCTTGCCAGACCGCTAGAAGAGATTTCGCTACTTGATGTCTATAAGAGCATCGAGGGCAACACGAATTTAATCCACGTTGACCCAAAAACCAACCCTGATTGCGTTGTTGGCGCTAATATCCAGCAAGTTCTTACGAGTAAATACGATTTGCTACAGAAAAAATTGGAACTTGAAATGGAGCAAATAAAGCTGGATAGCATCGTGCATGATATTTCTGTGTTGGAGAGTAAAGATCGTCCGCAGAATATGGAAATTTTAGAGAAGTATTTGTAAAAAAAAGGACCTAATCCATTGAAATTGGATCAGGTCCTTTTTATAAGTTAATTTTGGACTGAAGTAAAAGATGCAGCTTTTTTCTTCAGAATATCTAAAAATACTTGTTGATTGGAAATGGCGCTACCTTGTAATTGAACTTGACCTAATTTCGCAGTTGCAAGTACACAAATGAAGTCAAATTCGTGATCTCTTTGCGCATTTTTGATGATTGTATCGTGTTTATCGTAATGAACTTCTACTGTTAATTCTTCCCAGTTAAGCACCGTTCCATCTAAGGAAATGCCATCTTGTGTAACAAGGATTTTTTTAACATTAGCAGCCATTAATTGATCTAGTTGCGCTGATTTTTGCGTATTTAATGGGTTATTTGTTAGCTTTTTATCTAATTTCTGGTAAAAAGCTCTGTAATCGCTAGGAGCTAGGAAGTTAAATGATAGCTGATTTTTTTCATTAAATATTTTCTCATTAGCAGCAATTAATTTTGGTGCAACTTTTGTCAGGAAATTTTCTAATAGTTCCCCGGATTCGCCCACTCTTGCTGGGATATAAATCCAGTTATTTGTATTTTCCGCGCGGTAAAGCACATTGTTCACTAGCTTTAGCCCTGGAACGCGTAACATTTGAATTTCTTCTATATTTTCGAAAGGAATAACCCCTTCAGATTTCCCTTTAAACAAGGATTCAATCCCATTTTCATGTAATTGGAAAGAACGAGCATAAACGGTACTTTTCACGCGGATTGTAAGTAAAAGTCCTCCGATGAAAAATAGTGCCGCACAAACGCCAATCCCCATTACTATAAGTTGTTTTACTGAGTCTGTTACATCGAGATAACTCCCCATGTCCGTTGGTGTTGTTGGCATTGCATTTACTTTAAAAGTAACAAATATCAACATGACTCCAATTAATAAAATGACAAGCGCCAAAATCATTGCGCCTATATTAGTCCGATGTCGTTCTTGGTAAGTTTTGATAATCTTTCCCCCTAATATTTACTTAAACAGCGCCATGATGATCCCTACAATAAAAAGACCAATTACGAAACCAGCAATAGATTTCCAACTTCTTTTTTGTTTCATTATGTCTCCTCCGTTTCTCTAGATGTATTGTGAAACTTTCATTTCAAGTCTTTTATAAAATACCATACAAAAAGCCCGAAATCAACGTGTTTTCGAAAGGATTTATATCTAATTTTCCCGGCAAACTCACATTTTGAATTTTCATCTTGTAAAACATTGGTATTTCAGTATTTATAGAAATTTACTTTATACACAAAATCGACATGTTCAGATAATAGATAAAAAAAAAGACGAGATCCGCCTTTTTTGGTATTTTATTCTTCAAGTAAAATGTTAGAATAAGACTCTTCTTCACCTAACGGGTAGTTATCTGAAATATTATCTAGAAACTCCAAGTCTTCGTCGCTTAATTTAGCCATAACCGTAGAGTAGTCCTCATCACGATTAATTTTTTCAGCCCATTTGGCGAATGATTCAATTAGCTCTAGGTTTTCTTTATCATCTAATTTCGTATAGGCTTCTATTAAAAGATCTAACATTTCCGCATTGAAATTATAATAAGTTAATAAAATCCCATCCATTGGCACATAATCTTCATAAGTATATTGAGCAACAATTAATTTCTCACCGTTCGTTAACGGCTGGCCCTCACTATCTTTCTTTAAAAAACTTTGAGCTAGTTCAGTAAATTCATCGTATGTCATTTGTGTAAACTCCTTTTTTTATTTAATTTTAAGCCACGAACATGAAGTCTTTCACCAGCGCGATTACAAAAAGAACCAAACACACAAAATATAAACCGCATATAAAGTATAGAATATTTTTGGTATTATAAGTAACCAATTTCAAGCGCAAAATAATAAAAATTATTCCGAGCATCAGTGTGTAAACCGCTATTACACTCAACAAAAACGTAAGCATTGCCTTCCTCCTAAATTATCCTGTAAAGAAAACAAATGTAGACAAAATGATGGCACCCACTATCGGAAATATGTAAGGCATACATTTGAGTAACTTATTTTTCTTTCCTTTATATTTACCAAAGATGATAAAGCATAAAGTATTTATTGCTAAAAATTCAAGCGAGATTATCATTTTCAAGAATATCACGGTAAGAATAACCTCCTTTTGGGATTAAAGTTAAATCAGGCATAAAATCTATCTTCCCCTCGGCTTTATTCTCTTTTATTCTTCTCCAAAACAATTTCTGCTTTTTCCTTGACTGAAATGGGAATATCACGCTTTAAAAGTTTTTCAATACTTAATAGTATAATTTCTTTATTAGCTTGATCAATACAATCTTCTAAAACACTCAAGCTCCGTATCACCGTCAAATGATAGCTATCGTCTAGCAAAGCAATGATGTTTGAAAGCATTGCTTCTTCGCCAAGAAAATACAGTGAAGAATAAATTCCTACTTTTGCAAAAGAGTCCGTTTCTTTATCTAACTGCTTTTCCAGTAGTATCTTCGCTTCATCAGTACCCACAAAGCCAATTGATTCAGCCGCAAAGCAACGCACATTAGGGTCATTTGCTTTCAAAGCTTTCTCTAAATAAGGAAGACTTTCTATTTTAGCTAAGTTTCCTAAAATTTCTATAGCACACATTTGAACTAAATCATTATCATCCGTTGTCCCTATCAGCGCTGCTTGAAAAACCGCTTCGCTATCAAAATAATATAAATACTCATAGGCAAATATTCGAGCATTCTCATCGTCATCATTTATACTAGCTAGTAAGATTTTCTCCAATTCTAGTGGCGCCTCTTCAAGATTCAACTCAGCTATCAAACCCTCTGCCGTTTCATAATCAAACGTTTTTTGCTGGGTAATAGTTTTAATTTCATCAAGAATTTTTTTCATTTCTTCAAGCATATAATCACACCTCCAAATGGATTCTCACTGTCGCTTCCACCTGCGCACAATTTTTTTCAAAATGCTTTCTTTTTCCAACTCTTCATCCAATCTACAATTTATAATATATTTAAAATATCTCGAAAACTCCGAGTCATAGTTAAAATTATCTTCCCCGTACTGAATAAGTTGCTCTCTGTTTACTCTTTTCCATTTCAAATAATCTTTTTCTGATATACCAAAAGAAGTTAAAAAAACGTCATCTGGATTATTTATTGCTACATTACGCAGCATTTCTTTCCCTTTCTCCTCAAGTTCCAAATAATTATCATCTTCCTCAAAAAAGATTGGATTAATTTTCATGCAATAACCCATTATCCAGTCAACCTCTGTAATATTTCCCAGCTCGCTAATGCCGAAATCATATATATATTTTAACTTATCGCCTTCCGTCTCATTTTCTTCCATTCCATACATATAGGCTATCATATCCCATCTAATATAAAACGCCCGTACAAAATAACGAATATTCTTCTTATCAGACATCCAGGTATTATAGCTATAATCTAATACCTCTTGAACCTTTTCTTCTATCTCCAGTTGGTCTAGTTCTTTCCATTCTAGGTTTATCATAACAGCCCTCTTTTCTGTGTATGCTTAGGACTTCGTTTATTCCGCCTCTTTTTCACAAATCCCTTAGCCCAACAATCCGACATAAACCCCGAGATAAGCATACATTCCAACTGAAAAAGTACATAGGACAACAGCACATATACCTTTAAATATCATACTTATCCTACTTCTTTTAATTAAATATAATCCTGCAATTATTACTAGGTTAATCAGAGCTGCAATTGAGATAGCCATGATAGGAAAACCTCCTTAATAAAATAAATATGACGTGATTACTGTTATACCAAGTAAGGTTAAAAAATATATTTCTATAATTCTTTTTGTCCGCTTTCTTATTTTTTTAACATCCATAATTTCTAGTGAGATAATGACAATAAAAATGGTTTCTAATCCCAAAAACACAGTTACAATAATATCTGTGAGAAAATTATAAAAAAACATATGAATTAAAATGGAACTCATGAGAAATAATATTAAAAACAGTAGAAAGCTATTTTTTCTGATAAAAGCCAATAAGTATTCAACTCCCATTTTCAATTTACTTCAATCTTATACACTAAACCGTCTCTTTGCTTGTGTTCCGAAATCTTTTTGTTATTATCTAACTGTTTAAGTTTTCCTAAATATCAGGAAAATACTGCTAAGCTAGGCGAATCACTGATTATTAATTCTTTTTTATTATTTTTTCTTTATTTCTGCAAATTTTTCCTATCTTCGGAAAATAATTTTCAATAAATAAAACTCGCTATAACATAATAAATATATATTCCTAAAGCGACTATACCTAATATTGCTGATAGGATAGATAAAATTGTAGACTTGCCTTTACGTTTACTCCATAAAACTAATAAAAGCTCGATGCACAAAATAATTACTTGCACTACCAAAATCACATAAATATATGATTTCAGGGTTTCACTACTGCTTATGAAAATACCTGTTCCAACTATCATAATCCCCGCAAAAAGTATGCTTGTACCTACGATTTCCAAGATACCTTTAGTTTTTTCTGAGAGAAGCAGCGGAATGAAACAAATTGCAAATGTAATAAAATTTATTGATATATCGATAATAAATTCAATCATAATCGTTTCCTAATTTCCTCCTTTTATAGCGTCAGTTTTTCAGTAAAAAACAAAAGTCAAAACCACATAAGCTACATAAGTAAATAAATTAAACATCGTTAGAATTAATACACATACACCTATTAAAACTTCCGATTTTCCGAGTTTACTTAAATAATTCATGAATACATTTGCGAAAAGTATCACTATTTCAATTACTAATATAATATACATATATGTATGCATTTCCTCTACACCAGACAGAATTAAACCTGTTCCGACTATGGCCAATCCAGCTATTGATAAACAGCCAATCACTTTTCCCATTAATTGCTCCTCGTTTTTAATTGCATTTCCACCAACTAAGAAGCATACAAAAGCTATAATATTAATTAAAATATTTAAAATAAAATCCATTTTTCATTCAACTTTCTATATTGTTATTACGATTCTTTATTAACTTTTTGGTCTTAAATGCTCCAAACTTTAAATGCTCACTGAGATTGTTTTTGATTTCCCACTTTATCCCTCCTGAATCTATATCAGCTCTAAATTCGATTTTTCCATTGAATACGCCATTAACTCACTTGAATCTGATAAAATGACTAATAATGGGAAAACGGATAACAATTTGGCTCTAATATTTTCTATCCTTGGTATTTCGCTAAGCTCTAATTTATCTATCTGCTCAGAGATGTCGCAATCTTTTTCTAATAAAAAATACTGGTCATAGCTAGATCCCTCTTCCAATCATTCTTCATCCTCTTTATAAAAATGAATATATGTCTTTTTAAATCTAGTTTGTTTCACAAGGACTGATTTATCAGCAGCTGCCTCGAAATTACGGGAAATATGAAATTGATATATATCAAATTGAAGAATTAGCCGCTTCATTATTTTTTCAATATCTTCATGAATTTCTTCTAAATATTTACCTTGATTATCATAAGCACCCGCAGTAGTTAAACCTACACTGTATATCATTTTGTCACTCCTCACGTTTTTTCACTGCATTTTGTAATAGACTTTCTAAAATTTTTATTCCTTATTAATAAATTATTTTTTATAACTTTTCCCTAAACGCTTCCTGAACTTCCTGTATAGCCTATCTTTCATTCCCAGATTCTCCACAGTCAAAAATGTTTCTACATCATACCAAGGAACATCAATATCAAGTTTTTTATCAATCGCTAAAAGGGCTGTGTCCGAATATTCATTAACGAAAAGAAAGAGTTGCTCAGAAGGGAAATACATATAGCAATATAAAAATATAGTTGTCTCTGTTATATTTTCAAAATCCAAATTTTCTACTATACTACCCTCTTCCTGTGTAAAGTCTATTACTTCCTTTAAATTCAAGATAGTTTTGCTCTTTTGTAAAAATTTATCTTCTTTCAAAATTTCACTAATATATGCTTTCTCATCCTGTGTAATTTCCACAATTTGTTTAATCATATGGATGAATTCTTTCGTATCCATATAAATAGCCTCTGGTTCTTCAAAATAAAAGTTATATTTTTCAGGATTAGGAAATATTTGTTCTGGTAAACTTTTTTCTAAACTGATAAGTTTTTTTATTTTAAATTCGACTTCATCACTAGTTAATTTGCTCATAAGGCCAACCTCTTTCTAACCCAAAATCACTACATTAGCTTAGAATCATACACATATTATGCGACAATCTTACCTTAATCATTCATCAAAGTACTAACGCCATGTGTATTATGGTGATAATATAGCGTTTTCCCATTCGTCTTCATTATCATCCGAATAAATATACTGACGAACTACTTTCCTATCCGCTTCATAGAGAACCTCAATACCACCAACGTAATAAATGTAAATTGTATAGCGGGTACACTTTATTTTTTAATTTTTTCGGATTCAAGTTAAGTATTTCTTTTATTATTTAATCATATGCTCCCGTAAAGTTTATTATTTTGATATGTATTATTTACATCTCTTACTTTTATAATAAGCCCTCCCTGTAAAAGTGAAGGGCTTATTCTTAGTTTGTTCATCAAATCTTGTTCTACACTGCCGCCGAAACGCAGGGCTAGAATATCTTATTTTTTTATCCAGCAAGTTCCATCTAATCGACCTTCATATTCGTTTGGCAATGAGCCTAACCACCTGATACGATTTCGAATAGAAATTTTTGCTTGGTTGAGATGTTTAGCGAGCAGTTCTGCAATGTTCAAATAGGTTATATCAATTTCTATTCAATACAGTGTTCCATGGAGAAAAACCTCCCCTCCCTCATAACCATTTGAACGCCTTGCACTAAACATGATGTCATTTGTAGTAATAGCTTCAATTAACCAGCAAAAAAATCGTCTTCGCGTGATGAATAGGTGGTTACTTATTTAGTTGCTTCTTGGTATTTTAAAGCAGCGTTTCACACAAAAAATTTTGCATCCAAATTTATTTCTCATTAAACACTATGACATAAGAATTATTTGATTTAGAATCCCGCCTATAAGCTCTTGCTCACTAAATAAATCTTGCTACAACATAATAAATGTATATTCCTAAAGCAAATACAGAAAATATTGCTGATAGGATAGATAAAATTGTAGACTTTCCTTTACTTTTACTCCATAACACTAATATAAGTTCGATACACAAAATAATTATCTGCACTACCAAAATGACATAAACATATGATTGCAGAGTATTACCACCGCTTATAAAAATACCTGTTCCAACTATCATAATCCCCGCAAAAAATATGCTTCCACCTATTTTCTCCCAGATACCTTTAGTTTTTTCTGAAAGATAAAACGGAATGAAACAAACTGCAAATGTAATAAAATTGATCGATACATCGATAATAAAATGAACCATGGTAACCTCCTATAACTTTTTTACTGCAGTACAGTTATCTATGCCTCTGAATTGCATTTGACATACGATGTAATTTTGCTTTTGTAGAGTTCAATCTAGCTTTTTTTATACCCTTTAACCGTCTAACAGGGGTCTTCTTTAGATGCTTCACCGGTTTTTTTACAAGCCTACGAATGTGTCTTCCATATTGGCCTAAATTCTTCAATGGACGTTTCGTTTTAACAGCACGTAAAACTGCCTTACCTTTAGATACAAATCCAAAAACTCTACCAGCACCTGTCCACCCAATGCCTTTCGCAGCACCCCATAAAGCCGCTTTCCCAGCACCCTTCCAAGTTGACTTCTTACCTTTACGCTTGTTTTCTATATAGTAGCTAGCTGCACCATATGCTGCACCTATCCCTGCTGCAGTAACATACTGCCAAAATTTACCATCTGGATCAATTTTATTTACAGGATTATTTCCAACATAATTATACCCATTCATCGTCTGCGGGTCGTCTTCATCGCCTGGGTCTGGATCGTAAGCGGTAAACACGCCTTGCTCTGGTTCGTAATAACGCGCCATCAAGTAATATTGTTCGATTTCCTTGTCATACGTGTATCCTGCATAACCATAAGGATTGGCTTTGGCTTCTTCCGAGGAGGCAGTGTTTTTCAGCACATTTCCCCAAGCATCATACGCATATTCTGCGACAATGTTACCTGCTTCATCCGTGAGTGCAATTACGTCGCCATGCGCATTATAGTGATAATAGAGGGTTTTGCCATTCATCTTCATCGCTAAACGAACATTATCATCCGAATAAACATACTGACGAACTACTTTTCCATCACCATCAGTCTCATACAGAACATCAATACTATCGCCATCATAATGATAATTCGTCGTCACGCCATCGACGGTTTTCGACAAGCGGCGGTTATCATCATCGTACGTATAACTTGTAAACGGCTCGCTCTCGCCTTTTTTCGTGATGCTGCTTAAACGGTCGCCGGTATCCCATGTATACGTGTAATTGCCATCGCTTGTACGGTTACCATTCGCGTCATACGTCAGAGCCTCTCCGTTCCACGAAACCAGTTGATTACCATCATTATAACTTGCGGCAATTGTTTTTGTCTCGCTTCCGCTGATTGCTACTTGTGTGCGGTTTCCGAAGCCATCGTATGTGTATGCTTTTACAGTGCCGTCTGGTAGTGTTTCTTTGGTAAGTTGGTTGACTGCATCATATTCGTAGGTTGTTTTTCCGTCTTGTTTGTTGTCGATGTTTGTACGGTTGCTTGCTGCGTCATAGGTGTAGTTTTCGTCTAAAATTTGGGTGCCGCTTGCGCTACTAATAGCTGCGTTGGTGACTTTTTGGGTGCTATCGTAGGTGTAGTTGGCTGCGGTGCCGTTTCCTGCTGTGTAGACGTTGATGTTTCCAAATTCGTCAAACTCAAAATAGGCGTTTTTGCTTCCGTCGTTTACGCGGGTATTCCGGTCTAAGTCGTTGTATGTGTAGCTTGTTCTTGCTGTGTAGTCGCCGTGGTTAATGGCTACTTCGCCGACTTTGTCTGTTTTTCCTTTGTTGTCTTTTGTTGGTTTGTCTTTGTAAGTGTAGCTTACGTCGCCACCTCGTTCGGCTACTTTGGTGATTCGGTTGGCATCGTCGTAGGTTTTGTCGGTTACGATGCTGTTAATTTCATCGGTTACTTTTGTTTGGTTGCCGTTTGGATCGTATTGGAATTTAAATGCTAGTTTATCATTCCATTTAATCCCGTCCATGCGGTCAGCGGAATCGTATGTGCTTTCGGTTACGCGACCATTTGGCATGATTGCTTTTGTTTCATTACCGGCTGCATCGTATTCGTACTTGATTGTGCGATTGAGCGCATCGGTAAATGCGGTAATTTTGTTATCTACGTCATATTCATAGATATTTTTTTGCGTTTTGCCGGATGCGGTGACATTTTTTTCGGTAGTGTTGCCATTGTCGTCGTACTTATAGGCTACGGATGTGCCGTTCGCTAGTTTGGTGTCTATAAGTGCGTTGTCTGCATCATAAGTTAATGTTTTTTTGTTGCCTTTTTCGTCTGTTTCGGATGTAGTGTTGCCGTAAATATCGTAAGTGAAGCTGATTTTGCGGCCTTCTTCGTCATAGCTGGCTGTTACATAGTTGCCGGAAGCGTCGTATTCATTTTTTGTTAATACTTCGCCTTCTATAACACGTACATCGTCAAACCAAGCTTTCCCTGTTAAACCGTTGCGGAACATTGTATAGACTTTAATCATTTTGATCGGTTTGGTTGGTTTAACAACTACAGCACTTCGGTTCCAGTCGTTCGTTCCTAGTGGGAATTGACCTTGTACGGAAGATGTTGTGCCATCTTGATAATATATTGTTCCCCATACCGAATAATCGTTCGACATCGTTGCAACAGAGCCATTTGATTTAGCATCTTCTGATTTGGAAAGTGCTGAAATCGTTAATGCTTTTGCTTCTTTTTGATTTACGGGCACATCTTGGACAATATGCGTGTAGGCTTCACTTGTAGCTTTTCGCTCGAAGTAAACGGCGCTATCACCGCTGTGGCTTTCATTATCTACTACTTTTGCTTGTGTTAGCGCGGTATTACCTGTTCGCATCCAACCAGTCGGAAGTGTTCCATTGTGATTTTCAAAACTGTTATTGACTACTGGATTGTAACTGGAAGCAACACTGCCTTTTTCAAATTGAACATTGTCGTACCAAATGGTTGCTTTTCCTTTATGTGGAGCTGGTTGTTCATTGTCCAAATAAAGCAATACTTGGCGCGTGTTTTTGGATGTTTTAAAGGTTAATTGGCGTTTTACCCAGTCGCCATTCTTTTTGATGGATGTCGCACGGTTGGATTGCCATACACCAGCATCGGTAATATCTTTTGCATTCGCGTCTTGTAAACGTCCAATGAGAAGTGCATCGGCGTTTGTCATTCCGGATGTTTTAATCCAGGCGCTAAATGTATACGTTGTTTCTGGTTCTACATCGACGCGTTGGGTAACGGATGAATAACCTTTTACAGTAGAGTTTGCTTCACTCGTTAGTTTAACTGAGCCGCTACCGCCGAGTGCTCCTGGAGCTGACTGTGTACTATCGAATGTCATGCTACCTTTTGCATCAGATTGAATTAGCGTCCAGTTGGAAACTCCTGCACCTTTTTCAAAGCCGCTGTTTTGAAGTAAATTGCCGCCTGAGGAAAGTTCACCGCTACCTCGAACAGGGTTACCAAAAGCGTCATACTGCGTTACAGAGGATACTTGGGATTCTGTCGCAAGCGTTTCAGATACAGCATCTGCTCCGTCATAAGCCACGGTTGTTTTGCGTCCTTCTGTGTCAGTTGCGCTCGTCACATCGTTGTTATCGTTGTAAGTGTATGATTCTGTTCCGTATGCATCTGTCATTTGCGTGACATTGCCATCCGCATCGTAAGAGTACGTTTCTTCTTGTCCCTTAGGATTTACTTCTTTTACTAGATTGTTTGATTCATACGTGTAGGTCGTTGTTAATTTGAGGCCTTCTGCATCCACGATTTCTTTCTTGGGATTTCCAGCGTCGTTGTATGAATAAACGGTTTTCTTCTTTTTCTCGTTTGTTAAAGTAGTTTTTTGTTCTTCTTTATCGTAGGAAAGGGTGGTTTTTTTGCCGACTGGATCGGTTATTTCTGTTAGTTTTTCCTCTTCATAAGCAAAGGTTGTTGCGTATGGTTTTTCTTCTGTGTGTTTTGGATCATAAACTGCTGTTAATAAGCCATCTGTGTAGCCGTAGCGATATAGTTTTCCGCGGGCGGTTGATGAACTGATTAGCTCTTGTTTATCATTATAGGTGTAGCTGATTTTCCGGTCTTCTGGTCCAACTAGCTCTTTTACTAGCTCGCCTTCATACGCTAAAGTTACGGTACGTCCGGAAGCGTCGCGCATGCTTGTTAGTTTGCCGTCAGTATATTCGTAAGTTAACTCGTTACCTTTTGTATCTTTTTCGGATTTTAATCGCCCGTCAGCTAAAAAGCGTGTTTCTGACTTATCTTCTTCTATTTTCAAATAGCCGTCTGCGTTTTTAGTGATTTCTGAATAAATGCCCGGTGGTGCCTCGTATTTGTCGCCTTTTTTAGTGAAATGATGGACTTTTTTATCCGATTCCACCCATAAGATATTGCCGTTTTCTTCTTCGATAAGTCTTTCTTCGAGGGTACTTGTCCAGCCTTTACCGAAAATTCCTGTTGCGTCATCTTGACTGTTAAAAGTACGGTCGACGTTAATGCTTGGACCGCGGCCTTCTAAATTGAAATCTGTTTCATGGAATAAAAAGTTTCCATTTGTTGCGTTCACTTGCCCGCCGCGTACTGGGACACTTGTCCAGTAGTCCACCATTCCTAGTTGTTTATTTACTACTTCTGGAATAGTTGGCGTTGCTGGTTCGGATTGGATACTTGTGGCGTTATTTCCTGCTTTTTGATATGCAATAACACGGAACCAGTAATTTTTGCGTTCTTTATAATTCCCGCCAGAATTGGTATAAACTGGTGAAGGATCTTTTGCTAGTTCATCGCCTTTTCCGTCATGATGAAGGGCAAATTTACCGTCTTCAATCTCTTCTTTAGTCGGCCAAATGCCTTTGTTTTGTGTTGTCCATTTTGTTTCTGCGCCGACATCGTATTCTTCGTAGGCTTTACCATTGAATACAAGTACTTTATAGCCATCCGCCATTGGGCTCTTTTCCCAGTTAATTTCCACATAACCTGTTTCTTTATGCGCTAAGTTAGAATAAGCTTTCGCAGCAGGTGGTTGTGGTTTTTCGATTGGCATGTAGGCAAATACTAAGTCGGAATTTGGACTTTCTCCACCCGGGAAAACGGCTTGCACTCTAAATAGATAGCGCGTTAGATTGCGCAGTCCAAAAGTACTTCCAGCTTGAAACGCATTTTCATATTGCGCTCGCGGATCAAGGGCGAATTCAGTTCCTTTGCCATCATGATGGAAGTCAAATTCACCATTAGCAATTTCGTCATCTGTTGGGAAAATTTTCTTTCCTTTGGTGCTCCATGTAGTTGCTGCACTTTTTGTATTAATATATTCGTATTTAAATCCGTTAGAAATGACGATATTATAACTCGTCGCACCTGGAACGGCCTTCCAAGATAAATCCATGAAACCTGTTCCAGTACCTACTCCATTCGAGTTTGTTTTTACAGTAGGTTTTTCCGGTTGTGGATAAGTATAATTTACTTCCAAATAAGGGTAGTTTTTATTATTTTCACTTGCTACGACTTTTTTCCAATAATTTTGATCGATGTTCGTACCTAAGCGGAAACCATTGTTCTCTCGCGTTCCACTTGCCCATGCTTGAACTGTTTTAGTTACGTCTAAATTAGCCCATTCGCCACGACCAACATTAACACTACCTAATCTAGTTACAGGAGGTACTGTGTTCCAGGTTACTTGCCACGGGGACCATTTTGCATTGGCTTCGTAATACCAAAGATCATTTTTAACCGTTGGGGACATGTGCCAAATGTTATAGACTTTTAACGTTGCTTTAGAAACAGTCGCTTTGTTTAAAGTGGACGTATCCATTTTTAAAAAGGCGGCATTATTTCCTGTTGAATTGTCCCATTTACCGAGTTTTAACGTGTAAGCATTTTGGCCAGAATCCCAAAGCTTGCTCCCGATATTGGTTTCTGTTGGTTTAGCTGAATTGATGTTGGCATTATAAACTTCATCTAACCGAACAGATGGATCAATATAAACAGGATATTCACGCGCAGCATCATTTAACCATGCTGTGTCTACTTTTAATTGTAGTTCATATACTGTTTTTGTCAGTTGTTTTACTTCAAAAGAAGCGTTTTCGGATAACGCTGCTTCGCCAGTTTCAGCGCCGACATTGGAATCTGTCATAACTGGTTTCGGAAGCGTATACATTGTTTCGTCCGATTTATTTTTGAATATCACATCGCCATTCTCTGCTAGCTCTAAATCTAGTTTTGTTTCAATTTGATATACATACGTATCTACTTGATTTGGTTCATGTAGTACTAAGTCTTCTTTTACTGATTGCGGAAAAGTTAAATGCCGTAAATCCGTTTTAGGAAATACATCTGCGTAAGTAACTTCATTTTCTTTATACGTCGCTGGTTGGTCAGTTACTGCTTGTTCATCCTCGCCTGTACGTGCTCCTTTTAAGCGAAAAGTAACTTCTGCTCCAGCTTTTGTTAGTTTCTGATATGCCCCGTCTTCCATTTTTTCTAAGAAACCTAGTTCTAATGGTGTTTGTTTTGGAACAATCATGTCAGAATCTGCTTCTTTCTCCACATTTGCATCAATGCGTTTCATATCCCCGTCAACTTCCATATTGATAGGATCCGCAAAGATTTGCTTCGTAAAACTCCCGTCGTGATTATCAAAAACCACTTCATTTTCTGTTCGTTCTTCTTTAACTTCTGTTGGTGCTTTTTCTCCCGCTTCCTTTTCTGGTGCTGCTACCCCAGTCGACGTCTCCTCCGCCGTTGGTGCATAACCAGGTATTAGTGAAAGGAATAACATAATGGCTATCAAGGTCACTAATACTTTCTTTGCTTTTGCATGTATTTTCATGTATCAAGCTCTCCCTTTTCAATGTAATATCTTTCGCTGCCTTACCAAATTCTCTATTTGCTATCTCCCTACTAACAACCTCACTATCCCCCTCTTCCTAAAAAAAGGACCAGTTTTAATCGAGATAAAACTGGTCCTTTTCCAAATTTAACAAAATCATTATAGCATGTTTTTTTGGTTTTGGGCTATGCAGAATGTAAAATTTTTACTTTTTATTTGAATTGTTAATTCGTTTGGTTAAAATTAACTCTTTATCAGAATAATTATGGTCAATTCTGCAAAAAAACCTTGAACCAATAATTCTTCCGTTCAAGGTTTTTTCCACTTACCACGGTTGACTAGTTGGGCCTACTGTGAATTCATTTACGTTTACGTCTTCGGGTTGGTCAATGGCATAAGCAACAATGCTCGCGATACGATCAGGTGTGATGCCATATTGTTTATATAAATTGGTCATTCCTTGCTCGGTTTCTTTATCTGTAATCGTTTCTAGTAATTCCGTATTGATGGCTGCTGGATAAATGGTCGCGGTGCGGATGTTGGTTCCTTCTTGGGCTGACTCCATTCGTAATACTTCCATTAGGTCACGGACTGCCCATTTAGTCGCGCCATATACAGCACCGCCGGGATATGCTTTTAATCCTGCTACAGAAGAAGTTGCGATGATGTGTCCGGATTTTTGAGCGATGAAAGAAGGCAGCACAGCCGCAATTCCATTTAGCACACCTTTAATATTGATATCAATCATTTGCTCCCATTCGTCTTCTTTTAAAGCCGATAATGGCGAATTCGGCATTATTCCCGCATTTAAAAAGATTGCATCCACTTTTCCGTATGTTTCAATCGCTAATTTTACTAATTTCTTATTATCTTCACGTTTTGTTACATCCGTTTTGGCAAAAATTGCTTCACCTGAACTCGCTTTAATGGTTTGAACAATTTTTTCCAGCTTTTCAACGCGACGAGCAGCAAGAACTAATTTCGCCCCTTTTTCAGCTAAAAGGAAAGCTGTTGCTTCACCAATTCCGGATGATGCTCCGGTTATAATAATTACTTTATTTTTGATTGTCATTTGCTATCTCTCCTTATTCCTCAATAATTTTACGAATTTGTTTGGCGGGGCTTCCGGCGACGACAACGTTTGCTGGGACATCTCTTGTGACGGTAGCATCCGCAGCAACGATGGCATTTTCACCAATTGTTACCCCTGATAATATCGTCGCATTTGCGCCAATCCAGGCGTTTTTCTTCACATAAATTGGGGCTACCCGTAGTCCACGTCTTTTTTTAGGGCTGACTAAATGGTTAACGGTCACAAGTCTTGCTCCCGGGCCAATTAAAACATTATCATCAATCGTAATCCCGCCCAAATCTACGAAAGTTACATTTAAATTGATAAAGATATTTTTTCCAAAAGTAATATGTTTCCCGAAGTCGCTATAAAAAGGAAGTGAGACATCAACAGAAGAGTCCACAGGTTTTCCGATGATTTCACTGAGGCATTTCGTTATTTCTTTTTTTGAATGATATTTGGTATTTAGTTCGACGATTAATTGTTCGTTGTTTTGCTTTACCTCATGAATTTCATTTGAAAGATTTGATCCTTGCAGAATTTCTTTACCGACAATTCTTTTCTGTAAATCTTGTATCATTATGCACTCTCCCCCCGAAAATCTTTTACTTCTTAATTATACGGAGAAAAGTTATAATTGAATAATACTTATAAATCATAGCCAACTATTCGTTTTGGTTATAGGAAGGAGAGTCTCATGGAATTACGTGTGTTAAATTATTTTTTAACTGTTGCTCGTGAAAAAACGATTAGTAAAGCGGCGGAAGTACTTCATCTTTCTCAGCCAACGCTTTCTAAACAATTGAAGGAACTTGAGGAAGAATTAGGCATAACGCTGTTTATCCGCGGAAATCGTGCTATTACCTTAACAGAAGATGGGGTTTACTTGGCAAATCGCGCGAAGGAGATTTTATCTTTAGTCGAATTAACAACTTCGAACTTGCTACAAAATGAAACAATTAGTGGGAAAATAACGATAGGTGCTGGGGAAACGAGAGGTTTTGAGTTTATTGGTAGTGTCATTCATCAGCTGAGAGAAATACATCCCGAGATTACGTTTCAACTACATAGTGGTAACGCCGACGATGTTTTAGAAAAAATTGAGCACGGGCTGCTGGATTTTGGGTTGGTCATTAATCCTGTTGAAATGCAGGCATACGAATATTTGCAGCTTTCTTTAGTAGACAGATGGGGAGTTTTAGTAAATACAGCCCATCCTTTAGCGCAAAAAAAAGTTATAACTCCCGGTGATATTCAAAAAAATCCAATAATGGCTTCGAATCAATCTTTCGTGGATAATCAACTAGCAAGTTGGTTAGGAGAACATTTCGAACAATTGAATGTGATTGGTAGATATAATTTGCTTTATAATGCCTCGCTTTTAGCTAAAGAAAATATTGCCAGTATTCTTTGTATCGATGGCATTATAAACACGGACAATACAAATTTGAAATTCATTCCTTTTTCGCCGCCCCTAACTGCTGGAATAAGCATTGTTTGGAAAAAGAATCCCACTTTTTCGAGCGCAGCGAAGGAATTTTTGCGGTTGATAGAAAAAGAAATGACAAAATAAGTAAAAAAATCAGCAATAAAACTAAAATTAGTTTCATTGCTGATTTTTATGGATTTATGTCCTGAATTTATAGCTATTTGATTTATTTTTATTCTTTAAAACATCTCTTTAAATTATGTGAGCGCGCTATAATAATTAAGTCGTCTACCTTCAGACGAACAATAGGAACATTGTTCTTTTGAAGGGAGGTGCATTAAATGATTCTATTTTTTTCCAGTCTTATTGCTCCGATTTTTGTAGGAATTACTTTAGCTACCTACAAATATTGGTTAGAACATCGTAGTGATAAAAAACATAAGTAGACGGCAACCGTTCTAACCACAAGAAAATCCCCGAGGTCTTTAGCCGGACTCGGGGATTTTTGTGCATTAAATGATTCATTTTCCAACTTTATTATAACACTTATTAGGAAAAATACAACTCACGGAGACACTCACACGGAAAAATAAAAGCTTTTAACAACGTTCTTCCATAAATCGCAATTTCAACGTATCCACACAAACATCTAGAATCGATTCAAATTCAATAAAACATTTCCCATCAGGTGAAAAATCATCAGACAAAAGAACGTTCATTGATATCAACTCATCATCAAGCACGTCAATCTCCCCAATAATTAGTTCATCCCAAACTGTTGCTAACTCTACTATTTTCTTATTTTCTTTCGCCCACTGAAGAAAATTATATAGGGTATCTCCTTTGCTACTTAATTCCGGCATTTGCATTTGAGCTGATTTCACATTTTTATAGGGCTCCAGATATTTGGTGCCTTTTTGAATTTTAAAAATGTTTTCATTGGCGATAATAGCAAAACCATCAAACTGACCACTTCTATGATAATTTTCTATTATAATGTACTTTTTAAAAATTGCTTTTATGTATCCCATATAAAATTCATTAGTTTCTTCCCTATCTTCATACACTTCATAGATACAATCCTGATTCAATTTCTCTAATTGTTGTCGATTCATTTCTCTATCTCCTTTTTTGAAAATGATTCTGCCAGTTAAAGCGTTTTCAATCCAAAGATACCATGTTTAATAACTCATTGCAATCCAACATAAATAAAAACTTGCTCAAAATAAATACTTTGAGCAAGTTTTCTTTCTATATATCTAATCGCAACGTAACAGCGCCATATGCTGGAATCGTGTTGTTGTCATTTGCGACAACTTCTTCGATAGCATTCACATACTCAAATGACATATCCGAGAGTGCCAACTTTTGTGGTGTGTTAGTTGGGTTTTCCAGGCGGATAATGTATTTATCTGCTGAGTAGTAGGACGGGTGGCACGCTGAAACTAAGTATTCTTTCGGCAAATTCAACATACCTAACGTTTGCTTCGCGCCTAATCTTCGTTCTGTTTTCTGGATTTTATTGTCTAAACGGTGTAAAAAGTGGTTGAACGGTTGACGCTGGTAGGACACGTTTGCTTGGTTGAACGCTTTTGTTCGTTCAGCTGTTTTATGTTCGTCGAAAGCTTGGTCGCCTAGATAGATGGCAAGTGAGAATTCATGTTTGCCAAGTAGTTGCGCACCTGCTGTTTCGATGAGCACGTGGCCTTTTTTCGTTGTGTCACCTGATGCTCGGCCTGGACGGTAAGCTAAATCAGGTTTCCCAAGTTGGCCGGTTGTTGCGAGTAGCGTTAGTGCTAAATGTTGATCCAACTGTTGATATTCTTTGACGCCGCGTGTGAAAATGGTGCAGCTTTCTGCTTCATTTGTTAGCGTCACGCTTTGTTCTAACGGCTCGATATCAATTGGCATTTCGCTGTATGTTTCTTGCCAATTCGCTGGTACGACTGGCTTCCTTTCAATGTATCCGAATGGAAGCGACGCGATGTTGTAATCTGTTTTCACGCCTGTGTTTACTTTCAAGCGTAATCGGTGGTTTTTGATTTGGTTGTCCACTTCGATTTTAACATCTAGCAGTTCGCTACCTTTTTTCAGTTCTAAAATCAGCTCAATTTGTAACTCGCCTTGACCTTCTTTTGTCAAACGGTCTAACGGGAAATCGTTCTTTCCAGTTAAAATTAAACGTTCAACTTCACTCGATTTCTCCGTTTTTGCTTCGGAAAAAGTGAATAATTCCGCGATATCTCCGGCTAACGGTGAATAATCATACGTATCTCCCGCATTCACATCATCTTCTAGCGTAATAAAGGAAGTTGTACGCTCGCCATTTGCTTTTTCAAGCGCGATTTCGCCATTTTCAAAAGTGATTTTGTAGAAATCATTCGCGATTGCCACATCATTGGAAGCAATCATCGAATCCAGTTCGCGGTCATTCTCTTCAAAAGCAATCACGTGGTAACCTAGCCCTGGTAACTCCACTTTGACACGCACTTGAAGCACATAATAACCAGGTTCTTCAATAAATCGGTTCCCAGCTGGCGTTTCTTCTAGCACATTTTCACGCGATGGGATGAATTCTTCTTGGACAATCGTCGCATCTGGAAATGCTGGGAAATGGATGTTTTTATGTTCAGTAACTACTTGAATTTCTTTAAATCCATCAAAATCATGTAAATCGGTATTAAAAACTAAAATTTCATTCGCCTCAAGCATCAAATCATCGGCAATTTTCTTCACAATCGTGTTTTCGATACTATCGCACAGCTCGTCAGCTTCTTTCATCCGGTGCAAAATATCTTCAGCAACAGGATCAGAAACGCAACCCGCCAAACTATCGTGCGCTTGACCTTCAAGCAATTTTTTCCACGTATGCATTAGTAAACGCTCGCTGATGGAAATACCGGATGCCTTAGCAATAACAAGCAGCGGCTCAATACGTGTTAGCAGTTTTTGCTCGAGTGACGCGCTTTTTAGCTTAATATTCATACGGCTTGAGCCAATGGTTTTATGCACTCGTGCCAAAACTGGACTCCTAAACTCACCGCGATATTCTTCTAAATCGGGCAACTCTCTTACATATTGAATAAAATCTTGATAGGTGCTAAGTTGATAATCATGGCGCCCCATCTTGTTGATTTCCGCCAGTTTTTCTGCAAAATTACTAATAATATTCAGCTGATCATTCCCAGATGGAATTAATACTTCGGTCGTTTTGCTATATTTTTCAATAAAATCAATTGCCGGATCAAGGCGACCATCCACGTATGCCGATGTTGGCTCAAGTAGCATCCCCGTGCCGTAACCTTGTGGCATATTAATCGCATAAATAGAAGTATCCTCGCCAAGTCCTTGCCATTTAAAATACGGAGAATCGACATGCTCGCCTAAATGAAGCCCGCGCCAGAAAATCACATTATCAAATCCAGCGTGCTCAAGCAAAGTCGGCATTTGCGCATTAAAACCAAATGTATCCGGCAAATAACCAATTTTCATATAGTCGCCGTATTTTTTGCTATCAAAAATTCCAATCATCGCATTGCGCAAAATCGACTCACTGTGCGCGAAAAAGGCATCTGTTTGCGTAAACCATGGACCAATGAAAAGTTGCTCATCCGCAATCAGCTGTTTAATATCCGCTAATTTTTCCGGATACAGTGCGACATAATCGTCTAAAATCGACAATTGTCCATCAAGTACAAAGTTTGCTTCTGGGTGCTTTTTTAATTCGTCAATCACTTCTGTAAAAAGTTGTTCACTTAGAACCAGTGCATCGGCCGAGGTGAAATACCACTCTCGGTCCCAATGCGTATGGTTCACAATATGTGCTTTAACCATAGTTACCTCCGTTTTTTAAGCTTCCCATTCTGCTTCGTCAATTTCGTCATCGTAGCTAGAGCCAGCGATTTCTTCACCAGCACTTGTTTTACGTAAAGCGACTGACATTCCCGCAACGATGAGTGTTCCGACTGCAATTGCTAGAATGTAAACTGGCCAATTTTCTACAGTGAACCAGCCGTAAAAACCACTGATTGGAGCTTGGTTAATTGCGCCAAGACCTACCGCAAGTGCGCCGCCGACAGCAGAACCAAGTACAGTTGCCGGAATAACTTTAAGCGGAGATTCTACTGCGAAAGGAATTGCCCCTTCACTAATCCCAACAAGTCCCATAATAAGCGAGGATTTCCCTGCTTCACGCATTTCTGTATTGTATTTACGTTTTGCGATTAATGTTGCTAAACCAAGACCAAGTGGCGGGATGATGATTGCTACTTGCGCCGCTGTATTCGGTGCATAAATTCCACTTGTTAAAAGTGCCATCGCCGTTGTTACAGCTGCTTTGTTTACAGGTCCGCCTAAGTCAAAACCAACCATCGCGCCAATAATAGCCGCCATTAGAATTTGGTTTGATCCAGACATACCATTTAACCAATTTTCAAGGGCTGTATTTAAATCTGCAAAAGGAATACCAACAACATAATTAATAATAAGAACGGTAATAAGTGTGCCAAAAACTGGTACTAAAAAGACTGGTACAATAGAAGCCGCCGCTTTTGGCAGTTTCACGTATTTTTTAATCAATAGACATGTGTAACCAGCGATTAAACCAGCTGCAAGTGCCCCAAGGAAACCAGCGCCGATGTCACGTGCCAGCAAACCACCAACAAGACCTGGTGCCAGTGCTAATTTGTCCGAAATGGAATAACCAATAAATGCGGCAATAACCGGGAACATCATTCCTAGTGCCAAGCCACCAAAACCATCTAAACTGTGTAATAACGAAATTAAGCTATTGGCACTATCTGCATATTTCGCGTCCCAAATATCTGTAATCCCGAAAAACGAACCGCCAACCCGCGCAATTGCCATAATTACGGCACCCGCGATAACGAGCGGAATCATATATGAAATACCTGTTAAAACATGTTTCTTTAGTTCACTCCCAATTTTCTTAAACATGGTAAATCCTCCTTATTTTTCGTCAATTAACGCAAGAGCTGCGTTGATTACTTTTTCTGCATCTTTAATCGGTGCGCTTACTGGAACTTCCAGCACGACTTTACCGTCAAAACGTTCTTTATTACGTACTTTAGTATCTACTGCGAAAATGACTACTTCACCAATATTTACGTCTTTTTCGGTTAATTCATTTTCAATTCCTGTCGCGCCTTGTGTTTCTACTTTAATGAGGTTTCCCATTTTTTTCGCGCCTTTTTTAAGGGCTTGTGCTGCCATATATGTGTGTGCTACTCCTGTCGCACATGCGGTTACTGCGATAATTTTACGTTTCATATCTCTACTACGCCTCCATTTAAAATTCGAATAACTTCTTCTTGATCTCTTGTACTTTTTAAATTCTCAACAATATCATCGTCCATTAGTTTCGTCGCAATTTCAGCAAGGATTTTTAAATGACCGTCTGTTTTGTCGGAATCCGTAATTGCCAGCAAGAAAATCATGTTTACTGGTTCGTCATCAAGCGATTCCCATTCAATCATGGCTTTCGTTCTTGCAAAAACGATGGCCGATTTCGTGACACTTTCACTTTTTCCGTGTGGGATGGCAATGTTATTACCTATTCCAGTTGTTGAATGTGCTTCTCGTTCCAAAACGGCTTGAACATAAGTCGCTTTATCTGCTAAAACGCCCTGTTCATTCAACATTTCTGCCATTTCTTCAATTGCTGTTTCTTTGGTTGTCGCTTCTAAATCAAAAACGACTAATTCTTTGGTTAAAATATCTTTTACTTCCATTACATCCCATCCTTTAACAAATGCTCATAAATTTCTGCGGCACTTTTTAGTTGCGTCAGCTTTTCTAGCCATTTTTTATTATCAATATATTTATAAAATTGTTCGTACATCGCGTCTAAATTAATACCATTTTGTTCTGCCAAAGCGATAAAAAAGATTTTATCCACATCGACCAAGCCCCATTTCACTGGGTGTTTCAGTGTCGCGATGACAATGCGCGATTCATTGATTAACGCTGGATCCGCGTGTGGTGTCGCCATTTCTTCAAAAGAAGTGAACGATAGCGCCTCTCTTTTCAGCGCACTTTCCACGATACCTGGCTTAGCAATGCCCTGCTCCACCAATTTGTCGCCAATTTCCGCAATCGCTTCTTCCATCGTCGCAACATCCAACTTCGCAAAAATGGTTTTTGGCTTAATTAAATCAACAAATGGTTGGCTGCGTTTCTTTTTCTTGCGTCTCGTTCGTTCGATTTGGCTTTCGACTTGTTGCAAATCCGCCTTACTCATCATCGGGCTTACAACAATGCTCGGAATGTCCTCTAGTTCGAGGTAGATTGTACTAATGACTAAATCCACATCGACTTCGGTTTCCATTAACGCCTGAACAGACAGTATTTTTTCAATCGTAATCATTGGAAAATATTTTTTAATTCTAGCTGCGAGTAATCTCGATGAACCGAGCCCTGTACTGCATACAAGAACCACTCGAATTTGGTCGGGGAAAGAGCGACTTCTTTCTTTGTATGCTTCAAAATGTAGCGCAATGTACGCCGTCTCATCTTCGTTCACTTGCACATCGTACTTTTGTTCAAATTTTGCTTTAAAGTAAAGCGCTTCTTCAAACGCTTGGGGAAAGTTTTGCTTAATTTTGCTGAGGTACGGATTTTTAAAATGCATACCAAGTTTTAAACGATTAATTGCGGATTTCATATGCGTTGTCAGGTCTTCAAGCAAGCCCTTATCGTAATTTCCTTCCGCTAAACACCGACTGACAAAATCAGCGACATCGTCCTCTTGCGGCGGAGTATTAACGAGCAGCTCATCATGTTGTTGATTATAAGCAGCCGTTAAATGAAGTTGAATATAGCCAACTTCAAATGCTGGAATTTTAATATCCAAACGCTCTTCCAACATGCCAACAAGAATTTCCGTGTTGTTACGCTGTGACTCAAACACATCTTTCATCGGGTCGCTCTCAACGTTTTCCACATACTCACCTTCGCGAATTCGCTCTACCGCAATCGCAAGGTGAATCACAATTGACTGAAACGCATAATCTGTAAAAGTAAAATCATGACGCTCGCTGAATTCTTGAACAATCGCAATGATTTCTTTCAAGCCTTCTTCCGGAAAAATCCCAGTAACATCGGCCTGAATCGTATCGAATGCTTGGAGCACTTTTTCGCCTTCTTGCTTTAAATACCAGTTGTTACCCCAAAAATTAGTAATGAATTTCGATGTTAAGGCACGTTTTTCTCGCTCACTAATCAGCAACTTCATACCTTTACTAGGTTTCTTGTACAAAGTGATGCCTTCTTTTTCCAGCATTTTCGTCACTTCAACCATGTTTTTCTCAATCGTGCCCCGACTAATGTAAAGTTCGTCTGCAAGTTGATGAATCGTGATATAGTCATCTGCTTTAAGCAATTTACTGAAAATGTAGATAACCCGCTCTTCTTTCGTTGATGGGATTTGGCTGACTTGGTTATCTAGGAATCGATTAACTTCGGCAAAAGCATTATTATCGCCTTCAATATACACACCGATTTTTGGTTTACGGACAACCGTCATATCAAAGTCCTTTAGAAAAACATCGATTTCCTTCAGTGAATTTGAGACAGTTTTTTCTGAAAGTCCGAGATGATTCGCGATAGTTCCAACACGTGTTTGACCTGTCTTCATTAGAAACTGAATGATATTTTTTTCGCGATTTGCAATCATTTTCGTTACCGCTTTCATTTTTAATTTTCCTTTCCCTACGTTTATTCTATTACAAAGACTCATCCCCAGAAAACTACGAAAATTACCGCATTGAATACCGTAATTTTGGGATATTGCTGTTCATTTTGGAGAATGGTAGATTTAAATAGCACCACTAACCTAGAAAGGAAGCTTATTTATGTCTATTTATCTTATTGCGTTACTCCCTGTTCTTGGGTGGGGATTTATGCCAATAATTGCGAACTTACGAAAAAGCACCCCCGAGGAACAACTACTGGGGACATCGATTAGTGCGCTATTATTTGCTCTCATTTTATTCTGGATTTTATCACCAGAAATAACGGTTCTTTCTTTTATTGTGAGTTTTGTTTCAGGTATCTTTTGGAGTTTTGGACAATTACTACAGTTTAAAGGGATTGCGGCTTCCAGTGTCGCAAAGGCAATGCCGATTTCAAACGGTACACAACTTGTTGGCGCAACGCTTTTCGCAGTTTTCGTGTTCCGGGAATGGCAAACGGTTACGGCTGTTATCATTGGAGTTGTTGCAGTAATTTTAATCTTGATTGGGGTGGTAATGACCGGGTTTCAAAAACGCGGGAATCATATCACGGAGTCGGTTTCATTTCATGTCTACGGTATCGTTATTCTATCTTCCTTCTTTTTAACGCTTTACGTAGTAACAAACCAGCTTTTTGATGTTACTGGCTTTTCTATCATTTTACCACAAGCAATCGGGATGCTAACATGCGCCATTGGTATTAACTTAGCGAAAAAACAAGCAATTTCCCGAAAAAATGTCACGTTTAACTTAATGACCGGGTTGTCGTGGTCGATTGCGAATCTAGGCATGTTCTTAGCTACCGCCGTTCTTGGTGTCGCAACGAGCTTCTCGATTTCGCAAGCCTGCGTTATCGTCGCAACAATCGGCGGAATCCTCATTTTCAAACAGAAAAAAAGCCCGCTTGAATGGACTTTCATCCTTTCTGGCATACTGTTAATTATGGTGGGTGTCGTATTCCTTAGTTTATTGAAATAGAAAAAGACTGTAAACAAAGTGAGAAATCATTTTGGCTACAGTCTTTTTTTTATTGCGTATTTTTAACAGATAGTTAATACTTTATAAGATGACTATCTCTATTTTGAGATAGATAATATGATATAAATAAAACTTTTCCAAACCCAAATGATACTTGCTTCGTCTAATATTGCAGAAGAGGGTGAAACTTAAATGACTGAACTTGAAGAAATAGGAATTAATATTAATAGCATAGAAAATACAGAACAAATTATCAGCCAGTTAATGGATAACTACAGCGATGATATACTGCATCTAGTTTTTTCCTATGTAAAGAACCGAACAACAGCGGAGGATTTAACGCAAGAGATATTTATTAAATGCTACGAAAAATTAAATCAATTTAATAACAAGTCATCAATAAAAACGTGGCTATATCGAATTGCCATTAATCATTGCAAAGATTACTTGGGTAGTTGGCATTATCGCAAACTAAATTTCAGCGATAAAATTTGGGATTATCTCCCGTCCAAGTCAAAACGCGTTGAAGAAGAAATCATTTCAAAAGATGTAGCAAATAGCTTAATGAGCGCTGTTATGGATTTACCAGTAAAGTACAGAGAAGTTGTTTTTTTACATTACTACGAAGAGCTCTCTTTAGCGAATATCAGCAAAATTACTGGTGTAAATAGCAATACATTAAAAACTAGATTAAAACACGCCAGAGAATTATTAAAGAGCAAGATGAAAAAGGAGGTTTAATCATGAACGATCCATTCTATAATTTAAAGGATTCTATAAAAAAAGATTTTGAGGGTTTTTCTTTTTCCGAAGAGCGAAAAAATGCAGTAAAAGAAACAATCCGGAAGAAGCAATCTCACTTAGAGCTTCACTACTGGAAAGAAGAAACGCTTAGAAACATTTTAGATTCACTGCACGATGAAGCAAAGCATGGATACGAAATTTCCACGCAACTATTTCAAAAAAATGAACTTAGCTTCAAAAACAATGAAGGTCAGCTGTATACCCTTTTACATCTACTTGAAAACAAGAAAATCCTCTCATCAAAATGGATAGAAGATAAGAAATATTATTCCCTAACTGCGAAAGGGAAAAAATTTGTAGCAACTTTTGAACGAAGAGGCTCTAAGCAACACGGATCACTGAAAAATTTAATGGAGGAGGCTTCTTTATGAGTTCTGCTATATTTGAGGAATATTTAGGTAAAGTAATAGCTAAAGTAAAATCCAAACAAGCTCACAGTATGATAAAAAAAGAGCTTAGTAATCATCTGGAAGAGCTAAGCCAAGCCTTCCAAAAAAGAGGATTAGCTATAAAGGATGCGGATAAAAAGGCGATGCAAGAAATGGGAGATCCCTCTACTGTTGGCAATAACATGAATCAGCTTCATAAACCAAGAATGGATTGGCTCCTTATTGCGTTATTTATCCTACTTGCCGGTATTGGTTTTCTTCCACTGATGAGTGATGTAGTGTCACCTAATTCTTTCTTTATAAAAAAACAAATCGTCTGGCTCGCCCTTGCGATTCTTGCTCTGATTGGATTTCTTTTCTTTGATTATAGAAAACTAAAAAATTTATGGATGTATTTTTATGGCGCTGCCTTAATCCTATTTTTCATATCTTTTTTTGTTGGTACTAGGCTTATTGGAGGAGGAATATGGCTTTCTTTCGGAGGTATTATGATTAACGGTCCAGCTATATCCTTATATTTATTCTTGATAGCGTGGGCTGGTATTTTCACCAAAATTACTGACTTTAAAGGTTGGAAAAAACTAGTAGGTCTACTAATCCTATTTTGGCTCCCAGTTATTTTCTACATTATGCTCAGCCAATTTGTATTTAGTATTATATATTTTTTGTGTGTATTAGTGATGTATATTTTTTATTATCGTCATAACCGATTTGCCATTAAAGTA
Source organism: Listeria swaminathanii (assembly GCF_014229645.1). Taxonomy (GTDB): domain Bacteria; phylum Bacillota; class Bacilli; order Lactobacillales; family Listeriaceae; genus Listeria; species Listeria swaminathanii. The sequence continues at coordinate 193,152 of NZ_JAATOD010000001.1, read as the reverse complement.
GCACTGGGCAATTTGCTTGTAGGTATCATTTTCATTAGTATGATGATTCTTAAATACCCTAGTAGCTATCTCCCTGATACAACCATACCCTTGAAAGATATTCTTTCAAAAGCTGGTTGGTTCGGCAAAGGACTTCACAACAATCTAGCACTCCCTGAAGCACATACAGATTTTGTCTTCCCATTTCTCGTCTATTCTCTAGGCTGGGTATTCGGAATTTCCCTTTGCTTAATACTACTTGTATTTATATTGCGGATTTCACTAAACGCTTTTAAAACAAAGGATTTATTCGGCAGATTATTAACACTTGGAGGGGCGGTATTATTTACCGTTCCAGCTTGTTGGAACATTCTTATGGGGCTTGGAATAGTCCCAATGATGCTAGTACCCCTGCCGTTTATCAGTTACGGGGGAAGCATGTTACTAGTTTACGCTGCACTACTCGGCCTTATTCTGAACGTTTATCGAAGAAAGGATATTGTAGAATCTACACTGGTAAATTAACTTAGTGTATAACCGACATGTTTACCACTTTCGAAAAAGCCAAAGACCGGATTAAGATCTTTGGCTTTTTTTCATATAATCTTCTATAACTTGTAACACGCCAGCTTCTTTGTTTGAGGCGGCCACATGTTTCGCGGCAGCAAGAACCTCTGGACTACTTTCTCGCATTGCATAACTGTTCGAAGTTAGTTGCAACATTTCAATATCATTATTCGCATCACCAAAAGCTAACAAATCATCCGGTACCACTTGCCATTCATTCAAAAGTTGCTGAATCGCGCTCCCTTTCGTCACACCTGGAATAATAATATCAATGCTCCCATGCCCACTCGACACAGCGCGAATTTCGCCAGCAAAGGTTTGATTCAAATCTTCCACAATTTGCCCCGTCTTAGCCACTTCGACATCAAGCGCAAACTTAATGAACGTATCATCCGGAAGCACATCGAACGAATCAACCTCTTGCAACTCAAAATAATATTTTTTCGCAAATGCTTTAAAATCTGGATTGGCCGCTTTTAATAAATAAGCACTTTTCACGCCACAAAGAATCACTTGTAAGTCTTGATATTCCTGAATTAACGTCCGCAAAATCTTATGAACAAGCTCCTCCGCAAAACGATTCACACTACGTAATTCCCCTTGATGAAAAATAACTGCCCCATTCTCAGCGACATAAAAAAGCTCGTCATCCTTCTCAGGAAAAAAAGATTTCAGCTGATAATACTGATTGCCACTCGCAACAATAAACCGAATCCCACGTTGCACTAATTCCGCATAAATCTGTTCAAATCGCACGCGGTCATATTCGCCATTTTCATCTAAAAAAGTCCCGTCCATATCTACAGCAATCGCTTTTATCATCCATCTAGCCCCCGTTCAAATAATTGTCTCTATTATAACAAACATTTTAGAAAAACTTGACTCTGCTTCAACGTTTTGTTATCGTTACATTAACAACAAGAAAGGAGCATAACTATGAGAAGCCTGGATGCAGTAGAGATACTCAGACGTGGCGAAACCATTGAACGTTATAAAGAAGGCGGAAATTCGATGTTACCTTTAATCAGATCGATGCAACCTGTTCGTTTAGAACCGATTGGCACGAGAGAATTAAAAGTGAACGATATCGTATTTTGCAAAGTTCGCGGCAGTTTTTTTACACATAAGATTAGTAAAATTCGCGGTAAACAATATCAAATTTCTAATAATCACAAACACGTGAATGGTTGGATTACACGTAATAGTATTTATGGCATTGTCACCAAAATTTGGTAAATGCTAGGTAACATGCAACGAAAAAGTTGGATGTTTTTTATTTTGCCCAAAATCAGGCTTCGCTAAAAATAAAAAAAAGTAGCTAAAATGATTACCTCACTTTAGCTACCAATTTTTATTTCACCATTCTTGACTCTGTTTTGTCGAAATATTGCTTCCCAATTTGCAATTTCTCGCCATAAAGTTCGTCAATCGTAACAAACTCGTATCCTTGACTCTTCAGTTGTTGCAATGTAGCGTCAAGGCTCGCAGCAGTTGTTTTGTGGATATCATGCATTAGTACAATCGCACCGTCCGTTGCACCTGCAAGGACTCTTTGCGTTACTACGCCAGCATTTTTATTTTTCCAATCTTCTGTATCAACAGACCACTGAATTATCGGAAGACCGATCGCTTCAGCAACTTCTTTGTTGACTGCACCATATGGAGGGCGCATTGTCGTTGGAAAATATCCAGTTTGATCAAATACTACTTTTTGTGTTTGTAAAATTTGGTTGTATACTTCTTGCGTTGATAGTTTAGTTAATTGTGGATGATCCCATGAGTGGCTTCCAACTTGGTGCCCTTCTGCTAATTCACGTTTTACTAAACCTGGATTTTGCACTACGCTTGAACCTAGTACAAAGAATGTTGCTTTTACATCATAGCGTTTCAATGTATCAAGTACTTGTGGCGTTACTGCCGCACTTGGACCATCATCAAAAGTAAGTGCAATTCGCTTATTGGTTTTTGCTTTTGGTACTTCTGGAACTTTAACACTACTTGGTAAATAGCGTTTATTCACAGAATTAGCAATATCCGCAAGTTGTACGTTCACTTTCTTCGGTTCTGAAGCCCCTGGAACTTCAATTGGTAAAATTAGTTCAGAATTAGTGATTTCAAAATCAGTTTGATCCCATTTCACTAAACTCTTGATATTCCCAAGATTCCCAACATCTTTTAAAGAATAATCCCCTGTTTTAATAAGTTCTTGCTCAACAGCAGATTTTACGTTTAGTTTTGTTTCATCGTTCTTTATTAATACTTCCCCAAGTGTTAATAAAGCGCCTGTTTCTGCGTCGGTTACAATGTTTTTGCAAATATCTTTTTTCTCTTTGAGTACAAATTTAGTTTTACCTTCTTTTACATACTCAGATTGAACTGCTTTGTAAGATACTGCTTGTTCGGCCATTTTCTGCTTTTGATAAGTGTAAAAAATAATCCCTTGCTTTTCGTTATCTCTCTTTAACTTCTTAACTTCTGCATCTGTGGCTTTTTCAATTTCTTTTTGGATAATTTCGTTGTCTTTCTTCTCAGTTGTTTTAGGAATGTAGGAAATAATTTCTACTCCGTTTTCTTTCTTATCCAAGCGGCGGAAATTTCCTCCATCTTGGTCCTTCATTAGTCTGTCCATCTGCATTATTACTTTGTTGCGCGACTTTGAAAATTGGTATTTTTGGAAACCTATTACACCAACAAAAACCACGGCAATAATGAGAATCGTAACTAGTGAAATTCTAATCCACCTAATTTTCACATTATGCACCTCACCTTTGAAAAACCTTCCCCAGTTTTTCGTATAAAACAATTATACATGAAAAAAAACAACTTTCTAGCTTTTGTACTAAAATAGGAAAAAAGAACCAAAAAAATCGTAAAAAATGTCACGAAAAAGACACGGATAAAGTGGGAGCTTTTTTCCGTGTCTGTTGTATAGTTACAGGATTACCCCTGAAAACTAGCACATATTGTGAAGTATTTCACTATCAATTCTACCGCAAAAAAACGTATTCCGCAAATATTTAATTACGTTTTTAAGCAGTTTTGTAATTTATCCTAAAGCAACATCTAAAACCATCATCACCGCAAAGCCAGCCATTGTTGCCGCAGTCGCTAAATCCGCTGAACCTTCTACTTGAGATTCCGGGATTAACTCTTCTACAATAACAAAAATCATCGCTCCAGCAGCAAACGCAAGCGCGAACGGTAAAATAGGTGTAACGAAAACTACTAAAATTGCCCCAATCACCGCGAAAACTGGTTCAACCACCGCCGATAATTGGCCATACCAAAAACTCTTTTTCCGAGATAACCCTTCTCCGCGCAAAGGAATGGATACTGCTGCCCCTTCTGGAAAGTTTTGAATTCCAATGCCCAGTGCCAAAACGATTGCTGTAATGAGCGTCTCTGTGTCCCCTGTTATTACCGCTCCAAAAGCTACCCCCACCGCTGCTCCTTCTGGAATGTTATGAATAGTAATGGAGAGCACGAGTAAAATACTTTTTCTTAGCGATGTTTTTGGTCCTTCTTTCGCTTGCTCTGGAAATCCGAAATGCAAATGGGGAATAATTCGGTCAATAACACGTAAAAATATCCCACCAAGTAAAAAACCTACTAAAGCCGGAACAAAAGAAAACTTCCCTAAGTCTTTACTCATTTCTATTGCAGGAGCGAGAAGTGACCAGAAACTTGCTGCGAGCATAACACCAGCAGCAAATCCGAGCATGACGTTGCCCCATTTTTTATTTAAATTTTTAAAGAAAAATACGAGTGATGCCCCAGCTGCCGTACAAGCCCATGTAAAAATCCCGGCAAGTAATGCTAACAGTACCGGATTTAGTGACGATAAGTAATTTAACAATTCACTTTCTCCCTTTTCCTATTGCTTATTTGCCAGACCAGCCCTGTTTAAATCCTCGAGTAAACGCACAAGCCTTACTCACTCCTGTTTTAACAGCCCAAACGGAACCATAAACAGAAATTTTAGCCGCCGTTCCAGCAACAGTCCCAGTTTTCCGAGCTACTTTTTCTGCTTTCGCTCCAACTTCTGCACCAATTTCTTCTATCTGTTTTGCCATCTCTAGCACCTCCAAAGCACTTGTCTTTCCTTCATCATAAAGCAATCAATTAGATTATTCAAGTTGGTGGATAGTTATGCTCCCTAACAAATAAAAAGGAAACTATGATAGCTCAACAAACTTAACTACTATAAAATTTTTGTAATTTATTTCACCTTTATTCCAACTCTTAGATAATTTCAGCATTTTTTTCCTATTAACGTATAAAAAATAGCGAATTTATCTTGTGTATTCACTCACATTATGCATATAATATAGCGTTGAACAAAATGGGAGAGGGAGATGTATATGACGGGATTAGGAATTTTATTATTTCTAGCAGGTATTGGTGTGTTGATTTTTGGTATTTTACGTTTTAGAAAGAGAAATTGGCCTCGTAGAAAAACACAAATTGTTATTATTAGTTCTATTTTAGCGATTATTATTGGGATTGGGATTATTCCTGCAGCTGAAGATGAAGCAGCCACGGAAGAGCCAAAACAAGAAGAAAAAACGAAGACTATTGAGACTACACCACTTTTAGAAGCAGAAACAACTTTCACGACGGACGATGATGGAACCTTGATTGTTGAAGGGAAAACAAATCCTGGCGCAGATGTAGCGCTTGATTTGGTGGATCTTCCAGACGCTGTGACTACAGCTGATGAAGATGGTGCCTTCCGCCTTTCCGTAAATGAACTTGATAAAGCACAAGATGCAGTTCTTTCTATTGTAATTGACGGTAAAACAAAAGAACAAACGCTTAAACTAGCAGTAACTCCTGCTTATGAAACGAAACTGGCAGCTAAAGCAGAAGCAACTCGTGTCGCGGCTGAAAAAGCCGAAGCCGAGCGAGTAGAGCGCGAACGAGTTGCAGCCGAAGAAAAACGCGCGGCTGAGGCAAAAGTAGCGGCTGAAAAGAAAGCCGAAGAAGCTAGAGTCGCATCTGAGAAAAAAGCGGCTGAGGCAAAACGTGCTTCCGCAGAACGAGCTGCTGCACAACCAGATACTAGTAATGAACAAGGACAAATGGTTTATATCACAGCTACCGGCAATCGATATCATTATGATCAAAACTGCCGCGGCTTAAACAACTCCAACGGTGAAACAGCCGTAACAGTTGCCGAAGCCAAAGCACAAGGCTTAACTTTATGTAAATTTGAACAGTAAAAAAAAGCAAAATTTCTTGTAACGAGAAATTTTGCTTTTTATATTTGTTTTTAATTGAAATTAGACTGGATTCGTGGTAAATTTATAAAGATATAATCGTTCAAATATGCTTGTGTAAAGCAATCCCTACTTTAATTATACAACATAGTATTCTTTGCAGTCAAGTATTATTTTTCGAAAAATAGGAGGATAAATAAATGCAGCCATTCGTATTAAACTTTCAAGACATCGATAAAACCACGGAAGCCCTTGTTGGTGGTAAAGGCTTAAATCTAGGCGCCTGTTCCAAAATCGCCGGAGTTCTTGTCCCACCAGGTTTTTGCCTAACTACGGAAGCTTATAAAAAAACATTGGCAGAAAACAGCGAATTCAATCAGCTACTCCAACATCTTTCCTTACTAAAAACGAGCGATAGTGACTCTATCCGAGAAATCAGTGCGGCTATTCGAACGCTGATTCAAAATATCGATATTGCTCCTGAAATTCTAGATGCTATCGACGCTTCCCTTTTAGATTTAGGTGAGCATGAAGCTTATGCAGTGCGTTCTAGTGCCACTGCGGAAGACTTGCCTCACACTTCATTCGCCGGGCAACATGATACTTATTTGAATATTATTGGTAGAGATGAAATACTTCTTCATATTAGCAAATGTTGGGCTTCTTTATTTACTGAACGAGCTATTATTTATCGAATCCAAAATCAATTCGAACACAGCAAAGTCCAGCTAGCGGTTGTTGTTCAACAAATGATTTTTCCAGATGCTTCTGGTATTTTATTCACAGCTGACCCAATTACCTCCAACCGAAAATCACTTTCGATCGATGCCAGTTTTGGCTTAGGTGAAGCACTTGTTTCTGGTTTAGTTTCCGCTGATTCTTATACGGTTCAAGAAAATACAATTACAAACAAAATAATCGCTACTAAAAAACTTGCTATTTACAGTATAAAAGAAGGCGGAACGGAGACGCGCCAGCTTGAAGAAACGCAACAAACAAAACAAACATTAACTGATTCGCAAATTTTGCAACTCGCGAAACTAGGGAGAGAAATAGAAGCTTATTTTGGTAAGCCGCAAGATATCGAATGGTGTTTGGTGGGCGATACTTTTTATGTTGTTCAAAGTCGACCTATTACTACTTTATATCCAATTCCTGAGGTGGATGCGCCCGGTAACCGCGTCTATATTTCTGTTGCACACCAGCAAATGATGACGGATGCGATGAAGCCACTTGGACTTTCCTTTTATCTAATGACGACCCCCGCTTCTATGTATACTGCCGGCGGACGCTTATTTGTCGATATTACGCAAAGCATGTCATCACCAGCTACTAGAGATATGATGGTGAACTCGCTCGGCCAATCAGACCCACTCATTAAAGACGCCTTACTCACGGTGATTAATAAAAAAGATTTCTTACAAACATTGCCAGTTGAGACTACTAATTCCAAAGTGGCTGCTTCTGGAAAACCACCAGTCCGTAACGTCCCTGATCCAGCTATCGTTTTCGATTTAGTCAAAAATAGTGAAAACTCGATAAAAAAACTGCAACAAACGATTAAAACAAAAAATGGTTCCGATTTGCTTGATTTTATTGCAGAAGATTTAGCGGAATTAAAAAATGTTTTATTTAACCCAACTAGTATTGATGCGATTATGGCTGGAATGGACGCTTCGGCTTGGCTAAATGAACATGTTTATGAATGGCTTGGAGAAAAAAATGTGGCGGATAAGCTTTCTGAATCAGCTCCAAATAACATCACTTCCCAGATGGGCCTAGAATTGCTAGATGTAGCCGATGTCATTCGTCCTCATCCTGCTGTCAGAGCTTATTTAGAACAAACGAAGAACCCCCACTTTTTAAACGAACTAGCTACTTTAGAAGGTGGAACAGCAGTCAAAAAAGCATTAGATGATTACTTGCAAAAATACGGCATGCGCTGCGCGGGCGAAATTGACTTAACGAAAACACGTTGGATGGAAAACCCGCTAGCACTCCTCCCGCTTATTTTAAGCAATATAAAAAACTTCGATCCTGGCGCGAGTAAACATAAATTTGAACAAGGCAAAAAAGAAGCTGCAAGTAAAGAGCGCGAAATCCTTGAGCGCTTGCATCAGCTACCTGATGGGGCGAAAAAAGCGGCGGAAGTGAAAACAAAAATCGATATTCTCCGCAATTTCATCGGATACCGCGAATATCCAAAATACGGCATGATTAACCGCTACTTTATATACAAACTCGCTTTGCTACGAGCTGGCGAACAACTGGTTCAAAATGGCGCGCTTCATGAGAAAGAAGATATTTACTTCCTTTATTTTGATGAACTACGCGCCGCTTCCCGCACAAATCAAGCCGATTACGAGCTTATCAATCAGCGAAAAAGTGATTTTACATCCTTTGAAAAATTAACACCGCCGCGGATTCTTACTTCCGACGGTGAAATGATCAATGGCAAATACAAGCGTGAAAACTTGCCAGAAGAAGCCATTCTCGGTCTTCCCGTTTCATCTGGCACGGTCGAGGGTCGGGCCCGCGTCATTTTAAATATGGAAAAAGCTGATTTGGAAGATGGTGATATTTTAGTTACCGCCTTTACCGACCCTAGTTGGACGCCAGCATTTGTTTCCATAAAAGGACTCGTTACCGAAGTAGGTGGGCTGATGACTCACGGGGCTGTAATTGCACGCGAGTATGGTCTTCCTGCTGTCGTCGGCGTCGAAAATGCTACAAAAATCATCAAAGACGGCCAGCAAATACGGATAAATGGCACAGATGGTTACATTGAAATACTTGATTAAACAACAAACCCAGCATCCCTAAAAAGGAATTGCTGGGTTTTTGTTTACGCTTTTTTTCTCCAAATGACAAACGCGGAAGATGAAAGAACTATTCCGGCAAGTAAATCTTTCCACGGAGTATCATCACCTGTTTTTGGCAATGTCTCCGTTTTAGCAATGATTTGTCCTGATGTTGGTTCTTTTGGTGTTATTGTAAGGTTCTTATTTTTAGTTGGTTCATTTGTCGGCACTGGTCCATCCGTAGAGTTTTCGCTCGGTCCGTTTGTTGGATCTGGAATGAGTGGGGTTTCTTTACTAAAATGGGCGTATAAAGTGATATCATTCGCGGGCATTTTCATTGTTGCGAAATCCCACTTCGTTCCGCCTGTCTCCGCGTCATACCAACCATCAAAAGTATAGCCTTGTTTGGTTGGTGCTGTTGGTTCTTCCAGCAAGGTATCATAAACTATGGTTTCATTCGTTACTGCACCATCTACATTAAAATTCGCTTGATAATTGTTGACGGAAAAATGGGCATATAGCGTAACATCATTCGCGGGCATTTTCATCGTTGCGAAATCCCACTTCGTTCCGCCAGTCTCCGCGTCATACCAACCGTCAAAAGTATAGCCTTGTTTAGTTGGCATTGCTGGTTCTGGAACTAGCGTATCATTCGCCACATCTTCATCCGTTACTTTACTGTCAATCACAAAATTCACATGATAGTCGTTAAGTGTAAAATGGGCATATAGCGTAACGTCATTTGCGGGCATTTTCATTGTTGTGAAATCCCACTTCGTTCCGCCAGTTGCTGCATCATACCAACCATCAAAAGTATAGCCTATTTTGGTTGGTGCTGTTGGTTCTTCTAGCAATGTATCATAAACTACGGTTTCATTCGTTACCGCACCATCAACATTAAAATTCGCTTGATAATTGTTGACGGAAAAATGGGCATATAACGTGATATCATTTGCAGGCATTTGTCCCGTCGCGAAATCCCACTTCGTTCCGCCTGTTTCTGCGTCATACCAGCCATCGAATGTGTAGCCTTTTTGGGTTGGGCTCGTAGGTTCTGGAATGAGATTTTCTTCTGTTACAGTTTCCACTTCGCTTGCATTACCTTCTACATTAAATGTGACTTTGTAGTCTAGTAATTCTTTTAACGGTTGTGTTATGAAGCCGCTATAATTACTTGTCCCTGTCCCAATCGGTATTTTCTGGCTGAACATATATTTAACTTCTGGTAAATAGTTCGGTAAAGACCACTTCAAGTTCGGTGCGTCGTAGGTACCATTATTGCTAATCGTTTCAGGCGCAATTAGTGTCCCATCTGTGCTAGTTATATTGTTCGGAACAGAGAGTGTCTTCGAAAAATTACGTTCTGGATTTGTTATCATCTGATTAGAGAAGTCAGAGGATTGTATTTTGGTTAAGTTGACTAAAGGACTTATGTCGGTAATATGGTTTTGTGTTAACTGCAAACTAGTTAAATTAGTTAATCCTCCAATTATTTTCACATCCACTATTTGGTTATACCCCAACTGCAAATAAGTCACATGGGTTAGATTTCCCAAAACGGATATATCACTAATTTTATTGTGTTGTAAATCCAATGAAGTTAAATTGGTTAAATCTTCAAGCATACTAATATTAGTAATCTGGTTGTTTGCAAGTTGCAGCGAGGTTAATTTTTGCAGATTAGCCACAGGACTTACATCAGTAATTTCATTATCGCCTAAACTCAAATACTGGAGTCTTGTTAAATTGTTCACAGGAGTAATATCAGTAATTTTATTCGAATATGCTGCTATATTGTTCAATTTTGTCAAACCAGCTAGCGGACTTAAATCTTCAATTTGATTGTAACTCAAAGATAAACGAGTTAGGCTGGTTACATCAGCTAGTGGCGTCAAATCTTTTAATATAGACTCTGTTACTTCTAAATTATCCAAACGGGTCATATTTCGCACTGGGTTTAAATCACTAATATTCGAATTACCTCCCAAACGCAAACTATACATTTGGGTTAAATTCGCTAGTGGACTTAAATCACTAATATCATTGTCTTTTAGATATAAGTTAGTTACATTAGTTAAGTTTTGAAGCGGACTAATATCAGAAATTTTATTATCACCTATATAGATTTCCGTTAGTTTTGTTAAATTACTTAACGGGCTGAGATCTGTAATTTGATTTCCATTAAGATTTAAAAATTCCAAATTAGTTAAATACTCAAGGCCTTCAATAGAAGCTATTTTTTTCGCGACTACTGTTAGATTTGTAATACTTTCTAATTCTTCTTTCGTTACTACATCTGTGACACTTGATTTTTGAAGTTCTACTCGTATTCCCTCAGCTAAATCCGCATCAGGGAAAATTTGGTTAATTGGCGCTGGTGGCGCGACCGTTGTTGCAGCTTCCACATTATTATTACCCTGAATACCTAACACCATAAATAAAAGGCTCAAGATAGTCATTATGGTGATGGTTTGCTTAAAATATTTTATTCTCATATTATTCCCTTCCTTAAATTAGCTTAATTAGAATTATTATTGCTTATTGATTGTAACACCAGGCTTTTTAGCTATAGTCTAATTTTATTATCCGATTTTCAGGGTTTCTGCGACATGTTCTTCAGATACATTGGAATAGTATGAACAGTAGGCGACATATTTTCGACACAAATAGTTAATTGGTTAAATTGATTGATTTTCGGGCATAGCTAGCTCCTTTTTTCTCAAAATAAAAAACACACTAATCGCTTAGTGTGTTTTAATTTGGCACAATTAAATCTGTATCGGGGTCTTTGCTTTTTTTGTTTGTTGATTTGATTTCTACGAATACTTTATGTGGCAAACAAACAATGGTGTCACCGGCTTTGGATTTCCAGCCCATCTTAACGCCTACTTGATCTGGGCTGTTGTCTTCTTTAATACGAATCCGTTCGCCATCTACTTCCATCAAATTATATTGCGCGCCTTTTCCTTTAATCGTAAATTGTTCATTTCCTTTATGGCCAGTTAGCGGAATTTCCCGGATTACTTTGCCATCTTGTGAAATGATTGCTACGACGTCATCGCCTACGTGTTTAGCTTCCGCGACAGAAAATAATATTAGTGGTAAAAACGAACCCAAAATCAGTGCAACAATAATTACAAAGTCAAATGGGCGTACCATTTTCATATATTGACGCATTTTGTCTCCTAACTAGCCATTATGATTGGCATTAAAATCTAGGCTAATTCCCGGCTCATCGAACGCAATTTCCGTTACATCATATGTTAAACGCTTGATGTAGTCAATTAAAGGATTCGATATCCCTTCCACATCGACTGCTTCTAAATCCGAAAAGTCACCGAAAAAGTCTTTCAATTGAATAATGCGGCTGATTCTACCATCAATCCGGAAATTTTCAAGCACTAATAAAAAAGGAATCGTTACTTTGAAAATCTTTCCTTTTGACATAAGTTCCACATTTCCATCCACTGGCTCTACTTCATGGACCTCTAATTCAATTTTGTTTTCGAATTGCTCATTTGCTTCCACTGTTGTTTCAAAATTATACTTTTCTACGACAATCTTATTAGTTACGATATCCATAAAATTCACCTCATTTATAATATGTACATCCGTATATTACATGTTTAGCAAGTGATTCGCAACTTACTGCTACCATGTTATTTCGATGCGATTTCCTTCTGGATCAAGCACGACACTTTCATAGTATCCGTCGCCCGTCATTCTTGGCTCACCAGCAATTTCAAATCCATCTTGTCTTAGTTTTTCTGTCAATTCATCTACCGCTTCTTTTGTTCCGGTTGAAATAGCGATATGCGCCCAGCCTAGGTTTTCGCCGCTTAGCTGACCTGTTACGTCCGTCCGACTCATAATTTCAAGTCTAGCCCCGTCCGCAAACGAAAGAAAGTAAGAAGTGAAGCCCTTTGTTTTATTTTCATATAGTTCATTTGCAGTTGCATCAAAATAAGTAATATAAAATTCTTTCATTTTTTCTAAGTTGGTTGTCCATAATGCTACGTGTTCGATTTTCATTAAAACCCCTCCTTATTATAAAAAGATTGCTGCTGATATCCAGTATACCACTGCTGCCAAAAGTCCTGCCAGTGGTAACGTAATAAACCAAGTAACAACCATATTTTTCCCAGTCCGCCAATTGACTTCTTTTTTATGATTAGCTGTTCCAACGCCCATAATCGAACTATCAATTACTTGCGTTGTACTTACTGGCAACTGGATAAGGGTTGCTGTCATGATGACGGAAAGTGAGCTTAAATCAGATGCTACTCCGGTAACTGGGGTAATTTTCATAATTTTTGTTCCGACCGTTTTGATAATCCGGTAGCCACCAACAGACGAACCTATTGCCATTGACGCCGCACAACTGACTTGCACCCAGAAAGGAATTCCAGCCGACTCTTTCAAAAGCCCACTCGCAACTAGAGCAAGCGTAATCACACCCATTGTTTTTTGCGCGTCATTTGTTCCGTGTGAGTATGCTTGGGCTGCCGCGGTTCCAATTTGGATAAAACGAAAGCGCCGGTTCATTTTCCCAAGTTTTTTGTCGTGAAAAAGGTGTTTAAAGAGTGAATAAATCAAGTAACCTACTGTAAAACCGAGAATTGGCGAGATAATTAACGCGATAATAATTGTTGTAAATCCAGACCAATTAAGCACGCTAAAACTGCTGGCGGATGCAATCGATGCTCCTGCTATCGCGCCAATCAGCGCATGCGAGGAACTACTCGGCATTCCGACAAGCCAAGTCATCAAATTCCAAATCACTGCGGCAATTAAACCACACAAAACAACAAACTCCCCATTATTAAGCGAAAACGGGTCCACTATGCTTTTTGTGAGCGACTCCGCTACACCAGTAAACGAAATGGCACCCAGAAAGTTCATGATTGCTGCAATTCCAATAGCTACGCGAGGTTTTAACGCTCTAGTTGAGATACTCGTGGCAACAGCATTGGCAATGTCGTGAAACCCATTTATAAAATCAAATGCTAACCCCACGATGACAATAATAATTGTTACTAAAATAACTGTATCCATTCAGCAGTCTCCTTGTCGAGATTCACTTTTTTATTGTCTATACCCTTTTTGCAGGAAAATAAAAAGAATCTGCTCCCATATTAGGTAGCAGATTCTCGTTGATATAATTAAAATTCTTCCCAGTTTTCACGGTCGTATTGATCGCTATCATCATAGTTATAGTTATAATCATAGTTATAACCATCCATCATGTTGTACATTCCGTCATCCGTAATCGCAAAGAATAGTAAGAAAATCACTGCTAAAATGGCAATCACTGTATTAACTACTGCTAAAATAATCCCACTAATCAACAGCCCTAAATTCCGCTTAATTACTTCACCTTTTGTGCGAACAATAAGGTAAATAACAAGAATAATAATTACATTAATAAATACCATCAGCAGACACCAAAGAATGGCATTCATTCCACGTTGATCTGCATCTTTATATACCCAGATTGCTAAAAGTACTTTTGCTGCTAGCCCTAAAACTGCACCAACAATAAAAAGTATTGGTAAGAATATCATCATTCCCATTTCGTCCCCTCATCTTCTGTAGAAATTGTTTCATATTCCTTAGAAACTGTTTTATATTCTTTTTTGTTAAGTGCTAAAATACCTGCAATCAAGAATAAGATTCCGTGGATTGTGAAAATTTGTAATCCACCTAAAATTATAAAGCAAACCGCTATTGTTTTTACCTTTGGTCCGCCACTTTTCACTTTAAATGCACCTACGAAGCCAAAAATTGCGGATACAAGCGCAAAAATCACTGCAATCACTGAGACGAAAGTAATTATTCCAAAGAAAATTGCTTCGTCTGGTCCTGCGTAATAACTTGTATCAAATACTAGCAGCGTATTAAGACCAAAAATCACGGTATAAGCCATAGCACCTAAAAAGGTCATTATGCTAAAAGAAGCACCAACGATAAGTAATGTAAATTCTGTTTGTCTGTTCATTAAATCCTCCATATGTTTAGTTAGTATTCTTATAGTGTACCATGAAATACGCTTTCACTAAATACAAAAATGAGAAAATTCACGAAAAATTCACGAAAAAGCTATTTCCTAAAAAAAGGGGATAGCTTTTACTTTTTCTTCAATATATCATTTGCTAATGCAGTGAATCCATAAAAATCGGAAAGTCCTGAAAGTTTTTCACCGTATTCTTCGCGCACTAATTCCACAAGTAACTCATAGATATTAATGGCTTCTTCATAGTCATTTTTACTAATACATAACAAAAACACGGCGCGTACAGATTGTTTTTGATCCCATTTGATTGGTTTATCTAATATCCGAATAACGATTTTCGTTTCTTTCGCCATTAGTCCGAGTGGATGCGGGATTGCTATACCGGTTCCGAGTACAGTCGAGCCTAGTTTTTCACGTTCAAGAACCGAGCGCAGGTAGTCCTCGCCAACAATATTTTGCCGCTGCAATGAGTCGACCATTTCTTCTAAAATTGCTGCTTTGTTTGTCATACTGCTTCTGGCAAAAAAATCGGCCGTGAAGAAATTCGATAGAAAGCCGCGGTTAGGATCCGTTTGTTCTTGAATAATCGCCCCGAGCATTTTTAATTCTTCATTTGTTGGGATGTTGCTGATTTTGATGACTGGCTTGTTTTTCTCAGGTATTCTAACGGTGGAAAGAATGATATCTTCTTCAATATGGATAAAACGGTTATATTCTTGAATCGAAACAACTTTTGTAATGTCGAGATTGCTCACTGCCGACTTCACTTTCGCTTCCACAATTCGCGCCGTTCCAAAACCTGACCCACAGACAATTAAAGCCGATTTATGACGATAGTAAGAGATTTGATAATTTCGCTCTAAAGATGCCCCGATATGAAGCGCCAAATAAGCTAATTCATTTTGATTAATGTCATATGGGTAGTCTTTTTTTAGTGATTCTACTGCATCAAGCGTGATTTCGTAAGCTAAAGGGTAATAGCGTTTAATGTGCTCCGTCATTGGATTTTTGACAGTCATATGGTATTTCACACGGTATAACATCGAATGAATATGGGCAACAAGATCCTTTTTCAACTGCAAGTCATCCTGTAAATGATAAAAATAATGTGACTCAATGCGGTTCAACATGCCTTCAATATACGCATAATCGTCAAATTCGCTAATTTCTTTATCTTCTACGTTCAGGATTCGTTTGCTGGCGATTTGGAGAAGTAAATAATTTTTGTCTGCGTCGGCAATCTCTATTTCGAAAAGTGATTCTAAAATAGTAGCTAATTTAGCGGCAATCGCGATTTCTTCTTCACTAACGTCCGTTAATTCAAACTGTTCCAACGTATGCCCAAGTTCAATTCGTTCCACTAAAATCATCATATGTAAAAGTAAGTTTTGAAGCGCTTCGTCTGTGAAACGAATATTGGTCGCAAAAAAATAATCGGTCACAGCTGTCATTAATTTTTGCAGTTTGTCTTTTTGTTTGTGCCATTCGAAAAATGTTTCTAAATAGGATTCTGGGGCATTTTTGGAAGCAATTAGCGCGGTTAGGGCATAGCGCATTTTTTCTTCTTCTCCGATAATTTTCACGCCGCTACCTGGTTTAGAGACAAGCGTTAAATCGTACGCCGCAATAACTTTTCGAACTTGCTTCATATCATTGGAAATGGTTGCACGGCTAGCAAAAATCGTATCTGCCAAGTCTTCCAATTTAATATAGTCGGCGCTTGATAGTAACAAGAAAATCTCGTATTTCACGCGTTCTTCAGGATTATCTAAGTCAAAATAATCAGCGTTTTTCGGTTTGTTTTTCTCGGCCTGAAAAGCTTGAAAAACGGTCGGATCAAGGATTTCGATTTTGTAACCCGCGCCTCGAGTAAGCGTTATGGTTGCCCCGTGATTTTCGAGAAATTCGGTTAGTTTCGCAATGTCCGTTCGTATCGTTCGTTCGGAAATATGTAAATCTTGGCTGAGTTTCTGAGCTGATAAGTGGCTACCCGCATCAAGGAGCATGCCATATAGTGTTTCCAAACGTTTATAAGCGAAATATCCCATTATTAGCAGCTCCTTTTTTAGGTAGTTAATCGTTATTTTTCAAATAAATAGCTTTGTACTTTGGCATGTTTTAATGTCGTTTGTTTCTCGTTTGACTTGCTTTCATCCAAGTGGCGTTCTTTGCCTTGGAAAACTTCTGGAATCGTAATTTCTTTTTGTAAATATGGATTGAAAAAGCGCGTAATGAAGGCATCGCTGTCTTCGGCTTTTTTCACTGCACTAATAATCGCTCCGTCTATTGCCGGAAGTGCCAGGCTATATGTCGCATCCAGTGTTTTTTCTTCGTCGCGGTAAACATAAATCAAGCGACCGTTTAGAAAATCAGACATTTGGTAAACTGGTGGGTTCGACAAGTATTCTTTTGCTTTTTTCGCGATGTCCGCTTCATCAAAAGAGCTTTCGAATAAAGTTAGCGCGAATGTTGCATTGATTTCGCCAAGTAGTTGTGCGTCTGGTGTCGCAACGATTGACTCGCCGGAAGCCCGACCTGGACGATAGAGTAAATCGGTTTTACCCATATGGCTAAATGTGCGGAACAGGGTTAGCGAAATCGTATCGTAATTTTCGCCAATGATTTCGTATTCGCGCACGCCTTCCGTCATTACAGCAACCCCGTGCGACTCATCGTGTAAGCTGACAAAACTTTGCATTGCTTCAATCGAAATTGGCGCTTCTTGCCATTCTTCCTTTTCCCATACATCCATTTCTGGAAGACGAACCGGACGCTTGATTGGCGCGAATAATTGGTCCGCTGTCGAGAATTTACTAGCAATTTCGGTTGCGAAAGTAACGCATAAACGATGGCTCAATACTTGGTTAGCAATTTGGACGTCAAAGCGAATGAGTTCTTCATTTTTACGTAAAGAAATTACTGTTTCGATAGTCATTTCGTTATTTTTTTCACCATTTGCACGTTCTTCTAAATTATACGGTACATTTAACTTGAAGGAAATAGTTAATGCTTGGTTGACGCTTGATATGCTAGACTCTACGCTTTCCACTACCGCTTCTTTTGATGAAATTACAAGATCTTTTCGTGGCGGAGAATAGTTGTACGAATCGCCATCGTCGCCATTTTCCACAAAAATCATTTGATCGGTGTAGGTTCTGCCCGCTTTTTTATCATGAATCGTTAGTGAATTGTTGGCTGCTAACTGGATTTCATAAAATTCATTTTCGATTTTTGACGCGGCGGATTGTGTCGGTTCTTGCTCTGCTGTTTCTTTTTCTAAATTAAAGTAGATGGTGTCGTATCCTAGCGCTGGCAGGTTATTTACGTTTACTAGCATCGTCGCTAAAAAGACTTTTTCTGGTAAATAAACGGGTCTGCTTGGGTTTAGGTCGATATGCTGATTTAAGACATATTCGGTTAGGTCTGTTTTCTCTAGAATGGTGTACTCAAGCGTATTTCCTTGCGTATCTTCTACTGTGAAATTGTCTTCTGGAATGTACGCGGTCATTTTGATAACGCCACTTTTTTCGTATGGAAGCGGGTTGAAAACGGTAAATTGGAACGGTTGTTTTTGTTCGATTTTTTCGCTGATTAGGCGCATGTTTAAATCGAGTAAATTGGTCGCTAAATCCGAAGCCAATTTGTAACGATGTTTGACGTCGCGGTTGGTCGTATCACTATTACAGCCACCAATGCTATCGTGTGCAGCATTTTCAAACATCAACTTCCAAATTTCTGCGAGTTCATTGTGTGGGTAGCGGTTGCCAAGTGAGTAGCTGATTGAAAGAACCGGCTCCAGCACATTGCTTAAAAAGTTTTCGATTTGATTGTTCGCTTGTTTTAAATCAGCTCGGGTAGAGAAAATCGATTTGTGCAAGCGACTATGTTTTCCTTCTGTTAATTCGCCGGCAATGACTGGTAAATCGGTCACATCTTTTTCTAAATCCGCGAAAAATGTTTCTGGTGAAGCGATTTGGTATTCACGTGTGCTATCTAATTCATTAAATTTCGCAACCAATTCCGGCAAATTTTTTCTGACCGGTGCTTGGTCTAAACCGTTTGGGAAATAAACATTTGGCGTTGAAGCTTTTTCTTCTAGAGCGCCAATTTGTTCATCCAAATAGGTTTTAAGTTCGGCTTCATTTTCAGGAATGTTCGCTCCGTAGTAATAGCCGAATGGAATTTGTTCCGCTAGCATTTCCGTCCCGTCATCACCGCGCCAGATAAATTCGGTTTGTTTCAAGCGATTATCAGCAACCCCACGCCAAAACAGAAACTTCGATATGCCGAATTCTTTATAAATTTGTGGCATATTCCCGCCTTGTCCGAATGCATCCGGGACATAACCGACAGCCATGCTATGTCCCATTTCGCGAGCAATTCTCGTTCCATAAAGCAAGTTTCTAACAATCGATTCTTGTGAAATAACTAATTGATCCGTTTGTGTATACCAAGGCCCTGTAATAAGCCGTTTTTCAGCAATAAGTTTTTCTAATCTAGTTTTATCTTCCGGGCAGTAGCGTAAATAATCTTCTATTAAAGAACTCTGAGCATCCATCAAATAAAAATGGTAACTGTCTTTCGCTTCTAAAGTTTCAATTACTTCTTTTAAATGCTTCACTAAATAAATTGTCGAACGGCTTGAAGTGAAATACCATTCTCTATCCCAATGTGAATGCGGAATTACATGTACTTTCGTTTTAGCCATTTTAATTAAATCCTCCAACTATTATTTAATCTCTATTTCGTCAAAACTAATATCGATATCGTCCAAAACGTCGTCTGCAGCTGCTGTTTCTTCTTCTGTGAAATTAACGAATAAGTTAGCGCAAATTCCGATAATAAACGCTCCAACTAGACCACCAACTAAGTAAGCCCAGCCGTTACCAATTGTGAAGAAACCATACATCCCACCGATTGGCGGCATTTTCACATAAGCGCCAAGTCCCATTGTTACGGCACTACCAATCGCACAGGCAATCACATTTAGCGGAA
Organism: Listeria swaminathanii; assembly: GCF_014229645.1. GTDB lineage: Bacteria > Bacillota > Bacilli > Lactobacillales > Listeriaceae > Listeria > Listeria swaminathanii. Next base: position 173,578 of record NZ_JAATOD010000001.1, on the reverse strand, counting down.
TTAATTTACCCGGGCTACGTAGTGTAAATGGAATCGCACCTTCCGTGACCCCAATCAGCCCCATAATTAGCGCACCATTTCCAGCTTCTTTAAAGGTAGTAGAATAATTCTTTTTACGTAAAAGTGTTGCAATTCCGTAGCCTAGTGGCGGAATACAAATTGCGACATTAATCATGATCGAAGGTAGATAAATCCCACTCATAAATAGCGCATTCCCAGCCATCCAAGCGGCTTTATTTACAGGTCCACCAAGGTCAAATCCAATCATTGCTCCTAAAATAAGTGCTAGAATAATAACGTTTGTATCGTTTTTACACATTTCTGTTACCCAATCAAGTAACGTTTGGTTTAACCATCCAAGCGGTCCGCCGAGAATAAGTGACATCAGTATCCCCGTGGCACCAACCGTAATAAGTGGCAAAATAATTAGTGGTAAAGAACTAGCAGCCGGTCCAGTGATACGAACATGTTTTTTCACCCAGTTTGTTAACCAACCGGCGAAGAAACCAGCAACCACAGCACCTAAGAAACCAGCATTTGTACTTGTAGCCAAGACCCCACCGACAAAACCAGCAGCAAGCGCCGGTTTTCCAGCGATCGAATAAGCAATATATCCAGCGAGTACTAAGTTAAGTAAGCCAATTGCCGCCCAACCTACATTTTGAAATAAGTAAACGTAATGATAAAATCCACTTGCGTCAGCGTAAGCATCTAGATTTGTAACGCCACCAATAATCCCAATTAATTTTGCAACAGCTACAACAAGCGACCCTGCAATAATGACCGGCAGTGCATACGATATTCCCGACATTAAATGGTCTTTTGCTTCGTTTAATTTCCCTTTCATGACTTAATTAGCCTCCTTTTGTTTGCGTGCTTCAATTGCTGCAACAACTTTACTTAACACCGCTTCCCCGTTCGCAACACATTGACCAATTTTCACACGAACGACTGGTTTTCCTTTGAAACGATCTTCCCCGTCAATCACTTTATCCGCCGCGATAATAACTACATCTGCCGCACTTACTTCAGCTGGCGTGATTTCATCGATTGTTCCCATCGCTCCTTGTTGTTCGATTTTGACATCGTGGCCTAATTTTACTCCCGCTTTTTCTAATGCCTTTGCTGCCATTGGTGTGTGCGCAAGTCCTGCGATACATGACGTAACTCCTACAACTTTCATATCAATTCTCCTTCCAAATTATCTTTCAAGTAATCCATCAGTTCGTGTTCCGTTTTAATCGTTAAAATTTGTTCTTGAAATGCTTCTTCTAGTAAATTCACAGCCACACTGGATAGAATTTTCAGATGTTGCTGGCTGGCCTCACTTGCTGGAACTAATATTGCAAAAATGGCTTGTGCCTTAAAGCCTTCTTTTGACTCCCAATCAATCGGTTCAACTAGACGAATGAAAAGCAGTTTCGCTTCCGATATTGCCTCCGTTTTCGCATGAGGAATGGCGATTAATTGTTGTACTGCTGTTGCGTATTCTTTTTCGCGTGCCCATAAGTCACGCTCCACTTGTGCCGAATTCGTCGTGATGCCAATTTCAGCCGCCTTGTCTGCAATAAAAGCTAGCACTTCTTCTTTTGTGCTTAGATGCTGATTTAAAAATAATTGTTCTTCTGATACTATCATTTCGTCACCCCGTATTTTTTCAATGCCTTGCTTACAATTACATTCTAATGAAACCGATTACTTTTTTGAACATAAGGAATTTCCAGTTAAAGTGGAAAAAGATTAATTTACGCAGAAAAAAGCCATAAACAAAGCGTTTTCGGCTTCATTTATGACTTTTCTAAAGGATTTATTTTTCGATATTTAGTTCTTTTTGATATCTGGCAAAAAGTGATTCGAACTCCGCTTTGTTGAAATCGTATGTTTTTCCTTCTGCGCTCGCTTGTAATTTCTTCAAGCAAATATGCCAACCGGAAATATCTCTTGGGCTGTGTTCGGTGATTGCCGTGAGCTGTTCTGTAAAAGTTAGCTTTGTTCTATTCGCCGCAGTGGCATTCAGTTCAAAGGCAACTTCATCTTGATCCCACGCGAAAGCAAGTTTCCGATTAGGTTCAAACCCGCGAATTGGCATCGTTATTTTTTCTTCAGGCGTCATGACGAATAGGAGATATCCATCCGCGCCGAGCTCACCTATTTCCAGTTCATTAAACCATTTTGCCAAGCCTGCGTTTGTCGTTAATAATTCGAAAACCTCTGTATTTGCTGCATTTATAACTAATTCGAATGTAACTACAGCCCCGCCAGCATCTCGCTTCGTGATTGATTCATCCACCTATATCCCTCCCGCTAATTTGCTTTTATTTTCGCATAGATTGACCGTTCTCGCAAAAAGTAGGACTCGTTTAACGTTCAACTACCACGCGCTCGTATAAATCTTCTAACTCTGCATAACTAAGTTCTCTTAACCTGTGTCGTTCCACATTGGTCACAAGGCTGACAATTTCAACTAAAACCCAAGTATCGTCCGCTTGTTGTTCTATTTCCATCCCAAACGCCTCCTTTAGTTAATCCGCTCGCAACGCATCTATCGGCATTTTTTTCGATGCCTTCCGTGCTGGAACTACGCCAAACACCACGCCAATAAACATCGAAAACCCTACTGCTAAAAGAATTGTCGAAGCAGAAACATGCATTTCAAAACTAGATACGGCCGTAACCATTTGCGCAGAAAAAACGCCTAATAAAATCCCGATGCCGCCACCTAACAAACTAAGCACAATCGCTTCAATCAGAAATTGCCTTGAAATATCCCCACCACTAGCGCCAATTGCTTTCCTAATCCCAATTTCTCGAGTTCGTTCCGTAACAGATACGAGCATAATATTCATAATTCCAATCCCGCCAACAAGTAACGAAATCCCAGCAATCGCCCCTAGTCCAATCGTAAGCGTACTCGTAATACTATCAAACGTATCCAGCGCCTCCTGCTGATTTACAACCGTATACGCATCTTTATTATTCGGAAAAAGTTGACTCATTTTCTGCTTTACCTGCTTAACTACGGCTGGAACTTGTTCTGTATTGTTAGTTTGAATATAAAATAAATCCACCGAATCTGTTTTAAAAAGCCGTTCCGCAGCAGAAATTGGAATAAAAAGCTTCTGATCCGCCGAGCCAAAAAGACTCTCTCCTTTTCCTTCTAAAACGCCGATGACTAAATATCTCGCACCAGCAATTTGCAGATGTTTTCCGACTGGATTTTGATTTTTGAAGTAGGTTTTAGCAATTTCCGCACCGATGACTGTTACTTTTTGAGCATAACGAACGTCTACATTGGAGCAAAATCGACCTGAGGCAAGCTCCAAGTTTTTTATCGTCGCATAATCTTCATTTATTCCTGTTACTTGGCTGTTCGCTGTTTTTTCGCTCGTTCTAACTTCCTTTGTTTGCATCACTTCCGGCGAACCAATTTCAGCCTCATTTAAAAGACTTTTCGCGTCATTATATGTAAATTTCTCGTTTGGATTATCCGAATAAAAGCTAATTGACACTATATTACTCCCCATATCGCCTAATTGCGTAGATACATTTTTGGAAATAGCCTCGCCAATCGAAACAAGTAATATAACCGAAAAAACACCAATTATAATTCCGAGCATCGTTAAAAACGTCCGAAATTTGGCGGATAATAGTTGTTTTAGTGCTAGTTTCACACTTTGAAAAAGGCTCATGATTTGTTCCATTCACGGAGTTTTCCGTCTTTTATTTCGATTATTCGTTCTGCTTGTTCGGCGATTTCTTTGTCGTGTGTAATCATAATCAATGTATTTCCTTCTCTATGAATTTCTTTGAGCAACGCCATGACTTCTTTTCCGGTTTTAGAATCTAGGGCGCCTGTTGGTTCGTCTGCAAGTAGTATTTCTGGACTTCCGGCAATGGCTCGTGCTATCGCGATACGTTGCTGTTGTCCACCTGAAAGTTGAGCTGGCAAGTGTTTCGCTTTATCTAATAATCCGACACGTTCTAAACTTTTTTGCACGACTTTTTTTCGGGTAGTTTTGCTTGTGCCGCGATATACGAGTGGTAACTCGACATTTTCAAAAGCAGTGAGCCGTGGCATTAAATTAAATTGCTGGAAAATAAAGCCGATTTTTCTGTTTCTGATTTTAGCTATTTTTTTATCTGATATGCGCATTAAATTCATTTTGTTAAGATAATATTCGCCAACAGTCGCTTTATCAAGGATACCAAGGATGTTCATTAAAGTTGATTTCCCAGAGCCAGATGGTCCGATAATCGCTAAAAATTCGCCTTGTTTGATTTGAAGCGATACGTTATCTAATGCTTTTACGGTATTTTCTCCCATTTGATAGGATTTGGAAATATTAAATAGTTGTATCAAGTCGCACTCACCTCCATTTAAGGAATAATCACAAGTTGCCCTTCTGTAAGTCCTTTTACTACTTGGATAGATTTTGTATTATGTTTTCCCGACTCAATCCAGATTTTCTTTTTCTGCTTATTTTCATCAACAGTATAAATATAGTTTTTGTCTGTTTTATCTGTATGGACCGCTTCGATTGGGATTGTTAGGACGTTTTTTTCTAGCGCTACTAGCACGTCCGCACTAACAGACATATTTTCTTTTAAATTAGTTTCATTTTCCAAATCGATTGTTACGGCATAAGAAGTGACGGATCCGTTTATGACGCCTTTTTCGTTTATATCGGAAACTTTTCCTTTGTAGACTTTATTATTTACTGCTTCGACATGCACATCAGTAGTTTGCTTTTCTTTTATTTGATTGATTTCTAGTTCGTCTACCATAATGCGGACTGCAAAATCCTCATAATCCGGCCATTTATTTTCTTTTTTCACGACGTGCCCTTCTGCAGAAACATAGACACTTAAATCTGCCATTTTTGCCTCGACTGTTTTGTAATCAATCACTTGCGGCGTTTTTGTTTCATTTTCTTTTATAAAATAATAGCTTACTGATGCAACAATGATAACCAGTATGATAACCCAGCTGATTTTTTTCAATAGTTAAAAACCTCTCTTTAAAAAGCAATTAAGATCATTGCGTTCATAATGTGTTGAAAACATTTTTTTAGTTGTTCATAATCCCATGATTTTAAAATAGCAATCATGTGCGCTAATTCTTCTGCAATTCGATCACTCGCTGAAACTATAATGAGCTTTACTTCCTTTGTTGCATTATCATTTATTTCATTCCATAAATCTTGAATGACTCTATTAAAATAATCATTATTCAATTTGCCAATAAACGCACAGATAAAATCTTCAAAAGCACCACGCATTAATTCGTATTCTCTATTTTTCTCATATTGAATTACTTTTTCTGCTATTTCTATGATGTCATCCACAACAACATAATCTTCCCGTAAGACTAGCTTTTCCGTGCTTTCATACATTAAAAGTTCAACCAATTTCATTCGCGAAAAAAACTCCGTAATCGTTACCTCGGTATTTTGAACGAAGGCCCCGCGATTGTATTGATGGACTAAAAAACCGGAATGGCAAAGATTGATAATCGCCCGCCTAATCGGTGTCCTGCTCATATTTAGTTCTTGGGATAATTTCGCCTCAACTACACGATACCCCGTTGGATATTCACCCGTTGTAATTTTGTTCTTAATGTACTCAAAAGCAATGTTTTCCAGTCGATCACCTTTAGCAATTTTCGGCATAACTGATTCCCCTCTCCCTCTATAAAACTTCAAAAAAACAGTTCTAGAATGCCATTTTATCATTTAGTTAATGAAAAGAGTATCTAAGCTAAAATACTCTTTTCATCCATGATAAATTATCTATTTGCTTTTTTGCGATACGTGGTAATACCTACTGTTGCTAAGCCTAGTCCAGCAAGAACTAACCAGATCATCGAGTTATCACCCGTTTTTGGTATTTTGCTTGCTTTTACATCCGCTGTTTCTGCATTTCTAGCAGTTTGTTTAGGGGTGGTAGGATCGCTTGGAGTTCCGCTTTCAACCAGTTTGATTGGCTCTATAATAAGCGTTAAATCTTGAGTTACTGTCACTTTAATTGTAAGAGTCGCTGATAGGTTACCAGAATCGGTTACGGTATATGTGACTTGATAAACACCTTTTTTTGAATTATTTACTGTATCTTTTGTCACTTTGATTTTTGCTGTTAGGTCGCCGTCTTCTTTATCCGTTGCGGTAACTCCTTTTAACGAATTAAACAGGTCACCAACTTTGATTGTTTGGTCTTTTGCATTAATGACTGGAGCTGTGTTTGCTGTTACAGCCTCTTTAGTCACGGTTACTTTGATGCTTTTTAGCGTTGTGATTTTGCTTGAATTTGTTACCTTGTAGTCCACATCATATTCGCCGCTTTTAGTCGTATCGACGGTGTTTTTTGTTACTCTGATGGCACTAGTAATGTCGCCATCTTTTTTATCCGTAGCCGTTACTTCATTTAGAGGATTAAACGTTTCATTTTGTTTGATTGTTTTATCTTCTGCATTAATAACTGGCGCTGTTGGTGCTTCTGCTGGTGTTTCGTTTACTACAGTTACATTTTTCCAGATTAGTGAAGCTTCTGGAGTCGTTGGTAGAACTGATCCCGCACCTAAAAACACGCCAATATCTGCTTTTGTATCTTCATTTGCTGTAAATTCAAATGTATGTGTAAAAGTTTTGCTGTCATCATTCGCTACGTCCATAACATTTCCTTGCGTGCGAGTGACAGCCGTATTTGTAAGCTCTGCGCCGGATGAACTCGGGATAAATAGTCCTGCTTTTGCTGATTGTCCTGTAATTGTATCCGTCATTGTCATATCGACATTTGCTTCATAAGATACTTTATATTTGTATGTTTTTCCTTTTTCAAGCTGGACATTTTCATAACCAACAAAGTAAAAACCACCACGTACATCTTTATATGTCAAATTGCTTTCTGAAGTGTTCGCCGCATTTGCAACAACACCTGGAATGAAGTTAAAAACAACCATAGATAGAAGGGCAACTGTTGTAATTAACGCGATTATTTTTTTCATGGATTTAAAATCCTCCTCATTTACATCTTTAATTAGAAAATAGGGCTAAGAAAGTCTTAACCCTATATTTCAACGTATTCTAATTGGCAATCAACCAAAGATTCCTTTGATTAGGTTGTTTAAGATTTCAGTTACATCTGGGAAACGTAAAGCGCCAGAAAGGTTAGTTAATAATTGTAAGAAGAAATTCATCTTTAGTAGCCTCCTTTCCTATTTTTATTTTTTTAAAATCAACCGAAGATTCCTTTGATTAGGTTGTTTAAGATTTCTGTTACCTCTGGGAAATTAAATGCTCCCGAAAAATTACCTAATAATTGTAGAAAGAAATTCATGTGTAGTAGCCTCCTTTACGTATTATTTTTTTAGAATCAACCAAAAATAGCTTTGATTAGGCTGTTAATTACTCCTGTTACGTCTGGGAAATTTAAAGCTCCAGAGAAGTTACCTAATAATTGTAGAAAGAAATTCATCGTTTTCACCTCGCAATATTATGTAGTTGGGACTGTCATCCAAAGTTAATTATAGCTGATAAAAACGCCATTTATAGCGCTTTCAAACTTTAAAAACATTGCTCCAAAAATAGTATCCTAAGCTAATTTCGCGTGTCGTTCAGATTGGCATATTTGAGGACAATTATCAGAAAAATGTTTATTTTTAGTTGTCAAGCAAGCAGCTTTTGACACATTTTCGCTACATTTATTTATTCTCCCAAGCCAAACCGTTGCTACAACAACGTTTTCCACAACCGTCTTTACTGATTTTGTACATAATTAGACTTTCTCTAGTGAAAAATACAATCGTCCACGCGAAAAAGTACCCTAGCAAGATTCACTAAGGTACTTTTATGATTATTATCGCAAAACTGGACAAAGCCGTGTAACGTGAGATAATAGAAAAAAATGATTCGGTTAGGAGCGAAAAAATAGCATGGCAAAAATCGGCTTTATAGGCGCAGGTAATATGGGTACAGCAATGATTCGAGGATTAGCAAAAGCTAATTTAATAGCAAGAGAAAACATTATCGTTTGCGGTCGGAACATCGAAAAACTAAAACCGCTCGAAACGGAATTTAATGGTCTTGCGTTAACAACAGATACTGAAAAACTCGTAGAACAAGCAGATATTATCATTTTAGCGGTGAAACCTTATACAATCCCAGAAATTTTAACCACAGTAAAAAATAAGTTAACACCAGAAAAAATCGTTATTTCTGTAGCAGCAGGCGTTACTATCAAAGACTTAGAAGAATTAACTTCTGCGGAGACTAAAATTGTCCGAGTAATGCCAAATACACCAGCATTAGTCGGCGCTGCAATGTCTTCTATTTCGCCAAATGCTAATGTAACGCAACAAGAAATTGATGAAGTTTCCGCTATTTTTGCTAGTTTTGGAGAGGCAGAAGTAGTGTCTGAAAACCTCATGGATGCGGTCATCGGTGTCAGTGGTTCTTCGCCAGCCTATGTTTATATGTTCATAGAGGCGTTAGCAGACGGCGCAGTACTAAATGGCATGCCTCGGGATAAAGCGTATAAATTCGCCGCACAAGCTGTCCTAGGCGCTGCAAAAATGGTTCTAGAAACAGGCGAACATCCAGGGAAACTAAAAGATATGGTTACTTCTCCCGGTGGAACAACCATCGAAGCTGTGAAATCACTGGAAAATAATGGTTTCCGTTCAGCAGTTATCAACGCTGTCCAAGCAGCAGCACAAAAAAACAGCTCTATGTAAGATTACAGATATTTAATGAAAAAATACTTTTCTTCCCCTTTTAGCGGAAAATCTTTTACACGTCCAAGCTCGGTAAAACCACACTTTTTATAAAAATCTGGGGCTTGGTAACTAAATGTTGTTAATGAGATATGGTGGCAGTTATTTGCTCTACCATATCTTTCTATTTGTTCCATTAACGCTGTCCCGACACCCGTTCCTTGTGTACTTTTATCAACGGAAAGTAGTGATACATATAATTCTCCGTAGCTGATTTTCGCTGTCACCCCACCAACAATTTCCCCGGATTCGTTTAATGCGGCAAAACCAATGTGAACCGCCTCGCTTTTTGGGATATCGTAGCCAAGCCTTTCTTTATGTTCCAAAAGCCCTTCGATTACGCGCGGTTCCAATTCTGCAAGCGGCATTTCTTTAATATTATATTTCATTTGTTAGTTCCTCCTCCGCACAAAAAAGCATCACTAGAAAGTGACGCTTGATGAGATTATTTTAAGTTTGCTACACGACCATAGCCGGCAATGTATTTTTTCCAGTAGCCAGATTTGATGCTGTCGTATTTTACGCCGTTATTTTGGGCATTAAGCATTTTGCCATTACCAACGTAGATTCCAACGTGCGCGATGCCTTTACCATAGTTAAAGAAAATCAGATCGCCGTTTTTTAGTTCGTTTGCTTTAATTTTCTTAGCTGCAGTGTATTGTTGTTTGGCTGTTCTTGGAAGTGATTTTTTGATGCCTTTCGAGTAGACATATTGTGTGAAACCGGAGCAGTCGAAGCAGCTTGGGCCAGTTGCGCCAATTTTGTAGCGTTTGCCAAGGTGTTTTCTTGCTTCATTATTTAATGCGGTAAAACTTTGTGTTGTTGCAACAGGTGCTTTATATGTAGTAACACATTTACCTGAAACATAACCTACTTTACCGTTATATGTTGTTTTATACCAATTATTGTTTGTCTTTGCAGTGAAAGTAACTGTTGTGCCTTTTTTGTATAATCCGATGACTTTGCCGTTTGTATTATCTGTTGTGCGAATATTTACATCAGCCGTTATGGTCATTTTATACGTCGTTGCTGCTGATGCGTTAGTTGTTGGTAAAAATAGTACTGAAAAAGAAATCATTACAGCTATAAACGCAAAAAAAATCTTTCTTCTCGTTGCTATTATTTTCAATCCACGCACCCCTTTTTTATATACACACAGCATATCAGGTCAATGTTACAGTTGTAATACAGGCATTTTAAAACTTGGCGTTATTATGTAACAGTTCTGACACAGCAACAAAAAGACCCAAGAAACTAGTTCTTGGGTCTACTTTTATAAATGATTTTTCCGTAAAGAAACTGGCTTATCAAGGATTTCCTTCGTAATTATCGCTTCTTGTAATCTGCCACGTAATTTACGGGCTTTTTTAGGATGATTACTTGTGTTTTTAATTAGATTCTTTCCTTTGGCCACATTGGATTCTCGGCGGATATCTCGTAACATTTTTTCTTGGGTTGCCTTTTGTTCGGCGATTACTTTGTCTTGTTCTTTATTTTGTGTAAAAGTACCTTGTGATACTTTACGTTTTGCTGGTTTTTTGGTGATTTGAGTATGGCTTGCTTGATGAGTCGTGCGCAATTTCGGTCTTTGTTGTGGCGCTTTCTCCTCTTCCTCTTCTGCCCCTTTACCGGCTTTACTAAGGAAATTTATAAGGACACCAACTATCCCAAGAACGACTAAGACACTCTCCCAACCACTATTCAGAAAATCACTTAAATCCATTGAAAACACCTTCTTCCTTGCAAAAGATCAAGGTTTATTTTTCGTCTTCGTGTGCAATCGATTCACGCATAGCTGTATCTGATTGTACATTTTCCATTTTGTAGTAATCCATTACGCCTAAGTTTCCTTCTTCTAAAGCGCGAGAAAGCGCACGTGGAACTTCTGCTTCTGCGGCTACTACGGCTGCTCTGTTTTCTTGTTCTAAGGCAATCGCTTCGGCTTTACGTTTCGATGCAGCTGCTTGAGCAACTTCCATGTCTGCGTTGGCTTTTTCAATGTCTAGTTTTGCTTTAATGTTGTCCCCGATACGCATTTCAGCGATATCAATGGATAAAATTGTGTAGGCAGTTCCGTCTCCAAGCCCTTGTTCTTGGACTTTTTTCGAAATGCTGTTTGGATTTTCTAGTACGTCTGTATGTTCTTTTGTTTCACCGACTGTAGATACTACGGCTTCACCGACACGGGCGATAACTGTATCTTCACCGGCACCACCGACGATACGTTCAATGTTCGATTGTACAGTAATTTGTGTGATAACTTTTACTTCTACCCCGTTTTGCGCCACACCAGTAAATTCAGGTGTACGAATAACTTTTGGTGTTACAGAAGTTTGTACTGCTTCAAGTACGTCACGTCCAGCAAGGTCAATAGCTGCTGCACGGCTGAAATCTAGTTCAATATTTGCGCGGTGTGCGGCGATTAACGCATCAACTGTGTTATCCACGTCCCCACCTGCTAAATAATGGCTTTCAAGTTGGTTTACTTCTAAGTCTAATCCTGCTTTTACTGCTTTAATTAATGGTTTTACAACGCGAGAAGGTACAACGCGACGTAATCTCATCCCGATTAAAGTTCCTAGCCCCACTGGTACACGTGCGGATAATGCACTAATCCATAACCCCACTGGTACTAAAGTGAAAAATACGATTAAAAAGATGATAATCAATACTGCGATAATAATTGGTCCAATCATTGTCATTTTTCTCCCTCCTGTATATCTTCATTGACTAGTACGTACCCGAAATCGATACCTACTGCAATTATTGGTTTTCCCACTTCTAAATAACCTGTTTTTAAGCGAGCTTCATAGACTTCTCCGTCTATTCTGACACTGCCGATTGGCTTAAGTGTCGTTTGTGCTACACCCTTTTTGCCCACTACTTTATCTCGTAGCGCTTTCATTCGTTCTACTTCTTTGTCCTCTAAAACCCCCCGATGCACGAGTCCCCATGATTCTCCATAAACAAAGTCATCTTCTGTAAAATTATGCTTCAAACTAGTCACCTTCTTTAGGAACTTTTTTAAATTTTACTTTCTCCTATAATAACCATAACATGAATGAAACCTTATGTAAAAAGCTTTTAGCAAGAATTATGTAAATTTTTTCACTTTTGTAAAAAACTATATAATAGAAGAAATGAAATTTTGGAATAATGTATTTTTCTACTACTTATTTAAATCCCAATCAATTGCTGTTCTTCCATTTTCCACAAGAAACTCATTGGTTTTTGAAAATGGTTTGCTGCCGAAAAAGCCTCGGCTCGCGGCCAGTGGGGATGGATGGACTCCTTTGATGAGTAAGTGTTTTGGGTTTGTGATTCCACTTGCGACCTTAATGGCGTGATTTCCCCATAAAATAAATACGAGTGGTTGCTCATAATTATTTAATTCTTCTAAAACATGCTCCGTGAATGTTGCCCAGCCTAATTTTTTATGGCTGCCAGCTTTGCCTTCCGCCACGCTCCAGCTTGTGTTCATTAGTAATACACCTTGCTCCGCCCATTTGGCCAGATAGCCGTGGTCTGCTGGTTCGATATCTAGGTCCGTTTTCAGTTCTTTGTAGATATTGCGAAGGCTTGGCGGAATTCGCACACCATTTTGGACGGAAAAACTTAGGCCATGCGCTTGTCCGGGACCGTGATATGGATCTTGACCAAGAATGACGACTTTGACTTTATCATAAGGACATAGGCGAAAACAGGAAAACATATCTTCCTCTGTCGGATAGACGTTTCCGTTTGCTCGCGCTTCCTTGACTGCTTCCATTAATTCGATAAAATAGGGCTGTTTTGCTTCTTGCTCTAAAAATTCATCCCAAGTTTTCACTATTTCACTCTCTCCTATCTTAGTAATTCGACTATTCTGCCCTTTAATTATACGTTTCAATGCAAGCACCTGTCAAAAGCCTGAGCGATTCGCGTGGTATACTTTAAAAAAAGAGAAATTATCGTGGGGTGAAAAAATGACGGAAAGAAAAGTGTCTTGGTTAGAGCTGTTTTTTGATTTAATATTCGTTACCGCGGTTGCTTCCACGACGCACCTTTTGCTTAGTGTTGATAATCATCCGGATAAAACAGCTGTTTATTTTGGTGAGTATTTATTAATGGTGACGCCGATGTTTTGGGCATGGGTTGGTCAGACGATGTTTTTCAACCGCTTTGGTGAAAAAATCAAACTACCTGAACTTTATATGTTACCGCAGATGTTTTTCTTGATTCTGATGACAGCGAGTTTTGATTTAACATTTTCGAATACGTATTATACTTTTTTGATTGGTTATTTGGGAATTCGGTTGATCACGGTTATTCAGTATTTTGTTATAAGTAGGAAGTTGACGGGCAATGCTCGGAAAGTGGCGCTGCTTCTTGGGAGTGTTTTTCTGCTTGGTGTTTTGACAACGGCGACTTCGGTGTTTTTTGAAGGGTTAGCGCGTTATTTAGTGATGTATCTTGGAATTGCCGTTGATATTATTTTACCGCTATTTTTAGCTAAAACATTAAGGAAAGTTCCGGTTGATTTTCCGCATTTGGCTGAGCGTTTTGGCTTGTTTGTTATTATTACTTTTGGTGAAAGTATTGTTGCGATTACGACTATATTAGTTGGCCATACGCTTGATTTGTATACGATTAGTTATACGTTGCTTGGTTTTTTAATTATTTGTACGCTTTGGGCCTCGTATTTTCATAGCTTTGAGAAAATTGTTGATCATCATAAGGAGACGCATGGGCAGTTTTTGATTTACGGGCATTTCTTTATTATTGTTTCGGTAATGTTGCTTGCGGTGAATTTGCACTTGTTGTTTGAGGGGCATTTGCAGCGCGATGTGTTGCTGTTGATGTTATTTGGTTCTGTAGCTGTGTTTTTTGTCTCGAAGCAATTTGTTTTTGCCGCGCATAAAAAGGCCGAAGTGACGTTTTCTTTTTGGAAAGATGCGTTGTTATTGTTGCTGTTGGTGGGATTGTTTTTTGTTAATTTGGGTAGTGATTTGCCGCTTTTTGTGAGTTTTTTGAGTGTTTGGGTTTGTGCGTTGGTGGATCTTGGTTTGCAGTTTAGGACTTCACGACCAGCTCGTTTATAAACAAAAAAAGATGAGCATTTCGCTCACCTTTCCTCGCTTGTGTCCTGATGTCTTGTATAATCTGTGAAAATAAATAGGCCCATTAAAAAGCTTATTAAACATACGATTGGACGGAAATAGAAACCCGAATAGCTTGGGGTGAATATTAGTCCAAAAATAAGTCCAAAGAGCCATAAAACTAGTGCCATAAATATTAGAAAATCATTTCTATAAGCACAAATAATTAGAATTCCTGCTAAAATCATTGCTAATGACATTAAATAGCCTGATGATGCCGCAAGATCTTCCGGTATCATAAACAAGTTATTCTTTTTACTGTCAGGGCTTAGTATTTCAGCAAGAGCACCAATAAAGCCTGCTTGGATTGACATAATCCCACAAAAAATACGCATTTCACACCACTCTTTTATAAAAATACATTTTAGCTTATTAATTATGGCATAAAAAATCTGGATTTACTACGCGACAATGTAACTAAAAATCACTTAAACGCGCCAAAAACTAGTATAATTTGCTTTATCTTGAATATTAAACTCGATAACTTTTGTTAATAAATCAAAATCAACTGGTTTAGCCCAGGTGATTCGGAATATACCTTTCGTATGACTATAACCTGCCTCTTTAAGTTCGGCTTCGAAACGCTCAATTCCAGCCGCTTCTGGGGAAACGCTCATATGCTGTTTTGCAATAGAGAAGCCAATAATGAACGTGTCATTCTTTGTAAACATCGGTGTATTCCATTTGATTTCCGGCTTTAAATCTGGGAAAGTTTCCGCCACCCATGTTAAAACTTCTTGTGTTCTCGCGCGGTGATCCGGATTTTCAATTTCAGCTAAATATTCTGCAAAAACTTCCATATTATTTCCTCCTATTAAAACATAATCTTACAGTTACTTTTATTATAAAGGAAAACTGGGGTGATGCAAGGCGTGGCTATTGGATTTGGCAAACAAAAAACAAGTCCTGCGTTGGACTTGTTTTTTGTTTCGTTTAATATAGTCGGGCATTTTTCAGATTTGCTTGTTTTGATTCGTATGCTTGCTTGATGCTTGCTTTGTTTGAAACTTCGGAAACTCCCACATTCCACCAGTTAAGATAGCCTTCTGACATTGTTTTTGGTAATACTTTCATATCGATTAAAGTTGTTTTGGTTTGTTTTTTTGCGTCTTCCAGTGCGCTGATTAAATCTTCTTTGGTGTTGGCTCTATAGACTTTTGCGCCGTATCCTTCTGCAATTTTGGCGTAATCGACTTGCATAATCTGGTTGTCGCTATCGCGGAATTCGCAGAAGAAACTGTCGCTACCGTTTGCCATTTGGAGGTTGTTAATGCAGCCGAATCCGGAATTATCGAAGAGCATGATGTTGATTTTTTTACCGTATTGTAGGGATGTTAGTAGTTCTGAGTGCGACATGCAGAAACTACCATCGCCAACGATGGAGTAAACTTCTTGGTTGTTTGCTGCGGCCATTTTTGCACCGAGGGCTCCGTTTATTTCGTAGCCCATGCAGGAATAGCCATATTCTAGGTGATAGGTGTTTGGTACGGCTGGATTCCAAAGTCGTTGCAGGTCGCCTGGAAGTGAACCGGCCGAACAAACGACGATGCTATCTGGGGCCACGGTGTCATTAATCGTGATGAGCGCCTCGGTTTGCGTGAATTCGGTTTGCAAGCTGTCGGCGTATTCGTTTAGGGTTGCTTGGTCGAATTGGTCTTTGATTTCTGGTGTGAAAGCTTCTCGGTTGAATTTCGTGTTTTGCAGTCGCGTTCTTTCTGCGAGCCACTCTGCTTTGTATGCAGCAATCTTGTCGCCAAATTGGGTTTGATAGCCTTTTAAAAGTGGCGCAAGTTCGGTTAGGGTAGCTTTGGCGTCGCCGACAACTTGGAAAGCGTCTAGTTTGTATGTTTGCATGCGGCTGACGTTGATATTGATAAATTTGGTTGCTGGGTCAAATGCAGTTTTGGAACTGGTTGTGAAATCGGTGTAGCGCGTGCCAATTCCGATGACCAAATCGGCGTCACGGATAGCTTTATTGGCAGCTAGCGTACCAAGGATTCCAGTGCCACCTAGGTTGTTTTTGAAGTCAAACTCAACGGTTGATTTTCCAGCGTGCGTTTCGACGAGCGGAATGTTGCTTTGCTCGGAAAGAGCGATTAATTCTTCGCGTGCATCTGAATAGCGGGCGCCACCGCCGACGATGATAACCGGGTTTTTGCTAGCTTGGATGAGTCGCGCCGCTTCGGTTAGCTCGCGTTTCGTTGGAATTTGCCGATTGAGATAGTGAATTCGTTTTTGGAAAAATTCGACTGGATAATCGAACGCTTCTCCTTCTGTGTCTTGCGCGATGCAAATTGTGGCTGGGCCGGCGCTCGCTGGGTTGGTCATTACTTCGAAAGCGCGAATCAGGGCGCTCATGAGTTGTTCTGGTCGCTGCACGCGGTCGAAGTACCTGGAGACTGCTTGGAAGCCATCATTGGTTGTAATCGCCGCGCTCGACTCATGCTCTAGTTGTTGCAAAACTGGGTCGGGCTGTCTGGTTGCGAATGTGTCGGCTGGCAGGAATAATACTGGTAAATTATTCGCAAGTGCGGTGCCAGCTGCTGTTATTAGGTTGGCGGAACCTGGTCCTGCTGATGCGGAACACGCGTAAATGCGCTTGCGATTTTTTTGTTTTGCGTAGGCGATTGCCGCGTGCGCCATGCCTTGTTCATTTTTCCCTTGATACACATTTAAATGACCCGGGTCTTCTTCTAACGCTTGGCCAATTCCAACCACATTTCCATGGCCAAACACCGTGAAAATCCCGTCCACAAATGGCGCCATTTCCCCGTCCACTTCAATATACTGTTGATTTAAAAATTTCACCAGAGCTTGCGCGGTAGTTAGTCGAATTGTTTTTTCAGTCACCATAATCCCCTCCTACTCAGCTTGCGCGATGAGCGCTTTGATTTCGTCGGCAGTTGGCATCGCATCCGAAGAGCTATGCTTGCTAACAACAATCGAAGCTGCCGCACTTCCGTATTTAAGCGCTGTTTCGATACTTTCATCGCTAAATAAACCATATAAGAATGCTGATGCATAGGAATCCCCTGCGCCAAATGTTTTAAGTACTTTTGTTTTATATGCTTGTGCTTGGAATGTTTCGCCTGCTTTTGTATATGCGAACGAGCCTTCCACGCCATGCTTAATCACGACAATTTTTGCTTGATGTTGGAAAAGATATGCTTTTGTCGCTTCATTTTTGCCACCGACTTGGTTTTCCATCATATCGAATTCGTCACGCGTTCCAATAATCACGTCCGCCTGTTCCGCGACAAGTGAATAATAAACCGCTGTTTCTTCGGTGTTTTTCCAAGTATAAGGACGATAATCCAGTTCGAAAGCAACAATCACATCATTTTCCCTAGCTAAACTGACTGCTTTTAAAACAGCTTCCCGCGACGGACTTTGCGCCAAGGCTGTACCAGAAACGAGCAGCACGCGGGCTTCTTTGATATAGTCTTCTGAAATTTCTTCCGGCGCTAAATATAAATCAGCCACATTTTCGCGGTACATCAAGATACTGCATTCATCCGGACTTTTAATCTCCGTAAATGCCAAACCAACTTTGCGGCCTTCTGTATCTTTCACCATTCCATCCGTATTTATCGCTAAATCACGCATATATTTTTCAATAAAACGACCATGTTGATCATCCGAAATTTTACCGATAAAACCGACTTTTAATCCCAGTTTCGCAGTTCCAATCGCAATATTCGCCGGCGATCCACCTACATATTTCGAAAATGTCATCGTTTCTTCCATTGGACGATTGTATTCGACCGCATTCAAATCAATGCACGCGCGCCCTACTGTGATTAAATCAAATTTTCGTCCACTATGTTTTTTAAGATTCATGCTCCAAGTCCTCCTCTTAGTCTCGCTCTAAAATCCATTCGTGATCTGGATCGTTGTGGAACTTCCAAACCCGCTTCGGCCCTGCCATTACGTTCAAATAGTACGAATCATATCCGTCTGGAACGCCAACAGGATGATAGCCTTCCGGAACGATAACCGCATTTTGGTGCTCCACAGCCATCGTTTCATCAAGCGCACGGTCATCCGTATAGACGCGCTGAAAAATAAAACCTTGCTCAGGATTAATTTCATGATAATAACTTTCTTCCAAAAGTGACTCTGCTGGCAAATTATCGCGGTCATGTTTATGCGGCGGATAGCTAGAAAAATTCCCACCATCCGTATACACTTCCACCACCAACAAACTACTCGCAACCTCACTCACATCTGGCAAAATGTTATGTACCAGTCGTTTATTTTGATATTTTCCGCGCTGCTCAATCGAATTATCGCTTGCTTTAATAAGTGTTGTCGGTAAATCTCGATCGGCCGGTGAATAGCAAAGCGCCACACGAGCTTTTTCAGAGTCTGCCTTCACTTGAAACGCCCGTCCACCAGAAATAAACACGCTATCTGTCGGAATTTTTTCAAAAACGTTCACTCTTGTGCCGATTTCCGGAAAAACATGGTCACCCTCACTCACCGAAATTTTCCCAGTAAGCGCGACAATACAACATTCAAGCCCATCCAACGTTTCTTGATAAACGGCATCTTTTTCCAATTCAATCAACCGAAATCCAACGTAACTTAGCGGCGAGTTTCCTTGGTTAATATCTTGAACAAGCGTAACGCCAGGCGCTATTCTTTCATTTAATGGTTTTCGTAACAGTTTGCCCATGTTCGCGCCCTCCTATTCTTCGTAACCTTTTAATGAATATCTCGCAGTAACTACTTTTTTATGTGTGTAAAAATCTACGCTGTCTTTGCCGTTTGCATGAAGCGTTCCATAAAAGGATGATTTCCAACCAGAAAACGGGAAAAACGCCATCGGAGCAGGTACGCCCAAATTCACACCAAGCATTCCAGCATCGATTTTTTCTCTAAAGTAGCGAATTGCTTTGGCATTATTTGTGAAAATACAAGCACCGTTCGCAAATTCAGATTGATTCGCCACTCGAACAGCTTCTTGGAGGTTTTTCACACGAATCACGGATAAAACTGGTGCGAAAATCTCGTCTTTCCAAATTGTCATATCCGTCGTAACGTCTTCCAAAATTGTCGGTCCAACAAAATGACCTTCAGAAAGTCCAGTCTCCCGGCCATCTACCGTTAATTTCGCGCCTTCTTCTATGCCTTTTTCAATATAAGCAATCGTGCGTTTTTGATTTTCTTCGCGAATTACCGGACCTAGAAAAACACCATCGTCTAGCCCGTTTCCAATTTTCACATTTTGCGCCGCTGTCCGAAGTGCCGCTAGAAACTCGTCTGCGATTCCTTCTTCCACAGTGACAACCGCGCACGCCATGCAACGTTCGCCAGCTGACCCAAATGCCGCTGAAATAACATTCGTGACTGTATCTTCTAAATCCGTATCATTAAGCACAATTGTATGGTTTTTCGCGCCCGTCAAAGCCTGCACACGTTTCAAATTCGCGCTCCCAGTTTTATATACATATTCGCCAACTGGCTTAGAACCAACAAAAGAAACCGCTTTAATTATTTCGTTTTCTAAAATCCCGTTAACCACATCATGCGCGCCGTAAACAACATTGAACACACCTTTTGGAAGACCAGCTTCAGAAAATAATTCCACCAATTTCTCCATCAAAAGCGGCGTTCTTTCAGATGGTTTTAAAATAAACGAGTTACCAAGCGCGATGGCCATTGGGAACATCCAACAAGGAACCATCATCGGAAAGTTAAATGGCGCAATTCCACCAACAACCCCAACCGGATAGCGATAATTAGCCGCTTCCACGTCCGTTGCAATCGAAGCAAGCGAATCACCCATCATCAGCGTTGGTGCTCCGGCTGCGAATTCGACATTTTCTATTCCGCGTTGCACTTCACCGCGTGCTTCGGATAAATTTTTACCATTTTCAAGTGTAATTAATCTTGCTAGTTCTTCTTTATGTTGAATGAGTAACTGTTGGAATCCGAATAATACTCGCGCGCGTCTTGGCACAGCAACTTGGCTCCATTTTTCAAAAGCTTGTTCTGCAATGACAGCGGCCTGATCTAATTCTGCGCGTGTCGATATCGGCACTTGGCACAGCACTTCACCCGTCGCTGGATTTATGACGTCTTCGTATTTATCCGTCTTACTCTCGACCCACTCACCGTCAATATAATTCTTTAATTTCCGTACATCTGCCATAAATAATCCCTCCACTTAAAATTACTCATAAGTTAACCATCAATCGATTTATACCCCCATATTAAGCCAATAAAATTGAAGAGTCAATTTAATTTTTGTCACTAACTTCACCATAAAAAATCACAGTTGATAACCTTTTGAGCATGTGTTATAAATAGTGTAATTGAAATAATTTTGCCAAAGGATGAATTTAAAATGAAAGTACAACGCATTCAAGCGATAGAGAATTTAATTCACGAAAAAGGCAGTGTTAGCCTCGATGATTTATGCGAACAATTCAACGTTTCCAAAAACACCGTTCGCCGCGATATTGCCAAACTGCTCCAAAAAAACACCATCCAAAAGGTCTACGGTGGTGTCGTTTCTGTTTATAATAATCCCGAAGAAATCCGCCCATTTGAAAATCGTGATACGGAAAATCATCTGGAAAAACAACTTATCGGAAAAGCGGCGGCTGATTTTATTGAAGATAATGATTTGATTTTTATTGATTCCGGCACAACAACCAGCTGTCTCGCCGCGGCTCTGCCAACGGATAAGGAGATTACTATTATTACGAACAGCCTAGATGTGATTAATTTTGCGAGTGAAATGGATAATGTGAAATTGATTGTGATTGGCTCGACTTTTAAACCGAGTACTAAATCATTTGTTGGCGTGGAGAACTGGGGATTTTTTGAGAAATATAATATTACGAAAGCTTTTATGGCCGCGACTGCGCTTTCGACTACGCATGGGGTGATGAATTCGGATATTTTGGAGTATGAGATTAAGCGCCATATGATGGAAAAAGCGACGGAGAAATTTTTGCTGGTGGATCATACGAAGGTGGATAAGTCGGCTTTGCTTACGTATGGGGAGTTGGCGGAATTTGATTGGTTGATTACGGCGAAGGAAATGGCTGGTGGGTGTTTGGGGTATTGTGAGGATGTTGGGGTTTTGGTGAGGTTGGTATAGTTAAAAGACCCTTTCCTATGAAGGGGTCTTTTTTGATTTATAGCTATTTTTCTCCGTACCATTCTTTCTCCGTAAAATTAGCTGTCTCCCGAAATTCTTCTGCATATTTTTCTATCATTTTCCCTCGAACGAAAAGGTTTGTTTTAAACAGAAAAAACGTTGGGATTAAAGTAATTACCAGTAATAAAGGAATCCCAAAAACAATACCTATCATGTCATCTACTACGTTACTAGTAGCAGCCTCGCTAACCCCTGTCAAATTCATAATCCAAGACTTATTCATTCTATAAAATTGCATGCCAACTAATGCAACCACAACTAAAAATCCAGAAATTTTCATCATGATAGTTAATATTTTGGAAGTTTTATAATTCTGCTTGAACGTCTTATTAATTTCTTCTAAAATCATATTTTTCTCCACCTTGTTATAAAGATACAGAAAAACTAATATCACAATCAAAAATACCGAAAAATTAATCATATAATTGCCTTTCGTCATTCCAAGTCCTACTGCGAAATAAGAAATATAGGCTAGTTTAGCTATTGAATAGCAATAGATTTTATATCCATAATTCCTTAGAAAAGGAGGATATACTTTGAAAAACTGATAGCACATTAAAAGAATAAGAAGTAATTCTGCAGTTATCACAATACTATTCGCAATAATGAAACTGCCTCCCGCAAAATTTATAGCAAAACTACATACCATTAAGACTGGAAATGCTAATCCTAGCAACAGGATAATTATCTTTTTCAGTTCAATGGAGAAACTTTGCTTTTTATCGCCTTTCATGACTTCGTAGATATCTTTTAATTTGAGGATACGTTTTGCCTTTTCAAAAGAGACAGAAGAAAGGACTTCATTTTCTTTTTTCATTTTCCACCCCAAGATTAGTTTTCTTTATAGATTTAGAATAATATTTCTTCCTGACTGATTAACTATTCAACAAAACCTCATCCTGTTTATTTTCAGATAGCCGAACAAGATTCTTGCCAAATTGCTCAATCAGCCCTATTTCACTATTAATATAAAATTTACATCTATGTGCTCTATCAGGATTATCAGCTATCTCCATATCCAATTCTATTTTCACATGTCCAGAAGCATCTGTCTTTAGAAAATCCAGTGAAAATGCTGGTGTGAAATTGCCTTCTTTTTGGCCAAACTCCACATAACAGCCTTCATTATAATCAAAAGAATAAGCAATAATCTTCTCACCAATCCCCTTTAAATAAGCATCTTGCACATAGCACAATTGATATATTTTCACAAACTCTGACTCTGCACTTACTTTTATTTCTAATAAATCATTATCTTCCCAGTACTTTGATATTAGTAAATTATTCACGTATTATTTTCCTCTTTCAGTTCTTTTTCTATGTCTTCTATCGAATAATTTTTGGTTTTTATCTTTTTAATTTATATAATAATGTTTATCAATTTTTAAATAAGCGTCATTATCTAAAATTACTATGCTATCCCACTCATACATTCCTGTATCTCCATCCATGTAAATCGTGATAACTTCATAATTACTGTCTATTGGATGTACTGACAAATCAGGTTTATTAATAGTATTTTTCAGACAAGATATATCATACTCATCATCAGAAAAGAATAATATATTATTAATAATATTTTCTTGCATTTCCATTTCATTGATATAGGTTTTATGCTGCGGATTTGATACGAACCACATATTTAAAAGATCTTCCTCACTTATTTGAGGTACACTAGAAATCAAATTTTTATCAACATAAATACAATCAATAAATTCATCAAATTCTTGTTTATTAAAAATAATAGGTTCATATTTGTACTCAGCTTTTAAAAATTCTACTTTCTTAGGGACAGCTACTATAAAATCACCACATTTTTTCAATATCGAATAGAAATGTTTATTTGATCCATAATTTAGCCTTAAACAAAGTTCAGACTCTACTTGGCTTACAATCCCTAGAGATGAACCATTATGAATAAGGGTTCCATCTTTATAAATCTCGCACCAGTCTTTGTATTCACCTAGAATTTTATATCTATTCATATTATTTCTCCGTTTATACTTTATAATTCATTCAACATTTTCTTTGTTTTATCCCCTAGTATAAGCATTTTTTCTTTATCACCCTTATAATATTTTTTCAAGCTTTTGTGTTGGATAAATAGAATGTATTTCACCTACTTTATCCGTAACAACTTTTACTCACTTAGTTATTTCAAAGTGGGGCACAACCACAACTCCGTGATATCGCCATTTTCATCAATTCCCATTATAGTATTAGGGAAAAATTCTACATAACAGGTTTCAACCGAATTATTCACTCCTCCAAATCTAAGCCATCCACTACTTTCATCATAAATAGTTTCCCACGAATTTGCTGCACCTATTCTTTTACTCTCGCCAGGATTTATATCATCTTCATTCAAAATAATCTTTCCTTGTATAAATTTAGGAGGCGTCAACTTACTCGATTTCCAATTAAAATCATGGTGAAATCCCCAAATTTGTGTTGATTCGTTATATTCGGAATCAAAACCGATGTATATATACCCTACTAAAATGGTTGTATCAGAATTAATTCTTGGTTCTGATATAAACTCATGTGAATCTTTGAAATAAGACAATTGTCCTTGAGACTTTATTTTTGATTCAATAATTTTAAACATTTAACTTCCTCTCCTATTTAGCCCTCTATAGTAATTTCATCAGTGCTAAATTTTTCTAAAAATAAATCAATATTAAAGTCTTCACTATAAAGAATTGCAAACAAATCTCCCTCTATAAGCTCCACTTCACACAAGACTTTTCCACTATCATTTAATTCATTCTCAGATGTAACAACCAACATACTAAGTTCCCAAACTGTTCTACATTGTTTCAAAATATTTGTTATTTCTTTAAAATCTATTTTTATGCCATGTGATTCTTTTACTAAATTATTAAAATCAAAAACTTCTTTGCTAAATAGTCCTTTTTCTTCCTTGAATTGCTCTTGATCATTTGGAACTGCATCTATCATTGCAATAGCGAACTGCTCAACTTTGGTAATATCTTTTAAAGTGGTTAATATTTTCATTAAAAATTCTGCATTATAATTAGCATTATTGTAGCTGAAATCAAGTTTTCTCAATCTATCGTCACTCCTATTTTTAAGGTGAAGATTATCTTGCTTTTATTTGTAGTTTTCCACCCTTCCATTATAGCACTAGCACTGCTTCCCTTTTGTGAGCGTTTTGTGAACCTCTGTGTAAAACCGTAGTCAAATACAGAACTAATTAGTGCATTTTCAAACTTTTTTAATTATGAGCATAAAAAAAGACCCCTCTCCACCGAAAGGGATCTCCTCAATTTACTTACTAACTACCGGAATATAAAGCGTAAACTCCGCTTCTCTAAGATCTTCCAAATTAAACGATCCCGCAATACCAACCGTATCGCTTTGCCCTACTTCGCCGTAAGATGCGCCGATGAAGCCATCAAGTGCTGGGCGATCTGTTTCGCTTGTTACGAATTTTGCGTATTTGCCTTCTGGAATATCGAAAGTAGTGTCGCCGTTTTCGCCGTTTGTACTAGCTACGATGTAATATTGTAAGCCGTCAAGACTTGCGTTAATGCCAACGTAATCTTTTTCGTTTTTTGCAAATTTTGTGTAGGCTGCTTCTTTAATTTCGCTCATTGGGCCAAAGCCTTTTTGTGGATCAAATTCAGGGATTTCTACTTTGTTTCCTGTAAATGTTTCTTTTTTTAATTCAACGATTTCAAATGCCATAA
Organism: Listeria swaminathanii; assembly: GCF_014229645.1. Taxonomy (GTDB): domain Bacteria; phylum Bacillota; class Bacilli; order Lactobacillales; family Listeriaceae; genus Listeria; species Listeria swaminathanii. The sequence goes on along the minus strand of NZ_JAATOD010000001.1, from coordinate 148,786 downwards.
TATTTCCCTCCAAAAAGTTACTTAACTTTGATATGATGTAACTATAACACGCGAATGATGACAACTGTCTGTCATCATTCCAAAACAAAGGAGAAAAAAATGAAAATCGAGCGACTCATCGGAATTATTATGTTGCTCCTCCAACGCGAGCTAGTCAGTGCTTCTGAAATGGCTACAATGTTTGAGGTTTCCAAACGTACTATTTTCCGCGACATTGACACACTCGCGATGGCGAATATCCCGATTTACACGATTGCTGGAACAAAGGGCGGCATCGGTATTATGCCAACCTACAAAGTCGATAAAAAGCTTCTGACAGCAGATGATTTAACCGCGATTATCGCAAGTTTGGACGGGATGGAGCAGTTACTTTCTTCCGCCGAAACCAAGAAAACGCTGCAAAAAATGAAAAATATGCTCGACCATTCAAGCGAACCGCCTAAAAGTTCCATTTCGCTCGATTTCTCCAATTTATCCATGAAAAACGAATTAAATGCTAAAGTCGAAAGTTTGTATTTAGCGATTAAAAAACATCAACTCGTGGAACTCAGCTATATTGATCGAACGGGCAACCAAACCGTTCGTAAAACGGAGCCTTATCACCTCCTGTTTAGGAATCGTTCTTGGTATTTGCAGGGTTACAGCTTGGAGCGTAGCGATTTTCGGACGTTTAAAATGTCGCGGATTGTCGAACTGAAAACGCTAGAAGAAACTTTTGAAGTACGTCCTTTTACTGTAAAACCATTTGGCGCACCGCCCGACAGACCAATGTTTTTGATGCATGAAGTTAGTTTGATTGTCGACAAAATTGCCCGCGAGCAAATCATCGAACGCTTTGATCTAGTCGAAATTTCGCAGCAAGATGACGCGCATTTTTTGGCAAAAGTGACGCTTCCTAATCATGAGGCTGGGTACCGCTTTTTGCTCCAACTTGGAACGCATGTAACCATTCAAAACCGTGATGACTTTTACGATAATTTTATTGACTACTTAAAGGAAATCCAAGGAAAATATATCTAAAAATGGCTCTGCTAATTGTTTAGCAGAACCATTTGATGTTAATCTTTATATTTATAATCCAAATCTTGATACGCTGTTTGGTATGCGCCACCGTCAGCTACTTCTGAATGATAAAGTGCTTTTAAAGCGAAAGTTTTTTCTAAGTCCATTTCTTTCATTAGCTTTTGAAGGCGTTCTTGCAAGTCTACGCTATCTTTTACAAGCTCTTTCATTTGTGATTTTACATATTTCATAATAATTCCGCTCCTTTTCACACATTATAACACTTTCTTGGCCGATAAAAAAGGAGTGCGACTATAAGCCACACTCCGCTAGTTTATTTTAACCGATTAATTCGATTATTTTTTATATCTTCTTAACAAACTCCGATTTCAATTTCATCGGACCAAAGCCGTCAACTTTACAATCAATATCATGGTCGCCGTCAACTAGGCGGATGTTTTTTACTTTTGTTCCCATTTTGATTGGGTTGGATGCGCCTTTTACTTTTAAATCTTTGATGACTGTTACAGAATCGCCATCTGTTAGTACGTTGCCGTTTGCGTCTTTGAATACTTTTTCTTCGCTAGCTTCTTCTGCCGCTGCGCTCCACTCATGTCCGCATTCTGGGCAGATTAATAAGCCGCGATCTTCGTAGGCATATTCTGAGTTACATTCTGGGCAATTTGGTAATTTTGACATTTTATCAATTCCTCCGATTGTTGTAATAGTTGGATGTTAATCTTCTAATTCGACGTTATGATATACTTTTTGCACGTCTTCTAGATCTTCTAAAGCATCAATTAGTCTTTCGAATTTCTCTAAATCCTCGCCTGATAATTGGATATCGTTTTGAGGAATCATTTCGATTTCTGCTACTGTAAATTCTTCAATTCCAGCCGCTTTCAAGCCTTCTTGTACTTTGTGGAAATCTTCTGGTTCTGCATAAATAATCGCTTGGCCATCTTCGTCTAAAATGTCACGAACATCAATATCCGCTTCCATTAAAAGTTCTAATAGCTCGTCCGCATCTTTTCCTTCAACGCCAAAAATAGCTGTATTATCAAACATATAAGCAACTGATCCACTTACGCCCATGTTACCACCATTTTTGCTATAAGCTGCGCGAACATCGGATGCCGTACGATTCACATTATTTGTCAGTGCGTCTACAATAATCATCGAACCATTTGGACCAAAGCCTTCATAGCGCAGTTCTGAATACGTTTCATCGCCAGTGCCTTTCGCTTTTTCGATTGCGCGGTCAATAATATGTTTTGGCACATTGTATGTTTTTGCACGTTCAATAACAAAACGTAATTTTTGGTTGGAATGTGGATCTGGGTCGCCTGATTTAGCCGCTACATATATTTCAATTCCAAATTTCGCATAGATACGACTATTTGTTTTATCTTTTGACGCTTTTTTCTCTTTAATATTTGCCCATTTACGGCCCATATTACCACTCGCTTTCTAATTGGAGTTTTTCTCATGTCTCTGTACTATTATAAGTGTAGGAAACGAATTTGTTAAGTGGAAATTTAGTTATATTCGTTAAAAGTGAATAGTTGTGGTATTTTTTAGGCTGAAAAGTTGATTTAAAAAGAAGTATGGAATGAATTCGCCTGATTTTCTTAATTCGTTTAGTTCTTCCTCGCTCACAAAACGAGCGTCGGCAACTTCTTCTTTTTGTAATGTTAAATCGCTTAGTTGCACGTCTTTCGTAATAAACCAATAATCATCAAAGCCCTCTTCAAAATGATAACTGAATTTGGCACGTGTTCCACTTAAATCAATCGTAATACCTAACTCTTCTTGCACTTCTCTTTCAGCAGCTTGCCGGCTTGTTTCGCCTTTTATCGCAGAACCAGCCGTAGAAAAATCCCAATAATTCGGCCAACTTTCTTTATCTTTTTGGCGTTTTTGGATTAAAAGTTGCCCTTTTTCGTTAAAAATACATACGTGAATGACCAAATGAAGTTCTCCAGTCGCTAGTTTTTCACCGCGTATATGCGTTTTTCCGGTTAATTCACGATTTTCATTTAGCAAATCCCATTCTTCCACTAAAATCGGCTCCTTCTAATCATTGACTTGCTTTCATTATACAAAAAAAGTCTAAGGCTCGCGAACCTTAGACTAAAGTAGTTTTTCTCCAAAAATTTCTCCGGGAGCAAGTCCGCCTTGACAAGCAAACATCGCGCTTCCAATTGGGACTGTATATTCGTTTAATTTATCCATTTTCCCCATGATACTTAGCATTGGCAAAAATTGTTTGGCTGGATTTTGGGTGAAACAGATGAATAATAAGCCGGCATCAATCGTTCCTGTACTTTTATCAATGCCATTTGTATATGAATAAGCGCGGCGGTGCATTTGTTGCTTCGTGTCTTTGGCTAGGCGCACATGAGAATCAGCTGGCAGTTTGCTCGGGTCAACTTTATCGTGCTCATGTTTTTTGTGATAAGGGGCGCCGGATGCTTTTTTTCGACCAAATGTGTCTTCCTGGTCAAGTAAGGAGGAGCGGTCCCAAATTTCGATGAGCATTTGGATTTTGCGATAGCCCAGGTAGCTGCCGTTTCGCATCCATTCTGGTTCGTCTTTTTCCGCCCAAACAACGTCTTTATAACCTTTGTTTGAATCGTGATCAACGTTTGCCGTTCCATCTTTAAAGCCAAACAGATTGCGCGGTGTTTCGTTTTTTGGTGCGCTGAGAAACCCTTCTTCAATCCAGCGAACAACTGCGACGCCGCTCGCTAAACGAATGAAATTACGAATTCCGTGGAAAGCGACTTGTTGGTCATCGGCGCACACTTGGATGCATAAATCGCCGTCAGAATAGGCTTCATCGAGACTATCATGCGCCATATGGGGAATTTTTTCCAGATACTTCGGCTTTTTCGCCTTAACACCGAACCGGTCTTTGCCATCTTTTTCAAAAAAAGTCGGGCCATAACCAAGCGTTACGGTGAAATTAGAAATGCCTAACCCATCCGCTTCCCCAGTGTCGTTCGGCGGTAACATATCATTATCCACATCGCGCAAAACGCCACCGCTCGCCGTCAAATCAGCAAATTTTGTCCATTTCACAAACAAATCTTGCAAAATTTGCCGCGATTCTGTTTGAATATCAAAGCTGGCGATATAACAATAGGTTTGCTGCGCAGTAATAATTCCCGCTTGATTCGACGCATAAAACGGCACGCCTGTCTCCGCCTTTTCTTTCGGAGTGAGCGCCTTGTCCACCTGATCCACCACATTTAAAATCGTGCCAAGACCGGTTGCCCCAATAGCAATCCCGGTCCCAGCTACAGCAGAAAGTTTCAGCATTTCGCGCCGAGTCATTCCTTTATTTTCCTTGGCTTCTGTCTTTTCCGTCTGATTTTCGCTCTTCTTATCTGTCATCGTTTTCCTTCCTATGCTTAGAAAATTTTCCCTGTTTGCGCCATTAATTCGGAAAGGTGGCTCAATTGGTCACTGATTTCGCGAATTTGGTCTTTTGTTAATGTTGTATAGAGTACGAATGAGTCGCCATTTTTGTAGTTCGCTAATGTGTCTTCCATTTTGTTGAAAGCAGCATCAATTTGGTCAGCTAATTTTTTATCTTGTGCATTTAACGCCGGAATAATCGCCTGATAAACTACTTTCGAACCTTCGACATTCGCATTTAAATCGTCTAAATCTGTGTGTGAGTATGCTTCTTCTTCCCCAGTAATTTTAGTCGTTGCGGCTTCATTTAGTAATTCCATCGCACCTGCGACCATTGGTTTTGGCTCTAATTTCAAGTTTTTCACTTCCGCTTGAAGTGCTTTCGCATCTGTTAAAAGTTTATCCGCATAAACATCCATGCCAGCGAGCGATTTCTTTTCCCAAAGCGCGCGTTCAATGACGTGGAAACCAGTCCAGTCCGCTTCGTTTTCCACATCGTTAATCCGAGCATCGATTTTTGGATCCAAGTCGCCAAAACTTTCGGCAATTGGCTCAATCCGTTCATAATTCAAGCGCGGCGAAACATAGCTTGCTTTTGCTTTTTCGATATCACCGGATTTTACGGCATTCGTGAAAATTTCGGTTTGAGCAACGAATTCATCGACTTGCTCCGTTACGTATTTAGAATAGTTATCTACCGCTTTATCCAGCACTTCGGAGGTTTTCGCTTTGGTTTCTTTGGCTTTTTCAAGTGTATCTAACGCTCCGTCAAGTCCAGTCGCGTTGTCATTTAACGTATCAAAATTCGGGTTATCATTTTTTGATTCATAGAAAATCGGTGTTTCATATTTTTCGACGTCCGTATATTGTAATGGATACAAATCGCGGACATTATTTTCAAACTCTAGCCAATGTTTATGTAAATCTGCCGCACTAGATTGAAGTCCGCTTTTATCTTTATCGGAAATGGCTTTTTTCACGTTTTCCAAGTTGGATTTCATTTCTTTTACTTCTTTTTTGACCGCGTTTGCTTGCTTACTTTCTTTCGTTGTCTCCTTTTTCGTTTCCGCCTTGTCCGCTGTCCCCGTCCCACTACATCCAACAACCAACACCGCCGTGAAAATAGTCAACATAACAATAATCAATTTTTTCATAATTTGCCCCCTTGTGCCAATTCCTTTTTAGAATTAGCTCTTTTCTTAATTTGTTGTTTTATTAAAATAATTAATCCAAAAATAACGAGTAATAGTTGTGGTAAAAAGCTATACCATGATGGGTAAATGCTTAGCGCCGGAATGGATGGCAAGTAATCTTCTACAGATGTCGGAATGACTCCAGCCAGTTGTAAACTATGAATTCCTGATCCCATAAATTTAAAGCAAAGATAAAACACAATCGCGCTCGAAATCATAAAGAATGGCTTCACAGGAATGTGTACGCTGTATCGCAACATCACAAAAGCGATGATTAATAACACGCCAAGCCCCGCCAAAATCCCCATCAATAATTCAAAATTCGACATCCGCCCAACCATACCAATTAAGAAGACAACCGTTTCTAAACCTTCCCTCAAAATCGCTAAAAAGGCTAAAAAGGCAAAAGAAATCATTTTCCCATTCGAAAGTGCTTGGTTACTCTTACCTTCCATGTAATTATTCCAACGAGTAATATCCGAATTTCGGTGCAACCAGTAGCTGACGTAAAGCATCATAATACTTGCAATCAGCCCAGCCCAACCGTTAATCAAATTGTTATTATCTCCAAAAGCAAGCGCCGATAGCCAAAAAGCCACAATCATGCCAAGCGCCAAACTCACTACTAAACCAGCTGCCGTCCCACCAATAATCCATCTTTTCGCCGTGCGTGTCTTCGTTCTCTTTGTATAAGTAAGGAGCGTCGCGATAATCAAAAGTGCCTCCAGTCCTTCGCGAAACGGGATTAACGCAGCATCAAACCATGTGTAAGTCACATCTGCGAAGGGTTTCAACTCATCCGTCATCCCGTCTAAGACATCTGCAGTCTTAGCTTGTTTCGCAGGATCATTAATATAAGCATCAAGCAGCATTAAATCGCGCTCGGTATTGTCGTAAGCCGCTTGCGATTGGCTCACCACATCACCTTCCACCGCGAGCCACTCTGTTTTTAAATCTTGAATTTGCGTCGCCGCTTTTGCCCAATCTTTCTCATCTATCAGCTCTTTCGTCGCAGTCAGTTTAGCAATGTAGCTTGATAAAGTAATATTGGTATTTCCTTCATTATCCGTATATGTACCGTCTTGATAGGTTTTGAGCAAATTATTCAGCGCAGTAATCCCATCCACCGTTTGCTGTTTATCCTTATTTAAAATTCCAAGTGATATTTCCGCAATTTGTCGGTCAATCTGGCTAGCCAAGTCGTATGATTTTTCTTTAACAGTCTGCTTATTTTGCGACCACCATAATTTATCTTCTTGAAACAAGTCCTTCGCTTTATCATAATCAGCGGCTTCCACCGCCGTTTCTGTTTGCTGCAGCGCTTTTACAGGTTTATCAATATTTGGCTTTTCAGCAGCAGTTACATCACTAAAGCCAATAGTCAAAACTACCGCAAAAATGCCTAATAGTAATGCAAATCCCCCTAAAAGCTTCTGAGCCATATTCAAATCGTCCTCCTTTTTAATTGATAATGATTATCATTATCATATTCTTTGTGTTCGCAAAAGTCAATAAATTTTTTCACGGTTGAAAGTAAACAAAAACCTTCAATATTCTCATCAAAGCTCCTTTTAAAACTATAATTTCAGGAAATGGTTCTGTAATGAAACAAGCTCATTTAGTCGCATTTTGTCCAATAAAGTAACCGTTAAAAGTACGACCAGAAAAACAGATTGACATCTGCTAACTTTCGATTTAGAATTGATTGATAATGATTATCATTTTCAATCAAAGAATGGGGGAAATCGAAATGATCGGACCAGGAAGTATCGCTTTAATTGTCGGAGCTGCCCTTGTAATTTTCGGACCAAAAAAACTGCCAGAACTTGGTAGAGCTGCCGGTGACACACTTCGCGAATTCAAAAATGCAACCAAAGGCATGATGGATGATTCCAAAGAAGAAACCAAAAAAGAAGATCCGCGCCCGTGACCGAAGTTTCCATGAGCCTCACTGGACATCTAAAAGAACTACGAACCAGATTATTAATCGTCCTGCTATCCTTTTTTCTCGCTTTCTTTGTGGGGCTTTTCGTTTCCAAGCCGTTAATTTTATTTCTCCAAAAAGATGACCTACCAAAAGAAGTGATTTTGCACGTTTTTAAAGTGACGGATGCTTTTCAAATTTATATCGAAATGGCGTTTGTTATCGGACTCGTCTTAGTATTCCCAGTTATTTTATATCAATTATGGGCCTTCGTGAAACCGGGGCTACATGCAGCCGAACAACGAATTACTTTGCGCTATATTCCGATTACTTTTTTGCTTTTTTTGTTCGGTGTCGTTTTTTCTTATTTAATCACTTTCCCATTTATATTAAAATTCATGTTCCAATTTGCAGCCGAACTTGGCGTTGAAACGACAATTGGCCTCGCGACTTATTTTCAATTTTTGCTACAAATCGTACTTTCGTTTGGTGTTTTATTTGAGCTTCCGATGGTGATTATGCTGCTGACAAGATTGTCGCTGATAACACCAAACGGCATGCGCCGCTCGCGAAAATATGCTTATTTTTGCTTATTAATTATCGCCGCATTCATCGCCCCGCCAGAAATTTTATCGCATTTGATGATTACAGTTCCGCTGATTGGGCTGTATGAAGTTAGTATTGTTGTGTCCGGGCTTACGGTTCGGCGAATGGATAAGGAAATGAAAATAAAAAAAATGCTTTGAAATCGGATGTGGATTTCAAGGCATTTTTCAATTAATACAAACAAGTAATTTGATGGGTTTTGAACTGTTCCTCTACATCTGGGTCCAGTTTGAAATCCGTAATTAAATAGTCAATATCATGACATGCTAAGCTCTGATGCATAAACTTGTGCCCCACTTTTTCTTCTGTAACAAGTAAAACAAGCGAGCTTGACTGGCGCCTGAAAGCTTGTTTGATGAGCGCTTCACCTTCATGTGTTTCCGTTGCGCCTTTGTCATAGTCAATCCCGCGGCATGAAACAAAAGCAATATCCGCATTATAAGTTAAGGCGTCATTGTATGCTTTTGCACCGTTCACTGTATATCGCTTCGTTAAAATCGAGCCCCCTAAAATACTAACTCTTGCATTTGTAAATTCTGACAGCATCGAAGCCGTCATGACGCCATTTGTAATAATTTGCAATCCATCAAATTTACTTAAAACGTCAATTAAATGCAGTGATGTTGAGCTCGAGTCTAAGAAAATCACCATATCATCGCGAATAAGTGATTTTGCAATATCGGCAATTCTTATTTTACTTGTTTCATTACTTCGCTCATTCATTTTCATTAAATAAGGCAAATCAATTTTTTTATTATCGATAATCATCGCGCCGCCTCTTGTTCGTCTCACAAGTCCTTCTTTTTCTAATTCTACTAAATCCCGTTTAACAGTGGCTTCGCTGTAGTTGACAAGCTCCACTAAATCAATAATCCGCATAAATTGTTCCACTTTTAGCCGGTTAACGATTTTTAGTTGGCGTTCCTTCGCTGTGCTTAACATGTTCCTCCACTCCTTAAAGGGCAAAAACACTATAACTCGCGCTTCTACCCCTCTTATTAATATTTATCTGCTTGGCCAGTAGTATTTAAAATGTGTAATTTATGTCTTACAACGTCTTTAACTTTTTCATTAGCTGATGGATAAACTTGATTTGGTTCATACATCGCGGGATTGTCCACTAAAACTCGGCGAACTTCTTCAAAAAACACACTTTTCAGATCTGAACTAAGATTTACTTTTCTAACACCATACTGTACAGATTCACTGACTTCTTTATCTGGATTTCCCGAACCTCCGTGAAGTACAAATGGAATATCCAAACGTTTATTTAATTCTTTTAAAAGGGGCATATTCAATTCTGGTTTTTTATCTTTAGGGTATAAACCATGTGCCGTTCCAATAGCTACGGCTAACGTATCAATGCCTGTTCTACTAACGAAATCTTCCGCTTGGTCTGGGTCTGTGTAAATAATGGTGTCTGCGCCGCCTTCCGCTGAACCATTATTTCCGATTGTTCCAAGTTCCGCTTCAACAGAAACTCCGACTTTATGCGCAAGTTCAACCACTTGTGTAGTTAACGCAACGTTCTCTTCATAACTGGCTCTAGAAGCGTCAATCATGACAGAAGTATAGCCATTTCTAATAGCCCGCATCACATCTTTAATTGTTCCACCGTGGTCCATATGAATAACGACCGGTACCTTACTTCTATATGCGTATTCTCTTACCGTTGCAACAAAGTTATCACCAAGATATTCTATTTCATCCGGATGAATTTCTAGAATTACAGGGGCATTATTAGCCTCCACTTCTTCCATTATCGCCTTTAACATATCAAAACTACAGATATTAAATGCTGGTACCGCAAATTGATGTTCTTTCCCTACTGCTAAAAGATCTTTCATTGTATATAACATTATATCATCTCCTCTTTATTTTTCCGCTTATTTAATGGGGTTTTTAATAGTCCAACAGAAATCGCTGTCACGACTGTACCAGCTGCAATTGCTAGTAAGTAGATAAATAGATGGTTAATTACATTTGGAATGAACATCACCCAAATTCCACCGTGAGGCGCCATGGAAGTGACACCAGCTCCCATCGAAATTGCAGCAGCTGTTGCAGAACCTAACATCAAACTCGGGATAACCCGGAGCGGATCAGCAACCGCGAACGGAATTGCTCCTTCAGTAATATAGGATGCACCTAACACCCAACAAGAATTCCCCGCTGTTTTTTCTTCTTTTGTAAATTTGTTTTTAAATAATAGTGTTGCGAGTGCTAGTCCAAGTGGTGGAACCATTCCGGCCGCCATACAAGCTGCAATCGGTGCGGTTACGCCCGCTGACATTAACCCAATTGAAAAGGTTGAAATAGATTTATTAATTGGACCTCCCATATCTGCTGCCATCATGACACCAATGAGTAGGCCAAATACGACGCCAGATGTCTCACCAAGTCCATTTAACCAACCTGTGAGCGCGTTTAAAACCCAAGCAATTGGTGTATCAATGATAAATACCATTGCCAAACCAACAATCGTAATTCCTAAAAGCGGTACAACAATTAACTGATAAATCGAAGCAAGTGATTTAGTGACATTGACTTTATTAGCAAAGAAATGTGCCACATAACCAGCCAAAATACCACCAATCATACCGCCTAGAAATCCTGATCCACCAACAGTTGCCAGTGTCCCCGCGACAAGTCCAGGCGCAAATCCTGCTCGACCAGCCACAGAAACCGCTATCCCTGCTGCAAGAGCTGGAACCATTAACCCGAAAGCAGTATCCCCACCAATTTTAGAAAATGCAGCTGCAAGTGCGTTATACGAATCAGAGTCAGGGTTTGAGGCATCAATCCCAAAAGCAAAACTAATGGCAATCAAAATACCGCCAGCTATGACAAATGGCAACATATAGTTAACACCATTCATAAAATGATTATATAAACTTGCTTTTGACGGTTGTTCAGAGCTTACATCCGAACTTTTCGCCTCCAAACGGATTAACCCTTTACCTGAAATAGTTTCATCAATAACCACATCAGCCTCTTTAATAGCTCTGGAAGTGGATACTTTTTTAATTTTCTTCCCAGCAAACCTTGATGTATCTATTTCTTTATCTACTGCTAAAATGACATAATCAGCAGTGGCGATGTCTTCCTTCGTTAAAACATTTTCAACTTTAGCTCCTTGTGTCTCGATTTTCACTTCGTAACCTAGAGCTTCTGCTGTTATAGTTAATTTTTCAGCAGACATATACGTATGAGCAATACCAGTGGGACAAGCAGTAACACCAACTATTTTCATGTGAAACGCCTCCTTAGTTCGATAAAATTGTTATAATTTCTTTTTCGATTTCGGAATTTTTTAATTTTTCGCGAAATTCTTCGTTCATTAACTTTCTCGATAGTTCACTTAATATTTGCAAATGAACATCCGTTGCTTTTTTCGGGACACCAATTATAAAACTACATTCAATCGGTGAATCATCTAATCCAAAATAATCAGTTATAATGCCAGAATGAACAAAAACAATCAATGGTTCTTTTACGTATTTACTTTTTGCATGAGGAATGCCAAAACCCGCCTCAATTCCAGTGGAAGTTTCTTCTTCTCGATTATATAAGTCACGGATAAATTTTTTCGAATTAGTTATAGAACCTTCTTTAACTAGTACCTCCGCCACTTTTTCAAATAATAATTGTTTTGTTTGAATACGATTATCAAAAATAATTCGATCTTCATTAATTAAATTCGATATATTCATAATCCACATCCTCTCTCAACAAAGTAAGCGCTTCACTTGTTTGATTACACTATATCACGCTGAACGACTTCATTCAATATTATGGGTGTATTATGCAAAAAGATCATTTTTAGTGTTATTTTGCTTGTTTATTTGAACGAAATCAATCATCTTTATCCAAAAAAAGCCCGCAAGATTTCTCCCGCGGGCACTTTATCATTACTTACAACTCTCGACACCTTTTTCCAAAATTTCCATTTGCAGTAACGTCTCTTCATCTGTCACTTGTTTCGATTTGCCATTAATAATCGCTTCATATAAATCATCGTATACGCGACCATAATCGCCAACCTCAGAGATTACTTTCTCTTCGTGCCAAACTCCTGCATCATCTACATACGTAAGCGTTCCGTAATGCTCTGGTAAATCGATTCCAAAGTCCGGGTTGCTTGGCAAGTAAAATAGTTTTAAATGTTCTTCTTGGCGGTCTTTTGTTTCTTTTGTAAAGGTTCCTTTTTTGCCGTATAACACGAAGCTTGGACGGGCTTTTATGCGGAAATAGCTGGATTTTACGGATACTTTTGTTACGCCATAATATAAATCAAGGTCGAAGTAGTCGTTCATTCGACCTTCGCCGAGCAGTTGGCGGACGTCGTAATGAATGTGGTCCGGTTTGCCGAAGTAAGATAACACTTGGTCGATTGTGTGGCAGCCGTGACCATATAAATAGCTGTCGTAAAATTTAAATTCGTGAACTGACTCTGGAATTTCTGGGCGGAAATAATCATAATGCATTTCCACTTCCAAAAGTTCGCCCAATTTTCCGCTTTCAATTACTTTTTGCGCAGTAAGGAAATCGGAATCGAAACGACGATTTTGGTAGCATTGAACAAGTAAATCGCGTTCTTTAGCCAATTCAAAAATTTCTTTAGCTTCGTCGTAAGTCATCATAAATGGTTTTTCAACAAGTACATTTTTACCATTTTCTAATACCTTTTTGGCATATTCGTAGTGAGAACTTTGTGTTGTAGAAATAGTAATTAACTGGATTTCTGGGTCTTTTAACAGCTCTTCTAAGTCTGTTGTGTAGTGGACACCTTCAATTTTATCCCATGTAGCTGTTTTAGGATTGCGATTATAAATCGTCTTCACTTCAATATTATCCCGCTCTAAAATAAACGGTAAATGATATCTATTCGTACTTTTTCCGTTTCCGATAAAACCCATTTTCAACATATTATTTCCTCCTTATTTTAACAAACTAACCGCTTCCGCTGAGAAAAGTTTGTACAAGTACTTATACCGAGGGCAAATCCATCATATTCGTTCATAATTTCATTCCTCACCTTTCCATAGTACTACACTATCGCTCCTTTTAGCCAATAAAAAACTTGCTAAAACGTCTATTTAAAGCGTCTTAGCAAGTTTTAAAGTTCCATTAATCACAGTCACTATTGGTTAAGAAATTTTTATTGTGCTTTTACAAATTCAGCTGATTTGTCACCAGCTTGACGTCCGAAAATAATGATTTCAGCAACAGAGTTTCCGCCAATACGGTTTTCCCCGTGTAAGCCACCAGTTACTTCTCCCGCAGCAAATAGGCCAGTGATTGGTTTACCGTCTTTGTCTAAAACTTCTGTATTTGTGTTGATTTTCACGCCACCCATTGTGTAGTGAATTCCTGGGCCGATTTTGATTGCGTAATATGGTGCTTTAGATAAATCATTATCCATCGCAGTTGTTCTACCGAATGCTTCGTCTTTTTTGTTTTTCACGCTTGTGTTCCAAGTATCTACTGTTTTAGCTAGGTTTTCTTTGGAAACATTGATTTTACCGGCTAATTCATCAATTGTTTTTCCTTCTTCAACAAAGCCCATTTCTTCGTATTGCGCGATTGCTTTTACGCGATCTTTAACACCTGCATCGAAAATTAGGTACGCTGTTTTTTCTGGTAATTTATTGATAGAAGCTGTTACGTTATCGCGTGTATCTAACTCATTGCCAAAACGGTTACCTTGCGCTGAAACTAAAATGGCACCTTCGCCACGAACTGCTTCACCGATAAGGTAAGATTTATCTTGTTGAACTGTTGGGTGAACTTGGATTTGGTCCATATCTACTGTAGTTCCACCAAGTTTTTCGATCATTTTAATACCGTCGCCAGTACTTCCTTCTTGGTTCGTTGTTACATAGCCTTTTAAGTCTGGACGTTCTTTTTCAATCATATCTTTATTAGCTCCGTAACCGCCAGTTGTTACAACTACTGCGTTTGAACTAATTGTTTTTTCGTCTTTATTGTTTAATTTCACTTTAACACCAGTTACTTTGCCGTCTTTTTGCGTAATTTCTTTTACGTCGGCATTAACGAAAACTGGGATTTTTTGTTCTTGAACATTTTTTAGTAAACCGTCTACTAAGTATTTACCAACAGCTGAGCCATCTTCAGGACGGTGTGTACGTTTTTCGCTCATTCCGCCTGTGATCGTTAAGTTGTTTAATTTAATGTCCATCGAGTCCAACCAGTCAATCGCGCTGGCGGAATTGTCTACGAAAAAACGAAGCATTGCTTTATCGTTTGTTCCGTGACCACCTTTTAATGTTTCTTCGTAAAATTTGTCGTTACTATCGTTAATTCCTTGTTCTTTTTGGAATTTAGTTTCAGATGCATTCATACCAGAAGAGGCTTTCATTGTGTTTCCGCCTGCTAGTGGCATTTTTTCAAGGATTACTGGGTTCATCCCTTTCGCTTTTGCTTCAAGTGCTGCTGACATCCCTGCGCCGCCTGCACCAACAATAACGATATCGTATTTATCTTTTAATTCAGATGGATCTGTGTAGCTAGTTTTTGATGCTCCCGATGTTACTTCTGTTTTCTCTTTTTCTTTAGCCGTGTCACTTTTACTTGAGTTGTTACTGCCACAACCTGCAATGACTAGTGCAAGCGATAGTAGCATGATGAGTGTTGTAGCTAACCTTTTTTTCATTTTTGTACCTCCACTTTTTTGAAAATTTTTCCCTAATTCAATAGTTTGTGATTATATTAACATATTATAGCACTAATTGAGATATCTTTACAGGTCATCTCCAAGATTTTTCAAATTAAGAAAAAAAGCAATTTACAGACTTTTTTACAATGATGTAAATGTTTACTATAACTACTCCTCATTATTTCGACAAAGTGATATAATAGCAACATCAAATATTAAAGGAGCCACGCCATATGATGATAAAAAAGTACGAACCGCTTAATCTCTATACCAATTTCAAAAATGCAGCTGAACGCTATCCAGAAATGCCCATCCATTTTGATGAAGAGCTTGTAACTTTCCCAGAATTAGGCCTACACACAACTTACAAAAAATGCGAAGAAGCTATTATTCAAAAAGCTGCTCACCTACATAGATTTGGTGTTCGCAAAGAAGAAAAAGTAATTGTTTATAAATCTGCCAAATTCGATTCTTATGTTTTAGCAGTTGCGATTTCTTATCTTGGAGCTGTGCCAATCATGGTTTCGCCGCACCTTCCAGCGTCCACTATCGATATTTTCGTTAACCGATTAGACCAACCTTGGTTACTTTTTGATTCCGAAACTTCCGAGAAAAGTCACCAATTAAACAATTTGCCAGACGCTCGATTGATCAATGCTGAACAATTGTTTAAAGCACCACTTGATGGCTACACTTGCGAACAAGAAGAATTACCAAAAGATATGATTGCCTATATGACACATACTTCCGGAACAACGGGCGTACCAAAATTAATTGCCCACTCCGCGAATTCGATGGGCTGGAGAACGAAATACCAACGACGCATTCTTAATTTCATTAAACCAAGAGGCCTCGTGGCTTTCCATATTTCACCAGTACATTCTCGCTTTAACATCGGCGTATCTTCCTTGATGTCACTTGGTTTCCCGCTACTACCAATTGCGAACCCATCCAAAGCGAATGTCGAAAAAGTACTACGCGAATATAAACCATACGTCCTTGAAACGCATCCAAACCATTTTGTTCAATGGGCATCCCTTGCTCGCGAAAAACCGGACGTATTCCAAAGCATCAAATTTTATCATTCAACTTTTGATGCGATCAATAAAGAAACAATGGCGGTTTTCCTTCGTACGTCTGAATATAAAAAACCAATTTTCTTACAAATTTATGGTCAAAGTGAATGTGGCCCAATGATTTTACGCGGTCATACATTGCAATCCATCGAAACGTTAAATGCTCGCGATATGGGAATTGGCGTACCTGGCTTAACAGAAGTTCGTATCGTCGACCAAGACGGCAACCCTGTCCCAGCTGGCGTTAGTGGCAATATCCAAATGCTTTCTAAAGGACGCGCACTTACTTATTACAAAGAAGAAGCTCGTTTTGAAGAAAATGTATACGGACCTTGGTGGGACAGCGGCGACTACGGCATGAAAGATGAGCAAGGTCGCTTGTTCTTGCAAGATCGCCAAGTGGATTTAGTGGAAACAATTGATAGCACACTTGCGATTGAAGATAAATTGCTTGATACACTTACTTTCCTAGATGAAGTTGTCATTATCCGTGGCGAAAATGGCAGCCCACAACCAATTATCGCTGTTCATAATGACGGCGAAATGAACTGGGACGCATGGTGGAAAGCCGTTTCTGACTTACCGCATATGAACGAACCAATGGTAATGAAATATGAAGAAATCCCTCGTACTGCGACAATGAAAGTACAACGTTTGCAGATGGAACGGGAATTGAAGAAATAACTTTTGAAAAAGGCAACTGCTTGTTATGCAGTTGCCTTTTTGCTTTATTTTTTCCGTAGTGTGAGTAATGAGATTGCTGCAATAATTGCGCCAATCAATGATGTTGGTAGCCATCCGCTATCACCAGTTCCAGGAAGTTTTTCGTTGACCAACTGCTGATTTCCAGTATCCTCTTCATCATTACTCGCTTTCCCATTTCCGCCCGTTCCCGAGCTAGCCCCGCCTTGACTAGCATCCTTACTAAACTGCGCATATAAAGTAACATCATGCGCTGGCATTTTATTCGATGCAAAATTCCATTGATTGCCTCCAGTTTGAGCATCATACCAACCTGTAAACGTGTAACCAGCTTTAATCGGCATTGCAGGCTCTTGTATTAGACCTTGATACTCGACCATTTGCGTAGATACCGCACTATCCGTTTTCAATGTTACTTTGTAGCTATTAATCTTGAATTGCGCATATAAAGTTAGATTATTCGCCGGCATTTTATCTGTCGCAAAGTCCCATTGATTGCCCCCAGTTTCCGCGTCATACCATCCTACAAATGTGTATCCTTCTTTCGTTGGCGTCTCCGGCTCTACTAATAGCGTCCCCGCTTCCACACGCATACTCGTTTCCGCCCCATCAATATCAAAAATTGCCATAAAATGCTGCGTCAGTGGCTGTTCGACTGTTCCACTAAAAGTATTCGTCGCATTCCCAACCGTATCCAACTCATTAAAAGTATAACTCACCTTATCAATAAAACTCGGCAACGTCCAAGTGATATTCGGATAATCCGTCACCCCATTATCGCTAATATTCTTTGGATCAATCGCTTGACCCGCAATGTTTTTAACCGTAATAGGCACCGTTAATGGTGTCTCAAAATCCAGCGCTTCATTCACAATTTGCTGATTTTCCATTTGAATAGCAGACAATTTTGTCAAACTGTTTAGGGGCTGAATATCACTAATTTTATTTTGACTAATATCTAGAAACACTAAATTCCCTAAACCCGCGAGCGCACTGACATCCGTGATTTGATTCCCCGCCAAAAAAAGGCTTGCGAGACTCGTCAAATTAGAAAGTGGTGCAAGATTTTCAATTTGATTTCCCGTCACCTCGAGCCATGCTAATGTATTCAAATTCGCCAGCGGACCTAGATCACTCACTTGATTATTCGCCACAGAAACAGAACTTAGATTCGTTACATAATTCATCCCAACTAATGAGTGAACCCCTTTTGCCGTAATGTCTAAGCTCGTTATCGTATCTAATTCCGCTTGCGTAACCGTATCCGCCGTGCTAGATTTCCCTAGCGTCGTTTGAATTCCTTTTGCTAAAGCTTCATCTGGAAAAATCTGATCAATAGCAGCAGGTGGTGTAACGGCCGCCTGGGCATCTATTTTAAAAAATCCGCTCGCTCCAACAATTAACAGTGATAAAATGACATACAAAAACAGCTTTCCCTTGTATTTCATCTTGCTCCCCCTGACAAAAAATGTATTAGTACTTAATTCCCTTTTTTTGTCAGTAAAAACACGATAGACTGCTTTAACACAATAATAAAAAGCCTTATAAAATAATATTTTATAAGGCTTCCATTATTATTACTGATTAGTTTTTGGTTTTCTAAATAATAATATAATCGAAATGATTAACATGCTAATGCCAACTAAAACTATCCATATCACATTATCTGTATCTCCGGTTTCTGGTAACGTTCCATCGCTTGTTTTCGCTTCGGTATTTGTTGGTTGCTTTATGTCGCTATTAGCTAGGTTAGTCTTATTATTTTTAGTGCTATCTGTGCTTGCTGTTGTATTTTTTTTGTATTTAAAAGTAACTGTTTGCGATTTTTCTGTAAAAACACCTTTAGCAGAATCATTGCCAACAACGCTATAGCCATCAATTGCTTTTGCTTCTACGCTATAGCTATCATCCATATTCCCTGTAACTTTTTTAGAATCTGCTAATTTCTTACCTGATTCATCTACATACTGAACTGTTATTTCGCCTGTTTTTTTTGAAGGCGTTGCAGTGCTGTATGTGAAAGTGATGGTTTGAGGTTCTTCGGTTATCTTACCACTTGCAATTGCTTGGCATGAATAGCCGCTTACAGTTTGCGCCTCAGCTTCGAAATCATCACCTATGTCGCCAGTTATTTGTTTATCTTCGGCAACTGCTTTTCCATTTGCATCTTTGTATTTAATCGTTACAACACCTGGCTCGATTGCTTTATAATGGAACACAACCGTCTGCTCAACTGTTGAAAATACGCCGCTTAAAGTGGCATCACATTTGTATCCAGCAATTGATTTTGCATCAATCGAAAATGCTTCATCTAGATTACCAGTTAAGGTCTCAGCTGCACTAATTTCTAACCCATTTTCATCTACATATTTCACATTTACTTTTTCAGCAGCGGCATCACTAACAATGACGCTTACTTCTACTGGATTGGCGGATTGGCCATCTTCATTCGTAGCAGTCAGTGTGACAGTATACGTTCCAACTGTATCGACATCTACTTTTTCAGCAAAATCGGTTTTAATTTCCACGTTAGCTTCATCGATTTTTGCTTCACTATCATATAAAAATCTTCTTTCGTCTGCTTGTTCATGTTTGTTATATTTCACTTCGGACTTCGCTGTAATTACTGGTGCGTTTTCTGCTCCAATGTGAACAATAACTTCAATCGGAGTAGATACAGCCGCGTCTTCATTTGTAGCATTTATCGTAACTGTATAATCCCCCGTTTTACTTCTATCTACTGCGGAATCAAAATTACTTGTTGCTTTTGCCGTGCTTGGCGCTTCCGTTCCTTCTAAATGAATATCTTTGAAAAAGTCGGACTCTGTTACAGCTTCGTTTTTCGCATAGCTTACTTCTGCGTCAGCTTTTAATGCCGCTGCAGGTTCTTTATTTATTGTAACGGTCACTGCTACTGGTTCTGCACTAATGCCATCTTCGTTTACTGCATTAAGCGAAACTGTATAGGTCATGGCCGTTTTGAAGTTTGTCGCAGTCTCAAAATTAGATGTAATTACCGTGGAACTTTGGCCATCGCTACTTGTTGCATGGATATCTTCTAAGAATTTCGCTTCTGTTATATTAGCGAATTTGTCATAGGAAATAGTTGCATCAGCTGTTATAACAGGACGTTCCCCTTGTTGAACATGCACAATTACTTCAACTGGCGTAGCTTTTACCCCGTCTTCATTCGTAGCATTTAACATAACCGTGTAATCGCCAGCTTTATTTAACTTTACAACTGTGCTGAAATTACTTGTGATCGCTACATCTTTTTCACTAATGGCTGCATGAATATCACTTAAAAATTCTGCTTCACTTACTTCATCAAATTTTGGATACGTTATTTCCGCATCTGCAGTAATCTCTGGTGCTGGAAGTTTTCTTACTGTAACAGAAACTTCTTTCGGTGCTGATACTCCGCCATCCTCATTTGTAGCAGTAATTGTTACTGTGTACGTACCCGGAACATCTAGCTTCACTACCGTTTCAAAATCACTGTTCAAAACTGCAGTGGTTGGGCTGGCATTGATATTTGCATGGACATCTTCTAAAAATTGCTCTTCGTCAATAGCCGCATATTTTTCATATTGTTGCGTTGTATTCGTACTAATCGTTGCTGTTTCTTCTTTGTCTACGTGCACGGTAATAGCTGTTGGTGTCCCCGCTACACTATCACTATTAATAGAATTCAGTGTAACAGTATAATCGCCCGCTTTGTCTAAATTAACAGCTGTGGCAAAGTTAGATGTCACTACTGAGCCATCATTTGTCGCTGCGTCTATATCATCTAAGAACGCCGCTTCAGTTTTTTTCGAGAATTTATCATACGTGATTTCTGTCTTAGCACTTATAATCGGCGCTGGATCTTTGTTTACAGTAACAGTGACATAGACCGTATCAGCTTTCACGCCGTCTTCATTTTCAGAGTTTAGCGCGACTGTATAATCTCCGCCTTTATTCAAATTAACAGCTGTACTAAAATTAGTTGTAATTGCTGTATCCAAATCAGTACTCGCATGAATATCTTCTAAAAATTGCTTCTCTGAAATAGTAGCATGTTTATCATAACTAATTGTTGGATCAGCTGAAATGACTGGTGCTCCGTGAAGAACTTTGACAATCACTTTGCAGCTATCCCCTTGGACCCCATCTTTTTCAGACGTTAAAGTAACTTCATATTCGCCAAAAGTGTTTAAATCCACCACTGTAGCAAAGTCACTTGTAACAGGTGCTCCGTCCGCTGATTTTGCGTCAACATCTTTTAAAAATTGCTCTTCTGAAATAGTATCACCAATCGTATAAGTTTGCTCTGCATCTGCTGTTACTTTGGCTGCTGATTTATAAGGTTGGGTGATTGTTCCTGAGAAAGTTAAACCATCTTTTAGCCTATTAAAGTTAAATAAAGTAGAACTAGACGCAGCGGTCATTTTAGTCCAAGTTATTTTCCCGTCCTTGTAATTACCAGAGTTTCCTATGGATGATGGCGCTAGTATTGTGCCGTCATACCAAATAACTGGATTATCAATGGTAAAGGATCCTTGATATGTTAATACAGTTGGCAATGTCAATGCTTGACTACTCGCAGTAACAGTTGCCCCTTGATTAACAATATCAGCAACAGGACTAATATCAATAATTTTATTTTTTGATACAACTAGCTTGTTTAAATTTTTCAAATCGCTAAGGGGTGAAATATCTTCAATCTTGTTGCTTTCAAGCGTTAACTCTTGAAGATTCGTCAAGTTAGTCAATGCAGATATATCTTCAATTTTATTGGAATCTAAATTCAAGTAGAATAGTTTTGATAACGTGGAAAGTCCACTTATATCATCAATATAAACATTATTTCGCAAGTTTAATTCCGTTAGATTTGTTAAATCACTTAATGCACTTAAGTTTCCTTCTGTTCCAGTGTAATTAAGGTAATTGTTGTGTAAATCTAAAACTCTCAGCTTAGGTAGCCCGTCCAGCGTCCCCATGCTTCTTAAATAAGAATTATTGTCAGATACGTTTAGTGTTTGTAACTCAGGTAGATCTCCAATCGGAGCAAGTGACGGTATTCTGTTGAAAGATAAATCTACATACGTTAATTCTGGTAAATTATCCATCGTACCAATATTGGTAATCAGATTAGTTTTTGCATTAAACGTCTCCAAACTTGGTAAATCATGTATAACTGCTGTAGTTGTAATTCTATTTGAATGTACATCTAAGCTTTGCAATTTAGGTAAATTATCAAAAGTACCTAAATTTGTAATTAAGTTGCTACTCGCATCCACTTTTCTTAAATTCGCCATATCGTGAATCATCGAAAGATCTGATATATTGTTATTTTGAGCGTAAAATTCCTTAAGCGAAGGTAATTCCGTCATTTTCCCGATTGTCGTAATTACATTATTTGACACATTAATATAATTTAGACTTGGGAAATTTGTTAGTGCGCTCACATCTGATAACCTATTCGAACTAACATTTAACCATTCTAATAGTGGTAATTTTTTTAATTCCCCTATTGTTGTAAGGTTATTTATACTAACATCTAAATAGCTTAATCGAGGTAAGTCGGTTATTTCACTTATGCTAGTTAGCTGATTTTCCTTAAGATCTAATTTTTCTAATTTAGGAAGATTATCCAGCGTTCCAATAGACGTAATTCCACAGCCATCCAAAGCCACTGTTTTTAATTGTGGCAAATCGGTAACTGCATTAATATTGGTTAAATTTTTATTGTCAGAGAGAACTAATGTCTGTAATTTTGGTAAATGATCCAGTGTTCCTAAATCTTCAATTGCACAGCCATCTGCCGTAATATTCACCAAATTAGGCAAGTCTTTCAAGCTTGTGATTTCTTTCAGTTTACTACAACCACTTAATTGAATCATTTCTAGTTCCAAAAGCCCGCTAATATCTCCAATCGTTTCTAAATCGGTACAGTTACTCGCATCGATTAATTGAAGCTGCGCCGCCCCGTTCAATGTTTCTAAACTTTTTAAAGAAGCATTTCCTTTAATATAGAGATTTTTTAGTTTTGGAAGTTTTGCTAATGCGGTTAAGTCAGTCAAATCATTTTCTTGCAAGTAGAATGTTTCTAGTTCCGGCAAAACATCACCAGCCGGATTGTCTAATTCCAATGTTTGAATATTACAGCCTTGTGCGCTAATTTCTTTTAACATTGGCAAAGATGCAACTTGTGAAATATCTTCTAAAGCTTTATTCGCAGAGACATTGAGTTCTTGTAAATTTACTAAACCCTCCACCCCAGAAATGTTGACTAATGTTGGATTAGAAGAAAGATTAAGAGAAACCATGTTCACTAAATCTTTCAGTGGCGCCAAGTCAGTTAAATTATTCTCACTTAAATTCAAGCTCGTTAAATTCTCCAAATATTGTAATCCTTCAATATTGGAAATATCCGTTGGGTCATTGCCCGTTTCCCCACTCAAGTCAAGCTGGCTTATTGCTAAAAGATCTGCACTATCAACTGATTCATTACCAGTCGCAGCCACATTTCCCGTAATAATTACAGCTATTTTTTTAGCAAGATTGTCGTCTGGAAACAAGGAATTATAGGTGCTTCCTACTGGTACCGTTGCCTTTAAATTAGCTTGTTTTAATTGATTTTTATCTGTATTAATTTCCGTTTTAATATTAGAAGCCGGTTCTTCCGTTTTCGCTTTTTCCGTCGTTTCTTTGCTGGCTTCCGTTTCTTTTGGTTCTTCGGATGTCTCCCCATCAGAACCTGTTTCGCTTTCTATTTTTTCAGTAGCACTCTCTGCTTCCGACGTTTTAACTGCAGTATCTTCGGTAACAGTTGTTTCATCTGCACCCACTAATAAAGTATCAAAAGGCGCTAAATAGCCAAGTAACAATACGCTGATAATAACTATACTAAATTTCTTTTTCAAGTCTTCCCCTCTATTCTAGTCTTTAATTTATTTGGATAAAAAATCACTCCAATTAATTATATGATGTTAGAAATAGTTAGTTAGTCTAAATAAGTACAAAAACAACCAGAAAATGTGTATATTTTTCGGTTTCACTCATTTAAAGCCTTGGGGAAATAATAGAAAAAAACAACTTATCGCCCTCATTTTCTAAAGGAGAAAGTTGTTTTTTCATATTTTCCAGCGTTATTCAGCATCTTTAAGTTTAGATAAATCAGCAATTAACGGTTTCCCATCTCTGTCCAAAAGCGGTGACATCCCACCAGCATAACCGACCAAATGGTAGACATATTGTACACCGGTTTCCTTATCAACCCAAATTTCCATAACGTTGAGTTTTCCTTGTGTATATATTTTTTCAAATCTTTCTTCCATTGTTTTCGCCTCCTTTTTTTGAGGATTGAATGCTTTATCTGAATTTCTTTTCAATCTAAATTAATTTAATTTCCGAATCAAAATATTGTTCGATGAAATGCACTTTCTCTCTAATTTCCTCTATACTAAAATTCTCATTTTCAGGTGCGACTACCCATTTATCTTCCACATCATCATTCCGAGTAATCACCGCAATTAAATCGCCCTCGAACGTTTCAATAGGCCCAGAAATTTCTCTCGATAAAATATAAACATCTTGCTCTTCCCCGTCACCACCAATAATACCTTCCACAAATCCATAATTTAGCGGATACACATTGCCGAATTTGTCAGTATAACCTATTGGACGATCTATAGTTACTTTTAAGCTTCGTTTTTTCATTTTAGAATTTCGAATCGATTCTTCTGAAGTCATATGATATCCTCCTGATTAACTCAACTTACTTCTAATAGAGCTCAACATAGCAAAATCAGTCTCGCTTAAATCATTTATAGAAAAACCTATCAATTCATCGGCTTTCATATAAACTTTTATTCTATCGATTACATAACAACCATCTGGAATGAATTTCTTTTCAAAGAAACATATTAATTCTTTGCCATTTAAAGAAATATAATATTCTTCATCAATATCAATAAAGTCATTTTTCTTTTTAAATATTGCTGTGTCTACTTCCAATAATCCATACTCATTTCTAGGTTCCGTATATTTGATTTCCCTAAAATGAGTTTCATCAATATAAAATACAATGGTTTGAATACTACCATCTTCATCTATACCAATTTCTAATGGCGGTATTCCTACTGTTTTAGTCAGTCTCCAATAATTATAATAGTCTTTACTTTTATTTATATCTATTTTGATTTCAATCATTAGTAAATCATCTACTACTTTTTCCATGATAATTTGATTTTCTACTACTTGTTCTTTAATTTTAGTCATTGTCAAAAACATGTTCTATCTCCTAAATTAATATAGAGTATAACAAATTACTTAGTATTTACTTTTTGAATCGGTTATATATTTTTATTATCTAGCTCCATCACTACTGTATGATTCCCCCCTCACAAACCCACATAATCTAGTAAAACAGTATTAAGCCTATCAATTTAATTAATATATAAAGTGCTCACGTTGATTACTTGATTACACTAAAACTTATTAATTCAACTAATACATGTTATTACCTAATTTCCATCTTCTTCCCACTCTTCAATAGTTGGAATTCCATTCTCTATCACTTTCTTAATTATAAAATAAATAAGATTTGATGAATAACTTCTATTGACATAGAAATGTGAAGCTCGTGAAATTTGAGTCTCAACGCTTTCTCCAAAATCTTCAGTCTTAACACGTTCAGACCCCTTTAAAAAAGTAAGATAATCTACTAAATCTTTACTTGTAGCAAACAGACATTCAATATTGCCATCATCTATCACTATCCCATATGGCATAAAATAATAATATCTAGCCATGTGAAGTGTTATATCTATATTTTCATCCATCCTTTGACATTCAAGTTTATCAATATACTCCGAATAATTAGTAACAATAGTGTTAGTTGTACTATTTTTTTCAAAAGTAACTTGATTCCATTCTGGAATAATTGTGCCAAACCAATTTTTTTCTTTAATAACCTTCATAAAGAACAGTTTTGTTTTTATATCTATTTCTAATTGGCTTGGATAATCATAGTTCTTAATTTCCCACCCTTCTTGCTCATACTTGGTAATCATTTTGTCTACAAGTACGATAATAAACTTAATTTCATGATATCGATAATTACCAATAGTTCCAGTTGTTCTCGCATTATCTGCATCTCTTATCGATTTATATATTAGTGCATAAACTTGGGATGGGGAATATAATTCCAACCAGCTGTCCAATGCATTACAAAACGTCTTTTCTTTTTCCTCAACATCCAATTCTCTAGTAAACCCTAATTTTTTCATTTCAAATCTAAATATCTTAAGTAACTCATGAATAACATAATCCGTCCACAAACGAATATATTCCCTAGTATTTACTATCTCAATATCATCTAAATATTTTAGTCTTTCGAACATTTCTTTTCCATTATAACGATTACTTACTATATTTAATTTGAACAGTGTTTCATCTACTCTATAAGAAAAATTTGTATCAGTGATGTTTGAAAAGGCTTCTATTGAAGTTTGATCAGAGACCTTCAGTATATCTTTATCAATTAAATCCCTAAGAGTGTCCATTGTAAAACCATTTACTGAACTCTTATACGTTTTATACTGTGGTACTAAACAATTAAATTCCAAATTAGTAATTTGAAGTAGAGTTGCAATATTAATTCTGTCAAAAATATTAATATCCTGAAATTCAACTTCACTATCTAGATAACTATCATAGATAATAGCAGAGAGTTTCTTTTTTTCATTTTCTTTTTTTAACTGACAATTACTACAACTACATACTTTCTTAACTTTATCGCATTCAATATGACTACAATTCTCGCATTGAAAATCCGGAAAAAAATTCTTTAAACTAGATTTACTTGGTAATTTTGCAATTAGATGTATATCATCATAAGGACATTTTCTTTCTGCATAAAAAAAGGGGAGATATGCGGAAAATTTGGAAGCATTATCAATACTAAGTCCAAACTTATCAATAATTTTTGTTACCGACAATTTTCCTGTATAGTAAAGTTCAATTATTTCTTTTAGAACTTCTGATTCAACTCCGTCAAAAGGATGGCCTTTTTCTTGGATTTTTAATAGTTCACAATTTTTTATATCTTCATATTCCAATTTATTTCCCTTCTTTCAAATCAATATTTATACAAGACTAATAGAAATACAAATTAATTCTTTTAAGGTTGCAGAAACAGATTCACTATTTATTACATCATCGTTAGAAATTGGATTCCTTAGCTTTCTTTTTTAAGAAACCATTCGATTGCATTTAATAGAATACTATTCTACATATCTTTTTTCATAATTATTTTCTTATAAACATAATTTCTGGAATTTCAATGATTTCAGGTAATCTTTTTTCAATTATACCTATAAATTAACGGATCCGGTATTTACGCCCACACTTCTCTAATAGCCAGATAAATTGTTTTTCCATTTTTCACGTTAAAAGATTAGTACTAACTATTTGTGAATGCATTTTCATGTATAATATAATATATTATATAATCCAATCTTTATTACACAAGTATAATATTTTAAATTTTCTCTGCTATTTCAACCACTTCGGTAGTTCATTCTGTTTCGGTTTTCGAACAAGCGTAATATATTGTTCCTCTACTGCACAGAATTTCGCATAATTTATTTTTGCTTGTTTTAATGAAATATTATTAGCTCCTATAATTTCATCCGGATACTCTTGCGCTACCACATCATATTCCCAGTAGCATACTTCGCAAATATCGTAATTAGCTTCAATCGTATAGTTTTCACAAACTGGACACTGTTTCAAAGTTATTCCTCCTATCATTTCGGATAATATAAATCAATTTGTTTCTCCCAATATTTTAATCCAGCATTAGGTTTGAAATATGTGGATATAGATCCATACTCGTTTATAATCCCAAATTCATTTGTCTTAGCATCATACCTGAAATATGTACCCTCTTTTGATACGAATGTTTCTGTTCGTAGCGTTGGTTTCTTCTCTAAAAATCCACGCGCGTCTGCAAGGTACTCATCTGTAAATTCATATTGATGCTTTGATACGTGTTTTTCTAATGTACTAACACCTTTCCCGTTTTTAAAGTCATTTTCAACGTTTCTTTTGCCTGTATAAGAACGTCCGATGGTTTTTTTTATATAAATAGGAATATTCCTTACTGCCGCAATCCCAAACCCTAAACCTAATGCCATATCCGTTAACCCAGCATCATCTGCCCAATCTTTCATACTAGCCACATAAGCGGATGACCGCAGCGTGGCGCCAGACAATCCAGATACTTTTTGACCGTTTAAATAGTTGATACCCTTTTTCCATGAATCATTCACTTTTCGTTCGAGTTCTTCTCCGGAAAGGTTTGTATAAAGAAGCGGGTCTAATTCCTGACCATTTTTTTCTAAGAAATCTTGCAATTCCTTATTACTTGCTCGTTTTCCATCCCGCTCCAACAGCCACATCGTAACTGTTTTACCTTGATCATTGACATAAGTATAAGCCAAAACGGTGTAATCTTCAAAGCCATCGGGATAAGGGTCTTTATCGTTTTCCTTCCGTGCTACATCCAGTGCCTTTTTCATGAGTTGCAAACTGTTTGCTGCACTTTTTGGCACGGAGTAACTACCTGTTTTCTCGTTAAAAGTCACATGATGAAGCAACTCTTGCACCGCGCGTCCAGTCGCTTGAATGAGTTCGGCTAATGCGCTAAAAAACTGGTCATGACTTTGTTCGAACGCCAAATATTTTTCTAGGATGTTCTCTTGTTCTATGGCTTTCAGCAATTGGGTGTGGACGCTTCTTGATTTTACTGCATAGACTTGTTGCATATCCGGCTTCGTGTTAGGCGCCGTTAATTGCCGGTGCAAGTCTTCTTCTTTTCGCTGTAACTGGCTAACCTTCGCCATCGCTTCTTGTAAAATTTCTGCATCAATTCTGGCGGAAGGCGAGCTATCCACTTGGCTCCCGAACTCGCGGATATATTGCGCCAGTCGTTCTTCACTTTCATCCAGTGCTTCTAGGATACTTTGCGAAATACTTGTATATGTACTAGAAAAATACTGTTTGCATGTAGTGACTGCTTCTCCTTTTAAACTGCTATCTTGGGAGTAGTTCGTGGCTGCTTCTTTGATTTTGTTAATCATTGCTTTGGCTTCGGCGTTACTACTGCGCAAACCATGAAGAAAATCATTCAATTCCGCAACATCTATTCGGCTCACCTACTCCACTCCTTCTGCAAAGTGGCTTGTTCTGTTTCCAGCTTGTGGAGCCTGGCCTTATTTTCTTGTAGTTCTGTGTCTAAATCGGTTCTTTTATCTTGGAGATCCTGCCTCCAAGCCCGCGACTCTTCGTGTTGCCGTTCTTCTAAATAACGATGAAAACTGCCGGCTTCTTCTCCTTGCCAGCCACCTCGTAAAAAATCCAGGAGTGCCAGTTTTTCTTGTTCTAGGCGGTTACTATCCTCTTCTAGCCAGTCTTGTTCATTTTGTTTTCTTCTCGTTTGATCGACATTCGTTTCTGTGGTTATTTTCGCTTGTTTGATTTGTTGGAGTTGTTGTTCTAGCTGGCTGTGTGCGCTATCCAATTAACGCACTTCCAACTGATTGATTTTTTGTCCCATCACTTGGTCTTGCTTAGCGTAGGCGATTCCCATTTTCTTTAATCGGCTCGCATCTTGCTTAGTCACTTGTTGAAAATCTTCCACCACTCCCACCAAATCAATCAATGACGATCACAATTGATTAATAGAATTGGCTCTGGAATAGGCCATATTCCCGTTCTTTAATGGTAAATAACTTCCGGTGCTTTTGCTTTCCAATTTTGTTGCGTGTTGTTGGAAGGTCGCTTCATTGACTTTTATTTCTCTCATCCATATGCTTCCTCTCTATGTAAAATCCTTCCCCTCATTATAGCACCGGTAGCGCGTTTCTTTTGTGAGCATTCTGTGAACCTATTCGTGAAAAATTAGCTTTAAATCGGTTTTTTAAGTGAATAATTTAACTTTTTATATTAGATGAATTTCATCTTACTTTTATTATGAATAAACGTACTTCTTTTCAAAACTATTTAATTTAACCTTAAAAAATCGCGCCAGCACTGATGAACTGACACGATTTTTTATATTTAACTCCAAAATGAATAAAGATTTTATTATTTGTTTTTTTCTCTTTTCTGATTTAGTAAATATTTCCCTACAACATTCAATTCAATGTATAACCAAAAAAGTAATGAAATGTCCGATTCTTGTCATGAACGACGATATTTAATTAAAACACCCATTTTATTCCACACAAAGTGAGTAATAAGTTATTATATTTGTTCAAAAAATCACATTTTAGGTCTATATGCAGGATTTTATACCTTTTTAAAAAAATCATTAATCTATTTCTTCTTATATCAACTATTACTTAAGAGTATTATAAAATAATGAATGTATATTACTTATATTTATAAATTTTACAAAAACATATCTCTTCTCTAAGCATTCTCAAACCTCACATGCGCCTTTTTATGCATCAAAGACTTCGTAATAAAATCTTCTTCTTTCACCTCGACTACGAATTTTAACTTTTTATAAGCAGCCCAGTACTCCCAAAAATCAATGAACATGTGTAAATCGATAATATTTTCTTCCATTCTTGCTTGTTGGCTCATTGTGTATTTTATTTCGTGAATGCATGGGGTGAAAGCAAGTGTTTGTTCTACGGAGCAACCTTCGATGTGTTTCGAAATGATGAATTTCCATTTTTTGAGCATTCTAAGTTTCCCTATAAAAAAAGCTTCTTGTTCTTGGGTAGAAAAATGATTTTTAATCTCATTATTTGATAAGTCTTCTCCAATAAATTCAATCGTTATCCGTTTGCTAAAACCTTTTATATGCTCTAAGAATTGAATAGTTTCTCGGAAATGCAATTGGGATAGTGTTAATTTTATAATAAAATGTTGATTCCAAAGATCTGTTACAATTTTTTTGACTTCTTGCTCAAACCATGTCATAAATCTTGAATATTCCATCGTATTTGCCAAACAAATTTGATATGGAAAAACTTCACCAATTAACAAATCTTTACGTTTTTTCAGGACTTTTATTTCCTTCTTCTGTAACTTTCTACTCGTTGCATCGTAATGGTTTTGTAAATGGATTTGATACTTTTTCTCTAACAAAGAATCGCCTCTTCCTTTGTGAAATTCTTTACAATAAATATCATACATCTTTTCCAAGTGGGTATTGCTAATGTCGGATATATTAGTTAAAACACCACCACAACAAGCTGCGGCGGTGTTTTATTCTACGTTATGTTTATCTTAATTTTTTACTTCCGACTACCAAAAATACACCTAAAATTAAAACTAGTCCTATAAGTCTTAGTAGGTTTAATAATCCGGCATCGTCATCCCCTGTTTTAGGAAGAGTTTGCTTAACCACTTTGCTTGCAGGGGTTTTTATTGTAAGAATAGTTGGTTTCGCTGGAGTAATAGGTTTTATAATAGCATCTTTTTTATACACATAATTGACGGTTACATCACTTGTTCCAAAAGCACCTATTTGGTTCTTCGGTGCAGCTACTAGGCTATATCCTGGAATCAAGCGAGCTTTCGTTGTATAAGTGTCTTGAATGTGATAAGCTTTTGCATCAACTGTCGGTAATGCTACTTCATTGCCTTGTTGATCTTTAAAAGTAGAAGTAAGTTGATAATCATTTGCTTTATACACATAATTCACTTGAATATCACTTGCATTAAAAGTACCAGTTTCGTTTGTTGGTGTTGTTTCTAAAGTGTAACCCGGAATCACGGCTGCTTTAGATGTGTAAGTGTCATGAATATGGTATTTTTGTGCTTCTATTTCGGCTGCTTTTAATTCATTTCCTTGAGCGTCTTTAAATGTCGAAGTTAGCGTGTAATCATTAGTTTGGTACACGTAATTCACGGTTACATTGTTCGCTCCAAAGGTACCTTGGTCATTCTTAGGTGTTGCGACTATTGTATAGCCAGGAATTACAGCTGCGTTTGTTTTGTATGTGTCTTGGATATGATAAGTTTTCGAGTCTACTTTAGGTGCTTGTAGTTCTTTACCTTGAGCATCTTTGTAAGTCGTTGTTAACGTATAATCATTTGCTTTATATACGTAATTAACTGTTTCATCACTTGCGCCAAACACACCTTTTTCATTGGCTGGTGTAGTTGTTAATGTATAACCTGGAATGTTTAGAGCTGTTGCAGTGTATGGGTCGTTAATATTGTATGTTTTTGTATCAATGGCTAGTGGTTTTAAGTCTTTACCTTGTGTGTCTTTATATGTTGTGATTAATGCATAACCATTCGCTTTATATACATAATTAACTGTTACATTACTAGCACCAAATGTTCCTTTTTTGTTCGATGGTGTTGCCACTAATGTATAGCCTGGAATTGTTACGCCACTAGTCGCATAGCCATCCTTAATAATAAATCCTTTTTTCACGATAGCTGGTTTTAGTTCTGTTCCTTGTACATTTTTGAAAGTGGAAGTTAAGGTATATTCATTCGCTTTGTAGACATAATTGACTGTCACATTGCTCGTATTAAATGTACCTGTTTGATTTGCTGGTGCTGCCACTAGTGTGTAGCCAGGAATAGTTGCTGCGCTAGTAGAATAGTTATCTTTTGTATGGTAAGTTTTGTTATCTACAACTGGCGCTTTTAATTCTTTGCCGTTTGCGTCTTTGTATGTCGAAGTTAATGTGTAATCATCGGCTTTGTAGACATAGTTGACTGTTACATTCGCCGCGACAAATGTACCGGATTGATTCGCTGGTGCTGCGACTAATGTGTAACCTGGAATAGTAGCTCCTGTCGTAGTATAAGTGTCGTTAATGTGATATTTTTGACTGTCTATGACTGGCGTTTTTAATTCCTTACCTTGTGCATCTTTATACGTCGAAGTTAGTGTGTAGTCATTGGCTTTGTAGACATAATTCACGGTTACATCACTCGCGCCAAATGTACCTGTTTGATTCGTTGGAGCCGCGACTAATGTATAACCTGGAATAGCAATATCACTCGTCGTGTAACCATCCTGAATATGGTACGTTTTTGTATCTACTTTTGGTAAAGCTAAATCGTTCCCTTGTTGATCTTTATACGTCGAAGTTAGTTTATAAGCAACTGCTTGGTACACATAGTTCACTTGGATATCCGTGCTACCAAAAGTACCTGATTGGTTCGCTGGTGTTGCGACTAATGTATAGCCAGGAATTACAGCTGCAGTTGTAGCATAGTTATCTTGAATATGATACGTTTTGCTATCTACAACGGGTGGTTTTAACTCCGTTCCTTGCGCATCTTTATATGTCGAAGTTAATTTTAAGTCTGTTAATTTATACACATAATTAACCGTAACATCGCTTGTATGGAAGGTTCCTGTTTCGTTCGCAGGTGTCGCTACTAGCGTATAACCTGGAATGGTTGCTGCACTTGTAGAATAGTTGTCTTGAATATGATATTTTTTACTATCTACAACGGGGGCTTTTAATTCTTTACCTTGTGCATCTTTGTAAGTCGAAGTTAATGTATAATCTTCTGCTTTATAAACATAATCAACCGTAATATCGCTTGTTCCAAAATTACCTTGGTTGTTTGTAGGGGTCGTCACTAATGTGTAACCCGGGATCGTTTTGGCAGTTGTTGTATAGGGATCGTTCACGTGATAGGTTTTAGTATCGACGTCATCTGGTGCGATTGTCTTCCCTTGTTGATCTTTAAATGTAGAAGTTAATTGATAGCCGTTTGCTTGATATACGTAATGAACCGTGATGTTTGACGAACTAAATGTCCCAGTAGCGTTGGTTGGTGTTGCTACTAACGTATAACCTGGGAAAACTGCGGCTGTTGTTGTATACGTGTCTTGATAATGATACGTTGTCGCATCTACCACTGGTGCTTTTAGTTCTTGACCATTCGTATCTTTGTAAGTGGAAGTAAGTGTATAATCGTCTTTTTTGTATACATAATTAACCGTGACATTCCCAGCTCCAAAAGTTCCGTTCTGATTAGCAGGTGTGGAAACTAAAGAATAGCCCGGAATGGTTGCTGCTGTTGTAGTATAGTTGTCTTGGATATGGTAATCTTTTGTATCCACAACTGGCGCTTTCAGTTCTTGACCTTGGGCATCTTTGAAAGTAGATGTTAGTTTATAATCATTTGCGCTGTATACATAGTTGACTGTAGCCGGGTTCATGGTGAAGGTACCATTTTGATTGGCTGGTGTTGCAACTAAAGTATAGCCTGGGAAAGTTTTTTGTGTCGTTGTATAAGGATCCCCGTCTTTACCATTTAAAATGACAGGTGGCGCAAGTTCTTGCCCTTTTGTATCTTCATGTTTCACGGTAATAGGTCCGCCGTTTAGCGCAGTGATGTTTACTGTAACTTGTGTTCTGGCAAATTGGTTCGATTGCGTGGAAAACTTGCTTTTGATGAAAATGGTCGCTTGACCCGGTGCTGCTGCCACGCCATTGTGGATTAGTGAACTTGAACCATCATCATAATACTCGAATTCGTGTTGCGCAAGTAAAGTTCGTCCAGATGTTAGCGCGAGTTTCGTTTTGTCTGGTGTTAATTGATTAAAATCAGTTCCAACAGGTACATCAATGGTATATCCAGGTGTTGTAGTTAGTTGGTCTTGTTTTTGATAGTTGTTATCGTAAAATTCTAATAGGTTATCCCCATTATTAAACTGGCTTACATAGTTGGCAGGAATATTGGTTACAATCTGGTTCCCTGCAGCCATTAAGTCTAATTCTCCCGTAGATGAGTTTGTCCAGTTCGTAGTGAAAATTGCGTCTGGAACCTTCACTAAATGGTTATTTAATATCCCTAAGAATTTCAAATGACTCGCCATATTTGTTATTGTTGCAGGGATTTCTTCTATTGTTCCCCCAGAAACTTGTAATTCTTCTAACTTAGGTAGTTGAAAAACTATCGTCGGGAAAGTACTTAAATTATTATCGTTTAGATTTAAGATTTTTAGCTCTTTTAAATTCCCCACTGAGTTTGACACTGTAGAAATCGTCCCACTTATCACTTCTAACTTAGTTAAATGAGTTAACATATCGATATTAGTTGGGATATCACTTGCCCCTCTTACTTGTAGCGTCGTTATAGCTTCTAAATCTGTCTGTGTAATATTCGCTCTCGTTTTACCAGTTTCATGTTCAATCTCTTTTATAAACGGTTCATTATTATTCATGGTTTGTTCTAACCATGTAGGTGTGCTTGCAGAAACAGTCGTAAAACTAACTGTATTGATAATAACTACAAGCGCAATTAATGCAATAAATATTTTCTTTAAAATAACAATCTTCCTCCTTTTAACGCTAAATTTGCAGTGTCAGTTGGCATTTAGTTCCTTTGCCAAAGCCCCTCCCTTCACTGTCAATGTGGCTCTAAGCCTTACTTCAGTCTATATAATACTATGTGGAGTCTTAAAATTTTCTAATGTCGTATATATACTACTCAAAAAAAGAAAACCAAAAAGAATAGTCCTTTTTAGCTTTCATTCCATCATTTTTATATCGTTGTTTTTCCTCGCAAATTGTCGGTACATGGTTTCATACTCTATCGCTTTATTCTCATAACCTAATGCCCGCAAAATAGCCACTGCCTGCTCGATTTCTTCGCTGCCTGCTCGATTTTCGCCTTTACCCCACCGCACAATTCCACGATAATACATACAAAGAATTTTGGAATAAGTACCA
Organism: Listeria swaminathanii; assembly: GCF_014229645.1. Taxonomy (GTDB): domain Bacteria; phylum Bacillota; class Bacilli; order Lactobacillales; family Listeriaceae; genus Listeria; species Listeria swaminathanii. The sequence continues at coordinate 113,459 of NZ_JAATOD010000001.1, read as the reverse complement.
TCACAATCCTCACTAATTTTCTCTAAGCTTTTTATCATTAGCTCCATATGCTCAATTTCATTTCTCTCTATAAAATCATCCATAATACTAGCCAGCGCCGATTGTGAAATACTTCTTCCTCGTTCAAAATGACGGTATCTATCCAGCGTGTTTAACAATTTATAATAGAATGGCACTCGGCTTTTCAGTGGCAAATAGTGCATCATCCGCGTAAATAAAAAGATATCCTGCAATGTCCAAAAAACTGCTTCAATCAAATAATTCTCCAAAATTTGAACCGCTTTTTTGTCCACCACTTGTTTGCCTTTTATATGATCTAACTCCAGTTTTATCGCCGCACTTTTCACTTGATTAACTTTCCCTTTTTCTAACGATATTTTCCGGTAAAGTGATTCCCAAGCGGTGGCTTCATTCGTTTTACATGTCCGCTCGTAAGCTTCCCAAAAATCTTCCTTCTCCGGCAACTCCTCTTGATGATACATTAAGAAAAATTCCTCCATACTCACCATTAACTTAGCGACAATTTTCTCTAGTAATAGGCTTGATATTGCATGTGTCCCCTTTTCAAATTCAATTGCATAAGATTTACTAATAACCCCTGTGTACACTTCTTTTTGGGAGATTTTTTTAGACTGCCTTATTTGCCGAATCAGCTCACCATAACTTACCATCCGAAGACCTCCTCTTGACTCATTTCTTGCCTTTATTTTACATTCCTTTGTTTTCTCTCTGTAAATAGTGCTATATATAGTACATAAAGCCTCTTTACTACAAACAAAAAAACACTAAAACGACTCCATTTTAGTGTTTTTTAAATAGAAAATCTTCGGATAGTTAATCTTCTACTTGGATATTTTCTCTTTCTAAAAATTGTTTTAAAACCACGCTATACAAATCTGCTATTGCTTCATAGCGCAGTTCTTTCCACGTTTGAATCGCTCTTTTGGCTTGGCGATAGCCCTTTTCCACTTCGCCTTCTTTCATCCAAATTGCACCTTGATAATAATTGGCTACTATTCGATAAAAAGCACTGTTAAAACTACCATTTGTTTCAGATGCTTCTTTTAATTTTTCGAGTACTAGATTTGCATAATTGATTTTATTATGTATAATCAGCTCATCTACAATGTTAGCAAACAAGTGACAAAACCGCAGTCTTCCCCTGTCATAATAACGATACTTTTCATATGCTTTCAACATAATTTGATAAAAGTGAATTTGTACCTCTTCCTCAAAAAAAGCTACACTGTTCGCAAAAATACGAACCTCTTCTAAAGTCCACGTCTGCATTTTCCAAAGATAGTCATGAATAATTTTTTTATATTCATCAGAAATATTCGATTCATCAAACACATTCGTACGCAAATAATGATTAATAGTTTGAATTCTCGTATGAAGTATCGCTTTTCTAACTTCCGTCTGCTCCGTTCGCTCTAAAGTTATTTTATCTAGCAACGCCTGCATACCTACCACATCATTTACACCAGATAACTCGGCAAAATCAATCCAAAAACTGTCATCTTCCGTTGAAGAAAATTCTCTATAAATAAAGAAAAATTCATCTAAAGAAACCATAATCCGCTTTAAAATCTCTTCAAACAAACTCAAAGTAATCTCGTGTTTTCCTTTTTCAAATCCAATCGCATAGGACCTAGATATAATTCCTGTGTATACCTCTTTTTGAGTCAAACCTTTAGATAGCCGTATTTCCCGAATCAATTCGCCATATGAACCCATATGATATCCCCCTATTTAAGTTCTTTCATTTCAAAAAGTCGGAATGCAGTATCTATGTCTATGCTTTAATTTCTCTACTCCAAACAATTTAGGAATAATTGTTCTTAAAATATATACCCTAAACACTAGTAGTTTAATTATTTTAAAAGTGAAAAGCTACTTACGATATCGTCATCTTCCTTTTTCTAAGTATTAATAGCGCAAAAAAAGAATGTCATTATTCACATTCTCTTTAAAAATATGGTTCTGAAATGTTTATTTTTAGTCATTTTTTATTTGTTTCACTTCATATTTAGCCCGCTTTAAAAACTCCACTTTTTTTGTTTCAGGATTATTTTCTTGATATTGCACAGCGGCTAATTCATGGATTCCTTTTTTTAACTCCGCTTTACTTAATTGAATTTGAAAAGAAAAGTCATCGCCGCCTTGTTCCATTTGTACGATATAGCCGTCAATGTAAATATAGGTTAAGCTTGCCGTACTCAATTCTTTCATATGAATTTCCAATTTTTCTACAGATTCTACCTCTTCATAAACACAAGGTAGGTCATCTTGACTTGAAATTCCATCCGTTGCAAGAAGTTCTATCCATCCTTTTTTCGTATCAGTTGGAGGGAAATGCTGTTTTTCCCTTTTAGCTGGCACACCCGAAACATCTCCATTCCCGCTGTCCTCGCATGCTGATAATGCCACTAATACTATCAATAGTAATAATATGAGCAACCATCGACCTTTTCGCAACATAGTGACACTCCCTTTCTCCAACAATACAATGGTTTTACTTTTCCGGAAAAAATGTAGAATATATACTACATAAAACCCAAATCAGTGAAACGCTTTCATAAATATGCTAAACTCTCTTTGTAAAACATTCCAATGAAAAGAAGGATGTGGAATCATGTTCAGTGTAACTACTTTTAACATTCGTTTTGATGATACTTCTGAGCGTAAAAAGAGCTGAGAACTGCGTAAAACACTAACAAAATCATTACTCGATAAATATCAATGGGATTTCATGGGTGTGGAGGAATCTCTTCTGCCACAAATGCGCGACATTAAAGAAATGCAGGATTGGGATTATTTTGGGGTAGATTGAACATTTTTTAATGACTATACTTAAAGACCACTAGCCTATCTTCACCTCTTTGATAAACTGTCACAAAATAAAAATAACCATTAGTATAATTGCTTTGACTATCTTCCTCCAAAAAACTAATGTGATTGTGATAATGAGATTCCCATTCATCTGGAAAAGAAATATCTAACGGATTAAGACGATCACGTTCTCGATTCACATATAATTCGGTTTGATTATTATTAATCATTTCGACTAAATTCTGTTCATTTTTAGGATTTTGTATTCTTTTAAAACCTGTATCAAATCCGTTCAAAAGAATGATACTTTCCTCCTCATCTAGCCATTTCAGTGTAAATTCATCCATATTATGCCCCCAAAAGAAAACATTCGTATTTTTAATATATATAAAAGAGAAGACAGAACCCCGCCTTCTCTTCTGAAAATTATCTAAGTTTAAACCTTATAACATCTCTTTAATCATTTTATAAAGCGCAAAGCCCATTTCCGTGTCATTTTTATGCACTTTTAAGGAAATTGGAGCGGAGAAAGAAGTGTTTTGTGTCACAACTGTGTTACCGTCAACGCCGATTTTCAAGTCAAAATCTCGGTCTAGAGTTCCAGCAGTCTCAATAGAAACATATTTTAGCGCCTTCTTCGGGAAGAATTTATATTCTACTTTTTTCCCTGTAATACCTTGTGCATCTACATTGAAAATCCCTTTAGTAGTGATAATTACTTCATCTCTTATAAACTTGAAGATTTGAATAATTTGTTCATCTTCTTCTAAAAATCTTTCAATTCCGTATGAAGATTCCGAAACAATAGCAGCTTTTCCCATCAATTTATCGAACATTTAAATCCATCCTTTTTTGTTGTATATTCTTATTCGGCAAAATTCAAATTCCATTTCTATAGTTCAAAGATGAACATGTTTTATTATCTTACTTGGATTAATCCATTATCATCATAACTGAATAAGTATATTCATAGTATCACACAGGATTGTTAGAGTATGTAGATATTATGTGAATTATCTCGGCAAAAACAACGAAAAAAATAGGCTACTAATTTCTTGTCTAAGAAAAAGTAACCTATTCCAATTTTTAAAACGCCTTGCTAATCACACTCAGACCGATAAATAAGAACAGCACGGCCATAATCACGGAATTGTTTTGAATAAGCCATTTGCGTGTGCTATCCAATACGTTATTAAGTCGTTTTCCTGCTAATAAGAAAGCAATCGTCGGGATGTAAATCGAACAACACGCGATAATTCCGAAAATAATCGTCGCTGTTGTTTCTTGGCCACCGGATAAATTAAGCGCCCCAACACTGACTCCCGCTGTAAGTGACAGCAACATATTTTTCGGGTTCACTGCCGAAAGTACAAACGCAAAAATCATCGCTCCGCCCGGTTTAATATTGCTCATTTTCTCAAACCATTTTGGAGTTGCTGCTGTTTCGCCGTTTCTTGGTCGTTTTGTAAAATCGTGTGCGCCGAGTAAAATAAGTAACGCCCCCAGCACAATAAGTACCACTTTGACTAAGGTTGACTGATCTCCGGACGAACTGACAGCCGAACTCATTAAGAATAAACCGATAAAGAAAATAGCAATATTCCCGACAATCCAACCTACCGTATAAAAAATACTGTTAATCCGCGCCTTGTTACTAAGTAAAATCAAAATAAGACCCACAATCGGAAACGGGCTAATTAAGATCCCTACTGCCGGTGACAAAATTGCTGAAAAAGCTGATTCCACGCTGACTCCTCCTCTATATCTTTACTTCGAACGAGGACTTAATCCTCATTACACCATTCCATTTACCTATTTCCCCCTAATCCTCGCTAACAAACAATTCTTTTTTTCAGGAGGTTTGGTTGGCTGTTTCCATTGACTATCCCGCTTATGTTTGCTATATTTTAACTATAAAGTGGAATGTTACCGACGCAAGCCGGGCATAACCAAATATTTTTCTAAGTACCATGTTTTTTTGCATGTATTTAGAAAAGTATTTGGTTTTTTTTATAGATACTTTAAAATGTAGAAAAGGAGTTTTTAACATGCATACAAACACAGGATTTCCAGCCGACTTCTTATGGGGTGGAGCTGCTGCTGCAAACCAATTCGAAGGCGCTTACAACGTTGATGGAAAAGGACTTTCCGTTCAAGATGTTACTCCAAAAGGCGGATTCGGTCACATTACTGACGGTCCAACATCAGATAACTTGAAATTAGAAGGAATCGACTTTTACCATCGTTACAAAGATGACGTGAAACTTTTTGCTGAAATGGGCTTCAAAGTTTTCCGTACTTCCATCGCTTGGTCCCGTATCTTCCCAAATGGTGACGAAACAGAGCCAAACGAAGCAGGACTACAATTTTACGATGATTTATTCGATGAACTTCTAGCACATAATATTGAACCACTTATTACTTTATCTCACTATGAAACACCACTTCACCTATCTAAAACTTACGACGGCTGGGTAAATAGAAAAATGATCGACTTCTATGAAAACTATGTCCGCACAGTATTTAATCGCTATAAAGGCAAAGTAAAATATTGGCTAACGTTCAATGAAATCAACTCAATTTTACACGCACCATTCATGAGCGGCGGCATTTCTACAAGCCCAGACAAGTTATCGCAAAAAGACCTATACCAAGCTGTCCACCACGAACTTGTAGCAAGCGCACTGGCAACAAAAATCGGTCACGAAATCATGCCAGAAGCTCAAATCGGCTGCATGGTTTTAGCAATGCCAACCTATCCGCTAACTTCCAATCCAGACGATATTATCGCTGTTATGGAAGCTGAGCGCAAAAACTATTTCTTCTCCGATGTTCATGTCCGCGGAACTTATCCTGGCTACATGAAACGCTATTTCCGAGAAAACAACATCGAATTAGACGTAACTGAAGAAGACTTAGAAATCCTTAAAAACACAGTAGATTTCATTTCGTTTAGCTATTACATGAGCACAACCGAAACAGCTGACGAATCAAAACGCAAAGCTGGCGCAGGAAACATCCTAGGCGGCGTACAAAACCCTTACCTAGAAGCATCCGAATGGGGCTGGCAAATTGACCCTAAAGGCTTACGCGTTGTCCTAAACGAATTCTGGGATAGATACCAAAAACCACTTTTCATCGTAGAAAACGGTCTTGGCGCTATCGACCAACTAGAACAAGACGAAAACGGCAACTACACAGTGAATGACGACTACCGTATTAATTATTTGAGCGCTCATTTATCGCAAGTGAAAGAAGCGATTAAAGATGGCGTTGAGCTGATGGGTTACACTTCATGGGGCTGTATCGACCTAGTTAGTGCATCCACTGCTGAAATGAAAAAACGTTATGGCTTTATTTATGTCGATCGCAACAACGACGGCACAGGTTCGCTAAATCGTTATAAGAAGAAAAGTTTTGATTGGTACAAGAACGTTATTGCGACCAATGGTGAAGATTTATAAAAATGAGAAAACCCAGGTTTGCCCTTTTAGGAGGGGGAACCTGGGTTTTTTAATTGCTTGATAACTGATTCGCAATCTTGCGACCTAGTTATCGCTGAAATAACCGATACTCCGTCCGCACCTGCTGCGAGAACCTCAGCCGAATTTGTTTCATTAATCCCGCCAATACCGACAATTGGTATTGTGATTCCAGCCCGGCGAATTTCTTCCAAAATTGCCGTTCCACTCACTGGCTCTGCATCCGCTTTTGATATCGTTGGAAAAATTGGTCCTACGCCGATGTAATCCACTGAGCCAAGTCGTTCAGCTTCTTTTGCTTCACTAACTGAATGAACCGAAAGACCGATTTTCATTTTTCCGGCGCAACTCGCGATAACTTGGCGAATTGCTTCGTCGGTTTGCCCGACATGGATGCCGTCTGCGCCGATTTCAAGGGCTAAAGCGACATCATCGTTAATGATGAAAGGAACGTGGTATTTTGCGCATAATTTTTGGCATTCTAGCGCCATTTCTTTTCTTGCTGATGTGGTTTGGAGCGAGCCAGCTCCTTTTTCGCGATATTGAAAACACGTAATTCCGCCTTTTAGTGCTTCTTCTAGCACACTTGGCAACGTTCCGCGCACAATATCTTGCGTTCCGGCGATAAAATATACAGCTAGTTCAGCTCTCATTTCCCGTCCTCCAATCTGTACGCAAAATGGTTCGTCGGGCCATGACCGTGGCCAATGCCAAGCGGATATTTAATCGCGCTCGTGATGAATTCTTTCGCAACCACGACACTATCCAAAAGCGAATTTCCTTTCGCAAGTTCAGCCGCAATACATGCCGAAAAAGTACAACCCGTCCCGTGTGTATGCGGCGTATCAAAACGCTCGCTCGTAAGCCATTTCGTCGTTACCCCATCGAAATAAAAATCAGCCGCTTCTGTCATTTCGCTATGCCCACCTTTAATTACGACTGCTTTTACACCCATATCATAAATTTTCTTAGCTGCTCGTTCAATTTCAGCCTTCGTTGTGATTTTTTCTCCAAGAATTTCTTCGGCTTCTGGAATATTCGGCGTAATAATCGTACCAAGCGGTAAAAGTTCATCTTTCAAAACCTGTGTTGCTTCGTTTTCAAGCAAAGCAGTGCCGCCTTTCGCAATCATCACGGGATCAATGAGGAGATTTGGGAAGTTGTGCAAACGTATATTCCGCGCCACTTCCCGGATAATTTCTGCATTCGCCAGCATTCCAGTTTTCACGGCGCTCACTTGGAAATCCTCTGCAATCGCATCGCACTGTTCGCGAATCATTTCTACCGGGATTTTATGCACCGCTTTTACCCCTAGCGTGTTTTGCGCCGTAATTGCCGTGATGACGGACATGCCAAATGTTCTGCGCTCTTGAAATGTCTTGATATCCGCTTGTATCCCCGCGCCACCACCTGAATCTGAACCAGCTATCGTTAACACTTGTGGGAAAGTCATTTGTGTTCACCACTTTCTTGGATTTTTGCTTTGGCACGAGTTTTTTCGACCGACCAACTAGCGAGAGCGTCTAAAAACAGTGGTCGAAAAGAGCCGGGAAGTTTTCTTTCTAACTCCATTTCTGCATATTCAGAAGCCACCGCATAACTCGCGCACGCTTCAACACTAGCATGAAAAGCATCTTCCTGAACCGCGATAAAACTACCACAAACCGCACTCAGCAAACAACCAGAGCCAGTAATTCTTGGAAGCAACGCGCTACCATTCGCCACTTTTACAAAACGTGTTCCGTCTGAAATCACATCCACTTCGCCGCTAATAATAACAACCGTGCTCCATTCGTTCGCCACTTTTCCAGCAATAGTCAGCACATCCGCCGTGCCAACGCCCGCATCCACACCTTTCGCTTCCCAAGCTTCTCCAGCAATCGCAGCAAGTTCCCCCGCATTTCCACGAATCGCCGTGAACTGAATTTCTGACAACAACTCCTGCACCACTTTACGACGATATGAAGTCGCACCAACACCGACCGGATCAAGCACAACCGGAGTTCCCGCGACATTTGCCGCACGCCCAGCAATTTTCATCGCTTCCACCAGCTCACCGTCCAGCGTCCCAATATTAATCACAAGCACATCCGCCATTTTCGCCAGTTCATCCATTTCCTCTTTCGCAGAAGCCATAATCGGTGATGCTCCAATCGCAAGCAGCCCGTTTGCCGAGTCATTCGCAACCACGATATTCGTAATATTATGCACCAACGGCCCTCTTTCCTGCACCTTTTCCAACGTCATAAAATCAAACATAATTCACACTCCCACGCCAATTTTGTTTTTTATAAGCCATCTCAAAAAACGCCCATTCCATTTCCACACTAATTTGAAAAGCCTGCTTCATCAGGGCAAGTTCCCGCGCATCCGCCACGCTCGCCGCCTGTTCCACCAACCGCTTCTGCTGCAACACCACTTTTTGATAATTTTCATCCACATAACTATCCAACAACTCTTGATAAAAAGGCTCCGAACTCCGCGCCCCTTCGTACATTTTCCCCATATCCGCATAAAGCGCATAACACGGCAAAAGCGCCGCAATCGTCACCCCAAAACTACCAAAATCCGCCATCCGGTAAAGATGAGAAGTATAATGATAAGCAGTCGGCGCCGGTTTTCGCTCGGAAAAATCTCGCTCCGTTAGTCCAACCCGCGGATAAAACTGTTCGCGCATCAACAATTCTGACTGCTGAAGCCGCCCCTGTACTTGCCGCATTTCCCCCGCAAGCTCCTCCGTCCCAGCTTGCGTCACACTTTTCTCAATCACCTTCTCAAAATGCGACAAATAATAATCATCCTGCAACAGATAAAAATGAAACGCCTCCTTCTCAAGCGTCCCATCCGCCAAACTCCGCACAAATGGATGCCGCAACGTTTCTTGCCATAAATCCCCTACTTCTTCCTGAAAACCATGAATAAACACTCAAACTCCTCCTTTTGCACAATAAAAAAAGCGCCCACTGTCTCTTAGCATAAGCAAAGAAACAGCAGCCGCGATAAATTTTCCGGTCACTTTCACATTCACTTCCCTACGCTTGCACTAACAAACAGGTTCAAAGGGTCAGAAAGCATTACCTTCCAATCTCAGCCAGAATCGGCCCCCCCAGTTTTTCTTATTAAGTTGCGTTTATCATAACATAGAGTTTTAACGCTGTAAATCCCCAAAAGAAATGAGCTCAAACCCATTTTCACGAATCCAATCCCGCACTCGAACGTCACAAATCGTCGCAAGTTCCCGGCACCGCATCAACGTGTAGGAAGAATTATCCAGCACAAATTGATCCAAAAATCCCACATCAAAATGCATCTCTGCGATTTCGTTTGGCGCCAGTTTTAGTAAACCAAAATCATCATTAAGGAAGTTCTCAACCGAGACGCCGCCATTTGTGTAAGGGAGTGCGCCCGATTCCAAAAGTTTGGCAATTGGTAAATATCCTTCTTGCTCCGGCCATTTTTTATCACCGCTGTATTTTAAAGTGGTGTGGATCCCGAACTCGCGCGCGATATCAAAGAAAGCTTGATCGACCGTTTCATCACCGATTGAGTGGCAATCGATGTGCTCTGGATAATGACCAGTTAGCGCTTTGAACCGTTCCATTTGAGCGATGGTTTCCGTGCGCACATCTTTGTATTGGAATTTCAGTTCTGGGTTAGCCCGGTAATATTTGGAACGATGGAATTCCCCGTTTTCGTCGACGAGTGACGGTATTTTTGTTGGGTTTGCGCACGGTTTTCCGAGTAGGAAGTTTGTGTGTTGGCCGATGAATAGGTCTGGGTGATCTTTTGCGAGAGCGATTGCGTGCTCGGCTGTTTCTAGGTTCGGCATGAGTAAGGTGGATGTGGTGATGCCGGTTTTGTAGCTTTCGATGATACCGTGGTTGATTGCTTTGGATAGACCGAAATCGTCTGCGTCGATGATTAGTTTTGGCATGGGGAACCTCCTTTTACTGAAATATTCATTTTTATTATATCTATAATCCTAAAATACGCAAAGGCAAATCCCGTTTAACATAAAAAATATGCTAAAATATTGATTATAAGTCATCTATGTTGGAGGCACTTTATGTCAAAACGAACTAAAATTATTATACTAGCCATTGTCACTGTACTATTTATCCTAGTCGGATTACTTTTTATAAAACATCATGAAAACCAAGCTTTTTTTAATGACCAAAAAGAAAAAATCACAATATATCTTAAATATAATATTCCCGATTTTAATACAGTTACTTATACCAATGAAGAATTTAACCCTATTGGCATAAGCATTGATGGATACATAAATAATGATAAAAATCTGAGTTTTACTGCGGGTAAAGACGTGAAAATATTTAGTTGCTCTGAAGAACTTGATAAAATGTTTAAAGAACCGAGAAAAGGTTACGATGAAATTGTAGAAAAAGAGAAGACATCCTTAGAGGTACCAAGAGAAGAAGCTAAGACAATTGATGAAATCCTATCCGAATTAAAATCAGATAATCACTCGAAATAAAATATAATTCCTACTAAAAAAGACAAGCTACTATAGAAAATAGCTTGTCTTTTCATATCCAAATTTATAGCCTAAATTCCTTTTCCAAACATTCAAAAACTGACTCTAAATCTTTCCCCGGTATCTCCGCAAACGCATCCCCAATCGAAACCTCAAACGCACAGACATCCGCCGATTCCTCCTGCAAATACCCCGAAACCCCTACTCCAGTCTCATCCTGAATCTTCGTCAAAATCGCCCCAACCTCACTAGCCGACTTCTCAAAATAAACATGAAACATATTAGAAACCGGCACTTCCGGCACAGTCTTCACACCCGGACACGAATTAAACCGCTCCGCCAATCCTTTCGCCATCTCAAAATATTCCGCCATTTTCCCAATCCGTTTTTCAAAATAATAATCCGCGGACAAAATATACGGATAGAGACTAATCAAATCCCCGCCATACCGCCGTTTCCAGATTTTCGCCTCTTGCACAAAATCATCATTCCCAGCCAAAATCGCCCCAGCAATCCCGCCAATCCCTTTATAAAACGATACATATACACTATCAAAGAGCGCGCAAATTTCTTCCGCAGACTTCTGATAAAACGGCGTGATTTCCCATAACCGCGCCCCGTCCAGATGCAACTGAATACCCTCTTCATGACAATACTCAGAAATTTCCTCCAGCTCTTCAAAAGAAGTCAGTTGCCCACCAATTTCGCGTTGTGGAAGTTCGATAAGCACACTAGAAACTGGCTCACGAAGGCTTTTAATATCGTCAATTGTCACAAGTCGATCCGCCGTTCCAAGTAATATTGGCGTGATTTGCTGCAACTCTTTTAGCCCGTCTTGCTCATGAATCTCCAAATGCGAAAGCGGATGATATGCCACGCGCCGATTCTCTTTCCGGTCCGCCCAGATTCTCAACGCAATTTGCTGAGCCATCGTCCCACTTGGGAAAAATACCGCAGATTGTTTCCCGAGAATTTTCGCGATTTTTATTTCAAAGTTTTCAATAATTTCGCCGTTTCCATAAATATCGCTTTCTAAGTTGTCATCAATATTTTGAAGTACTTCTGTCAAAACGCCTACATTGCGCGGACCGTTCCCGCCTAGTTTATAAGGTGTTTTTTGGTAGCTGATTTTCAGTGTGTTTGTCATTTTGGTTCACTCCTTTTTACGATATAATTGATTGGTTTTATTTCTAAGGTCGCATCGAATAAATTATCAATAATTTTCAGTTTTGGTGCTGTATTATAATCATATACCCGATAAACCCTATAAAGCTCACCTTTTAATCTAGCAACATTTAATTCATTATCTGATAAGTAAAAAGCAGCATCTCTATTTCCTGTCGTTGTTTTAACTTCGATATAAATCTCTATCACTTTATTTGGTGCATCTGGATCTATGTCATAGGAAATAATATCATATCCATGCCCATCACCACTTTCAGCAACATGAGTGATTTTATCTGCATAAGGTTTTGTAATAGCGTTCTTTATTAATCGCTCTCGTTCATAATTAATTACCAAATACTCTCCTTGCAATCCTTTTTCCGTATTTCTAATAGCCTCTTTCGCATAATCTCTTTTGGTGATGTAAGGCACTTTTTCTTCTTTAACCACCGAATTTCTTGAATGCGTTTCTTCTTTACCTAAAACTAATTTACGCTTTTTTTCTATTTCAACGATTTTCTCTGATTTTGCTTTTTCACTTAATTCATTGAAAGTTCCATTATTAATTATGAAATCAATTGTAGCTTCTATACCTTTTTTGTCATCCAACACTAAGTGGCCTTTTAATTCTTTAAAAATAGTAAGCATTTGCAGCAAATCTTGTAGTAACAAATCATTATCAGTTTCTCCCAAATCCGAGATATCATAATATTTACTATAAATATTGCATGATTCATAACCTTTCACAAGATCAGTATAACGAGATTTCTCCCGCCCTAAGTTTATTGGGTCAATTGTAAAACCATTTTCAGCTTTTAACGTGGACAAATTTTCCTGCCAAAAACGAGCAATTTTCCCTAAAGTCAATTTAGCATTTTTATAATTTTTATTTACATATGTATATCCTTGATTCAAAGATAAATAAACACCTTGATAATCATTTGTAAACAAGTAAACTAGATTAACTCCCTCTTGTACACTTGTGCTAATTTCTTTATCATGCACTGCTATCCAAGGGACATTTGCCCAACCTCCTGTACCAATAGACGCAGATATTTCGTAATCTTCTCCTAAAAAGGTGCTTTCAAAAGCTGTTTTAACACCTTGTTTAAAATTTTTGGCTACTTCATTCCCAGCCATTGGATAATTGGTTCTTTGCTCCCCATAGTTTTCTTGCATGTATTTTAATAATGCCACTAAGTTCATCACAAACATCCTTTTTATATAATGTATTTTCATCTTCTCGTATACATTATACCTAAGAATGTAGATTTGTTGTGAATTTAACTATAAAAAGTGCTTGTTCAACAAAAAAACTATCCTCCCGAGAAATCCTCAAAAGAATAGTCTTCATAAATCTTTAAAAACAGGTGGTTACAACGGACTTCCGTTTCTTATAATTTAATTTTTCTTATAAGTTTCCTTAACCATAATGTTCTCTTTATCATCCACTTTTTTCAAAATTAAATTCTCACTTTCCAGTTCCATAGAAAGCACATAATCGCTTTCTTCCTTAGTGTCTAAATGATATTCATTTCCTTTTTGTTCACTTTTCGTTATCTTGATATTATCCTTCGCTTTAACCATTTCAAGGACTTTTTGCACATTCTCTTTTTCACTTTCTGTCTCATAACTATACACTTTCTTACTAACTACCGGGCCATCATATTGATATTCAGCGCCATCTTTTTGTTTTATTTTATAAGAATTAGTCATGGCAACTTCATCATCAATATACAATTCTTTTACGTTCCCGTCCGTATCAATTTCCAGATCAACACTAATCTTACCCGACTCATCCGTGTCCTTGAAATTCGCCCCATCACTAGCACCTACACCAACCGATTCCAACTTCCACTTCCCAGTATACTTACTATCAACAACTTCTTTACCACAACCCACTAACAAAAGACAAATCCCTAAAAAAATAATACTTATTAACTTCTTGTTCATCTCGTTGCTCTCCTTTTTTGTATATAATTAACGGTTAATTCCGTTCCACCTTGATATTTCGTCTTCTATAACATCATATCCTAGTACATAAAAATTTCCAAACCAAAACCAATTTCCACTTCCAAAGTGGCAAATAATAATTTCACCTCCCCCATTTTCCCAGCTATAGTAAAGACAAATCAAAAGGAGGTCTTTACGTGACAGATAGCAACGAACTAACAACAGAACTCGATTCCATGGCAATCATCTTACACGCCGGGAATGCGAAAAGTTGTGCTTTTGAGGCACTGAAAGAAGTAAAACAGCAAAACATCGAAGCTTTCACGCAGAAAATTACCGAAGCGAAAGATGAGATTAAACTGGCGCACCGAGCGCACGCGGAACTTTTACGAAAACTATCTTCTGAGAACCGAATGAAAGAGGTGGATTTACTGCTTGTTCATGCGGAAGGTCACTTGTCTTCTACGGATATTGCTGTGGAAATGATTCGGGAACTGGGAGAAATTTATCAATGGAAATGGAGTTTATCTAATGAATAATAACTTTTTATGGGGAGGTGCAACGGCCTCTTATCAATGTGAAGGTGCTTGGAATGTGGATGGCAAGGCGGAATCGATGTGGGACTACTACTTGCATGAAGCTGGTCTTGAGAATGGCGATGTGGCGAGCGATCACTACCGTCGCTACGAAGAAGACATTCGGATGATGAAAGAAGGCGGACAAAATTCGTATCGTTTTTCCTTATCTTGGCCGCGGATTATAAAAAATAGGCAAGGTGACATCAACTTAAAAGGGATCGAATTTTATCAAAACTTGCTAGATACGTGTAAAAAATATGATATCGAGCCGTTTGTGACACTTTATCATTGGGATTTGCCGCAATATTGGGAAGAAACTGGTGGCTGGTTGGATCACGATGTTTGTGCCGCGTTTGAGCATTATGCCAAGGTTTGTTATGACCACTTTGGCGATAAAATCACGAATTGGACCACTTTTAACGAACCAAAATGGTTTGTTGCTAACGGATATAAAATCGGCAACTACCCGCCCGGCTATCAAGATACGCAAAAGACAATGATTGCGGCTTATAATGTAATGTACGCGAGTGCTTTAGGCGTGAAGGCTTTTAAAGAAGGCGGCTATCCTGGGCAAATCGGCATTGTCCACAGCTACACGCCGGTTAATGGTGTCGATGAAAGTATCGAAACAAAAATCGCAATGCGCTACGCTGATAACTATTGCAACAACTGGATTCTCGACACAGCCGCACTTGGCGAATTCCCAGTCGACCTCATTGCCGAACTAGCAAAATCGCACGATATCAGCTTTATGAAAACAGACGAACTACAAACAATTAAACAAAACACCGTCGACTTCATCGGCTTAAATTACTATTCTCGCACACTCGTTAAACCATACACTGGTGGCGAAACACAGCTACAATTTAACCACAGCGGTAAAAAAGGCGAAAGTAAAGTTCTCATCAAAAACTGGTTCGAACAAGTGAAAGATCCCGCCAACGAAACGACCGAATGGGACACAGAAATTTATCCAAAAGGCTTACAAGATGGCTTAATCGAGGCTTACGAACGCTATCAATTACCACTTTATGTGACGGAAAACGGCATTGGTGTTCGCGAAGACGTTTCTGTGCCACAAGTAGATGATGCCTACCGAATCGCCTTTATGAACGACCATATTAACGCCATTTTCAACGCAATCGATGCTGGTTGTGACGTTCGCGGCTACTACGCTTGGTCTCCGTTCGACCTTTACTCTTGGAAAAATGGTGTCGAAAAGCGTTACGGACTTGTGGCAGTTGATTTCGAAAACAACCAAATCAGAAAACCAAAAGCTTCCTACTACTGGTTCAAAGAAATGATTGAAAGTCAGGAAAAACTCATCAAACGAAGAGAATTTTAAAAAAAGGAGCAGGAAAATGAAAAATATCATGTTAGTTTGTAATGCTGGTATGTCTACAGGAATGCTTGCGAAAAAAATCGAAGCCGCTTCTGGCAACACATTAAACGTCACTGCTTATAGTGAATCCGAGTATACCGATTATTTGGACGGTGTCGATCTCGTTCTTATCGGCCCTCAAATCCGTTTCCTTATGCCACAAATTAAACAGGCCGTCAGCGTCCCAGTCCATGCCATTTCACCAGTAAAATACGGCATCATGGACGGCAAAGGGGTTTACGAAGACATCCAGAAATTAATAGGAGGATAAAAACATGCGATTTAATACCATTAGCGAAAAAATGGATCAATATATTTCCCCGCTGGCTAACAAACTTAGCCAGCAACGCCATTTGAAAGCAACCAGAGATGCCTTTATGTCCATGCTGCCAATTACATTGTTTGGTTCGATTCCGATTATTTTGAAAGCGGCTCCAGTAACAGATGATACGAAAAACGGCTTCCTGCTTGGCTGGGCTAACTTTGCCGAAAAATATGATTTAATCCTAAACTGGATTAGCGGAATCACACTTGGCGCCATGTCGTTATATATTTGCGTCGGTATCACGTATTATTTATGCAAACACTACCACGAAGATTTCTTACGCCCACTTATGTTTTCTATCGCCGGTTTCTTTATGCTCGTACTTAATCCAATCAAAATGGGCTGGGACGGCAAAGAAGTAGACATCAGTTTCCTTGATGGACGCGGAATACTACTTTCGATTTTCGTCGCCATCGTTACCGTAGAAGGCTATCACTGGATGCGCAAGAAAAATGTCGGTCGAATAACCATGCCCGATAGCGTCCCAGCTTCCCTATCCGAGACATTCGCAGCTTTAGTTCCTGGTATCATTTTAATGACCTTTTTCTCGATTATCTTTATCATTTTCAACCTACTAGACACAACTGCCATCCAATTCTTATATGAAAAAATGGCGCCGAGCTTCAAAGCAGCCGATAGCTTACCATTCACGATTCTAAGTATTTTCCTAGTTCACCTATTCTGGTTCTTCGGTGTACACGATGCCGCACTTGCCGGAATTCTAGGCCCAATTCGTGACGGAAACCTTTCAATCAACGCCGCTGAAAAAATGGCTGGTCAAGATTTGACGAATATTTTCACGACACCATTTTGGACGTATTTCGTTATCATTGGTGGTTCTGGTTCCGTTCTCGCACTTGCCTTTTTAATGATGCGCTCCAAGTCCAAACAACTAAGCACCGTCGGGAAAGTCGGCTTCTTACCTTCCATATTCGGAATTTCTGAACCGCTTATTTTCGGAACACCTCTAATGCTGAATCCGATTTTCTTCTTCCCGTTCATTTTCACATCCGTCTTCAATGGCGTTATTACGTATCTTTGTATGTATTTCGGGGTTGTCGGAAAAACGTTCGCCGTCTTCTCCTGGCAAATGCCCGCGCCAATTGGAGCATTTCTATCCACCATGGACTGGCGAGCCATCGTTCTCGTATTCATCCTGATTTTCCTAAACGGTCTGATGTACTACCCATTCCTAAAAGTTTATGAGAAAAATCTCGTTGCTTTAGAAAAAGAAGCCGAGGAAGAAAACATCGCTGCTAATTAATAGCCATTTAAATAGAGATTGGGACAAAAAAACTCGTCTCTTTCTCTATTTGGTGTTGTATAATAACAATAGGTTAAGGGAGAATTAGGGGGGGATATAATGACTATTTCAGAAAGGCAACGTTCATTGTTAGAAAAGCTTAACGACAGCCAAAAGACAGTAACAGCAAAAGCACTTTCAGAAATGTTAGGCGTTTCTTCCAAAACTGTGCGAAATGACATTATGCAAATTAACCAGTCATTTAGTTCCACAATCATTGCATCAAAAGCTGGAAAAGGCTATTTTCTAACACCAAACGAGCAACTTTCACAAATGAATCTATCCAAAAATAGCGACAATCTACATTTTGAATTATTACGCCATATCATCGAACAAGATCATACCAATTTCTATGATTTAGCGGATCAATTTTTCATTAGCGAATCGACGTTAGCACGTATTATTAAAGAGCTCAACACCGTTATCGCTGAAAAAGATGAGTCGCTTTGTATTATTCGAAAAAACAACGAACTACTAACCGAGGGCGGCGAAGAAGAAAAACGCCGCATCTTCAACCTGTTCCTCAATCAAGAAATCGAAAACCATCAATTAAGTCTAGACAAATACGCTGATTACTTCGATTACTGCAATCTAAAACAACTTTCCGAGCTCATTATTGCCTACCACAAAAAGAACGAATTTTTCATGAATGATTTCTCGACGATTTCGTTCATTTTGCATATTGCCGTTTTAATTGAGCGAATCAGTATGGGCAGCTATATAGAGCGAACCGCTTTACTCGAGCAAGATAAAACTAGCCTTGAAATGGCAGAGCACCTAGCCGAAACGTTAGAAAATGAACTGCAAATCAATATTCCAACCCAAGAACTAAGCTATATCGCCCGGCTTTATTCCGGCAAACTAACGACAACTTCCACCATTGACGCAAAAGTTTTTGGCAGCGTTGTCACTAGGCTCCTTGAAGCAGTGGATCAAAACTTCCATATCGACTTTTCAGCTGACGAAAAAATAGCGACCTATCTAGTAGCTCACATATCAGCCCTTTACAAAAGAGCCAATCATAAGCAATATTTAACGAACCCGCTCACCGAAGAATTAAAAAACAAGTTCCCATTTATTTATAACGTCAGCGTCTATGCCTCAGCCTTTATCCAAAAAGAGTTAGCGATTACTTTTCCAGATGACGAAATCGCCTATATCGCGCTGCATTTTCTGTCCGCTTCGGAAACAATCAATCACGGTAAAAAGCGAAAAATCCTCCTAGTTTCCCCGTACGGCGCGGGCAGCCAACGCTTGGTTCATAACCAACTAAAGAAAATACCAGATTTTTCGATTGATTTACTCGTTTCTCAGTCTATTTTCGACATCAAGCAATTCATCCTAGACAAAGAAATCCATCTAATCCTAACCGCCGAGCCATTAAACCTAACAACCGACATACCAGTCTATCACTATGATTTACTATTAGCAGACAGCGATTTGCAAAAAATCAAACACATTTTAGAAGCAAAACCAAAAACGGAATCGATTTCCAGAAAGTTTTTCAAAAAAGAACTATTCTTTCCAAAACAAAACTTCAAATCCAAAGAAGAAACCATCACCTTTCTTTGCGAGCAATTAACTGCATTTGACTACTGCGACTCAGATTACGTAGCAAAAGTGTTCGAGCGCGAGCATTTATCCAGCACCTGCTACGGCAACTACTACGCAATTCCGCACGCCATCCAGCGAAGCGCGAAGAAAAATGCCGTCGCCGTATGCTCACTCGATAAACCAATTGACTGGAGTGGCAACCGCGTCAAACTCGTCCTTTTGCTCACCATGAAAGAAGAACGCGACAACTCTTTTGAAGAATTATTCGGCCAACTCGTCACTATTCTAAATGAACGCAGCTTCGTCAAAAAACTAGCCAAACAAGAAGATTTCCAACAATTTATCAAACTTTGCGAACAAAAAACCCTAGATTCATAAAAAATCTAGGGTTTTCTAATCCGATCAACACCAAAAACAACAATCGGTAAATAATTAAAAAAGAAACTAATCCGCTGACAAAAACCAATTTTATCTAAAACCGGCAAGTCATTCACAGCAGGAATCCGCGCAAGCCCATAAACACCAGCCGACAGCAAACTAACGATGAGTAAAACTAGATAGACATTGCTGCGGGTTTTATCGCCAGTTTTCCGGTAAAGTATGACCAGAAACAACGGAAAAATCAAAAACCCCGCATAACCAAGCCCTGACCCAATATTATGAACCCAAGTCGAAAACGTCCAACTCGCCTGCTCCGTATCAATACTAAACAACCCCGTAAAAATACAATCGCCAATCCCATACAAACCAATCGCAGAAACGAGCAAAATCGCCAAAGTCCGCGAAGTTTTAACAACGCTCTGATAAATCGCCGGCAAAGCGAGCACAAAAAACACCCCAGACACCACCGACCAAACCAAAAACGCTCCCCGCACCGGACTAGCCACATCCCCAAACACACTCATAACCTGCGTCATTTGGTTTAATTCTGGGTAAAATATTCCGAGTATGTAGGGTGTTAGGAAATCACTTAGGACAGCGAGTAATAAGAAGTAAAAACCGTATTTTTTTAGAAAGGTCATTTTTCACACTCCTAAAACTTAATTTTGTATAGTCTTATGGTTTAAAAATCTACTTAATCAGTATAACTGATTTCCAAACAAATTGGTCAGAAGTCCTCTTTTCCCGCCTCCAATATCTCAATAAAACACACTAAATTCGGAGACATCCACCTTTTTCCATGATAACTATAAACCGTTGCTATTTCTTGATTATCCATAGGACTTGGCACCTTGCGTATCAGCCCTTTTCCAAGCTCCTCCCCAAACACTAAATTCGGGAAAACAGCAATACCTAAATTATTAATCACGCATCATTTAATCGATTCAATACTCCCAGCTTCCATTCGGTGGTTAAGGGTGATATTCCGCTCTTTAATCATCGCTTCAAAATGTTTTTGATAAATACTATTCACATCATTCGATAAAAAAGATACATCAAATTCTTTATTTTCATTAAAAAATTTATGGACTCTATCTCTTTTTGAGCACTCGTAATTATAGAAATAGAGTGCGACCCCAATTTACTTTTGGTAATCTGATCACTTTTTTCACCAACATCATAATAAATGCCTAAATCAACTAAACTATTTTCAACCTCGTACGGAATTTCAAAGCAATTTAACGTTTTTAAATACAATTTTACATTGGGAGCTTTTTCATGGAATTCCTTTAAAATGGACTGCATTTGGTATGTGAGTATACTTTCGGGGACGGCAATCCGTAATTCACCTTTTAACTCCGCATTATTTGAATAGTTTTTCATGGTGTTGTATGTTTCAAGTATCTGATTCACAGAAGGCAGCAAAGCGCTCCCCGCTGAGGTTAAAACCATTTTTCGACCAAATTTATCGAATAGTTTCACATGAAGCTCTTGTTCTAGTTGTTGGATTTGCGTAGTTACTGTCGATTGGGAATAAAGAGCTAACATAATATGAATGGGGAATGCCGATAAATCAACGTTTTTCAACTTATAAAATGCTTGATTTCATTAAAAATGATATGGTTCCCTACCATTTTCCCTATCAAAATAAAACCCCGCTAAGATGATTCTTGGCAGGGGATTTTTTTATAGTTGTACTTTTAATAGCATCATCAACTTATTCGCTTTATCTAGCTTCAATATTTTCAAAACAAAAAGTATTGAAAACATCAAGATTCTTAGAATAAATGTATTAATTCTCATTCTAAGAAAATCGGTTAAAGCATGAATGATGTAGAAACTCAAAGGAAGATTCATCAGTATTTGTACTTTTTAAAGTACGACCACTAAGTTCGGATTAATTTTATATTTTCCAATAATTCAACGGTATTCATCCGGTCAGTTCTATCAATCCTATATTGAGGAGCTACAAAGCTATCTTGCCAGAATATGCATAATTCGTTATTCACATTTGTAATTTCAACTACATTAGGATATTTTTCTCTATGATTATTTATGTTAGTAAACTTATTTCTCCCTAAAATTGCATCACTAGCAATAGCTATTAAGACTTCATCTGATAGATTTTTTTATTCAACTTAATATATATCCTATTTTTGCCAACTGCTGATAACTCTTTTGCTTCTTGAATACAGTTTGATATATTACGATCAATCTGTTCATACTTCCGAAATTTAATTTTTCTTGCTAATAGCTCTACGCAGTATTTAACATACGGATATACCCGATTTTTATATTCACTAAATATTATTTTCTTTTCAATGAAAACATTTCTCTAATTAAGTAAATCACCGGTATATTGATTATCCAAACCAATGATTCTAAATCAAATGATAATCAGGAATTCAACGTAAAAACATCATTAATATTCTTAATAAACTGCGAAAAATAACTAATGATTATAAACAAAGAGATTGTTATTAAGAAAAAACAGAAGAATTTAGCTACTATTTTTGTATCTTCTTTTTGCTTTCCAATTGCTATTAAGATAGAAAGTATTGTCAAAATAAACACTAATGTTATTTCCTAAACAACAGAAAAAGTATAAGATGAGTTTATAAACAATGGAATTGCATCAAGTCCAAATAATTCTGCTTTCTGTTCATGAAATAGTTGTTTGAAATTGAATTTTTTTAAATAAGCGACTATAGGATATACAGAGAAAAACAGTATAATTAGATAATCTTTTATATATCCGAGTGAATTTTCTTTATCTGCAAAATAGTAGACTATACATAAATAAAGGAAATTGAAGCCGATAATCACAATAGAAATGGGATTTAGCAGAAATTCAAGTGTATATTTAACAACATCCATTAAAAAATCTAAAATACCATTTTTTCTTCAGAATAAATTTTGAAATCTGTATTCTTTAAATATGTTTCCATTATTTGGTTGCTTTAAAAAAATTTATTGTAAGAACGTTTAATTAAGAGATTCCTTTTGGTTTCCTATTTTTTCCTGTTAAATTTGTAACTAGGGAACTTTTTGGTAAAAATAGGAACCTTTATATTCAGAGTGGAAATATAATAACATAACACGATATTTGGAGCGACAATGTCGTTATTTCAGGATTTTCGCAACATATTATCCCTTAACTTTTGCGTGTTTTTGCATTTTTCTGGTTCCTATTTTTAGGAACTGTATTTTCCGTTCATTCTTTGTTTTTTATAATTTTTCGTTATTTTAACGAGAGGTGGATTCATTTCAACAATTTTGAAAATCAGGTGTTGTGGGAAATGACGTGAAACTAACTTTTTTAGTAAAAAAAGCATTCCCAACGAAAATTTGTTAAGAATGCTTGTATTGTTATTCTGTTGCTGCATATACATACGCTTGATACCAAACTGTTGTGTATTTTGTTTGACCTGTCCATACATCAGTATATGCTTCTTGTTTTGATGTTAAAATCAAGTTCGCTAACCACACATTAGCGTCGAGAATGTCGAACTTGTGCCCGTCTTGATAGGAGACCTCCGTATTTGCCTACAATGCTCTCTGCAAGTTTGTCTGCTAACTTTAAAGCATCGTTCATAGATTTTACTTCTCATGAATCAAGTCGCTTTGGAACGTTGCTAGGTCATTCGTTACGTATAAGACATTTTTAAATTTATCAATAATTTTTGCTTCTTCTTATTTCGATTTTTCAATGTCCCAATGTAGATAACCCTTTTTGTGGTATTCTGCTTTTGATGCAGCCTAATCTACTAAATCATCAGATACGGTTACAGTTCTTAATCCGTTTGCAATACGGTACATATTGATTTTATCTAGAATTGCTTTACGCATGGCTTCTTCTGTGACGGTATATGTTCCATTGTCGTTTGTCTTTACAAGGTCTTTTACAGTTTTACTGTTATCGAAGTCGTTTAATTCGTCTTTGTTGTCAATAACGATGTTACCTGCTTCAGATTCATCTTTTGGTTTGTCTAGTTTATTCTGTTTTATTCTTATCTTTGTCCTTTTCACGTGTATTAGATGTTCTTGATTGTTTTTTTAGAGTGTTTTCAGTTGGTACAATCATTATTCATCATTTCTTTTCCGATTATTCGTTACTTTCTTTGGCAAGCCTTGCTTGCAACAAGGTAATTTTGAATACACTAACATATTTATGATTAAATTTTAAATCTCAATAGTGTGAATCTTTATAATGAATAATTAGTATTCTAAAAATAACTTGATTGAAAATGATAATAAAAATTTTAAAAAAAGAGCCCTATAGTTATATATTTATAAATGAAAATATTTATTTTTTATGCATACATAAAATTTGTAAAATATAAACAGAAGGTTATTTGTTACTCATAAGTTTATACGAATAGCAATTAACCTTCTGTTTTATCAAACAATCTATTCTATTACATTTACTTCAAAACCGGTTCATCTTTTGACATATCTATAAAAGAAATCTTAAAATCTCTCTTATTTGCCTTATTTGTCTTATTCACTCTCTCGTAGATAATGTCTACTGCATGGTTTCCAATTTCAATCCCTATAAAGTTCCTATTGTATTTCATTGCAACAGAGCATGTTGTCCCAGATCCTGCATATGCATCAAGAATCCAATCATCTTCATTACTTGATATTTCAATAATTCTTTTAAGTAATCTTTCAGGTTTTGGTGTCTCAAATGGCTCCATACTTGGAAATAAACTTATAAGCTCTTTCTTAGCTTCTTCAGTAGTACCAACATCTTCACCAAACCACAAAGTTTCGGGCGTCAGTCCTATTTTAGCATCCTTCAAAAATTTTTTCTTCCGCGGAACATTATCTCCCGTTTTCCCAAACCATATATTGTTATTTTCTATTTCCTGTAACATTCGTTCTTGATTATGAACCCACACTCTCCCTTTTGGAGGATAATGAATTCTTCCATTCGGACTTTTCAGTCCATAATATTGCGAATCAACTGCATGACCGTTTTGAGCACTTAACGAAACTGATTGCCATAATCCTCTGGGATCGTTATCAGGATTCTTATACCGATC
The DNA here is from genome assembly GCF_014229645.1 of Listeria swaminathanii. Taxonomy (GTDB): domain Bacteria; phylum Bacillota; class Bacilli; order Lactobacillales; family Listeriaceae; genus Listeria; species Listeria swaminathanii. The sequence continues at coordinate 88,963 of NZ_JAATOD010000001.1, read as the reverse complement.
AATAAGTTCTTCAGTAGGTGGAAGAAGGTTGCGTGAACTCTTAAATGATTTAATAGATTTTGCATATACAAGAATATACTCATTATTACGAGAAAAAATATTTCTATTTTCTCTGCTGAGTTTGTGATTCCAAATAATAGTTGTAACAAAATTATTCCTTCCAAAGATGGCATCTAATCCAACTTTTAAGTAGTGAACCTCTGCATCGTTTATAGATATCCAAAAGCTTCCATCTTCAGTTAAAAACTCATGAAGCATAACAGCTCTTTGTTCAACTTCTTTTAACCATTTTTCTTGTTTTTTATCATTGTAATATTTGTAACTTTCTCCATTATTATATGGAGGATCTATATATACACATTTTATTTTTCTTTTAAATTGATCCTTAATTGACTCAAGAACAGTAAGGTTATCTCCCTTAATAATAATACCTTCCATTATAGCATTCTCCTTACTTCATAATGATTAATATTTCAGCATTTTGAATAACATTTAAATGTGTCGATTTTTTATTTAGTTTAGAATGTTTAAATTCTCCAGGTGTTGTAGTTTTAACTTCAGAAAAATATTTTTTTGCTAATTCTTCTAGTTTTTCAATCGAAATAACGCGTGGTGTAGTGCTATGGTCATTGCTATCAGGTGAATAAGATAGAATAAGCGGAACGTTGTGAGAAGAAACTAAACTAAATAAATCCTCAAAAGCTTTAGGTGCTTTTGAGATAGTAGAAAACTCAGATTGAACTCGGTCTTCTCTATATAGACCTTTACTTAATTTTGTTATCCCACCAGTTGTAGTTGTTGTGATTTCAGGAACATCGTGTTTACTGATAGTTTCTAATACATGATAGTATCTACTATAATGATACCTAGTATAAGGCGGATCAGCATAAACTACTGCGGTATCACTTGATAATGAGGATAAAGCCTCTCTAAAGTCTCCAATAAACACATTATTCTCATATTCAAATTTTTGTTCTTTTTTCACTTCGATAATTTCATTTAATTTTTCATAAAAAATAGTTGATGGTTGCATGCTTCTATCTTTCATTGCTCTTTTATAGATTCCTTTTTTAGGGGCTCCCTGTTTGTTACGAACACTTAAAGGCTGAGCAAAATGTTTTCCAACTGTATTTACAATTTCACTTGCCAAGCCAAGTGTAGCAAATATGATTGCATCTTTTGCAACTCCATCAAATGTTTCTGAAATATTTAGAGCAGCATCAATAAAAATAGATTGCTCAAATGAGAAATATGCACCACCGTATAACCTACTTATCGCAACAGTATTGTCGGCTTCAATATTATTATCTTTCATATTTTTAACTACAGAGTTCAATATTTGAGAATATTTATTTCTTTTATCAGAAAAACCTCTTTGATTTGCTATAATTGAACAATTTTCAATGAAATACGCCATCACTTCATCTGATAAAGAGCTTTGAACTATATTTTCTTGTTCCAGCATTGGAGCAAAAATATAATTCATTTTTTGATATATCTCAGATGTTTCAATAGACAACATTTTTAATTTATCTAAAGAGTCCTCAGAAGATTTTTCCAATAAAGTTTTTGTAAGTAGACCAGAATAGTGTTGAACATCTACTGCAGTAACTGGATGTTGCTGCGATAAAAAAGCACTAACTGTTCCCGACCCAGAGAAAAGATCATAGATACGTCCACCACTTGGAGCCAGTAGATCAATTGTATTGTCAATAAAGTCCAACATTCTTAGCTTTGATCCAAGATAATGAATTGGACGTATATGAGAATTTGAGAAAAGATTAACTTGATTATTCATATTCATTACCTTTCTTATTTACATTGGAAAGCTTGGTATAGATTCTATAAAAATTTGATAATTTGTTACTATTCTTCTCTTAAGGCGAGAGTTATTACCTTCATAATTACTGTCTAAGAACTGAACTAAAGATTCATGAAAAAAACCACCAGGCATACTCAAAAGGTATTTGTACATACGAATACCAGTTCGAACAAATACTACAATTGGCTCACCATTCATAGGATAATCACCTGCATTCTTAGCAGCTTCGAGTTCGAATCGCCAGTTCCGGCTCATAACAGAGACTGCTTGCCTAGATTCTATATGTTCACTAAGTTCTCCATTCTCATTAACATTTTTGAGTAAGATTCGATACCCATTATTAACCCCAGCTTGTGCTCCAAAATAATTTTCAAATACATCTTTTGAAAAATTAACTTGGTTCCATCGAGTACCTGACTTGGGGACTTCTGCTATTAATACTTCGTTAATACCAAAACTACTCACTTGCCATATCTGATTATCATCCTGTTCATAAACATCATTGTTAGCATTATTCTCCTCTTCAAACAAAGGCTCTGAGGTTGTGTAGTTTATTATTGACGCAGCAGAGCTTGAAGCTAGCTTATTTGTTTTAAATCGCATATCATTTTCTTTTACTTTGGATATCACTTCAGTGGAATTAATTGGTTTCAAATTTTCTTCAATGGCACTCAACCATTCAAACCATTTTTCTTTAATTTCATAAAGTTCTTCATTATCTAGCTCTATAGAAACTATAGCTTCTGTGTTTTGACGCAATCCCCCAACCGTTAGATTACCAGATCCTAAAGTCAGTGTTCCACCATTTTGGTCGATGTTCTCAAACCAAGAAAATTTAGGATGAAATAATCGTCGAGGATTTGGATTCAAATAAGCCATCAGTGTTAAGTTACTATATTTTCCTTTTATTGAAATTAGTTCTTTAATTGCCTTTTCACTTGTAACAGAATCAATCCCGACTATTAAAGTATATTTGTATTCTCTTAAATAATCTTGGAAGAAGGTATCATTTAATAACAGTTGTACCCCACTAGCTGATATAAAAGCATATGCACCTCCCCCAGCAGAGGAAATCTTTATTTTCTTTAGTAGCACCTCATGCAAAGTTTCTGATTTGTCAGTTAATGGGTTTTGAATAATAAACATAAAATTCCTCCTTGATATTTATGTTTACTATTATTACACAATTAAGCGGAATTTTCACCTTCTTTTTTCGAGATGATAAAAAAAATCGTACGACAGCTGCTTACTTGCAAAAGACTAATTCAACATCTCTAAAAAGGATGAATTATCTTTTCATATTTAAAATACGCTTTTTTCTTCTATGTTTTTAATATTATCTAGTCCCATTCTTATGACTTTTCAGAAATTAAAGAATATTAATACCTTTAGTCAGAAAAATAAAGGACTCATTTTTTCTTATCACTGAATATTGATTTTTATACATTTTAAGTCCTTCATCTAGCTCAGTCAACTTCTTATTCACCCCCACGAAATGCTCAAAATAAGCATCTGTCCGATTAATCAACAAATCATTAGTACTTTTACTGCTGTTTAATAAAGCTTGCGATCTGCTGCAACTCGCCTGCACTTGCTTCTATCTCACTTGATTCCGCAATAAGCCGTTCTTTTGTACGATCTAACGCCTTGTTTCTATGAACCAACAATTTATTTTGATCTATTAAGCTATGGTAGTTTTTAATCACAACTTTATTTACAAGTCCATTCACATATTCAGTAATATCAGCGATCCCCGCACCATTGATTTTTTCATCTTTATAAATGCTTGTTAAATAGATTTCCAAGGACACAGTTATTTCTTTTGTCCATTTATCATTCACAAAAAAATCGATTGGCTCTTCTTGAATCTTTTAATACGTACCAGAAAGTGTAAAAATACACACTGCTTCAACTGCTGCATAATTATATAAAGTTAAAGGTCATCCTCCACCACCAGTTTTTTCTTTTTTCGTTTTGAGCTTACCGACAAATCCAATCTCTTTGTCAAAATCAACTTCTGAAATAGCACGTAAAAAAGAGGCCTCTGATATCTTTTTACCATTTTCAGCCAACTCTTCTATTGTTTCATTTATGGTATACCTTGTTTGATTTAACTCTTCAATTATCTTTTTTTGTTGTTCATCTATTAAACTTCACCTCCGAAATTAAATAAGCTTGCTATACCAGTCATTGTATCAATTTTTCAGGTATGACAAGAAAAATATGGTTTCAAAGATAGACCCTGAAAAATTGGGCTTTAAAATAAATCAATCCGTGCCAATTATTCGTCAGGTTAAAATTAAGATGGTGAACGCTGGTTATCCATACTATAATAATAAAAGGGGCGAGGGGGGGTACCTCGGCACCTAGTTGAAGAAATTATCGGTATTTCTCTTGAATTGGAGAAATAACCATGGCGAAAACAAAATATCCTTGCGTGTATCAAGATGCTAAAGGCATTTTTCGTATCTAATTGAACTTGGATTAGATAAAGTTACTGGGAAACAAATTAAGAAAAAAGGAACAAAAGATAAGTTAGGGAAGCGGTTTACCTCAGCAAAAGCAATGCGCTAAGAAGTCATGCGAATTAAAAGTGAATACCTTAAAAGTAATGTCTTTGCAAACTATGATTTAACCGATGAAGAGTTTATGGAGCAATCTTACATTCCTCATTATCAATCATCTGTGCAACGAAATACTTGGTATTCACGAGAATGTGGTTTAAAACAAATCACTAGTCATTTTGCTTATAAGAAATTGCGAGAAACTACTGTTACTAGACTGAGAGAACTATCGCATCTGGCTGTTAACTCAAAGTAGTTATTCTCAGGCATACGTTCATTAATGTATGGTATGTTTCGTAAATCGCTAAATTACGCCATTAATTTGCATTTCTTAAATGAAAATATTTCTATGAGCATATGTGTTTTGTAATGATTTGGCTGTACTACATGACTGGTGTCCGTGTCAGCGAAGGTCTAGCTTTAAACTGGAATGATGTTGATCTAAAGCGAAAGAAGTTACGAGTTCATCACACGTTGGACATGAAGAACCAAAGCGATTTTATTCGTAAACCTTACACTAAAACGGAGAGCGGTATGCGAATCATTTCATTAGATGATGATACTGTTTCAATACTGACAGAGTGGAAAGAAGTGCAGAAAAACCATGGTGTAGAACAATTTATTTTGAGTTACACAGACGTACCTTTATATCGTTCAACAATTCAACGCATTATTGGACGCTATGCTAAACTTGCAAAAGTTTATCCTATCCAGGGGAAAAGGATTACGGCATTCACATGTCAGCTACCTAATCAATGAATTTAATGCGGATATCCTAGTTGTATCACAACGTTTAAGACATTCATCACCAGAAATTACATTGAAGCATTATGCCCATTTATGGAGTCGTAATGACGAAGGAATTGCTAAACAAATGACAGGAAACATCCAATTTACTTTTGCAACGGAATCAAAAATACCTAATTTTAGTGGAAATCAGGCAGTAAAAATATAACCCTACCATTTCCCTACCAAAACGGAAAAACATAAAGCTAAATGTTGTTATATCAACGTTTATGTAATGTGAATTACGTTGAGTGGGCGTAATTTAATTTTCGAGCAGCTTCTTGAAAACTTCCCGTTTCTAAAATCGTTTTAAACGTTAGCAAATTTTTTAAGTCCATTGTTACTCCACGTCCTTTCCAATGGTTCAAAAAAACCGAATCATACATTCGATTTTTTTCGTTATTCAGAACTGTATTTTTGATGTAGTATAAATTGTACTAGGAAATAAGTCAAATTTTACTTAATACAATAAAAAGAAAGTTGGGTAACTAATGGAAATTAAACACTTTGCAAACAATCCAAAACACTTGGCGGAACTAGTCGACTTAATCAATTACTGCCAAAACATCGAAGCAGATCTAGATATTAAAATGGCTGAGCAAGCAGATATTTTCGAAATTGAAGATTATTATCAAAAGCAAGGTGGTCAATTTTGGATTGCTCTGCATGATAATAAAATTGTTGGCTCGATTGCCCTATTACCATTTGATAAAGAAACAGTCATTCTAAAAAAATTCTTCACTTATCCCGAATTTAGAGGAAATCCAATGCGTCTTGGCCATAATTTATTTGATGCTTTTTACGCGTTCTATACCGCGAATGATTTTTCACGGATTATTTTAGATACACCTGAAAATGAAAAGCGCTCGCATTATTTTTATGAGAAACAAGGATTTCAGCAAATTGCCCGAGAAGCTTTAGATATTGATTATCCTTTCCCTGATAGAAACTCGCGAATTTATGAACAAAAGAAAAATCGGATGAAATAACCCATTCATCCGATTTACGTCACTTATGATAAGGCTCCCCCCGAACAATCCGAAACGCCCGATAAACTTGCTCCACCAGCACCAACCTCATCAACTGGTGCGGCAACGTCAACCGTCCAAACGAAATCCGCTCATTACTCCGCTTCAACACCGCCTCACTAAGCCCCAGCGATCCACCAATCACAAACGTCACCTTACTCTTACCATAAGTCGCCAGCTTATCCAAATCCGCTGCAAATTCCTCACTCGACTTCATTTTCCCATCAATCGCCAGCGCTATCACATAGGCATCGTCCGGAATTTTCGCTAAAATCCGCACACCCTCTTTATCCTTCACTTGTTTCATTTCCGCGTCACTCAATACTTCTGGCGCTTTTTCATCCGGAACTTCAACAATCGTCACCTTCGCGTAGGCGCTCAGTCGTTTTAAATACTCCGCGATTCCTTGTACTAAATATTTTTCTTTCAGTTTTCCCACCGTTACAATTTGGATATTCATTTGCGCCACCCTCATCTTTATTAATACTTTTATCATACCTCAAATGGCACTTACAACTCTACCAAAAATTATAATTCCAAACAAAAAACACTATTCCCGCGAAAGAATAGTGTTTTTAAATCATTTCATTTTATTAATTACTTGAATCAGCCAATCTTCTCGCTCCATTACTGCATTTTCATCAGCGCCAATCACGTCCAAATAATTTTCTGTGTTTGTAACGATAACGGGTGTAATCGTTTCATATCCCGCTTGCTTAATTTCTGCTAAATCAAATGTCAACAGCAAATCTCCAGTCTTAACTTGATCGCCTTGTTTCACTTGAGGATGGAAATGAGTTCCGTTTAAATTAACCGTATCAATCCCTACGTGGATAAGCAATTCTACCCCTTCATCTGACCGCAAGCCAATCGCGTGTCCCGTTTTAAAGAAAGTAGCAATTTCTCCATTAAAGGGGGCATAAATTTCTCCAACTGTTGGGTTCACAGCCATTCCTTTGCCCATAATTTCTTCTGCAAAGGTCGCATCTGGCACATCTTTTAAAGCAACTGTAGTTCCGATTACTGGGGTTAAAATGGTTGTGTGTTCAATAGAAGAAGCTTTGTTTTGTTTCTTCGCTGTTCCTTTTGTATTTTTAGATGGTGCATCTTCAAATTTCATCAAGAATGTTAAAACGATTGTGATGGTGATTGTAAGTATCATCCCAATGATTAGATAAACAAATTTTGGTCCCATAAATACTGGTAAACTCATAATTCCCGGTAGAACAAATGCATTTCCTGTAACGCCAAAGCCTGTCACAAAAGCACCACCGATACCTGACCCAATTAAAGCTGCGATAAATGGTTTTTTCAGTCTCAAGTTAACCCCGTACATTGCTGGCTCGGTAATTCCTAAAAATCCTGCAATTGTTGATGATCCCGCGATTGCTTTTAAATCTTTGTTTTTTGTTTTCAAAAATACGGCTAATGCTGCTGCCGCTTGGCCCATGTTTGCCATTAAGAAAACCGGTAATAAATAGTCATGCCCAAGTACAGCGATATTTTGAATCGCAATTGGCATTAAACCGTAGTGCATTCCGACAATAACTAGTAATGGTCTAGTTGCCCCGAGAAGTCCACCAGCTAAAATTCCACCGTGTGCAAATAACCACGTAACACCTTCTGCAAGCCAAATACCTAAATATGATCCAAGTGGTCCAATAACAATTAATTGAATTGGAATAATCAGCATTAATACAATAGTTGGTGTAAATACAATCCCCAAAGAATCCGGCATCCATCTATCTACCCAACGATAAAGATAACTTAAAATCCAAACGGCTAAAATAATCGGAATAACTGTAGAACTATAATTGATAAAAGGAACTGGGAGACCAAACAAATCTAAACCAGTTGGTCCACCATTCGCAATGGCTTTCGCTCCTTCCATAATAATTGGATACATCATTCCCCCAGCTACAGCGACAGCAATAAACTCATTCGTTTTGAAGATTCGAGCTGCTGAAACTGCTAAGAAAAACGGTAAGAAGTAAAATACACAATCTGATACGATTTGTAGCATCGTTACAACACTACTAGTTGGCTCGACCCAGCCAAGTACAGTAACTAATCCTAAAAGACCTTTTAACATCCCAGCCCCAGCAATCGCAGGAACTATTGGCGAGAATATCGTCGAAATTACTTCAAAGAAACGCCCAATGAGATTTCCTTTTTTCTTTTCATCAGTTGTTTCTGTACTATCGCCTTGTTTAAAATCTCCAAGTTTTATTAATTCCTTATAAACTTTAGAAACTTTATTACCAATCACTACTTGAAATTGTCCGCTTTGAATTTGAACATTAATAACTCCTGGTAATTCCTCAATTTTTTCTTTATCCGCTAAATCGATCTTTTTCAAATGAAATCTAAGTCTTGTGTAGCAATGCATGACATCGGTAATATTTTTTTCGCCACCAACAAGGGCAAGTATCTCTTTTGCTAATTCTTGATTATTCATGGTTTTCCTCCAGTTCATTTGTAATAAAAAAGACCCAAATAAAAGATACAACGACTTAAAATTAAGTGTCCTTATCTTTTATTTAGGTCACGCCTGCCGAACAGTAACGATCCTACAATAAATTATTTTGTTTTTTCTCTAGTAGTAACTCGGTGGATGTGCAGCGCAAGGTATAATACCTCATCATGATTGACTGTCCAGCCCATTGTTTCTTCCAGTAATTTCTTCACTTTTAAGGCACATTCAAAAGCTTTTGGATATTTACTTTTTACTACATCATAAAGAATTGCTTCTTCCACTACATCTGATTCTTTTTTCATTTGTCGCAAAATGAAGTAACGCAAATGTGTAATTAAACGCGCATAATTTAATGAATCTTCATCTACTTGAATAAGGTAATGATAGTTAATAATATCTAAAATTTTCGCAACCAAAGTTGTCATTTCAAAAGCTTGTTCTACTTCTGCCGTGCCAAATCTAGCATTTACAAAATGCATCGCGATGGGAACAACTTCTTCTTTAGGCAATTCAATATTTGCGCTTTCTTTCATCCAAGCGATAACTGATTCGGCAAATGCTACTTCTTCCGGATACATATGACGAATTTCCCATTTTAGCGGATAATCAATTTGAATTCCTTCTTTTACCCGAGTTATTGCGAAATTTATATGATCAGCAAGTGGAATAAGTAAATTATCCGTAATATGCGGGCCAAGTTCCTGCTTACCACTTTTCACCAAATGGCCGCACAGTTGAATAACCTCTAAAGGAACTTCGTCAAAAAAAGCATCCAATTTTCCTTCTGTCGCTTCATCATTCAACACAAATGTTTTTTCTACATTAGTTAAATCAACCGGGTCTCCTGGAAACTTTTGATAACCAATACCTTTTCCCATCAGAATTTTTTCTACTGTCGGATTTTCAATGACTAAAACAACATTATTATTAAAAACTTTTTTTATTATCATCTTTTATTCCTCTTCAATAGTTTAGTTTATATCTAGGAAAGTTAAGTTATGACAGGTTTTCTCCATTTGAAGTAATGACTTTTTGATACCAATAAAAACTTTGCTTTTTAATTCTGCGCATCTCTTTTAAATCAAAGTTTTCTCGGTCAATATATACAAATCCATAGCGCTTATCCATGCCATTTCGACCACTGACAACATCCATAAAGCTCCACGAACAGTAACCAAGCACAGTTACACCATCATTAAACGCCAATTTCACTTGTTTTATGTGTTCTTTTAAATACATAATTCGGTAATCGTCATTTATTATATCTCCTGCTTCTAGTTTATCATATGCGCCCATTCCATTTTCTGTAATTATTAAAGGCAAGTGATATCGTTCATGCAATTCTCGTAACGTTAAACGTAAGCCAACTGGATCAATTTCCCAGCCCCAATCTGTCGCCGTAAGTTGTTGATTTTTTATTACTTGGAAAACGCCAGCCTCGGCCTCTGGTAATAAAGACTCTTTTTGATAACCAATCGGAAATTTTTCTGTTGTCGGAAATGCCTTAACCGCCTCGGAAAAATAATAGTTCACACCAATCATCGTTGGCGGATTTTCTTTCATTAATTGCATATCTCCCGCTTCTATTTCTGGCGCAAAGTCCCGGTCAAGCAAATACTGCCAAAATGGGAGACGGTACTCACCATTACAATGTAAATCCAGTAAGTAATTATGTTTAACGAGCATCGCATCTTGGCTTGCAAGCACATCTTCTGGATTTGAACTCGCTGGGTGAATCATGGAAAATGAAACTGCTGGCCCGATTTTCCCTGTTATTCCAAGCTCATGGAATGTTTTAATCGTTGCAGCTGTTGCAAGGCACATATGATGGTTTGCCTGATATCCAAGTTTCAACTGTTCATGCTTCGTCTTCCCAGTAAGACCCAAACGACTTGGAATCCGCACTACATGATCCTGTTCATTAATCGTCAGCCAATATTTAACACGATCGCCGTATGTTTTAAATAAAAATTCTGCATACGCGCGGTAATCTTCCACACTGTTCCGCGATACCCAACCACCATATTCTTCTACTAGCCCTTGCGGATAATCAAAGTGATAAATAGTCACAAGCGGTTCAATTCCATACTTACAAAGTTCATCAATTAAATCGTTATAAAAATCGACCCCTTTTTGGTTAACCGTTCCCCGCCCAGTTGGGAAAATCCGTGTCCAAGCAATAGAGAAACGATACACTTTAAGGCCTAAATCTGCCATCAAGGCCACGTCTTCTTTCATTCGATGATAATGATCCACCGCAATCGTAAAATCAGTTATTTCCGGGTTTTTCGCCATTACATCAATAACAGATAACCCTTTTCCATCTTCCTGCCAAGCACCTTCCACTTGAAAAGAAGACGTCGAAGCTCCCCACAAAAAATCATTTGGGAATGCTTTATTTTTTCTGAATTCCATATGCACATGCCTCCTAGTCATTTTTTTGCACAAAAAAATGACCCGAAACTAGACAAAAGCTCACGAGATTTCTCTCGATAAGTTTCTATCTTATTCCGGGTCATGCCTGATCGAATCAGTAACAATCCTTTAATTAACCATTATGATACAAGATAAAGCGCTTTCTGTCAATGATGATTTTTCTCAACCTGTTTAACTACTTTTTTATTTCGTTAATTCGGCAAAGAGGCTAAATCATTTTCCACCCCCAAAAAACTATTCCACAGGTTATCCCGTCCTTATACACAAGTTATCCCCAAAAATTATCCACATATCCACAGGCGGATTCTCTATTTTGTGTCCGAACGTACATTCTCCACAATATATATGATACGCTATTTTCACTATCCACAGCTTATCCACAAGCAAAACTGTCATCTAAACAGCCTGAATCCAAATCCACCCAAACAATGAAACCCCTTCTCTTGCAGCCACCCCCGCCATCCACATTCCCGCGTAAAGTTATTTTCCTTGTCACATATTCGACTTACAAAAACAGAAAATGTGGATAAATGGCTTTCTATCCACATTTTTCTTTTTTGACCTATATTTTCGCAAAAAATGCGTTTTTTTCAAAAATAAATCTGTGTTTATTGATTAAATTATCAAAATTGTTCTTTTCCACAAGATATTCACTGCTTACACACAGGTTATCCACAGAAGTTATCCACATATCCACAAACCTCTCCTATATTTAGTAGCAGAATCCTTGTTCTCTACCATATCTATATCCGAAAAAAATCACTATCCACAAGTTTTCCACAGAAAAAAAGCCACTCTCTTTTTTAAGAGAATGGCTTTTTGTTATCATGTAGTTGTTTTTGCTGCTTCTAGTTTAATATCTGTGGATTGTTCTTTACCGTCGCGGTAGTATTTCACTTTGACTTTGTCGCCGATTTTCACATCATTACCATATAGAATTTTGCGTAGTGTCATGGAGTTTGTTACTTTTTGGCCGTCTAGTTCAACAATAACATCGTATTGTTTCAAGCCCGCTTTAGCTGCCGGGGAACCGGATACTACTTGTTGTACCATTGCGCCGTAATCTACGCTATCAGGTAATTTCAAGATGCTTTTTTGTTGTGTTTCTGGAATTGTATCTACATCACGTAAGGAAACACCTAGAGAAGGACGTTCTACTTCGCCTTTTGTTTCTAGTTGTTCGATGATTGGCTCTACCGTATTACTTGGAATTGCAAAGCTAATACCTTCTACGTTTTCCATCGAAATTTTCATTGAGTTGATACCAATTACTTGGCCTTCAATGTTAATTAAAGCTCCACCACTGTTACCTGGGTTGATCGCTGCATCTGTTTGGATAACATCTGCTTCCCAGTCTTCTGTTCCGTCGCCATTTGTATCAACTGGTACGGCACGGTTTAAACCAGAAATAATACCTTGCGTTACAGAACCGGAAAATTCAGTTCCAAGTGGGCTACCAATTGCAATTGCTGGTTCGCCAAGTTTTAATGAATCAGAATCGCCAAATGTTGCAACTGTGCTGACATTTTTGTCATCAATTTCAAGGACAGCTAAATCGTTCCATTCGTCTGTTCCAAGTAATTTAGCCTCTGATTTTTTACCATTTGTAAATGTTACTTCTAATTTATTTGCATCGGCTACAACGTGATTATTCGTTACGATGTATGCTTTACCGTTTGCTTTTTTATAAATGACACCGGATCCTGATGAAGCTTCTTGTTCAGAAGAAGTTGTTCCATCAAGGGATGAAGATGATTGGTAATTCAGTACGCTGACTACCGCATCTTGTACTTTATCCACTGCCTTAGTTACGTCTGATGTCGTATCCACAGAAACTTTTTCTACTTTAGTTGCTTTATTGTTTGAATTGGAAGTTGTATCTGCATTGTCACCATTATCCCATGCTACAAAGAAAATAATAAGTCCGCCAATGATCACACCAATAAGTGCTGTTAAAAAGTAGCCAATAAAGTGTTTGCCTCGCTTCGGTGGTTCGCCGTTCCCGTTACCACTTCCGCCGCCGTTATTCACTCTATTAGGAGGGACTGCCCCGCCGCCTGTTGTACTTGTACGTCTTGGTCCTGGAGCTGGTCTAGCAGGTTCTGATTCTTTGTTACTTGCTTCTTCAAAAAATGCGTTTGTAGAACTTGCCTCGGCTGCATCTTCTGTTGCTCCGGCAAATTTCTCGCCCTCTGGGGTCACGCCTTCTACAATAGGGGTTTCTTGGACTGGTTGCGAGTTCTCCGGTGTATGTAAAGTCTCCTCGACCTCTCTTTTTGGCGTGCTTTCGTTCTCGCTGTTTTCATTTAAATTCTTTTCTTTCTCGTCCATGTCTTCCTTCCTCTCTGCAAATTTCGCATTTATATACTTCCATAGTAAACGCCAAATATGAAAAAACGATGAAAAAGCTTTAAAAAAATGGTGAAACTTAAATCGTAAAGATAGATGTAGCGTTATCAGGGTCGGTATCAAAGATTTCTACTTTGCCGCCAACATCAATTCCTTCTGAAATAAGTGTTTGAGTTACGCTCATTCTCGCTAGTTCTTTCATATTATTGTCTTTACTAAGGTGGCCTAAATAAATTCGTTTCGTTTGGTCGGTAATTACTTCGCTCATTGCTATTGCTGCATCTTCATTGCTCACGTGTCCTTCATCGCCAAGAATTCTGCGTTTGACATTCCACGGATAGCGTCCCATTCGAAGCATTTCTACATCATGATTACTTTCAAAAAGATACGCATCAGCCCCCGCAATATGACCTTTCATCCTGTCGCTTACATATCCCGTGTCCGTTATCATTACAAATTTTTTATTCCCTTTATGAAATATGTAAAACATCGGCTCAATCGCGTCATGAGATACACCAAAGGATTCTACTTGCATACTGCCGAAAGATTTTACTGTTTCCATATCAAATTGGAACTTTTGATCAGAAGAAACTTCGCCAATCATATTATCCATTGCTTTCCAAGTTTTAGCGTTCGCGTATATAGGAAGTTTGTATTTACGAGCAAGCACACCTAGCCCTTTAATATGATCTGAATGCTCATGGGTAATTAAAATAGCGTCTAAATCATTCATATCACGACCAACTTGCGCGAATAGCCCTTCCATTTTCTTACCACTCAAGCCACAATCAATCAGAATTTTTTGGTCTCCTGTTTCGACAAGTGTGGCATTACCTGAACTTCCGCTGGCTAATATACTAAATCGGATTTGATCCGTGTCTTTTTCGGTTAAAATTTTATTTGCGAACATTTTTTATCCCCCTAAAGGCTTATATATCTTTCATTGTAACGCTAATCCGGCAAAATTGCATGCCCCATCGTTTGAAAAAGCCAACCTAATTTTTCATGATAATTAGGTTGACTCTTCTTTTATTTTGCTTTTTGGCGACTTGATAATTCTGTGCCTGGTTCGGTTGTTGATTTATTTTCTGATTGGTTAATGACTTGTTCGTCTTTAGCATTCACGAGGACATAATTCGTTTCCCCGGAATGTTTTACTTCAAAGCACCAAACTGGGAAGTAAACATTTCCAGACGGCAGCTGTACGGTCGTGTAGTAGCCGAATGTTGCGGAAACCACGTCGCTATCTTGCTTCAACTCGCCATGCTGATAAACCGCTTCTAATGCGTCTGTTGCGGACATTAAATTGGTCTTTTCTTTTAAATCATCTTGCTTAGACATCCACGTTTGCTCATAGGAGGTTACGCGATCATCGCGGTCTAAATAGAAAGTGATCTGGCCCGCTTCATCAAAAAGGACCATATTATTATTGATTAATTGGTTAAAAGTCAGCGTCCTGGCATCTTTATCATAATTCCAAAACTGGTAGGACTCGCCGCGATAAACACCAGACTCCATAAATTTTTGAAATTCCGGATTATTGCCTTTTTTGCCAGCTTTTACTGGATTTTGTAAGACAGAATAAATTTGTTTATTGTTGTCTTTCAGCGTAATTGCTTGGCCTGTAAGATCGCTAACATCTTTAGTTGTAAAAGCCGCTCGTTCTGTCGTGAAAATGGAGCCGCTCGTAGGTTTTGTTGATAAGTCTGGATGGGAAATATTATCTGCTTTTAAGCGTTCTTCTAGCGTTTCATTTCCAAGTGTATCTGGATCATCTGATAGTTGTTTGTTGAAAAATATGACTGCTAAAAAGACATTTAAAATTAGGAGTGTCACAATAAAAATCATTTGAGTTTTACGCCAATCCATTTTTATTCACCCGCCTTTGCTGCATCTGCTTGGAAGATAAACCATTTGTCGTGATATTTATAAAGCCATGTTGGTTCTAAAGTGACAAGACGGTTCATGCCAGAAGATTCGCTTCTAGTCATATGATAACCAGGGACAATATCCTCAATTTCTTCCGCTTTTACATTAGGATTTTGAGCAAGGGCACTATAGACAGAATAAGACGACTGCAGCGTCACTTCTTTTTTCTCTCCCGGAACATCTGTATCTAGGCGGAAAAATGGACGCATATATTTATACACTGCTTCAAGGCCTTCTGTAACAGAAATATCAGCCATGCCATTTTCATTATAAACTTGTAAATTATCAATGAATAAACTGAAATTGGTTGTCGCGCTTTCGCCGGCATAACCCGTGAAATAATATGCCCCGTCGCCAGTCCAGCCAGCATGATCGTTCACAAAATTAAAACTGTCTTGAATTAATCCCGCACGCTTCACACTACTGAGATCTTCTGGATTTGTGCGCTCTTGCGAAGGGTTTACATATTCTAATACTTTATTATCTGTGTCCATTTCGATAACACTTGAACCATCCGTATACGTATTTCCTTCACTCTTCACAGTACCAGAGTCTTGGAAAAGCGCGGATGTGAATAAATTAATTTCTAGCGAGTCAATAATATATTTTTTGCGATCTAGTTTTGTTTTTTCCGTGCTTAGGAACAGATTACGTTTGTTAGAAATCAGCTTGTCATTTTGAGTAAGTTTGCCTTCATTCTTTTTAACAATTTTTTCGATTTTATCAATGTCTTTATTTTGCAATGAGCTTTGGTAAATGTTCTCTTGGTCGTCATTCGTGAAGTATACCGAATGCAGCCCAGTATCTGTATTATTAATATCGAACACAATCCGATTAAAGAAAGCTGATTCAAGCCCGTCTCCTTCTACTTGGAAAATTTGCGCGAAAATAGAGAACGGAATATCATTTGGGAAAATTATCTCGATAGTGCCATTTTTATGGATTAATTTCTCGTAATCTTCACTGCTTTTTTTATTAGCGAGTACGACTTCTGAGAAACTGAATGCTTTTCCTTGAGCCATTAGTTCGTTTAATAAGTCAGCGTCTAAACTTTGATAGTTATTGTCATTTGAATTGACAGCTAATTTGTATGGTTTGAATACTTGTGAAGTTGTCATTGTTTTATCAATCGTTGTTTTTTCGATTTCTTTGACATTGATGGCTTCGTAGTCAGGTTGTCCCTTCCAAATAAAGTAGCTTAGGACGATGCTGAGTACGACTAAAATGGTTAGTACAAATGAGCGAAATCCTGTTTTTTTCATCATTCCCAATCATCCTCCGGTAAGTCACTATATGGCAGGGTGAATTTAATTATGGTTCCTTTGTTCTTATTGCGTTCGGCCCAAATTCGACCGCCATGTGCTTCGATAACTTCTCGAGCGATGGCAAGTCCTAACCCTGTTCCTCCCATTTCCCGCGAACGAGCTTTGTCTACGCGGAAGAATCGGTCGAATACATTTGCTAAATCTTCGTCTGGTACGCCTAAACCTTCATCGGCAATGCTGACTTCAATTTCATCTTCAAATTTTTTCAGATAGAACGAAATACGGCCGCCATCAGGTGAATATTTATTAGCGTTAGAAATAATATTATCGAGCACTTGCATTACTTTATCTTCATCGATTTCGATAATGACTGGTTCTCTTGGAATATGACGTTTGAACATGATTGTTTCTTTTTTCATCATTTCAAAACGATCAATAATATGATTAAAGAAATCTGTAAAGTTCACGAAACTTTTTTCTAGTTGCTCCCTGCCGCCGTCCATTCTGGAAAGTTTGAGCAGGTCGTTAACAAGACGAATCATTCGTTCGGTCTCATTTTGCGTAACTTCAAGGAAGCGTGGAGCGATTTCTTTATCTTCCCATGCGCCGTCGCTTAATGCTTCTAAATAACTGTGCATACTTGTAAGTGGTGTTCTTAGTTCGTGCGATACGTTGGATACGAAATCACGACGTTCTTGATCGACTTTTTCTTGATCGGTAATATCGTGAAGTACCGCGATTACACCATTGTTAAACCCTGTTTCTCTTTGAATAACGGAGAAATTGGCACGAAGAACATATGGTTTGTCAAAAGTACTGCGGTCCATCGTTAACGAGCCATCCACTTCCATTAAATCTTCAAACTGGTATGTGTCTCCAATATCTAAAACGTCAATAATGGAACGCCCGTTAGCACTTTCATGTTTTACGCGAAGCATTTTTTCAGCTGGCGTATTAATAAGAATTACTTTTCCGCGGCGGTCGGTTGCGATTACGCCATCAGTCATATACGCGAGTACGGAGGAAAGTTTGCGCCGTTCCCCTTCTGTCATCGCTTGGGCTTCTTGGACTCGTTTTGTTAACGTGTTGAAAGAATCCGCTAATTCACCAATTTCATCGACGCCGTATACTTTTACTTTGCGGCTATAATTCCCTCTTGCCATCGCATAGGCTTGGCGTTTCATTTCAACAATTGGCTTGGTGATGGTTCTTGATAGCAAGATTCCGAGTACCGCAGTAATAATCATCGCAATTAACGTACCTGTGATGAAAATATTGGTAATATCATCGACTTGTTTATAGACACTTTCAATATCGGCGACAAGATAAATAGCCCCTATCACTTTGCCTTTATTTTTGATGGAGGATACATTCACCCAGACACGGTTATTTTTATTCGATTCGTCTTTATAGATTTTGTCCTCGGAAGTTGTTCCAAGTGACAGCGTTCGTTTTACAAGGGGATCGTTGCTTTTTTGACCAACAATTCCTTGGTTATTTAAATTCGATGTTCCGAGAATTTTTCCTTTGTCATCTACTATTCTTACTTCGATTAAATTGCTGCTTGCACGCGAATAGTCGACTAAGAGTTCTCTAATATCATTTTGCAACTTCACTGAGTTATCGCTGTTTTTAATAATTTCTTCTCTAGCGTTATAATCCAGCAAGGTAATACTATTTGTAATAGAATCTTGAAAATTTTTCTCCAGTTGTCCTTCCAGTTCACGAACAAAATACGCGCCGATTACTTGCATCGCAACGATAATTAGTAGCAAATACATAATAACTAACTTAAATTGTACGGACTGAAAAAATCTCATTTTATGCATAAGTTGTTCTACTCCTATTCGGGGTAATATATTTAAATTAGTATACCATATGTTGCGGGGTAGACGTATTGTTTTTCCTATTAATTGGGTCGATTTGTTTATAAAAATAACAAGGACCTAAGCGGATATACCCAAAAAAAGTGGTCCTCCAAGTTTTTTCAGCTTGGCGACCACTTCTCATTTATTTATTCTTGTTCTGGATTGCGTAAATAATAGCCAACTCCGCGTCTTGTTACTAGCCACGCTGGATGACTTGGGTTATCTTCAATTTTTTCACGTAAACGACGAACAGTAACGTCAACTGTACGAACGTCTCCGAAGTAATCATAGCCCCAAACCGTTTGGAGTAAATGTTCACGTGTCATTACTTGTCCCATATGTTTCGCTAAATAGTGTAGTAATTCGAATTCGCGGTGCGTTAGTTCGATTGTTTCTCCACGTTTAGAAGCAACATATGCGTCTGGATGGATGATTAACGAGCCAATTTCTAGTTCGCTGTTTTCTTCTTCCTCGGCTGCGCTAGAACTTACTTGGCTGTGACGGCGCAAGTTAGCTTTCACACGAGCAATTAATTCGCGGTTACTAAATGGTTTCGTTACATAATCATCGGCACCAAGTTCTAGTCCGATAACTTTATCAATTTCGGAATCTTTCGCTGTTACCATAATTATTGGCATATCATATTTTTTACGAACTTCACGACATACTTCGATACCATCACGACCAGGAAGCATAATATCGAGTAAAATCAAATCTGGCTGAACCTCTTCTACAAGTTCTAACGCTTCATCGCCATCATAGGCGCAGTATACATCAAAGCCTTCTTTATTTAGATTAAACTTAACTATATCCGCAATCGGTTTTTCGTCATCTACTACAAGAATTTTCTTTTCTGCCATTTTTTTACAGTCCTCTCATTCCTGGATTTCGCCGGCTTTAACCGGGACAGATATTTTTTATTTAATGCGTAAAAATCTCACTAAACACTTTAAATTCTGGCCTGCCTTCATAAAACAACATGCTAAGAATACACTTACTAATCAATTATAACACATACCAGTAATTATCTGAATTATTACAAGCGATTTCCCTTTAAAATTGGCTAATCACTTACTTTTGAGCCACTTTATCAAACAGATGCAGCTTGGCAATCCGTGTTACCGCCTCTTCCAATCGTTCTTCGTCCATTAAAAGCCCAACGCGCACATATCCTTCGCCAAACTCTCCGAAGCCACTTCCATCCGCAACGGCAACGCTCACTTCTTCTAATAGATAGTCCGCGAATTCACTACTTGTAAAATCTTCTGGAACCGGCATCCAAGCAAAAAAGGAACCCGCTGGAGCAACTGCTTTCCAACCAATATCGTTGCAGGCTGAAATAAATGCATTTCTGCGACTTTCATAGCGCGCAGTCAATTCTTTTACACATGTCTGATCGCCCGTTAACGCTTCTATTGCTGCATCTTGAATTCCAGGGAAAAGACTTACGTACATATGATCTTGAATCAGGTTGATTGCTTCAATGACTTCACTATTTCCGACTGCAAAACCAACGCGCCAGCCCGCCATATTGTATGTTTTCGAAAGCGTATATAGTTCAATCCCGACTTCTTTCGCGCCGTTCGTTTCTAAAAAACTAATCGGCTTCTCGCCATCAAAACCAATGCCTCCATATGCAAAATCGTGTGCAATAACCACATTATGCTCTTTCGCAAAAGCAACCGTTTCTTCAAAAAAATCTGCCGTTGCTACTGCGCCAGTTGGATTATTAGGATAATTTAAATACATTAATTCTGCTTTTTCAGCTATGTCTTCTGGGATTTTTGTGAAATCGGGTAAAAAAGCATTTTCGGCAATTAGCGGCATTTTTTCAAATTGAACTTCGCCTAGAACTACGCCGGACAAATAATCAGGATAGCCCGGGTCCGGCAAAAGCATCACATCGCCCGGATCCATTAAACACATCGGCAACTCCACTAAGCCTGTTTTTGTACCAAATAAAATTGCTACTTCTGTATTTGGATCAATCGTTACATTATATTCACGCGCATAAAAATCCGCAGCGGCTTGTTTTAACTCATGTTTTCCACGAAACAAGGAATATTTGTGGTTCATTGGTTTTTCTGAGGCTGTTTTCATTGCTTCCACAATGTGTTTGGGTGTTGGCTGGTCTGGGTTTCCTTGACCGAGGTTAATTACATCATGACCTTCAGCCACCTTTTTTCCAACTTTTTCTACAAGGCTAGAAAAAAACTGATCTGGTAAATTTTGCAAGCGTTTGGAAATTTTCATACGACACCCGTCCTTTTTAAGTTTCATTGATTAAAATAGTAAAGTTTTCTGAAGTATTTGTCCAGTATGATTTTTTTAAAACTTAAAAAAGCATTGACAAATTAAGCTAAAATGCGTATATTTTTAACTAACAGGTTTTTCTAAAATATTTTCTCTTATCGAGAGCGGCAGAGGGACTGGCCCGATGAAGCCCGGCAACCTAACTTTATTTAAGCGTAAAGTGAAGGTGCTAATTCCAGCAAAATGGTGTATTCCGTTTTGGTAGATAAGAGGAGCTGGATATGTTCGACTTTCCACTTCTCTATTCTAAAATAGAGAAGTTTTTTTATTGCTTTCATGAATAAATCTGGATAATCACACAACATACTAGGGAGGAAAAAAAGATGAGAAAATTAACAAAAGGGTTAGGAATTTTACTTGCATCAAGCCTTGTTTTAGGATTAGCAGCGTGCGGAGGCGGTAGTGATGATAAAGCCTTGAGCACAGAAAAAATTACAATTGGAACAACAGCAGGACCTCACCAACAAATCGCTGAGGAAGTTCAAAAATTAGCGAAAAAAGATGGTCTTGAAATCAAAATCAAAACATTTGATGATTATAATACACCAAATACAGCTTTAAACGATGGTGATTTGGATGCGAATAACTACCAAACAATTCCATTTTTAGAGCAACAAAAGAAAGATAAAGGCTACAAATTAGACGTTGCTTTTAAAACAGTAGCATTCCCAATGGGTATTTACTCCAACGATATTAAAGACTTGAAAAATCTTAAAAAAGGCGACAAAATTGCCGTGCCAAACGATCCAAGTAACGAATACCGTGGTTTAAAACTTTTTGAAGATGCTGGCGTTATTAAATTAAAAGATGGCGTGGAAGAAAAAGCAACGAAAAAAGACATTGCTGAAAACCCACTTGACCTTGAAATCGTTGAACTAGAAGCTTCTCAAATCCCTGCACAATTAGATGAAGTTGCAGCCGCAGCTATCAACACTAACTTTGCAATGGGCGCTGGACTTTCTATTAATAAAGATGCCATTTACCACGAACCAACAAAAGACAATCCATATCCAAACGTATTTGTCGTTCGTAGCGCTAACAAAGACGATGAAGTCGTTAAAACATTAGAAAAATATTACCATTCAGATGAAGTAAAAGCATTTATTGAAAAAGAATTTAATGGGTCTGTAGTACCTGCATTCTAGGGAGTTGTTTTATTTTGATCGAATTACATCAAGTTTCAAAATCATTTAATGTAAATGGAAAAACCGTAGAAGCCGTCAAAAATGTTTCTATTACAGTCGAAAAAGGAGAAATTTTCGGTGTCGTTGGTTACAGTGGCGCTGGAAAAAGTACGCTCGTTCGTTGCATCAACTTGCTTGAACGTCCAGATGCTGGCCAAGTTGTGATTGATGGGAAGAACTTATCTACCCTATCAAGTAAAGAACTTCGTGTCGCACGTCGGAAAATCGGCATGATTTTCCAAGGATATAACTTACTGAAAACCGCAACTGTCTATGATAACATTGCCAAACCATTAAAATTAGAAGGCGTTCCAAAAGACGAAATCGAAACACGCGTGAATAAATACTTGTCAATCGTTGGCCTAGAGGATAAACGAAACAACTATCCAAGCCAACTTTCTGGCGGTCAAAAACAACGTGTTGCGATTGCTCGTGCTCTTGCGCATGAACCAGAAATTCTCTTAAGCGATGAAGCAACAAGCGCCTTGGACCCTGAAACAACAGAAGCAATTTTGCAACTGTTACTTAAAATTAATGCGGAACTCGGCATTACGATTTTCTTAATTACACATGAACTTGATGTCATTCAACGTATTTGTGACCGGGTCGCTGTAATGGAAAATGGACATTTAGTGGAACAAGGTACCGTCCTTGATATTTTCACGAAAGCAAAACATGCGACAACCAAGCGTTTTGTTGGATCAGAAGCTAGTTTCGATATCCCACAAGATTTGCTTGAAAAATACATCGCAACTGGTAAATTGGTTTCCCTTCATTTTATTGGAGACGAAGCGGACGAGCCTGCACTCGCTCTTGTATCACGCAAATTCGACGTTCTTCCAAGCATTTTAGCTGGCGGAATTGATCATTTGAAAAATGGAACACTTGGAAAACTGCTTGTTCATTTAAAAGGTGACGAAGCGGAATATAGTAAAGCAATTGCTTATTTGAAAGAGTCTGGGGTCGTTGTTGAGGAGGTCGAGTTACTATGAGTTTGTTTTTTGAAGAATGGGGACCGATACTTTGGCAAGGATTTCTAGAAACACTGACGATGACTGGGATTACACTAGTAATTTCACTCGCGATTGGTTTACCACTTGGCGTATTTTTAACATTAACGCGTAAAGGTGGTCAATCGGAAAATCGGATTGCTTATAGTATTTTAAACTGGGTCATTAATATTTTACGTTCGCTGCCGTTTATCATTTTGTTATTCTTAATGATTCCGGTAACACGTTTTGTTGTCGGTACTACTATTGGGATTCAAGGTGTAATTATGCCACTTGTTGTATTTACGGCACCTTACATCGCCCGCTTAATGGAGTCTGCCCTGCTGGAAGTTGACCGCGGAGTTGTTGAAGCCTATCAAGCAATGGGAATTTCTACACCAAAAATCATTTGGAGTGTCGTTATTCGTGAAGCTCGGTCTGGTATCGTTCTTGGTTTAACTATCGCAACAATCGGGCTAATCGGCGCAACTGCGATGGCTGGACTTGTTGGTGCTGGCGGTCTTGGAACAATTGCATACCAATATGGTTTCCAACGTTTTGAGCCTACTGTAATGTATACAACCATCATTATTTTAATTATCATGGTTCAAGCACTACAATCATTCGGAAACTTCTTATCTAGACGTCTAAAAAAAGATTAATTCACTACTTAGAGCTTGGTGCGCAGTGTTCCAGTATGGACTCGTCACCAAGCTTGTGTTATTTTTAAAAGAAAAAGGGAGCGAAGAACATGTGGAAGTTGGCATTATGTCAAACCGATGTAGTTTTTAAATATCCAGATGCAAACTATGCGCGGATTGAAAAAGCTATAGTCGAAGCTGCAAAAAATGGGGCCGATATCGCAGTTTTACCAGAAATGTGGAATACCGGTTATGCTTTAAATGAATTAGCTGGGGTTGCTGATTTAAATGGGGAAAGAACAAAAGAATTTTTAGCAGGACTTTCTGAAAAACACCAAATCGCTATTATCGGCGGCTCGGTTTCTATCTCAGAAGGAAACAAATTTTCTAATACAATGTACGCTTTCGATAAATATGGTGGACTACTTTCTTCATATAAAAAGGTTCACTTATTCCAGCTTATGAATGAGCATTTATATTTAGAAGCCGGAAATGATAAAAATCTATTTCGACTGGACGGTGTTTCTTGTGCCGGTTTCATCTGTTATGATATTAGATTCCCGGAATGGATTCGCAAACATACTTCCGAAGGCTCAGAAGTAATCTTTGTTTCCGCTCAGTGGCCTGCTGAGCGCGTAACTCAGTGGGAACAACTTCTTATTGCCCGCGCGATTGAAAACCAAGCTTTCGTCGTTGCAGTCAATCGAGTTGGCGATGATCCGAATAATCATTTCAACGGTCACTCGCTTGTCATTGATCCACTTGGAAACATTGTCGTTCATGGCGGTGAAGAAGAAGGAAATATTTACGCGGAAATCGACTTAAATCTTGTTGCTGAAACACGCGGAATCATTCCCGTTTTCACCGATAGACGCCCTGAACTTTACTAAATATTAAGGGGAAAAACAGCATTTTCGTCCCCTTTCCTCATTAAATATACACATTATCTATACTAAAGCGGCAATTTGGTATAAATAATGTGTATTTATTTTTGTTAATTTTGATATTATGTATTATAGTTAACGAAAGAAGCAAAGGGGCTGCTAATTATGGATCCGCTATTTAATTATAAAGAGTTTGTTCGACTTTCTGATGAAGGCAATATTAACTATGAAAAGTTAAAAGTTCCAAAACATACAGAATTAGTGGACACTTTCACAACGAGGAATAATCATGTCTATTTAATTGTGGAAGGGTTTGTTTCTATTTCGATGAATCCGCAATCAAATAATATCTATACCGTCTTAGGAAAAGGATCTTTTGTGAATTATTACAGTTTATTCCAAGGAAGCGTAGATAGTTTCCTATTTACAACCATCTCTCCGTGTACAATCTACAAATATTCGTTTAAAGATCTAGAATATTTTCTTTCGATGTTCCCAGAGAATTTTGGTTTTCAGTTTTTCATTATGCGCGACTTGGCTCGACACGCTTTTTTCAAAAGTCTTTTCGCAGAGACTGGTTCATCCGACAAATTAGAACTTTCCTTTTCTAATATCGCCAAATTACACGGAACGACCTACGAAAAAGATAGTGTTATCCTCCCAAAAGAAATGCGCACAAGCACAATCGCCGCCTACAGCAACCTTTCAAAAAGTAGTTTTTACAAGCAATTGACCCTTTTGAAAGACCAAGGCAAGATTTGGAAAAACGATAAAGAATGGGTTATTAGGAGCAAGGAATTGCACGATTATGTGAAAAATAGATAATTTGATGATTAAAAAAAGCCACCCGCGCCTAAAGAAAACATATACTAAGAAAGATAGCGTAGCTTAAACTAGGTGGTCTTTTAGATAATTTGCACATAGGCCTACGGTATTGTAGGAATAAACTTTTTAGTTTTTATTTTATATTTAAAGAGGAGTAAAAACATTGTATAGGCTAGGAGATATTGAAGTTAATGTAGAAAAATATAGAGCGGAATTTGCCAAAAAACACTATTTACCTTTTATGAAAGAACTAATGAATATGTCAGGCTGCACGCTATTAGAAGCCCGCGACTTCATTGACAAAGTAATAGCTGAAGAACAAATCAAAGTTAATTCTAAGTCAAAAGAAATGCAAGATTACTGCTTGACTGAACTTCAAGAGGATGAATTGTCTAGGCATTCGTGACAGTGTTTATTAACATTCGCTACTCATAAATATAGTGCGCCCCAAAATCCAACTTTTGGAGCGCACTATATTTTTTTATTTCTTTTTCAAACCGAAATTAGGCGGATAGTTTTTATTTAGATCAATACCATCTGCATTTTTATATCGTTCATCAAGGTTGATATCTTTCCCCGTAATCCATGCGTATACATTACAAATAACAACAGGTAATGCGCCTAAAAATATATTAGGTGACACAAGACACGCGACAAACACACCGACTAGCGCTCCGCCACGCAAGCCTTCATGCATTACGCCGCCCCACAAATCACTTAACATCACGCCCACAACAATTCCTGCATATATGTTCAGTATGATGCCAACTGTAGGAATGATGAAAAAACCTTTTGTATCCATTTTATCCTTCTTAAACACAAAATAAAAAGTGCATGATAATACCACCATAATACTCGTAGCTATCGAAAAACATAAAAATAAATAATTACTATCAAGTAAAGTAATAGAGG
Source organism: Listeria swaminathanii (assembly GCF_014229645.1). GTDB lineage: Bacteria > Bacillota > Bacilli > Lactobacillales > Listeriaceae > Listeria > Listeria swaminathanii. The sequence goes on along the minus strand of NZ_JAATOD010000001.1, from coordinate 62,692 downwards.
CGATCCACACAAAAAATATCGATGAAACGGCTATTAGACATGGTATCAAATGAAAATAAATACTATACTCTAATCCATATTTCCAAGGTTTTTTCGCGCGGAAGATGTACTCGATTCTTAGTAACATCCATACGCAAATAGCAAGGAATGCAACGATTCTTATATTATTAATCAACTCGACTGATTCTGGAATTATTATCTTATCTGGGTTGGGGACTAAATAAGTTAATAGCGTGAAAATTATCGCCACAACAATCATTCCAAATACAAGCCCCTTAAGCCCTTTCATCGGGAATAAAAATGTCCGCTGATTTTTTTCATCTGTAGTAAAATTTCCGTTAATAGTTAACACTTCCGTTCTGTGGCTTTCGTGGTGGTTTTGAGGTGTTTGTTGGGTTCAATTATAAACTTTTTTTATCATAACTTCAGCATCGTTTTCATTTTTTATGAATTATCGTATTATCTTCATTCCCTCTATTCTTTTTTTAATTTAACACTTTGAATAGCTTATAACTTCTTCATAATTGTATCCCAAATATCCTTGTAGAAGCAACTATTCCATTTTATCATTTTTATATAAATAAACTATTAAAGTATTGTTTTAATTGAAACTAAACCACTTTAAACTTCCTTTTCAATCTCTACATAAAAAGCCTATGATTTGATTACATCATAGGCTTTTTATGCCTGTATTAGGCTATTTATTAATTAATAGCGACCTACTATCTCTCTCCATCTATAACCATTGTTATTACGAGTATGTTCTGAATAAGCACCTCTATAGCCATTAGGATATGAAGAATAATTCACTTGAATACCTATCCAACCACTATGCCAAGCCTGATTGAACCCAGTTGAATTACGTTGATAGTTTGATCCAGTACGCCCATAAACTCTTGTCCATGGCTGATTTATTCCACTTCCTTTTTCAGCCTTCCACTGCACCGTAGTTTGCCCTCTAAATGTTTCAACATTTCCATTTTTATACCAGTTGTTAGCACCATAAATCCCTTCTCCTAAATTACGGGAACCATTATATGCTGCATTTGCTACAATCGGCACCCCTACTCCAATGGCCATTAGTACTGCTAACATGATTATGCTAACTTTTTTCATTCTTCTTTTCATCTGTTCCACTCCTTTTCTTTTTTTTATTAATTCAAAGCACTAGGCTGAATTAAACAGAAATAATCTCCCCATCTTTTAGATGTACTATTCTTTCAGAATATTGATTAGCTAATTCAAGATCATGAGTTACCATTAAAATAGTGTGTCCTTCTTGATTTAATTTTTTAAACGTTTCCATTACAATAATGCTGTTATCATGGTCAAGTGAGCCTGTCGGTTCATCTGCAAGTATAAGCGTAGGGTTATTCATTAAAGCTCTTGCGATTGCTACTCTTTGTTGTTCTCCTCCGCTTAAAAAAACACACTCTTCTTCTAGCTTTGAACTTAAGCCAAATTGCTCAAGCCAATATATTATTTTTTCTGAGTCTTTATTTTTTTCCCTTGCATATTTAAGTGGAAGCTGTAAATTCTCTTTGACTGTATAGTCAAGAATTAATCCAATATTTTGCAAAATAAAACCAATGTTTTGGTTACGAAAAAGAGCTCTTTTTCTATCTGTTAACTCGTCCATTTCCTGCTCTTGGAATTGGTAGGATCCTGTATCAAATGTATCTAACAGTCCAAGTATATGAAGTAAAGTTGACTTTCCAGAACCGCTAGCCCCTACAATTGATACAAATTCCCCCTCTTGTAACTCTAGATTGACTTGCTTCAATACCTGAATATTTTTTTTCCCATCAAGAAAGCTTTTTTGTAAGTTTTTACAATTGATTAAACTCATTTAATCACCTCTTTAAAATATAATTTATTTCAGGAATACGACGATACTTTAATCTAACAAACACATAAATTCCTAATTGAAGAATGAAAAACATAGAAAGTAACTTCCAAATACCATTCCAACTTAATATAATTTTTTCCTCACTTATTCCATACTGAAAAGGTTGTTGCCAAATTCCCAAATAAATGAATGCTAGGCATATACCTACTACACTATAAATGTTAATCTCCATAATAAGCATATTCATTACTTCATTACGGCTAGCTCCACAAAGTAAATAAATTCCATTTTCTTTACGACTGAGCTGAAAACTACGTATTGCATAATTTATAAAAACACAATAGATAAATACCACAAATACCAGTATTTTCATTCCGAAAAAAAGAATTTGTTGATTAATATTTTGATTAAATAAATTTATAGAACGCAACTTGTTTTCTTTTGTAGTAACATAAGAACTCTTAATTAACTGATTTTCAAAGGGTTTAAACTTTTTCAAATCATCTGGTCTTATTTGCATAGTCCATTTTGTTTCTTCTAGCTTAGAAAAGGCCTTCGCATCTGCAACAAAAATATTAGACAAGTTAAATCTTTGTGTATTCATTAAAGGGAAAGCTTTATTGGCATCAATAAATCCCACAATTTGAATAGTTTTTTGTTGCTGGTTTCCATTTAAATCATCCAAAGTAATATCAATGATATCTCCTAGCTCATACAATTGTTGATACTCATTAGGAACTAATGTTGCTAAATTAACCTCTCTATAAAAATCATCTTTTGTAAATACACGCCCTTTTTTAAGAGTAAACTCGTTCAATAAAGAATAATTTTGTATGATATTTAATCGTTGAAAATTTTTATCAGTAGAATATCCATTTCGTTGTTTCACATATCCAATTTTATTTTCAATTAAAAACTTTTCAAACTTCAGCATAGTTTCTTGCGAATCTTGCTCTTCTTTCGTTTCAATCTGACTAATATTGTATTCCCAGATATTCTGCAAATTGCTAGTTTGCTTGATTTGTAAATTACTTAGTTTCTCTTCAATGAAAAAAAATTTATACGCTTCTATACTTGTAAGCATGCACATAAGAACTAAAAATAAACTTATCCATGGATGTTTTGTTACTTTAAGAAATAAGTATATTGAATTCAGCCCCCTTCTTTCATAATATCGATTGCTGCTACTTTTCTAAAATAGTAAAGTGTTGTAATTGCAACTAAGCAAGTAAATAGGCAAAATAAACTAATTATTAAAATATAAAAAATAAAACGTATTTGATTAAGAAAAGGAAAATCCATGTATACACTAATAAGATGTAGTATTGTAGCTATCCCTATAGTTAAGCTTACTAATCTAAGCATGTCCATCATATTTTCTTTAAGTAGTGTCATATTGGTAGCACCTACTAATTTACGAATAGCATATTCATAACGATGTTCCTCCAGCCAAAAGAATGTAAGTAGAATAAGGGAAATACCTAATAACAAAAACATCGTTCCCAGAAAAGAAAGCATTTCTGTCTCTATCTTTTCAATATCGCTGGTTTTCATTCTTAAAACATCATTAATATCTGCACTTTCTATGTTTTCTGAAAAGAAAGAAGTTATTTCTTTTTGCAAATCAGGAATTGTTGCTAGTGAATCAAACACAGAAATTGTCCCAGACATCGCGCTGTCTCCTAAATATGCATAATCTTCATAAGGTAGTACAATACTCGCATCAAACGTTCCGTTGGTGATTCCCTTTTCACCTAAAATTCCTATTATTTTGATTTTTTCACCATTTACTTCAATACTATTTTTATTTGTCAACTCTTTAATAATATTTTTCCCTACCCAAGCCCCCTTTCCAGGACTCTTATTGAAAACAGGAAATTGTAGCTCTTTTAAATCTTGTTTAGGTACAAAAATTATTTCTCTTGGGATATTTTCAACATCTACTTCTTCTGTAAGCATAACTGTTTCATAAATCCCTCTAACTTTTTGAAACATTTCTTGTTTTAATCTTATATTTTCTTTTAATTCTAATTGTTTATTTGTTAGATAATCTACTGATATAGCTTCCTGTTTATGTAGTGCATCTCTTTGCTTTGACACAAAGTACATACGATCATTCAAACTAATAAATTGCACAGAAAATATATAAATTAAGATAAGTACGAAAATTAAGAATTTATTTTTTTTTATTAGTTTCATCTTTTCTCCTTTCAATTAATAAACTGCTTAATAGACTATTTAAAAAACTAAAATTTTATTTCTTAAATACACCATTAATATTTTGGTTTCTATAAGTTCATGCTATCACAAAGGATCAATGTATAACCAAAAATGTAATGAAATGTCTGATTCTTGTCGTGAATGACTAATTTCAGATTAAATCAGCCTCATTTTCAATTCGATTTGAAGTTGTTATAAGAAAAGCATTCGAAAAAACAAAGAATCTATACTTACATGCATCATTTATACATACGTATTCCTAAAAGACACAAAAAGTTCATAAAACGGCAATTAATTGTATAAAAATAGTACTTAAAAACACTAAATACACGCATATCAAATCACATAAATGTATAAAAAAACATTTATACATTTATGTAGTAGAATTCTCTTTTTCAGCTTTCAATAACATTGATCTGCCCATCTTAAATAATATGTGATAAATACACTTCGACTAGGTCAAAGAAAAAAGAGAAAACAAAAAATGTGTTTTCTCTTCTTGTTCTATCATCTTTTTTAATGCATTTATCAACTTTACTTTTTGATTAACTTAATATTTCCGTGTGCATTTCTAAAAAAAAGCCCTCCATCACAGAGGGCTCACTTCACAATTCATACAAAACCACTTCACCAGCAGCGAGTGATTTCTGCACGTCAATAATTCGTTGGTTGCTGGAACCGCGGAATGCTAGGTTTGGGTCGAAAAGTTTTTGTTCGAAGCGGCCGTCTACTAGGACATCTATTAAGGATAGAAGTTCGAGTTTATCGGCGGTTTCTTGCATCATTTCGTCCCAAGTGTAGCCTGTCCATGACCAGATGTCTTTTGTTTCGCCGTATGTCGCGCGGATTCGTTTTACGACGGATAGGCATGTGGCGGTGTTTAAAAATGGTTCTCCGCCAAGTAACGTTAGGCCTTGGACGCTTTCATGGCCGATGTCTTTTAGGATATCGTCTTCTAGTTCTTTTGTGTAAGGTTTGCCGTATTTAAATGATTGCGCGGCTTTGTTGTAGCAGCCTTCGCAGTGGAAAGGACATCCGGATACATATAAACTGCACCGGACGCCCTCCCCGTCGACAAAATTGAATGCTTTATAGTCGGCGATATACCCTCTGGATAATTCATTCGACTTCCATTCACACGGTTTTGGATTATTCACCTAAGTTCTCCATATGTTTCACGCGATTGCTAATTTCTACGTGACGTCCATGAACCATTGGGCGTTTCATTGGGTTACCTAAGTAGCCACAAGTACGTTTTACAACATCTGCTTTTTCAGGATCTGTATTACCACAGCTTGGGCATTTGAAGCCTTCTTCTGTTGGGACAAATTCGCCTTCAAAATCACATTCGTAACATTTATCGATTGGTGTATTTGTACCAAGGTAAGCTACGCGATCATAGGAATAATCCCATACAGCCTCAAGAGCTTTCGTGTTGTGAACCATTTTTGGATACTCACAGTAATGAATGAATCCGCCAGAGCAAAATTCTGGATATTCTTTTTCAAAATCAATTTTTTCAAATGGTGTAATTTTTTTACGAACATCGTAGTGGAAAGAGTTTTGGTAGTAATCTTTATCCGTGATGTCTTTAATTACGCCATATTTTTCTTTGTCTAAACGGTTGAAACGGTCTGTTAGGCTTTCGCTTGGTGTCGAGTAAACGCTGAACCAGTAGCCATATTCATCTTTCCAGTTGTCGGCATAGCCTTTTAATTCTTTCAAGATATCAAGCGTGAAGTTTTTCGCTTCTGCATCGCCTTCCCATTCGCCGCCGTAAAATACAGTTGCCGCTTCATAAAGGCCGATATAGCCGATAGAAATAGTGGAGCGTTCTTTATTAAATAGTTGGTCGACATTTTCGCCATCTTGTAGTCGTTTGCCAAATGCTCCGTATTTATATAAAATTGGTGCATTTTCTGGACGTGCTTGGCGTACGCGATTTAAACGGAAAAGTAGTGCATCTTTGACTGTTTTCATGCGTTCGTGGAAAATTTCCCAGAAACGGTCTTTGTCCCCGCCACTTTGGATAGCGATACGTGGAATGTTAAGCGTTACAACACCAAGGTTGTTTCTTCCCGCGTTCACGTGTTCCCCGTTTTCGTTTTCCCAAGCTGGCAAGAAAGAACGACAGCCCATCGGTACTTTGAAATCGCCTGTTAAGCGCACAAGTGAATCGTAGTTAAGTACGTCTGGGTACATCCGTTTAGAGGAGCATTCCAGCGCTAATTGTTTGATATCATAGTTAGGATCTGCTGCATTTAAATTAGTTCCGCGGCGAATCGAAAATACTAATTTCGGGAAAATGGCAGTATGTTTGTCTTTACCAACGCCGCCAATCCGTACTTTTAGGATAGCTTTTTGGATTTCGCGGGCGAACCAATCTTCACCAAGACCGAAGCCTAGTGTTACGAACGGTGTTTGGCCGTTACTTGTATATAATGTGTTGATTTCGTATTCTAAGCTTTGCATCGCATCGTAAATGTCTTTACGTGTTTTCTCTTCTGCATAGCCTTCTTGTTTTTCTGGAACGACCCATTCAGCCGCATCTTTTTTATGTTTTTCGAAGTTCAAACGCGCGTAAACGGATAAAACTTCATCAATTCGATCCACGGAACATCCGCCGTACTGCGAACTTGCTACGTTTGCGATTATTTGAGCAATTTGCGCTGTAGCTGTTTGGATAGATTTCGGACTTTCTACATTGGCGTTACCAATTGTAAATCCTTTAGAAAGCATTCCCTCAATGTCGATTAAACAACAGTTTGTCATAGCGTGGTATGGGCTGTAGTCTAAATCGTGAAAGTGAATTTCTCCTTTTAAATGGGCGTTGGATACGTGTTTTGGTAGCATGTATTTTAATGCGTAACTTTTGGCTACGGCTCCTGCTGTCAAATCACGTTGTGTGTTGAAGACAGTTGCATCTTTGTTGGCATTTTCGTTGACTACCGTTTTGTCTTTTTGTAGTAATTTTTCTACGCTTTTATGCATGTCTGTGATGTTTTCACGCTCATGGTCGCGGTCATGGCGGTACTCTATGTAAGCTCTCGCTACATCAGGATACGTCGATTTCATTAAAGTATTTTCGACGCAATGCTGGATTTCATCGATGGTCATATCTGTTTTGTTAGGTAATTCACTTACAACCTCAAGCAAAATCTCTTCTAAGAAAGTTTCGTCCTCTAAATTAATTGCTTTCATAGATGCTTCGACAGCATTACGGATTTTAATTAAATCAAAGTTTGCTTTACGGCCATCCCTTTTTATTACCTTTTGTTCATTAAGTTGTTCCACGTACATGATAATCCCCCACTAACTATATATTGTGTCTGCTTTAATAATATAACACAAGATAAAGCTTTTTTGTAATGATATCTGAGGATTTTTTGGAATTGGGACTAAAGAATTAAATGGCATGAAAAAACCTTCACATAAAAGGTCTTTTGTCCCTTTACTTCTTTTTATTTTTTTGGTAGTTATGCACTTTGCCCAACAGATGAATTTTTTCTTTGTGCAAATTGCCATAGTTTTTGTAAAGCGTTTTCATATACAATGAACACAAGTTAAAAAATAGAAAGAGGCGAAGTAAGTTGGCACAATTATCACTAGAACATATTTATAAAATATATGATAACAAAGTAACTGCAGTTTCTGACTTTAATTTAGAAATCGATGACAAAGAATTCATCGTTTTCGTAGGACCATCTGGTTGTGGTAAATCTACAACATTACGTATGATTGCTGGACTAGAAGAAATTTCTAAAGGCGAATTATCGATTGATGGCAAAGTAATGAATAATGTTGCACCGAAAGACCGCGACATCGCAATGGTTTTCCAAAACTACGCATTATACCCACATATGACTGTATATGATAATATGGCATTTGGTTTAAAACTTCGTAAAATGCCGAAAGACGAAATTAAAAAACGTGTGGAGCACGCAGCTGATATTCTTGGCTTAACAGACTACTTAAAACGTAAACCGAGTGCACTTTCCGGTGGTCAACGTCAACGTGTTGCTTTAGGTCGTGCAATCGTTCGTGACGCTAAAGTCTTCTTAATGGATGAACCACTTTCCAACTTGGATGCGAAATTACGTGTGCAAATGCGTGCGGAAATCACCAAACTGCACCAACAATTAGATACTACAATGATTTACGTTACCCATGACCAAACAGAAGCAATGACAATGGCGACTCGTATCGTTATCATGAAAGACGGTGTTATCCAACAAGTTGGTACGCCAAAACAAGTATACGATCACCCAGTGAATATGTTCGTAGCCGGCTTTATCGGTAGCCCAGCAATGAACTTCTTCAAAGGTCGTTTAGAAGGCGCTAACTTTATCGGTGATGATTTCACAATCGCTGTTCCAGAAGGCAAACTTAAACTACTTAAAGACAGAGGATTCAACGGAAAAGATATCGTTTTCGGTATTCGTCCTGAAGATATTCATGATGAACCAATCGTTATTGAAGCAAACCCAGGCTATACGTTCAAAGCAACTACAATCGTTGCCGAACTTACTGGTGCTGAGTTTATGCTTCACAGCCGCGTTGGTACACACGAATTCGTAGCTCGTGTTGACGCTCGCTCTGAACACCAACCAAACGAAGTACTGACTTTAGCATTCGAAATGTCTAAATCTCACTTCTTTGATCCAGAAACAGAAGATAACTTAACTGATTAATATACTTATGAAAAACCTGCCGAATGTGGTGGGTTTTTTTGTGTTCTAATATCTTTGCTAAAAATCATTGCATCATTCCCTATTCGCACATGGTATACTTAGGTTATTAACTAAAAAGGATGATTTTATTTGACTAAAAAATATTTAATTTGTTCCGATATTGATGGCACGTTACTACGCCAAGATCAAACTGTATCTGAAAAAACGCGCGATTTAATTCAAACCTTAGAAAATGATGGACATATTTTCTCTATTTCTACAGGTCGGATGTATCCTTCTGCTCGTGAAGTTGGCCTTCAAGTCAGCAACTCGGGTCATGTTATCGCATCCAACGGCTCTTACGCCGCCATTCGCGATGAACAACTGCTTAAAACCACTTTAGAAACACAAGCGATTCGCTCCACTTACGATATTATGAGCGACTTTGATTTGCCACTGTTTTTCTTCTCTACTAACGCACTTTTCTATACAAAAGAACCACCTGCTTTCTTCCGGGAACTTGCAGACAAAAGCCGCTTAAATACTGGCCATAATAGCTTTTCACTCGTTTCCATTAATGATAAAGGTGTTTTTGATGACAATATGCACCAATTTTTAAATGCGATTGTTGTTGCTGAAAATGAAGCGTCCAAACTAACCGAAGTTCGCGCTGCCTTGAATGAAGCAAATGGCATCCGGGTACTCTCTTCTCACCATGATAACTTAGAAATACTTCCCGCTAATTCGGATAAACAAACAGCCGTTGAAGCACTTGGAAAATATTATGATATTCCGCGCGAAAGAATTATTACTTTTGGTGATGGCGAAAATGACATTGGCATGCTACAATATGCTGGAACTGGTGTTGCGATGGCGAATGCAAGTGATAACGTCAAAGCAGCAGCAAGTCATCTTACTGACACGAATGAAGCAGATGGGGTTTACAAATTTCTAAAAGAATTCATTTCATAAGAGAAGGGGAAAAGGGATGAAAAAAGGGATTTTAAACGTATTGTTGGTTTTTGCTTTAATTATGGGGATTTCGGTACCAAGTTCTATCCAAGCCGAAGCCGCTACACCAACAATAAAAGTACATTTTATTGATGTTGGCCAAGGGGATGCCATTTACATCAAAGCACCTAGTGGAGAAGATATTCTCATCGACGCAGGTAATAAAGGCAAAGGGAAAATTGTCGTTAATTATTTAAAGAAATTAAAAGTAAAAGATATCGACATCATGATTGCTTCTCATTCAGACGCTGATAATATTGGCGGCTTACCAGAAGTCATGAATAGCATCAAAGTAAAAAGTCTTTACGCACCAAATTCTACTAATACAACGGCGGCTTACAAAGATTTTGTGAATACTGCCAAAAAGAAAAAACTAGCTATTAAAACTGCCAAAGCTGGCGTAAAACTCCCTGTCAAAGGAGTAAATGCACAATTCGTCGGTCCTGTTAAAACTTACGGAAAAACCGATCGCAACAATTGGAGCGCAGTTCTCCACGTCGCATATAAGAAAAACACCTTCCTTTTTACAGGTGATGCACAAACAAAAGCTGAAAACGACATGATTAAAGCAAAGAAAACATTACGAGCTGATGTGTTAAAAGTTAGTACACAAGGCTCCAAATCCGCTACTAGCAAAGCTTTCGTCAATGTCGTAAAACCAAAATACGCCATTATTAGCGTCGGCAAAAACGGCTACGGTCACCCAACATCACAAACCGTCAATACGCTAACAAAAGCAAAAGCGAAAGTATATCGAACGGATCGTAATAAAACAATCGTTGTCACAGGTAACGGCTCCACCTATTCTATCGGAAAATAATTTTTTTTGAGATCCTATGTTAAAAACCGATAATAAAGACGCAACTTTATTATCGGCTTTTTGCAACAATGAGTAGTGCTTAACCTTTTTTGAGCGAGATTTATACAAATATGACAAATTTATTGCGGTTACATTGGCTTAAAACGGGTATTTCCATAAAAAAGAGATTCTTTTACAGTCTATTTTTAGTACTTTAACAGACTGCTACGGTGATACAATACAATTATACGAGCACAACTGAATCAAAAGGAGACGAAGCGAAAAAATGGCCTATCCATTTAATCACAAAGAGTTTGTTGCAATGATGGATCAATACAATTTAAAATCCAACAGCATCACAATCCCTGAACATACCATTTTAAATGATTTAGTAACTGAAAATCAGGATTGTGTGTACTTACTTAAATCCGGTATATTGGCCGGATATATTGATTTCGATAATGACAAAATTTATTCTATATTCACAGCTAATTTTTTTATGGGATATTATACCATTTTCGAAAATACACCGCTTGTTTTAACTTATCAAACATTAACAGAATGCGAAGTTATCATATATAAGAAGAAAGATATTGAATATTCGCTTTCACTTTTCCCTGAAAATTTTGGTTTCCAGTACACGATTATGAGAACCATCGCAAAACATGGTTATTATAAATCGCTTTTACAGTATCGCGACAAAAAAGATCAATTAGCTTTTGTTTTTGAGATGCTTGTCAAAATTTTGGATATCCCAGTGGAAGATGGTGTAGCCGTACTACCAAAAGCAATTAGTACGACTGTCATTAAAAACTACTGTACCCTGTCCAAAGCTTTCTTCTATTCTCAACTTAAAGAATTAAAAGAAGCTGGCATTATTTCAAAAGTAAAACTACAATGGCGCGTTAATATGGAAGCCCTTTTAGAGAAAAACGATACAATAAATTAAGAAAAAGGATGCAGCCTAATTTGGCTACATCCTTTTTTTATTTAATGGCTAAAGTGAAAATACTAACTTCTTGTTCTTTACCGCCGTAGCTAGCTTGTTTTGTTTCTTCTTTCGTGTAACCGAGGTGTTCAAAAAATCCGCGACCTTTGTCATTTTCAGCTAAAACGCCTAATGCTAAAGAGTCTGCCCCGCCGTCAATAGCCCATTCTTTGATAGTTTGGTGAAGCACTTTTCCAAGGCCATTATGACGAGCGTCTGGGGTTAACAGAAGCAAGCCGATGAACCAGCGACCTTTTCGAGGGTAATCAGAAACAATATCTACTAAGCCTATTGGTTTTTCTTTTTCATCCAACACTGCTAGTACGAATTTATCGAATCGTGTTTTCCCATTTGGAATTTCAGTGATAATTTTTAATGCATCATTTTTCGATGCGGGCTTATCTTGTTCAATTAAATAATAATCTTCTGATGCCGCACAAACAGCCTCTGCAAGTTCAACATCTTTTTCATTTAAAAATTTCACATGATAATTACGTTTCATTATTTCACTCTTTTCTTTATCAAGTTTCCAAGTCAATCATGCCATAAATTCCTTGTTGTTTCAATAGTTAGCCGCAAATCCGTCTGAGTTTATGCTATACTAGAATGAGTTTATGATGGAAAAGGAGCTAGTATATTGTATAAATTAATTGCGATTGATATTGATGGAACACTACTGACAGATGATCATAAGGTTACTGATGAAGTAAAAGAAGCCATTCGCCAAGCTAAATTAAAAGGTGTAAAAGTGGTTCTTTGTACTGGACGTCCGCTTGTTGGCGTAGAAAATTATTTAACAGAACTTGATTTACGTGAGGAAGGCGATTACGTTATTAGTTTTAACGGCGCATTTGTTCAAGATACATTTACAAAAGAAGTTATTTCTCACTTAACACTTGGTATCGAAGACTTAAAAGATATTTACGAAGTGAGCTTAAATAGCAATTTGCACATGCATTTCTTTGATGACAAAGCACTTTACACGCCAAACTGCGAAATTGGAAAATATACGATTGTTGAAGCATATCTTACTGGCAGCCAATTGATTTATAAAGAAATCGAAAACGTGCCGGATGATTTTATTATGTCGAAAGCAATGTTTATCGAAGAAGCACCAGAACTAGAAGCTGGTATTGCGAAAATGCCGGAATCTTTCCGCGATAAATATCATTTAGTTCGCAGCACCCCTTTCTACTTAGAAATTCTGAATCGTGATGCTAGTAAAGGTAATGCGGTAAAAGAACTTTCTGAAAAACTTGGCATTAAGCAAAGTGAAGTTATCTGCATTGGCGACCAAGAAAATGACGTTACGATGCTTGAATTCGCTGGACTTGGTATTGCGATGGGCAATGCTCCGGAAAGAATTAAGCAACTTTCTGACTATACGACTGCATCGAACAATGACAGTGGTGTCGCAAAAGCGATTCAAAAATTCGTGCTTGATAAATAAAACAAAAACGCAGATTCCTTTTCGAATCTGCGTTTTTTAACTATCTTTTTAAAAGAATATACTTTAAAATATATTAGTAGAGTTTTTTAATAAAAATCGCTTTAATGGAGGTTATATTAAATGGAACATCAAAAACGTTCACCATTCCCGAAAGACTTCTTATGGGGTTCTGCATCTGCAGCTTATCAAATCGAAGGAGCATGGGACGCAGACGGCAAAGGTAAATCAGTTTGGGACGAATATGTCCGCATTCCTGGAACTACTTTCAAAGGTACTAATGGCGATGTCGCTGTTGACCATTATCACCGTTATAAAGAGGACGTAAAACTAATGGCTGACGCTGGCCTAAAAGCTTACCGTTTCTCCATTGCTTGGACTCGTATTTTCCCAAATGGTAAAGGCGAAGTGAATGAAGCTGGGTTACAATTTTACGATAACTTAATTGATGAGTTACTTAAATATGATATCGAACCGCTTGTAACGCTTTATCACTGGGATATTCCGCAAGCATTATTTGACGAATACGGCGGCTGGGAATCTCGCCAAGTTATTGAAGATTTCACAAATTATTCCACAACACTTTTCAAACGTTACGGCGACCGCGTTAAATATTGGGTTTCCTTGAATGAGCAAAATATCTTTGTTGGTATGGGTTATGGTCAAGCACTTCACCCGCCAAAAGTTAGCGATCCAAAAAGAATGTACGCAGTAAACCACATTGCGAACTTAGCTAATGCAAGTGTTATCAAAGCTTTCCACGAAATCGTTCCTGATGGGAAAATTGGACCAAGTTTTGCTTACACGCCACATTATCCAATCGACACAGATCCTAAAAACGTTCAAGCTGCTGACGATGCAGAAGAATTAAATAGTTATTTCTGGATGGATATGTATGCTTTTGGTCGTTATCCGAAAGCTGTTTGGAAATATTTAGAAGAAAACGATATTGCGCCAGTTATTGAAGATGGCGATATGGAACTACTTGCGTCTGCAAAACCAGATTTCATGGGCGTGAACTACTATCAATCCGCAACTGTTGCTTACAACCCGCTTGATGGCGTTGGTCAAAACAACGAAATGAACTTCACTGGTAAAAAAGGCAGCACAAAAGAAACTGGTATCCCTGGCGTTTACAAAAAAGTCGTTAATCCTTTTGTAAAAACAACGAACTGGGACTGGACAATCGATCCTAAAGGCTTACAAATTGCGCTTCGTCGTATTAACAGCCGCTATGCTTTACCAATTTTAATTACTGAAAATGGTTTAGGTGAATTTGATAAATTAGTAGATGGCGAAGTAAACGATGACTACCGTATTGACTACCTGAGCGCGCACGCAACTGCTATCCGCGATGCAATCAGTGACGGCGTTGATATGTTAGGATATTGTACTTGGAGCTTCACAGACCTCCTAAGCTGGTTAAACGGCTACCAAAAACGTTACGGTTTCGTTTATGTTGATCGTGATGTAGAAGATGATGCGCCAATGACGCGTATTCCGAAGAAAAGTTATTATTGGTATAAACAAGTGATTGAGACTAATGGAGCAGACTTATAAAATATGGCTGAATATCAAAGTCAGCTAGTTAGAATCCAAGCAAAAATCACTACTTTAAAAGAAAAAGATGTTGATTTGAATTTATTTGGTTCAGAAAGCCATGCCTATAAACTCAATCAGCCTTTGTCTAATCAAACTATTACTGCGTTTGAAAATGAGCATCAAATTGCTTTACCACAAGGTTATCGCGCATTTTTGGAACAGATTGGTGATGGTGGAATGGGTCCTTACTATGGTTTAGAAACTCTAGTGGACGGACTTTGTTCTTCTCTTGATTACAAGGCTGAAAAGTATGGTGTGCAAACGCTGAGCAAGCCTTTTCCACATACAGATGACTGGAATGCGCCTGGTTATAAAGAAGGAATGTCCGATGAAGCTTATGATGCTTGGCAAGAACTTTGCTTTTCTGATAAAGAAGTATTTGGACTTCTGCGCATTACTAACTTTGGTTGCGGTGTCTCGATTAACCTTGTTGTAAACGGCCCTTCTTATGGAGAAATTTGGGTGGATGACAGAAATAATGATAATGGCGTCTATCCTGATTTTTACTTTGGGAATGAAGAACGTTTAAACTTTCTTGAATGGTATGAGTTATGGTTAGATAAATCTATTGAAGCAAGTGAATAAAGCAAAAACCGCTAAAAAAAGTGCATACTCTTTTTTAGCGGTTTTTTATGCATTGTTCAAATATGATTGCTTTTTATTGTTTAACAATTTGCATGCTATACTCCATTTATATTATAGAAAAGGAGTAGATGACATGAAAAAATTTATTCTAGCAAGTATTGCATGCACGACCTTGATTTGTTTTAGCCCTTTAGCTCAGCAAGTCGAAGTAAATGCTGCTACATCAGACATTACAACTGCCCCAGAAAAAAGCCTACAAGAAGCTCCTCCAGCCACGGTTGATCAAATTTTTCCAGATGATGCTCTAGCTTTTAAAGTCGCACAGGAACTAGGTGTTTCCGAGGATACGGTCGTCACCCAAGAACAACTAGATACTATTACCAAAATGGTATATGTGGCGTTCGGTGTAGAAGATTTAACAGGAATGGAATATTTACACAACTTAAATTTTGTAGATTTAAGCCAAAATAACATTAGCAACTTAGAGGATCTCGCTAATTTAACAGAACTAGAGACTGTATCACTTAACTCCAATCAAATTACCGATATTACTCCGCTAATGAACTTACCTAAGTTATTTAACTTAGAACTAGGTGTTAACCAAATCTCCACCTTACCATCCTTCGAAAATTTAACTAATTTAAAGATATTAAATCTAAGTAGCAATCAACTAAACGATATTTCGGCACTAAAAGATACTCCCCAATTAACCAATTTATCTATCTCAGCAAATAAAGTATCAGACATCAGTGTCCTTTCAGCACTCGATAATCTCAAAGTTTTTTATGCCGAAAGCAATAAACTGACTTCTATTGAGTCATTAAGAAATAAAACAAAACTAGAATACTTTGATGCTAATTTTAATCAAATTAAAGATGTTACACCGCTCAGTACCATTCCAACAATTAAATCAATCCAAATAGAAGAAAACCAGATTAGTGATTTCAGCTCATTGGCAAGTCACAACTTAGATTTGTTTGACGCCACTGGACAAAATATATACCTTCCAGATGTTGCGCTTGGTGATTCCACTAATATTGTAATTAAAGATAACCTTGGAGTAACATTACATGATTGGGTTTGGTACACTCCAGGAACTTACCAAAATGATACACTTACTTGGGAAACTGTAGGCGATAATTCTGCTTACTTTTTAAATAATCAATATCCAACTTTCCCTTCTGTTACAGTGACTGTCTATCAAACAGTCACTCCTTAAATAAAAAAAGCCTAGTTCTTTTATAGAACTAGGCTTTTTTACTTTCTTCTTCCCGTTTCAACAGCGAATTTGCCATCATTTGGAAGCAGAGGATTAAAATCATAAATATGACTAATGGTGGTAAAATTATCCAGAATTGGTGGTTGGCGAAAACGAATTTGGCGTTTGCGATTAGACCGGATAATTCAGGGATAACTGGGTTAAGCATACCGTCATCGGCCCCCATGATTGCTCCACCAATAAAAATGCCAAAGATAGCTAAATGCACGAACATCTGTAAGGTTTGAATGAGTTGCTCTATCCAAATCAGAATTAGTTTTGACCAGATTTGCGGGTTGATATGTTTGGTTAAAATCCAGCGAGCATTTCCGCCAAACACAAGCGCACTTAGGACGAATTCTTTTTTCAATACTTGGGAAATTTCACTGCTGATTCGATTGGCTGTGATTGGCAACACGATGACTACCATGATTAAAATTTGGAAGGTAATGCGTGTAAATAGGCTTGTTTCGAAAACGCCGGAATAGTTGATGAATTCGTTGACCATGATAATAAATACGAGTAGCGACAGTGGTAGATAATGCATTCCGTCTGCTATGCTTTGAACGAAATTGCGCGTTCGTGGCTTGCTGAAAAACGCGAGCGGCACTGCCAAAATGTAGCCAATCACGACACGTAGCGTTGCGATAATGACGGCGATAAGAAGCGTGTACTTGATGCCGACTAGCAATTGGTCGAGAATGGAGTTGCCGGCTTGGTCGGTGCCTAGCCAGACTTGCGAATTGGGTTTGAATGGCGCCATATCGGTTACTCGTCCGGTTGAATCGCTGATGAATTTGAGCGAATGGATGGTATCTCCCATGAAACCATAGATCAGGCTTGCGATTAGCAAGATGCTAAGTGTGATCAGCGGAATGCTGAAAGACGGACGTTTTAGGAGCTGCCTGGTCGTTACTACAATGTTCTGCCATTTGCTTTTAAGGTTTACTTTTTCCGCAAAGGTTTTCTGGAAACTGTTCCAATGTAGCGGGATTCTTGTGATGTTTGCGCTCTCGGTATTTTTCCCGTGGCTAATCCATAGGTCTATTAGTGCGTAAAAGAAATAAAACGGGGTGAACACGAGTGCTAATACTAGGAAAATATTTAATGGGCTAAATCCTGCTAGCAAATAGTAGAGCACGCCTTCGATGCTGAACAAAAATTCTACAACGAGGTAGGCGCTTAGAATAAACCAAACGATGGTTTTTGACTGGTAAAACAGGCTTTGCATCATGTTTGGTGTGGCGTGGCGCAGCAATATTGCTCTGTCGGTTAAGCCTTTCCCGCGTGCTAATTGGATGTAGTCGGCCTGCCATTCATTTTTCATAAGGAGCATCATCATTTTGTAAAAGAGCACGGTTGGTATGATTGATAAGCAAACGATTGGCGCAGCGTAAATTTGTTCACCATTTAAGCTATAAAAGTTCAAGGTGAATACGCCGGTTTGTTGGTATATGTAGACGACGGCCATTTGAATAAGGAAGATAAAGGAAAAGTCTGGAAATGCTTGAAGTAGCGATAAAAAGCCATCTAAGCCGCGGCGCAACCACTTAGGCCCGCGGAATGTTCCTAGGACTAAAAGATAGGCGATAATTAGCGAGATAAGCAAGCTCGCTATGATAATTTTCATTGAGTATAAATAAGGACCGGTGATAAAATCTGCTAATGACACATGGAAAACTTCGGCGGCTCCTTGGTAGCTTATTTCCCATTTGCTTGGATGTAAAATGGCAGAGAAAATAGACTTGAGCGCCTCGAAATACGTGCTGGATGACCAGGATGTCACTTTGCTAAATATCGCGGGAACACAGCTGATTAAAATAATTCCTAAAATTCCTAATAAATAATGCAGAAAAATTTTGACAATTCTTTTCATATGTATTATTTCTCGCTCTCTCTTATTTATAAATCTAGGACACATCGCTAATGAGATATGCCCTAGATTCTAGTTATTTTAAGCCTAAATGACCGATTTCATTTAATTTTTTTAGCGCAAAATCGCCGTTTTGATATTCTACGATGCTAATGCTGGTGTTTAAAATTCTTGGTGCTTCTTTGCGGTGGTCTTCGATGGTTCCGCCTTGTAGTAGATATAATAATAACGTAAGCGACATTCCGTGAGAAACGACAAGTATGTTTCCGCTTGGATTTTCAGCGATGATTTTTTCAACGCCTTGTAGTAGTCGTTCGGCAAGCTGATAGTAAGTCTCGCCGCCGTTTATTTCTGCTGTGTAGGCTTTTGGATCATGGAGGATTTGCGCACGTTCTTTGGGATGTTTTTCGTCAATTTCAGTTACCCTTATGCCTTCCCACGTTCCAAAACTCATCTCTTTTAGTTCTTCAAGCGGTTGAATTTCGATGTCGCGGTCGCCGAGAATATAAGCCGCTGTATCTTGCGTGCGTTTACTTGTGCTTGTATAAACAGCATCAATCTGCGTATCTTTCATTACTTCTCCGACTGCTTTTGCGCCGTTAACGCCTTCTGCCACTAAAGGAGAATCGCCCCAACCTTGCATTTGTCCAGTCATGTTCCATTCTGTTTTACCATGTCTTACAAAATAAATCGTACGTAAACCTTCTGCCAAAATTCTGCCTCCTAATTACACATTCTTCTAAAATTGTATCATGTATGGGCATATTTTCAAGGTTTTCTTATTTATTTGTCGGTATCAAGTGGTTTTAAATGTGCCAAAATATCGTCACGCCGCTCTTCCAAATGTGGTGGCAAGTCGACATACGTGCCGTGCTCTTTCGTGAAATCGGTTTGGAAACCAGGCTCGTCAGTCGCTAGTTCAATTAGGATGCCGTTACTTTCGCGGAAGTACAAGGAATGGAAATAAAAACGATCGATGTAGCCTGAATTTTTATAGCCAAGGTCTTGAATCATCTCTGTCCAGCCAATCAAATCGCCATCTGTTGGGACACGAAACGCCACATGATGAATGCCGCCAGCGCCGAGGTTTCCTTGTTCCAAATCAGGTCGCGACTCCACATGCACTTCGCCGCCAAGCCCGACATCACCAGTTTTAAAGACGGTCAATAATTTATCGTCTTCTTCGTATGCGCCAATGCGTTCGAAGCCTAAAACTTTTGTCAAAAGGCGGTCGGTTTTCTCTTTTTTGAAAACCGAGAAGCGCACTGGGCCAAGTCCGCGAATCGCGTATTCTGCTGGGACCGGGCCATCCTCCCAAGGGGAAACTTCGGTTGTTTGCGTGCTTGTTTCATCGGAAATTAAACTGACCGGCAAGCCATCGGTGTCTTTTAGGCGAATAATTTTGCGCCCGAATTGGTCGATTGGTTTGCTGTGGAAAATGCGATGCTCATCGAGTCTTTTATCCCAATAACGCAAAGCTTCATCATTTGGCACGCGTAAACTAAGCTGCGAAATCGCATTGCGTGATGGATGATTTTTAGCCATGTTCGGCACTTCAAAAAAAGTTAGCGCTGTCCCCGGCGAACCAATTTCATCTCCGTAATATAAATGATACGTATATGGATCGTCTTGGTTGACCGATTTCTTCACTAGTCGTAGCCCCATTATTTTTGTATAAAAGTCAAAGTTTGCTCGTGCATTCGCTGTAAAAATAGATACGTGATGAATTCCCGTTAATTTCATAAATAATCACTCTCCTAATTTTTTTAATAGCTTGAGTAGTTCTTTTTGTTCGTCTCTCGTTAATTTATCAAATTGCTCCTGTTGAAACGCTTCTTGTTTTGGCACGTTTTCGCGGTAACACGCTTGGCCTTTTTCTGTTAAAGTAATATGTTTTTCGCGCCCCGTCTTCGTCCGCGTAATATAACCTAATTGCTCTAATTTTGTGAGGAGTTGGGTAACATTTCCCTTCGTTACAACTAATTTTTCGGCAAGTTGCTGCTGCGTAATCTCGTTGTCCAGACCAATCTGAGCAATACAGTCAAACTGCGCCGTTGAAATCCCTACAGCTCGTAAATTCTGGTTGGTCAGCTTCATATTTCGATTATAAAAACGACTAAACCGAAACCAAAGCAAAACCCCTAGCCGTTCTTCTTTTCTCACCATGTTATTCCCCTCCTCTTGATACTATTAGTTTAGTCCTAAACTTTATTAAATGCAAGAAAAAAGTCTAGCACCTGTTTACAAACAAATACTAGACTTTTATTTAATGGCGTATTTTATGAAGCGTAATAATCCCTGTACCAAGTAGAAGTATTCCCATAAAAATAACTAGGGAGTTTTGGTTATCACCTGTTTTTGGTAATGAAATATTTACATTCTCTTCAACCTGTACTTCAGGCTTTTTAATAGTATCGCTTGGTGTACCTTTATCGGTTTCCTCTGAGGGAGGATTTTCCGAATTTTCATTCAAACTAAATTGAGCGTATAACGTAATATTTTTGGCCGGCATTTTGTCCGTGGTAAAATCCCATTCAGTTCCACCAGTTTTAGCGTCATACCATCCTGTAAATGTGTAGCCTTCTTTTTCCGGTGCTGTCGGTTCGGTTAATAACGTGTATGCCCCAACTGTCTCTTTAGTTGTTACTCCATCGACGTCAAAACTCACCGTATACATCTCTAAAGGTTGTTTTACTTCACCACTAAAAGTTTCTGTGGCACTACCAATCGTTACCTCTTGCGAAAAAGTATAGCTCACTTCGCTAACATAATTAGCTAGATTCCAAGTAACGTTAGGATTATCATAGGTTCCATTATCGCTTATTACTAGCGGTGCGATAATTTCTTGCTTATTATTTTTCACATTGTTCGGAATAACGATATTGCTTTGATATGGCAGTGGCTTATTAGTTATTTGTTGACCGGATAAATACATACGTGTCAAATTCGTTAAATTCGCTATCGGCGTTAGATCACTTATTTGATTATTATGCAAACCAACATAGTCTAAATTAGTCAAATTAGCAATTGGGCTTATATCGCTTATTTGATTATTGTCTATACCAAGACCGTCTAAATTCGTTAAGTTTGTCAGTGCGCCTATATCACTTATTTGGTTATGATCCAAACTCAAGCTAGTTAGATTAGTTAAATTGGCAACTGCACTGATATCACTTATTTGATTATCTGTAAACCATACCATGTTTAGCTTACTTAGAGTAGATACAGCGCTTATATCACTTATTTGATTATAAGCTAAGTTTAAGTGAACTAAATTTGTTAAATTTCCCAAAGCACTTATATCCGTTATCTTGTTATCGTGCAAGTCTAAATATGTTAGATTCGTTAAGTTTTTCAAAACACTTATATCAACTATATTGTTTTGATACATTTCTAAGTCTGTTAATTTCGTTAAATCTTTTAAATCACTGATATCACTTACTTCAGCATTACTTATATTTAATTCTGTCAAATTTGTCAGATAATGAATTCCCTCGATGGATTCTATTGATAAATAAGTTCGCAATTGAGTCAAAGCATCTAATTCGCTCTGGGAAACAAGGTCTGTAACACTCGCTTTCCCAAGTTTAGTCTCCATTGTCAAAGCCATTTGAGGGTCAGGAAACACTTCATTAATTGGTGTCGGTTGTGCAAGACTCGCTGCTTGAGCATCAATTTCCGGACTCATTCCTAGCCACATGCTAATTCCCAAAGCCATAGTTAATGTTATTCCGACTCGAACTAGTAAAGTTTTTATGTTCATTGTAGTCTCCTATCTGTTAATTAATTTACATCCTTCTTACATTTGAAATTAATATTAACATAGTAAACACTGGATTTTTAGATGGAAAAAAGACCTTTTCGCGTGTAATTCTCTTTAAAAGTGACGGAAATTTGTCATTTCAATCATTTAATGAAACTAACATCAATTTTCAAAGAAGTAATTTAGGTTCTTTCCGTTAACATTTTATTGCAACAACCACCAGCTGCTCTAATTTAGAAAGCATTTATAAAAACTCTAGTGCAATTCGTTTGTACACATCCACCATCTCTAAATAGTTCTCAATTGAAACATTTTCATTTACTTGGTGAGGGGTTTCGTTTCCTGGACCGAAAATAATTACTGGGAATGTTTTTTTAGCTTTGGTGAATTCTGCTGCATCTGTTGTTCCAGAAATGCCGAGTAAAGGGATTTCTTCTTTGATAATGTCACTAGCTACACGTTTAGCAATATTTACTAGCTCTGAATTTTTATCGCTAAATACGGGTTGTTTGTCATAATCAAATATTAGCTCTAATTTCACATTTTCCTGTTTATTTAACGCATTGATAATCTTCACTAGCACTTGTTTCACTGTTTCATTACCCATCTCTGGAATTGAGCGAATGTTTCCTTGCAGTTGTGCTTTTTCAGGGATGCTATTCACTTGATTTCCACCATCAATCACGGTGACATTATGAATAAAATCGCCTAGAATTTCGTTCGTAGCATCGACTGATTTCGCAAATTTTTCTACTTCATTATAAAATAGTAGCAAATTATCAATCGCATTCACACCATATTCTGGCATTGAACTATGCGCATTTTTGCCGGTGGATTTAACAGTATAATTAATCGATCCTTTATGCGCGTATACAATCTGATGCCCGCTTGGTTCGCCAATAATCAATCCAGCTAAATCATCCGCATAGCCTTTTTGCGTTAGTTGTTCCGCACCAAGTTCACCGACTTCTTCACCAACTGTTGCTAATAATCTAATTTTTCCATTTAACTTTTGCTTCTCTTCTTGAAGTTCAATCATCGCAATAACCATCGCCGCTAAACCTGATTTCATATCAGTGGCACCGCGTCCGTATATTTTCCCGTCATGCTCCGTTGCTTCAAAAGGTGGGAACTTCCACTTGGACTCATCTCCCGCATCTACCACATCCATATGCCCCGAAAAAGCCAAAACCTGCCCGTCGCTAGAACCAATTTCGCTAACCAAACTTGCTCTGTCCACGTCATATTGCACCTTTTCAGATTCAATCCCATATTCACTTAACAACTTCTGTAAATAGTTCGCAACCTGCTCTTCATGTCCATTAGTCGAATTAATATTTACCATGTCTTTTAAAATTTGAAGCTTTTTTTGTCGGTCCATATTTCACGCCCTCTTTCTATGAATTCCATCCTATGTTTTCCCTTTATGAAAAAAGGCAAACTAACACCTTATTCTGCTCACAATAAAAAAATGGCTCAGCACGGGGCTAAACCATTTTTTAAAGTTTATTTTGTTTGACGTTTTTTGCGGAATACAACTAGGCCAATGCCGATAAGAACTGCTCCAACGAAAATTGGAATCATCGTGTTTTCATCTCCAGTTGTTGGAAGTGAGGTATTGTCGCCTGAACTGTTTGGGTTAGTTGTACCATCATCATTTCCAGTTGGATTAGTATTCGGATCATCATTTTTCGTAAACTGGGCGTATAATGTTATATTTTCGGCCGGCATTTTACCAGTAGCAAAATCCCATTTAGTTCCACCAGTTTTCGCATCGTACCAACCTTTGAACGTATAGCCTGCTTTCGTTGGGGCAGTTGGTTCATTTAGTAATGCTTGATAAGCTACTTTTTGAGTGGTTGTTTTTCCGTCAATATCGAATGTTGCGTTGTAGCTATTAACTGTAAATTGGGCGTACAACGTGATGTTTTCAGCTGGCATTTTATCTGTAGCGAAATCCCACTTGTTCCCGCCAGTTTTTGCGTCATACCAGCCAGTAAACGTGTAACCTTCTTTCGTTGGCGCGGTCGGTTCTTTAATTAATTCGTTGGCGCCAACTGTTACGCTCGTTTGCTTTCCATCCACATCAAAAACAGCTGTGAATGCTTCTGTTAATGGTTGAGTAACCGTTCCACTGAAAGGCACAGTTGCATTTTTGAAAGTGACTGGTTGATTAAATGTATAGCTGACATTATTAATAAAACTAGCTAAGTTCCATGTTAAATTCGGACTCGCGTATGTTCCATTATTACTTATAGTAGCTGGTGCAACAGGCGCACCAGAAGGACCTTTTACAGCATTAGGTACGACCAGATTATTTTGATAAAGTACAGGTGCGCTTGTTATGGTTTGATTCGTTAAAGTGATGATAAATAAGTTTGGTATATTCGCAAGCGGGCTAACATCGCTTATCTGGTTATCTTTCAAATGAACTTCGATTAAATTAGGTATACTAGCGAGTGGTGAAATATCACTTATTTTGTTATCACCCGCGTTTACGGTTGTTAGTTTAGATAAGTTAGCAAGTGGCGTTAAATCACTTACTTGGGTATATTCAAAAGATAAATATTGTAAATTTGATAGGCCAGAAAGCGGACTTAAATCTGTTATTTGGTTAAAACCCAAATATAAAACTTGTAAATTGGTTAAATCTGTAAGCGGTGTAATATCCGTTATTTGTGTCGCTATAAGGTCCAATGTTTTCAAACTCTTTAACCCAGCAATCGCACTCACATTTTTTAACGGATTGCCAGATAGTTCAAGTTCAGTGATATTCGTTAAATTTTTAAGTGGGCTTAAATCTGTTATTTGATTATCTTTAAGTTCTAGTTCTGCCAAATTGTTTAAGTACTGCGTTCCTTCTATTGTTGTTACTCCTGCAGTGACTGCTGATAGACGAGTTATTCCATCTAGTTCACTTTGAGAGACAACATCTGTCACATTAGATTTCCCAACAAGTGTTTTTACATTATTCGCAATAACAGGATCCGGGAAAATTTCATTAATTGGTGTTGGCTGAGTAATACTTGCTGCCCGTACCTCCGCCCCTTGGCTTGTAGTTATATAGAGGCTAATCCCTAGAATAGCAGCTACCGTTAAAACAATTTTGAATACCGCATTCCATTGTTTTTTCATAATCCCTCTCCTTAAAGTTTAATTATTACTATTGAACCTTTTAACTAGTAGATACCCTGTTTTGAGGACTAATTAACAAAAAAATTTGGCTCCTATAGAAAATAGAAGCCAAATCTACTTTTTTTAAAGGTTACTAGTGTTTTTTCGTAAGACTAGCAATGCTGATCCGATGAACAATGTCCCTAAAATTGTAGGAATCATACTCGAATTGTCACCTGTTTTTGGAAGCTTAGTATTTTCACTATTGTTTGCTTTACTTGCTGCATTTGATTTGTCGCCTTTATCATCTTTTCCGGGTGTAATTGTAATCGTATCTGAGCTAGGGTCCTTAGTAAATCTAGCATATAAAGTCATATTCGCTGCTGGCATTTTACCTGTTGCAAAATCCCACTTAGTTCCGCCAGTTTTTGCGTCATACCATCCTGTGAATGTGTAACCTTCTTTTGTTGGAGTAGTTGGTTCTTGTAGTAAGGCTTGATAATTCACTGTTTGACTCGTTGTTTTTCCATCAATATCGAAGTTTGCTGTATAGCTGTTTATCGTGAAGTGCGCGTATAGTGTCATATTCGCTGCTGGCATTTTGTCTGCTGCGAAATCCCACTCATTCCCGCCAGTTTTCGCATCGTACCAACCGTCAAAAGTATAACCTTGTTCTGTCGGTGTAGTTGGTTCAGTTACTAATGTATTTACCGCTACCTGCTCCGTTGTTGTCACTCCATTAATATCAAAAGTAGTAACGTACGCATCTGTAATCGGCTGAACTACCGTCCCCGCAAAAGTAACCTTTCCGTTAGCGCCAAGTGTAACTGTTTGATTAAAATCATAACTTACTTCGCCAGTATAACTATCTAGATTCCAAGTAATATTCGGACTAGCGAATGTGCCGTTATTACTAATCGTCGTTGGTGCTACTACTTCCCCAAATACATTTTTCAAAATATCGGGTGCAACTAAATTAGACTGGTATAGGATTGGAGCAACTGTTATTTGTTGTTTATCAAGTTTCAATGTGGTTAGTTCCATCATATTACCTAATGGGCTTGCATCACTGATTTGATTTTCCCGTAAATCTAAATAATTTAAATTCGTTAGCTTAGCAAGTGGGGTTACATCTTTTATTTGATTAATAGAAAGTTGTACGAATGTTAACTGTGTCAATCCTGAAAGTGGCGTCACATCACTAATTTTATTTTCACCTAAATATAAAGACTCTAAATTAGTAAGATGTGCAAGAGGTGCAAGATTAGTAATCTGATTGTCGGTCAAACCTAACATGTTCAAATTAGTTAAATATTGTATTCCTTCTATTGAACTTATTCCCTTGCCGTCTGCCTCAAGTCTAGTTATCTGATTCAAATCTGTTTGCGTAACTTCATCAGCGACACTAGTTTTTCCAAGTTCCGCCTTCACCTCGTCAGCTAATGCTGGATCCGTGAAGATTTTGTTAATTGGCGTCGGCTCGGCAATACTCTCCGCCTGAACTTCCAAGCCTTGACTCATGTTAACCCATAAACTAATACCCAAGATAGCTGTTACTACGAACAAAATGCGTAGTAACGAAGATTGTTTTTTTATCATTTTATCGTCTCCTTAAATTTAACTAAGTAGACTATTCATTTTTAAGCACACCTTAAAATTATGCTATCTAGGTCGGCTTGGCGTGAAAAATATTACTAGTCTTTGATTAATTACTAGAATTATAACAGAAGATATGCCACGATTTTTCTAGCACCAGACTCTTCCATAGCTAAAGTGTGACGATTATGCGAATTTTTTTATTTACTTGTTTTCTTGTGGTAATTTGTATAAAAAAACAGTTAAACAACATTATTTGTTGTTTAACTGTTTTTTCGCCCAATGGTTGAACCAATAAAGAACTTGCGATAAATATATGAATAAAATTATCAATGAAATAAATAGTAACAACATCCCATAACTACTTTTTACAATGGAGAGTTGTATTAATATGCAGATTGGTAAAACTGCCGCAAAATCTAAAGCCATGATTAGATAGTAGCTTTTCCTTGGCTTTTTCTCTAAATCAGCCATTTTTGCAATATATGGTTTTCTGCCAAAAACAAAGATTACTAAAACTGCAAGAGTGATAAAAGTGATAGCACCCGGAATTACATTCATTACTATATCCAAATATAAATTCTTCTGGAGAATTTCATCTATGTAATTAGAAGCATATTGATAACTTGGCCCATGTACTTCTAGATATTCCAACAATTCTAGTGGTTTTTTTGTTGATGTGTTGATAAAAATGTTACTGATTCTAGGATTGTCCGCATTTGATACGATTTCATTTAACTTCTCTGAGCTATTAAGGCCTACTTTTACTGTCCCATATTGTTGCGTTTCATCTGAAAATGACATTGCCGCTACAGGAGAGTCCACTATTCCGACAATTTTATATAAATTACCTTTGATATCTATTTGTTTGCCCATTACATTTTCTTCATCTGCGTCAATATGATAAAACTTTTCTAGTTGCTTTATCGATGGAGCAACTTCATTTTTATTATCTTTAGGCAAACGTCCTTTGATTAAGTTACTTTTAGCAACAACAAAAGCAGTTTCATAATTGGGAGAACTTGATATTATTTCTGGAAGTGCTAATACTTCCATCTTCGAAAAATCCTCTACTAAGTTGGTTAAATAATTTTGATCTACCACATATAATTCTTCTACATACGGTTTGTCACTCAGTTCTATTAGTTCGTTCGGCGTGAGATAATTTGGTTCTTGAAATCTTTTTTTTATTTCTTTTTCTGTCATTACTGCATCAAAGTATGTTGCATAATTTTCAAACACATCCAAAAGCTCCACGTTATAATCATTCATGGTTTTTTCCGCTGCAGGATCAAGCCTATATATAGTTTTTGCAATCGAAAAAGTAAGGCTCGTTGCTAATAAAACAATAACAATTAACATCACTAAATGGAATTTTGATTTTATTTGTGCTTTCATTCCTATGTCGCCTCTCTATGCTGTATTATTAAGCTCTTTCGCCGAATTATAGCATAGCGTAGCAACTGATACAATAATATTTTAAGAATAAAACAAATATTTTCTAATTGTTCTAAAAATTTGTAAACTAGTTAAATTTTTAGATTTAAAAACAGCCCCGCCAAAGCGGGACTGCATTCTATCTATTAATCTAAATCTTCACCATTTGTTTCAATTACTTTTTTATACCAGAAGAATGAGTCTTTGCGGGAGCGTTCTAATGTTCCTTTGCCCCAGTCGTCTTGGTCTACGTAGATGAAGCCGTAGCGTTTGGACATTTCGCTTGTGGAGGCACTTACTAGGTCGATTGGGCCCCAGCTTGTGTAACCAATTAAATCTACGCCGTCAGCAATTGCTTCTTTCATTTGTTCGATGTGTTTGCGCAAGTAGTCGATTCGGTAGTCATCATGGATTTTGCCGTCTTCTTCTACTGTATCATACGCACCTAAGCCATTTTCTACGATGAAAAGTGGTAATTCGTAGCGGCTATATAAGTCATTTAGTGTCCAGCGTAAGCCTTTCGGGTCAATTTGCCAACCCCAATCGGAAGACTCAAGGTATTCGTTTTTCACGCCGCCCATTAAGTTTCCGGCTGAGCGGTCGCCTTCTGGGCTAGCTGTTGCGGATAGGGACATATAGTAGCTGAATGAGATGAAATCAACTGTGTGTGCTTTCAAGATTTCGTCGTCGCCAACTTCTTTTACGATGTGAATGTCGTTCTCTTGGAAGAAACGGTTCATGAAGCTTGGATATTCACCGCGAGCATGTACGTCTGTGAAAAATAGGTTTTGTTGGTTTTCGTATTGTGCTTTTAGGATATCATCTGGATTATTAGTCGCAGGATATGTCGCCATACGAGCTAACATACAGCCAACTTGTGAGCCTGGAATAATTTCATGCGCCAATTTTGTTGCAAGTGCGCTGGCTACGAATTGATGATGTCCTGCTTGGTAAGAAAGTTCAAGTGGGTTTTTCGCGTCTTCTAAAAGTACGCCACCACCAGTGTATGCGCTAAGTGAAATAACATTGATTTCGTTAAAAGTTAGCCAATATTTCACTTTGTTTTTATAACGTTTGAAAACTGTTTCTGCGTAATTCGTGAAAAATCCGATAACGCGACGATCAGCCCAACCATTATATTTTAAAGTAAGATTTAGTGGCGTTTCATAGTGAGAAAGTGTCACAAGTGGCTCGATGTCATATTTTAATAATTCATCAAACACTTTATCATAAAATTCAAGGCCTTTTTCATTCGGCTCTTTGTCATCACCGTTCGGGAAAATACGTGCCCAGTTTAGTGATAGGCGGAACGTTTTAAAGCCCATTTCGGCAAATAATGCGATGTCTTCTTTATAGTGGTGATAAAAATCAACGCCATCACGTTTAGGGAATCTTCCTTCTACTTTCCCTGCGATAATTGCTTCGATTTCTGCTTTAGATACATCTAGTTCAAGGTCTCTCGTGCGTTCTTCTTTCGGAATGAATTTGACCATATCTGCTGTGGAAAGGCCTTTACCATCTACATCGTAAGCGCCTTCAACTTGGTTCGCAGCAGTTGCTCCACCCCATAAAAATCCTTTTGGAAATTGTTTTTTCACTTCAGTCATTTCGTTCGCCCCTTCCGGCTAATTTCTTCTACTTTTTAAGTTTACTTTGTGTAATGCATTACAGGTCAAGTAGAAACTTTATTTAATAATAAAAGGGCTTCAGGAACATCGGCTAGGTCCCAAACTGGTATAACAAATGGCGGTGCGACAAGGGGCTGGCGCTCATCTTGAAGGCAGACTTCTGGGTTTTGCAGCCAAATCGCATGGATACCCGCACGATTTGCGCCAATAATATCACTTTCAAATGTATTTCCGACCATTACTGCTTCTGTTTTATCAATTTGAAGTTTGTTTAGCGTGAAATCGAAAATGGTTTTATCTGGCTTTTCCATTTTTCCTGGTTGGAGTTCGGAATTGGAGGCGTAAATGAAGTCAAAATAATCGATGATGCCGAAATTAGTTAGAACGCGTTTTATTACTTCGGTATCGCTAGTTGCGGTGTTGCTTAGAATGGCTTGTTTGAATCCGAGTTGTTTTACTTTTTCGAGCGTTTCTTTGGCGTCTTTCCGTAACACTACTTCTGGGTACGTATCGAGAGGATGATGGTCGTATCTGGTATTTGGTACAGTATTTAATGTTTCGCCCATATCCCAAATAACATGTGTAATCAAATCACTTCACTCCTTTTTATATGAGTATAACAAAAAAAGCCAAGTGTACGCGAACGGCACACTTAGCTTTGTAAGATTAAATATTTGTGATTTCGTCAGTTACTTCAGCTGTTTCCTTGATAACTTCGGATTTCAGTTTGCGGTAACGACCAATACCTGTACCAGCTGGAACAAGTTTACCTAGGATAACATTTTCTTTAAGTCCTAGAAGTTCGTCACGTTTACCTTTGATTGCAGCATCTGTCAAGACACGAGTTGTTTCTTGGAATGATGCGGCAGACAAGAAGGAATCAGTTTCAAGGGAAGCTTTTGTAATCCCTAGAAGAACTGGACGACCTGTTGCTGGTTGGCTACCACTTAAGATAGCTTCACGGTTGGCTTCTGTAAACGTATGAATATCCATTAATGTACCTGGTAAGATGTTTGTATCACCAGTATCCATTACGCGGATTTTACGTAACATTTGACGAACCATTACTTCAACGTGTTTATCGCCAATTTCTACCCCTTGCATACGGTAAACTTTTTGTACTTCTGCAAGTAGATATTCTTGAACGGATAATACGTCACGAACACGAATCAAGGCTTTAGGATCCACAGAACCTTCAGTTAGAGCTTCCCCACGTTCAACAATAGTTCCTTCTTCTACACGTAAGCGAGCAGTGTAAGGAATGTTGTAAGAACGGCGGTCATCTGTACCTTGGATAGTGATTTCTTGTTGACGATCACGACCTTCTTCGATAGAAACAACTTCACCGCCAACTTCAGTGATGATAGCTTGCCCTTTCGGATTACGTGCTTCAAAGATTTCTTGAATACGTGGAAGACCTTGCGTGATATCGTCTCCGGCAACCCCACCTGTATGGAAAGTACGCATAGTAAGCTGAGTTCCTGGTTCCCCGATAGATTGGGCAGCGATGATACCAACTGCTTCTCCAACTTCGACTTCTGTACCAGTTGCCAAGTTTTTACCATAACATTTTTTACATACGCCGTGTTTAGTATTACATGTGAATGCAGAACGAATAGTTACTTCTTCAATTCCAGCGTCAACGATTTGAGTTGCAATTGCTTCTGTAATTAAGTCATTTTCACGTGCAATAACTTCTTTTGTTTCTGGGTGACGAATTGTTTTACGAGAATAACGACCTTCCAGACGTTCTTCAAGTGGTTCGATGATTTCAGTACCTTCACGAATAGCCTTAATTGTAAGACCGCGGTCAGTGCCACAATCGTCTTCACGAATGATAACATCTTGAGCCACGTCAACAAGACGACGAGTAAGGTAACCGGAATCGGCTGTTTTAAGGGCTGTATCGGTAAGACCTTTACGCGCACCATGGGTAGAAATGAAGTACTCTAAGACCGTTAAACCTTCACGGAAGTTAGATGTAATCGGTAATTCTACGATACGTCCGGATGGGTCAGCCATCAGTCCACGCATACCAGCAAGCTGTGTAAAGTTGGAAATGTTACCACGAGCTCCGGAATCTTGCATCATGAAGATTGGGTTTAAGCGATCCAAACTCAAGATCAGTTTTCCTTGGATTTCATCTTTGGCAGCATTCCATACAGCGATAACGCGTTCGTATCTTTCATCATCTGTAATCAAACCACGACGGAATGATTTAGTGATTTTTTCAACTGTATCATGTGCTTTTTCAAGAATTTCATGTTTTTCTTCAAGTGTTAAGATATCCGCAATACCTACTGTCATGCCGGCCTTAGTCGAGATTTTGAAACCAAGATCTTTCATACGGTCAAGCATTTTTGAAGTTTCGGTAATATGGAATTTCTTGAAGACTTCTGCGATAATGTTACCGAGAATTTTCTTCTTGAATGGGTCGATTAGTTCTTGTGCCGCAATATGAGCACGAACATCAGTTGTTGTATCAACGAAATATTTAGCTGGTGTTTCGATTTCTAGGTTGAATTTCGTTGGTTCATTAATATAAGGGAACGATTTTGGTAAGATTGTGTTGAAAATCAATTTACCAACAGTCGTAATTAATAATTGATTGCGTTGTTCATCAGTGAAACGTTCATTTGGAATCGAACCAGCAAATACAGCAATACGAGAGTGTAAGTGTACATAGCCATTTTGATACGCAAGTTGTGCTTCATTGATATCTTTGAAGATAGTACCTTCGCCGACAGCTTTTTCACGTTCTAAAGTAAGGTAGTAGTTACCTAGCACCATATCTTGGGAAGGTGTTACAACTGGTTTACCATCTTTAGGGTTCAAAATATTTTGAGCTGCAAGCATTAAAATACGTGCTTCTGCTTGTGCTTCTGCGGATAAAGGAACGTGAACCGCCATTTGGTCACCATCAAAGTCAGCGTTGTAAGCTGTACATACAAGAGGGTGAAGACGGATTGCGCGACCTTCAACTAGAGTTGGTTCAAATGCTTGGATACCAAGTCTGTGAAGCGTAGGCGCCCGGTTAAGTAATACCGGATGTTCACGAATAACTTCTTCTAATACGTCCCAGATTTCTGGAGCCATACGTTCGATTTTACGTTTAGCACTCTTAATGTTGTGTGCTAAGCCGCGTCCAACTAGTTCTTTCATAACAAATGGTTTGAATAATTCAAGCGCCATTTCTTTTGGAAGACCACATTGGTACATTTTTAAGTTAGGTCCAACTACGATAACGGAACGACCAGAATAATCGACACGTTTACCTAGTAAGTTTTGACGGAAACGACCTTGTTTCCCTTTAAGCATGTGAGAAAGGGATTTAAGCGGACGGTTACCTGGACCTGTTACTGGACGACCACGACGACCGTTATCGATTAGAGCATCGACAGCTTCTTGTAGCATCCGTTTTTCATTTTGCACGATAATGTTTGGTGCACCTAAATCAAGTAGGCGTTTCAAACGGTTGTTCCGGTTGATTACCCGACGATATAAGTCATTCAAATCACTTGTTGCAAAACGGCCACCTTCAAGTTGTACCATTGGACGAATTTCTGGTGGGATAACTGGTAGCACATCAAGTACCATCCAGCTTGGGTTGTTGCCGGAATTACGGAAAGCTTCCATAACTTCCAAGCGACGAATCGCACGAGTACGACGTTGGCCTTGTGCAGATTTTAGTTCTTCTTTTAAATCATTTGTTTCTTTTTCTAAGTCGATATCGGCTAAGATTTTTTTGATAGCTTCTGCGCCCATACCAGCTGAGAAACCTTTACCATATTTTTCGCGATAAACGCGGTATTCACGTTCAGATAAAAGTTGTTTCTTTTCAAGTGGAGTATCGCCTGGTTCTGTAACCACGTAGGATGCAAAGTAGATAATTTCTTCTAATGCACGTGGGGACATATCCATAACAAGACCCATACGGCTTGGAATTCCTTTGAAGTACCAGATGTGAGAAACAGGAGCTGCGAGTTCAATATGGCCCATACGTTCACGACGGACTTTTGATTTCGTTACTTCTACTCCACAACGGTCACAAACTACGCCTTTATAGCGAACACGTTTGTATTTACCACAAGAACATTCCCAGTCTTTCATTGGTCCAAAAATTCTTTCACAGAATAAGCCGTCACGTTCAGGTTTAAGCGTTCTGTAGTTGATGGTTTCAGGTTTTTTTACTTCACCATGAGACCATGAACGAATTTTATCTGGAGATGCCAGACCGATTTTCATATACTCAAAATTATTAACATCTAACAAGTGCCCAACCTCCTAAATTAGTTTGGAGCATTCGCTTTTAGGAAGTGCTTAGGATTTCCCGCACACTTCCTCGACTTTTCAGGTAAAGTCTTAGCGATCGCTTAATTTTATATTTTGCAAAAAACAAATCATTGTTTCTTATTGTTTTGGAGTCTCAATTATCGAACCGAATTACTCAGTCTTTTCAGCGGCTGCATTTTCCGGTTGTACGATATTGAAGGCATCATTTTGATTAGTAAAGTCGTCATCATCCATGTCACGCATCTCGATTTCTTCTTCGTCTGCGGAAAGCATTTTAACGTCCATTCCAAGACTTTGAAGCTCTTTGATGAGTACTTTGAAGGATTCTGGCACACCAGGTTCTGGAACGCTTTCGCCTTTAACAATCGCTTCGTAAGTTTTCACACGACCAACCACGTCATCGGATTTAATCGTTAGGATTTCTTGAAGTGTATAAGCGGCACCATATGCTTCAAGTGCCCATACTTCCATTTCCCCAAAACGTTGTCCACCAAATTGTGCTTTACCACCAAGCGGTTGTTGCGTTACTAGAGAGTAAGGTCCAGTTGAACGCGCATGAAGTTTATCATCAACCATGTGGGCAAGTTTGATCATGTACATTACACCAACAGAGATACGGTTATCGAATGCTTCACCAGAACGTCCGTCATAAAGAATTGTTTTCGCATCGCGGGCCATACCGGCTTCTTCCACTGTGCTCCAAACGTCTTCTTCATTCGCACCATCAAATACTGGTGTTGCAACGTGAATTCCTAAAGCACGAGCAGCCATACCTAAGTGTAGCTCAAGTACTTGTCCGATATTCATACGAGATGGTACCCCTAGTGGGTTAAGCATGATATCAACAGGTGTTCCGTCTGGCATAAATGGCATATCTTCTTCAGGTAAAATACGGGAGATAACCCCTTTGTTACCATGACGTCCGGCCATTTTATCGCCTTCGTGGATTTTACGTTTTTGTACAATATAAACACGTACTAATTGGTTTACACCAGGTGGTAGTTCGTCGCCTGCTTCACGTGTAAAGATCTTCACGTCAAGCACGATTCCGCCGCCGCCATGAGGTACACGTAATGAAGTATCACGAACTTCACGTGCTTTTTCACCAAAGATAGCGTGTAGTAAACGTTCTTCTGCAGTTAATTCAGTAACTCCTTTTGGTGTTACTTTACCAACTAGAAGGTCGTTGTCTTTTACTTCAGCACCAACACGGATAATTCCACGTTCGTCAAGATCACGTAAAGCGTCTTCCCCAACGTTTGGAATATCACGAGTCATTTCTTCAGGTCCGAGTTTTGTATCACGAGCTTCTGATTCGAATTCTTCAATATGAATCGAAGTATAAACGTCATCTTTTACAAGACGTTCACTCATGATGATCGCATCCTCGTAGTTATAACCATCCCAAGTCATGAACGCAACTAGTACGTTACGACCAAGTGCAAGTTCACCGGAATCCATTGATGGACCGTTACCAAGGATTTCTCCTTTAACAACGCGGTCACCTTCTGCAACGTTTGGGCGTTGGTTATAACAAGTACCTTGGTTAGAACGAACAAATTTACGTAAAGTATATTTATCGATTCCACCAGTTACTTCTTTGCCATCCACTAGAGATACACGACGAACCCAAATTTCGCGAGCTTCAACGTGTTCTACAATACCGTCATGTTTGGCAGTTACAGCAGCACCAGAGTCTTTTGCAGATACGTGTTCCATACCTGTTCCAACAAATGGAGCTTCAGGGTGCATAAGAGGAACTGCTTGACGTTGCATGTTCGCTCCCATTAGCGCACGGTTACTATCATCGTTTTCAAGGAACGGAATACATGCTGTCGCAACAGATACAACCTGTTTAGGAGATACATCCATGTAGTCAATACGTTCTTTTTCTACCGCTAAGTTTTCTGAACGGAAACGAGCCATAACTTCTTCTTCTGTGAAAGTACCTTGTTCGTCTAATTTCGAGTTCGCTTGCGCTACTACGTAATTATCCTCTTCATCCGCAGTTAGATAATCAATTTTATCTGTAACACGGTTTGTTTCAGGATCTACGCGGCGGTAAGGTGTTTCGATAAAGCCGAATTTATTTACTTTTGCGAAAGAAGAAAGGGAGTTAATCAAACCAATGTTTGGTCCCTCTGGCGTTTCAATCGGACACATACGGCCATAGTGAGAGTAATGCACGTCACGTACTTCATAACCAGCACGTTCACGCGTCAAACCACCAGGTCCAAGCGCTGAAAGACGACGTTTATGTGTAAGTTCGCCAAGTGGATTTGTTTGATCCATGAACTGAGATAACTGCGAGCTACCAAAGAATTCTTTGATAGATGCAACTACTGGGCGAATATTAATCAATTGTTGTGGTGTAATTGTAGTCATATCTTGAATAGACATACGTTCACGAACCACACGTTCCATACGAGATAAACCGATACGGAATTGGTTTTGTAAAAGTTCACCAACAGAACGAAGACGACGATTACCTAGGTGATCGATGTCATCTGTATCGCCAACACCATGTAGCAAGTTAAAGAAGTAGCTAATGGATGAAATAATATCAGAAGGCGTGATGTGTTTTACGTTTTCTTCGATATACGCGTTACCAATGATATTGATTTCTTTTTCGTCATCATTTGGTGCGTAGATTTTAATAGATTGAACGAGTACGCTATCTTCCATAACTCCATCAGTTGGACGAAGTGTACGGAAACCTACACCGTTTTCTAAATTAGGAATAATTTGATCTAAATTACGACGATCCAAAATGTCACCTTTAGAAGCAATAATTTCACCAGTTTCTGGATCTACTAAAGTTTCTGCTAATGTTTGGTTGAATAGACGGTTTTTCAGATGTAATTTTTTGTTGATTTTATAACGTCCAACGCTTGCAAGATCATAGCGTTTTGGATCAAAGAAACGAGAAACTAGTAAGCTTCTAGCGTTATCAACTGTTGGGGGTTCACCCGGACGTAATCTTTCATAAATTTCTAGAAGTGCTTTTTCAGCATTGTCAGTGTTGTCTTTTTCAAGCGTGTTGCGCAAGTAGTCATTGTCCCCGATTAAGTCAATAATTTCT
Source organism: Listeria swaminathanii (assembly GCF_014229645.1). Lineage (GTDB taxonomy): Bacteria > Bacillota > Bacilli > Lactobacillales > Listeriaceae > Listeria > Listeria swaminathanii. Next base: position 25,477 of record NZ_JAATOD010000001.1, on the reverse strand, counting down.
TGATCGGAACCAAAGCCTAGTGCACGAAGTAAAACAGTTACTGGTAATTTACGTGTACGGTCAATACGAACGTGTACAACGTCTTTAGCATCTGTTTCATACTCAAGCCAAGCCCCACGGTTAGGGATGACAGTAGAACCAAAGCCTTTTTTACCATTTTTGTCTAGTTTTCCATTGAAGTAAACCCCTGGAGAACGAACTAATTGGGAAACGATAACACGTTCTGCCCCATTAATAATGAACGTACCCATTTCAGTCATTAGTGGGAAATCACCCATAAATACTTCTTGGTCTTTTACTTCGCCGGTTTCTTTGTTGATTAGGCGCAACTTCACGCGCAGTGGAGCCGCATAGTTTGCATCACGGTTCTTAGATTCTTCTACCGAATATTTCGGCTCTCCAAGATCGTAATCAATGAATTCTAAAGATAAATTACCCGCAAAATCCTCAATTGGCGAAATATCGCGGAACATCTCACGTAGCCCTTCATCTAAGAACCATTGGTAAGAAGCTGTTTGAATCTCAATTAAGTTTGGTAATTCAAGTACTTCACTGATTCGCGCAAAACTTCTACGCGTACGATGCCGTCCATATTTTACATCATGTCCTGAATGTCCTGACAAACTATTCACCCCTCAAATTAATTAAAAAATTTATAAGCACACCGACTTCTCTTTTAGGCACAAAAACAGTGGAACCCCCCGCACCCGATGTTTAAGTTTAATCGTTCAAAAGCAAGTACTTCCATACCTCTTCATCAGCTTAAACATCGTTCATCAAAAGTTTCCTGCTACCTCGTGTACATCTGATTCGCATAGTCGCAATCAGATAAAACCTAGTTGGAAATCAAGTGGAACTTCAAAAAGAAAAAATTGCTGCTTTAGACAAAAAGAAAGCGGATTTCATCAATTATTTCTGAAAACCACATCCATGTTTATTTATAGCACCAAAAACCGCGCAAACGCTTCATTTTTCATCATATTTTGAAATAAAATGCAGCGCAAAAAAACGGTATAGATTCTTTTGGCATTATACTATAATACAACATCTCTCGACCTATGTCAAATATTTTTCTAGAAAAAGAAGAAGCGGCATGTTATAATATTTGCCGCTTCTTTTTCATTATGCTTTGAAATTGTATAAAGGTTTGATTATCTCTTGAATTTCCATCGTATCTCCTACATCAGCAAGCAGTTGTTTGGCTGATTTGTAGGCTTTTGGCGCTTCATCAATTGTTTTTTTCGAAACCGAAGTAGTCCAAACGTCTTTCATTGCCGCTTGATAACTTTCCAAACTGATTTGCACTTTTGCTTTGGAACGACTTAGCATTCTTCCCGCCCCGTGCGGCGCCGAGTAATTCCAATCAGCATTCCCTTTACCAGTTGCAAGAATACTACCATCACGCATATTAAGCGGAACGATGATTTGTTCTCCAAGTTGCGCAGACGTCGCGCCTTTTCTAAGCATAAGATTATCTATATCGATATAATTATGCACGCAATCAAACGCCGAAACGACCGCCTTATCCCACTTCATTGTTTTCAAAATTATTTGAGCCATAACGTAACGATTGCGCGCTGCAAATTTTTGAGCAATTTCCATATCATTTAAATATTGTTTTAACTCCAAGCCCGTTAGATAAGATAAATCGTAATCCAGCTTCACTAGTTCTCGCTCATCGTTTAATTGGGCAGCCATTTCTAAATCGCCCTTTTTTTTCGCATCAGTCGCACCGATTTTTAATTCTTTGCGTAATATATCTAGTTTTTTATACGCTACTTCTTGATGATACTCCGCGATTTCCTTCCCCAGCACTCGACTCCCGCTATGGATCACAAGATAAATCCCGTCCACGCCTTGGTTCACCTCAATAAAATGGTTCCCACCACCAAGCGTCCCTATACTCCGCGCTGCCCAACCATAGTTAATCGGCGCAATTACACCATCTAAATTAAAATCATCAACAGGCCGATCGTGCGTCTTACTCCCCGAAGGAACTCGTTCGCGAATGACCTTATCCAACTTATCAAAATCCATTTTCAATTTGCCCGGTTTCAACTTTACTACATATAAACCACAACCAATATCCACCCCGACCAAGTTCGGAACAATTTTATCTTCAATCGTCATCGTCGTCCCAATCACGCAACCTTTACCGCCATGCGTGTCCGGCATTATCCGAATCTTACTATCCTTCGTAAACGACTGATTGCAAAGTGTAATAATTTGCCCAATCGTATTATCATCCACGTTATCTGTAAAAACTTTTGCTTCGTTATATTTTCCTTTTAATGTTAGCATTTCTATTCCTCATTTTCTGTTTAATAGAGAAATGAATAAGCTCATCTCTCTTCCTAGCTGTTTAAATTACCTAGTTGCCCCTCTGCCATTCGACTCACTTCTTTCAATTTTATTTTTAAGTATAAAAAAAGTCCCTCAATCAAGAAAGATTGAAGGACGTAACTTTTAACGAACGTAACCTTGAAAAGACGCGAGTTTGATATGCGCGAACGTTAAAGAAATATCGATTATCTTCTTACTTGATTGGTTGTTTTTTCCTAGATTTTTGTTCACTTGAAGCATATCCCTCAGTCCTTTCTTAGTAAAATGTAGTTCTATATTAACACGTTTCCACGCTTCATACAACTTAGTTTTTAACACTTTTGAAAATGAAATAACCTCTATCTCTCGCCACTGTTTCCACGTTTCCGAAAACTTCTTCCATTTTCTTTTCAGCGGATGGGCCACCTTGTTTCTTTTGAATAACAATCCAAAGTTCTCCATTTGTTTGTAAATGGTCAAACGCGCCTTCTAAAATCGCATGAACCACCTTTTTCCCAGCACGGATTGGCGGATTACTAATAATCGCTTGGTAATCAGTCGCGTTCACGTTGTCATAAACGGAGCTTTCGTATATATGTGTATTGGTAATTTTATTTAATTCAGCGTTTTCTTTCGCAAGTTCCAGCGCGCGCAAATTAACATCCACCATTTCAATTTGGCTGTCCGGAAATTCTTTCGCTACGGTTAGCCCCATCGGACCGTAGCCACAACCTACATCTAAAATTTTACCCGACTTCGCTTCTAGCGCAAAAGATTCTATTAATAGTTTCGAGCCAAAATCAACTGTATTTTTTGAAAACACGCCATTATCACTTGTAAAATTCATATTAAAACCTTTTAACATCACTTGCCATGTTTTACGGTTATGTTTAATCGTTTCATCATTTGTGTAGTAGTGATTATTCGTCACGAACCGCACCTTCCTTTCATATCTCTAGTTATTTTAGCATAAAAACCAGCGCTAAAGTAGCTCTAATAGCGATAAAAAAACAGACTCTTAACAAATAAGAGTCTGTTCGCAATGATAGTTTTTTAGAATTAAGATTCTTTCTTTTTAAATCCTTGTGCTTCGAATTGTTCTACTGTTTGTTTTAGACTAACTTTTTTAGGATCTGTTGTTCCGCCAAGTAGCGAACTAACGGAAGCCTTGTCTGCTTTATATAAATCAATAGACATTGTTAGTTCAAGCGCTTCGTCAGTGAATTTCGTTTCAATTGAAGCACCTTTACTGTCTTTATATCCAGAGTACTGAGACGCAACTTGTTCCTCTAATTGCTTCTTCATAGCATCGTCCAATTTAACGCCAGCTTCTAATCCAAGTGCCGCAAATGGGTAAATCATTTTTTGGTCTACTTTTCTTAGACTATCGCCAACGTGAGCAAATGTCGCTTCCAACTTAGCGCCGCCTACATCCGCCACGTAAGTTACTGTTTCCATTTTCTCTTCTTTTTTCTCACTTGTCTTTTTGCTTGAGTCGCTTCCACAAGCCGTTACAAGTAACGCTAACACTACAATACTGATAATACTTAAAAACTTTTTCATCTGATTGTTGTACTCCCTTTTTTGTTTAGTTTTTTAGTTGATATTTGTTTAATAAGCTAGTTGAATCCACTTTCAAATCTACGTATGCTGCAACGCCTTCGCTATACCAGTTTGTTTCTAAACCTTCTTCTCCATTTAAATAACTAACTAAGTACTCGTCCCAGTCAGCAAAATGAAGTGCGGCAGCGTCCCATAATTCACCAAGAAAGCCCCATGCTTGTTCTTCACTGATCAAGTCTAAAGAAAAACAAACGCGCACAATATAACCTAAGCGATCCAGATCAAATGCGCCATATGTCTTAACTTTGTTAGCAGCTGCTACAAGCGCAGTTTCATCATGACCTTTTTTACGAGAAGCTTTGGTGACGATACGAGCAACTTTATTTGTCGTATGTGCCGCAACCATGCCTGAATAATTATTCGCTTCAATCCAGTTAGTAATAACACCTACCGCAGAAGCTCCATCATTAATACCAAACATTGGCAACCAATATTTCATGACTTTCGCTCCTTGTTTCTTCGGATAATACAGTTTTAGCATTTTATTCGAGCCTGTTAATCTCGTTTCCACATTATGCTTACACTCTGTAGTGAAAGCTCCGATACAAAGCAATCGTTCTTTATCTGCTGGAAACGTATTAAATTGTTGATATTCTTCTGGTAAAGAAACCTTTTTTCGACCAAACATTTATTTTTACCACCTTTTTAGTAATCTTTTATGCTTTTTAATTCTACAACTTGTAGTCCTAAAAGTCAATCGCGCAAATAAAAAAACTCCTCCCAAAAAATGAGAGAAGCTTAGTTTCTTCGTTCAATTGTAATCCCTTTTTCCTTTTCAACCGTAAATATTTCCGCCTGGAACGCACTAAAGAAAATTCCCACACTACACAATCCAATGAGGAAAACGCCGAAAATCAGGTTACCTTTTTTAGCTTTATGCTGATAATTCGCGACAAAATGGAGCCTTTCTTTTAGTGCTTTAGTATTTTCATGAAGCGAAACAGCCACATGCGCTTCTTTATAATTTCCTGATTTAACAAGTGAAGAAAGCAGCGTATCACCATAACCGATATATTTATTTTTTGGCAAAGTTGCTAAAACCGCTTCATCACATGCCAGTTCGCGATCTTTTTGAATTCGTTTATTCATCAGATACATCAACGGATTAAACCAGTACACACAAGTGAAAAACTGCGCACCCCACACATAATACATATCTTTACGTTTACAATGAATCAACTCATGCCTGAAAATATACTCCAATTCCTCTTCCAAAAAAAATTTATCCGGTATAATTATCACATTTTTACTTAATCCCAAGAAAATTGGTGAGGAAATGAGCGGATTAATCAGCAACTCCACCGGCTTCTTAATATTTAATTCATCGATAATCCCAGCTAACATGTCAAGTCGCTCAAGATCCTCCACATGTCGCGCTCCAGAGAAAACATATTTTTTAAAATTACGATAAGATGCTATTCGATAAATAAAAATCAGTAAAAATACAACTAACCAAACTAACCATAAATAATCGAGCACCGTCATCCAAAAATCAATATTAAAATCACGCTCTAAAATGACTCCATTTTGATCCATCGTAATGGAAGTAACTCCATCAAATCCCGTTTTATTACTCCACATAAACTCGCCACTTTTCGCAAATTTAAAAAAGAGAAACGCAAAAGGGACCGTTAAAAAGAACAAAACGGCCAACCACGCATAATAAATTTTAGCCTTACTTAAATAACGACTGAATACTTTTCCAAATATCCAGACAAACGACACTAAGACAACTGAAGTTAATGCCATCGATAAAACAATTTTAAGCAGTTCATTCATCCGATGATTTCGTCCTTTTCCAAAATTGTTGTAGATCATTTAGTTCATCCGCAGAAATCAAATCATTCTGCACCAAATTTGTAATCAACCCTTTTACATCACCTTCGTAAATATCTGATACAAAGCTTTCTGTTTGTTGTTCTAAATACTCGTTTTCGCTCACAAGTGCATAATATTCATTTTTGCGACCAATTTTCTTAACGCGAAGTAGGTTTTTCTCCACTAATCTAGTTAAAAATGTAAGAATTGTATTTTTCTTCCATGAAAATTCTCTTTCACTTAGTTTCTCGGCAACATCTGCGTACTGAACCGCTCTTCCATATTCCCAAATGATTTTCATAACTTCTAGTTCAGATTTTGATATAGCTTTAATCGACATATTTAAACCTCCAGGAAACTAATTCACTTACTAATACTAGCATGTAATAGCAATAAAAAAAAGCCTTCTGAAAGACTAATCACACTCTTTTGTATTCGTTTTTACATTTTAATAAAAAAAGACCTTAGATAACAAGTATCTAAGGTCTTTAAGTTAATTACTTAACTTCTACGTTAGCGCCAACTTCTTCAAGTTTAGCTTTGATTTCTTCAGCTTCGTCTTTAGCAACGCCTTCTTTAAGAGCTTTAGGAGCGTTGTCAACTAATTCTTTAGCTTCTTTTAAGCCAAGACCAGTGATTTCACGAACCACTTTGATTACTTTGATTTTAGAATCTCCAGCAGAAGATAATTCTACAGTGAATTCAGTTTGCTCAGCAGCACCGCCACCAGCAGCAGCTACAGCTACAGGAGCAGCAGCAGTTACGCCAAATTCTTCTTCGATTGCTTTTACTAAATCGTTAAGTTCTAATACAGATGCTTCTTTTACGGAAGCAATGATTTCTTCAATGTTTAAAGCCATTTTGAAATTCCTCCAATAATATAATTTTTTCGGATTTAACCGAGATTTGTTTGTAGGGTTCCCCCTGGGTAGAACAGATTATGCTTCTTGTCCTTCTTTTTGGTCAGCAACAGCTTTAGTAGCGATAGCAAGACCGCGAACTGGAGCTTGAAGTACGTTGCAAAGCATAGATAGCAATCCTTCGCGTGATGGAAGTGTTGCAAGTGCTTTAATTTCTTCAAGAGAAGCAACTTTACCTTCAATAACACCGGCTTTGATTTCTAGTGCTTCGTGATCTTTAGCGAAATCGTTAAGGATTTTCGCAGGCGCAACTACGTCTTCATTACTGAATGCGATTGCGTTAGGACCAGTTAGAGCTCCTTCTAAACCTTCATAACCGTTAGCTTCAACAGCACGGCGAGTTAGTGAGTTTTTGTAAACTTTAAACTCAATACCAGCATCACGCAATTGTTTACGTAATTCAGTGATTTCGCCAACGTTTAAGCCGCGGTAATCAACAATTACTGTAGACGCACTAGCTGATAATTTTGTTTTAATTTCTTCTACTGCACTTTGTTTAGCTTCAAGAACTTTACTCATTTTTCCACCTCCGTCCAACAATTAAATCTAATTAAACAGACACAAGTTCCGTTTGATCAGCAACAAAAAACCTCTGACACCGTAGACGTCAGAGGTTTTTGTAAAATGCACGCGGACGCACACTTCAAAAGAAATCCCTCGGGTGGCAAAATTTAAGCGGTAAACGCACCAACTGTCTACGGTAAGGATATTTGATTGTTTCAACTAGCCTATCTTATCAAAATAGAAGAGACTGGTCAAGTTAAATTTTATAAGCTAGCTGGGTCAACTTGGATTCCAGGTCCGAAAGTAGTAGTTACAGAAAGATTTTTCACGTAAGTACCTTTCGCAGCAGCAGGTTTTGCTTTTTGTAGAACGTCATTCACAGTACGGAAGTTTTCTACTAGTTTAGCAGCATCAAAAGATACTTTACCGATTGCAGCGTGGACATTACCAGCTTTATCAACACGGTATTCTACTTTACCAGCTTTAATTTCGTTAACTGCTTTAGTTACGTCCATAGTTACTGTACCAGTTTTAGGGTTTGGCATTAAACCTTTTGGTCCAAGGACACGGCCTAATTTACCAACTTCACCCATCATGTCAGGTGTAGCAACGATAACGTCAAAGTCAAACCAACCTTGGTTGATTTTTTCAACGAATTCAGATTCACCAACGTAATCAGCTCCAGCAGCCTCAGCTTCTTTAGCTTTTTCACCTTTTGCGAATACTAATACGCGTTGAGTTTTACCAGTACCGTTTGGTAGTACAACAGCACCACGGATTTGTTGGTCCGCTTTTTTAGGGTCAACGCCAAGACGGAATGCTACTTCAACAGTTGCATCGAATTTAGCGAAGTCAATTTTTTTAGCAAGTTCAACTGCTTCTTCTGCAGTGTAAACTTTATTTGCATCAATTTGTTTTAAAGCATCTTGATACTTTTTGCCTTTTTTAGCCATTTCTTTTCCTCCTTAATTGTCAAATTGTGAAACACACGATTAATCTTGGATAGTGATACCCATAGAACGTGCAGTACCTTCAACCATTAGCATTGCAGATTCAACATTTGCAGCGTTAAGGTCTGGCATTTTTGTTTCAGCAATTTCCTGTACTTGAGCGCGAGTTACAGATGCAACTTTTGTTTTGTTTGGTTCACCGGATCCTTTTTCCACTTTAGCTGCTTTTTTAAGCAATACAGCTGCTGGTGGAGTTTTAGTGATGAACGTAAACGAACGGTCTTCAAATACAGTGATCACAACAGGAATAATAAGACCAGCTTGATCGGCTGTGCGAGCATTAAACTCTTTACAGAATCCCATGATGTTTACGCCAGCTTGACCTAATGCAGGTCCAACTGGAGGTGCAGGATTTGCTTTACCTGCTGGAATTTGAAGTTTAACTTCTTTAATCACTTTTTTTGCCACGAGACATACCTCCTTAAGTCCGTGATGTGGTTGACTGGGGCTGATATTTCCCCTCCCACGTTAAAACATACGTCAAAAACGTACTTATATATGATACCATTTTAAAAGTTTAGTTGCAAGATTTTTTATGGATTTACTTTAAATTCCATCGTTTCTTTATCGAAATAGACATTTTTATTTGTACGCCATAAGTTCAAATAGGCCGTGTAGCCAAGCGCAGCCTTATCGACCCACGCTGGATTTACCGTTTTTAGTAGTTGTAGCGTCTTTTCAAATGCGATTTTCCGCGTGTCTGCTTCTAAAATGTTATCGTCTCGTTCCATATCTTCTTTTCGGTGGCGCAGTTCAAATTCCATTCCCATGTACCAGCAAATGTGCAGAAAAACTTCATATTTAAACTCATCTAAATCCGTGGTGTTAAACTCGCTATTACGTTTGCCGCGTTCATAACCATAGAGCATGTAGCCATTTTGTTCACTATAATCCATACAAAGTTCGCCGAAACCCGGACCATCACCTAGAAATAAAGGGAAATCGAGCTCTAAAAAATCTGCTTCCCGCTTAAATTCCAAATAAATCTGCTTTGCTTTGTCCATTTTGTCGCCTCCCTAACAAAACAACCTCCACAATTAATGTAGAGGTTGTAAGTTTTAAAGTTTTTCGATTTGGTTGAAATCAACTTCGACTGGCGTTTCACGTCCGAACATGTTAACCATGACTTTCGCTTTACCTTTGTCGTTGTCCATTTCGTCCACTTTACCAGAGAAGTCAGCGAATGGTCCTTCTTTGACCATAACTGTTTCACCGATTTCAAAGTCAGCTTCTGCACGTTTTTCAACCATGCCCATGCTTTTAAGAATACGGTCTGCTTCTTCTGGAAGTAATGGTGTTGGTTTTGAGCCTGAACCAGCTGAACCAACGAATCCTGTAACACCTGGAGTATTACGAACTACGTACCAAGAATCGTCTGTCATAACGATTTCTACTAATACATAACCAGGGAAAACTTTACGTTTGATTGTTTTTGTTTTACCGTTTTTTACTTCTGTTTCTTCTTCTTCCGGTACGATCACGCGGAAGATTTTATCTGACATGCCCATTGATTCTACACGTTTTTCTAAGTTTGCTTTGACTTTATTTTCATAACCGGAGTAAGTATGAACTACATACCAATTTTTTTCCATTGTTTAGTTGGCAGCAATCCTATTTTGCCGCCATCCTCCTTTTAGTATAATCCAAAATAAAAAACCCGAAAGTTGTACGGGTTTTGTCTCAAGTAATAGTATATCATTATCTTTATAAAATTCCTAGCACTACACGATAAGTTTAATAATTTGTTCGATACCGAAATCAATTAACATAAAGAATAAAGCAAATAAAACTACTGTAATAACTACTGTTACTGTGTATGTTAAAAGTTCTTTTCTAGTTGGCCACGTAACTTTGTGCATTTCGGATGAAACATTCCGAAAGAATCTTGCTATTGCAGACATACCAAAACCTCCATATCGTCTATTTTGTTTCTCGATGTAATGTATGTTTATTGCAGTGTCGGCAGAATTTCTTCACTTCTAAACGAGTTTCTTTCTGCGTCCCGCTAACATTGACCGTATAGTTTCTTGAACCACACTCAGAACAAGCGAGGGATGTTTTCTTCTTCATAAATTATCTCAACTCCGCAATCATTAAATATGCCATGCCAAAAAATAGGCACATTTCATCCATATAAATATAACATTTGGCTCTTAGCTAGTCAATTGTTTTTTCATTCTAGCTGTTTCATCATTTTCTTTTTTACGCGTTGCAGAGCATTGTCGATTGCTTTCTCTTTTTTATTGAAGAAAACCGCCATTTCTTGATAGCTCTTGCCTTCTAAATATTGTTTTAATACTTCTTTTTCAAATTCGCTTGTGACTTGTTCTAGTTGACGTGCTACATGCGTTAAATCCTCGTTTTTGATTAAAAAGTCTTCTGGTGTTTCGGCGGCTTTTTCGGAAATAACATCCAGTAAAGTCCAGTCCACATCATCTTCGGCCATTGGTGTATCGAGTGAAACAGAATTATTAAGCGGAATATTCTTCTGTCTGGATGCTCGTTTTACAGCTGAAAGAAGCTGCCTGTTAATACACATTTCTGCAAAAGATCGAAAAGAAGCTTCTTTGGTTTTGTCATAATCACGAATCGCTTTGAAAAGACCAATCATCGCTTCTTGGATTAAATCATCCCGCTCAGCACCTTGCAGAAAATACTGGGTTGATTTCCAGTAAATAACTGACTGATACTTACTGAAAAAATATTCTAGCGCTTCTGTATCACCGCTTCTCGCTAGTTCGAGCATCGCCATTTCTTCCTGATTCACTGAATTATCCACTGGGCTAATCGGCTCCTTTACGACAGGATTTCTTCCATGGTTGCTCCATTATACATAGTTAGAAACTTACCGTCAATCCCTTACTCCTCGCCTCTTCTCCACTTTTCAAGCTGTGAAATAACATCAGAATCTAGATTAAGGTTGGATTTTGGCATTTCTTCCTGAATTCGCTTGATTTTCTGACCGATTTGTTTGCTCATTTCTTGAATTTCAAAAAGTAGTTCACGGGAAGAAATCCGTAACGCTCCTTGTCCAAAAATAGCCCACTGTTCTGTATAATCAGATGTCGCTACCATAATTTGCGTTCGCACATTTTTCCATTCAATTGCTTTTTGTTCAATGTATTCATCCGCCGTTTCGTCCTCATGTGTAAAAACGACTTCGACTTGATATTTCTTACTTTTCCGCTTCACACCTCGGACAAACTGTGCATCAAAAACGACCACAACCCGGTATCCCGTGTAACTTTGATACTCCGCCATCCATTCAACCAGCTTATCTCTCGCCGCTTCCAAATCACGATCTTTCAAATAACTTAATTCCGGCCAAGCCCCAATCACATTATACCCGTCAACAAGCAGAATTTGTTCCATCTTTATTTCTCCAGAGGGAAACGTTTCCGATAAACTTCATAAAGTAACAAACTAGCTGCAACAGAAGCATTAAGTGATGTAACTTTTCCGCGCATTGGTAAATGAACAAGAAAATCGCATTTTTCGCGAACTAAACGGCTCATTCCAAAACCTTCACTACCAATAACAATAGCAAGCGGCATATCCACGTCCATCGTCCGGTAATCACTGCTACCCTTCGCATCAGTACCGAAAATCCAAAGTCCACGTTTTTGCAATTCTTCCATTGTACGCACCATATTCGTTACACGAACTACTGGAACATACTCCATCGCGCCAGTACTAGCTTTTGCTACGGTTTGCGTTAATCCCACTGAGCGGCGTTTCGGAATAATAATCCCGTGTGCGCCAACAGAGTCTGCCGTACGCATAATCGACCCTAAGTTATGCGGATCTTCTAGTTCATCTAAAATAATGAAAAATGGCATTTCATCTTTCGCTTCAGCTGCCGCGAATAAATCGTCGAGTTCCGCATATTGATAAGCTGCAACCTGTGCCGCAACACCTTGATGTGCCCCGCTTACTACTTTTTCGATTTTTTGTTTTGGTACAAATTGAACTTGGATTTTACGTTCTTTCGCCAAACTTAATACTTGTTTTAAAACACCTTTTTGCGAACCTTCTTGTACGTATATTTTTTGGATATCTCGATCAGATCTTAATACCTCAAGGACAGGGTTTCTCCCACCAATCCACTCTTGCTCATTTTCTTGTTCCATTAGTTATTTTCCACTCCTTTTTCTACTATTTCAAGCGCCTTTTCCATCCATTCTTGAAGTCTATCCATCTCACCCGCTAAATAAAGATAACCGAGAACCGCTTCAAATGAAGTAGACATACTGTACGTTCCTGGATCCGTGTTTTTAGGCACTGTATATGACTTCGCATTCCGGCCACGCTTGGCAATCCGGTCTTCTTCCTCTGTCAAAAAACCTTCCGCAATCATAGCTTTCAGCGCCACCGCTTGCCCTTTTGCAGAAACGAATTTTGTCGCCGTTTTATGCAATTGGTTCGGTTTGGTTTTCCCTGCTGCGAGTAAATATTCACGGATAAATTTTTCATATACCGCATCACCCATGTAAGCAAGCGCGAGACCATTCAGTTGTTTGTATTCTTTCACTTCTGCCATGATTTACCCCCGTCTAAACCGCGTGCCTTGCGCAGTGTCTTCCAAAATAATATTTTTTTCTTTTAAAATGTCTCGAATTTCATCAGCACGTGCAAAATTACGTTCATTTCGCGCTTGTAGACGTTCTTCAATTAACGCCTCTACTTCGCTATCATCCAACGAATCAGTTTGCGTATTTTCTAATTTCAATCCTAGTACTTCTGCGAATAAACGCATCATACTTAAAAATTCTCGCAACACATTAACAGAAACCGTTTCTTTTGAAAGGTAAATATTAGCGCGTTTCGCAAGTTCGTGGAAAGTTGTAATGGCATTCGCTGTATTGAAATCATCATCCATATCATCTTCAAAAGCTTGTTTTAATTCAGTCAGTTGCTCTAACCACTCGTCCTCATGCGCTTCTTCCACATATTCACCGTCATCTGTTTGAATGCGGTGGTCAATGTTTTGGTAAGCAATCATTAAACGCTCCAGCCCATTTTTCGCATCCTCCAAAATCGCATCATTCAGCGTAATTGGCTTCCGGTAATGCACCGATAACATGAAGAAACGAATCACATTTGGATCATTGTCTTTTAGCACATCATGTAGTGTAATAAAATTCCCAAGCGATTTGGACATTTTTTCCCCATCAATATTTAAAAAGGCATTATGCATCCAGTAGTTCGCGAATGTTTTCCCAGTTGCTGCTTCGGATTGAGCAATCTCATCCTCATGGTGAGGGAATACTAAATCTTGCCCGCCCGCATGAATATCAATCGTCTCACCAAGATATTTTTTCGCCAGCGCCGAGCATTCAATATGCCAACCCGGACGACCATTCCCAAACGGACTTTCCCAAAAAATCTCGCCCGGCTTTGCAGCTTTCCAAAGTGTGAAATCAAGTTCATCTTGCTTCCGCTCATTATATTCAACCCGCGCCCCGTGTTGTAGTTCCGATAATGCTTGCCCAGATAGTTTGCCGTAATCTTTGAATTCCTTCGTCCGGAAATATACATCACCAGCCGACTCGTATGCATAACCTTTTTCGATTAGCGTACTGATCATTTGGATAATTTCATCCATATTTTCCGTTACACGCGGATTCACAGTCGCTTTCGCCACATTCAGCTGATCCACATCATCAAAATAAGCACCGATAAAGCGATCCGCCACTTCCGGAACCGTCAATTTCAGTTCATTAGCCGCACGAATCAATTTATCATCCACATCAGTAAAATTAGATACGAATTTCACATCATAGCCACGATACGTAAAATAACGTCGAACCGTATCGAAAACGATGATTGGTCGCGCATTCCCAATATGAATATAATTATAAACAGTTGGCCCACAAACATACATTTTCACTTCGCCATCTTTGAGCGGTTTAAAAGGCTCTTTCTCTCGTTTTAACGTATTAAAAATTTGTATCGACAATCAGATCTACTCCTTTTCCTTCAAAAGTTTTTCTACTATATTTTCTAATTCCGCAATTCGTAACGTTAATTCGTCCATTTTCGGGACTGCATGACCTACCGTGCGACCATTCAACCGAACAACCTTCGCCGGAATTCCGACAACCGTTGCACCAGGTGGCACGTCTTTTAAAACGACAGCTCCCGCACCAATACGCGCGCCTGCTCCAATTTCTACCGGCCCAAGTACTTTCGCCCCCGCTGAAACGAGCGCCCCGTCACCGACAGTTGGATGGCGTTTCCCGCAGTCTTTCCCAGTCCCCCCAAGTGTAACCCCGTGGAATATCGTTACATCTTCACCAATTTCTGCAGTTTCTCCAATAACAATCCCTGCACCATGATCAATAAAAAGTCTTCTACCAATAGTTGCGCCTGGATGAATCTCTATATTAGTCCAGAAACGAGCGGTCTGCGCTAATACTTTCCCCAACAAAACCATTTTATGACGGTAAAAAAAGTTCGCCACACGATGCCACCAAAGTGCATGCAATCCTGGATTCGTTAAAAAAGCATCAAAAAAACTCTTCGTCGCAGGGTCATTCTTTATAATTGTTGTAATATCTTCTTTTAAGCGAGTTGGCATTTTGTTGCCTCCTTATTCAAGTTTGTACATTTTTCATTGGAACCCAAACCAACAAAAAAAGCCCCTCCGATACAGAGACGCTTTGCGCGGTTCCACTCTGACTTGAGTATTGCTAATTTTAGCAGCTACTCCAACTCTAGGGGTGGGGATAACGACCCACATTTCGTCTGATGATACTAAATTTCCCATCAGAATTCAGGGAGGCATTTCAGGAGTGTTCAGCTAAGTCGCTTCCAGCCGCGGCGACTCTCTCTTCAAGCTTAGAATTCCGTACTTCTTCCCATCAGCACTTTTTCCGTATATTTAGTTCTATTATAACAGCAATAAAATTCCTTGCAACTGAAATATATCAAAATAAAAAAGTGCCCCGCAAATAGCCGAGACACTTCCCTTTAAAATTAATTATTTTTCAACCATGTATCCAAACGATTAAGCACTTTTTCAAGGCCAAGAACCTCAATTGCAAGTGGTAATTCCGGACCATGCATTTCACCAGTTGTCACAATACGAATTGGCATAAACAAACCTTTACCTTTTACGCCCGTTTCTTTTTGGACACGCTTGATAGCAGCTTTAACTTCCGCAGCTTCAAGAACTTCCAGTGCTTCTAACTCTTTTTTGAAAGCCGAAATAACGGTTGGCACTGTTTCTTCAGCCAGAACTGCTGTTTCTTCTTCATCAAAAGTAATCGACTCCGCATCCGCAAAGAACATTTCCGAAAGTGGCACAATTTCCGCACCATAGCTCATTTGCTCATGATAAAGCGAAACTAATTTATGCACCCAATCAAGTTCTGCTTGATTGAGCTCTGCAGAAACAACGCCCGCTTTTTGTAAATGAGGTAAAGAAAGTTCTACGACATCATTTAGCGGTAATTTTTTCACGTATTGGTTATTCACCCAAGTCAATTTAACATTATCAAATAATGCTGGTGATTTAGATAAACGCTTCGGATCAAACATCTTAATGAACTCTTCTTTAGAGAAAATTTCTTCTTCCCCTTCAGGAGACCAACCAAGCATAGCGATAAAGTTAAATAACGCTTCTGGTAAATATCCTAAGTCACGATATTGTTCGATAAATTGAATAATCGAGCCATCACGTTTACTTAGTTTACGTCTACTTTCATTCACAATCAGCGTCATATGACCGAAAATTGGTGGTTCCCAGCCAAAAGCATTGTAAATCATAATTTGTTTTGGTGTATTCGAAATGTGGTCATCCCCACGAAGAACATGCGAGATTTCCATCAAATGGTCATCCACTGCTACAGCAAAGTTATAAGTCGGAATTCCATCTTTTTTCGCAATAACAAAATCACCAATACCATTTGACTCAAAAGAAACGTCATCTTTTACCATATCGTTAAAAGTAATTGTTTCATTCGCAGGCACTTTGAAACGAATGCTCGGTTTAAAGCCTTGCGCTTCTTTTTCCGCTTGTTGTTCTTTTGTTAAATGGCGACATTTCCCGCTATAACGAGGCATTTCACCATTTGCTTTTTGTTTTTCACGTTCTGCATCTAATTCTTCTTCTGTACAATAGCATTTATATGCCAAATCTTTGTCCAAAAGTTCTTGAATTAGCGGCTCATAGATCGATTGACGTTCGGATTGACGGTAAGGTCCGTATTTCCCAGGAACATCAACACCTTCATCCCAGTCCATACCAAGCCATTTCAAGTTTGTCATTTGGCTTTCTTCACCATCAGCTATGTTACGCTTAGCATCCGTGTCTTCAATTCTAATGATAAAATCTCCATCATTATGTCTTGCAAATAAATAGTTAAATAAGGCAGTACGCGCATTCCCAATATGCAAAAATCCAGTTGGACTTGGCGCATAACGCACACGTACTCGTTTTGTTTCACTCACAATTATTCACTCCTTCAATTATTTTTCAAGTAAGACAACCGCAAGACTCGCGATTCCCTCTTCTCTACCAGTAAATCCTAATTTCTCTGTTGTCGTTGCTTTTACATTCACTTGCGTCGGATCCGCATGTAGCAACTCCGCAATCCTCAGCTTCATTTGAGTTACATATGGCGCCATTTTAGGTTTTTCAGCAATAATAGTAGCGTCTAAATTTCCAAGACGAAAACCATCCGCCTCTACTTTCTGCCAAATCTCAGTAAGTAACTCCGCTGAGTCCGCATCTTTAAAAGCCATATCTGTATCCGGGAAAAAATGACCAATATCACACGCACCAATTGCCCCGATAATGGCATCCGTTATGGCATGAAGCAGCACATCTGCATCGCTGTGGCCAAGCAAACCTTTTTCATAAGGAATTTTAATCCCGCCAATAATCAGCTCTCGGTCATAGGCAAGTTTATGTACATCATAACCTTGGCCAATTCTAATCATTTACTTTCCCTCCAAGTTCTCCTAATATCGCCTTTGCAAGCGGCATATCTTCAGGAGTTGTCAGCTTAATATTATAATAGCTTCCTTGGACAATAGCAACCGGACAAGGAATTCGCTCCACTAAACTAGCTTCATCCGTCCCTAAAAATTGTTCTTTTCGAGCAAGTTGATGCGCCTTTTGTAAAATATGCAGTTCAAAGGCTTGCGGCGTTTGAATTTGCCAAAGATTTTCTCGGTCAACTGTTTCTTGAACGACGTCATTCACAACTCGTTTCACCGTATCTTTTACTCTCACTGCACAAATCGCGGCTTTACTTTGTTTTACACCCATTAACAGTCGATCAATAATATCTACTGTAACAAACGGCCTAGCACCATCATGTACCAACACGACACTCTCTGTTCCACAACGTTCCAGCCCCGCCGCTACGCTATATTGGCGTTCACTTCCGCCCTTCACGATTTCAATTCGATGTTCAGCAACATTTAGCTGACTCATTAATTTCTTTACATGCTTTCTTTCCTCTTCTTGACACACGACAATCACTTTGGAACAACGATTATCCGCTAAAAAAGGACGCAAGGCATGAATAAAAATCGGTTCATCAACTAGATCTAGCCACATTTTGTTTTTTTGAGCATTCATTCGCTTTCCTTGACCTGCTGCTAAAAAAACCAACTCATAATTCATGCTTATTTCCCCCTTCTAATCAGGATGGTTTAGCAAAAATCATTCTTCCTGCTGATGTTTGTAGAACACTAGTTACTTCAACTTGAATAGTTTCATTAATAAATTTACGACCATCTTCCACAACAATCATCGTTCCATCATCTAAATATGCAACGCCTTGATTGTGCTCCTTACCATCTTTCACCATAAGAACAGTCATTTTCTCTCCTGGTAAAACAACAGGCTTCACAGCATTGGCCAAATCATTAATATTTAAAACTGGTACATTTTGGAACTCACATACTTTATTTAAATTATAATCATTTGTTACAACAATCCCGCCCATTACTTTAGCAAGTTTTACAAGTTTACTGTCGACTTCTGGCGTATCTTCAAAATCACCTTCATACATTTCCACTTGAATAGAGTCTTCTTTTTGAATTCGGTTTAGAATATCTAACCCTCGACGACCTCTTGTTCGTTTAAGTGTATCCGATGAATCCGCAATATGCTGCAGCTCAGCCAATACAAACAGTGGAATAACAACCGTTCCATCCAAAAATCCAGTAGCTAAAATATCTGCAATACGACCATCAATAATAACACTTGTGTCTAGAATTTTGTATGTCTTTTTAGATTTTTCTTCTGATTGCTCTTCTTCCGGTGTTTTTTTCTTAGCATTTCTGTTATTGACAAAATTTCCAAATTCATTGCGACGACTGATTCCAATACGGAACCCTAAATAACCTAGCACTAACGTTAAAATAACTGGTACTACAGAATTTAAAAGCGGAATATTCGTTTGACTTAGTGCATTGCTCGCAAAAAACGCAATTACTAATCCTACAAATAAACCAAGTCCCCCATAAACAAGAGTTGCAATAGCAATTTTAGCTAACTTTTCCTCTAACCAATTAAGTGCGGCTTCTACATATTTCACCGCCCAAAAAGTAATAAGATAAAATATAAGTGCACCAATCAGAGCATCAGTATAAGGATTATTAATTAGCAAAATGTGTCCTATTCCAAGTTTCACCCAAAGTGTTGGCAGCGAAAAGACTCCCGTTGTCCCACCTAGAATTAAAAAACACACTCGAATTACCCATGTAAGCATTTAGTTTCCTCCTTTCCATTTTTTTTATTTATATATAATCGGGCTATTACCAATATACATATAGCACTATTTTACACTATTAAAAGACCATACCGCAAATAGTACTCACGGAATCCCGTAAGTATTTATTTTCAGTTCGGTAAAGCTTTCTTCAAAGCCTCTCCAATTGTTTCTACCCCAACAACTTCTACGTCTTTTGGTATCTTCCACGTTCCCTCGTTATTTTTAGGAATAAAAATTCGTTTAAAACCAAGTTTCGCAGCTTCTTGCACACGTTGTTCAATTCTCGCTACTCGGCGAATTTCTCCTGTAAGCCCAAGTTCCCCAATAAAACAGTCTGTACTTTTCGTTGGTTTATCACGATAGCTAGATGCCACACTTACCGCAACTGCCAAATCCACTGCTGGTTCATCCAATTTAACTCCACCAGCCGCTTTCAAATAAGCATCTTGATTTTGCAACATCAAACCTACTCGTTTTTCTAAAACAGCCATAATTAGCGACACTTTATTATAATCAATTCCAGTCGCCATTCGTTTAGCGTTACCAAACATTGTCGGTGAAACAAGTGCCTGAATCTCCACAAGAACTGGACGAGTTCCTTCCATTGACGCTACTACCGTTGACCCAGAAGCGCCTTCAAGACGTTCTTCTAAGAAAACTTCTGATGGATTAGCCACTTCAACAAGCCCAACGTCCCGCATTTCAAAGATACCCATTTCGTTCGTTGATCCAAAACGGTTTTTCACTGCACGCAAAATCCGGTAAGCATGATGACGCTCCCCTTCAAAATAAAGCACAGTATCTACCATATGTTCAAGTAGACGTGGTCCCGCAATCGCACCTTCCTTTGTCACATGACCAACAATAAAGATAGCAATATTTTGCATTTTGGCAATTCGCATTAACGCTGCTGTACATTCTCTAACTTGCGAAACGCTCCCCGCTGCACTCGTAACATCCGGGTGATAAACCGTCTGGATTGAATCAATTACGACAAAATCAGGCTTCACAAAATCAATTGTTTCCTGAACAGCTTCTAAATTTGTCTCTGCATAAACGTATAAATTATCCCCAGAAACTTGCAATCGTTCTGCGCGAAGTTTCGTTTGCTTGATAGATTCTTCCCCAGAAATATATAATACTTTTTTATTTGTAAGTGTAAGTTGCGCCGATACTTGTAGTAATAAAGTAGACTTCCCGATACCAGGATCTCCTCCGACAAGCACCATTGATCCCGGAACTACCCCGCCACCAAGCACTCGATTTAATTCTGGCATATTTGTTTCAACACGTTGTTCTATTTCGCTTGCTATTTGTGTAATCGGAGTCGCTTTTGAAGGTTCTCCTGTATGATTAAAAGCCGAGCGCGATTTCTTCGATGGCTCTAACGCCTCCACCATTTGATTCCACTCATTGCAATTCGGACATTTACCCATCCATTTTGCCGATTCATACCCACATGCCTGACATACAAATTTGGTCGTCCTTTTTGCTTTAGCCATTTTTTACATCCCTCCATACATATGCTTCATTTTACCACAGATCATCTGTTCGCGTTAACCCTTTTCACCAAATTCGTTTTTTCAGCCCTAATCCTAATTTTCACACAAAAAACCTTCCTTAAATTTGAATTAAGGAAGGCATTTATTTATTTTGCTTTTACTTTTTTGGTAGTTGTTTTCTTTTTAGGAGCAGCTTTTTTTCTAACCTCTAATTTACCGTCCTTCACACCAATTTCAATGTAATCGCCTACTTTAATATTGCCACGAAGCAATTCCTCAGAAAGCATATCTTCCACTTCTTTTTGAATAGCTCGTTTCAAAGGACGCGCCCCGTATTCTGGGTCATAGCCGTCTTTGGCGATTTTAGCTTTCGCGCCTTCCGTTAATTTCACATGAATATCACGCTCAGCCAATCGTTTCGTTAATTGAGCAGTTAACAGCGTAACAATTTGTTTCAATTCTTTTTCTTGTAGCGAATGGAACACAATTGTTTCGTCAATCCGGTTAATAAATTCTGGACGAAAAGCCTGTTTTAAGTCTTGTAAAACGCGGTGCTCCATTGCTTTATGATCTTTAATCGGATCCACCACGTTAAAGCCCATTGATTTATCCTGTTTCATTTCTTGAGCCCCAATATTGGAAGTCATGATAATCACCGTATTTCTAAAATCAACGACACGACCTTTAGAATCCGTCAAACGCCCGTCATCTAGCACTTGTAACAACATATTAAATACATCCGGATGCGCTTTTTCAATTTCATCTAAAAGGACTACTGAATAAGGTTTTTGACGAACTTTTTCCGTCAGTTGCCCACCTTCTTCATACCCCACATAACCAGGAGGAGCCCCAACTAAACGAGCAGTCGAGAATTTCTCCATGTACTCGGACATATCTATACGAATCATCGAATCTTCATCACCAAACATCGATTCAGCAAGTGCACGTGCAAGTTCCGTTTTACCAACCCCAGTAGGTCCAAGGAAAATAAAAGAACCAATCGGACGTTTCGGATCTTTAAGACCAGCGCGAGCCCGGCGAACAGCTAGCGACACAGCTTTAACAGCTGCATCCTGCCCAATCACACGCTCATGTATAAGTTTTTCCATATTAAGCAGTTTATTCGTCTCAGTTTCCGCCAGTTTTGCAACAGGAATTCCTGTCCAACTAGCAACCACTTCAGCAACAATATCTTCAGTAACTTCACTATGGTCAAGGCCTTGTTTTTCTTGCCAATTTGCTTTCGTTTCTTCTAGTGATTTTTTAAGTTTTTGTTCTTTATCACGTAATGCTGCCGCTTTTTCAAATTCTTGCCCTTGAACAGCCGCATCTTTTTCTTTTTTCAAATCTGTTAAATTGTTTTCCATTTCCTTTACGTTTTTTGGTGTTGTAAAAGATTTCAAACGTACTTTCGAACCAGCTTCATCAATTACATCAATCGCTTTATCTGGCAAGAAACGGTCTGAAATGTAACGATCAGATAACCGTACAGCTGCTTCAAGTGCTTCATCAGTAATAGCAACACGGTGATGCGCTTCATAACGATCACGTAAACCATGTAAAATTTGAACAGATTCTTCAACAGTCGGTTCATCTACTTTAATCGGTTGGAAACGTCTTTCAAGTGCAGCATCTTTTTCAATATATTTACGATATTCATCCAAGGTAGTTGCACCAATACATTGCAATTCGCCACGAGCTAGCGGTGGCTTCAAGATATTCGATGCATCAATTGCACCTTCCGCTCCACCAGCACCAATTAAAGTGTGCAACTCATCAATAAATAGAATAACATTACCAGCTTGGCGAATTTCATCCATTACTTTTTTCAAACGGTCTTCAAATTCACCGCGATATTTTGTACCCGCTACAACAGTCCCCATATCAAGCGTCATAACACGTTTTCCTCGTAAAGTCTCAGGCACTTCATTACGAACAATTTGTTGCGCCAAGCCTTCTGCAATCGCCGTTTTACCAACACCAGGCTCCCCAATAAGAACAGGGTTGTTTTTCGTCCGACGACTAAGTACCTCAATCACACGTTGAATTTCCTTAGAGCGGCCAATAACCGGATCCAAATTATCTTCACGCGCAATAACCGTTAAATCACGAGCCAAACTATCTAACGTCGGAGTTGCTTGCGTATTTGTTTGGCGACCAGCACCAGTAGCTTCTCCGCCACCAAGAAGCTGTAAAACTTGCTGACGCGCTTTGTTCAAACTAATACCAAGATTACTTAAAACTCGCGCTGCAACTCCTTCACCTTCACGAATAAGCCCAAGTAAAATATGTTCTGTCCCAACGTAAGTATGCCCTAATTTACGAGCCTCATCCATCGAAAGTTCAATTACTTTTTTCGCGCGTGGTGTATATTGAATCGTTGTCACAGCTTTTTCACCATGACCAATTAATCCTTCCACTTCTTGCTGCACTTTTTCCGAACTAATTCCCAGTTCATAAAGAGCTTTCGCCGCAATTCCTTCGCCCTCTCGTACAAGGCCTAACAGTATATGTTCCGTTCCTAAATTACTATGATTCAAACGCATCGCCTCTTCTTGTGACAACGCGAGTACTTTCTGAGCTCTTTGCGTAAACCGTCCAAACATCATTGTTGTTTCCTCCTTATCGTAAGCCTCATTATTTATCGCCCAAAATCTCGCGAATCACTTTGGCCCGTATTACTTTCTCTTCTAATTCATCCATATCGCGCCCTGCTTCTTTTCTCAAAAAAGCTGGTTGCGAAAATAGTACCAATTCATTCATTTTTTGGCGAGAAATATGCTCGAAAAACCCTAATTCTACACCAAGCCGTATATCTGATATAGCATCGGCTGCTTCTTTCATAGAAATAATTCGGCAATTCATCAATAATCCATATGACCTAAAAACTCTATCTTCCAGTGCAATATGAAATTTTTGCTTCAAAGTAGTTCTAGCGACACGTTCTTGCATAATAATTTGTTCCATGACTTGCGTTAAATCTTCCACAATTTCCGTTTCAGTTTTACCTAAAGTCACTTGATTCGAAACTTGGAATATACTACTTGCGGGCATGCTACCTTCCCCGTATATACCTCTTACCACAAAACCAA
Organism: Listeria swaminathanii; assembly: GCF_014229645.1. GTDB lineage: Bacteria > Bacillota > Bacilli > Lactobacillales > Listeriaceae > Listeria > Listeria swaminathanii. Next base: position 1,953 of record NZ_JAATOD010000001.1, on the reverse strand, counting down.
GACTCCTAATCGCCTCAATCACACTTTTAATTCTTTTCGTTGTAACAAGACCCGGTAAATGCACCATCACAGAAGCCCGCATTCCAGTCCCAACATTTGTCAAACAACTCGTCAAATATCCAAACTGCTTATCAAAAGCATACGTCAACTTCTCTTCCACATACCCATCAATTTGCAAAGCCGCCTCCAACGCATCAAACAACCTCAACCCAGGAGTCATGCACTGTATCCGCAAATGGTCTTCCTCATTTAACATAATACTCACATTTTCTTCCTCATTTAAAAGAACCGCCCCATACTCACTCTTATTCATCATATAAGGACTAATCAAATGCTTCTCCACCAAAAGAGCCTTTTCCAATAGAGAGATCTGATTCATTTTAAATAAAGAAAAACTATCATCAAAAACTTCTGCAATCTGGTCAACAATTTCTTCCTTTTGTTCATAAATCGGAAATTTTTCATCTTTTAAATTCCTAGCAAGCCGAATACGAGAACTTAGGACAACATCATCGTCATCACCAGCATTTTCTAACCAAGAACTAAGCCGAGGTTCAAACACATTCATTTATCCTCACCCCCAGCTTTCAAAGCCCTAATTTCATCACGAATGATCGCAGCTTCTTCAAACTCTTCATTTTTAACCAAGAGAGCTAATTTTTCTTGCAAATGACTAATCTCATTTTGAACACCCTCTGCTCGCTCAACCTCTGCAGGTACTTTCCCAACATGCTTTGTATATCCATTCTGTACTCGCCCAATAATAGGTACCAACTGCTCTTCAAAAGCCGAATAACATTCCGAACAACCCACTCGATTCGTTTGTAAAAACTCATCAAAACTAAGCTGACAATTCCCACAAACAACCTTTTTCTGCACATTTTCTTCTTTTTGTAAAAGTGTTAAGAAATCCAGAGCAACCTCACTAAAAGTATCCATTGCCTTGACTAAATCTTTTTCCGAAGAGAGAGCTTCATTAGCTGCACAATTCTCACATAGATACAATGACTCTACTTTCCCAGCCTCATTTAATTGTTGTAAAGCAATAACAGCCTTATTTTCCCCACATCTTTGACAGATCATCGTCATCACACCTTAATCATATTTCAAAGCAACCAACATTGCTTCTAAAATCCTACTCCTCAAAATATCCCTATCCGGTAAAGGTAAAATTAAAACTTCCCGGTCTAAAGCTGCAACCATTAATCTTGCTTCTTTTTTCGTTATAACATCTTCTTCAAGCAACCTCAAAATTACATCTTCAGAAAATGATTGAGAAACCTTTTTATCATGAACCATTGATATAATCGCTTCTAATAATTGAAGCTTATCATTCATTTTCACTTTAATAATTCGAATATATCCACCGCCACCACGTTTACTTTCAACGATATAACCTCGTTCCATTGTAAACCTAGTATTTATTACATAGTTAATTTGCGAAGGAACACATTCAAACTTATCCGCAATTTCACTTCTTTTAATTTCAACAGCCTCACTAGACTCCAAGACTTGCTTCAAATAAGCTTCTATAATATCAGAAATATTTTTCATTATAAGGAATCTCCTTTCTATTTTTTACAAATCACTGACTTTGACTATTTTTGACTTTAATTATACTAGATATCCCTACCTATTAGCAATTTATTTATCTTTTTATAAACAAAAAAAGCCCTAAATAATTAGGACTTTTTCAAATTGCCCGGCAGCGACCTACTCTCGCAGGGGGAAACCCCCAACTACCATTGGCGCGGAGAAGCTTAACTACCGTGTTCGGGATGGGAACGGGTGTGACCTTCTCGCCATAACTACCAGACAATATTGAATTGTTGAAAGATTGCTCTCTCAAAACTAGAGAAGAAAGTGTTCAGTTAGGTAACTTCGTTTCATTTTTTGGTTAAGTCCTCGATCGATTAGTATTTGTCCGCTCCATGTATCGCTACACTTCCACTC